>NZ_CP084951.1:1200000-2400000 GCF_022788655.1 Sulfitobacter indolifex | reverse complement strand
TGATGTCCTGAATGGCCGCATAGAACACCTTCTCGCCTTCGGTGACGATTAGCTGCAAATGCGTCAAGACGTGGTAACGCGAGCCATCTTTGCGCTGGTGTACCGTCTCATACTCAAGGGTGGATTTTTCACCCCGCAACAGCGGCTGCACAAGGCTGAGAAAGGCGTCGCGCGACAGTTCGGGTTTGATGTCCCACGCGACCATGTCGCGCAGTTCACTCATCGAATAGCCCAAGTTCTCACGCGCGCCGCGGTTAACGAGGGTGAAAGTGAAGTCATCGGCTGAAAATAGGTAAACTTCGCTCGCCGCGTCTTCGACGATTTGACCCAGACGATCGCTCGCCAATTTGATTGCTTCTTGCACCTTTTCCCTCAAGCTTGTCGATTGCAATAACCGGCTGAAATCCACCTGCGAGATGCAGAGTGGACGTAATCTAGCTTTAAGGCGCGGCAAGGCGAGCGAAAAGGGCCACTTTTCCGCTTAGCAACAAATTTTTGTGCTGCTTGCCCCTGAGGTTAGGGAGGATGATGCGCTTGGCGGTACCCGCCGTAAGGGGCGGGTCCGCTGAAATAGCCATCTGCGCCGATCAGGCGACACGCTTGCCCATGGCAATAACTGAACGCAGGATCGGCGCGTCTTTCATCACCTCGAACTCGATCAGATCGGCCCGCATCCCAACCGCAATCTCCCCCCGGTCGGTCAGCCCCACATGATGTGCGGGCGTACGTGTGACGGTGGCAAGCCCGCGGGCCATATTGCCCCAAAGGTTGCCCAGTTGCACCGCGCCCAAGAGGAGGGCAGCAGGCACGTAGTCTGACGAGAGGATGTCGAGCAAATCCAGTTCGGCCAATTCCTGCGCCGCCACATTGCCCGAATGCGATCCACCGCGCACAAGATTGGGCGCGCCCATGATCGTGGCGATGTCTTGGGCATGGCAGGCCTGCGCCGCCTCGCGGGTGGTGGGAAATTCGGCCAAGCGCACGCCATGGGCATGGCTGGTGGCAACCTGTTGGGCCGTGGTGTCATCATGACTGGCCAGCGCCGCGCCATAGCGCTTTGCCGCTGCCACCGCCGCCGCCTCATGTTTCGCGCCCAGCCGCTCCTGCAACCCGTGCAGAAAGGTGACGTAGTCGCCAAAATCCTCACGCGGAAGGCCGTTTTTGCCGCAGACGTAATCCTCGAACTTTTGCACATCGCGGAATTGGCGCTGGCCCGGTGTGTGGTCCATCAGGCTCACGATGCCGACCTTATCGTCGGGGCCAAATTCGGCCAATTCCTCCTCCAGCGTTTCCGAGCATACCTCGGCGCGCAGGTGGATGTGGTGGCTGATCGACAGCGCGCCGCTGTCGCGCATCATCAGAATTTCATCGGCCATGTTGCGGGCGTATTTATCATAGCGTTTGCGCCCGTCGTCCGAGATGATCGACCCCACACGGATCGCGTCAAAGACCGTGGTGATCCCGGTGCCCGCCAGTTCCCGATCATGGGCGATGATTGCCGCGCGGTGTGGCCAATCGACCTTTGGGCGTGGCTTCATGTGACGCTCAAGATTGTCGGTGTGCAATTCCACCAAACCGGGCGCGAGGTAGCGGCCTTCACAATCGGCTGCCCCCTTCGGCACGGCGGCCCCTTCGGCGATATCCGCGATCACCCCGTCACGCAGTACAATGCTGCCGGTTTTTACCTCATCGGGCAGGATCAGTTTCGCATTGGCGAGAATGGTTTCTTTTGTCATGAGAACGTCACGCTTGTTGCGCATCCATGGATGCAAGGAGAAGATGAATGAAGTTTGACCGCTACGCGATCTATTATACGCCGCAGGGTACCTTGGCCGAGGCCGGTGCCGCGTGGCTGGGTTGGGATGTGGCACGCGGGCAGACTGTGGCGCATCCGAACGTGGCCGGGCTGGACGTGGCCGCCCTGACCGAGACGCCGCGCAAATACGGACTGCATGCGACGATCAAACCGCCCTTCGTTTTGGCCGAGGGGGTCACGGCGGACGACCTGCAAGCCGCGTTCGAAGCGCTGTGCACGCAGCTTGCACCCGTTACGCTGGACAGGCTCACCCTGACCCCACTGGGCCGCTTCCTGGCGCTGACGTCTGAGGGGGACACCACCGCACTGAACGCCATGGCCGCCGAGGTGGTGCGCGGCCTTGATACCTTCCGCGCGCCCCCGGCTGAGGCTGACCTTGCCCGCCGCCGCCAAGCCAGCTTGACGCCTACGCAGGAGGCGAACCTCATCCAATGGGGCTATCCTTACGTCATGGACGCTTTCCGCTTCCACATCACCCTGACCAGCAAGCTGCCTAAAGCCGACCTGCCGCAGATTACGGCGGCGCTGACCCCCTATATCACGCCACATCTGCCCCAGCCCTTCACGCTGGACAGCCTGACGTTGGTGGGGCAGGCCAAGGACGGTATGTTCCACGAGGTTCACCGCGCCACCCTCTCGGGGTAAAGTGCCGCCACCGCCTGCGCCACGGTTTGCTCCAGCGGGCCAGAGTTGTCGATTTCAAGCGCCGCGATGTGATCGGGCAGGGCGCGTTCGGCCCGTGCCAAACGGGCGGTGATTTCATCCTCCGTTTCGCGCCCACGCCCTCGCAGCCGCGCGGCCAGCACTTGAGGGGAGGCAGTGAGCGACAGCACCTCGAACCGCGCGAACCTCCGCTTTGCCTCACTCAACACCCCGCGCGAGAGATTGGCCAGCACATCGCGCCCATCTTCCAGCGCCGTTTCGACCGCGATGGGAATGCCGTAGTGCAGCCCATGCGCCGACCAACTCAGCGCAAAGGCACCCGCCGCCTCAAGCGACAGGAATTCGCGCTTGCTCATCCCGTCGAAATCCTCGCCCCCTGCGTCACTGGACCGCGTGATCGCGCGACGGGCGAGGAAGAGGTCAGGCCGCCCTTCCGCCAGCTTTGCCATGACACTGTCCTTGCCGACGCCTGACGGGCCGACCACTGCGATAAAACGCCCGCTCATGCCGCCAATCCGGGGGTGAAGCGGGTCACATCCACCTCGCGGTCGCAGATCTGATCGCGGGCGGCTTCATCGTGGAAAATGCCCAAGATTGCCGTGCCGCGTGCCTTGGCCTCTTCGATCAACGCGAGCACCGTGGCGCGGTTGGTGGCATCCAGGCTCGCTGTCGGCTCATCCAACAGCAAGACGGGGTAGGGGTGCGCAAAGCCGCGGGCGATGTTCACCCGCTGCTGCTCCCCGCCTGAAAAGGTCGTCGGGCTGAGCTGCCAAAGCCGCTCGGGGATGTTGAGCTGCGCCAGCAACTCTCCGGCCCGCGCCCGTGCGTCAGCTTCGCTGCTGCCCACGGCGCGGAGCGGTTCGGCCACCACGTCAAGCGTGGCCACCCGCGGCACCACCCGTAAGAACTGGCTTACATAGCCCAGCACATTGCGGCGCAGGTCCAATATCTCACGCGGGGCGGCGCGGGCGACATCCAGATCGCCCACCATGACCCGGCCCGAGGCGGTCAGATAGTTGCCGTAGATCATCCGCATCAGCGTTGATTTCCCGGCCCCCGAGGCACCGGTCAGCGCCACGCATTCGCCGCGTGCCACGGTCAATTCACCGCCGCGCATCACCGGGATCACCGCAGCACCTTGGTTGTGCAGGGTAAAGGATTTGCTCACATTTTCCACGCGTATCATGGGTTCAGCCTTGTTTAACCTATTGTTAACTTTTGTAATTTGTTTCGCGTGCGAAACATTTCCCTGCACCGTCAAACCTGTAGCACGCTAGAGACCAAAAGCTGCGTATAGCCATGCTGCGGGTCGTCCAACACCTGATCTGTCAGTCCGGTTTCAACCACATGGCCGTCCTTCATCACCATCAACCGATCGGCGAGCAGCCGCACCACCGCCAGATCATGGGTCACGATAATGGCGCTCAGCCCCATTTCACGCACCAGACCGCGCAGCAGGTCGAGCAGCCGCGCCTGCACGCTCACGTCCAGCCCGCCGGTGGGTTCATCCATAAAAACCAGCCGTGGCCCGGTCACGAGGTTGCGGGCAATCTGCAAGCGTTGCTGCATCCCGCCGGAGAATGCCGAAGGCCGGTCGTCAATCCGGTCTTCGTTGATCTCGACCCGGCCCAGCCAATCGGTGGCGCTGGCGCGGATGTCGCCGTAATGTCGCGCGCCCACGGCCATCAGCCGCTCACCCACATTGCCGCCTGCGCTTACGTTCATGCGCAGCCCATCGCGGGCGTGCTGGTGCACAAAGGCCCAATCGGTGCGCGACAGCATTCGGCGCTCCGGCTCGCTCATCGTTACCGTGTCGCGCAGCCCATCGGCGCGGGTGTCAAAACGCACCGCCCCACGATCCGGCGTCAAATGCCCCGCCAGCGTGTTCAGCAGCGTAGACTTGCCCGAGCCACTTTCGCCGACGATGCCCATGACCTCACCAGGATAGAGGTCAAAGCTGACATCGGTGCAGCCGATCCGCGCACCATAGAATTTCGCGATGTTTTCAACTTGCAACAAAGGGGTCATGCCACGCCCTCCAACATAGGGGCCGCATCCGCGCCGCGATGCCCAGCCGCCTGACGCGCCGCGCAATAATCGGTGTCGGAACACATGAACAGGCGCCCGCCTTCGTCATCGACGATCAACTCATCCAGATAGCTGTCGTCGGCCCCGCAAAGCCCGCAGGGGTGATCGGCTTTGCTAGCCTCAAAGGGGTAGTCCTCGAAATCCAGCGACACGACCTGCGTATAGGGCGGCAGCGCATAGATCCGCTGCTCGCGCCCCGCACCGAAGAGTTGGATCGCGGCCATTTCCAGTTTGGGGTTATCAAACTTGGGGATCGGCGACGGGTCCATCACATAGCGTCCCTCGACCTTGACCGGATAGGCGTAGGCCGTGGCAATCGCGCCATGCTGGGCGATGTCTTCATAGAGTTTCACATGCATCAGCCCGTATTCCTCCAGCTCGTGCATCTTGCGGGTCTCGACTTCCGAAGGCTCAAGAAAGCGGAGCGGTTCGGGGATTGGCACCTGATAGACCAGCACCTGATCCTCGCGCAGCGCGGCTTCGGGAATGCGGTGCCGGGTTTGGATGACGCTGGCCTCTGTCGTGGCCTCAGTCACGGCGACCCCGGCGGTCTTTTCAAAGAAACGGCGGATTGAGACGGCGTTGGTCGTGTCATCCGCCCCTTGGTCGATCACCTTGAAAGTGTCCTCCGGCGTTAGCACGGCGGCAGACACCTGCACCCCGCCCGTGCCCCAGCCGTAAGGCATAGGCATTTCGCGGCTGGCAAAGGGCACCTGATAGCCGGGGATCGCCAACCCTTTCAGGATCGCGCGGCGGATCATTCGCTTGGTCTGCTCATCTAAATAGGCAAAGTTGTACTCGTTCATGCCGCTATCCTCTTTCGTGTCCTGTTCACTCTGTGTCATAGCGTGCCTCATTCTGCGGCCTCCCGGGGCGCGTCTTGGGCTGCTGTCGCCTCGCGGCGCAGCTTGCGGATCAGTTCGAGTTCGGACTGGAAGTCGACGTAATGGGGCAGTTTGATATGCTCCAAGAACCCCGTCGCTTGGATGTTATCCGCATGATAAAGCACGAATTCCGCATCCTGCGCAGGCGCGCCGAGGTTGTCTTCGCCCAGTTCTTCCCAGCGCAGCGCCCGGTCCACCAGCGCCATGGAAATCGCCTTGCGCTCGGACATGCCGAACACCAATCCATAGCCGCGGGTGAACTGCGGCGGTTTGGTTTTGGAGCCCGTGAATTGGTTCACCGTTTCGCATTCGGTGAGTTCAACCTCACCGATCTCGATGGTGAAACCCAGTTCGGGAATGTCCATCTCCACCGCGACCTTGCCGATGCGCAGTTCTGCGACGAAAGCGTGGTTCCGCGCATAGCCGCGCTGGGTGGAATAGGCCATGCCGAGCACGAAACCTTCATCGCCGCGTGTTAACGCTTGCAGGCGCAGGTCGCGGGTGGCGGGCAGTTCCAGCGGTTCGCGGGTCAGATCGCGCGGCGGGGTCTGACTGTCCGTATCGCGCTGCATCAAGCCTTCGCGGTCGAGGAATTCCATGATGTGCGGCGTGTCCTTGGGCGGCTCGTCATCGGCCACCTCGGGCGCGGGCGGCACCTCACCATCGGCGGCCAGTTTGAAGTCCAGCAGGCGGTGCGTGTAGTCGAATGTCGGCCCCAAGACTTGCCCGCCCGGCGCATCCTTAAAGGTGGCCGAGACGCGGCGGTCGCAGGCCATAGCGCCAGTCTCCATCGGGCGCGAGGCGCCAAACCGGGGCAGGGTGGTGCGATAGGCGCGGATCAGGAAGACCGCTTCGATCAGATCGCCGCGCGCCTGTTTGATCGCCAGCGCAGCAAGGTCCGGATCATAAAGCGAGCCTTCGGCCATCACCCTGTTCACCGCCAGCGTCATCTGTTCGCGAATTTGCGCGACGCTCAGTTCGGCCACGCCGCGATCGCCGCGCCGCTCTTCGGCGAGCCATGCGTGGGCGTTGTCAATCGCCCGCTCGCCGCCTTTTACCGCTACATACATCAGGACACCTTTGTGCTTCGGGGCAGCGCCGCCAGTCGGTCGCCGCAGGTGAAAATGAAATCCAATCCGCGCGGGAAAAGCGCCGCGTTTTGTTGAAAGGCGGCACGTTCGGGCAGCGACAGCGCCGCGCTGTCTTTGATGCCGGGGCCAGTAAGGGTTGCGCCCTCGGCGCGCAGGTCATCCATCTCGACGATCAGCGTGGCGGATCGGTCGGGGTAGGCGGCGCTGCCGAGGGGAAAGTCAGCCAGCGGCAGTTCGTCCCATGTGCCCAAGGCGAATTGTGCCGCGCTGGCCGCAACGAAAGCTGCGCCGGTGTGGAAGGTGATCCAGTCGCGCAATTCGGGCCGGTCTAGGCTGGGGGCGAGATAGATCGGCGTTTCGGGGTCGCAGAGCGTCAGCAAGATGACCCCGGCAGCGATCGACAAACCCGCAGGCGGTTCAGCGCCAGCCACGCTGTTGATCTCCCCCGGTTTTGCCATGGCGTTCATCACGGCGCGAAAGGCAAAAGCGGCGTCTTTGGGCGCGTCGCGAAACCCACCTGTCAGCGATAGGGTCTGCATCAGTCTTCTCCTCGGACCATGGTGAAAAAATCGACCTTGGTGGCTGCTGCCTTGGCGGCGCGACTGGCGCGGCGTTGGGTCTCAATCTTAGCCAGCGGGTCGAGCAGTTTGGCGCGCAGCTCATCGGCGGCATCGCCTTGCATCAGCGCGTCGATAAGGGCGGCTTGCAGCGCCTTGTCACGGCTGCGGCCTTGCACATAGGCGTGGCCGTCAGGCCCATCCGCCAGCCGCACCGAACAGCGCGTGACCGACATTTCGCCCATGTTAAAGGCTTCGCCCACAGCGCCCATCCGGCCCCGGAGCATGACGCCGCCGATCTCGGGCGCGCGCAGCAGGTCATGGGCAGGGGCCGCACCGTAGCGCGCCCAGAGCCGCGCCAAATCAGCGGCCTCGGCCCGCGCAAGCAGGCCCATCCAAGCCTGCCGATCGCTGGTCTTTTCTTTGGTTTCAACGGTCATCTAGACACCTTGTGCATTTGTCTAATTTTCTATACAACTAGACAAGTATTAGCCGCTGGCCTCTCGCTGGTGCAAGCTTGGATATGTGAAACTTCTGCGACATGGCCCGTACCGCGATTTGGAAAAACATCACCGCCACGCTGACCCGTGACATCGCCACGGGGAAATACGCCCCTGGCGACCGGCTCCCGACCGAGGCGCAACTGGCCGCACGGTTTGGGGTGAACCGCCACACGGTGCGCCGCGCGATCAGCAATATGAACGAGGGCGGGCTGACCTATAGCCGCCGGGGCGCGGGGGTGTTCGTAGCGCAGCGGCCCACGGACTATGCCATTGGTAAACGGGTGCGCTTTCACCAGAACCTTGCGGCGGCGGGGCGCGTGCCGGCCAAGGAGATTTTGACGTTGGAGACCCGCGCGGCCTCGGCCCATGAGGCCGATCACCTTGGGTTGGAGTACGGGGCGCTGGTGCATGTTTATGAGGGGCTTTCACTGGCCGATAGCCAGCCAATCGCGATCTTTCGCAGTCTGTTTCCTGCCGCGCGTTTCCCCGATCTGTTGGCGGCGCTTGAGACCAGCCGCTCGGTCACATCGGCTTTGGCGCAGGGCGGGGTGGCGGATTATACCCGCGCCTCAACCCGGCTGACGGCGAAGCTGGCCAATGCCACGCAGGCGCTGCATCTACGGTTAAGTGAGGGCGCGCCGATCTTGCGGTCTGCTGGGATCAACGTGGACCCGGACGGGGTGCCGGTGGAATATGGGGTGACGTGGTTCGCCGGGGACCGCGTGACGCTGACGCTGAACCCCGGCGATTGATGCGCGGCCTTAATGGCCGTCTGAGGTGCCCGCGATCAGCTTGCGGCGGAGCCAGCCCGAGAAACTGTCCATCGCCACAACCATCAGGATGATCAGCACGATGTAATAGCTGACTTCCTCCCAATCCTTCTGGGTGATGATCGCTTGGGTCAACAGCAAACCGATGCCGCCACCGGTGATCGCGCCGATGATGGTGGCTGAACGGGTGTTGGACTCCAGATAGTAGAGCACTTGGCTCAGCAGCACCGGGGTGATCTGCGGGATGACGCCAAAACGGTAGCGCTGCATCGGCGCGGCCCCGGTGGAGGCGATACCTTCGATCTGTTTTTCGTCTACATTCTCCAGTGCCTCGGAGAAGATTTTGCCGAAGGTGCCGGTATCGGTCAGGAGGATCGCCAGCGACCCCGTGAGGGGGCCGGGGCCAAAGGCGCGGGACAAGACGATGGTCCAGATCAGCCCATCGACGCCGCGCAAGAAGTCAAAAAGCCGTCGCGCGGCGAAGCGCAGACCGCCTAATGGGGAAAAGTTCTTGGCGGCCAGAAAGCCCAGCGGTAGGGCAATCATCGCTGCGCCAAAGGTGCCGAGGAAGGCCATGAGAATGGTCTCGACCAGCGCCCAAGCGACATCGCCGTGACGCCACATTTTGTTGGTCCAGAAATCCTGCCAGATCGCGCCGTATTCGCCGCTGCGCAGCAGCTCTAGCGGGGACATGCCGTGATAGGGGCTGTCGAGCGTGAAGAAGAACAGCTCCCACCCATTGAAATAGCGGAAGACCTCGGCCCGGTTGCGGGTGATCGTCAGACGGCCTGCGTCCGTGGTCACCGCAAGGCGGTTTTTGGAGGCGTTGATCCATTCGGGCAGGGGGCCGTCCGGCAGGGTGGCATTGACGCCGCTGCGCCCCGGTGTGGCGGTGATTAGCCCGTAGCCCGGCACGTCATAGCGCACTTCGGGGCCAAGTTCGACGGCATGACCGTCGCCCAGCTCGACTAGCGTCGTCTCACCCAAGGTGACCCAATCGGGGGAGGTGCCCGGCGCGTAGCGGCCCTTGCGCTCGCCTTCGATGGCGATCTCCATCTCGCCGTTGCGGTTGTCGCGGGCGACATGGGTTTTGTAGCTGTAGCTGTCGGCCACCAACGTCTTCATGTTGGAGACACTGATCCGATCTCCCAGCCCGGCCACGTCGAAGGCAAAGAAGACGTAAGCGAGATAGACAAGGATCAGCACCGGCGCGGCGAGGCTAGCGATGCGCTTGCGCCGGAAGCTGCGGCTGGCGGTCTGCTGGGCGGGGAAAGTGGCAGCGGTAAGGTCGGTCACAGGATGGCTCCCTTGTCCTTATAGGCGCGGCCATGGGTCAGCCGGTCGCGGAAATGGCTCGAGATTTGGTCAACGATGATGATGGTGCCGAAGAGCAGCAGGAAGATCGCCGCCGCCTCGTCGAATTTGCCCTGACCCCAGGACATCGTGTTGCGCAGGTCATAGCCAATGCCGCCTGCGCCCACGAAGCCGAGGATGGCGGAGGCGCGGATGTTGATCTCGAACCGCAGCAGCCCATAGGAGAGGTAGTTGGGCGCGACCTGCGGCACGACGCCCAAGACCATCCGTTGCAGCCAGCCCGCCCCGACAGAGGCAAGGCCGTCTACGGGTTTAAGCGAAGCGTTCTCATTCACCTCAGAGAAGAGCTTGCCAAGCGCGCCCACGGTATGCAGCGCGATGGCGATCATCGCGGGCACCGGACCGTCGCCGAGCAGGAAGATCAGGACGAGGGCCACAACAATCTCAGGCACCGCGCGCAGCACATCCAGCAAACGGCGCAGCGGGGCGACGAGCCATGGCGCGGGGGCAAGGCCACGGGTGGCCAGCAGGGCGGCGAAGAAGGCAAAGAGCGCGCCGATCAGCGTCGCGGCCCCGGCGATGTTCACCGTCTCGATGAGAGAGGGGAGGTATTTCCCGAAATAGCCGGGCAGCAGATGGACGCGCTCCCAAGCCTCGCTCAGCACATCGGCGGGGAAATCAAAGACATTAGGCAGCCCATTCCAGAACCCGCCAGCGTTGCGGGTATTGGCCGTGCCGAAGCCGCCGATCAGCAGGGCCACGAAAACGACCAGCAGGATCATATTCATCACCCGCTTTTGTCGGGTATGGGCAAGGTAATCGGCCGTGATCTGCGGCGCGGTGGTGGTTTGGTGCATCTGTCGTCCCCCTATGACGACAGGCCCCGACAATCGTTGCCGGGACCTGCCAGATGTCTTTCGTCCCTAAGGATCAGTTGGATTTCGCCTTGCGCGCTTCGACGATCGAGACATAGGCGTCATGGGCAATCGGATCGAAGCCAAGGCTTTCGCCCGCGGCCACACCGTAAGCGCAATCGGCGTCCATCTCGTGCAGCTCATCCACCAATGCGGTCATGGTCGCCTTGACCTCTTCGGGCAGGTCTTTGCGCAGCACGACCGGGCCTTCGGGGATCGGTTTGGAGCGCCAGATTTCCACCAGATCATTCATATCGACGAGGCCCGCGTCCACCGCTTTGCGCAGCGCGCCGGAGTTGTAGCCGTCTTCCCAGTTGCCCTGACCGTCGGCCCATGTCACGCCGCCCGCCACGTCACCGTTGTTGACCGCAACGATGGTCTGCTCATGGCCGCCGGTGAATTTCACTTCGCCGAAGTAGTCGCCAGATTCCATTGTCGCACCCGTGGTCTGGGGGATTTCGATGGAGGGGATCAGGTAGCCAGAGGTCGAGTTCGGATCGCCAAAGCCGAAGACCTTGCCTTGCATGTCTTCCAGCGTGTTGATGCCCGCATCTTTGCGCGCGAAACCGATGGAGTGGTAGCCGTAGGAGCCATCAAGGTTGATCTTGACCAGCACCGGCTCAACCGCTTCGGGGTCTTGCAGGTAAACGGCGGCATAGCTTGAGGCCCCCATCCACGCCATATCGAGCGTGCCACCCAGCAGGCCTTGGATCACGCCGTTATAGTCAGCCGGGGCAAAAAGCTTGGCCGGAACGCCAAGGCGTTCTTCGGTGTAGCCGCGCAGACATTCGTAGGAGTTCATCCGGTCCTGCGCGTTTTCCCCGCCGAGGATGCCGATGCGAAATTCGGTGACATCGGCGCTTTGGGCCAGTGCAGCGCCGGTCAGGGCAGTTGTTGCCAATGCGGCGGCGATGAGCTTCTTCATTTTGTCGTCTCCAGTTTGAAAATATGCCCCGTGGGGCGGGTCGTGTCAGGCTGGCACCTTGTCCAGCGTTTCGATCTCGGTTGAGGTGGCGGCTTCGGAGAAGCTGCTGTCGGCACCGTAGATTTCGCGGGCCATGCTGGTGGTCAGCTGCGCGGGCGTGCCGTCAAAGACGATTTTGCCGTCGCGCATCCCCACCACGCGGTCGCAATAGCGGCGCGCGGTATCCAGCGTGTGTAGGTTGGCGATGACCATGCGGCCGTCTTCCTCGTGAATGCGGCGCAGCGATTGCATCACCACCTGCGCGTTCATCGGGTCGAGGCTGGCAATGGGTTCATCGGCCAGAATGATCTGCGGGTCTTGCATCAGGGCGCGGGCAATGGCGACGCGCTGCTGCTGCCCGCCCGACAACGCTTCGGCCCGTTGGGGCGCATGTTGCGCGATGCCCAGACGGTCGAGGATTTCAATCGCGCGGGTGATGTCGGCATCGGGGTAGAGGTTGAAAATGCTGCTGAGCGTCGAGCGGCGGTTGAGCGTGCCGTGCAGTACGTTCGAGACCACATCCATGCGCGGGACGAGGTTGAACTGCTGAAAGATCATCGCGCATTCCGCCTGCCAGCCGCGCCGGGCCGCCCCGCGCAGGGCGGTCACATCGCGCCCTTGGAACAGGATTTGCCCCGAAGAGGACTCGGTCAGCCGGTTCAACATCCGCAGCAGCGTGGATTTCCCCGCGCCAGAGCGCCCGATGATCCCGATCATCTGCGGCTTGTCGACCTGCAGATTGGCGCGGGCCACCGCAGTGTTTGCGCCGAATGTTTTGGTCAGTTCAGATATGACGAGCATAAGTCCCCCGGGTTTACGGGGCGAGCTATCGCAGCGGTGAATGTCACGAATGTTTAAGTTTGACGAAGCTTTTGTAACGCGTCGCTTTTTGAGAAACCTGCGGAGCACGTAGCCCGTTCGGTGTGGCGCGGGCAGCTGTGCAGAGCATGGTTCTGGGGGGTTGCGGGTGCGGGTTTCTTGGCTCGTAAGGCATCCAATTTCAGGGCCGAGGCGCAGAAAAATAAGGGATTATGGAACTAAATACCGCGATACGGGCTTTCACTCGTAGGGCCAATTAGGTAGGGCCACATCTTGTTCAGCTGCGCGATGTAGCGCAGGCTAAATCATCTTAGGCGAAATCACCGGCTGTGCAGCGCCCAACCCACGCGCCCCATCGGTGATACGGCCCCCGCAAACGAAAAAAAGGAGCGCGTTCATGAGCGCACAAGTTATCGCATTTTTGATTCTGCTGCCGATCACATTGGTTTTTATCTACGCAGGCATTCACGAGTTTCAGCGCTACAAAAGCGAGGGTAAGGCGAGTTATGGTTTGGTCTACGATGAGGAAAGCGGCACCACCCACGTCAGTGGCATTGCTGACCATGAGGACCCGTATGATCCTGATGACTTTGACCCCAACAACTACAACGATCCTGAAGTGAAAAACGATATCGATCCGCAGGTTGAAACGGAAGTGCCCAAGGTCTGAGCTGGGGAGGGACGTCTCGGATGGCTGAAGGGTAATAGAGCGACGTTGATGATTTCCCGAACGTCTTCTTTGTTGTGCAGCTGTGAGGCGTATTGCCGTCAGATGCATGACTGCAGGTGTGCCATGTTTGGGCCGTGGTTGAACAAACCTCTATGCCCTGCAACGAAATAGGCGGCGGCGGACGGACCGATGAAGACGTATCTCACCTTGCTGGAGCTCAACTACATGGTTCGAGACAATTGCCTGCGACAGTATCTTGCATCCTTCCGCATCACATTCCCTGAAGGGGCGCTCATGGGCCTGAGTGCGTTTCTATTTTGCCTTGCATTGCCAGCCGGTGCTGCCCCCACCGCCGACATCGTTATCTTGGGCGAAGTCCACGACAATCCCCATGCACATCTTGAACAGGCCGCCGCGTTGGAAGTGCTGCACCCTACGGCTGTTGTCTTTGAGATGCTGACGGCCGAGCAGGGCGCAAAAGCCGATGCCGACCGCAGTCAGATTGCACAGGCTTGGACCGCCAGCGGCTGGCAGGATTTCGATATCTACGCGCCGATCTTTGACGCAATGGGGGCTGCGCGCATCATCGGTGCCGCTGCCCCGCGCGAGGCGGTGCGTGCTGTCTATCGTGATGGGGCGGCAGCGTTATTTGGGCCTGAGGCGGGGCGCTTTGGTCTTGACCAGCTGCTGCCGGACATTGAGCAAGCCGCGCGCATCGAGGTGCAGTTCACAGCCCACTGCGAAGCGATGCCGCGTGAGATGATGGGCGGCATGGTCGAGGTGCAACGCTACCGCGACGCCACATTCGCCCGCGCGGCGTTGGACGCGTTGAAACTCTATGGCCCACCCGTCGCCGTTATTGCAGGCAACGGTCATGCCCGCACCGATTGGGGCATTCCCGCCCTGATCGCCCTGGCCGCGCCTGAGGTGACGACCCATGCTATCGGCTTTGTCGAGGCTGGGGGCACCGCCCCCTATGATGAGACCCATGTCATTCCGCCCGCCAAGCGGGAAGATCCCTGCAAATCCTTGATAAAAGACTAAAGGACATCCCATGTATCTTGCCATGAACCGCTTCACCGTGCTGCGCGACAACGCCGCCGATTTCGAAGACCTTTGGCTGGGCCGCGAGAGCCGTTTGAAAGATACCGAAGGGTTTATCTCGTTCCACATGCTCAAAGGGCCAGAGGAAGAGGGGCAGGTTCTCTATGCTTCTCACACGGTTTGGGAGAGCGAGGCGCATTTCCGGGCGTGGACAACCAGCGACGCGTTTCGCGCGGCGCATGCGCGGGCAGGAGAAACCCGCAAGCTGCATGAGGGGTCGCCGCGTTTCGAAGGGTTCCGCGCCATTCAAAAGATTGAAGCCTCTTAGCTAGAGTAACACCTAAAAGGGCCAGCTTCTATACTTGACTAAAATAATCGGGTTAAGTAGCTTGTTCAGAGGCCCGGTACAAACCTCGGGCGCTTAGACAATTTACACTGATACCGCCCAAGCCACCGTTTCCGGCAGCCGGGATGTCACCGCAAAGGAGCCCGCCCCCGTGAAAACATCCCTAACCACGCCCGAATTGCCATCCCATGCCCCGCGCGCCCCGCACCGCGGAAATACGCGCGATCTCGCGCCCCGGTATTTCATTGACCAGCAGCCGCTGTACCGGGTGGAGGCAGGACGATGAGCCTCATGCAAAAGCTACCCGATCCGTCACCTGCAAACCAACCGGTCGAGCAGGCCGTTCATGATGCCCGTGCATTGGTGCCCAACGGCACCACGGCCAATATCGTGCTGGACGGTCAAACCTATACGTTGCGCATCACACGGGCTGGGAAATTGATCCTGACGAAGTAAGCTGCGGCTCTCTCTGGGGCGGCCCTCTGCTCGGTGCCGCATGATGTGTCTGTGGCTTGCTTTGACGGCGCGCCGTCTTTAACTGAGCGCCATGCTTGGCCCCTTTATCCTACACAAAGATAGCCGCTGACGTGTTGGCCCTTCTGAGCCTGTTTTTCGCGGCGCTGTTGGCGGCGACGTTGATCCCCGCCCAATCCGAAGCGCTGCTTCTGGGGCTGATGTGGTCGGGGTCTCATGCGGTTGCGCTTTTGTGGTTGGTGGCGACTGTGGGAAACGTCTTGGGGTCGGTGCTGAATTGGCTGCTTGGGCGTTACCTTAGCCATCATGCTGATCACCGCTGGTTTCCCTTCTCGGCCAAGCAGATGGCACGCGCATCAGACGGGTACCAGAGGTGGGGCTATTGGAGCCTGCTGGCCAGTTGGGTTCCCGTCATTGGCGATCCGCTGACCTTGGCCGCAGGTATTCTGCGCGAGCCGCTTTGGCGCTTTATCCTGATCGTCACATTTGCCAAAGGCGGGCGCTACCTTGTGCTGATCTTGATCGCACGTGGTTCTATGTGAGTGTCAAAGTGGTGTGATGCCCTCAAGCGGCGGCAGCGGGTTGGGCGTGGTCACAAGGGCCGGGCGGCGCTTTTCATAAAAGGCATTACCGCCTGCCGTCACAACGTAATGCATGTTGTTGTAATTGGCATTGTACCACGCGGCGTGGAAGAACTTAGCACGCGTGACCTTGGGATGACGCTCGCCTTGCAGCACTGCAAGCGCCGTGGCGCGCGCCAGCGGGGCAGAGCGGTCGTTCATGGGTTTGCTCATGACGCCCGGTGCGAATTGGTTCGCCTGCCCAACCACGCCGCAGATCGTGTTGGGGAAGGCGTCGGAATGCACGCGGTTCATCACCACCGTGCCCACGGCAATCATCCCATCGCGGCTGGAGCGGTTAGATTCGAAATACATCGCGCGTGCCATACACTCAACATCACGCGCAGGCACCGAAACCGGCTCAGGCGATTTGCCACAGGCAGCAAGCAGGCCAAGGCCCACGATTAGGGCGGTGGTCGTGGATTTCCGAGATTGCGCGCGCATGGATGACCTTCCGAAAGCAGTGGGCTGTTTGGCTGGCAATTTTTCAGCAAACGCTTGGTGAGGCAAGTCCTGTACCTTCGACCCGGCGATTTCCCCCCTTACAGAGCAGAATGGGGCGCTTGGGCTGGCCCATTTGCTGTGATGGGCGGGCGGCGCCGGCAACGTGATAAATTGTAGTCAGATTTCGACATGCCATTGTGGAATTTACGGCGCGCCTCGGAAACCTTCCAGCCTCTGGGAACTTTGGCATGGTCTGCCGGGTTCGTCCTGTAACAAGGTCGCGCGACGCATATTTCGCGGCGCAGGTCGAATTAAGCGAAAGGGAGCGGATCATGAGTCCACCAGACACAAATCTGAACAAGCAGGAAAGCCGTCATAAATGGCCGCTAATCGGTATGGCGATTGTCGTGATCTTTGGCATCGGGATCATTGTGTTTTGGACTGGCGAAGAAGTCGCGACCGCGCCGGGCACCGAAGAAGAAGTGATTGTCGATGACGGCACGGCAATCGAGGGCGACAGTACCACAACCGTGCCCGTCGCACCTGATTGACAGTACCTGATTGATAGCACCTCGGCCTGATTAAAAGTTAGACCCGGAAGCCAGAAGCTTCCGGGTTTTTTGCTGTTTGACCTTTGCCGTGCGGGTGGGCCATCTTGCATCAGCATTCAGGGCATCGGGGCAGACATATGTGGTTTCTCGTAGGGGACATCGGCGGCACGAACCTGCGGCTGGCAGCGGTCGATGCGGCAGGCGCAGTCATAAGCCGAAGCGAGCATGCCACTGACGGTCGGACAGCGCTGCCTGAGGTCTGCGCCGACTTCTGTGCAAAGATGAGCAGCGCGCCTGAGGGGGTCGCAGTTGCGGTGGCCGGTGTCGTTGTCGATGGCCGGGTCCGTATGACCAATGCCAATCGCACAATCTCGCGCGGTGATCTGGCGAAGGCTTGTAAGATCGCGCCGGCCAAAGTGATGCTGCTTAACGATTTTGAAGCGGCGGCATGGTCACTGGCCACATTGGACCCGGAGAAAGTCACCTATCTACAAGGCGGTCCAGCCTCGCAGCCGGGCCCGCGGGTGATCATCGGGCCGGGAACGGGCTTGGGCGTCGGGGCTTTGGTATGGCAAGGCGCGCGGCCAGTGGCAGTGCCGGGCGAGGGGGGGCATGTGCGGCTCACCCCGCATAGCGCCGAGGAAGTGGCCTATTTCGAGGCGCTGATCGCGCTTTGGCCTGAGGTGCAGATGGGCGACACTATGGCGGTCGAGGCCGAAGCGATCCTTTCAGGCACCGGTATGCCCTATTGGTATCGCGCTATTTCTCAGGCGCGCGGCGAAGCGGCGACGTTGGGCGGGGCAGCGGCAATTTTCGCGGCGGCCAAGACCGGAGAGGATGCCAACGCGTGCCGCGCAGTGGGATTGATGGCGCGCTATCTGGCGGGTGTTGCGGGGGATCTGGGTTTGGTTATAGGCGCGCGGGGCGGGGTCTTTTTGACGGGCGGCGTGGCACAGCAGAATGCATGGATATTTGACGCGGCCTTTCTCGCGGCGTTCAACGCAGGCGGGCGGCACAGCAGATGGCGCGAAGCGCTGCCACTTGGCCTGTGCCATGACCCGGATTTTGGTCTGCTGGGCGCGCGCAACTGTCTCTTTGCGGATCGCGATCACCCTCTGCCGGATTGACAGCAGGCCGCACACCGCCAAGATTGCCGCAGCCGTCGGAGTGTGCTTGCCCTATGTCCAACCTCAATAGCCCGAAACGCCAGTTCTTGGCAGAGCTGTTTCACACTGCCGTTGCCGCGGCTGACCCGCGTTTGATCTTGAAGGACATACTCCCGCTGCCGCCCAAGGGGCGCACAGTGGTGATCGGCGCGGGCAAGGGGGCGGCGCAATTGGCGCAAGCGTTCGAAGCGCTTTGGCCGCATCCCTATGAAGGCGTGGTGGTAACGCGCTATGGCTACGGCGCCTCGTGTCAGCGCATTCAGGTTTTGGAGGCCGCCCATCCGGTGCCCGATCAGGCCGGGGTAGAGGCTGCGCGTGCTCTGCAAGGTGCTTTGCAGGGCTTGGGGCCAGAGGATCAGGTGATCGCGCTGATCTGCGGCGGTGGGTCTTCGCTGTTGCCCGCGCCGCCCGAGGGATTGACGCTGGAGGATTTGCAGGCGTTGAACAGCGCGCTCTTGGCCTCAGGGGCACCGATCTCAGTCATGAATGACATTCGCAAACAGTTTAGCACCGTGAACGGCGGGCGGCTGGCGGAATTGGCCTATCCGGCGCAGGTGGTGAGCCTTATCGTGTCGGATGTGCCGGGAGATGATCCGGGCGCTGTTGCCTCTGGTCCCACCGTGCCGGGACGGCGCAGCGCGGGGGATGTGTTGGAGGAGGTGGCCGCGCGGGGGTTGGAGTTGCCACAGCACTGCATGACGTTTCTGAAGGACGCGGCGCAGCGGCCATCGTTGGACGCGCCAAGCAACACGCGCACAGATGTCATCGCCTCTGCCGGTCAGTCGCTCGCCGCCGCCGCCGAAGCCGCACGTGCGCGGGGGGTGAACGCTTGGGTTTTGTCTGACGCGATCGAAGGCGAGGCGCGGGATGTGGCGTTGGTTCATGCGGCTTTGGCCCGACAGGCCGCCCAAAGCGGTTTCCCGCATCGCGCGCCTTTGGTCCTGCTTTCGGGCGGAGAGGCGACAGTCACCCTGCGCCACAAGGGCCGCGGCGGGCGCAACAGTGAGTTCGCCCTTTCCTTGGCGCTTGGCTTAGAGGGGCAGGCGGAGATTGCCGCCTTGGCTGCAGATACAGATGGTATCGATGGGTCAGAGGAAAATGCCGGGGCCTTTGTCGACGGCGGCACGACGCGCGCAATGCGTGCGGCAGGCGTGGATCCGCGCGGCGCGCTACAGCGCAACGATGCTTACGGCGCGTTTGCGGCGATTGACGCGCTGTTTCACACCGGCCCCACGGGGACCAATGTGAATGATTTTCGCGCGATCCTGATCGGCGATCTGCCGGAGAGCTAAGTCAGTCGGGTTGATTGAACAGGATTACATTGCGCCGCGCGGCACCGGTTTTGGTATCGGCAATCGCCTCGTTGATCTGATCCAATCGCCAGCGCCCTGAGATGAGGCTGTCGAGTTGCAAGCGGCCCTGTAGGTAGAGGTCGACCATCCACGGAATATCGCGCTGGATCACCACATCACCCATTTTCGAGCCGACCATCCCTTGGCCCATTGCGGCTAGGATCACCGGCTCATAGCTGGCACGCGCCCCGCTGTGGGGCATGCCGACCATGATCACCCGTCCCCCAGCGGCGAGATAGCGCGTGGCAGTCTCATAAGCGGGGATCGCGCCGACGGTGACGATCACGGCATCCGCCCCGCGTCCCATGGCCTTGACCGCCGCGCGCCACGGTTTGGCATCGGTGGCCAGCACGGTGTCGGTGGCACCAAATTCTCGCGCGATGGCAAGCTTTTCTTCGGTCATGTCGACCGCCACGATCCGCCGCGCCCCGGCGATACGCGCGCCTTGGATCGCGTTTAACCCAACGCCGCCCGCGCCAATCACCACCACGTCTTGGCCAGCGCGCAGCTCCGCCGCGTTGACCACCGCGCCGACCCCGGTGATGACACCGCAGGCGATCAGGCAAGCGGCCTCTTTGGGGATGTCATGCGAGATTTTAACGACCTGTGAGCGGTCCACGACGACCTTCTCGGCAAAGCCGCCGGTCGCCATGGCCTGATGCAAAGGCCCGCCATCGGCGGTTTGCAACGGACCTTCGGGATCCTGTGGGGTTTCGCAGATAGTTGGCTGGCCCGAGGCGCAGCTGGGGCAGCTGCCGCAGGCGCGGATTAAGGTCACCACCACGCTATCGCCTTCGGCCAGCCCTTGTACGTTTGGCCCCACGGCGCTGACGCGGCCTGCGGCCTCATGGCCATAGACGGCGGGCAAGCTGCCACCCCAAGCGCCATCCGCAAAAGAAATGTCCGAATGGCAGATCGCCACGGCGTCGAGGGTGACTTCGACTTCGCTCGACACCGGCGCGCGGAGCAATACGTCTTCGACGCTCAGCGGGCTGTCAAAGGCGTGGCAGACGGCGGCTTTTATGGTTTGCAATGGCCTGTCCCTTTATCTCAATTTGGCTCAGCGTGGCCCGGATGGACGCGCGGTGCAAGACTGGGAATGGCTTAGGACGCGCGTGAATCGGCCTGTGACGTAGGGGTAGGGCGGCTGGCAAAGATCACCAGCCCGCCGAGGGTCAGAACGAGCGCGAGTAAGAAGGGCGCGCCTGGCAGATAGAGCGGCGCCTCAGACGCGGTGAAATAGGCAAAGACCGCTGTCATCGTCAGGGGGGAGAGGATCATTGCAAGCGCGGTTGAGGAACTGAGCGCGCCGTGAAGCTCGCCCTGCGCATCTGCGCTGACGCGGGCCGACATGATGCCTTGGAGTGCGGGAGGGATGACGCCCGCTAGGGCTGCAAGTGGGGTCATGATCAGCGCCCAAGTGCCCGAGGTCAGCAGGGTCAGCGCCGCAAAGGCCGCAAGAGCAAAGACATGACCCAAGATGACCGTCCTGCGCGCGCCAAGGCGGCGGGTCACCGGGCCGATCAGCGCGCCTTGGACCAGCGCCATCTGCACCCCGAACAGACCCAGCGACAGGCCGATCATCGTCGGTGACCAGCCAAACCGCTCCACTCCGAAATAGGCCCAGACCGCCGGGTAGGCGGCAAAACCCACATGATAGATGAAATAGACAAACAGCATCCGGCCAATGCCCGGCAGGCGACCAAGGGCGCGCAATGCGCCCAGCGGGTTGGCGCGCCGCCAGTCGAACGCGCGACGTTGCGTTTGGGGTAGGGTCTCACGCAGCACTGCCCAGCCAAGCGCAGCATTGCCCGCCGCCAGCACCGCCGCCGCCCAAAAGGGTGCGCGGGTGCCATATTCGCCCAAGATACCGCCCATCAACGGCCCCAGAACAAAGCCTGCACCAAAGGCCGCACCGATCAGCCCAAACCGTGCGGCGCGGTCCTGTGTGGAAGAAATATCGGCCATATACGCCGAGGCGGTGGCATGGGTCGCCGCCGTAACACCGCCCACCAGCCGCCCGATCAACAGCAGCCAGATGCTGCCCGCCAGCGCCATGACGCCATAGTCCAAAGTCATTACCACCAGCGCCAGCAGCAACACCGGGCGGCGGCCAAAGCGGTCGGAAAGCCCGCCCAAAACAGGGCCGAATAGGAACTGCATCGCGGCAAAGCCCGTCGCCAGCACACCACCCCAGAGTGCTGCATCGCTCAGCCCGCCGCCCCGCACTTCGCGGATCAGGTCAGGCATCACCGGCAGGATCAGACCAACGCCCATGGCATCGATCATCACGGTCAGAAGAATAAAGATCAGCGGCAGCGGCATCCGGTTAGATGTGGTCCGCGCGGGTGGCAAAGGCAAGGGCATCGGCGGGGGCTTGGCGTAGGTGCGGCACCAGCGCTGTGTCGATGGTGTACTGCGAGGTCGCGCCCCAAGGGACGTATTGCGCGGGTTTGGGGGCCTGCAACTCGGCGCGAAACCGGTCGATCAGGGCAGGCACGCTGACGCCGTTATGGCTCGTGGCCTTGGCCCGCGCTTTGGGCTCGATGCGGTTCTCAAGACTAGCGCGGTGGATGGCGGGGGCGCTGAGTTCGGGGATCACGCCTTGGACCTTGGCCAGCGCCCCTGTGACCAGCAGGATGGCACGCATTGCGGCACTGTCTGTGAGCCGCCGCCCAGCCGCGCCGCAGTCAAAGGAGCGGGCGCAAGGGGAGCTGTCGAAAACGCTGGCGGCCACTTTTAGCCCCGCGCCTTGGAGATATGCCCGACACTGACGAGGAATTCGTTCAGCGTCTCGGCGTATTCTTGGGGCTGCTCGACGCAAGGCAGGTGTCCTGCGCGGCGGATCAGTTTAAACTTCGATGCCGGGATCAGGTCCATCATCTCGCGCACCAGATCGGGCGGGGTGGAGCCGTCCTCGGTCCCGGCGATGCCAAGCGCGGGCAGGCGCAGGCCAGAGGTCGGGGTCATGAAGTCACTGTGTGAGATCGCCGCCGAACAGCCCGCATAGCCCGCGTCCGGCTGACGGACCAGCATATTACGCCACAGCGCCAGTTCCGGCGTGGCGCGGAATTGGGCAGAGAACCAGCGCTCCATCACCGCATCGGCAAGGCTCTCGATACCGCCCTGTTCCACCGCCGCGATCCGCTCGGCCCAGATGTCGCGGTTGCCGATCTTGGTGGCGGTGTTGCTGAGCACCAGCGCGCGGATCATGTCGAGGCGTTTGACCGCCAGTCCCTGCGCGATCATGCCGCCAATCGATAGGCCGACGAAGACGCAGTCGCGGACGTTCAGATGGTCGAGCAAACGCTCGGTATCGGTGATCAGCGACCCCATAGAATAGGGCGCAGGCGGGCAGGACGACAGACCGTGGCCGCGTTTGTCAAAGCGGATGATGCGCAGGCCGGGGGCGAGCAGCGACAGGATCGGATCCCACAGGCGCATGTCGGTGCCGAGCGAATTGGCAAAGACCACGGGCGCGCCATCATCGGGGCCGTCGACGCGGTAGTGGAGTTGCACCTCGCCTGTGTCGAATATTTGCATGGGTGGTCTCCTGCGAGTGGCGGTGGTGGCTAGCATATCGCGCGAACGCGGAAGGTCAAAGATACGGGCAATCTAGAAATGCCCCGCCCGGTGGTACACTGGGCAGCGCCATGCCAAAGGCATGCCTCCGGCATGACCCGCCCCCATGGGGCGGCGCTTTCAGCACCACCCCGCGGGTCGGCGCTACCCTTGTCTTTACCCCAACGTCTGCAGCGCGCGGGCGAACATGTCCGAATCCACGTTGCCGCCGGAAATGGTCACGATCACATCATCACCTTCGATCTCATCGCCGCGAAACAACGCCGCAGCCAGCGCCACCGCGCCACCCGGTTCAGCCACCAGTTTCAACCGGTTGAAGGCATGGCCCATCGCTTGCAAAGCCTCGTCGTCGCTCACCACCAGACCGGGACCGGCGAGCCGCTGCATGATCGGAAAGGTCAGATCCCCCGGCTGGGGCGTCACAATGGCATCGCAGATTGACCCGAGGGGGCGGTCGTTACCCACGATCTGCCCCTGCAGCAGCGACCGGGTCGCATCGTCGAAGCCTTCAGGCTCTGCCGGGCGCGCACGAAGAGAGGGGGCCTCGGCCTCCAGCGCCAGCGCGATGCCGGAGGTCAGGCCGCCACCGCCGCAGCAAACGATCACATCGGCAGACTTAATCCCGGCCTCGGCTGCCTGCTGGGCGATCTCCAGCCCCGTGGTGCCTTGGCCCGCGATAACCTGCGGCTCGTCATAGGGTTTGATCAGCGTGAGGCCGCGTTCTTCGGCCAATTTCGCGCCGATCTCTTCGCGGCTTTCCCCCGCACGGTCATAGAGCACAACCTCGGCCCCATAGGCGCGGGTGTTGGCGATTTTCAGGCGCGGGCTGTCTTTTGGCATGATGATTACGGCGGGTGCGCCATGCATTTTGGACGCAAGTGCGACGCCCTGTGCGTGGTTGCCGCTGGAATAGGCGATGACACCCTTGGCGCGCGCCTCTGGGTTCAGTGCCGAAAGTGCTGACCACGCGCCGCGAAACTTGAAGCTGCCAGTATGTTGTAGACATTCCGGTTTGACCCAAACCCGACGGCCCGCGATCTCGTCCAGAAAATGCGAGTTCAGCAGGGGCGTGCGGCGCACATGGCCTTCCGCACGGGCGGCAGAGGCGCGGATCATGTCGATGTTCATTGCAGTTGTCCTATCCATTCGTGCAGCGCGGCCAGCGCTTCGGGTTCGTCGAGAAATGGCACATGGCCACGGCCCGGCACTTCGGCCACGATCATATCGGGTCGTTTCTCTTGCATTTGCAGAAGCGTCTTGTGGCTAAGTAAGGTGGAACTGGCCCCCCGGATCGCAGCCAGCGGCATGCCTTGGAGCGCCTCGAAAAACGGCCATAGGTCAGGCGTGGGCTGGCCCGCCGTGGCAACAGCATCGCGCAGGTGAGGGTCATAGGTGATTTTCAGCCCGTCCTCGGTGGCCGTGTAGTGGCGATGCACCTCTTCCATCCAACGGCTTTCCGGCACATCGTGAAATTCAGGAAAGGCGCGCGCCATGGCGGCGGCGGCCTCTTCATAGGTCTTGGCGGCGGGGTTGCGGCCCAGATAGCCCATGATGAACTCGATGCCCTTGGCGTCAAGCTCGGGGCCCACGTCATTCAGCGCTACGCCCAGCAGGTGATCATGCGCCACCATCGCCAGCCCCATAGCGTTTAGCCCGCCGCGCGAGGTGCCGATGACGGCGACCCGTTCCAATCCCAGATGCGCCAGCAGTTCCAGCACGTCGCGGCATTCCACCGGCAGGCTATAGTTCTTCCAGTTCTTGTCGAAGTCCGACCGGCCACGGCCTCGGTAATCCATGCGGATCAGGCGATGGCCCGGCAAATGCGGGGCCAGATAATCGAAATCCGCGCCGGTGCGGGTAAGGCCCGCGAGGCAAAGGATTGGCAGCCCGTCGCCCTCATCCGTGTAATGCAGCGACAGCCCGTCGGAGGTGGTAAAACGCGCCATCAGAGGCCGGCCAATGCAGGGATACCGCTGAGTTCACGTAACTGATGCGCCGGTGTCCAAGGCAGCCGGTCCACCGGATCGCCGCCCCGGTTCACCCATGCGGTGGTGAAGCCATAGCCCGTAGCCGCTGCTGCATCCCAGCCGTTGGAGGAGACGAACAGCACCTCTTCCTTGGCGCAGCCGTAGTGCTGCCCCACAAGATCATAGACCGACGCATGCGGTTTGAAGACGCCCACGCTTTCGACCGACAGCGACACGTCAAGCAGGTCACTGATTCCCGCCGATTGCACCGCGCCGTCCAACATCGCAGGCGAGCCATTCGACAGAATCGCAGTATTCATGCCGCCGTCTTTCAGGACGCGCAGCATGGCGGGGACTTCGGCAAAGGCCTGAAGCTCCCAGTAAAGGGCCAGCAGGCGCTCGCGCAGGGCTGGGTCACCCGCGACGCCCATTTTCTCAAGCGACCAATCCAACCCGTCTTGGGTCACCTGCCAGAAATCGTCATGCGCCCCGGTTACGGCGCGCAGCCATGAATATTGCAACTGCTTGAGGCGCCAGTGTTCCGCCAGCTGCGGCCAAGTGTCGGCGATGGCGGCAAAGGCAGGCTCTTTGGCTGCCTCCCGGGCGGCGGCGGCCACGTCGAACAGGGTTCCATAGGCGTCGAAAACACAGGTGGTAATGGGCATCTGGCTGGCTCTCCCTCATATGTCGCGGCAGAGTGGCATGCGGGCGAAGCGGCGAAAAGGGGCGAATTCCCCCATCGGCCGGGACTGGGGGTTTACTCTCGGGGCCACAATCTTCATGCTGTCGCGGAATTTGGAGCACCCGTGCAGATACGCGGCCTCCTTCCCTTTTCCCCTGACAAATTGGAGACAACAATGGCTGAGGTCAAATCCGGCGACACAGTACAGATTCACTATACCGGCACCCTGCAGGACGGCACCACTTTTGACAGCTCTGAGGGGCGCGACCCGCTTGAGTTCGTCGTAGGGTCGGGCCAGATCATTCCCGGTCTCGACAGCGCGCTGCCCGGCATGGCTGAGGGCGACAAGAAGGTCGTTCAAGTGCCCAGCGAAGAAGCCTACGGCCCGGTGAACCCTGAGATGCGCCAGTCGGTGCCGCGCGAAGGTATCCCAGCGGATATCCCGCTTGATCCCGGCACGCAGCTGCAGATGCAGACACCCGAAGGTCAGGCGCTGCCCGTGACCGTAGTGGAAGTGGACGAAACCACCGTTACACTCGACGCGAACCACCCGCTTGCGGGCAAAGACCTGCAGTTCGACATCGAATTGGTCAAGATCGCTTAAGCGGCCTGACAATGGCTACCGGGGGGCAATCCCCCCCGGTGACCCGACAAGGCGCGGCTTGCGTCTTTTCCCCTCGCACCATGCCGCGCAGGCGCTTATGCAGGGGCCATGGATACGCAAGATACATTTGAGATTTTCCTTGTCTGCCCGCCCGGGCTTGAGGATTTGCTCTGCGCCGAGGCGCAGGAAAAAGGCTTTGCCGACGCACAGGCGCAGCCCGGTGGCGTGACCGTTCAGGGCGGTTGGCCCGAGGTCTGGCGCGCCAATCTGGAACTGCGCGGCGCGGGCCGGGTTCTGGCGCGGATCGGCGGCTTTATGGCCTTCCATCTGGCACAGTTGGATAAACGTTGTCGCAAGTTTCCCTTTGGCGATGTGCTGCGGTCAGACGTGCCGGTGAAGGTGCAGGTGACGACGAAGGCGTCGAAGATCTACCACGCCGGGGCCGCGCAGCAGCGGGTCGAGACGGCATTGCGCGAGAGCCACGGGATCACTGTCAGTGCTGATGCTGCGATGGTGCTGAAGGTGCGCATTGACGACAACCAAGTGCAGTTCAGCATCGATACCTCCGGGGAGGCGCTGCACAAGCGCGGCCATAAGGAGGCGGTGGGCAAGGCGCCAATGCGCGAGAATATGGCGGCGCTGATGCTGCGGTCCTGTGGGTATACGCCGGGTGAGCCGGTGGTTGATCCGATGTGCGGCTCGGGGACGTTCCTGATCGAAGCAGCAGAGATCGCGGCGGGGGTGAAGCCGGGGCGCTCTCGGCGTTTTGCTTTTGAGGACTTGGCGAGTTTTGATGCCGGGGCTTGGGAAGAGAAGCGCAGCGGCGGGGATGTTTCGGTGCCTTCCGCGCGGTTCTACGGCTCGGACCGGGACGCGGGCGCAATCCGCATGAGCACGGCCAATGCCGAGCGCGCGGGTGTGGGGGAGTGGTGCCATTTCGCCTGCCATGGGGCAGGGGAGGTGCAGCCGCCAGAGGGTCCGCCGGGGCTGGTGATCGTGAACCCGCCTTATGGGGGGCGGATCGGGAATAAGAAGCTGCTCTATCCGCTTTATGGGACTTTGGGTGAGACGCTGAAGTCGCGGTTCCGAGGGTGGCGCGTGGGGCTGGTGACGTCAGAGCCGCCCTTGGCGCGGGCGACCGGGCTGCCTTGGAAACCGCAGGGGCCTGCGATTGCCCATGGTGGGATGAAGATATGGCTCTGGCAGACGGATGCGCTGCGGTAGAGACCGAGGGCCAGCGCCTGCCCGTGGGGTGGCGATTACAGCGTTCATCCGTCCCACTTTATGGTGAGGCTTTAGCGCACCCCCGAAAAGGCGCGCCCAGCCTCACCAAATCGCCTCCCCGTGGGGACGGGCAGGCGATGGCCCGGCGCCTGCGGCTTAATTCCGGGCTGAGGTAGTTAAACCCTTACAGGTTCTCCGCCTGCGGCATCCCCAGCACATGGAAACCCCCGTCGACGCGGACAATCTCACCCGTCGTGCAAGCGCCTGCATCAGACGCCAGATAAACCGCCGTCCCACCAACAGCCTCCAACGTGGCATTCGACCGCAACGGTGCGTTCTGATCCGTGTGCTTATAGGTCTTGCGCGCACCACCAATCGCGGCCCCCGCCAGCGTCTTCATCGGCCCCGGCGAGATCGCGTTCACACGGATCCCCTCCGGCCCCAAATCATTCGCCAGATAGCGCGTCGCACTCTCCAGCGCCGCCTTGGCCACACCCATCACGTTGTAGTTCGGCGTGACCCGGTTCGAGCCCATGTAGGTCAGCGTCAACAGCGTGCCGCCGTTCTCAACCATCAGCGGATGCGCGCGGCGCGCAACGTCGATGAAGGAATAGGCCGAGATATCCATCGAGTTTTTGAAGTTCGCCCGGCTGGTGTTCAAAAACCGCCCCGTCAACTCGGACTTGTCCGAGAAAGCAATGGCATGCACGACGAAGTCAATCGTCGGCCAACGCGCGCCCAATTCCTCAAACGCCCGGTCAAGCGACGCATCGTCGGTCACATCGACGTCGACCATGAAGTCGGACCCGACACTCTGCGCCAGCGGCTCAAGACGCTTGCCAAAGGCCTCGCCCTGATAGGTGAAGGCCAGTTCGGCCCCTGCCTCGGCCATCGCTTTGGCGATGCCCCAAGCGATGGAGCGTTCATTGGCCACACCCATGATGAGGCCGCGTTTTCCTGCAAGCAATCCTGACATAACGCGCCCTCAGCCCTTATACTTTGACAGGATCATCGACCCATTGGTGCCACCAAACCCGAAAGAGTTGGTCATCACGGAATCGAGCCCCGCATTGTCGACCCGCTCCAGCGCGATTTCCGACGGATCAAGCGCCGGGTCGAGATTTTGCACATTGATCGACCGAGCAATGAAATCATTGTCCAGCATCAGCAGGCTAAAGATCGCCTCCAGCGCACCGGCGGCGCCTTGGGCGTGGCCAGTCATGGATTTGGTCGAGCTGACCGGAGGCGTGCTGCCCTGACCGAAGACGCGGCGGACCGCTTCGATCTCGCCCACGTCGCCGACGGGGGTCGAGGTGCCATGGGCATTGATATAGCCCACCTTGCGGCCTTCGGGCAGGGTCTCAAGCGCCAGACGCATCGCGCGCTCGCCGCCTTCACCGGAAGGGGCCACCATGTCGTGCCCATCGCTGGTGGCGGCATAGCCCGTCACCTCGGCATAGATTTTTGCACCGCGCGCCAGCGCGTGGTCGAGGTCTTCCAGCACCAGCATCCCGCCGCCGCCTGAAATTACGAAACCATCGCGGTCCGCATCAAAGGCGCGGCTCGCTGTTTCGGGGGCGTCGTTGTACTTGGACGACATCGCGCCCATCGCGTCAAAGAGGCACGACAGCGTCCAGTCCAACTCCTCACCACCACCGGCAAACATCACGTCTTGCTTGCCCAGCATGATCTGCTCAGCCGCGTTGCCGATGCAATGCAGCGAGGTGGAGCAGGCTGAGGTGATCGAATAGTTGATGCCCTTGATCTTGAAAGCGGTCGACAGGTTCGCGCTGACGGTCGAAGACATGCATTTCGGCACGGCAAAGGGCCCGATGCGCTTGGTGGCGCCTGTGTCTTTGACGATGTTATGCGCGGCGAACATGGCGGAGGTCGACGGCCCGCCGGAGCCTGCCACCAGACCGGTGCGCGGGTTGCTGATCTGATCTTCACTCAGCCCGGCATCCTTGATCGCCTGATCCATCGCGACATAGGCATAGCCTGCGCCCGGCCCCATGAAGCGCAGTGTGCGCTTGTCGATGTGGTCGGCCAGATTGATCTTAAGCGTTCCGGCCACGCGGCTGCGGAACCCGTGTTCGGCCATCTCCGGGCTGGCTTCGATCCCGGAGGTGCCGTCCTTCAGCGCGGCAAGCACTTCTTCGGCGTTATTTCCGATGGATGAGACAATTCCCAACCCTGTGACGACGACGCGGCGCATGGGCAGCACTCCTTTGTTTTATCAGCCCCGGTGTATGACAGCACGGCGGGACGGCGCAAGCGGTTTGCCATTTGGCCGCGGGCGGAAGTTGTCGGTCAAGGTTCTGTGATGGAACGCGCGGCGGGCAGGCGGTGTTGGCCAAGCAAGACATAGAGGAGAACAGAATGCCCGAGATCAAAACGATAAACCCCGCCACCGAAGAAGTCCTGAACACCTACACCGTGATGTCCGAAGCCGAGGCGACCCAAGCGGTCGAGGCCACGCATGAAGCTTTTAAAAAGTGGCGCAAGTTCACCCATGCAGAACGCGCGCCCTATCTGAAAAAGATCGCCGAAAAACTGCGCGACAACAAAGAGGAACTGGCCGAGTTGATGACCCGCGAGGTTGGTAAACTGTACAACGACAGTCTTGACGAAGTCGACCTCTGCGCCGCGATCTTTGACTGGACCGCCGACGCGGGCCCGGAAAAACTCAAAGACGAGACCCGCGAGTTGATGGACGGCAAGAAAAACGGCGTGGTGACCTATCAGCCGATCGGCGTGATCTATTCAGTCCAGCCGTGGAACTTCCCCTTTTACCAGCCGGTCCGCGTTCTGGCGGCAAACCTGATGGCAGGCAACGGGAACGTCCTAAAACACGCCCAAATTTGTACCGGCAGCGCGCTGCGTCTCAAGGAGATCTGTGAAGAAGCCGGGCTGCCGAAAGACCTGTTTAACGTCGTCATTATTGACCATGACACCAGCGACAAGCTGATCGCCCATGACCTGGTGCGTGGCGTGACCATGACCGGGTCCGACAAAGCGGGCAGCCACATCGGGTCGCTGGCGGCAAAGCACCTCAAGAAATCGGTTTTGGAGCTGGGTTCGAACGATGCTTTCATCGTGCTGGATGATGCAGACATCGAGACGGCAGTGAAGTTCTCTGTCGCCGGCCGGATCTACAACAATGGCCAGACCTGTATCTCGGCAAAGCGCTTTATCGTGACCGACAAGAATTACGACGCCTTCGTGAGCGCCTTTGTTGAGCAAATGAAATCGATCGAGATGGGCGACCCGATGGACAAAAGCACCGGCCTTGGCCCGCTGTCGAGCCAAGAACAGTTCGAGACGGTGCGCGATCAGGTTAAGGAAAGCGTCGAGAATGGGTGCGAACTGCTCTGCGGGGGCGAAGTGCCTGACCGCACGGGGGCTTACTATCCCTCGACCGTTCTGGGCAATGTGAAGCCCGGCTCGCCCGCCTATGACGATGAAATCTTCGGCCCTGTCGCCTCGGTGATCCGCGCCAAGGATGACGAAGACGCGATGCGCATTGCCAATGACAGCCGCTATGGCCTTGGCGGCGGTATCTTCTCGCAAGACGAAGACCGCGCGCTTGAACTGGCTCGGGCCGAGTTTGACACCGGGATGATCCGGATCAATGGTTTTGGTTTGGCGGATCCGAATATGCCCTTCGGCGGGGTCAAGAACTCAGGTTATGGCCGCGAACATGGCGGCTTTGGCATGAGCGAGTTTGTCAACGCCAAGGCGATTTTCCTGCCGTCCTAAGCAGCACTCGCAGATTAGAGGCGGGCGGCTCTCCAGTTGCCCGCTGTGGTATCAACGAAAATTCAAGAGGTTCCATATGACACTTAAGGTACTCGTTGCCGGTGCGACCGGCAAAACCGGGCGTTTGCTCGTAAGTGAATTGAAAGATCGAGGGGCGGAGCCGATCGCGCTGGTGCGCAAAGGGTCTGACACTTCTGTTCTGCCCGAATGCACAGCACAGCGCGAAGGGGATTTGACGAAACTGCGGGCAGGCATCTGTGATGATGTGGATGTCGTCGTCTTTGCTGCAGGCTCGGGTGGTAACACCGGCCCTGAGATGACCGAGAAGGTTGATCGAAAAGGCGCGCAGCATCTGATTGATTTGGCCCGTACAGCTAATGTGGACCGTTTCGTGATGCTAAGCTCGGTCGGGGCTGACAACCCGCCCGAAGATACGGAAATGACCCATTACCTCAAAGCGAAGCAGGCAGCGGATCAACATCTGATCAACTCAGGGCTGACCTATTCCATTTTACGCCCCGTGGCGCTGACCGATGACCCCAAGACCAACGCGGTGAACTTGGGCGATAGTGTCGATCAGCAGGGTCAAGCGCGCCGCGGTGATGTGGCCGCCGTGTTGGCCGAGGCGGCGGTGACTGGTCGCCATGATGGTAAGGTACAGGAAATGCAGACCCTCTAAGGGTATGCTAGAGACACAAAAGGGGGCCACGCGGCCCCCTTTTTCGTATTCGCTGGGCGTTGTCGGCTCAGCTCTCGCTCAGCGCGACTTTCATGTCTTTCACCTGATAGATCACTTCACCATCGGCTTCGACGATGCCGTCGGCCACACCCATGGTCAGACGGCGTGTTTGGATCGCTTTGGTGAAATCAATCTTATAGGTCAGCATCTTACGCTCAGGCCGGACCATGCCGGTCAGCTTCACTTCGCCCACGCCAAGCGCATAGCCACGCCCCTGCCAGCCGCGCCAGCCGAGGTTGAAACCGGTCAACTGCCACAGACCGTCTAGGCCCAGACAGCCGGGCATGATCGGGTTACCGGGGAAGTGGCATTCGAAGAACCACAGGTCCGGGGTGATGTCGAATTCGGCGGTGATATGGCCTTTGCCATGGGCGCCGCCATCGGCGGATACATCGGTGATCCGGTCCATCATGAGCATCGGCGGGGCAGGAAGCTGCGCGTTACCGGGGCCGAAAAGTTCGCCGCGGGCGCATTTCAGCAGATCTTCCTTGTCGAAACTCGTGGGGTAGTCGGCCATACTGCGGCTCTCCTGCTGGTCTGTTATCACTTGGGTCCCGTTTAGCATCGCGCTCCAGCATGCTGCAAGGGCCGCGCGCGCGCAGCTGCGACGATTGGCGCGAGGTTTTCAATTGAAAACCGGGGATTTCATCCTTTATATGACCATGAAAGGCAGGAAATTGATGTCCGAACAGGAACAAGAGGTCGGGACGCGCTGGTTGGCGCAGGCCGGACTACGCCCCACACGCCAACGTGTTACGCTGGCAAGCCTGCTGGTGGGCGATGGACAAGACCGTCACGTCACCGCCGAAAGCCTGTTTGAGGCAGCCAAAGGGCAGGGCGAAGCCGTGTCGCTGGCAACGGTCTACAACACCCTGCGGGCGTTCTGTGATGCTGGATTGTTGCAGGAAGTGACCGTTGATGGCTCCAAAAGCTATTTCGACACCAACACCCACGACCACCCGCATTTCTTTTGGGAAGACGACAGCAAGCTGACAGACGCGCCGTCAGAGCAGTTGGTGATTGCCCAGCTTCCCGATGCGCCTGAGGGGGCCGAGATCGCCTCGGTTGATGTGGTGATCCGCCTGCGCCGGAAGTCCTGAGCGGCGGGGCGATGCGCCCTGCCACAGGGGCGGCTTAGCCGCGTTTGCGCAACACCAGAAACGTCATCATGCCCATTGGCGGCAGGGCGCGTTCGTCTTCGACTTGCAGCGCATCTTGTTGCAGCACGGTTTCCATCTCGAAATCCGAGTGCCAGCCCAGCGTATTGGCGAAGGGCGCGGACACTTTTTCAAGAAAACCCAAAACGCCGGTGGTGCGCATAAAATGGTTGGCGATGACCACCTGACCGCCAGGTTTGAGCACGCGGGCGATCTCCTCCATCACGCGCTCAGGTTCGGGCACGACCGACAGCACATGCATGGCGGCGACGGTGTCGAAACTGGCGTCGGGAAAATCAAGGTCGCGGGCATCCATCTGGCGCAGGCCGGCTACATGCGTCAGCCCTTCGCGCGCGACGCGCTCGCGGGCTTTGGCGAGCATCTCATCGCTGAAATCCATACCTGTGACTGAAAGATGTGGCGCGTAATGCGGCAGCGATAATCCGGTGCCAACGCCGACTTCGAGCACTGTGCCGTCGCCCTTGTTGATATGGGCGACCACATGGCGACGGCCACCGCTGGTCAGCGCGCCAAAGGTCTTGTCGTAGATCGGCGCCCAGCGGGCATAAGAAGTCTCGACCGCCTTGATATCCATCTTAATTCCTTTTGGTTTTATTTGGTTTTTTTGCCGCGCAGCAGGCCCCAGATCACCATGCCGATATAGGCCACGCAAACTGCGACCAATGTGGTCCACGCATAGGTCGCCAGTGCTGCGGCAAAAATTGCCACACCGACGAGCAGGTATTTCACATGGCGGCGCGAAATCTTGGTGGTTTTAAATGACCATGTGGGGATGCGGCTGATCATCAGAAAGCCGATCAGCACCATATGCAGCGCAATGATCCAGTCCGGCAGAATGGGCCGGTTGTGGAAAGCAAAGGACAGCGTCATCGGCAACAGCACCAGCAGGGCCCCTGCGGGCGAGGGGATGCCGGTAAAGTAGGAGCCGGATTCCCCGACCGCGTCGCCATTCTTGGCTTTCTCGGCTTCGGCCTTGTCGTTCACATTGAACCGGGCCAGCCTGACCACACAGCAAACCGCGTAGATCAACACCGCAATCCAAGCCGCGCCGCCCATGTCTTGCAAGGCCCAGAAGTAGAGGATCAGCGGCGGCACCACGCCAAAGTTCAAAAAGTCGGCCAGCGAATCCAGTTCTGCGCCCATCGGGCTGGAAGAGCGCAAAAGCCGCGCCAGCCGCCCGTCTAACCCATCCAGCACACAAGCCAGCAGGATCAGTTGCACCGCCAGCACATAGTTGCCATTCACGCCAAAGCGGATCGCCGAGAGGCCCGCGCAGATCGCGGTGATGGTCAGCGCATTTGGCAGCAATTGGATCAGCGCAAGGTCTGCGCCGGACTTTTCAGAAGAGGGGCGCATGCAGCAATCCTAGACGGGGGTGGACTGGGCCACCGGCGGTTTCAACTCGGCCAGCACGGTTTCCCCGGCGACCATGGTTTGCCCGATGCGCACCATTGGGTCGACGCCTTCGGGCAGGTAGACATCTAGACGCGAGCCAAAGCGGATCAAGCCAAAGCGCTCGCCGGTTTCCAGCCCGTCGCCGGACTTCACGAAACAGACGATCCGCCGCGCCACGAGGCCCGCAATCTGCACCACGGCCAGATCGCGCCCGTCGTCCATACGGATGCACAGGCTGTTGCGCTCATTGTCGGCGCTGGCTTTGTCGAGCGAAGCATTAAAGAATTTGCCGGGGCGGTAGGCCACGGCCTGCACCTTGCCCGCGACGGGGGCGCGGTTGATGTGGCAGTTGAACACGCTCATGAAGACGCTCACGCGGGTCAGGGGCACATCGGGCATGCCCAGTTCGGCGGGGGGCACCGCAGGCTCGATCAGTGAGACGATGCCGTCGGCGGGGCTAACGATCAGGTCGGGCCGGTCGGGGGTGACACGCTCTGGATCGCGGAAGAAGTAGTAGCACCAGACGGTCAGACCGACGCCGATCCAGCCCAGCACATCTGCGATGGCAAAAAGTACCAGTGTGATGGCGGCAAAGATCGCCACGAATTTGACGCCCTCGCGGTGCATCGGTTTGATGAATGTGTCGAGCATGTTGACGGACATCGGACCCTCCCGTGATGGCTGTCTTCCGTCATAGGTGCATAGCGCGCGAGTGCAAGTCGGTTTTGGGAATAGGGCATGTTTGGGCGGTAGGGTGCAGGCATGCGCGAAGGGCGTAGCCCTCCCTGTAGGGCGATGAATGGGGGCGCAGGGCAGACGGAAGCATCAATCGTCTAGGATGCTGTATGATGAGGCAGCAGAAAACTTCCCCCCGGGGGGAGGGCAGTGCCCTTTGGGTCCTTGGGCGGCAAAGCCTTTAGCGAAGCGCTGTCAAAACCACTGACCCGGCTCCATCAGGCCCAGATCCATCAACTGCCGTGAATGCCACTCAAACGGCTCTGAGTTATGCCATTGAAAAGTGGGTATATCATAGCGGCTGCCCGGATTGCTTTTCAGCGCTTTGGCCGTGCGGAACGAGCAAATCGCCGTGGTTATATTGTGGTGCCACTTACACGCGTAGGTATTGTATTCTTCATCATTGAACGTGTGATCGCTGCGCAGCAATAGCCCCGGCTTGGCGCGAAACAGGGGGATGCGGTCAATCTTGCGGCTTTGCGGGGGGACGTGTTCTTCAAACCTCCAGCGCAGGCCGCCAAAGAAATCCAACTGCCGTTCCTTTGGGTGCCCTTGCTGCTCCGTGTCCTTGCGCGCCGATGCGTAATAGCCTGAGCGGTCCAGATGCGCTTGATCAAGTGAGACCGCATTGGGGTGCCGCTTGAGGTCCAGCGCGTAGAGGTCGACCACATAGCCCAGCAACGCATCGCGCCGCTCTTCAACGTGAAAAGCCAACAATTCCTTGATATTGCGCGTCTCGCTGAAGGGGTGGAAAAGGTATTCGGCGTTGTAGCAGTAATAAAGCCATTGCCCCGGCAGCGCCGCGATCATCTGGTTCACCGCCTGCTCTAACGCGCCGTCGCGTGTGGTGTCGTAATCGACCCTGAGCACGCTTTGCTGCAAATCGCGCGGCAGGTCGAACGCCGGGGGCATCAGCGCCATCACCGTGTCAAAACCGGCCTGCTGGTGGTGGCGAATGGTCGTGTCGATCTCGACATCATCCTCGACCAGCACCATCGCGACGGGGCCCGCGTTCAGCGCCGTGCGTGCCTCTTTGATAAGGTGATCAAGATCGCGATACCGCATAGGCCCCCGCTGGAATTTCCGTGGGGCAAAGTCGGTCAATTCCGGGCGCATTGCAAGACGCGGCTGCCGCTGTTAGACAACGCCATCTGCCTATGTACTGCCAAAGCCAGTTGGATCCCCGCCATGACACAACCGAAAAAGCTGTTCATCAAGACCTATGGTTGCCAGATGAACGTCTATGACAGCGAACGCATGGCCGAAAGCCTGGGCGGTCAGGGCTATGTCACGACCGACAAGGCTGACGACGCCGATATGATCCTGCTCAACACCTGCCACATTCGCGAAAAGGCGGCGGAGAAGGTTTATTCCGAGTTGGGCCGCCTGAAGCCGCTGAAAGACGCGCGCCCCGACTTGAAGATCGGTGTGGCGGGCTGTGTGGCGCAGGCCGAGGGGGCAGAGATCATGCGCCGCCAGCCTGCCGTCGATCTGGTCGTTGGGCCGCAAAGCTATCACCGTCTGCCAGAGATGGAGGCGAAGGTGCGCAGTGGGCAAAGCGCGCTCGACACCGATTTCCCGGCAGAAGACAAATTCGATCACCTCAAGAGCCGCCCTAAGGCGAAACGCGCGCCTGCGGCATTTCTCACGGTGCAAGAGGGCTGCGACAAGTTCTGCGCCTTCTGCGTGGTGCCCTATACGCGGGGCGCCGAAGTCTCGCGCCCTGCCGAAAAGGTGTTGGAAGAAGCGCGTGATCTAGTCGAGCGCGGCGTGCGTGAAGTCACCTTGCTGGGTCAGAACGTAAACGCCTACCACGGCGGCATGACACTGGCCGATCTGATCCGCGCTTTGGCCAAAGTCGACGGGCTAGAGCGCATCCGCTACACCACCAGCCACCCCAACGACATGGGCGACGATCTGATTGCCGCGCATGGTGAGGTGCCAGAATTGATGCCTTACCTGCACTTGCCAGTGCAATCGGGCAGCGACCACATCCTGAAACGGATGAACCGCAGCCACACCGCCGAAAGCTATCTGAAACTGCTGGAACGCATCCGCGAAGCGCGGCCTGATATCCTTCTGTCAGGCGATTTCATCGTCGGCTTCCCCGAGGAAAGCGATGCCGATTTCGAGGCCACGATGGAGCTGGTCCGCCAAGTACGCTACGGCTATGCCTATTCGTTCAAATACTCCACCCGCCCCGGCACCCCTGCGGCAGAGCGCCCACTGGTCGATCCGGCAGTCGCGGACGACCGCCTGCAACGCTTGCAGGGGCTGATCACCCAGCACCAGCGTGAGATCCAGCAATCGATGGTTGGGCGCGAAGTGTCGGTTCTGGTTGAGAAGCAGGGCCGCTTGCCCGGTCAGATGCTCGGCAAGTCTGAATATCTTCATGCAGTGCATATCGAGAACTGCACAGCGGCAATCGGTGACATCCAGCGCGTGCGGGTGACCGAGGCGAAGACGAACTCTCTGGCCGCCGTTCAGGTCTAAAGGTTAGGGCTGCCTTGGGTGCGCGTTGCCGCGCACCCTGAGCGTTTCAGTAGTTGTGCTTGCGATGAGATGACGCATCCGCAAAGATCCGCTCCATCTCCGCTTTCATGCCAGCAGGGTTGCCCACCAGTTTGTCGTCGCGGCAGATGCGCTCGGCCACGGCATGGGCGGTCGAGAAATCGTAGCCCACGGCCACGAGGCTATCCACGAAGACAGAATTGGGGCGGTCCCAGATCACGCCCTTCCACGGGCCGCGAAAGCAGCTGACATGGATCACGTTGCCTGTTGGATGCGCCTTGCCTTGATGGTGGTAGGCGTATGTCACACCACCAGCAAAAGCAGGCATGGCCAGCAGGCCGGTGACGGCGGTGGCGAGTATTGTTTTCATCATGAGTTGGTCCCCCAAGTTATCATTGCAGCGTCAGTCCAGATCGGCAAAGCCGCGCGAAAGTCCCACCCTCGCGATCCGATGCATAGAGGCTTAGGCCCAACCGTGCGCATTTCAAGAAAATTCGATGGAACTGTCAGGGGGCTGCGAACAATCTTGAAAGCCCGCAGTTGATTGTCGCTTAGGTGGCGATCAATGGGGTGTTTTCTAAGTCGGCGGTTCAGGCACGAGGCCTTGAGCGATCTGTCTTTCCCCAGTCCCCCGCCGCAGCAGATTCGTTGTGACCTAAAGTGTCCAGGCCACAAAATGTTGATTTCACAGCTTCACAGCAGGCAAGTTTTTGCCTAACCTGACACCATATTATGTAGATGCTGCTTCGGGGTGGGGCCGCATTTGCCAAAATTTAGAATGAGGACAATCGCTGTGGGACCCACTATTTCCAATGCGCTGCGCGCCATCGCCAGCCTGACGATGGCAGCCGCGCTGACCGTTGCCAGCACGTCGGCAGACGCGCAGACACGCTCGCAACAGGGCCGTGACAAAGGCGTCTACACGCCGACCATCTGGGTTGATCCCGATGGATGCGAACATTGGGTGATGGATGACGGTGCTGAGGGGTATATGACCCCGCACACCACCCGTCAGGGCATCCCCGTATGCCGCCGTGGCGATGTTTGCGGTGTGATGGAGGCGGACCAGTTCTTTGCCACCGACAAATACAATATCTCCGCTCAGGGCCGCGCGCGTTTGGCGAATTTCTTCCAGTCGACCGGGGCGGTTTCTTATATCATCACCGGCCATACCGACAGCCGCGCGTCGGACGCTTATAACATGCGCCTGTCCTACAACCGCGCAAACTCGGTCGCGCATGTCGCCAACCAAGTTGGCGCACGCATCGCCGATGTACGGGGCTACGGCGAACGGATGCCAGCCGTGCCGAACAATTCCGCTGCGAACATGGCCAAAAACCGCCGTGTCGAAATTATCTGCATCCGCTGAAGGGACCAAAAAAGTGATTCAGACGAAACTTCTCATGGTCACCGCCTGCGCCGTCGGCCTGTCGGCCTGTACCGACTACGAAGGTGGATTGGGCCGCGGCTACCCTTCGGACAAGACATTTGACCGGGGCATCGACAAAAAGCACCTCAGCCAGCTTCAGGCGGGCATCTGGGTTGATCCAAATGGCTGTGATCATTGGATCATCGACGATGGGGTCGAGGGCTATCTTTCGGCGCGGCTTGATAAATTCGGCAAGCCGGTCTGCTCGGGCGTGGCACCGCCCACACATACCGCAGGCGACTTCAAAGGCGGCTCTAGCATCAAAGACCCGAATTGACCTATGTGGTCCATATCAAACACACTGGGCCGGAGCGCATTGCGCTTCGGCCCTTTTTGTCGGAACGGGTTGGTAAATCCTGTCTGCCTGCCTATCTCTCCTTTTAATGCTTAACAAAGGATGCGCGCATTGCCTTCAACTGATCTGATGACACCGGAAACCGCGGCCGAACGGGTGGTGGAGTTTCCCGATAACCGCCTGCTGATCGACCTCTGCGGCGCTTATGATGCGCATCTGGCTGCTATCGAGAAATCGCTCGAGGTGCAGATCATCCGGCGCGGCAATCACCTGCAAATTTTGGGTGAGGGCGAGGCCGTTGAAAAAGCCGAAAGCCTGCTGAATGCGCTTTATGTGCGGCTTGAAAGCGGCCGCTCGGTTGAGTCTGCTGATGTGGACGGCATGTTGCGCATGGGCAATTCCAGCGCGGGTACTGGCGTGCGTCAGGGCGACCAGTTGGAAATGCCCATGGGCGACGCGATTGAGATCCAGACGCGTAAAAAGCGGGTCGAGCCGCGCACCGACGCGCAGAAGGCCTATGTGCAATCGCTGTTTGACAATGAACTGGCCTTTGGCATCGGTCCTGCGGGTACGGGCAAGACCTATCTGGCCGTGGCGGTGGGCGTGTCGATGTTTATCGGTGGCCATGTGGACCGGATCATCCTGTCACGCCCTGCTGTCGAGGCGGGGGAGAAGTTGGGCTATCTGCCGGGTGACATGAAGGACAAAGTCGATCCTTACATGCAGCCGCTTTATGACGCGTTGAATGACTTCCTGCCGGGCAAGCAACTGGCGAAACTGCTAGAGGAAAAGCGCATCGAGATTGCGCCGCTGGCCTTTATGCGGGGGCGGACGCTCTCGAATGCCTTTGTCGTGCTGGATGAGGCGCAGAACGCCACGTCGATGCAGATGAAGATGTTCCTGACACGTCTGGGGCAAAACTCGCGTATGGTGATTACTGGCGACCGTACACAGATCGACCTGCCGCGCGGGGTGCAATCGGGGCTACAGGATGCCGAGCGTTTGCTGAAAACGATCCCCAGCATTAGCTTTAATTACTTCACCTCCAAGGACGTGGTGCGCCACCCGCTGGTTGCGGCAATTATCGAGGCTTATGAGGCGGATAGCGGTGCCGCTTGACGTGATGCTTGAAGATTTCGATATCGTGATTGAGGACGACCGCTGGGAGGCGGTCGACCTTGAGCGTTTGGCGCATGCCGCAGCGCAAGCCACGCTTGGACATCTGGGGCTGGACGCGGAAACCGCAGAGATGACCCTGCTGGCCTGCGATGATGCGCGCATTGCTGTGCTGAACGAAGACTTTCGTGGCAAGGCGCGTGCGACCAATGTGCTCAGCTGGCCTGCGGAGGAACGCGGTGCCGCCGCGCCGGGCGGTGATCCGCTGCCCGTCGCACCCGGCATTGACGGAATGCTTGAACTGGGCGACATCGCCATGGCTTATGAGACATGTGCCGCCGAGGCCAGTGCGGCGGCCAAGCCTTTGAATGCGCATGTGACCCATCTCATTGTACATGGGCTGTTGCATCTTCTGGGCTATGACCACGAAAATGACCCCGACGCCATGTTGATGGAGGGGTTAGAGCGCGAAATACTTGGCAAAATGGGTTATGATGACCCATATAAGGAAAATGGCCCTTAAGGGGCTTGTAACACAGACGGGACCCAATGGGCGATACAGACGGATCATCTGAGGCGGCGCAGAGCGCGCTTGCGGATGAAGATAGACATGAGCTGCCGGATGATAGTGCAATGCGCACCGGCAATTTCTTTTCTCGGGTGTTCGAGGCATTAAGCCCATCGGACAGCGAGGATGACACCCCCGAGGCATCGGCAGAGGCCGAGCGGCCCACCGGGCACGGCATGATCAACCTGCGTCGGATGCGGGTTGATGATGTGGCGGTGCCCAAGGCGGATATCACCGCTGTGCCGGTGAGCGCCACGTTGGATGAGCTGGTGGCGGTGTTCAAGGAAAGCGGCATGACACGGCTGCCCGTCTATGACGGCACGCTGGACACGCCGGTGGGCATGGTCCACTTGAAAGACCTTGCGCTGAACCACGGGTTTAATGGCAAAAACACCAAATTCGATCTGCGCGCCATGCTGCGCCCCTTGGTCTATGTGCCGCCGTCGATGACCATCGGCGTGCTGCTGACCAAGATGCAGGCCGAGCGGCGACATATGGCATTGGTGATCGATGAATATGGTGGCGTTGACGGGCTTGTCACCATCGAAGACCTGATCGAACAGGTCATCGGCGAGATCGAAGACGAACATGACGTTGACGAGGGCACCTATTGGACGGTCGAAAAGCCCGGCACCTATCTGGCGCTGGCCAAGACCCCGCTGGGTGATTTTGAGGCTGAGATTGGCCATTCGCTGACCGACCATGAGACCGTCGACGAAGAGGAGATCGACACCCTTGGTGGTTTGGTCTTCATGCTGTCGGGCCGGGTTCCGGCGCGCGGCGAGGTGGTTTTGCACCCCGACGGCCCTGAGTTTGAGGTCATCGACGCCGATCCGCGTCGCATCAAACGCTTACGGGTCCGCACCCAAGGGGCCGGGGGATGATGCAGCGGCTGGCGATGCGGGGCCGCATGTTGCTGGCTCCGATCGCCGGAGCTGCTGCCGCCTTCGGGCAAGCGCCCTATGAACTGCCGCTGCTGCTTTTTGCCGGGCTGCTGGCGGCGTTCTGGCTGTATCGTGCGCAATCGGCTGGTCCGGTGCGCGCGGCGCTTTTGGGTTGGGGCTTTGGCTTGGGCTATTTCCTGCACGCGCTGCAATGGATCGTATCGCCCTTTATGGTCGATGTGGAACGCCATGGTTGGATGGCGCCCTTTGCGCTGATCCTATTGGCGGCAGGGATGGCACTGTTCTGGGGGCTGGCTTTCGGTCTTGCCCGTTGGATTTCACCACGGCGCGGGCTGGTCTTGGCGCTGACCTGGGCGGCGGTTGAACTGCTGCGGGCCTATATTTTCACCGGCTTTCCATGGGCTATGCCCGCGCAGGCGCTGGTCGGCGTGATGGCCGGGCAGGGGTTGGCTTGGGTCGGCCCCTATGCGCTGAACCTCTGGCTTTTTGCCATCGCCGCGACCTTGTTGCTGCGCGGCCCTTTGGCGCTGCGCTTGGGGCAGGGGACGTTGGCGCTGTCGACCGGTCTGCTCTTGCTGTTGCCGCCACAAGCGCCGCCTGCGGTGCTGACTGATCAGGTGGTACGCTTGGTCCAGCCCAATGCAACACAGCGGGAAAAGTGGAACGCGGACAGATTTGAATTCTTTTTCTCACGGCAGCTCGAGTACACCGCCGCCGCGCCGAAAGACGCAAGCCAAGCGCCTGATCTGGTGATCTGGCCCGAAACGGCGATCCCTTGGGCGTTGGATATGGCGGGCAGTGCACTGGCCGAGATCGGTGCGGCGTCTGACGTGCCCGTTGTGCTTGGGGTGCAGCGCCGGTCGAACATGCGCTATTTCAATTCGCTCGTTGTGCTGGATGCCGATGGCGCGGTGGATCAGCTTTATGACAAACACCACCTCGTGCCCTTTGGCGAATACATGCCGCTGGGTGATCTGATGGCGCGTTTCGGGATCCATGGCCTCGCTGCGCAAGAGGGCAACGGCTTTTCCAGTGGGCCGGGCGCGGAGCTTCTTGATATGGGGCCGCTCGGCGCCGCATTGCCGTTGATCTGCTATGAGGCCGTATTTGCCCATGATGTGAACGCCGCCCCGGCGCGGCCCGCCTTCTTGATGCAGGTCACCAATGACGCATGGTTCGGCAAGGCGGCAGGCCCGCGCCAGCACCTTGCCCAAGCGCGGATGCGGGCGATTGAGCAGGGGTTGCCCATGGCCCGTGCGGCCAACACAGGCATCTCGGCGATGATCGACCCGCAGGGGCGCGTGACCGCGTCGCTGGCGCTCAATTCCGCAGGGTTCATTGACGCGCCGCTGCCCGCGCCATTGCCGCCAACACTCTATAGCCGCAGCGGAGATTTGCCGCTTTCGCTGCTCTTGGGGCTATGCCTTGCAGGGCTTGCTGTAGCCCGCCGCCGCAGGCCCGGGAATGCCGATTGACCATCCACCAGCGGTTGTCTAAGCCGTTGGCAGAGCATCACAACGGCTTCCTGACGTGGTGCGTAATTTTTATTGGAGCACTACATGTCCCGTCAGAACTATACTTTCACTTCGGAATCCGTTTCCGAGGGGCACCCGGATAAGGTCTGCGACCGGATTTCCGATGCCATCCTCGACGCTTTTATCAGCGAGGAACCCGAAGCACGGGTCGCCGCCGAAACCTTTGCTACCACCAACCGCGTCGTAATCGGCGGGGAGGTTGGTCTGGCCAACAAGGCCAAGCTTGACGAATACCTCGCCGGTGTCGAAGACATCGCCCGCGCCTGCATCAAAGACATCGGTTATGAGCAGGAAGAGTTCCACCACGCGACATGCGAGATCACCAACCTGTTGCACCCACAGTCCGCGCATATCGCCCAAGGCGTTGATGCGGCTGACGGCAAGGAAGAGGGCGCAGGCGATCAGGGGATCATGTTTGGTTTCGCCACCGACGAGACGCCCGAGCTGATGCCCGCGCCGATCCACTACGCCCATGGAATCCTGCGCCGTCTGGCCGAAGTGCGCAAAGACGGCACCGAGCCGACCCTGCGCCCGGATGCGAAAAGCCAGCTTTCAGTGCGCTATGAGAACGGCAAACCGGTTGGCGTAAGCTCTATCGTGCTGTCGACGCAACATGAGAGCGAGAGCCAGTCCAGTGCCCACATCCGCGATATTGTTGAGCCCTACATCCGCGAAGTCCTGCCTGAAGGTTGGATCGACGATGAGACCGTCTGGCATGTGAACCCCACCGGCGTTTTCGTCATTGGTGGGCCGGATGGCGACGCGGGCCTGACGGGCCGCAAGATCATCGTCGACACCTATGGTGGTGCGGCCCCGCACGGCGGCGGCGCGTTTTCGGGCAAAGACCCGACCAAGGTGGACCGCTCAGCGGCCTATGTCGCGCGCTACCTGGCGAAAAACGTCGTGGCGGCAGGGATGGCTAAGAAATGCACCATCCAGCTTAGCTATGCGATTGGCGTGAGCGAGCCGCTGTCGATCTATTGTGACACCCACGGCACTGGCGACGTGCATGATGCGGCGATTGAAAAAGCGATCCGCCAGATCATCGATCTGACCCCGCGCGGCATTCGTGAACATCTGCAGTTGAACAAGCCGATCTATCAGCGCACGGCGGCCTATGGACACTTTGGCCGCGCGCCCGAGGCGGATGGCGGCTTTAGCTGGGAACGCCGTGATCTGGTCGATCAGCTTAAGGCGGCAGTGTAAAAATATATGGGTGGGCGATCGCGCCCACCCTTTAGGCTTAGCGGCACTTACCCCCGCTCGGCCTGTTTGGCCTCGACCAAAGCCACCGCTGCGGCCACCGCATCTTCGATCGCCATTTCTGTGGTGTCGATCTGCTTGGCATCAGCGGCCGGTTTTAGCGGCGCTTGGTCGCGGCTCATGTCGCGCATGTCGCGCTGTTTGACGTCGTCCAAGACGATTTCATAAGTGATCTCGATCCCCTTGCCCGAAAGCTCGGCAAAGCGGCGCTGCGCGCGCACTTCGGGGCTGGCGGTGATGAACAGTTTCACCGGTGCGTCGGGGCAAATCACCGTGCCAATGTCGCGCCCGTCCAACACCGCACCGCCCGCACGGGTGGCAAAGCTGCGTTGGAACCGCACGAGGGCTGCACGCACCGCCGGAATCACCGCCACTTTGCTGGCCTCTTGCGCCACGTCCGGGTCACGCAGGCTGGGGTCTTCAAGGTCGACAGGGGCGAGCGTTCGTGCGGCCTCTTCAGGGTCCATCCCTTTAAGGGTTTTCGCGGCCACCGCCCGGTACAAAAGCCCGGTGTCGAGATGTGCAAAGCCGAAATGCGTTGCGACCGCTTTAGCGACCGTGCCTTTACCCGCCGCTGCGGGGCCGTCGATGGCAACAGTCATGCCGCCATTGGTACTTTTCGTCATTGTAGATTCCTTTCGTTGCGCGCCCGGAGGCCAAGCAGTAGGGCTGCTCCGAAACAGGCGGCCAGTATCGTCCATTTTACCTGCGTAAACAGGCTGGCGGTCGCAACCGCTTGTGCAGTCAGCCGTTCCGGCCCCAGTTCAACCAGCCGGGCGATGAGCATGTTCTCGGTGTAATCTGCGCCGAGGTAGAGTGCGACGGCAAGCGTCAGCGCCAGCCGAAGCCCGCCCGCCGACCAGCGCCGAAACCACAGCAGTAATGCCAGCGCCAGAAGCGCGGGGAAGGCCGTGTCAGCCAACCCGAATTGGCCGAAGTAAAGTGCTGTCTGTTTTGGGCTGAGGGCTGTGAGATAGGCGCGCGCTTCGGCCAGATCATAGCCCCAAAGCCGCCCGTCCAAGACCCCCATGCCCGCCGCGCGCAGGTGGGTTTCGGCAAAGCCCGCAAGGGCGGCAAAGGCCAACGCGGCGCAAAGGCTGAGCCAAATGAGCCTGTCCCCTGTCACGCAGGCAGCCGTTCGACCTGCGCACCCAAGGACGCCATCAGCGGCTCGAAAATCGGGAAAGACGTGGCAATGGGGCCACCGTCATCCACCTGCACCGGCTGTTGCGCGACCATGCCAAGGATCAGGAAAGACATGGCGATGCGGTGATCGAGGTGGCTTTGGCAGGTCGCCCCTCCGGGAATATTGCCGTGGCCCAACCCTTTGACGATCCACCAATCTGGCCCGTCTTCGACTTCGATACCATTGGCGCGCAGGCCGCTGGCCATGGCCTCAATCCGGTCGCTTTCCTTGACACGCAACTCTTTGACGCCGCGCATCAAGGTGTCGCCCGTGGCACAGGCCGCCACGACCGAGAGCACGGGGTATTCGTCAATCATGCTCGCCGCGCGTTCGGGCGGGACTTCGATGCCATGTAGATTGGGTGAGAATTTCGCGCGCAGGTCAGCGACAGGTTCGCCGCCTTCGGTCCGCTCGTTTTCATAGGTCAGGTCCGCGCCCATTTCGCGCAAGGTTGTGAACAGCCCCGCCCGTGTGGGGTTCAACCCGATACCGGGGACCAGCACGTCCGATCCGGGGACGATCAGCGCCGCACAAACAGGGAAGGCGGCAGAGGACGGATCGCGCGGCACGTCGATATGCTGCGGTTTCAACTCTGGCTGGCCCGTCAGGGTGATGACGCGGCCCTCCTCGGTATCTTCAACTGTGATCTCGGCGCCGAAGCCCGCAAGCATCCGCTCAGTATGGTCGCGGGTGGCTTCGGCCTCAATCACTACGGTTTTGCCCGGCGCGTTGAGCCCGGCCAGCAGTACGGCGGATTTGACCTGTGCGGAAGGGACCGGGACGGTATAGCGCACCGGCACAGGCTCAGCCGCGCCCACGAGGGTCATCGGCAAGCGGCCCCCGGTGCGGCCCACGGATTGCGTGCCAAACAGCGCCAGCGGGTCGGTTACCCGCGCCATTGGGCGGCTGTTTAGGCTGGCGTCACCGGTGAAGGTCACAGAGATCGGAGAGGTCGCCATTGCCCCCATCAGCAGGCGCACGCCGGTGCCGGAATTGCCGCAATCGATCACGTTGTCAGGCTCAGCAAAGCCGCCGACGCCGACGCCGTGAACGGAGTAAGAGCCGCCGCCGTGGTCGATCACCTCGGCCCCGAAAGCCCGCATCGCTTTGGCGGTGTCGAGCACGTCTTGCCCTTCCAGAAGCCCGGTGATCGTGGTCTCGCCCACGGCCATGGCGCCAAGGATCAAGCTGCGGTGGGATATGGATTTATCGCCGGGCACCTCGGCAGTGCCGCTAAGCGGCCCGCAAGCGCGCGATGACATGGGAATGGGGCTGCCGTGACTGGACATGAAGTACCTCTGATCTGCTTGAGGCCCCTATTATCGCAGGCGAACGGCAGCGTCCATCGCCGCGCGTGCAATGGGTTGTAAACAGGGTGGTATCAGGCGCTAGTGCTTAGCGTTTGCGGAAGGTCAAGTAATGCGGGGTACGACCCTCGCGCAGAGCTTTTTGCTCATAGCGGGTCGAAATCCAATCATCCCACGGCGCGCGCCAATCGTCCGGCCCTTCGGCCAGCCAGTCAAAGCCATGCTGCGGCACCTGTTCGAGGGTCTGGCGAACGTAGTCTTCGATATCGGTCGCCACCCGGAAGATCGCACCGGGTTTCAACACGCGGGCCAGCGGCTCTAGATGCTCGGGCGTGACAAAGCGGCGGCGGTGGTGGCGTGTTTTCGGCCAAGGATCGGGGTAAAGCAGAAACGCCCGGTCGATGGAGGCTTCGGGCAGCACGTCGAACATATCGCGCACGTCACCGGGGTGGATCGCAAGGTTATCCACGCCCGCACGCCGGATTTTGCCCAGCAGCATGGCAACGCCGTTGATATAAGGCTCGCAGCCGATGATGCCGACATCCGCGTTCTGCCCCGCCTGATGCACCAGATGCTCACCACCGCCAAAGCCGATTTCCAGCCAGACCTTGCGCCCGCCAAAGAGCGTATCAAGGTCAAGCGGCCTGCGGTCGGGATTGGCGTCCCAATCGACAGCCCCCGGCGACAATGCGTCGAGATCCTCGTCGATGTAGGTCTTTTGCGACTTCTTCAGGGATTTGCCTTTGAGGCGGCCATAGAAGTTGCGGCGGGGGCGTTCTGTGTCACTCATGGCGGCTCATGTAGCGGCCCGGCTGGTCCTTCGCAACAATCCTCTGCATGGGACCGACGATTAGGCGAGGTTAAACATTTATTAGGCTCGATGGGGATAGATGACTGGGCATAGCAGGGGGATGGCAGATGAGCGTGGCCAGACAAGAGACAGGTAGGAGTACGGCAGGCGGCACGGCTGAACCGGGTGGCGCGGCGCGTATCTTGATTGTGGATGACCACCGGTTTGACCGAATGCGGATCAAACGGCTTTGTGGGGGCCTCGATTTTCCCACACTGCTAACAGAAGCGGACAGCCTTGCCGCACTTGGCCAGCAATTGGACGAGGGTGCATTTGACCTGATCTTGCTGGATTACAACCTGCCCGACGGGGACGGGCTACGCGGGTTGCAGATCATCCGGCAACATGCGCGAAACGGTGGTGTTGCAACGGTGATGGTTACAGGAACGGATCAGACTGATGTCGCGATTGAGGCACTGCGCGGCGGCTGTAGTGACTATATCGCCAAGGACGAACTTTCGCAAAGCACCTTGCGGCGCTCTGCCTTCAACGCGCTGCAAAAGTCGGCTCTGCTCTTGGGTGTCGCCACGCAAGAACAGAAACGGACTGAGGTTCAAAGCGTCTTGCGGCGATTCACCGAAGAATGCGCGCAGGAGATTAAGCCTATGGTCGGCGACATGATGCGCGACCTGCGCGCGCTCGACCGGTCGAACCCGGCATTGATCGAGGAAGAACTCGCCAAGGTTGACTATACATTTTTGCGCTTGTGGGAGTTTGTTGAGGATTTGGCGAGCTTTCGAGGCAGTGAACTTGCTGATGGTGATCTTAGCGATCCGCCAAAGCCGACGCCGGGACTTGGCGCCGGGTGGGGTGGGGGGCTTGGGTAGGATGTTGTTTTCGGGGGCTATTTGCCGTGGGCGTTTTTCACAGGGGGCGGTTTTTTAGCGCCCCTGCCGCTCTACTAAGAGGCGAACTGCGGCCACGAAGGAAAAAACCACGCTCGATCTGCGCTTTGGGGGGAAGCCTCTTGCAACCCCTTGGTTGCAAACGTAACCCCATACGCCACCTCCGGCAAAACCCTGCAAATCACCCGCCATGAGCACCCATGGCCCTTGCAGGAGCGCAAAATTTCCCCTATACGCGCCTTGTCTAAGGGGCGGTTACAGCTTCGGACGCGATATAGCGGGCAGGGTCGGTTTCAACCGGCCCTCTTTTGTTTGCGTTCGACTGCGGATTCACCGCTGTGCCTTTGTTTCGGAGTTTCTCCGGCATGATCAGCACAGTGCCACCACGACGACCAATTGCAACTCCAGACCGGCGGAGACAACCGCGCGGCCAGAAACATTTGATAAGGAAACGAAAAGCTACATGACCAAAGCAATGGACGAATTCGAAGCGCTTCTGAACGAAAGCTTCGAGATGGACACACCCGAAGAGGGTACAGTCGTTAAAGGCAAGGTGATCGCTGTCGAAGCGGGCCAGGCCATCATCGACGTCGGCTACAAAATGGAAGGCCGCGTTGATCTGAAAGAATTTGCTGATCCCGGCGAATCCCCCAAAATCGAAGTTGGCGACGAAGTCGAAGTTTTCCTTCGCCAAGTCGAAAACGCGCGTGGCGAAGCTGTCATCAGCCGCGAAATGGCCCGCCGTGAGGAAGCCTGGGATCGTCTGGAAAAAGCCTATGCCGCAGAAGAGCGCGTCGAAGGCGCGATCTTTGGCCGTGTCAAAGGTGGCTTCACTGTCGATCTCGGCGGCGCAGTTGCGTTCCTGCCCGGTAGCCAGGTTGACGTCCGCCCCGTGCGCGACGCGGGCCCGCTCATGGGTCTCAAGCAGCCGTTCCAGATCCTCAAGATGGACCGCCGTCGTGGCAACATCGTGGTTTCGCGCCGTGCGATCCTCGAAGAGTCCCGTGCCGAACAGCGCGCCGAAGTCATTGGCAACCTGACCGAAGGTCAGACCGTCGATGGTGTGGTCAAGAACATCACCGAATACGGTGCGTTCGTTGACCTTGGCGGTGTTGACGGCTTGCTGCACGTCACCGACATGGCATGGCGCCGGGTTAACCACCCGTCCGAGATCCTGGCGATTGGCGAGACCATCAAGGTCCAGGTCATCAAGATCAACAAAGAAACCCACCGTATCAGCCTCGGCATGAAGCAGCTGCAGGAAGATCCATGGGATCTGGTTGGCGCCAAGTACCCGCTCGAGTCGGTGCACACTGGCCGCGTGACCAACATCACCGACTACGGCGCATTCGTCGAGCTGGAGCCGGGTGTCGAAGGTCTCGTTCACGTGTCCGAAATGTCTTGGACCAAAAAGAACGTGCACCCCGGCAAGATCGTGTCCACTTCGCAAGAAGTCGAAGTCATGGTGCTGGAAATCGACGGTGCCAAGCGCCGTGTTTCCCTTGGTCTCAAGCAGACCATGCGCAACCCATGGGAAGTGTTCGCTGAAACACACCCCGAGGGCACCGAAGTTGAAGGCGAAGTCAAGAACATCACCGAATTCGGTCTGTTCGTTGGCCTGCCCGGCGACATCGACGGCATGGTTCACCTCTCCGACCTCAGCTGGGACCAGCGCGGCGAAGAAGCGATCCAAGACTACCGTAAAGGTGACGTGGTTCAGGCCGTTGTCTCCGAAGTCGACGTTGAGAAAGAGCGTATCTCGCTCTCGATCAAGAACGTTGGCGGCGACAAGTTCGCTGAAGCCGTTGGCGGCGTGAAGCGCGGCTCGATCGTGACTGTGAACGTGACCTCCATCGAAGAAGGTGGCATCGAAGTCGAATACGAAGGCATGAAGAGCTTCATCCGTCGTTCCGACCTCAGCCGTGACCGTGCCGAACAGCGCCCTGAGCGTTTCTCGGTCGGTGACAAGGTTGACGTGCGTATCACCAACGTCGATGCCAAGGCACACCGTCTGGGCGTCTCCATCAAGGCGCGTGAGATCGCAGAAGAGAAAGAGGCGGTACAGCAGTACGGTTCCTCCGACTCCGGCGCGAGCTTGGGCGACATCCTTGGTGCGGCGCTGAAAGGCGACGACGAGTAAGCACATTCCACGTTGAATGTGTAACGTTAGCGAAGGCCCCGCATGGCAACATGTGGGGCCTTTTGCTGTTCTGCGGGCTTGTTCGAATCGGGGTGACTTTGGGCGCAGGGGCGGCCGGGGTGCCGCCTGTCGCGACAGAACTGAGGTCGAAGTGGCGGAAAAGAGCCGAAATAACAGGGGTTTCGCCTAGAAAAATCTACCGTCGAACGAGTGGAACACCTTCCCGAGTGAAGCGTTATTTCCTATAGTCGGGTAAGACATCAACAAACTCTCGGGGGACGTGCCATGATCCGGTCGGAACTGATCCAAAAGATCGCTGACGACAATCCGCATCTTTATCAACGTGATGTTGAGCGGATCGTAAACACCGTTTTTGACGAGATTACAGGTGCCATGTCACGTGGGGACCGGGTAGAACTTCGCGGCTTTGGTGCCTTTTCGGTGAAAAAACGTGACGCCCGTGTGGGGCGCAACCCGCGCACCGGCGAGACCGTAAATGTTGACGAAAAGCATGTGCCGTTCTTTAAAACCGGCAAGCTGCTGCGCGACCGGCTGAACGGTAAAAGCTGATGCGTTATATTCGTTATGCCTGCATCGCGCTATTCGCGGTGGCCTTGGTTTCTGTTGCTCTGGCGAACCGTAATATCGTGACCTTGCAGGTCTTGCCGGTTGAGATTTCCGGCTGGTTTGCGGTGAACCCCTCCATCCAATTGCCGCTGTTTATTGTAATTCTAGGCAGCATCATCGTCGGGCTTCTGGTGGGTTTTGTTTGGGAGTGGATCCGCGAACATGGCCATCGCGCAGAGGCTGCGCGTCAGGCGCGTGAGCGCCGCCGGTTGGAGCGCGAAGTGATCCGCCTGAAAGAAGAAAAACATCAGGGCAAGGATGAGGTTCTGGCGCTGTTGGATGAAGCGGGTTAAGCCTTTTCCATGCCTGAGAATATCAACGTAAAAATCTGCGGTTTGACCGATCCTGCCGATATGCCTGCTGCGTTGTTGGCGGGTGCACGGACGCTGGGATTCGTGTTTTTCGAAAAATCCCCACGCCATCTTTCGCTCGAAGCAGCGGCCCATATGACCGAGGCGGCACCCGATGGCATTTGCAAGGTTGCGCTGACGGTTAATGCCGACGATGCGGCGCTGGACGCGCTGCTTGCTGCGGTGCCATTTTTAGATATGCTACAGCTTCACGGCAGCGAAAGTCCCGCACGGGTGGCTGAGGTCAAAGCGCGCTATGGTTTGCCAGTCATGAAGGCCGTAGGCGTGGCGGATCGGGATGATCTTATTGCGTTGAACGACTATGTTGACGTGGCCGACCAGCTTTTGGTCGACGCCAAGCCCCCCAAAGACGCGGTCTTGCCCGGCGGCAATGGGCTGGCCTTTGACTGGCGTCTGATCGCCGGCCGTCGTTGGCCGAAACCATGGATGCTGGCGGGCGGCCTTAATGCGGGTAACGTCGGCGAGGCGATTGCTCTCACTGGCGCGCGACAGGTGGATGTCTCTTCCGGCGTGGAAAGCGCGCCGGGTGTGAAGGATGCGGAGCTTATCCGTGCTTTCTGCGAAGCCGCGCTCAAGTAAGAAACGGCACCTAGGATAGCAAAAAGGCCCGGTGGCATTGCCCCGGGCCTTCGTCGTTTTGATGAGTAGCTCACCCGCGGGTCAGATCGACTGGTCGTAGTCGCCGACCGCTGGCTCAGTACGGATCACCGCGTCGATATCAGCAAAAATCGCGCGCATCTCGGCCTCAGATTCGGGGCTTTCGCAAACCACCACAAGGTTCGGAGTGTTCGAGGACGCCCGCACCAGTCCCCAGCCACCGTTATCGAGCATAACCCGCGCGCCGTTGACAGTGATGACTTCAGCAATCGCGCGGCCGCCGATCTTGTCACCGGCATCGGCTTTCGCGACAAGCTTTTGTACCAGACGGTCGAGGATGTCGTATTTCTCGGTGTCTGAGGCATAGGGCGACATGGTGGGCGTGGCCCAAGTCTGGGGCAGGGCGCGGCGCAGGTCAGACATGCTTTTGTCGGGGTTGCGGTCCATCAGCTTGCAGATCTCGACGGCGACGCGCATGCCGCAGTCATAGCCACGACCAATTGGCTCGGCGAGGAAGTAGTGGCCGGATTTCTCGAATCCCGCCAACGCGCCAAGTTCTTTGACGCGGCGCTTCATGTGGCTGTGGCCAGTTTTCCAGTAGTCGGCTTTCGCCCCATGCTTTTGCAACTCGGGATCAGAAGCGAAGAGGCCGGTGGATTTTACATCCGCGACGAAGGTGCTGTTGGGGTGCAATCTGGCCAGATCGCGGGCCATGATGACGCCCATTTTGTCGGCAAAAATCTCTTCACCTTCGTCATCCACCACGCCGCAGCGGTCGCCGTCTCCGTCGAAGCCAAGCGCGAAATCAGCACCGGAAGCGCGGACGCTGTCGGCCATGTCGTGCAGCATTTCCATGGCTTCGGGGTTCGGGTTGTAATGGGGGAAAGTGTAATCAAGCGCGTTGTGGCTATCGACCACCTCAACGCCCAAACGGCGGAACAGCTCGGGTGCGAAGGCCGAGGCAGTGCCGTTGCCAGTGGCGCACACCACTTTGAGTTTGCGGGTCATTTTGAAGTCGCCCACGAGATCGTCAAGATAGGCTTCGCGCACACCCTCAATGAACTCATAAGCGCCGCCCGGACGTTTTTTGCCCCGGCCATTCAGCACGATGTCCCGCAACTCGGCCATCTCGTCAGGGCCGTGGGTCAGGGGGCGCTCAAAGCCCATTTTAACGCCGGTCCAGCCGTTCGGATTGTGGCTGGCGGTGACCATCGCCACGGCAGGCGCATCAAGATGGAACTGCGCGAAATAGGCCATGGGGGACAGGGCAGGGCCGATGTCTTTAACCGTAATCCCGGCCTGCATCAGGCCCAACATCAGCGCGTTTTTGATCGATAGCGAATAGTCGCGGTAGTCATTGCCAACGGCAATGACTGGCTCAATTCCACGCGCGTGCATCTGAGTGCCAAGGCCAAGGCCAAGTGCTGTGATGCCCGGCAGATTGATGTCGTCGGGATACTTCCACCGCGCATCATACTCCCGAAAGCCCGTGGGGGTGATCATCGCATCACGTAGAAATTCCCAAGTGTTTGGGGTCACGGTCGAAGCCGGTTTGGTCACGTCAAATACTCGCTTTTTGAATAAATTTAGAATGTCAGCGGATGGCTTTTTGCCAGCGCATCAAATTGCATGAGCAAGTTAATCAGCCCCGGCATTTGATCAAGGTAGATCATATTCGGCCCATCGCTGGGCGCGCGGTCAGGATCTTCATGTGTCTCCATAAAGATCGCCGCAACGCCGATGGAGGCCGCCGCGCGGGCCATCACGGGGGCAAACTCGCGTTGGCCGCCAGACGATCCGCCTTTGCCGCCGGGTTGGGCAACAGAGTGTGTTGCATCCATCACAACCGGATAGCCGGTCTGGGCCATCTGCGGCAGGCTGCGCATGTCGGCAACCAACGTATTATAGCCGAATGTCGTACCACGCTCGGTCAACAAGATGTTCTTGTTGCCGGTGCTTTCGATCTTATCGACGATGTTCTGCATTTCCCACGGCGCAAGGAACTGCCCCTTCTTCACATTGACGGCCTTACCGGTTTCGCCCGCGGCGAGCAGGATGTCAGTCTGACGACACAGAAAGGCGGGGATTTGCAGCACGTCGACGACTTCACCGGCCTGCGCGCATTGCGCCTCGTTATGAACATCCGTCAGCACTGGCACATCATTGGCGCGGGCCACGGATTGTAGCACCTGAAGACCCTTTTCGATGCCCAAGCCGCGTTTGCCCGACAGGGAAGTGCGGTTGGCCTTGTCATAGCTGGCTTTGAAGATGAACTGCGCGCCCGCCGCATTGCAGGCTTCCTTCAATACGCCCGCAATCATCTGCGCGTGGTCTTCGCTCTCTAACTGGCAGGGGCCAGCGATCACGGTGAGGGGGCGGTCGTTGCCGACAGTCAGATTTCCGATGCGCAGCTGGGTCATGAAGTTACCTGTTCTCTAAGAATGGACGCCGTCAGGGACAGCATCAGGTAGATGCCTGCAAAGATAAGAAAAGCCAATATCGTGTTTTCGAACTTGCGGGGGTAGGTGGCCTCGTCCGGGGCCACGGGATTGACCGCCACGGTGAGGTAACGCACCTGCCGCCCGGCCTCTGTTCGGGCTTGATCCATTGCTGTTTGCGCGCTTTGCAGCACCATGTCAGCAGCGGCCAAATCGGCTTGCGCAAGCTGCGCTGCGACGGCCTGCTGGGCAAGCGAATTTTCGCCTTCATTGGCAGCGGTCATCCGTTCGCGCAGTTTGGTCAACTGTTCACGCAGTCGCCGCACATCACCACGCGCCCCATCGACTTTGGCTTGGTTCGGGCGCTGGTTGTCGAGGAGGGCGGCGAGTTCCAGTTCCTTCTCAATCAGGAGCGTTTCATAGCTTGTGATCTGCGTGCGAATTGAGGCGATCATCGCTTCCGGGTCGACGTTGTTATCGACCTGCAATGTGATCAGCGCTTCTTGCGCATCACGACGATTTTGGAACGCAGTTGCATAGCCTGCAAGCGCGTCCCGCATGCCGTCTTCGCGTTTTTGTTTGCTGAGATCGTTAACCCGCTCTTCGGCGTAGGTCAGCAGGCGTTTGGAGAACTCTTCTGACACTTCTGGATCGGCGGCGATGACCTCCATCCGGATCACGCCTTCGGTTGGGTCGTACCCGATTTTGACGTTCTTTTTATAGGTTTTGTAAGACTCTTCGCTGGTTGGATTTTCAGTTAACCGTTGGATCGGATCAATCTCAGGGTTGGCGAAATGCGCGCGGAACCCAGCATCTTCGTCAAGACGCAGCATCGCGTCCTTGGATTGCAGATAGGCCTGCGTGGCGATGCTGTCGGCGCTGTTGGCGAATTGCGTGGGCAGCAGCCCGCCAAAGGGGCTGGACCCGCCGCCGCCCTCGTTCTGGATGATCAAGAACTGGCTATCGGTCGCATACATTGGCGTGGCGATCTTGTAGAAATAATAGCCCGCTGCAAAGGTTGGTAGCATGACAAAGAAGGCCAGCCGCACCAGGAGCATCGTCGCTTTGCGACGGCGGCGGCGGGTAATGTCGCGCTGAATATCGGAAATCTCGCGCTGGCGACGCTCGGCAGGGCTGACGTCGGTGGAGGGCAGGTTGCGACCGCCTGCTGGTGTTGTCTGCGGCAATTGCACGCGCGCGGCCCCCGGTTGGCCACGGGTGGCAGGCAGTCCGGCAGCGTCTTGATCGCCCGATTGCGGCACCACGAGTTCCAGCATGTTAGAGCGCTGGAACGGGTCGATCCCCTTGGCGCGCAGCAACCGTACCGCATCAAAGTCCGAGGTGGGGGCAAGCCCATGTTTTTGTGCCACGCGGCGCGCCATACGCAATTGGCGGCCTGTCAGACCCTCTCGTCGGATCGCATCCATGTCTTGCTCGGCCGAGACCTCATTGGCCGAAGATACCTCTCCCGCGCGGCTGGCCTCTGACTGGTCGGCTTTGCCGGATTTGGCAGCGTGTTCTAGGGCTTCTTTGCTATAGGAAGGTTTCACATCCGTCGCATCCGCCACAGCGCGCAGCTTAGCCGTTCGTTCTGCCCGCTCGGCATCAGCTTTCGCGACCGGCGCCTTTGCGGCACTGCCTGCGGGCGCGCTGGCCGCCGAAGGGGGCGGCGCTTTGCGGATGCGAAATTTTCTAGCCTTGGGTTTCGTAGTCATAGAGCTGTTTCGCTTCTTCCAAGGTGTCGAACATATGCAGTTTACCGTCCAAAAGGACAGCGGCGGAGCGGGCGAATTTCTCAAGCGTATGGGCCTGATGTGAAACGATGATAATCGTGGTGGTCCGCAGCCGTTCCTTAAGAATGTCACCCGCTTTTCGGTTGAACTCCACGTCTGTCGTGCCGGGCATACCTTCGTCAATCAGATAGATATCAAAATCCAGTGCCAACATCAGCGCAAAAGAGAACCGGGACCGCATCCCTGCGGAGTAAGTGCCAAGGGGCTGGTCAAAATATTCGCCCAATCCACAAAGCCAGCGGCAGAAGCTTTCGACATAATCAGGGTCGAGCCCATATAGGCGCGCGATATAGCGGGCGTTTTCCATAGCAGAGACTTTACTGACCACCCCGCCCATAAAACCTAATGGAAACGAGATGTTACAGCTGCGCCTGATCTCACCCTCATCAGGTTTCTCGAGCCCGGCCATCATGTTAATCAGCGTCGTTTTGCCCGTGCCGTTCGGGGCCAGAATGCCCAGCGAATGGCCAAGTTCCACGCGAAAAGACACCCGGTCAAGAATGACCTTATGTTGCGATCCTGTCCAAAAGGACTTGGACACATTTTCAAATTCCAGCATTCCCTGCTCCGGTTGGTGCTGAGCGCGGCCTCGTGGCGTCTCTTTTATCAGAGGTATCTTAACCGTCTATTCACTGAGTTTGACCACAATATGTCGAAATGCAGGCAAGAGCCACCTTCGGGAAGGGGTGGGGGCTGTCAAAGAAAGGGTAAAATGCCGCCCCGGCATGATATAGGGCCGCCCCGGCGTGATCAGGAGGAGAGGGCCGGGTACGGTATTTCGATTTGTGCAGCAGCGCTGAAGGTCAGTGCAGCGTATGTGTGCTTTCGGTAGGGGTCATCTCGCCGATATAGCTGACATTCATCAAAGCTGCCTGTGTCCGGTCGCCGTCGATGTTTTGCACCGGGCCCACGGGAACGGCGCTCATCAGACCAAGCCGCGTCATCCAGCGGCTGAACGTTGCAGGCACGATGCCCAGAACATGGCTCGCGCCCATGGCATAAGCGGCGCCGGCCATCTGGTTCATCAGCATACGTTGCACGGCAATGCGACGCTGTGCAGGGACGGCGCTGGTGAGGAAAAGGCGGGTCGCTTCCCAGATATCGTCGCGTACGGGTGCTTTGAAGAACAGCACGTCCTGGGGGATATCAGGCAGCATGCCCAACTGCGCATCCCGCAGCATGTAGCTATATTGCGCGCAAACCGAAGTGGTTGGCATTAGACGCACGCCGCCCATGACCTCGCCATATTCGTGCAGCACGATCCAACGCGCGCGCGGCGTGTCGTATTGATCAAATTCCATCCCATCAACCTGAGGGAGATCCCATTGCTTGTCGTCGATAAAGATCCGACGCCGGGCACGCAGGAAATTTACAAATAATTCACCGTGCTGATGCATGTTTAAAAACGATAAAGTCGTCGCGCGCATATACGGATTGGCCTGGGCGAGGGCCTCTGGGCTGTAGGGATCGGGTTCAGCGTCTTTGGTGCTAAGAAGCTTGCGAGGAAAGCGTTTGTTTTTAACTTCTAACGCCTTAGCGTCCTGTGGCGTCAGTTCAGGAAGAACATCTTGCCAAGATTTTCCGGTAAAGTGTCGTCCTTGCAGACTCATATTGGGCCTCAAAAAATCGCTGTAAAAATGCATCTTAACAGGACGCTAACCTCTAGTTGCACGAAATGGCCACACTTATGTCCCATTTCCGTGTGTAGAAGGGAGGATGATCGCGTCTAACATGTACTGCGGTGCCGAAATGCAACATGTTGAACGTGCAAATAAATGGCAGAATGCCGGGATACGGGAAGCCGACCGAAGAAAAACGAGAGCGATGGCGCAGAAAAAAGTAACATACGGGCCGACACAGTCACCCCTTCTGGCGGATGCCACGAAGGTGCAGCAGATGCGCGACTATTCTCAAGTCGGCGTCAGTCTTTTTTGGCAGCGGCAGATGATCTTTGCGGCGGCCATTTGCTTGTCCGCGTTCTACTACGAACTTTGGCTGTCGATCTCGACGCTTGTCCTTATCGCGATTTCCGAGACATTTGATTACCTTCTGTTTCTACGCATCACCCGGTGGCGTGGGCGCAGCCCCCGCTTGGCGCGGGTGTTTATGAACCGAATCTACATTGGCACAGTGCTGAGTGCGGGTGTGATCAGTTATTTCGCGCTTGGCATCGCTTTGCAGCAGGGGGCAACCACACACTTTTTGCCGCTGTTCTTCCTGTTTGCAGCGGCCCTTTTCGCGTCGATGAACAATTACCACATCCTGCCGGTGCTAATGCTGCGACTGGCGATTTATGGTGTAACCTTCCTGTTTATCCCCATCTGGGACATCGTAAGCACGGGGGCGGGGATAGAATCCGAGCTATGGACACAGTTGTTCACTGTAGTTTTCGTGCTCTATTTTATCGTCGATTGCTCCCGCATCTTTATGAAGATGTACCGCACCAACCTCCGGCAGTTGGAAGAACTGAAGGAAGAACACGAGAAGACCAAGATCGCCTTTAAGGTAAAGACTGAATTCGTCTCGACCATCAGCCATGAGCTGCGCACGCCCATGACCTCGATCAAAGGGTCGCTGGATATGGCGTGCGCGGGGGTCTTGGGCGACATGACCCCGCAGATGGAAAAGGTGCTGAAGATCGCGCAGCGCAATTCGGCGCGGCTCACATCGATCATCAATGAGATCCTCGATCTGCAAAAATTTGAAGCAGGCAAGGTGAGCTTCGACATCGAACCGCTTGAAGTACAGACCATTATTGAAGACGCAATTGAACTTAATCAGGCATTTGCGTCGAATCTAGGTGTCACGCTGCGCTATGCAAAACCGTCGGATGCGGCGGGCATCGCCACTGACGAAAAGCGCCTGCAGCAAGTGATGTCCAATCTTTTGTCCAACGCGGCCAAGTTTTCACCTGCGGGATCGACGGTGAAGGTCACCTCTGTCAAGCAAGACGAGAAAGTCCGCATCAGCGTAATCGATGAGGGAATTGGTCTTGCTGAATCTGAGCGGGAAAAGGTCTTTGACGAGTTCTCGCAGATCGATTCGTCCGACCAGCGTGCCGTTGGTGGCACCGGTTTGGGGATGAATATCTCAAAGCGGATCATTGAAGCCCTGGGCGGGCAGATCGATTACTTTAAAAACGAAGGCCCCGGCACGACGTTCTACATCGATATGCCCTTGGGCAACGGGTCTGGTCGCGAACTGGCGCATGGGATGCATATCAAAGACATGGTCAGCGGCGCCGGGCCAATTGGCGATGAAGAACCAGAGAAAGCCACAGGCGATCGCGCAGCGGCATAACGCGCGGCGACGTGATCTGCGTTTGGCGAGCAAGGGCCGCGGCCACTGCTGTTAACGTTACCGCCAGAGTGATCTATCTCGCGGCGTGAGACGGATCATCGAAACCCGGTGGGGTTTTCTTAACGAGATGGAAACTCTTCATGACCAATGTGATTTAAGCGATCTGCGCAAGCACGAGCGGTCAGTTGCTGCGCCGCGTGCGACATGCGGCGCTGCGAATAGTAATGGTTAAGGCGATTGTCTGTGTGAAAAAGCCGATGTCTCGGCGCTGGATGACGAGCTGTTGGTTATCATCCCGTAGTGCCCTGCGGTACGGATGGGCTCGCTGATCCCTTGGGCGGCGACACTACGGTCGCCGCCCAAGGGAATATGCAAGGATGCCTGTGATCCATCACATCACGCCACCAACTGCCAAGCCAGGCCAGCGAGGATGGCACCGACAAAGGCAAAGGCAAGGTAGGCAGCAAAGACATGTGGTTTCACCAGTGCCCAGACCGCGATGGCCGCCGGGATGCAGCTCACCCCGCCTGCGATGACAAAAGACATGGCCGCCCCTTGGGTCATGCCTTGGGCCAGCAGCGCGTCGATCAGTGGCACGGCAGCATAGCCGTTAAGATAGGCGGGTGCGCCGACCAAAGCGCCAAGGATGATCGGCATGATCCCGGACCCGCCCAAGATATTGGCGATCCACTCTGCGGGCACATAGGTCAGCATCAAGGCTTCGACCACATAGGCAAGCGTGAGCCATTTCACGAGGAACAGCGCATTGCTCAACGCCGTGTCGTTAAAGCTCGCGCGGCGCTCGGTCTCTTGCCAGAACTTCCAAACCGGCGTGCAGGAGAAGGGTTTGGCCGACGAACAGCAGCTGCTTTTCGCAGGCTGGGCACGCAGCGGATCGTTGAAGAGCGGGGTTCGTGATAGGGCCAAGACGGTGAAGCCACCGAACATTCCAACGCCGAGCGCGGCGATGGTTTTCGCCACGGCGAAATCGATGCCGAGCGTACCGGAGGTGATCGCAAACATCGCTGGATCCATCAACGGGGAGGCGAGCCAGAAGGCCATGACCGCGCCCAAAGGTGCACCCACTGCGAGCAGGGCGGCGATGAAGGGGATGACCTCGCAACTGCAAAACGGGGATAGCCCGCCAAGTGCGGCCGCCATGACGACCATCCGGGCGGGGCTTCCCTCAAACGCGCGGGCGAGCAGGCTCTCGGCGCCGCTGGCTTTGAGGTAGGCGACCGCTAGCACCGCGAAGGCGATGAAAGGGGCGGTGCCCAGTAGCGCTTGGCCGGTGAAAATAACGGTCGGTACAAATTGCGGGGGATCCAGCAGCGCGATGAGGGCGAGCAGGCCCAGTATAATGCCCCAAGCGCTTTTCAAAAACGCCAACCGGTGGAGGGCGGGGACAGATTGAGTGGTTTCAGCCATGATCATGCTCCGTACATTCATCGATTGCATCTGCGCAGCATTCGGTGAGAAGAAAATTCGCCAAGGCGCGCACTTCCTCGTAAGCGACAGCTGCGCAGATCGTGCTGCGGCCCTGCTTTTCCTGTTTTACCAATCCAGCAGAGGCGAGAAGTTTGAGATGGTGCGTTAACGTTGAGCCGGTCACGCCTGTGCGGTCGCCCAGCGTGCCGATGCTCAGCCCCGCTGATCCGGCGCGCACCAGCGTGCGCAGCACCAAAAGGCGTTGTTCTGATCCAAGTGCTGCAAAGCTGCTGGCTGCGAGGGTAAGGGCGAGGGTTGCTGATTCTTGTTTCATAGTTCTAGAATTATCGAAATATAAGATCGAGGCAAGTTTTATTTCGATAAATGTCGAAGTGATGGGCCGCCCCCCTTTATCTTCTGAACCTTTTGCCTATCTCCTGACCATGAAGGATATCCGAAATGATCTGGCGGCCTGCCGTCTTTGCGCCGATCGCTTTGCCGTGACGGCGACGCAGCATCGCCCGCGGCCCATCGTTTGGTTCAAGCCCGGCGCGCGGCTGCTCATCGCGAGCCAAGCGCCCGGCAAGCGTGTGCATGAAGCGGGTAAGCCCTTTTGGGATATGTCCGGTACGCGCCTGCGCGATTGGCTGGGATTGGATGAGGCGACATTTTATGATCGCAACCGCGTCGCCATCGTGCCGATGGGGTTCTGTTTTCCGGGTTATGACGCCAAGGGCAGTGACCTGCCGCCGCCGCGCGTCTGTGCGCAGACTTGGCGCGAACCGGTGTTGGATATTCTGCCCGACCTCGCGCTGACGGTGCTGATCGGGGGATACGCGATGAAGTATCACCTGCCCGAATTTCGCAATGTGACCGAGGCTGTGGCGGGCTGGCGGGACCATCCACCGGGGGTCTTTGCCTTGCCTCATCCGTCCTGGCGCAATACCGGATGGTTGAACAAGAATCCCTGGTTCGCGGAAGAGGTCTTGCCCCGTCTGCGCACCGCCGTGTCCGAGGTGATGAATGACCGATCCCCAAGCTGACCCCCAAACTGCCCCTAACACAGCCCGGCTGATTGAGCCGACCCCGCTGGACCAAGCCCATGCCGCGATGGTGGCCGCTCCCGACGATGATGCTGCCCGCCTGCGGTTTTACGAGCGGATCGCGGATGTAGAGCTTTTCATGCTGCTGGAGGATGAGCCGCAGGGCGATCAGATCAGCCCGGTGCTACTGGACGACAGCTATGTCATGGTCTTTGATCGCGCGGCACGGCTTTCAGCGCATGTGGGGGAGGCGTCTCCCTACGTGGCGCTTTCGGGCCGGGCGATTGCCACGATGCTCGCGGGGCAGCCCTTGGGCATGGCGGTGAACATCGGCGTAGCGCCTTCGGAAATCCTGTTGCCGGCCGACGCGATGGATTGGTTGCGCAGCACCTTGGCCCATGCGCCCGGCGAGGTTGAGGCGGGCATTGACCGGGTGTTTCCACCGCAGGGGCTGCCTGAGACGTTGATCGCCGCGATTGATGCCAAGCTTGCGACGGCGACCGGCATGGCGGCAGGCGCATTTCTTGTGGGTGTGGAATATACAGGCGGCGGGCGCGGGCATCTGCTGGCTTTCGTCGGCGCGATTCCTCGTGCGCAGGACGCGCTGGTGCGGGCGGCGTCTGAGGCGTTGACGTTCTCAGGGATCGAAGCGGGCGCTATGGACGTGGGTTTTTTCGGCCCCAAGGATGCGGTGGTCGAGAAATTGGCCCGCGTTGGCCTGCGCTTTGACTTGCCACAGATGGAGCCTTTGCAGAACACCCCGCGGATGGCACCGGGAAGCGATCCGGCAAAACCACCGAAACTGCGCTGATCTTTTCAACGGTCAAAGAAAAAGGCGGGCAGGGCAATCATGCCCGCCCTCCTTTCTTCATTTCACAGAGCCGGTCTTAGCGGCGGCGGTCGCGCCGTGCGCTCATTGGTTGGAAGGCGACGCCAACATGGGCCTCGCAATAGGGTTTGCCCTGCTGCACAGGCAGACCGCAGAACCAGAAGTCATCGGTCGCTGGGTCACCTACGGGCCATTTGCAGGTCCGCTCGGTCAGGTCCATCAGGCCGATCTTCTTAGCCTTCTTCTCGACTTCGCTAACTTTGGCCAGCGCCTCGGGGCTGATTTCATTGGCCGACGGCTGCGGCGGAAGGGGCTGGCCCGCAGGGATGATCTGTTTGCGCGCGGGCAGGTTGGGCCTTGGCGCCGGGGCTGCGGCGGGCTCTTCAGCTTCCGCGGCAGGGGCGGCTTCGGGTTCGGGCGCAGGCTTGGCTGCGGGCTTTGGCTTGGCTTCGACCTTGGGGGCGGTGGGCTTGGCTTTCGGCTCCGGCTTGGCCGCTGCGTCGGCGGCTGGCGCACCGGCGGTGCGGTTCGACAGGCCCAAACGGTGCACCTTGCCGATCACCGCGTTGCGCGTCACCCCGCCCAGCTCTTTCGCGATCTGGCTGGCGGACTGGCCTTCGCCCCACATCTTTTTCAGTGTTTCTACGCGCTCATCAGTCCAGGACATACGGGGTTCCCCAGTTAAAAAGCGGCCCCATAGCCCGGACCGCTTTGTCAGTGTATCGGCCCCCATTTTATCTTGTGGGGCCGCAGGTGCAAGCGCCGATCCCCATAAGGGCGGCAGGCTGCGATTGGGGCTTTACGTGGGGGATGAAGGGCGGCTATGCAAGGCCTATGATCAAAAGCGCCACAAATTCCATCCGACGACGCACCGTCCGATAGCTGCGCGGCCCTGTTGGGCCTGATCACGCAGCATGTCTGCTGCACCCTTTCAAAATCCTCCAAATCCCATTGACCCGGCGCCAACCCCATGCCCTTTTACCGGCGTGATATGGCCCCTTCCTAAGGACAAACAGATGATCGCTTCCGTTCTGCCGACCTATAACCGCGCCCCTTTGACCTTTGTCAAAGGCGAAGGCACTTGGCTGATCGAGGCGGACGGGCGACGTTTTCTTGATCTTGGGGCGGGGATCGCGGTGAACGCGCTTGGCCATGCGCATCCGGCGCTTGTGAAGGCCTTGACCGATCAGGCGCAAGCGCTGTGGCATACGTCGAACCTCTACCATATCCCACAGCAAGAGGCGCTGGCGGACCGGTTGGTTGCTGAAACCTTTGCCGACACGGCGTTCTTTTGCAATTCGGGCACCGAGGCTTGTGAGCTGGCCGTCAAAATGGCGCGCAAGTATTTCTATGAGGCGGGCCAGCCGAAGCGGGTTGAGATCATCACCTTTAGTGGCTCGTTCCACGGGCGTTCCTCTGCCGGAATCGCGGCGGCAGGGTCAGAGAAAATGACCAAGGGGTTCGGCCCGCTGCTGCCGGGTTTTGTGCATCTCGACCTTGGCGACAGCGACGCGCTGGAGGCCGCCATCACCGACAAGACCGCCGCCATCATGGTCGAGCCGGTGCAGGGCGAGGGCGGCATCCGCGCCGTGCCTGACGCGGAATTGCAGCAGATGCGGGCGCTTTGTGATCAGCACGGGCTGCTCTTGATTATGGACGAGGTGCAGTGCGGTGTGGGCCGGACAGGGCGGCTTTTTGCCCATGAGTGGGCCGGGGTGACACCCGACATCATGATGGTCGCCAAGGGCATCGGCGGGGGATTCCCGCTGGGTGCTGTGTTGGCGACCGAAAAGGCCGCTTCGGGCATGACCGCAGGCACCCATGGATCGACCTATGGCGGCAACCCGCTGGGCTGCGCTGTGGGCAGCGCGGTGCTGGATGTGGTGGCCGATGAGGCGTTTTTGGCCGAAGTGAACCGCAAGGCGGGGCTGATGCGTCAGCGCCTTGAGGGGTTGGTGGCCGAGCATCCAGAGGTCTTTGAAGAGGTCCGCGGCGCAGGGCTGATGCTGGGGCTAAAGTGCAAGGTGGTGAATGCCGATGTGGTCACTGCAGGCTATGCCAATGAGTTGATCACCGTGCCCGCCGCCGACAACGTGATCCGCCTGCTGCCGCCGCTGACCATTTCCGACGATGAGATTGCCGAGGCCGTCACCCGCCTTGACGCCATCGCGCGTGAACTGACCCCGGCCTAAGCGCCATTCGCCTAAAATATTCCTCGGGCATCGGGGCAAATGCTCCCGTTACCCGCAAGACAGAGACGACAGATGAACCATTTTCTTGATATCCACCAAACCGACCCCGCCGATCTGCGGCAGATCATCGACAATGCCGCCGCTATGAAGGCCGCGCGCCAAGGCCGCCCGCGCGGGGCGGCGGATGATGATCAGCCGTTGAAAGACCAGATGGTCGCGCTGATCTTTGAAAAACCCTCGACCCGGACGCGCGTGTCTTTCGACGTGGGCGTGCGCCAAATGGGCGGGCAGACGATGGTGCTTTCGGGCGCTGACATGCAGTTGGGCCACGGCGAGACCATCGCCGACACCGCCCGCGTCCTGTCGCGCTATGTTGATATGATCATGATCCGCACCTTCGAAGAGCAGACCCTGCTGGAGATGGCAGAATACGCCACCGTGCCGGTGATCAACGGGCTGACCAACCGCACGCACCCCTGTCAGATCATGGCTGACATCCAGACTTTTGAGGAACATCGCGGCCCGATCAAAGGGCGCAAGGTGGTCTGGTCGGGTGATGGTAACAACGTCTTTGCAAGCCTCGCCCATGCGGCCAAACAGTTCGACTTTGATCTGGTCTTTACCGGGCCGCAGACGCTGGACCCGGAAGCGGCGCTTGATGGGCTTTATACGATCGAGCGCGACCCACAGAAGGCTGTCGAGGGCGCCGATTTGGTGGTCACCGACACTTGGGTCAGCATGCATGATCCCCAATCGGCCCGCGAGCGCCGCCACAACCAGCTGCGCGGCTATCAGGTGAATGACGCGCTGATGTCGCTGGCCAAACCCGACGCGCTCTTTATGCACTGCCTGCCCGCGCATCGCGATGATGAGGCGACAAGCTCGGTCATGGACGGGCCACATTCGGTGATCTTTGATGAGGCCGAAAACCGTCTGCACGCTCAGAAAGCTGTCATGCGCTGGTGTCTGGGCGCATGAGCGACGGCCCCCGCATCGTTGTCGCGGGCGCGGGGGCGATCGGCTGTTTTATCGGCGGGCTGCTGGCCGGGGCGGGCCATTCCGTAACCTTGCTGGCGCGGCCCCGTATCCAGGCCGAGATCCGCACCCATGGGCTGACCCTGACGGACTTTGGCGGAATGGCCCGCAACCTGTCGTCGGATGAGCTGACCCTTGCGAGTGATGAGACCTGTCTGCGCGATGCCGATATCGTGCTGGTCACGGTTAAGTCAGGCGATACCGAAAACATGGCGCGGCAGATCGCCCGCCACACGCCGCAGGGCGTGCAGGTCATCAGCCTGCAAAACGGCATGGGCAACCGCGCCATCTTGGCCCAGCATTTGCCCCAGCATGATCTGCGCGCAGGGCTGGTGCCGTTCAACGTCGTGGCCATGGGGCAGGGGTGCTACCACAGGGCAAGCTCGGGCGATCTGGTTATCGAGGGCGGGCCGGCGGACCTGGCTGCACGGTTGTCGTTGCCCCAGCTTCGGATGATTGAACACGCGGATATCACCGCCCTGCAATGGGGCAAGTTTTTGATGAATCTCAACAACGCGCTGAATGCGTTGAGTGGGCTGCCGTTGCAGGCGCAGTTGCGTGACCGGGCATGGCGCCAATTAATGGCCGATCAATGGGCTGAGGCGCTTTCCGTCCTGCGAGCCGAGAAGATCCGCCCTGCCATGACCACGCCGATCCCTGCGCGGCTGGTCCCGGCGCTGCTGCGCTTGCCGACGCCCCTGTTCACGCGCATCGCTTCGGCCATGCTGCAGATCGACCCACAGGCGCGGACTTCGATGGCCCAAGACCTCGCCGCGCGCCGCCCGACCGAGATCGATGCGCTGCAAGGCGAGGTGCAACGGCGCGCGCAGGCGCTTGGCCGGGCGACGCCGGTGACGGATATGGTGTTGCGGGTGATGGGCTGGGCAGAGCTTGCCGGCGAAGGGCTGCCGCATTTGCCGGTCACCGCCCTGCGTACCGAGATGGCAGCAGGGCAGGACCAGCAGAAGGGGTGAGGCACAACAGCGCCTGACCTCAGCTTACGAGGGTATTAAGCACCCAGAAGACCAGCGCCGACAGCAGCGCCGCGGCAGGCACGGTGATCACCCAAGCCGCCACGATGGTCATGAAATGCGAACGACGCACCAGTTTGCGGCGGCGGCGTTCTTCTTTGGCGATGCGTTTCACTTCGCTGGTTTGGCCGCCGATCAGGCGCAGACGCCGCTCCATATGCCACTCACGGTAAAACCCCACGCCAAAGACCCCGCCCACGGCGATATGGGTGGAGGAGACGGGCAGACCGAGCCAGCTTGCCACGATCACCGTGATCGCCGCCGACAGAGCCACGCAATAGGCGCGCATCGGGTTCAGCTTGGTAATCTGGCTGCCGACCATGCGGATCAGTTTCGGGCCAAAGAGGAACAGACCGAAGGAGATGCCGAAGGCGCCGATGATCATCACCCATGTGGGAATGCTGACCTTATCTTCAAAGCTGCCGAACTCTGTCGCATGGACAATCGCCGCCAGCGGGCCAACCGCATTGGCCACGTCATTAGCACCATGGGCAAAGCTGAGAAGGGCGGCAGAAAGGACCAGCGGCAGGCCAAAGAGGATTTTGACTGAGCGGTTGCGGTTTTCCATCCCTTCGGACTTTTTGCGGATCAACGGGGCGGAGATCGCATAGGTCACCAGACCCACGACGAGGCCGATGATCAGCGCCATGGGCATATCGATTGAGATGATCTTTTTCAGACCCTTCAGCGCCAGATACGCCGCAAAGACCCCAGCCATGATACCAACCAGTACCGGCACCCATGTGCGCGCAGCAGCGATTTTGTCGTCTTGGTAGATGATACGGGCTTTGATGAACGCAAGGAACATCGCGGCCACCGTACCGCCCAGCACGGGCGAGATCACCCAGCTTGCGGCAATCAGGCTCATGGAGCTCCAGTTCACGACACCAAACCCGGCTGCCGCGATACCAGCACCCATGACGCCGCCTACGACCGAATGCGTGGTTGAGACCGGCGCGCCGACCCATGTGGCAAGGTTCACCCAAAGCGCCGATGAGATCAGCGCAGCCATCATCGCCCAGATGAAGATGCGCGTGTCAGCGACGCTGGCCGGGTCGATGATCCCTTTTGAGATGGTCGAAACCACATCGCCCCCGGCGAGCAGCGCGCCCGCAGATTCGCACAAGGCCGCAATGACGATGGCACCGCCCATGGTCAGCGCATTGGCCCCCACAGCCGGGCCCATATTGTTGGCCACGTCATTTGCGCCGATGTTGACCGCCATGTATGCGCCAAAAGCGGCGGCGGCGATAACGACGAAGCTTGACGGTTGATGCCCAAAGAAGACCGCCGCGACAGCCCCGGCCACCACGATAAAGGCCAGCGCGATGCCCGGCCCAACGAGAGGGCGGGCGACATAGGTCGCGGCCAATTCGACTTGAGAAATACGGTTAAGGTCTTTGTCCAGTGTCTTCCACTGGCTGCCCTGCGGTTCCGATGCCATTCCTAGATGATCTCCCAAAGATCCTTACATTCAGCGGGGGGTGACATAAGGCTATCGAGGGCGCAAGTCACCCTGTCACAAAATTGTAACATGCGGGATATGGGGAATTTCGAGGGCGGCGGGGAGTTGAATGGGCACCGAACAGAGGTCCGGTGCCAAAACCCGTCAGTGGAATGCGGCCAAAATCGCTTTAAGATCAGGCTCATCCACCAGCTCTGACGCCTCTTGCGGCGTGAACCAAGCGCGTTTGCGCATACCCGCTTCGGGGTATTCTTCGCTCAGATCGCGTACGCGGGTCAGATAGACCTGTGTGGTCACGGGCACGGTCAAGCCTTCGCCGAGACCCTTGTCATAGTCGAAAATGCCCATTGGATCGGATTCGATATCCGCTTCGGTCACCCCGGCCTCTTCCCATGCCTCTTGTAGCGCGGCGCCGGCCCCGTCCAGCCCGTCAATCGGCCAGCCTTTGGGCAGGATCCAGCGGCCCGTATCGCGGCTGGTGATAAGCAATACTTTTTTGCCCGCGTCGGTGGTGCGGTAGCAGAGGGCTGCCACCTGCACGCGGCGGGGGCGTTTGAAAATGGGGAGGACCATATCCTCCCATGCGCGTCTAAATACGTGTGTCATTATTGGACTATGCCTCGGTCGGGTGTTTTTCTTGTTATGAACACATTATATAGTGTTCCCAAACGCAAATCAAACTGCAGCGCGCGGAACTGGCGGGCCTGGCAGTCTGACCGTCTAAAGATGAGGCATAAACGACATGGCAACGGGCACGCAGGCGAAGGGGGGCGCGGCTGAGGCCACAGGCGCCGATATCGGGGTTTACGGGCTGGGCACCATGGGGTCGGCGCTGGCGCTAAATCTGGCCGACAGCGGCTTTACCGTGGCGGTGAGCAACCGCGAAGCCGAGTGGATCGCGCCTTTCCTTGATGAGGCCGGACCACTGTCCGAGCGTTTGATCGGAGCAGAGCAGCTTGAAGAGTTCGTCGCCGCCATCGCGCGCCCGCGGAGTATCCTTTTTATGATCCCCTCCGGCGCGCCGGTCGATGCGATGATTGAGGCGATTAAGCCACTGCTCGATAAAGGCGATACGCTGATCGACGGCGGCAACGCTGATTTCCACGACACCCGCCGCCGCAGTGCCGCGTTGGAAGGCACGGGGCTGCATTTTGTCGGCATGGGCGTCTCGGGCGGTGAAGCTGGGGCGCGCAATGGCCCCTCAATGATGGTCGGTGGCAGCGATCATTCTTGGGAGCAGTTCAAGCCGATGGCCGAGGCGATTGCCGCGCAGTTCGACGGCTCGCCCTGTGTGGCGCATCTTGGCCCTGATGGGGCAGGCCATTTTGTTAAGACGGTGCACAACGGCATCGAATACGCCGACATGCAGATGATTGCCGAAGTTTACGGCCTGCTGCGCGACGCAGGCGGGCAGGGCGCGGTTGAGATCGGCAACCTCTTTGCTGAATGGCAGAAGGGGCCGCTGAGTTCTTATTTGATCGAGGTTTCTGCCGCAGCTCTTTTGTCGGTCGACACGCAGACCGACACGCCAATGGTCGATGTGATCCGCGATCAGGCGGGGCAAAAGGGAACCGGGCGCTGGACGCTGATCGAAGCGCTCAAGATGGGGCAATCGGCCAACACCATCGAGGCCGCTGTTGGTGCGCGGGGCTGGTCGAGCGAGAAAGCTGTGCGTGAGATGGCCGAGCCGCTTTTGCCCGAGGGCGTGCAAGACGCGCCGTTGCCTGAGGCGGAAGATTTGGAAATGGCGCTGCTGGCGGGGCGGATCATCGGCCATGCACAGGGGTTTCGCATCCTCAGCGCGGCGTCAGAGGAGTTTGAATGGTCGCTCGACATGGCGCGAATCTCTGAGATTTGGCGCGCGGGCTGCATCATTCGCTCGGCGCTCTTGGACGAATTTGCCGATGCCTTCCGTGGCGAATTGCCCGGCGGTCATCTGATCCTTGCACCTGCCATGCGCAAACGGCTGGAGGACAGCATCCCGGCACTGCGCCGTGTCGTGGCGGCGGGCGCGCTGCTGGGCGTCGCTCTGCCTGCGCTCTCGGCGGCGTTGGCGTGGTACGACAGCATGCGTCGAGCGCGCGGCACGGCAAATATGATCCAAGCACAGCGGGACTTCTTTGGCGCGCATGGGTTTGAGCGGACAGAAGGTGAGGGGAAATTTCACGGCACGTGGAATCCGCTGCCGTAAAAGCGCTGAAAGGTCCGGAATCAAGCCGAAGGCGCCGGACCATCGCCTGCCCGCCCGGACGGGAAGGCGATTTAGCAACGGGCGGAACACTATTAAAAGCGCACCCACGGTTGCACCTTAAAGTGGCGCGGATAGACGTTAGGATCGCCACCCGGCGGGCAGGCGATGGTCCTTGTCACGCCCTGGCAAATGGGTCCACCGGATAGCTCACATGCGCCAAGTACAGCCCATGCGGCGGGCAAACCGGCCCGCAAGCCGCACGGTCTTTCGCCGCAAGCGCCGCACCCATATCCGCCACACTCCAAGACCCAGCACCGACCCGCTCCAGTGTCCCCACAAAACTGCGCACCTGATTGTGCAGGAAAGACCGCGCCCGCACATCGAAGTGATACTCCGTGCCAGTGGCGGTCTCGACTTCGCGCACGTCCAACCGGTCCAATGTCTTCACTGGGCTCACCGCCTGACAGATTGTTGAGCGGAAGGTCGTAAAGTCGTGCTTGCCCACTAAAAGATCGGCAGCGGCCTGCATGGCCTCGACATCCAGCCGATGTTTAACCTGCCAAACCAGCCCAGCCTGATGCACCGCAGGCGCGCGGCGCGAAAGGATGCAGAAGTGGTACCGCCGCTCCAGCGCCGAGAAGCGCGCGTGAAAATCCTCAGGTGCCAACACGCAATCAGTGATCGCGATGGGCTGCGGTTTCAGATGGTAGTTCAGCGCTTCGCCTAGGCGAAACGGCGACCAATCACGCGCCATATCGCAATGGGCCACTTGGCCCAGCCCATGCACCCCGGTGTCGGTGCGTCCGGCGGCGGCAATGGTATGCGCGCCGGGTTCCAACCGCGCCAGCGCGGCCTCAATGAACCCCTGTACAGTGGGCAGGTCCACCTGTCGCTGCCAGCCGTTGAACGGCGCGCCGTGGTATTCGATTTTCAGAGCATATCTGGGCATGGACGCGGCATTAGCGCGGGCGGGCGCTTCTGGCAATCCCCGGCTGCCAGCCCTATGTTAACGCCAAAGGCAAAGGGACGGGCGCAGCATTGGGTATTACAGGCATCGCCGACGGCATTTGGCGGCAGTTTGAGACGGTCACAGACACGGTCGGGGAGACGTTTTTCGAGCCGGTGATCCGTCTGGGCGTCACAGGGCTTGCACGGTCGGGCAAGACTGTTTTCATCACCTCACTGGTGGCGAACTTGCTGGACCGGGGGCGCATGCCGGGGCTGTTGGCGGCCTCAGAAGGCCGGATTGAGGCCGCGTTTTTGCAGCCACAGCCCGATGATACCGTGCCGCGGTTTGACTATGAGAACCACCTCGCCGCACTGACTGGCAAGACACCGCATTGGCCAGAAAGCACGCGGGCGATCTCGGAACTGCGGCTGTCGCTTAAGGTACGGCCCAACGGCTTGTTGGCCGGGTTGCAGGGGCCGCGCACGTTGCATCTGGATATCGTGGATTATCCCGGTGAGTGGCTGCTGGATCTGGCGCTGATGGACGTAACCTACGCTGAATGGTCGGCACAGGTGATTGAGCGTATCGCGCACCGCGAGGAGGCTGCGGGCTACCGGACGCTTGCTGAGCAAACCGACCCCCATGGCGAGTTGGAAGAGACCACAGCGCGCAGGCTTGCCGACAGCTTTGCCGCGTATCTGCAAACCGCCCGCGCCAATGGCTATTCTGACTGCACGCCGGGGCGGTTTCTGCTGCCCGGTGATCTTGCCGGATCGCCGGTGCTGACCTTTGCGCCGTTGCTCGGCTCGGACGGTGCGCCGCGCAAATCGTTGATCCGCGAGATGGCGCGGCGGTTTGAGGCCTATAAGAAACAGGTGGTGCAGCCCTTCTTTCGCGATCATTTTTCCAGGATCGACCGCCAAGTCGTGTTGGTCGATGCCCTTGGCGCGATTCACCAAGGGCCGCGCGCGGTCGAAGATTTGCGCGGAGCGATGGCTGATATATTAAGCGCTTTCAGGCCGGGGAAGAATAACTTCCTGACCAGCCTGCTGCGCGGCAAACGGGTTGAAAAAGTACTCTTTGCTGCCACCAAGGCCGACCATCTGCATCACAGCCAGCACCCGCGGCTAAGCGGCATCATGCAGGCGCTGATCCGCGAGGCACGGGACCGGGCGCAATACGCCGGGGCAGGCACGCGGGCCATGGCCATCGCCAGCCTGCGCGCCACGACCGAAGATGTGATGACCCATGGGGGTGAGCCGCTTGATGTGGTGCGCGGGACGCTTTTGAACGACGATGAAACGCGCGGGCGGCAGGCGGCATTCTACCCCGGCGAACTGCCCGAAGACCCGGCGCATCTGCTGACCCCTGCGCGGCAGGGCGCGCAGGAATGGTTGGGCGCGGATTACCAGATTATGCGCTTTGCGCCCGCTGTGCTGGATCTACGCCCCGGTGACGGCCCACCGCATATTCGACTGGACCGCGCGGCAGAGTTCTTGATCGGAGATCGGCTTTGAGCGCGCGGCTGACACGCCCCGCCACGCTGCGCGCAGCGCAACCTTTGGACGCAGGCGCGGTGGGAGGGATCATGAGCGATTTCACAAGGCAGACCAATTGGTTGCCACGCATTCATACCGCGGCTGAAGACATCGCCCATGCCGATGCGATGATTGTACGGGGCTGGGTAACTGTCGCCGAGCAGGCAGGCCGGATCGCCGGTTTCGTCGCCTGCAAAGGGGGCGAGTTGGATGCGCTTTATGTTGCAGATGATGCGCGGGGGCAGGGCATAGGCTCCGCCCTTATCGGGGGGTTGAAAACCCGTCACAAGGCGCTGACATGTTGGACATTTCAGGCAAACACGCCTGCCATTGCTTTCTATCGCCACCACGGGTTTGCCGAGACCGCGCGCGGCGATGGCAGCGCCAATGACGAAGGGCTGCCCGATCTGACATTGCACTGGCAAAGGGAGGCCGCCTAATGGCCCGCGGACCAATCCTGTTCGACCTAGAGGAAGACAGCAAACCCCAGCCCTCGGTCGCCGATGCGCCCGCCGTGCCGGAGTTTGACACCGACGTCCCCGCGCCCAAGGGGCAAGCGATGCAGATCGCCGCACAACTTGCAGCACGCAAACCCTCGCGGCTGGTGCGGCTGTTCTGGGCGCTGGCGGGCGCTTTGGTGACGGCGCTTGTGTCGATCGCCGCATGGACCTTCGTGACTGACCTAATGGCACGCTATCCGGTGCTGGGGTGGGCGATGACCCTACTGCTCGGGGCTTTTCTGCTGGTCCTGCTGCTGCTTTCCTTGCGCGAAATGGCCGCTTTTGGCCGGCTTGCGCGGCTTGACGGGCTGCGCCATGACGCAGGCGAGGCACTGGCGCAGGCCGATTTAGCCGCAGCGCGCAGCGTGACGGATCGGCTTGAAGCGCTGTATAAACACCGCGAAGACACCCGCTGGGGCCGCGACCGATTGGCGGAACTGCGCGGTGACCAATTCGACGCAGAGGCATTGTTGGGGCTGGCCGAGAGAGAGGTCTTGGCTCCATTAGACCGCGCTGCGACCCGCGAAGTCGAGGCGGCGGCGCGGCAGGTCGCAGCCGTTACTGCGCTTGTGCCCTTGGCGCTTGCCGACGTGGCCGCTGCACTCAGCAGCAACCTGCGGATGATCCGACGTATTGCAGAGATCTACGGCGGGCGTTCGGGCTTTTTGGGCTCATGGCGGCTGACCCGCGCGGTGCTGTCGCATCTTGTGGCAACGGGTGCTGTGGCGGTCGGCGATGACTTGATCGAACCGCTTTTGGGCGGGTCCATCGTTGCCAAATTGAGCCGACGTTTCGGGGAAGGTTTGGTAAATGGCGCATTGACTGCACGGGTGGGCGTGGCTGCCATTGAGGTCTGCCGCCCGCTGCCCTTTGCCCGTGAAAAGCGCCCCGGCGTGCGGGGAATCGTCAAACGTGCTCTCACAGGGGTGTTTGGCAACAACTGAACGGGTTAAGCGGCGGAAACTGCGTCACGTACCGAGCGGAGAGGGTGCTGTAGCAGGCCCGACCACGGGGCCACGTTTAACCCCGGTTCATACCCCCAGCGGGCAGCGTAATTCGCCTGCGCTGCAGTCATCTGCGCGGCCCCGGCATAGTTTTGATTGCCGTCTGCGATCCCCTCCGGCAACGCCGCCTCGGGCAGGTCAAGGAACTGCGCGATCTGGCGCATGCTGCGGGGGGCATCGGCCACGATATCCTCGTAGCGCAGTACCATTACCGCGTGGAGATAGGGCAGGTCGTCCAACATCTGTGCCTGCGCCGCGATCCAGTGATCCAGCAACTGCTGCGCTGGCGCATCGACCCAGGATGCGACCGAGGCCGCGACTGCTTCGGGATGGCGCAGAACGACCATAAATTGCGACATAGGAAACAGCTGCTGCATAAGCCGCATACGCGTCAGATTTACCGGCGATTTCTCTATCCGCCAGCGCAGGTCTGGGTCGAACCAAGGGGCCCAGTCACGCTCGAGCCGCGTCTTTGTTTCTAAAGAGTTCAGCGGATGTCCTTCGGTCAAATGCTCTGCCGGATTGGTCGCGAAATGCATGGGCCGACCGGACTGCGCGGTATGGGCGATGGCACCCTGCAGATAGACGCCTTCGTTCTCAGGGGCTGCTGCTCCGGTAATACCGCCCGCGCCGGGCAGGGCATTGGCCAGCCGATTGACCAAGGAAGTGCCAGACCGATGCAGCCCGCCGATAAATAGATAACGTGGTGGAATTTTCGGGGTCATCAGTTGCTCATTCAACGGTATGATATTGCGCTATGAACGGCCAGCTAGGGCCGCCGAGGCCCCTTTCCAGGAGCTTGGGGGTTAACTTTTGTTATCGGAACGCAAAGGCTGTCATCGGGGGTTCACCTTTCACAAGGAGACCCATCATGTTCATCTGTCATATTGCCCTCGGGGGCTGTCTCACAGCTCCGACTGTTAATTATGGCGTGACCGAAGATACCGGTGGTCACATCGCTTATATCTTGGGGGCAGCCCGCGCACAGGCAGCGCGGGGGGATGTGGATGCGGTGCAAATCGTAACCCGTGCTTTTGATGATCCCAGCCTCGGGGCGGTCCATGCACAGACCGACCAACAGGTCGGCCGCGGTTTGTCGATCCGGCGGTTGTGGACGGCGGAGCGGGGGTATCTGAGCAAAGAAAATCTGGCTGCTGAAATTTCTGCGCTGGTGGACGCGTTTTTGGCGGACTTGGCGCAGGCGGCGCGGCGGCCAGATGTGATCCATGCGCATTTTGCGGATGCAGCGCACCTGGCACTGGCGGCGCGGGAACGGTTCGGCATTCCGGTGATCTACACGCCGCACTCCTTGGCGCTGAGCAAATCCGGTGCGGTCGTCGATACAGCGCGGATCGAGGCCGAGCGGCGTGCTTTGTTGGAGGCGGATGCCGTCGTGCTGTCATCGCGCGACGAGGCGGAGGTTCAGGTGGCGGCCTATGGGACTGGCGCGCAAGCGCGGGTTCACCGCGTTTCTCCGGGTGTTTCGTTGCGCCGCCCTGCAGGGGCGGGCGCAGGGCGCGCGTTTCTGGCCGACACTCTCAGCGATCCCGACCGCCCGATGCTGCTGGCGGTGGCGCGTCCCGTGGCCCGTAAAAATCTAGCCACTTTGGCAAAGGTATATGCTGACAGCCCTGCGCTGCAGAAACGTGCGAACCTTGTGATCGTTGCGGGCCAACATGGCGATGCCTTGCAGGCCAATCCCGAAGCGCGCGCAGAGTTGGCGCAACTACACGAGGTTTTGGGGACACCGCATCTGTGCGGTCAGGTCGCCCTTCCGCCGCGTCATAGCCAAGCTGATGTTGCAGGTCTTTATGAAGCGGCGGCCCAGACGGGTGGGGTGTTCGTGAACCTCGCTCTGCATGAGCCCTTTGGCCTGACCATGTTGGAAGCCGCGTCTCATGGCTTGCCAGTCGTGGCCACGCAGGAAGGTGGCCCGGCGGATATCGTGGCAGACCTTGGCCACGGCATATGCGTGCCACCACGTGACGTAGAGGCTATCGAGGCTGCGTTGCTGAAGCTGTTGGATAACCGGGCCGTTTGGTCGCAGGCGGCAAAAGCCGGGCGTGCGCATGTGGGGCGCTACGATTGGTCGAAATGGGCCGAAGAGGTGCAGCTTATTTGCGAGGATATCCGCCAGTCTAAGCCACTTCGGGGCGCGCCGGTCATGTTGGCAAGCGATATTGACAACACCCTGACCGGCTGCGCCCCGTCGGCTGCTCTGTTCGATGCTTGGGTTAGGCGTGATCGTCCAGTGTTTGCCGTGGCCACGGGCCGCAGTCTTCCCGAAGCCCGGCGCATCTTGCGCGCATGGCACCTGCCGATGCCGCGTGTCTTCATCACCTCGGTCGGTACTGAAGTTTACCTACCCGATAGCCAAGGGCGCCTTTGTTTAGATGCGCGTTTTGCCCGCAAACTTGATGCAGGGTGGGAGCGTGATCGGGTGGAACGCGCCCTTCTGGATTTCGGGTTCAATTGGCAAGCGCGGGTCGAGCAGCGGCGATGGAAACTGAGCGGATTTGGCGACATGCGCACCGCGCGGCGGCTGGAACGCCATCTGGCGCGGCGGAATGTGGCGGCGCAGATCGTGGCTTCGCATGGTCGGCTTATTGATGTGCTGCCCTTGGCCGCGGGCAAAGGCGCCGCCGTCTGTGCTGCGGCCCGGCAATTGGGCATGTCGATGGACCGTGTGGTTGTCGCCGGGGACAGTGGCAATGATTTCGACATGCTGCAGGCGGTAAATGACGGGCCGGGTCGGGGCATTTTGGTTGGCAATGCCGTGGACGGCTTGCGCGATCGATTGGGAGGCGGGCGACTTTACTACGCGCGTGCATCTCATGCCGCGGGTGTGTTGGAGGGGTTGGAGACCTTTGGCCTTGCGCCCAACGCGATGGAATCGCCGGTCAAGATGGTGGCGCAATGACGCGGCCGATTGGGTATTTCGTGCACCATCAGGGCCGAGGTCATGCCGAGCGCTGCGCGGCGGTGGTGAATGCACTGCCCGAAAGCCAGCCGGTGACTGTCTTTTGCGCAAAACCGGACATATTCACCGATTTCACCCGGCATATTGAGGTTATCACTTTGCCGTCGCTTTTCGAAACCACAGGGGCGGAGGATATCCACGACACCACGAGCGCGCCGGATACGGTGCATTGCGCCCCCTTGGGATGGCCCGGCATCCGGCAAGCAATGGCTCGAATGGCATCTTGGTTTGCCCATGCCAATCCGGTTTTGATGATCAGCGATGTGTCTGCCGAAGTGGCGCAGCTGGCGCGCCTATGCTCGGTGCCGCATGTGAACGTGCTGCAGCATGGGCAGCGTGGGGATGCGGGGCATCACGCGGCCTATGATGGGGCGGTTGGTCTTCTTTGTCCCGGCGCGCAGGCACTGGCTCAACCTGATTGGCCAGTGAGGCATTTGGTTAAGACGCATTTTGCGGGCGGGCTTGGAGTAGACGTAAAGCGGCCCGATCCGGCACAGCGCGCGACGCTGCGTGCACGCATGGGCGTCGCGGCTGATCAACGGTTGGTGGTGGTCATGTCGGGAGGGGGTGGCACCGGCTTTGCCTCGGCCCCCTTTGGGATCGCTGCGCGGGCCATGCCTGACACGACGTTTATCACCATCGGTCAAATGGCACGGGACTGGCACGCAACCGAGCCCGCGAACCTGCACCACCATGGCTGGGTCGAAAATGCGCCAGACTACCTTGCGGCGGCTGACTTGGTCGTGGCCTCGACCGGCAATACCACTTGTCATCAGATCCTCGCGGCGGAAAAGCCGTGGCTGGCTGTACCCGAGTGGCGCTACTTCGATGAACAGATTGAAAAGGCCAACGCGCTTGCCCGCGCCGGCGGCGCCCATCATCTACTGCATTTCCCGTCGTCCGCCGATGCGTGGCGCGCGGCGATCAATACCACATTCGATACCCATGACCCGGCATTGCAACGGTCTTTAGTGAACGAGAATGCCGCGTCCGAAACCGCTCAGTGGCTGTGCGGTTTGGTCGATCAGCTACTTCCCAAAACATCAAATGAAACCGGAGATTTACATGACGTCGTTCACCCCATCCGCGCCTGAGGACATCTTGGTCAGCGCGCTGACGCTTGCGCGGGGCCGCGCGACACATTTGCGCAATGTCATCCTTGGTCTTACCCGTCAAACCCGGCAGCCGGATGAGCTGGTGATCGGGGTGATGCAGGACACGTTATATGATGACCTACCGCAGACTGACTTCCCAATCAGACAGGTGCAGGTCACGGGCCGCGAACTGCCGCTGTCGCGCGCCCGTAATGCAGTTGCTGCTGGCGCAACGGGCGAATGCCTCGTCTTTCTTGATGTCGATTGCATTCCTGCGCCCGACCTCATCGCCGATTACATGGGCTATGCGCGGCCCGGCAATGGGTTGATCATGGGCGAGGTGAACTATTTGCCCGCAGGCACGGCCAGCGAGGGCTGGACCTACAGCAGGCTCGAAGCGGTCGCCGTGCGCCATTCTGACCGCCAAGGGCCACCTGCCGAAGGATTGAAACGCTGCAATGACTACCGCTGCTTTTGGTCGCTAAACTTTGCCATTCACCGCGAAGATTGGGACCAATCCGGCGGTTTCGATGAACGCTTTACCGGCTATGGGGGCGAGGACACCGACTTTGGCCGAGAGTTGGACGCGCGCGGCGTGCCGATTCACTGGGCGAAGGGCGCCAAAGTGTTCCACCAGCACCACGCGCATTGCATGCCGCCCATTCATCACATCCCATCGATCCTTCGCAACACCGAGATTTTCGCAGACAAATGGGGGCATCGCACGATGAACCACTGGCTCACCGCCTTTCGTTTGATGGGGCTGGTGGGCAGCGATGGGGATGCATTGGTGCAGCTGCGCGAGCCGGATGCGGATGATTTTGCCCTTTGTGAACAACAATCGGATCAGCCCTACGCCAATACTGCGCGCGTGCTTCGCCATCTGCGCGGCGAAGAGCAGATCGCGGCGGAATGACCCTGCGCATCGCCATCGTTGGCCATATACGCCACCCCATTGCACCTCCCTTCAAGGGGGGGATGGAGGCGTTTACCCATGGACTTGCACGGCTGCTGGCCGCGCGGGGCCATGATGTGACCCTATTGGCCAGCGGCGATAGCGGGGCAGGGTTGCCACCGGGGGTGAAACTGCTGCCGATTTGCGAGGCCCATTACGACGCCCGCTTTCCATGGCATGATTTTCACGGCACCGAGGCGCTGAATGACCATCTTGATGCCTGCTATGCCCGTGCGGCGCGGCTGTTGTTAGAAGGGCGCTTTGACGTGGTACACAACAACGCGCTGCACCGTTACTTGCCACGCCTATCGCGGGCAGAGCGGGTGCCGATGGTGACATCGCTGCACATCCCGCCGTTCAAAGTTTTACGTGGCGCGTTGATGGATGGGGCAGCACCGTGGCATTTTTCGACCGTCGTTTCAGCGCGGCAGCGCGGCATCTGGTGGCCCGAAGGCGCGCCCGAGACGGCGCAAGTGGTACACAACGGGATCGACCTTTCTGAGTGGTCAGAAGGGGGGCCGGGCGACGGCAGTGCCGTCTGGGCCGGTCGGATCACGCCAACGAAAGGCACGCATCTTGCGGCAGAGGCCGCTCAGATCGCCGGTATGCCGCTGCGTATCTACGGCGCGGTTGAGCATCAGGATTACTTTAACGATATGGTAAGACCGCATCTATACGGCGATGTGGCCTATGTTGGGCATCTGGATACAGCCGCGCTTGGGCGGGCCTATGGCCGGGCGTCGGTTGCGCTTTTCACGCCCCAATGGGAAGAACCCTTCGGCCTCGCTGCGGTAGAGGCGATGGCAACCGGCCTGCCGGTCGCGGCGACCCCGCATGGCGCTGTGGAAGAAGTGCTAGGCGATGCGGGGGTGATTGCGGAAAACGACAGTCCCGAAGCATTGGCCGCGGCCTTGCAGAAGGCGCTTATGATCCCAGCGGAGGTGCCGCGCGCCCGGGTGGCGCGCTTGTTTGACGCGCAGGTGATGGTAGCCAAGTTCGAGCAGCTTTACCAAGGGGCGCTCGCCCAACATGACGTGGCCATGCCACGCATAACATATCCGGCAATTGCCTTGCAGGTGGAAGCGATCGGCCAGCCATTGGCCGAGGCGGGCTAGGGGGCCATCTCGGACTGGGGAACATAAAGGTAGGCGGCTTCAAACATGCCGACCTTATGTAATTCCTTTCGGTCGTGGATCAAAAGCTTCCCTCCTGCCACCGTACAACACCCATGCTCGCGCAACTCGCGCAGAGTACGACTGACGTGCACCGACGTAAGGCCAGTCGCATCTGCGATATCAGTTTGGCGCAGGCTGAAGGGCAGGCTCTGCCGCTCCATCCCGAAGGCGGCGCTCATGCGGGCATCAAATTCGCTTAGGAAATTTGCGACCCGCGCCAAGGCCCGCATGGCGCTGTTGCGCATCACCCAATGACGGTGAATGGAGGCATCGACCAAGGTCATCAGCCACAACTTCCGCGCAAGTTCCACATCGCCATTCAGTAATTCGCGCAGCGGTTCATGCGCGACTATGGCCACACGGGTATCGGCCAGTGTTACGACATCGTGGTCCAGCCGTTTCAGCGGAAAGGCATGTAGATCGACAAATTCCCCGGGGAATTGCAGGGCGACAAACGTATTTCGCGCGCGTTGACCACTTGGCACACTGCGCGCAATCAAACCATCGAGCAGCAAAAGACTGTGATCCAGCAAATCACCCCGGCGGCTGATGACCTCACTGGGAGGATAGTGCATATGTTGGGTCAACAGGGGCGCAACCTTGGCCCACTGCGCATCACTGAGGTGATCGACCATGCCAGAGGGTTTGACGGACATATCGTTATACTTGATCTGTTCGGTGGTCACATGAAGGCCTTTCCGCCCAATCGGAATGGCGCAGCCGCCGTAGGTATCAGGCCCGCGCGCTCATAAATCTATCGAATAGCGTATGATATTGATTTTACCGAAAAATTCAAGAGAGGGCCGGAAATCATAATAAATGTTAAATTTGCTGGCGGCCGTGTTCGGCGCGGCTTTCATGGCGTTGTTCTGCCATTCGACCGGGGCTTGTCGGGGCAGGGGGGGCTGTTTATAAGCGGCCCTATGACACGCCTCACCGCGATCATTATTCGAATTATATCCCCGGCGCTCTGATCCAATGAGACGCCGGGCCGAGGTGTTTGAGCCGCTCGCACCGAACCAAATTGAATAACCCCCCATATGCCTAAAGGACGCCCCCCATGTGCGCCGAGACCCCCGACTATAAAGCCACGCTGAACCTGCCCAAAACCGATTTCCCGATGCGCGCCGGATTGCCCAAGCGCGAGCCCGGCTGGTTGGAGCGTTGGGAGAAGATCGGCGTCTATGACCGCCTGCGCGAGAAAGAGGGCCGCCAGCCCTTCACGCTGCATGACGGCCCTCCTTATGCCAACGGGCATCTGCACATCGGCCACGCCCTGAACAAAACGATCAAGGATATGATCGTGCGGTCGCACCAAATGATGGGTTATGACGCGCGTTATATCCCCGGCTGGGATTGCCACGGCCTGCCGATCGAGTGGAAAATCGAAGAGCAGTACCGCAAAAAGGGCCGCGACAAGGATCAGGTGCCGATCAACGAGTTTCGGTCCGAGTGTCGCGAGTTTGCGCGTGGCTGGGTTGACGTGCAGCGCGAAGAGTTCAAGCGTTTGGGCATCACCGGCAATTGGGAGAACCCCTACCTCACGATGGATTTCCACGCCGAGCGGGTGATCGCCGAGGAATTCATGAAGTTCCTGATGAACGGCACGCTTTATCAAGGCTCCAAGCCCGTGATGTGGTCGCCGGTTGAGAAGACCGCGCTGGCCGAGGCCGAGGTCGAGTATCACGACAAGGAAAGCCACACGGTTTGGGTGAAGTTCAAGGTCGTCGGCACCGAGGGTGATCTCGACGGCGCCCAGGTGGTGATCTGGACCACGACGCCTTGGACCATGCCAAGCAACAAGGCCGTGGTTTACGGCGAGGGCATTTCCTATGGCCTTTACGAAGTGACCGCGACGCCGGACGAATGCTGGGCCAATGTTGGCGAGCGTTTCCTGCTGGCCGATGATCTTGCGGCGGATGTCTTTGCCCGTGCCCGTCTTGAGGACGGCATGTGGCAGCGCGTTCGCGGTGTCGAGAATGACGAGCTGTCCAAAATCTCGCTCCTGCACCCGCTGGCTGGGGCCGACGGGGCAAACGGCGAGTGGGACGACCTGCGCGATTTCCGTGCCGCTGATTTCGTGACCTCGGATGAGGGTACGGGCTTTGTGCATTGCGCACCTTCCCACGGCCTCGAAGAATATGAACTCTACCGCGATCTGGGCATGCTGCCGCAGGTCATCACCTATAACGTCATGGAAGATGGCCGCTTTCGCGACGATCTGCCGTTCTTTGGCGGCAAGGCGATCCTCAAGCCGAACGGCAAAGAGGGCAATGCCAATAGCGCAATCATCGACAAGCTGGTCGAGGTTGGCGGGCTGCTGGCGCGGGGCAAGATCAAGCACAGCTATCCGCATTCTTGGCGCTCGAAAGCACCCGTTATCTACCGCAACACGCCGCAGTGGTTTGCCGCGATCGACAAGGTGGTGGGCGACGGGCTGGATACGCATGGCAAAACCATCCGCGAGCGCGCGCTGACCGAGATCGACAACGTCAACTGGACGCCGAAATCCGGCCGCAACCGCCTGCACTCGATGATGGAGGCGCGGCCCGACTGGGTGCTGAGCCGCCAGCGTGCTTGGGGCGTGCCGCTGACCTGCTTCGTGCGCAAGGGTGTCGCCCCAACGGATGAGAACTTCCTGCTGCGCAATGACGAGGTGAACAAGCGCATCGTCGAGGCGTTTGAGGTTGAAGGCGCGGATGCGTGGTATGTCGATGGCGCCAAAGAGCGCTTCCTTGAGGGCATCGTCGACCCGGCGGAATTCGATCAGGTGACCGACATCCTCGACGTCTGGTTCGACAGCGGCTCGACCCATGCCTTCACCCTGCGCGACCGTGAAGATGGGACCGAGGACGGCATCGCGGACGTCTATATGGAAGGCACCGACCAGCACCGCGGGTGGTTCCACTCCTCGCTGTTGCAGTCGGTCGGCACCACGGGCCGCGCGCCTTACCGCAATGTCGTGACCCATGGTTTCACGCTGGACGCCAAAGGCATGAAGATGTCCAAGTCCATCGGCAACACCATCGTGCCCGAGAAGATCGTGCAGCAGTACGGCGCGGATATCCTGCGGCTTTGGGTGGCGCAGACCGATTACACCGCCGACCAGCGGATCGGGGATGAGATCCTTAAAGGCGTGGCCGACAGCTATCGCCGCTTGCGCAATACCATGCGCTATATGTTGGGCGCGTTGAATGACTTTAGCGAGGCAGATCGTGTCGATCCCGCCGAGATGCCGGAGCTTGAGCGTTGGGTGCTGCACCGGGTGGCGGAGTTGGACAAGGTCGTGCGTGACGGTTTTGCGCGCTTTGACTTCCAAGGCGTGTTTCAGGCGGTGTTCACCTTTGCCACGGTCGATCTCTCGGCCTTCTACTTCGATATCCGCAAGGACGCGCTTTACTGCGACGGCGACACCCTGCGCCGCCGCGCCGCGCGCACGGTGCTGGATATCCTGTTCCACCGTTTGACGACATGGCTTGCCCCCGTGCTGGTCTTCACCATGGAAGAAGTCTGGCTGGAGCGGTTCCCCGGCGATGAGTCTTCGGTGCATCTGATCGACATGCCCGAGACGCCCGAAGCATGGTTGAACCCTGAACTGGCGGCGAAATGGGCCAAAGTCCGCGCCGCGCGCCGTGTGGTGACCGCAGCGTTGGAAGTGCAGCGGACTGAGAAGGTCATCGGGGCTTCGCTTGAGGCCGCCCCCGTGGTGCATGTCGACGACGCAGCGCAGCGCGAAGCGTTGCAAAGCGTGTCGTTCGAGGACGTGGCCATCACCTCTGACATCACCGTAACCGGCGATGCGGCCCCGGCGGAGGCGTTCCGGATGCCCGAGACCCAAGGCGTGGCCGTGGTGTTCGAAAAGGCCGAAGGCGCGAAATGCGAGCGCTGCTGGAAGGTGCTGCCGGATGTCGGCACGCATGCCAATCCGGGCGTTTGTGGCCGCTGTGACGAAGCAGTGCGAGAGGCTTTGGCGGAAGCCTGAAGCTAGCAGTAGAACTGATGAAACGGGCGACGGTCAAACCGCCGCCCGTTTTTCTTTGCTACCTCTCAAACCGCCCCGCCCGGTGGCGCACCGGGCATCGCCCTCCCTACCCCCGGAGGGCGATTTTACTGCGTCATCACAGATCGCTGCCTCGGCGTTCTCTGCGCCCCCATACCAACCAAATAAGTATTAACGCCCCCCAGGGAGGGCGATGCCCTCAGCACTCTTTCGCGGCGGTGCGTTCTGGGGCAGGGTGGTCGGATGAAACAAGCCTCCCTCTCCACGCCCTTCGGCGATCTGATCTTAACCGAAGACGACGGCGCGATTACGGCGCTCGGCTGGGGGCAGGCGGCGCGGCAGGACCGCTCGGACCTGCTTGATGCCGCACTGGGCCAACTCAACGAATACGCATCAGGCGCGCGCCAGAGCTTCGACCTACCACTGCGCGTCAGGGGCAGCGATTTCCAACTCCAGGTCTGCGCCGCGATTCTCGCGATTCCGTTCGGCGATACACGCACTTATGGAGAGATTGCCCGCGATCTCGATGTCCCTGCACAAGCGGTGGGGAGAGCCTGTGGTGGCAATCCGATCCCACTCATTATCCCGTGTCACCGGGTGATGGGTGCAAAGGGGCTCACCGGGTTTAGCGGGGCAGGCGGGGTCGAAACCAAGGTTGCCCTGCTGCGCCATGAAGGTGCTGCGGGCTTGTTGATTTAAGTGGCTTCAATCTTCGCCAATGGGCATCAACTGCTGCGCAGCACCTGCGAAAACAAGGTAAATTGATGTCACAACCAAACCCCAATGCGCCCAGCTTTCGGGGTCAAAGTTCACCCAAGCAGACCAGCCCGCAAAGAAGGTCCATGCCAGCGCCATGGGCAATGTCACCGGACGCCAGCGCTCCGTTCGCACGGGATGCACGAACTTAATCGGCAGGAACATCGCCGCGGCAAGGACCGTCACCACGATCAGGCTGACCCACCATTCGGGTTGCAACGCAAAGAGCACCAGCACCAGCATATTCCAGCAACCGGGAAAGCCTTTAAAGGAATTATCCTTTGTTTTCATGCGGGTGTCAGAGAAATACATGACGCTCGCAAAGGTGATGATGATAATCATCGCCCAACCGCTCCACCCATCCATAAGGCCCGAAGTGAACAACGCGAATGCCGGGATGAAGACGTAAGTGAGGTAGTCGATGATCAGATCCATCAAGACGCCATCGAACTCGGGCGCGTTGGTCTTTACATCGTATTTACGCGCCAATGGCCCGTCGATGCCATCGACAAAAAAGGCAATCACCAGCCAGAGGAACATCAAATCCCATTTTTCTTCCACGGCGGCGAGCATGGCAAGCATCGCCAAGACTGCACCCGTGGCAGTAAAAAGGTGAACGAAAAGGGCGCGCATTTGTATGGTCATGTGTCTGCATCGCAAATCCGACAGGGGGATGCAAAGGAAACTCAATTACAGGTGGCAAAAACCGGCGTAAGAGTGGCGGGGAGGCGGGGCTGGCCTTGACGTCACGGTCAAACACGCAGGAAAAGCGCCCAAGTCCTGCGCTTCGGGTTGACGGCTACCGCGATTCCCCTTAAAGCCAGCGAACCAATTCAGGGTCGGCTCTGCGCGGCCCCCACGTTATGTGTTTTTCCGGATCGCTGGAAGGACACAACAGCAAAAGGATGAACCCATGTCGCGCCGTTGCGAATTGACCGGAAAAGGCCCGATGACGGGCAACAACGTAAGCCACGCTAACAACCGTACACGCCGTCGGTTCTTGCCGAACCTCAACGACGTGTCGTTGCAGTCCGAAGCACTGGGCCGCGCGTTCAAGCTGCGCATCTCTGCTGCAGCTCTGCGCACCGTCGATCACCGCGGTGGTTTGGACAAGTTCCTGGCGAAAGCCAAGGACGTTGAGCTGTCCGACAACGCGTTGAAGATCAAAAAAGCGATCGCGAAATCCAGCGCGACTGCCGATGTATTGAGCTAAGGCTTAACACAGACGAGATTGGGGCCTCGATCCGAAAGGATCGGGGCCTTTTTTGTTTTGGGTTTAGGATTTTCTTTAGGTTTTCGGGTTTACTAGGGGGCCACTGGAGGCAGCCAATCGGGATTTTGTTGTGCAGAACTATGTTTTTATTCGGGAAACCTTGGAAGGGCGCGCTAATTGATCTTCCGACATTTGTTGTTCTGGCCATGCTACCTGCCAAGCGGGGCCCAGATCATGCATCAAGATCGGAGACTTCATGACTAACCCCACACCCGGCACGCCCCCCTCCGACACGAATGAGATCGAGACAGATTTCGAAGTCGGCCAAGATAACATCGACGGCACCCTCGGCCCGTTGGGCTTTGACATACACAACCCGGTCTTCATGGTATCCGGTCTGACGGCAGTGGCCTTTGTGCTCCTGACGATGCTCTTTCCAGACCAGGCAGGGGTGCTCTTTCTCGCCGTTCGGGATTTTGCCACCACCAAGCTGGATTGGCTGTTCATGATCATCGTAAATATCTTCGTGATTTTCTGTATTGCGTTAATCTTTCTGCCCGTCTCAAAAGTCAGGCTGGGTGGCAAAGACGCTGTGCCGGAGTATTCTTACCCCGCGTGGTTTGCCATGCTTTTCGCGGCGGGTATGGGGATCGGGCTCCTGTTCTTTGGTGTGCTTGAGCCTGTGTATCATATGAACGTCTCCGGCCCTCTGGGGGTGCCGCTGCCGATTGCCGAAGACGGCTCAATCATCCCTGAGAACGTCGAGGCGGCACGTGCCATGGGGCTTGCAGCGACGTTTTATCATTGGGGTCTGCATGGCTGGGCGGTCTATGCCATCATGGCGCTGGCACTCGCATTGTTCACCTATAACAAGGGTTTGCCCTTTTCTATCCGGTCGTGTTTCTACCCAATCCTCGGTGATCGCGTTTGGGGGTGGCCGGGTCATATCATCGACATCTTGGCCGTGTTTGCCACGCTTTTTGGACTGGCCACATCGCTCGGGCTTGGCGCGCAGCAAGCCAACGCCGGGTTTAACTTTGCCTTCGGGCTTGAGATTTCGACCAATGCCCAGGTGATAATCATCTTATTGGTGACCGCTGTGGCGTTGGTATCGGTTTGGCGTGGGTTGGACGGCGGGGTCAAGATTCTGTCCGAAGTGAACATGGTCGTGGCGATCTTGTTCTTTCTATTCGTGCTTTTCGTTGGCCCGACTTTGGTGGGCCTCGATGGATTCTGGACCGGGCTGGTCGCCTACACCCAAGAGATCATTCCGTTATCAAACCCGTTCGGGCGGGAGGACGATGCGTACCGCGAGAGCTGGACCGCTTTCTATTGGGCGTGGTGGATTTCCTGGGCGCCTTTTGTGGGCATGTTCATCGCGCGGGTTTCGCGGGGGCGGACGGTGCGAGAGTTTATCATCTGCGTCTTGCTGATCCCCTCGTTGATCATCTTTATCTGGATGGGTGTTTTTGGCGGTATCGCGATTGAGCAAATCCTTACCAGCCCTGAGACCTCGCTGGTCAAAGCCAATGTGATCGACAGCTACTCGCCTGAACTGTCACTCTTTGGGATGCTGAATGAACTGCCCTTTACCAAGGTGGCGTCGACCATCGCGATTCTTCTGGCGCTGGTGTTCTTTGTGACGTCATCGGATTCGGGTTCACTGGTCGTCGATACGATCACGGCGGGCGGTAAGATCGACGCGCCGGTGCCTCAGCGAATCTTTTGGTGCATTGTTGAAGGATTGATTGCCATCGTTCTGCTGATCGGTGGCGGGCTATCTGCGCTGCAGGCTGGCGTTACGGCCACGGGGGTTCCATTTGCCATCCTGATGCTGGTGATGTGCTACACGGTTTACAAAGGGCTCAGCAGCGAGCCGCGGTAAAAAATCGCGCAGGCGCGCCCTTTTGTGGCGCGCCCGCGCTTAACTGCGCAAGACTTCGTCAACCCACGCGGGGATTGTTTGGCTGGCTGGGCCGATGCGGTGATCTTCAAACTGATTGCCTACGGCTGAGCGTTCTAGATTGAACTCTATCGTATGCGCCCCGGCGCGGCGGGCTTCGGCGACGAAACCGGCGGCGGGGTAGACGTTGCCTGAGGTGCCGACTGCCGCGAAGATGTCGGCCTCGGCCAAGTGTTGAAAAAGCGTATCCATCTCATAGGGCATTTCGCCAAACCAGACGATATCGGGCCGCGCGGCAGGGGCGTTGCAGGCGGGGCAGGAATCGCCGGGCGCCATAAACATCGGGGCAGGCCAGCGATAATCGCAGGCAGCGCAAAGCGCACCTTTGAGGGCGCCGTGCATATGCATGACATTCTGCGAGCCACCCTGTTCGTGCAGATCGTCGACGTTTTGGGTGATGACCACGACTTCACCATTAAGCTCGGCTTCCAGCCGGGCCAGCGCCTGATGTGCGGCGTTGGGCGACACTTCTGCAGCCTGGGCGCGACGGGCGTTGTAGAAATCGACAACTAGTTTGGGATTGCGGGCGAAGCCCTCGGGCGTGGCCACGTCTTCGACCCGGTGCTGCGCCCAAAGGCCATCAGAGGCGCGAAAGGTCTCAAGCCCGCTCTCGGCCGAGATGCCCGCGCCGGTAAGGATCACGATTTTGGTCATGGCTGATTAGTCTCCGATCCGGTTGTCGTCTTCAAGCAGGTGAAACCCCTCGGCCAGCCACGGGAGCTGCGCGATGGCGGGGGCGATTATGTGGGTCTGCATCAACTGCCGCACGGTTTGGGCGATGTCGCGCGGCACGGGGCCGGACCATTCGGCCCCGGCGAACAGCGAGATGGTCCGCGCCGGCACTGGGGCGGGCAGGGGGCAAGCGGCCAGCTTGTTGTGAAACCGCGCGGCGCGCATGTAGCCCAAGGGCGTTGTGATTGCCCAACCGATGCCGCGCGCCACCATGGCCATCAGCGCCAGATGGCTGCCGATCTCGAACCGTGCAGGTAAGTTATGACCCTGGGCAGAAAGATGGGCTTCGATCTGCCGCGCGATCAACTGGTCGGCGGCATATCGCAGGAAAGGCAGCTGGGTGTCGCCGCTTAGCAAGACCGCGGGATCATGTGGCGTCGCTGCGGGGGTGACGATGATAAAGGGATCGCGGGCCAGCGGATATTCCAGCACTGCGTCCAGCTTGCTGTCGATCTGAGCAGAAAGCGCCATATGTAGGCTTTTTTCGCGCAAGGCATCGGCCAATTCATTGCTGCCTGCGGTGATCATGCGAAAGCGGCATCCGGTCAGGCTGTCGCCAAGGATCGTGGCAAGGCGCGGCGTCAGGTCATCATCGAAATCATCAATCACGCCGAGGTTTAGTGCGTCTAAATGCGCGAGGTCCATTACGGTCACTTCGCTCTGCGCTTGCCGAAGCTCCGATAGCGCAAGTCCGGCACGGCGCAAAAACATCTGTCCGGCTTGGGTCAGACGCATTGGACGGCGTGTGTGATCGACCAGCTCAGCGCCGACGGCGGCTTCAAGTTTGCGCATTTGCTGGCTGACGGCGGGTTGGCTGAGCCCCGTGGCCTGTGCAGCCTGTGCCACCGATCCGCTGCGCGCCAGCGCCTCAAACACTTCGATGCCCCGAAGGGTGATGCCTTTGTTAAGCATGTGCGTCCCATCTCTTTCAGATCTTGTGAAACTACGGGCCGCTCAGGTCAAGCGTTTGCCCGAGGAACTGGCAAGTCGGATTTGGAAATGGTGAAACTGCACAGGCCCCACCTGATCCCTTTAGCCACCCCTTGAAGCCCCCGCCAAAGCCGCGCAGACTGCGCCGAATGCAGTCCCGGAGCACAAAATGAAAATTGCCACAGCCGCCTATCCGCTCGATATTTTGACCTCTTGGGCGCAGTACGAAGACAAGCTGGCCCATTGGGTCGCAGAGGCAGCCGTGCAGGGAGCGGACCTATTGGTGTTCCCCGAATACGCCGCGATGGAATTGGCCACGCTTGATGGGGCCGAGGTGGCCGGGGATTTGGAGCGGTCGCTCTTTTCGGTTTCCGAAAAGCTGGATGAGGCGGACCGGCTGCATTTGAAACTCGCGGCGGAGCATAACGTGCATATCGTTGCAGGCTCCGGCCCCGCGGCTACTGACAGTCGCCCGGTCAACCGCGCGCGGTTAATCACGCCTTCGGGGCAGGTGGGGGTGCAGGACAAGCAGATCATGACCCGGTTTGAACGTGAAGAGTGGGGCGTGATCGGGGGCAATGCGCTTCAGGTTTTCGAGACGGCGATCGGCAAAATCGGCATCCTGATTTGTTACGATAGTGAGTTTCCCTTGCTGGGTCGTGCGCTGGCGGACTGCGATGTGATCTGCGTGCCAAGCGTGACAGAAACACTGGCAGGCTATTGGCGTGTGCGCATCGGCTCCATGGCCCGCGCGCTGGAGAATCAGTGCATTACGGCAATGTCTTCGGTGGTCGGCGCGGCGGATTGGTCAGACGCATTGGGTCAATCCTTTGGCGCGGGGGGCATTTTTTGCCCGCCCGATCGGGGCTTCCCGCCGACGGGTATTTTGGGCCTGCGCGAGGTGAATGCCCCCGGCTGGACCATTGCAGACGCCGATTTGGCACAGGTTGCCGAGGTGCGCGCAGACGGTATCGTGCTCAACCGAAGGGACTGGCAAGACCAGATTGGTCGCGAAGGAACGGCGATAAACGTCGCTTTGCGCTGAATCCCCCTTGAAAAAGCCCAAGAATGCGCCCATTTAAGCCTGCGCCCTCAAATTGGAGGGTATTGTGCTCAAGGAGAGACCATGGCCAAGGAAGATACGCTCGAATTTCCCGGTGTCGTGAAGGAACTCCTGCCTAACGCGACGTTTCGGGTCGAGCTGGAAAACGGCCATGAGATCATCGCGCATACGGCAGGCAAGATGCGGAAAAACCGCATCCGTGTTCTGGCTGGCGACAAAGTTCAGGTGGAAATGACACCCTATGATTTGACCAAGGGTCGGATCAACTATCGCTTCAAGTAAGCGGCACCGCGTTCGCGCGTTGCGCGGCGCAGGCGGGGCCGTGCGCGGCCCCGACCGGGCTGCCGGCCTCAGACAAAGAGGCCCATAAGATGCAGTTCATTCTCGGATCAGGATCACCGCGCCGGTTGGAGCTTTTGGCCCAGATCGGTGTGGCCCCCGATGCGATTCGCGCTCCCGATATTGATGAGACCCCCCACAAGGCCGAGCTGCCGCGCCCCTATTGCGCCCGGATGGCGCGCGAAAAAGTGGCGGCAGTGCCTGCTGAGGCAGATGATATCGTGCTTTGCGCGGACACTACCGTTGCGATTGGCCGGCGTATCTTGGGCAAACCAACGGATGAAGCGGAGGCCGAGGCCTTTTTGCGTCTGATGTCGGGCCGTCGGCACAAAGTAATCACCGCCGTGGCGGTGAAGCGCGGCGAAAAGCTATGGCAGCGCGATGTGCAAAGCATCGTAAAGATGAAATCCCTCTCCAAGCCTGAAATCCGTCGCTACCTCGCCACCGGCGATTGGCGCGGCAAAGCGGGTGGCTATGGGATCCAAGGCCCCGCTGGCGCGCTTATCCCATGGATCAGCGGCTCATTCACTGCAATCGTCGGCCTGCCATTGGCCGAGGCTGCGAACCTGCTGCAAGCGGCAGGCTACCCATTTGACGGAGGTGCCGCATGAAGGGCCGAACGATTATTCTCGACCATCTTGGCGATAATGAAGCTGCCGCGCTCATGGTGGACGGAAAGCTGGACGATTTTCTAATCGACAGCGATGCGCCGCGTGTCGGCACCGTTTACCGCGCGATTGCGGATCGCCCTGTAAAGGGGCAGGGGGGCATGTTCCTAAAAACCCCTGACGGCGCGGCGTTCTTGCGGCAGATCAAAGGTCTAGCGCCCGGTCAGACGATCCTCGTGCAGGTCTCGGGCCATGCTGAACCGGGCAAAGCGATTCCTGTCACCAACAAACTGCTGTTCAAATCGCGCTATGCCATCGTGACGCCCGATGCGCCGGGGTTGAATATCTCGCGCTCTATTAAGGACGAGCAAGAGCGCGACCGGCTGCTCGAAATCGCCCATGAAGCAGCGGGCGGAGCAGAATTGGGTCTGATCTTACGGTCTTCTTGCGCGGGTGCTGATGCCGATGACATCGCGGAAGACATCGCCAATATGATGGCTTTGGCCGACACCGTGGCCAATGACGACGCGCAGGAGATGGACGTGCTGAGCGAAGGTGATGGCCCACATCTGCTGGCATGGCGCGACTGGGTAGCACCTGCGGAGATCGTGACCGAGGCCGGAAGTTTTGCAGAACACGGAGTTCTGGAGGAGCTCGACCGGCTGACCTCGGCTCAGGTGCCGCTCGGCAACGGCGCGTCGATCTACGTAGAGCCGACCCGCGCGCTTGTTGCCGTGGATGTGAACACAGGCAGCGACGCATCTCTCGCCGCAGGGGTTAAAGCCAACATGGCCTGCGCCCGCGTGCTGCCACGTGCGCTACGTCTGCGCGGGTTGGGCGGGCAGATCACACTTGATCTTGCCCCCATGCCCAAAAAAGATCGCCGCATCTTCGAGAGTGCCCTGCGTGCCGCGTTTCGCGCCGATGAGGTGGATACGACGCTGGTCGGTTGGACGCCACTGGGCCATTACGAGCTGCAGCGCAAACGCGCCCGCCCGGTGCTGGCGGAGGTTCTTGCGGGGGCAGATCAATGAGCTGCCCTATCTGCAAAGCCGAGACCGTCAAAGCGCACCGCCCCTTCTGCTCGCGCCGCTGTGCTGACATTGATTTGGGACGTTGGTTCAACGGCAGCTATGCCGTTCCCTCGCGCGATCCTGAAGACGTTGAAGCGGCCATTGACGCCGTCGAAGCAGCACAAGACAGCCCCGCAAGGTCCCATTAACGCGAGATAAATTGCGTTTCGGGAAAAGAAGTGAGTTTCAGGGTAAAATGGGGCTGGACACCTCGCGCCACAGGTCCTAGAACCCGCTCACCCAACCTCGAAAGAGGTAACCCGTGCCCGGGTAGCTCAGGGGTAGAGCAGTGGATTGAAAATCCTCGTGTCGGTGGTTCGATTCCGCCCCCGGGCACCACTTAAATAATTGAAAACATTATTTTATTGTCTTGTTGGATTTTCCGAGCTCGCCCTTCAATTAGTTACACACTGCTATACCCTTCTATCACGGGCTCATCTTGGCCGAAGTTCCCAAAAATCGAATACTATAGACTAAGCAGTTGCGTAGAGGCTTGGCGATCTTGTTGACCGCGTGAAGTCCTTACTGGCTAATTCGATATAGAGACCCGTAAGCAAGTCTTTGAAAAGACGTTCTCTTACCCGTCTGTAAAACGCACTACACTGGCTGATATGTCAGGACAATGGATCGACCGTTTTCACGAACGCAAGCCGCCGAAGTATATCACACTCGAGGTGGACAGTTCTGTCAGACACACGGCGCACAGGAGGGCACGGCATGGAACAGTCATTTCGGCTATATGTGTTATCACCCGCTGTTCGTCTTCAACCAACATGGCCACCTCGAACGCTGCGCTCAGCGCCGCGGTAATGTACATAGCGCGGATGGATGGAAAGGGGTTCTGAAGTCTATCATAGCGCGATATGCGAACCGCCACCCTATGCGGTTCTTCCGGGGCGATGCTACCTTCGCCCGTTCGCCTCCGTACCAATCGTGTTCTCCAGGGCGGGACCGCCCAAATGGTCAAGCGCCCGGTGGGTCGTCCGCCAAAAGATGTGAGGCGTATCTAAGAGGACTTTGAGTATCAGGCGGTGTCTTGGGACAAGCCTCGCCGTGTTGTCGCCAAGGTCGAGTAGCATCCCGGTGAGTTGCTCCCGCGCATCGGAAGGACCACCCAGGGTTGCATGCGTGTGCTATCACAAACGGCTCTGAGATATTTCTTGCGATGAAGCTCCAACCATCTAACATATGGTCAATTGGTAATTTTAATAACCAAAAAGATCGACCAACGAAGACTCTGGGAGGAGAAAAAATGAAAGAATCTAGAACCATCAACCGGCGTTCGTTTCTGACGAAATCCGCCGTTGCCGGGGGTGCTGCTGCTGGCAGCATGCTCGCCGCACCAGCCGTGCTGGCGCAAGCTCCAATCGTCGTGAAGATGCAGACGTCTTGGAATGATGCGAACATTTGGCAGGATTTCGCACGCGACTACGCTACACGGGTCGAGGAAATGTCTGGCGGCCGCATGAAGGTCGACGTGCTGCCAGCCGGTGCTGTTGTCGCCGCGTTCCAGGTGCTGGATGCTGTGAACGACGGCCTGATTGACGCGGCCCACTCCGTGCCAGTCTACTGGTACGGCAAGAACAAGGCCGCATCCCTGTTCGGCACAGGCCCCGTTTTCGGCGGTTCCGCTACAACGATGCTGTCGTGGTTCTATCAGGGTGGCGGTCAGGAGCTTTATAACGAGCTAACACAGGACATCATGGGCCTCGACGTCGTGGGATACCTTGGCTTCCCCATGTTCGCTCAGCCCTTCGGCTGGTTCAAGCAGGAGGTCAACACAGTCGCTGACCTTCAGGGGTTCAAATACCGCACAGTAGGCCTTGCTGCCGACTTGTTGCAGAAGATGGGCATGTCTGTTGCTCAGCTTCCCGGCGGCGAAATCGTCCCCGCGATGGAACGTGGCGTGATCGACGCTTTTGAATTCAACAACCCATCGTCGGACAAGGACTTTGGCGCGCATGACGTTGCCAAGAACTACTACCTCTCTTCGTACCATCAGGCATCGGAAAGCTTTGAGTTCCTGTTCTCCAAGCAGTTCCTCGAAGACCTTGATCCCGATCTGCAGGCGATTCTGAAATATGGCGTTGAGGCTGTTTCCACGGCCAACACCGCCAAGGCGATGGACCGCTATTCTGCCGACCTGCAATTCCTGCAGAACGAAGCGGGTGTAACCGTACACCGGACGTCCAAGGAAATTCTGGACGCACAGTTAAAAGCATGGGACGAGCTGATCCCCGAGCTCGAATCCGATCCGTTTATGAAAAAGACACTCGACAGCCAGCGCGACTGGGTCAGCCGCGTGTCTTATTATGAGCTTATGAACGCGCCCGACTACGGCCTCGCGTACGAGCATTACTTCCCCGGCAAGATCAAGATGTGATCCGTTAAGGCAGTAGATTGGAACGAGCCCCGGCACCTGTTGTGCCGGGGTTTCCACACGAGGTATCCCAGCATCATGGTCTCTTTCATTCGGTTCGCCGACAATCTTTCTGCATGGTTCGGCAAGTCTTTTGCCTGGCTGATCCTGTTGATGTCTTTGGGCACAGGTTACGAGGTGTTCGTGCGCTATGTGCTGAACGACCCCACTGCCTGGGCGCTGGACGTGTCGTTTATCATGTACGGCACTCTGTTCATGATGGGCGGAGCCTATACCCTGTCGCGGGGCGGTCACGTACGGGGCGATTTCCTGTACCGGCTATTGCAGCCCAAGACGCAGGCCAAGATCGACATCGTGCTTTACATATTCTTCTTTTTTCCCGGTGTAACCGCGCTCATCCTGTCTGGCTGGAAATATGCCGCGCGGTCCTGGCAATACGGCGAAGTGTCGGTCAACAGTCCGGCGGGCGTGCCGATTTATCAGTTCAAGGCGGTGATCGTCGCTGCTGGAATTCTTCTTTTTATTCAGGGGATGGCACAAGTTTGCCGCTGCATCCTTGCTATGCGCAATAACTACTGGCTGGAAGCCTATGAGGACGTATTCGAGACCGAAGACCTTCTGATGCGCGCTGCCAACAAGGCCGAGAAAGACCATATCACATGACCGATCCGCAAATTGCCCTGATGATGCTGGGGCTGTTCATTATCTTTGTTTTCCTCGGCTTTCCCATTGCGTTCACGCTAATGGCAATGGGTATCGGCTTTGGCTACTACGCCTATTACGACGCGGGCCGCATGTGGCGCAGCTTTGACCGGCTGGATGAAACCGCAAGCAGTTGGGACAGTTGGTCTTTATGGTTCGAAGGGTTCTATAATAACCGAATATTCGACTTATTCGTGAACCAGACCTTCACGGTCATGTCGAACGAGGTTCTGACCGCTGTCCCGTTGTTCCTGTTCATGGGGTATATCGTTGAACGGTCCAACATCGTGGACCGTCTGTTTACCACGCTGAACATCGCGTCCAAGAACATACCGGGCTCCATGGGTGTGGCGGCGCTGATCACCTGTGCGCTTTTCGCCACGGCCACAGGTATTGTTGGCGCGGTGGTGACGCTGATGGGCCTGTTGGCTCTGCCCGCGATGCTGAAAGCGCGTTATGATCCGTCCTTTGCGGCTGGTATTATCTGTGCCGGTGGCACCTTGGGGATCCTGATCCCGCCCTCTATCATGCTCATTGTCTATGCGGCGGCGACCAACGTCTCCATCGTGCGGCTTTACGCAGCGGCGCTGCTTCCCGGCTTGACGCTGGTAGGTCTCTATCTTGTCTACATTGTTGGTCGCTCACTCCTCCAGCCCTCTGCGGCCCCAAAGCCCACGGACGACGAAGTGCCGGATGTGCCCATGGGCAAACTGATTTGGTTGATCATCACGTCATTCGTGCCGCTTGCCTTCCTGATTTTCGCCGTTCTGGGCTCAATCCTGTTCGGCCTGGCCACCCCCTCGGAGGCGGCGTCGATCGGTGCCCTTGGCGGTATCTTCCTTGCCTTCATCTACCGGGCGATGACGTGGCAGCGGATGCGCGAAAGCGTTTATTTAACCGTTCGCACAACCGCGATGGTCTGCTGGCTGTTCGTGGGGTCCTACACCTTCTCGGCCGTGTTCTCGTACCTTGGCGGAGAGCATGTGATTTCCGAGTTCGTGCAATCCATGAACCTGACTCCAATCCAGTTCCTGATCCTTGCGCAGCTGATCATCTTCCTGCTGGGTTGGCCACTGGAATGGTCCGAGATCATCATCATCTTCGTGCCAATTTTTCTGCCGCTGCTTGAGGTGTTTGGAATTGACCCGCTGTTCTTCGGCATCCTTGTTGCCCTGAACCTGCAGACCAGCTTTCTAACCCCGCCGATGGCGATGTCGGCCTATTACCTTAAGGGGATTGCGCCGCCCGAACTGCGACTGACCCAGATCTTCAGCGGCGTCATGCCGTTCCTGTTCTGCGTCATCCTATCGATGGTTCTGATGTATGCTTTCCCACAGATCGTATTCTATCTGCCGGAGTTGTTCTATGGCCGCTGATAGGTCCCAATCCGCAGGCATTGCAGCGTCACCCAGTGTGACCCTGCTGCGCGACCGTCTGGCATCCGGTGCGCTGGATGCGCTGACGCTGGTAGACAGCTACATCGCGCGGATCGAGGCCCGCGAGGCTGAAGTCGGCGCGTGGGCATGGTTCGATCCCGAGTTTGCCCGTGCGCAGGCACGCAACCTCGATGCATACCGCCGAAGCGGTCGCCCGCTTGGACGTTTGCACGGGCTGCCTGTCGCATTGAAGGACGTGATCGATACGGCGAAAATCCCGACAGAGAACGGCTGCGTTCGTGATGCGGACCGGATTCCTCTGCGGGATGCGTTCGTCGTGGAGCGGCTCAAGAAGGAAGGCGCTATTATCATGGGCAAGACGGTCACGACCGAGCTTGCCTTCATGCATCCCGGCAAGACGGCAAATCCACATAATCTGGCACATACCCCTGGCGGGTCCTCCCAAGGCTCTGCCGCTGCTGTCGCTGACGGTATGGTACCGCTTGCCATTGGCACCCAAACCGGCGGGTCCATTATCAGGCCAGCGTCCTTTTGCGGCGTCACGGGTTATAAGCCCACATTCGGCGCAATCCCCCGGCGCGGTATTCTTGCGCAATCTCCGACACTAGACACTGTTGGCGTATTTGCCTCCGACCCCGCCGGTGCCGCGTTGCTGGCCGAGATACTGTTCGGTGACGATCCCGAGGACAGTGCGACGGCCCTGCAGCCCACCCCGGCGCTGCACACGGCGGCGCTGTCCAAGCCACCCATTGCCCCAGTCTTTGGTTTCGTAAAACCGCCCGGTTGGGACACGGCAGATCAGCAGATGCGTAGTGCCTTCGATGAATTGGTCGACGCTCTTGGCGATCAGGCGTTCGAGATGCCTTTGCCTGCGATTTTCAACGACGCGGCAGAACAACGCAAAAAGATCAACTTTGCCGAAATGGCCTATCACTATTACCCCTATGCCCGCGACATGGGCGATAGCTTGGGTCAAGTAACACGCGACGCAATCGCAGAAGGCAACGCCGTCCCGGCGCGTGATTATCTTTCGGCCTGCGACATGCCGAAACTGTTGAACGCGGCCCTGGACGAGATGCTGACGCGCTGCGATGCGATCCTTTGCCCTGCTGCCACCGGGCCCGCCCCCAATGGGTTGGAAACAACCGGCGATCCGATCTTTAACGGGTTATGGACGCTTTGTGGGACCCCTTGCATCACGTTGCCGATGCTCACCTCGGAAGAAGGGCTACCAATGGGCGTTCAACTAGTCGCCGCCCGCGATAATGACGCGCGCCTGATGCTGACTGCCCAATGGCTCTTCAACTGGGCCGATGGCGCGGAACAATAAGGAAGATATGATATGAACCGTTTGCTCGCTCTTCTGGCCTTCTTAACCATCACAGCGTTCCTGCTGATCCTCGCCGTCAACGTGCCAAGCCCCGATCTGGTGACTATCATCCTCATCACGCTTGGCTTCGTCGCCTATGATTTCGCCACATCCAGCCGTAACAAGCGGGACTGAAATAGCATGACGAAACCCACGCTTTGGATCACGCGCACCCTCTCTGACGCCACGCTGCAACGTGCGCAGCGTGACTACTCGGTCATATGGGACCCTGCGGACCGCCCTGGAACTGCTGAGGATATCATCGAGATGAGCGCAAAGGTCGACGCGATCATCCCCTGCCATTCCGAATATTTTAGCGCTCATGTCGTTGGGCAGTTGGACCCGCGGCTCAAAATCGTGGCGAACCATTCTGTCGGCGTCGATCATTGCGATCTGGACGCGCTGAGGGCCAAGGGCATTGCGGTCACCAACACCCCTGGCGTGCTGTCGGATGCGACTGCTGAGCTTGCGATGATGTTGATGCTGGCGGCGGCCAGGCATGCGGTTGAAGGCGACCGGATCGTGCGTTCCGGTGCTTGGGATTTCTGGTCCCCCGCATTCTTGGTCGGAAAGCAAGTGACGGGCGCACGGCTGGGAATCATCGGGATGGGCGGTGTCGGCCGCTCCTTTGCCCGAAAGGCCCGAGGCTTTGATATGCAGATCCACTATCACAACCGAAGCCGCCTTGATGCGGATGAAGAGGCCGGCGCGACCTACCATGCCGACCTCGACAGCTTGCTGGCAGCTTCTGATTTCCTGTCGCTGCACTGCCCCGCCACTCCACAAACCGTTAACCTGATGAATGCAGAGCGGCTTGCTCGCCTGCCCAAGGGCGCGGTCATCGTAAACACCGCACGTGGCAACCTGATTAATGAAAGCGCGCTTATCGCTGCAATAGAAAGCGGCCACATCGGTGCCGCCGGGCTCGATTGCTTTGTAGCTGAACCAGGCGGCAACCCAGCTTTCGCGGTGCATGAGAACATCGTGATGATGCCCCATGTTGGCAGCGCCACTGTTAAAACCCGTGACGCGATGGGGTTCAAGGCGCTCGATAACCTCGACGCCTTCTTCCGAGGCGAAACGCCCCCTGACAGGCTTTAGAACTGCAAAAGGCTCTGTTGTACAAATCTTTTAAGGGAATCATGTCGTGATTCCAGCGTGGTAGCTGGATTGCATGAGAAACCGACACCTCCGATCTACAAAATCACGACTTAGATGGAAGTAGGCTGCGCCTCAAGCGGCCTGACCGGTTCAGCAACTGCAACTCTGGTGTCATAGAGCGCATATTTGGAGAGATGTACGACTGAGAGAAGCTTCGAGTAGCTTGCCACCCCTTTGATAGGTGTTTGAGGCACTTCGGCATCAGCCATCTCTACATAACCTGCAAGAGTCTCATCTCGAATACATCGCCTGCGCTATCTTAACATTTTTTCATGTGCACTCAGCCCGACATTGCGGAACCCCATCCTGCTTTCCGACGTTGCTCTTCTACATTGATAGAGGAGAACAACCATGGCGAATGAAGACCAAGCTAAAGGCAAAGCAAAAGACATCGGCGGCAAGCTGAAAGAAGAAGCTGGCGATGCCGCGAACAACGAAGACCTCAAGCGCGAAGGCCAGGCCGATCAGGTCGAGGGTAAAGTGCAAAAAGGTGCTGGCGATGCGAAGGACAAACTGTCCGATTGATCACAAAAGCGCGTCTCTGATTTTCAGAGACGCGCTTTTTGCTCGCTTAGGTGGGTGTAGACCCGCTGCTATCTCTTTATAATGATATAGAGCGCATGAACGATACCGGGCAGATAGCCTAGAAGCGTCAGTAGAATGTTGATCCAGAAATGTTTCCCCAGGCCTTCCTGCAGGAACACCCCAAGCGGGGGCAATAGGATCGCGACGATGATGCGGATGATATCCATAGCGTTACCCCAGCTCGGCCGGGGTCCTTTCCTCAAAAATTAATCTCTACTGGGAGCTAGCCCGCGCCCCGGCTCTGGCCAGTCGGGCGTTATTGGGCGGGTGGCATAAAACATTCGCCGCAGCGCGGGAATTGTTGCAGGCTGTATAAAAAGCCGGAGGAGGGACGAGATGGAGCCAGTTAGGATCATGTGGCGCCAAGTGACTGAGATGGCGCGGGACACGATTGCGCTTTTGCCGCAGATCGCCGTAGCCGTCGTGGTTCTGGTCTTAACTTGGGCCCTTGCGGCGCTTGGGCGGTCGCTGGTGAATAGGGCGCTGTCCCGGACCAAGCTGCGCCGCAGTCTGCAAGACCTGTTCATTCTTCTGACCTCGATTTTGATCTGGGTGTTCGGGATTATGATTGCAGCAGTGATCGTCTTCCCTGGTCTGACACCAGCAAGCATTCTTGCTGGGCTTGGCATCGGCTCGGTCGCCATTGGTTTCGCGTTCAAAGATGTCTTTGAGAACTTCCTTGCAGGCATCATCATTCTCTTTCGTCGCGAGATGCGTATGGGGGATCATATCGAATGTGAGGGGATCGAGGGGAAGGTGGCCCATATCGCCATCCGCGAAAGCCACATCCGTCAGACAGACGGACAGCTGGTGATCGTACCCAACGCGATGCTTTTTAAGAACCCGGTCTATGTAAGAACTGACCAAGATCACCGTCGCCAAACAATTATCTGTGGTGTGGCCTATGATGTGGATGTCGATGAGGCCCGTAGCGTTATCACCAAAGCCGTAGAAAGCTGTGAGACGGTTGAGCAAGGCGACCATCCGATCCAAATCTTCGCTCAAGAGTTCGCGGCATCATCCATAAACTTTGAAGTGACCTGGTGGACGGGTTCGACCCCCGTCGAGCAACGGCGATCAAAGGACGAAGTGGTAACGGCTGTGAAACGAGGGTTGGACGACGCCGGGCTGGAAATCCCATTCCCTTACCGTACGCTTACTTTCAAAGAGCCTTTGCCGCTGACCCGTCCACGCAAAGAGGATGGCGAAGACTAATATCTATATAGTGCAGGGCAGGGGCAGCGAAGCAATCGTGACTATCCGATCTAGTTCGCCGCGATTCAGTCAGGCATCGCCGGAATCGCGGCTGATTCACCCCCATTCGATGCCTTCTTATAGCGATACAGCGGGGGCAGGGGCCTAACGAAAGCTTCTGGAAAACGCAAATTACGTTTATAAACAGTGAGTTACGGATAAGTTCCCAGAAATATCGCCTTTTCTCAAATTTCTGCTTGCGGGTCTGTGCCACTAACCTTAGAACCCCCCATACCGGCGGCGCAGAGATGCACCAACGGGGCGCCAGACGGGGCGGACGGAAGCGGAAACGCGGAGGTTTGGTTCGGTAAAGCGGGAAAATTCGAGGTACTAGAGGCGGGGCGCGCCAAGAAGATAGGGCGCATCTCAGTTTCTTTTGTCTCAACGCTGTTTGAAAATTTGATATCTGAAGAGATATGTGGGCGGTTTGGTTCATTCGATGGATCAACGTCTGTATATCGCGCTCTTAGGGTTTAGGCCCGATGATAGAGTGTCAGCTTCACTGTTTGGACGGCTTTCGACTACTTTGTAGTCTCAAGCACAACAAACAGAGAATGGCTTGTATCTTTCAGTAAGGGATACAGGTCGATGTGCAGAGGTTCGACGTCAAGGATATGATCGCAAGATCATTTCAACTTGAGAGTTTGATCCTGGCTCAGAACGAACGCTGGCGGCAGGCCTAACACATGCAAGTCGAGCGAGACCTTCGGGTCTAGCGGCGGACGGGTTAGTAACGCGTGGGAACGTACCCTTCTCTGCGGAATAGCCACTGGAAACGGTGAGTAATACCGCATACGCCCTTCGGGGGAAAGATTTATCGGAGAAGGATCGGCCCGCGTTAGATTAGATAGTTGGTGGGGTAATGGCCTACCAAGTCTACGATCTATAGCTGGTTTTAGAGGATGATCAGCAACACTGGGACTGAGACACGGCCCAGACTCCTACGGGAGGCAGCAGTGGGGAATCTTAGACAATGGGCGCAAGCCTGATCTAGCCATGCCGCGTGTGTGATGAAGGTCTTAGGATCGTAAAGCACTTTCGCCAGGGATGATAATGACAGTACCTGGTAAAGAAACCCCGGCTAACTCCGTGCCAGCAGCCGCGGTAATACGGAGGGGGTTAGCGTTGTTCGGAATTACTGGGCGTAAAGCGTACGTAGGCGGATCAGAAAGTAAGGGGTGAAATCCCAGGGCTCAACCCTGGAACTGCCTCTTAAACTCCTGGTCTTGAGTTCGAGAGAGGTGAGTGGAATTCCAAGTGTAGAGGTGAAATTCGTAGATATTTGGAGGAACACCAGTGGCGAAGGCGGCTCACTGGCTCGATACTGACGCTGAGGTACGAAAGTGTGGGGAGCAAACAGGATTAGATACCCTGGTAGTCCACACCGTAAACGATGAATGCCAGTCGTCGGGCAGTATACTGTTCGGTGACACACCTAACGGATTAAGCATTCCGCCTGGGGAGTACGGTCGCAAGATTAAAACTCAAAGGAATTGACGGGGGCCCGCACAAGCGGTGGAGCATGTGGTTTAATTCGAAGCAACGCGCAGAACCTTACCAACCCTTGACATCCTGTGCTAACCCGAGAGATCGGGCGTTCACTTCGGTGACGCAGTGACAGGTGCTGCATGGCTGTCGTCAGCTCGTGTCGTGAGATGTTCGGTTAAGTCCGGCAACGAGCGCAACCCACATCCTTAGTTGCCAGCAGTTCGGCTGGGCACTCTAAGGAAACTGCCCGTGATAAGCGGGAGGAAGGTGTGGATGACGTCAAGTCCTCATGGCCCTTACGGGTTGGGCTACACACGTGCTACAATGGCAGTGACAATGGGTTAATCCCCAAAAGCTGTCTCAGTTCGGATTGGGGTCTGCAACTCGACCCCATGAAGTCGGAATCGCTAGTAATCGTGGAACAGCATGCCACGGTGAATACGTTCCCGGGCCTTGTACACACCGCCCGTCACACCATGGGAGTTGGTTCTACCCGACGGCCGTGCGCCAACCCTTCGGGGAGGCAGCGGACCACGGTAGGATCAGCGACTGGGGTGAAGTCGTAACAAGGTAGCCGTAGGGGAACCTGCGGCTGGATCACCTCCTTTCTAAGGATGTTCCTAGCCAGATGAGCTTGCTCATCTCATGGAACACTTAGCAGGTCGGCATACAAAGCCGGCCATATTTAGAACCGAGCCGTCCTCATATCTCTTCAGAAAATAGAACACGGGCTACCGCCCGTATGGGTCGGTAGCTCAGGTGGTTAGAGCGCACGCCTGATAAGCGTGAGGTCGGAGGTTCAAGTCCTCCTCGACCCACCATCGCATCTGCAGTGCAGAACCCTTTTGGGGCCTTAGCTCAGCTGGGAGAGCGCCTGATTTGCATTCAGGAGGTCAGGAGTTCGATCCTCCTAGGCTCCACCATAAATTATCTTGTTTCTTCTACTTCGAAAGGCTTAGAAGAAAGCATGAAGATTTGTGCGATCACAATGGTTTACCGAGACTACTGGGCGTTATCACAATGGTACGCGCATTATTCACGGCACCTTGGTTCGGAACATCTTTATATCGTCGCCCACGGTCATGATACAAAGATTGCTGAATTATGCCCTCGGGCAAATGTGATCACGGTTCCTCGGGATGATCTGTCTGGTTTTGATCGCATTCGTGGGCATTTGCTCAATGGATTGCAGGACGGACTTGGCGCTTTGTATGATTGGGTTATTCGCACAGATGCGGATGAGTTAATCTGCATTGATCCTGAACGCTTTGTGGATTTTGAAGCCTTGTTCACAGCTCAGCGTAAGGCTGACACGCTGTTCGCCCTTGGCCTGAATTTGTTTGAGGGCATTGAGGACGCAGAGCTGTCCGAGAACACAAATGTGTTTGCCCATAGGCGGCATGCAGTTTTCTCTGGACACTATAGCAAAGCTTGGGCGGTAAGACGCGGCGCACATCTTGTACGCCACGGAGTTGAAGTTGCTGCCGAACATTTGGCAGATGCTGCATTCACTTTGCCGAAAGGCGTCTACATGGTTCACCTTAAATACGCGAATACCGCGGCTTTGACTGAGGCGAACCAACACCGCACCGAAATCGCCAGCGGCACAGTCAAAGGTCTGCCTGGTAACATTTGGGCAAAAGCGACAATAGATGCAGAGCGCTTCTACGAACGGATGGCAACCTTGCCTGACCTCGAATGGAAGCGGGCGCGGACGAAAGCCTACCGCACCATCAACCGCAGTCCGATACGGGATGCAAAGTTGAATGTGCTCCGAGCAAAGTCGGTTAACTTTGAGTACCGGACACAACTGCCAGACTGGTTTAAAGACTGCTGATAGATTAGATCAGCAAGAGCGCTACGGCGCTTTTGCTCGTCCAATCTGGACGAATTGACATCGTAAAGAGAGATACTAACAACATGTTTGATCGCCCCGCGTTAGGGGATGATCTCGGTTGCTGCCCTTCGGGGCCGGTGTTTGAATGGCTGTTTCCTCGGCCTATCAGGCATATCGCGACTGAAACGAATATGTTGTCCAAGTCAAGTACACTAACCAGAGCGATGACGCGGGCCTCCTGCACGGACGGTTCGCTATCTGCATCGCTCATTTGTCCAGACGCTAGTCTGGGCGGGTAAAAGTATGCTTTTGATACAGGATAAGAGGATCAGTTTCTTACCAGCTTCTGATCTTCGCGCGAGACGCTAAGTCTTGCTTTTTCTGGATCAAATCAAGCGCGAAAAGGGCGTTTGGTGAATGCCTTGGCAGTAAGAGGCGATGAAAGACGTGATACTCTGCGATAAGCCATGGGGAGCTGAGAATAAGCTTTGATCCATGGATTTCTGAATGGGGCAACCCACCTGATACTTTGTTATTACTGATCTTCGGATCAGCTAATAACTTGGTAAACCAGGTATTTTTAGGCTGAATATATAGGCTTAAAAAGGCAAACCCGGGGAACTGAAACATCTAAGTACCCGGAGGAAAGGAAATCAATATGATACTCCCCTAGTAGCGGCGAGCGAACGGGGACCAGCCGAGCCATGAGTGTGGTTAGAATGCGTTGGAATGCGCAACCAGAGTGGGTGATAGTCCCGTATAAGAAGCATGATTGGACGTATTAAGTAGGGCGGAACACGTGAAATTCTGTCTGAAGATCGGAGGACCACCTTCGAAGGCTAAGTACTCCTTACTGACCGATAGTGAACCAGTACCGTGAGGGAAAGGTGAAAAGCACCCCGACGAGGGGAGTGAAACAGTACCTGAAACCGAACGCCTACAATCAGTTGGAGGGACCTTGCGTCCTGACAGCGTACCTTTTGTATAATGGGTCATCGACTTGGTCTCACGAGCAAGCTTAAGCCGTTAGGTGTAGGCGTAGCGAAAGCGAGTCTTAATAGGGCGTTGAGTTCGTGGGATCAGACCCGAAACCGAGTGATCTAGGCATGGCCAGGTTGAAGATAAGGTAACACTTATTGGAGGACCGAACCCACATCTGTTGAAAAAGATCGGGATGAGCTGTGCCTAGGGGTGAAAGGCCAATCAAACTCGGAGATAGCTGGTTCTCTGCGAAATCTATTTAGGTAGAGCGTCGACCGAATACCACCGGGGGTAGAGCACTGGATGGGTAATGGGGCCCCACAGGCTTACTGATCCTAACCAAACTCCGAATACCGGTGAGTACTAGTCGGCAGACACACGGCGAATGCTAACGTCCGTCGTGAAGAGGGAAACAACCCTAACCTCCAGCTAAGGCCCCTAATTCATGGCTAAGTGGGAAAGCAGGTGAGACGACCAAAACAACCAGGAGGTTGGCTTAGAAGCAGCCATCCTTTAAAGATAGCGTAACAGCTCACTGGTCTAAATAAGTTGTCTTGCGGCGAAGATGTAACGGGGCTCAAGCCATGAGCCGAAGCTGAGGATGCATTTATTGCATGGTAGCAGAGCGTAGTGTGACATAGTTCCATGTGTCCTTATCATCCTTCGGGGTGAGTTGGACACAAGGAGCTTTCTGTGAAGCTGGCGCGTGAGCGATCCGGTGGAGAGATCACTAGTGAGAATGATGACATGAGTAGCGACAAAGAGTGTGAGAGACACTCTCGCCGAAAATCCAAGGGTTCCTGCTTAAAGCTAATCTGAGCAGGGTAAGCCGACCCCTAAGGCGAGGCCGAAAGGCGTAGTCGATGGGAACCAGGTTAATATTCCTGGGCCAGATGGAAGTGACGGATCTCGAGGGTAGTTCATCCTTATCGGATTGAATGGGCTGCTTAGAGGTCCCTGGAAATAGCTCCATCGCTAGATCGTACCCTAAACCGACACAGGTGGATAGGTAGAGAATACCAAGGCGCTTGAGAGAACTATGTTGAAGGAACTCGGCAAAATACCTCCGTAAGTTCGCGAGAAGGAGGCCCGGTTTCTAGGCAACTAGAGGCTGGGGGCACAAACCAGGGGGTGGCGACTGTTTATTAAAAACACAGGGCTCTGCGAAGTCGTAAGACGACGTATAGGGTCTGACGCCTGCCCGGTGCCTGAAGGTTAAAAGGAGGGGTGAGAGCTCTGAATTGAAGCCCAGGTAAACGGCGGCCGTAACTATAACGGTCCTAAGGTAGCGAAATTCCTTGTCGGGTAAGTTCCGACCTGCACGAATGGCGTAACGACTTCCCCGCTGTCTCCAACATAGACTCAGCGAAATTGAATTACCGGTCAAGATGCCGGTTACCCGCGGTTAGACGGAAAGACCCCGTGCACCTTTACTACAGCTTCACACTGGCATTAGGCCGAACATGTGCAGGATAGGTGGTGGGCTTTGAAACCGAGACGCCAGTCTCGGTGGAGCCTCCCTTGAGATACCACCCTTGTTCTGCTTGATGTCTAACCGCGGACCGTTATCCGGTTCCGGGACCCTGTGTGGCGGGTAGTTTGACTGGGGCGGTCGCCTCCTAAATCGTAACGGAGGCGCGCGAAGGTTGGCTCAGAGCGGTCGGAAATCGCTCGTTGAGTGCAATGGCAGAAGCCAGCCTGACTGCGAGACTGACAAGTCGAGCAGAGTCGAAAGACGGCCATAGTGATCCGGTGGTCCCAAGTGGGAGGGCCATCGCTCAACGGATAAAAGGTACGCCGGGGATAACAGGCTGATACTGCCCAAGAGTCCATATCGACGGCAGTGTTTGGCACCTCGATGTCGGCTCATCTCATCCTGGGGCTGGAGCAGGTCCCAAGGGTACGGCTGTTCGCCGTTTAAAGAGGTACGTGAGCTGGGTTTAGAACGTCGTGAGACAGTTCGGTCCCTATCTTCCGTGGGTGTAGGATACTTGAGAGGAGTTGCCCCTAGTACGAGAGGACCGGGGTGAACGATCCACTGGTGGACCAGTTGTTATGCCAATAGCAGTGCTGGGTAGCTATGATCGGACAGGATAACCGCTGAAGGCATCTAAGCGGGAAGCCCCCCTCAAAACAAGGTATCCCTGAGAGCCGAGGTAGACCACCTCGTCGATAGGCCAGAGATGTAAGCGTGGTAACACGTTCAGTTGACTGGTACTAATTGCTCGATAGGCTTGATTTGATCCAGTAGAAGCAAGACTTCAACTTATCAATCAAAAGCATACACATACAATCAGTTGTACATGACTTGGAATTAACAACGCCTTGCGCTTCAGCGCAAAGCGCGTGAGGAATTTATTTGGTTTGGTGATCATAGCGCGAGCAAAACACCTGGTCCCATCCCGAACCCAGCCGTTAAGTGCCGTAGCGCCGATGGTACTGCGTCTTAAGACGTGGGAGAGTAGGTCATCGCCAAACCTAATAAGTTCCTCACATCAGTATCTCTCAACGATGACACAAATACAAAACCGCCGCTGCAATACTTGCAGCGGCGGTTTTGCGTTTGGGGGGGATCGCGATATGACGCCCGGTTACGCAGCCAGCGGCCTGCCATCCGCTTGACCCTGCCCAATGCCCTGTCACAGTGGCGCCAAGGCGTTGCTGGGAGGCAAAACATGGATATTGACACAATCTTTGGGCTGGAGGGGAAAACCGCGCTGATCACCGGCGGCGCCACGGGGATTGGGCGCATGGCGGCAGAGGCCTTGGTGCGGGCTGGCGCGCGGGTTTTGCTGGCCAGCCGGACGGGAGAGGCCTGCGAAGCGGTGGCGGCAGAGTTGAACGCACTTAGCGCGCGCGGCAGTGCCGAAGGTTTCGCCGGAGATGTCGGCAGCGAAGAGGGCGTCGATGCGCTGGTCGCGCAAGTTCAGGCGCGCTGCGATCGGCTGCATATTCTGATGAACAACGCCGGTGTGACTTGGGGCGCACCGCTGGGGCAATTCCCCTTTGCTGCATGGGACAAAGTCATGGGCGTGAATGTTGCTGGTCTCTTTGACCTGACGCAAAAGTTGCTGCCCCTTCTGCGGGCCGGGGCCACGACAGATGATCCTGCACGGGTTGTAAACGTCGGCTCGGTCATGGGTGAGCGCGAAATGGGGGACGGGGCCTATAGCTATGCCGCGTCCAAAGCGGCTGTGATCCACTTGAGTAAAATTCTCGCTAAGGAATTGGCCGGGGAGGGGATCACCGTGAACGCGCTGGCACCGGGGCCGTTTGTGTCGCGGATGACCGCCTTTGCCACGCAGGATGAGGCAACTCGCAACGCCGTGGGCCAAGACGTGCCGCTTGGCCGCGTTGGCCGAGATGAGGATATCGCGGGCTGCATGCTGTTCCTATGCGGGCGAGGCGGGGCCTATGTTACCGGGGCGGTGATCCCGGTCAGTGGTGGCATCAACGTGATGTCAGGCCCGAATATCTTTGAAAGGGCATTGTCATGACAAATACGAAAATTCAGCCGGAGAGCGCCCATGCGTGACGACAGCCATTTACCCCAAGCCCTGCGCGGTCTGCGCCTGCCGCTGGTCGCATCGCCCATGTTCATCCTGTCGGGTCCGGAACTGGTCATTGCGCAGTGTAAGGCAGGCATCGTCGGGTCGTTCCCGGCGCTGAACGCGCGGGAGGCGGAGGGCGAGCCGCCGCTGCTCGACGCATGGCTGCGCCAGATCACCGAAGCTCTGGATAAGCATAATCAAGAGAACCCCGATCGGCCTGCGGCGCCCTTTGCGGTGAACCAGATTGTGCACCGCTCCAACGCGCGGTTGGAGCGTGACCTTGAGATTTGTGTAAAACATAAAGTGCCGATTTGGATCACTTCGCTTGGTGCACGGGTGGAGGTGAATGAGGCCGCGCATTCCTGTGGCGGTGTGGTGCTGCATGACATCATCAACAACCGCTTCGCCCGCAAGGCGATTGAGAAAGGCGCGGATGGGCTGATCGCCGTGGCCGCCGGGGCCGGGGGGCACGCGGGGCCGCAGTCGCCCTTTGCGCTGATCCGTGAAATCCGTGAATGGTTCAATGGCCCGCTTCTGCTCTCGGGGGCTTTGGCCACCGGCGAGGGACTTTTGGCGGCGCGGGCCATGGGGGCGGATTTGGGCTATATGGGCTCGGCTTTCATCGCCACGCAGGAAGCCAATGCCGTGCCCGGTTACAAAGACATGATCGTTTCGGGCGGGGCGGATGACATCGTGACCTCGTCGCTCTTCACCGGGGTGTCGGGCAACTATCTGCGGCCTTCGATTGTGGCGGCGGGGCTGGACCCTGACAATCTGCCCTCTGCGGACGCCTCTTCGATGAACTTTGGCTCCGGGTCCTCCAAGCCTAAGGCATGGAAGGAAATCTGGGGCGCAGGGCAGGGCATTGGTGCGGTCAAGCAGATCGGCGGGGTGGCTGAACTGGTGGATCGGATCGAAGCGGAATACCGCGCCGCCGGTGCCCGACTGGCCGCGGAGTTTTCGCAATGAGCACGGACACGCAAACATTTGACGAGGCGGCGGTCTGCCGTTGGCTGGAAGAGAACCTGCCGGGCTTTGCCGGGCCGCTTGAGGTGACCAAATTTCAGGCGGGGCAGTCGAACCCCACCTTCCTGCTTTCGACCCCTGCACATGACTACGTTCTGCGCCGCAAGCCTCCGGGAACGCTGCTGAAATCTGCCCATGCAGTCGACAGGGAGTTTCGGGTGCAGAGGGCATTGGCCGACAGTGAGGTGCCGGTCGCGCGGATGTATCTGCTCTGCGAGGATGAAAGCGTCATCGGCTCGATGTTCTATGTGATGGACCATGTGCCGGGCCGCAATTTCAATGACCCAACCCTGCCGGAACTGACCCCGGCCGATCGCGGCGCGGTGGTGGATGAGATGAACGGCGTGCTGGCTGCGTTGCATGAGGTCGATATCGACTCAGTGGGGTTGTCAGATTACGGCCCCCCCGGCAACTATTTCGAGCGGCAGGTCGGGCGTTGGTCAAAGCAATACCGGGCGTCCGAGACGGAACCCCAGCCTGATATGGATGCGCTGATGCAGCGTCTGGTCGAAGAGTTACCCGAGGACGACGGGCAGCGCACGCTGGTGCATGGCGATTACCGCATCGACAATATGATCTTTGACACTCATGGCACCGCTTGCCGCGCGGTTTTGGATTGGGAGCTTTCGACCATAGGCCACCCCTTTGCCGATCTCGCTGCTGTTATCATGCAATGGCAGATGCCCGTGGGCGCAGAGGGGCGCGGCTTGGCCGGGGTGGACCGCAAGGCGCTTGGTCTGCCGACGGATGCGGAGTTTATCGCCGCCTATTGCCGCCGGCGCGGGCTGAAGGGGATCGATAGCTTCGGCTATTACCTCGCCTTTTGTTTCTTCCGCATGGCGGCGATCATCCAAGGCGTGTTGAAACGCGCGTTGGATGGTAACGCGTCGAACCCCGAATATGGCCTGAAATTAGGGCAATACGTCCCGGTTTTTGCACGCCACGGGCTGGAGGCGCTCGATCGCGACGCTTGAGCGGGGCAGCGGCTTATTGGTGCTTGAGCTTCGGCGCGAAAACCTGTTGCTAGGGTCGGAACACCCCGGCCCGAAAGGATGACCCATGACCACTGCTGCGCGGCAATTGCTTGACCTGCTGGACATCGAACAGCTTGAGGTCGATCTGTTTCGGGGCACGGGTGCCGGGGGTGAGACCTCAATGCGGATCTTTGGCGGCCATGTGATCGCGCAGGCGCTGATGGCGGCTTATCGCACGGTGCCGGAGCGCACATGCCACTCGCTGCACGCCTATTTCATCCGGCCCGGTGACCCGAAAATACCCGTGATCTATCAGGTCGACCGCGCCCGCGATGGGGGCAGTTTCACAACCCGACGGGTGGTGGCGATCCAGCATGGCAAACAGATCCTGAACCTTTCCGCATCTTTTCAGGTGGAGGAGGAAGGGTTCGATTGGCAGCATGAGATGCCGCAGGTCTCTGCACCTGAAAATTGGCCTGACCGGCCTGAGCTGCGCGAGGCCTTTGCCGAGAAGCTGCCAGAAAAATACCGCAGTGATTTCCTGCGTGAGCGACCCATTGAAATTCGCGAGGTTGAACCGCGCGATTTCATGACACCCGAAAAGGTCGGCGACCGCAACTACCTGTGGTTTCGCATGGCCGCGGCCGAGGGGCAGGGGCCGGTGATGCAGCACGCGCTTTTGGCCTATGCCTCTGATATGAACCTGCTGGGCTCCTCCTTGCGGCCCCATGGGCTGACGTGGTTTCAGGGCAAGGTGATGACGGCGAGCCTTGACCACGCCATGTGGTTTCATGCGCCGATCCGGTTCGATGAATGGCATCTTTACGCACTGGATGCGCCCTTTACCGGTGGCGCGCGCGGGTTTAATCGCGGGATGATTTACAATCAGAACGGGCAGTTGGTGGCAAGCGTGGCGCAAGAAGGGCTGCTGCGCCCGATACGTCCGAAAAGCGAAAGCTAAGGCCTGAGGCTACGTCGCGTCGGGTGTCCCAAACCGCCGGTTTAATTTGCGCATCCCGCCGATCCAGCGGTCATAGTCCCGCGCCTTGCCTTGTATATAGTCACGTACCTGCGGATGCGGCAGCACCAGAAACACCTCATCGCGGATCGCCTGCACGCAGGCTTCGGCCACGGGCTCCGGCTCCAGCATGCCGTCAATCGCGGCGACATGATCTTCCAGCCCGCGCATCATCTCGGTCCGTACCGCCTGAGGGCAAAGCACCGAAACCTTGATCCCATCATCGCCATAGGTCATCGCCAACCATTCAGCGAGGCCAACGGCGGCGTGTTTCGTGACCCCATAGGGCGCGGCCCCAACCTGATTAAGCAGCCCCGCTGCCGAGGCCGTATTCAACAAATACCCACCGCCCCGCGCACGCATCAGCGGCACCAGATGCCGCGCTGCGCGCACATGGCTCATCACGTTGATTTCCCAGATGCGCTGCCAGTCCGCATCCGGTACCTCGACACCGCCCTCGATTGAAATACCAGCGTTGGAGCAGAACAGATCAATCGGCCCGATATCACGCTCGACCTCTGCGATCAGCGTCGCGATCTCAGCCTCACTGGAGACATCGACGCGAAACGCCGTGCCGCCAACCTTGGCCGCCGTCGCTTCGGTCCCGGCGCCGTCGATATCTACGCAGACGATATGCGCAGGCGCCTCCTGCGCAAAGCGCAGCGCCAAGGCCCGCCCGATGCCGCTGGCAGCACCGGTGATAACAATGACGCGCCCTTGCAGCTCCACGTCAGCTGTCGCTCTTCGTGCCGCGCGTGTTCGACGCCTGAAACGCCTTCACCTCGGCCCGCGCGATCACCTGATGGTGCACCTCGTCCGGCCCATCGGCAAAGCGCAGCGCACGCTGCCATGTGTACATGCCCGACAATGGGCTCCACTGGCTCATCCCCGTGGCACCATGCACCTGCATCGAGGCGTCAATGATCTCGCAGGCCTTTTCCGGCACCAGTGCCTTGATCATGCTGACCCAGATGCGCGCCTCTTTGTTGCCCAGCACATCCATCGCTTTGGCGGCCTTCAGCACCATGAGCCGCATCGCTTCAATGTCGATCCGCGCGCGGCTGATGGTTTCCATGTTCTTGCCAAGGTCGATGATCTTCTTGCCAAAGGCCTCGCGCCCCAGCCCCCGTTCTATCATCAGGTCCAGCGCCTTTTCTGCTGACCCAATTGAGCGCATGCAGTGGTGAATCCGACCGGGCCCCAGCCGTACCTGACTGATCTCAAACCCGCGCCCTTCGCCCCAAAGCACGTTTTCACGGGGCACGCGAACGTCGGTAAAGCGGATGTGCATATGCCCATGCGGCGCGTCGTCGTGACCGAAAACATGCATCGGGCCGAGGATCTCGACGCCCGGCGTGTCCATCGGCACAAGGATCTGGCTCTGCTGCCGGAACGTCTCCGCCTCGGGCGAGGTTTTTACCATAACAATCATAATCTTACAGCGCGGATCACCCGCACCGGAGATATAGAATTTCTCGCCGTTGATGACCCAATCGTCGCCATCCAAAACCGCGCTGGTCGAAATATTCCGTGCATCAGAAGAGGCCACATCAGGCTCAGTCATCGCAAAAGCCGAACGGATTTCGCCCGCGAGCAGGGGCTTTAACCATTGCTCCTTTTGTTCAGCCGTGCCGACGCGTTCCAGAACCTCCATATTCCCAGTATCGGGGGCAGAGCAGTTCAGGGTCTCAGGCGCCAGCGGGCTTTTGCCCAGTTCAGCGGCGATATAGGCATAATCAAGGTTCGCCAGCCCTTCGCCCGTCTCGGCATTCGGCAGAAAGAAGTTCCACAACCCCGCCTCACGCGCCTTTTGCTTGGCCCCGTCGAGCAGTTCCAACTGACCGGGTGCATAGGACCAACGGTCGGCGCGGCCTTCGCCAAGCCGAAAGAATTCCTCGGTGATCGGATCGACATTCTCGCGGATGTGCTTGGTAACAGCGGCCAGAAGCGGCTTGGCCTTCTCCGACATTTCGAGATTGTTCATGTCCAAGGTCTGATCGATCATCCTGTGCTCCCGGTGATGATGGTATGAGATGCCGCCCCGCTCCTCCGCGCGACGGGTCTGTTAAGCGGGAGCCTATGCAATCACCGCAGGCTTGCCAATCGCGGGCGGGGGGATGTGCCGCGCTTTACGCGGCGTCACAACGGCATTGAAACCTAGGCGCAAACGCTTAGGTTTGCTTCATGACAGATGCATTGATCAAAGACGTCCTCACCCGCACCCGCCGCATTGCGGTGGTCGGCGTGTCCCCCAACCCGGCGCGGCCCAGCCACTATGTCGCTGAATATCTTGCGGAAAAAGGCTATGACGTGGTGCCGGTAAACCCGGTCCATGCGGGCAAAGAGGTCTTCGGCAAAACCATCGTCGCAACATTGGCCGAGATCGACCCGCCGGTGCAAATGGTCGACATCTTCCGCCGCTCCGAGGATGTGCCCCCCGTGGTCGATGAGGCACTTGCAGCTTTCCCCGATCTGGAAACGATCTGGATGCAGATGGGGATCACCAATGCCGAAGCAGCGGCCAAGGCCGAAGCGCGCGGCGTGGATGTGATCCAAGACCGCTGCCCCAAGGTCGAAATCCCGCGCCTGCTCGGGTAATTACGTGCGCGCGGCCTTCTCGGCGATGCCCGAGGTCGACTGGCGGCGTGCCAATTCATCCAGCACATCACTCAGCGGCACGTCGCGCGCCGCGAGCATGACCAACAGATGATACAGAACATCGGCAGCCTCAGAGGTGAGGCCAGCGCGGTCGTTTTTCACCGCCTCGATGATGGCCTCGACCGCTTCCTCGCCAAACTTCTCAGCACATTTTTCCGGCCCTTTAGCCAGCAACTGCGCAGTCCAACTGCTTGAAGGGTCAGCTTCTTTGCGGCTCAGGATGGTGGCGTAAAGATCATCAAGCGTCATGAAAGCCTCATTGGAATGCCCGCGGCGGCCATATGTTGCTTGGCCTCCTGTACGGTATATTCGCCGAAGTGAAAGATGGATGCCGCCAGCACCGCAGAAGCGCCGCCCTCAATCACCCCGTCAACGAGGTGATCCAAGTTGCCAACCCCGCCCGAGGCGATCACCGGCACCGAAACCGCATCCGAAATCGCACGGGTCAGCGGCAGGTTGAACCCTTGTTTGGTACCGTCGCGGTCCATCGAAGTCAGCAGGATTTCCCCCGCGCCCTTCTCTGCGACCAGTTGCGCAAACTCCACCGCATCAATGCCCGTGGGCTTGCGCCCGCCATGGGTGAAAATCTCCCATTTGCCGGGGCTGACGGTTTTGGCATCAATGGCGCAGACAATGCATTGGCTGCCGAAATGATCCGCGGCTTCGGCAATCACATCCGGGTTGGCCACAGCGGCAGAGTTGAAGCTGACCTTATCCGCCCCGGCAAGCAGCAAGGCGCGCACATCCGCAACGGTGCGAACACCGCCACCCACGGTCAGAGGGATATAACAATGCTCTGCCGTGCGCGTGACCAAATCAAACATCGTCCCACGGTTCTCATGGGTGGCGTGAATATCAAGGAAACACAGCTCATCCGCCCCTGCCGCATCATAGGCAATCGCAGCATCAACCGGATCACCCGCATCCCGCAGGCCAACAAAATTCACGCCTTTCACCACGCGCCCATCGGCCACGTCAAGACAGGGGATAATGCGGGTCTTCAGCATGGCTCAGCCCTTCAACATTTGCATGGCAGCCGCCAGATCAATCGCCCCATCATAAAGCGCCCGGCCCGAGATCGCGCCCTCGATCACGCCTGTATCACGCAGTGCTGCCAGATCATCGAGCGAGGACACCCCACCGGAGGCAATCACCGGGATCGACACGGCCCGCGCCAGATCGGCGGTGGCGCTGACATTCGGCCCGCCCATCGCGCCATCACGATTGATGTCGGTATAGATGATCGCCGCCACGCCTGCGTCTTCAAAGGATTTGGCAAGGTCAGTGGCCATAACATCGGTCTCTGTCGCCCAACCTTTGGTCGCAACACGCCCGTTTCGCGCGTCAATCCCAACGGCCACATGACCGGGGAAAGCGGCGGCAGCCTCACGCACCAGATCGGGGTTTTCCACGGCCACGGTGCCAAGGATCACCCGCGCCAGACCTTTATCGAGCCAGCTCTCAATGGTCGCCATATCGCGAATGCCGCCGCCCAATTGTGCCGGCACCTTGCAGGCCTTCAGGATCGCCTCAACCGGGGCTGCATTCACCGGTGTCCCGGCAAAGGCGCCATTGAGATCAACCAAATGCAGCCACTCGCAGCCCGCGTCTACGAAGCTAAGTGCCTGTGCTGCGGGATCGTCGTTAAAGACGGTGGCACGGTCCATGTCACCATGCACAAGGCGCACAGCCTGACCGTCTTTGAGATCGATGGCGGGGTAGAGGATCATGGCCGGGCCCTTGTTTTGAACATTGGTTTCCTTTTGCACGTCATTACGGATTTTGCAACGCGACCCAAGGTCAATCTTGCCCGAAACAAAGTGATGGATAACAGTAAAGCCAGATCGGGAGGAGAGATCATGAAACAGTTTATTGCAGCGGGCCTTTTGGGCCTTGGCCTAACCGGTGCCGCCTATGCGGCAGGCCCCGCAGTCGGGACTTGGCAGACCCAAGTAGATGACGGCGCCTATGCCCATGTAAAAATGGCCCCCTGTGGCGGCGCGGTCTGCGGTACCATCGCACGTACCTTCAACGACAGCGGCGAATACAAGTCGCCCAACATCGGCAAAACGCTGGTGATCGACATGAAGCCTGAAGGCGGCGGCAAATATGCAGGCAAAGTTTGGCGCCCGTCGAATGGCAAAATCTACATCGGCAAGATGGACGTTGCAGGCGATTCCCTTAAGCTTTCAGGCTGCATTGCAGGCGGGCTGATCTGTTCCAAGCAGACTTGGGCGCGCATCAAGTAACTCTTGCTAAAAGTAAAAGAGATAAAATGGCGCGGAGAGAGATCATCGCGCCATTTTTGCGTTGCCTATGGATGAAGCGCGACGCAGCGGTATTTGTAAAAGGATGAAGATGGGGGGCTTTTCCCTTCATCCTTTCTTAAATACCGTCCGACGGCGCAGCAGGCGCGGCGGTTGTTAGGGGGCCCAAGTCAGAAAGTTCGAGATCAGCCGCAGGCCGGTAGTCTGGCTTTTCTCTGGATGAAACTGCATTCCCAACATCGTATCACGGCCGATGATCGCTGTGACATCACCGCCATAGTTGACGTGCGCAAGCCGTTCGGCCGGATCTGCCACGGCCATATGATAGCTGTGAACGAAATAAGTATGATCGCCGGTCTTTAGCCCGTCAAAAACGGCGTGGTCATGGTCGATCACCAGGTCGTTCCAGCCCATATGTGGCACTTTAAGCTTGGAGTCAGCAGGGGTGATTTTAGTCACCTCTCCTCCGATCCAGCCCAAGCCGGGTGTGTCTTTGTACTCGCGGCCCAAGCTTGCCATCAGCTGCATGCCCACGCAGATGCCAAGGAAGGGGCGGCCTTTTTCTTCGACCGCTTCGACCATCGCATCATAGAGGCCGCCAGCGCCCTTAAGGGCTGCCATACAGGCAGGGAACGCGCCATCGCCGGGCAGCACCAAACGGTCGGCGCGGGCCACAACATCGGCATCTGCCGTAACCGTGACCTCACCTGCGTTATTTTCACGCGCCATGCGTTCAAAGGCTTTGTGCGCCGAGTGCAGGTTGCCGGACTCGTAGTCGATAATTGCTGTCAGCATCTGATCACAATGCGCCTTTGGTGGAGGGGATGGCGTCTGCTTTGCGGGGGTCGGTCTCGACCGCTTCGCGCAGGGCGCGGGCGACGGATTTAAAGGCCGCCTCGGCGATGTGGTGGCTGTTGAAACCGTGGAGTGCATCGACGTGCAGCGTAATGCCGCCGTGGGTGCTGAGCGCTTGGAAGAACTCGCGTACCAGTTCGGTGTCGAAGGTGCCTATGCTGCTGGTTGGGAAATCAACATTCCAGATCAGGAAGGGGCGCGCCGATAGGTCGAGCGCGCAGCGGATCTGCGCGTCGTCCATGGCCAGCAGGCAAGACCCATAGCGGCGGATGCCGCGTTTGTCGCCGAGCGCTTGGGTCAGCGCTTGGCCCAACGTGATGCCCACATCTTCGACCGTGTGGTGATCATCGATGTGCAGATCGCCCTTGGCGCGTACCTTGATGTCAATCAGCGAGTGGCGCGACAATTGGTCAAGCATATGGTCAAAAAAGCCCACGCCGGTTTCATTGTCATAGGTACCAGTGCCGTCGAGATTGATCTCGACCGTGATGTCAGTCTCGGCGGTGGTGCGGGTCAGGGTGCTGCGACGCATGGGGCATCTCCGAAAAGCAATTGCAGCGCTCTTATAGCAGGGCATGCCGCCACGCCAAGCCCAAGCGGTGCCTTGCCTTTCCCTTGTGCCCGCGCGATCGGGGATTGCGGGGGCAGGGCCCATATGTCAGCTTGAACCAAATCCCAGAAAGAGGCGCGCCATGACCACCTGCGTATTCATCCAGATCCGCTGCCGACCGGGCACGACCTATCGGGTGGCCGAGGAGATTGCCCTGCGCGAAATCCATTCCGAGCTCTATTCGACCTCCGGCGAATATGATCTGCTGATGAAGCTTTATATCCCCAAGGGAGAGGATGTGGGCGTTTATATCAACGACAACCTGTTGGACATTGAGGGGATTGAGCGTTCCCTGACGACGATGACCTTCAAGGTATTTTAAGGTGTGGCGCGTTATCTCTTTACTGCCCGTATCGGTCTGCGCCCTTTCAACCGTTGCGCTTTTAAGCACGCCGAGTGTCGCGACGGCCGCGCCGCATATTTATGAGGGGCGTGAGGCCGCAGCGCTGCGCTGTGCTAACACCCTGGCGCTGACCGCTGTGGCATTATCGGCGGCTGAGATGATTGGAGAGGGAGAGAAAAACGTGATGTTAGGCATCACCGTTCGCATCCTTGATCGCCACGTTGATGGCACGTGGGCGCAGAAGCGCGCGGCGATGGAGATAATGCGCGACCGGCGCAGCGTGCCGGATACGCTTGAGGATTATCGCCGCATTGCTGAGCGGTGTTTGGTGCAATTCCCTATCAATTGAACTGCGTAGAATAGGCTGGAATGGGTAAACCCGCCTGACGGCGGGTTTTTTAGTATGCGATCTGTGAAAAGAGCTAGTGCGCCGCAGATACGGAGGGTTTTTGGGAGGGCGAGCTGTCTAGTTTGACCTTTTGGCGCGTCGTGACCCTGCGGATGGCACGGTCAAATGTCTTTCTTACCCGCTGGGTGCGGCTGGCGTTAGGCTGAATCGGGCCGCCCACGGAAAGCATGACCGACATTGGGCTGTTATCATCGTGGCGCAGGTCCATAGCGTCCAGCTCGCCTTGGACCAAAATCTCGATCTCGGGCCATGCGGGCAGGCTGTCGCCTGTCACGATGCAAAGAAGCGTGCCGGACCCATTATGTGTCATCAGCAATTGCGGGCAATCGACCACTCGGGCAACCGCCTCGGCGGATGCGGCAATGGCGCGGGCGAATTCGCGGGTATTGCACGTCGCGAAAAGCTCGTCGATATGTTCGATCTTGGTTGCAAAAACTTGGCACATATCAATGTGTTGTCGTGAGAGTTGCGACAGGTAATTGCCTAGTGAGAAAGGCAGCACCAACTGCTCGACCCTGCCGATATGCACCGGGTCAGTTAGTTCAAATTCATGGGTGCCGGGCTCGCCTCCCGTCGGTAATTGATGAGGGTCGAGACGCGGCGCGCGTTGCGTGTTTTCAAGCATTCGTTCAGCGATATGCACACGGGTTGCGATGTCTTTCACGTCAAAAGGCTTGGTCACATAGTCATTGGCACCCGCGGCAAAGGCACGCTCAATCGCGGTTGCATCAGAACGCGAGGTCACCATCAGGATCGGCGTGTCTTGATAGGCATCCAAGGCGCGTATGTGGCGGCACAGTGTGATGCCGTCCATCTCGGGCATCTCAATGTCCAAGAGCAGGCAGTCAAATTGCTCTTTGGTCGTTGCAAGTAATTCCAAAGCAGCAGCACCGGAATCAGCAAGCGTTAAGTGTGGATAGTCAGCCTCGCGGAATACGACGGGCAGCAACTCGCGAATAAATGGGTCATCGTCAACGGCAAGGATTTTCATTTTTGGCACCTCTTTCGTGGGGCAGACGGGCAGTCCGGATGTCTTCACACTCTGTTTACATTTAGTCGCATAAACCCGGCGAAATTGTGACGCTGCTGCACCAATAGCTTGTGGCGTGACCAAATTCATTAACCATATTTTGACGTTTTGCGAAACCACTGAATCCCTAGGAGAGAATAGACCAACAGCCCGTCTTTCCCGCATTACGAGTGCCAATTCGGCGCGTATTTGGAGAAATTGCAGGTCGAGGGGGGCGTTAATAGATGTCACAAATGGGCAAGAGAGTGCAGTTTTTATGCTCTTTTGAGACGAACGCGAGGCGAAGCGCGGATGGGCAATATGAAATCGAACCCATTTCGAAAGTGGCCGCCCACGATCTGTTGACGGACGTGGCGCTGTGCGTTCAATTGAGATGAGAAACGCCAGAATGGACCGATTGATGCCGATGCCTGACGATATTTTAGCCGAGTTTCTCTTGCCCACGCAGGAGCTTAGAGACGATCTGCCCTTCTTTACCAAAGTCTTAGGTATGCGGCTTGAAAGCATTTTTCCGGCGGATGACCCTTCGGTAGCCAGCTTCTCAGGCCACGGTGTCCGGGTGAGGATTGAGCGGGGTGCCACCGTGGCACCGGGGCATTTGCGTATTTTAACCGACGATCCTGACAGCTTTGCCCAAGGTCAGCGCCGGTTGACTGCCCCCAATGGCACAACAGTTGAAGTTTTGCCGCGCTCTCCGCAGGTGGAACAGCCAGAAACTCGGCATGAATTCGCCGTCAGACGGCTCGCGGATGAGGCGCCTTGGGTGATCGGCCGCGCGGGCATGCACTACCGCGATTTGATTCCGTCGCGCTTGGGCGGGTCAATCATCGCCAGCCATATCCGCATCCCCGATGGCGGACCGGTGCCGGATATGGTCCATTATCATACGGTCGGTTTTCAGCTGATCTTTTGTTATCGCGGCTGGGTCGATGTGCTTTACGAGGATCAAGGTGATGTGATCCGGCTGCATGCGGGCGATTGCGTGACGCAACCACCCGGGATCCGGCACCGGGTGGTCGAAGCCTCGCCTTCCATTGAGGTGATCGAGATCGGAGTTCCCGCCGAACATGTGACGACCATCGACCATGAGATGACCCTGCCGAACGGCAAAGGTAATCCGACACGCGAGTGGGACGGGCAGACCTTTGTGCATCACATTAGGGATCAAGCCACCTGGCAGCCTTTTCGCATTCCAGGATTTGCTGCGCGGGATACGGGAATAACCAAGGGGACAAAAGGCGTGGCGGGCATTCAGGTGGCGCGGTTTGACGGGGGCACACCACCCCCCAGCAAGCATGACGCGGACATCCATTTCACCTTTGTCATGGAAGGCAGCATGCTGCTGAGCGCTGAGGGGCAGGAGAGCCGTAGGCTGCATGCAGGTGACGCTTTTGTCATTCCGCCGGGCATCGTGGCGCAGTATTCGGAATGCTCGCCCGACCTCGAACTGCTCGAAGCCGGGCTGCGCGGTGATTTTATGACCACGCTTTTAGGCTAGTTGCGCCGCGACTTCGGCCTGCACCTTTTCGGCAGCGACCTCTTTCACCGGGCCGTAGCCGCGGATCTCCATCGGTGCGCTCAGCACTTCAAGCGCCGCATCATGGGGCAGGGCGGGCGCCTTTGCCATGACACCCTCAAACCAGTCGATCAGCGCCACTTCAAGCTTGCGGTCGGCGCCATAGGCGAAGGGGTCGGCCCATGTGCCGCGCAACGGTTTCATCGCTGCCAGCAGGTCAAAGGCACGCCCCATCCAAGGTCCGAACTTGCGCTTATTGGGGCGGCCACGACCGTCTTTTCCAGTCGGCCATGCCGGCGGGGCGAGGTGGTAATGCACCTTGTAATCGCCTTCAAAGCTGTCGGCGATCCGCTCTTCAAATCCGCTTTGACGGTGCAGGCGGGCGACTTCGTATTCATCCTTATAGGCCATAAGTTTGAACAGCGATTTCGCCGCTGCGCGCATCAGCTCGTCTGAGCCTTCCGGCAGTTTCGACGCCAGCGCATCAAGGTGCGATTTGTAGCGCTGGGCATAGGCGGCGTTCTGGTAGTCGGTCAAGAATTCCATCCGACGTGCGATCAGCGCTTCTGCCGTTTCATCGGGCTTGGGGGCGGGGGCAAAATGCGCCTCGATCGCCTCAGGGTTGCCCGCCATGACGCGGCCAAAACCAAAGGCCGCGCGGTTTTTGTCAGGCACGACGCCGTTCAACTCAATCGCCTGTTCAAGGGCCGTAAGCGAGACGGGAACCAGCCCCTTTTGCCACGCAAACCCCAGCATCATCACGTTGGCAAAAACCGCATCGCCCATCAACACTTCTGCCATCCGATTGGCGTCAAAGGCGCTAAGGTTTTCGACGCCCACCGCCTGCGCGATGACCGCTTCACGGTCGTCGATGCGCAGATCGGCATCGCGGTTCAGCACCAGATCTCCGGTGGGCATTTCGGCACGGTTCAGCACGATCCGCGTGCCGCGGCGATAATGGGCCGAAGCTTTGGGGGCCGAACTTACGACCATATCGCAGCCGATCACCGCATCGGCGGCGGCTTGGTCGATGCGCACCTGATGCACCTCTTCGGGCCGCTGGGCGATGCGGACATAGCCCAGCACCGTGCCGAACTTTTGCGCAAATCCGGTGAAATCGAGCACGCTGGAGCCCAAACCTTCGAGGTGGGCGGCCATGGTGATAAGCGCGCCCACGGTCACCACGCCGGTGCCGCCAACGCCGGTCACCAGCAGATTGAAAGGCTGGTCGAGTTTCGGCAGCACGGGCATCGGCAGTTGTGCGGCCAGCCCAGCCACATCCAGCCCCGCGCCTGATCGTTTGCGGCGGCTGCCACCTTCAACCGTCACGAAGGACGGGCAGAAACCGTTCAGGCAAGAGTAATCTTTGTTGCAGGTCGATTGGTTGATTTGCCGTTTCGTGCCGAATTCGGTCTTCTTGGGCTCAACGCTCAAACAGTTGGATTCTAACGAACAATCACCACACCCTTCGCAGACCAGATCGTTGATCATGACGAATTTCTTGGGGTCCTCCATCTGCCCGCGCTTACGCTTGCGGCGTTTTTCGGTGGCGCAGGTTTGCTCATAGATCAGCACGGTGACGCCCGGAATTTCGCGCAACTCGCGCTGTACGCGGTCCAGATCGCGGCGGTGGTCAAAGCTGGTCTCGGCAGGGAAATCGGACTTGGGCAACAACTCGGGCCGGTCTGACACGAGTGCGATGCGCGCGACGCCTTCGGCCCGGCAGGCCTGTGCGATGGCTGCGACCGACACCGGGCCATCAACCGGTTGCCCGCCGGTCATCGCTACGGCGTCGTTATAGAGGATTTTATAGGTGATATTGGTCTTGGCTGCGACCGCTTGGCGGATCGCGAGAGAGCCGGAGTGATACCACGTGCCTTCGCCCAAGTTCTGGAAAACATGCTTGCCCCCGTTGAACATTGAGGTCGCGATCCACGGCACGCCTTCGCCGCCCATCTGCGCGAAGCCCGCCGTGTCGCGGTCCATCCATGACGCCATGACGTGGCAGCCGATACCGGAGTTGGCTTTGGACCCTTCGGGCAGCTTGGTTGAGGAGTTATGCGGGCAGCCTGAACAGAAATAGGGGGTGCGGTTGGCACCAGGCACGTTCAGTAGAACGGGCGGCTGATCGGTCAGCGCGCGGGCCTTTTCAACGAGGTTCTCGTCCGGGAAGAAGGCATGCAGCCGGGCCGCGATGATCGGCACCAGTTTCAGCGGCGACAGCTCACCCGTCCACGGCACCAGCTCTTCGAGGTTTTCGTCATGTTTGCCCACCATCCGCGCAGGTTTGGAGCCGGGCCAGTCGTAAAACGCCTCTTTGAACTGGCTTTCGATAATGCCGCGTTTCTCTTCGATAACAAGCACTTCGCGCTTGCCCTTCACAAAGTCGAGCGCGTCGTCCAGCGCCAGTGGCCAGACCATGCCGACCTTATAGATGTCGATGCCAAGCGCACGGCATTTGACCTCATCCAAGCCCAAAAGCCGCAGCGCCTCCATCGTGTCAAGGTGGCCTTTGCCGGTGGTGACGATGCCAAAATTGGCATCCGGCGTGTCATAGATATGGCGGTCAATCGGGTTGGCGCGGAGGAAGGCTTGAACAGCCTCCAGCTTGTGATGGATGCGCGTCTCAATCTCGGCAGAGGGGAGATCACCCAAGCGCACGTGTAATCCACCCGCAGGGGCAGTGTAGTCGGGCTGGTTAAACACCCTGTCTGGGGTCAGATCGACCGACGCGCCGCTTTCAACGGTTTCCGAGATCGCCTTGAACCCGACCCATGTGCCTGAAAACCGCGACAGCGCGATGCCGTATTCACCAAAGGCCTGATATTCGGCCACCGACGCCGGGTTCAGCGTTGGCATGAACCACGACATAAAGGCCACGTCGGACTGATGCGGCATCGAGGACGACACACAGCCGTGGTCATCGCCAGCCACCACCAGCACGCCGCCCTTGGGTGCCGAGCCATAGGCGTTGCCATGTTTCAGCGCGTCGCCCGAGCGGTCGACCCCCGGTCCTTTACCGTACCACATGGAAAAGACGCCCTCGACCTCCGCATGAGGGTCAAGATGCGCCTGCTGCGCGCCGAGCACGGCGGTGGCGCCCAAATCTTCGTTGACGGCGGGCAAGAATTTAACGCCTGCATCGGCCACGCGGGACTTGATGCGCCAATATTCAAGGTCGAGCCCACCCAGCGGTGAACCGCGATATCCCGAGACGAAACCCGCTGTTTTGAGCCCTGCATCGCGGTCGCGGCGGGCTTGATCAAGCATGATCCGCACCAGTGCCTGCGTCCCGGTCAGAAAGACACGGCCTTCGGTCAGATCATAGCGGTCGTCGAGTTTATAAGTGGTAAATTCGCGCGGTTGTTCAGTCATTGGGGTGCTCCTCAAGAGGTAGTATAGCGCGGTTCTGATGGATTTTCGTGCCAGATTTACTAGCTTTCAGGCAGAATCGTGGATAAACTGACCCCGAATATCTTCCAAAGCGAAAGATTTACTCGATGAGTGAGATGGATGCGACAGACCGCCAGTTGGTGACCTTACTCCAGCAGGATTCGCGTCTGCCGAATGCGCAACTGGCCGAAAAGCTGAACATCTCTGCCTCTGCCTGCTGGCGGCGGGTCAAGGCGTTGGAGCACACGGGGGTCATCAAGCGTTATGCCGCCATCGTCGAACCAAAGGCGATGGGGCTGGGGTTTGAGGCGATGGTGCATGTGCATCTGACCCGGCACGATGCCTCAGCGCTGGCCAGTTTCATCAGTGCGATCCAGTCCCGCAAAGAAGTGACGGAATGTTTCGCCACCACCGGTCAGGCCGACTATCATCTGCGTGTTCTTTGCCGGGATATCGAGGCTTATAACGCTTTTCTCGAAAGCTTTCTGTTCCTTCACCCGGCGGTGAACTCTGCCACGACAAATGTGATCCTGCGACAGATCAAAGCCAATGCGCCGATTACTGGGTGAGGCGGCATTGGTTCCGCCCGCCGCGTATCGCCAGTCGACGCGCAGCGGATCGTGACCTGCACCGCTTTCAGAAATGGACATTTGATGCGGGCGTGCTCCATATAGCACCAAGTGCTTAACCTCGAAGGAGAGACCCATGATGAGAACCCGTGCCGCCGTCGCTGTCGAAGCTGGCAAACCGCTTGAAATCATGGAGGTGAACCTCGAAGGGCCGAAGCGCGGCGAGGTCTTGGTCGAGATCAAGGCGACCGGCCTGTGCCATACCGATGAATTCACCCGCTCTGGCGACGATCCAGAAGGCATCTTCCCCGCGATCCTCGGCCATGAAGGCGCAGGCGTTGTGCTGGAAGTCGGCGAGGGCGTCACCACGCTGGAGCCGGGCGACCATGTGATCCCGCTTTACACACCCGAGTGCCGCGAATGCGAATACTGCCTGTCAGGCAAAACCAACCTGTGCCAAAAAATCCGCGTGACCCAAGGCCAAGGTCTGCTGCCCGACGGCACAACGCGGTTTTCGATGCTCGATGGCACCCCGATCCACCACTATATGGGCTGCTCGACCTTCGCCAATCACACCGTGGTGCCCGAGATCGCGCTGGCCAAAGTGCGCAAAGACGCGCCGTTCGATAAAATTTGCTACATCGGTTGTGGCGTCACCACGGGCATCGGCGCGGTTATCAACACTGCCAAAGTCGAGATCGGCGCGCGCTGCGTGGTCTTCGGGCTGGGCGGTATCGGGTTGAACGTGATCCAAGGCCTGCGAATGGCGGGTGCAGATCAGATCGTGGGCGTGGATCTGAACGACGACAAGGAAGAGGTCGGGCGCTATTTCGGGATGACCGATTTTGTGAACCCCAAGAGCGTTGAGGGCGATCTCGTGGCGCATTTGGTCGAAGTGACCAAAGGCGGCGCGGATTATTCCTTTGACGCGACCGGCAACACCAAGGTCATGCGCGACGCGCTGGAATGTGCCCATAAGGGCTGGGGTGAGAGCATCATCATCGGCGTGGCACCTGCGGGGGCCGAGATTTCGACGCGGCCTTTCCAACTGGTGACCGGTCGCGTTTGGCGTGGGACCGCCTTTGGTGGGGCCAAGGGGCGGACGGACGTGCCAAAGATCGTTGATTGGTACATGAACGGCAAGATCGAGATCGACCCGATGATCACCCACAAGCTGACGCTGGATCAGATCAACGAAGGCTTTGAGTTGATGCACAAAGGTGAATCGATCCGGGCTGTTGTCGAATTCTAAACGATGGGCTGGAGGGCCATCCGCTCTCCAGCCTAAACTTCTGCCGCAAGGGAGAGGAACAGGTCGACATCCATATAGGCCTCGACATGATCGGCCAGCGCGTCGAGCGCATCATCTACGCCGCTCTCAAAATCCAGCGATGAGGTGACGCCGAAATTGCCGAGATAGGCCCGGCGAAAGGCGTCTGAGCTGAAAATTCCATGCATATAGCAGCCCTGCACGCGGCCAGAGGGTGAAGCCGCGCCTTCGAGTGTGCCGTCGAAGGTGAGCCAAGCGCGGGCACAATCGGGGCCGGTGGTTTCTCCGATGTGAATTTCATAGCCCGTGAGATCGGTGCCACTGGCGGGGTGCTGGCCGGACTTTTCCGACAAATGTTTCAGCGGTGCCATCGTCGTCTCGACATCCAGATGCCCCAACCCCACGACCTGCGCCGCCGGGCCTTCGATGCCGTGCGGATCGGTGATCGTCTTGCCCAGCATTTGATATCCCCCACAAAGCCCCAGCACATGGCCGCCCCGGCGAATATGCGCGGCGAGGTCGATGTCCCACCCTTCGGCGCGGAAGGCTTCGAGATCGGAGATCGTGGATTTCGACCCAACCATCAGTACCAGGTCGGCGTCGGCGGGCAGGGGGGTGCCGGGCATGATCATGCGCAGATCGACGCCCGGTTCGGCAGCCAGCGGGTCAAGATCATCGAAGTTGGCGATGCGCGGCGGGCGAGGCACGGCGATGACACAGCCCGATCCACCGGAACGGGCGCGGGCGGGCAGGTCCATCACATCTTCGGCGGGCAGACGGTGGGCGGCGTCGAACCATGGGATCACCCCAAGGCTCGGCCAGCCTGTGCGCGCGGCGATGTCATCGCGGCCTGCGTCGAAAAGGCTGCGGTCACCCCGGAACTTGTTAACGGCAAAGCCACGGATCAGCGCGTTGTCTTCCTGATCAAGCACCGCTTGTGTCCCGACGATCTGCGCGATGACACCGCCGCGGTCGATGTCGCCCATCAGCACCACCGACACACCAGCGGCGCGGGCAAAGCCCATGTTGGCAATATCGCCTGCGCGCAGGTTGGTCTCTGCCGGAGAGCCTGCGCCTTCAATAACGATCAAATCGCAATTTTCGGCCAAACGGTGAAAGGATTGCAGCACGGCGGGCATCAGGCTGGCTTTGTTACGGCCAAACTCACGCGCCTCTTGTTGGCCCGCGATCTGGCCTTGCACCACGACCTGCGCACCGGTGGCGCTTTGGGGCTTCAACAGCACCGGATTCATATCCGTATGCGGTGCCACGCCAGCGGCACGCGCCTGCAACGCCTGCGCGCGGCCAATCTCGCCCCCGTCTTCGGTGACGGCGGCATTGTTAGACATGTTCTGCGGCTTGAACGGGCGCACGCGCAGCCCGCGACGGGCGCAGGCACGGATCAATCCGGCAACGATCATCGACTTGCCGACATTGCTGCCGGTGCCCTGAATCATGATGGCTTTGGTCATGTCATTCTGCCCCTATTTCGCGCAAACTGGCGCAAAACGAGCGAAGGGGAAAGAGCCGCGATGAACACGCCTGCACATTTGCTTTTGGGCGCTGCCGTGATGGGGCGGGAAGGGGCCAAGCCGTTAATCTGGGCGGCACTTGCCGGGGCGTTGCTGCCCGATCTGTCGCTCTATCTTTTGGCGGGCTTTGCGCTCTATGTCCAAGGTCTGCCGGGGAGCGTGGTCTTTGGGGTGCTTTACTATTCCGACCTGTGGCAGACGGTCTTTTGGGTCGATAACTCCTTTCTCGTCTGGGGCGCGCTTTTGGCGCTGGCGGCGTGGCGGCAAGCGGGCTGGGCCGTGGCGCTGACCGGGGCGGCGTTGCTGCACCTTCTGTTCGACCTGCCGCTGCATCACGATGACGGGCGGGCGCATTTTTGGCCGCTCACGGGTTGGATATTTGAAAGCCCCGTCAGCTATTGGGATGTGCGCCACGGCGCGGGCTGGGTCGCCCCGATCGAGGCGCTGGTTAGCACATTCGCTGCAATCACGCTGTGGTGGCGCAGACCGGGGTGGATCCTGTCAGGCGTGACACTGGCGCTGTTGCTGGCCGAAGGGCTGGCCCGGCGCAATTGGATCTTCTTTTTCGGCGCGGGCTAGCAGCCCCCAAACAGCAGACACAAAAAAACGCAGCCCGAAGGCTGCGTCAATTGCTCCGCTTGGCGGATATTCTTAGGCGGCTTCGGCCTGAAGCGCGGCATTGCGGCGCTCAGATTCTTCGCGCGACAGAGCGACGGATGTCCGCACACCTTTGCCAACGAATTCCATCAGGCCTTCGACAACCCGCTCATTGGGGTCGATCCCGGCGCAGCTCAGCACTTCGCGGCCATCGCGCGAACGGGCCCAGCGGGCGATCTGTTCTGGGCCGTTGCCATATTTCTTGTCGTCGGCAATTGCGTCATCCAAAGCAGCAAGCACCACAGCAGCAAAGAGCTTGCGTGCGCGGTTGCCTTGCTCGTTGTTGAAAGCGGTGCCATCAACGAAATCTTTCATCTCGTCGTCCTTTCGATTATTCTTGCTCTTGTCATTCGGGCGTGGAGGTCCTTATGACGGATATCCTTTGATTCGGATACCTCTATTTAGCATACCTCCCATGCAGCATGCGCATATCTAGTTGTCGCAGCGACGCCCGGATATCGCCTGCTTGCAGGGGACCATCCCTCCCGATATAGAGCCGGACATCTTATCATCAACCTTATGTCGTGGTTTTGTCACATGCCCAAGATTAACGGAAACGAGATCCGCCCCGGAAACGTCCTTGAACATAACGGTGGCCTCTGGGCGGCTGTGAAGGTCGATCACGTGAAGCCCGGCAAGGGCGGCGCCTTTGCCCAAGTCGAGATGCGCAACCTGCGCAACGGCTCCAAATTGAACGAACGCTTCCGTTCTGCCGACAAGGTTGAGCGCGTGCGTCTGGAGCAGAAAGATCAGCAATTCCTGTTTGAAGACAGTGGCATGCTGGTTGTCATGGACACCGAGACCTATGAGCAGGTCCAGCTTGACGCCGAGCTTTTGGGTGACACGCGTCCCTTCTTGCAAGACGGTATGATGATCGTGGTCGAATACCACGATGCAGAAGCGCTGAACGCCCGTCTGCCGCAGAAAGTGGTGTGTAAGGTTGCCGAGACTGAACCGGTCGTGAAGGGCCAGACGGCGGCGAAATCATTCAAGCCGGCGGTCCTGGACAACGGCGTGAAAATCACCGTGCCCCCCTTCGTTGACCAAGACGAAGACATCGTTGTGAACACCGAAACCATGGAATATGTCGAACGCGCCTGACGCGACGTCACTTGACTGAACACAGATCAGCCCCGGTTTTGCCGGGGCTTTTTCTTTGTTTAACGCCTCAAACAGCCGGGCCGGGCCATGTGACCTGCGCCTCATCGGCCTGCATCGGGCCTTTTGCGCGGTCGAAACGCAGATGCGCCAGCGCTTGACCGTCTGCTTGGGTGTAAAGCGTGCCTGCTGGCTTGCCCTCTGCCGTGATCGCCGTGCCGGGGGCAGCGCTACCTTTGACATCAACGCGCGTGAGCCCTTTGCGCAACTCGGTCTTGTGTTTCATCCGCGCCGTGACCTCTTGGCCGACATAACAGCCCTTGCGGAAGTCCAGCCCGTTGATCCGGTCCAACCCGGCTTCGAGGATAAACGTATCCGGGGTCAGTTCCACGCCCGTCTCAGGGATCAGATGCGCCACGCGCAGGGCGTTCCAATCGGTTGTGTCATCGGTCTGCGGCGTATCGCGATACGCCCGCCAGCCCATTTCCGGATGGCGCGGGTCGGCAACTGCATCTTCGGGCGCAGGGCCGGTGCCGCGGTGCAAGTGTAACTCCGTCGGTTCAATCGTCACCTTAGCCCGCAGCTTGTACATCGACAGCCGTTGCGTGAGCATATCGCCAAGGCTTTCATCGACATCGAGCAGAACCCCATCTCCCGCAGCGATCAGGAAGAAATCGGCCATATATTTGCCCTGCGGCGTCAACAGGGCGGCATAGACCGGGCCTTGGTCCAGTTTGGCGATGTCATTGGTCACGATGCCTTGCAGGAAATCGCGGGTGTCGGGGCCGGTGAGGCGCAGAATGCGGCGCGTGGTCATGCGGTTGTCCTTTGATTGCTGGCCATGACATATAACCTGACAAACCCATCCAAAAGGGGCAACCATGCGCGCGCCGATCTCTATCGTCATTCCCAGCCTGAATGCAGCCGCCGCGCTGCCCGCCTGCCTTGCCGCCCTTGTCGAAGGGCTGCAGGCCGGGTTGATCCGCGAGGTGATCGTCAGCGATGGCGGGTCAGAGGACGGGACGCGGGCATTGGCTGAAGGTTGGGGGGCTGAGGTGCTCTCTGGCGCGCCTTCGCGGGGCGGGCAACTGCGGCGCGGGTGTGAAGTTGCACGGGGTGATTGGCTTTTGGTGCTGCATGCCGACACGGTGCTGGCGCCGGGTTGGACCGATGCGGTGCAAGATCACATGGCGCGTGGGGGCGGGGCTGCGGGGTGGTTCCGCCTGCGGTTTGATCAGCAGGGGCTGGCGCCGCGCTTGGTGGCGGGCTGGGCGAACCTGCGCAGTGGGCTTGGCTTGCCCTATGGCGATCAGGGGTTGCTACTGCCGCGTGCGCTTTATGATCAGGTTGGCGGCTATCCAGATCAGCCGCTGATGGAAGATGTCGCATTGGCCCGCGCGTTGCGGGGTCGGTTGCAGCGGCTGGAGGGGCTCGCCATCACCAGCGCCGAGAAATACCGCCGCCAAGGGTGGCTGCGCCGGGGTGGGCGTAACCTTTGGACGCTTGGACGTTACGCGATGGGGGCAAGCCCCGAAGACCTCGCGCAGAGCTATCGGCGCCCTTGATCGCAAATGGGGCGCGGGATTTCTCCCACGCCCTCATTTTAATTGAAAAACATAGCCCCGATGCGCTGTATCAGATTGGGCTGGCGCAGCCTCTCGCGGCGTTGCTTTGCGGTCAAAGCGCCCAACCCACGGGCATCAGAAACCGTCTTCCCGTCGCGGAATTGCAGACGGTAGAGGTCGGCATAGATGCCGCCGCGCTCCATCAATTCGTCATGGGTGCCCTCATCTGTCGCGCGGCCCCGGTCCATCACCACAATCTTATCGGCGCTGCGGATGGTCGATAGCCTATGCGCGATAACGATCGTGGTGCGCCCCTTGGCCAGCAGGTCAAGCGCATCTTGTACTACCTGCTCTGATTGCGCATCCAGCGCGCTGGTGGCCTCATCCAGCAGCAGGATGGGCGTGTCACGCAGCAGGGCGCGGGCGATCACCACCCGCTGACGCTGCCCACCCGACAGGGCAGAGCCACGCGGGCCGACACGGGTCTCAAGCCCCAGCTCAAGCTGCGGCAGGAAGTCGGCCACATGGGCGGCTTTCAGCACCCGGTCGAGCGCCTCATCGGTCACGTCATCGCGGCCCAGCACAATATTCTCACGCAGGGTTTCGTCGAACAGAAGCGCCTCTTGGGTCACGACAGAGAACATGCCGCGCAGGTCAGGGATCGCCATGGCAGTGGTGTCCACCCCGCCGATTTGCACGGTGCCGTTTTGCGGATCGACCAGCCGGGTCAACAGGTTAAAGATCGTCGATTTCCCCGCGCCCGACGCACCGACAAGCGCGGTCGTCTCACCCGCTTTGGCCGTGAGGCTCAGCTCGTTCAACACCTTAGATTCGCCATACGAAAGCGACACATCACGCAGTGCGATGTCGGGCGGGCCATCAGGCGCGGCCACTGGCTTGGCCGGGCTGCGCAGGTGCAAGGGCGCATCGAGCAGTTCCTTGATCCGCTCCAACGCGGCAGCTGCCATCTGCCACAAGCCGCTGATCGAGCCCAAACGGCGCAGGGGAGAGAACATAAAGCCTAGCGCGGTGAAAAAGGTCATGAATTCACCGATGGTCTTGTTGCCCGCGATGATTTCAGAACCGCCGTAGACGATCACGGCCATGAAGCCGATACCTGACATGATGTCGATCATCGCAGGGATCGCGGAGTTGCCGAAAGCGGCACGAACTTCGGTGCGGATGAAAACCCGCGTCAACTCGCGGTACTGGCGGGCCTGATACGCCTCTAGCGCGTTCAGTTTGATCTGCACGATGCCGTGAAATACTTCGTCGAGACGGGTGGAAAGGCTCGCGCCTAAATCGCGTGCCTCGCGTGAGCGGGCGCGGACGAAACGCTGAGCAAGTGCTGCAGGCAGCACCATCAGCGGCACGCCGATCATCGCCAACAGCGCCCAAATTGGATCAATTGCAATGGCGACACCCATCAGGATGACCAGCCCCACCAGATCGCGCCCTGCGCCGGTGATAACTGCGCGCCAGACATCGCTCACGGCATTCACGTCAGATTGGACGCGCTGCACAAGAAATCCGGGCGGATGGTTTTGGTGAAATGCCCCGTCCTGCTGCATCATTCGATCCAGCAGATCAATGCGCAAATCCGCCGCCGTACGCTGTGCCACACGGGTCAGCAGCACCTTTTGCACCACTGTCGCCAAGGCTCTCAACGCAAAGATGGCAACCAGCACCAGCCCGACCCAGATCAGCGCACCTTGATCGCCGCCAACGAAGACGCGGTCAAACATCGGCTCCATCAGCTTGGCCAACACGCCCAAGGTCGAGCCTTCGATGATCATGAAGATCACCGCGATAAACATCAGCCCGGTGTGTTTCTTTAGATAGTCTCGCCAGAGCCAACGCATCAATTGCGCGGAGGTGTAGCTTTCATCATTCATTCCGGTGCCTGGTCCTTTGGGGCGGTCACCTCCGGTGTACGAAAGCCGCGCAGGCAGGGCAAGCAGTCGCAGGGCCAATGCTATGGCCCGCTTGCTGCGGTTTGCGCGAGGTTGGGGGCTATTTGCGGCGCGGCTTACCTTGCGTCCGATCGCGTGTTGACCCCGGCCCCGCGGGCAGTAAGCTGCGCCCGACCGCAGCCTGGTCACGCATTTTTAAGACGGCAGCTAATATCATGACAACGCATAATAAACTCGCCCAAGGTCGCTCGTATCTCGCCATTCCCGGCCCCTCGGTTATGCCCGAAGCGGTGCTGAGCGCGATGCACCGCGCGGCCCCCAATATCTATGAGGGCGAGTTGGTCGAGATGATGCCCGCGCTGGCTGCTGACCTAAAGCTCGTGGCGCGCACAGAACATCACGTGGCGATGTATATCAGCAACGGCCACGGCGCTTGGGAAGCCGCGCTCAGCAATGTCATCGCGCCCGGCGACCGTGTGCTGGTTTTGGCCACGGGGCGTTTCGGCCATGGCTGGGCCGAGATGGCGACGGGGCTGGGGGCAGAGGTTGAGATCATCGATTTTGGCCGCAACGCGCCGATTGATCTGGCGCGGGTGGCCGAGCGTCTGAAGGCCGACAGGGGTCATCAGATCAAGGCAGTGATGGCCGTGCATGTGGATACCTCAAGCTCGGTGCGCAACGATGTCCCCGGCCTGCGGCGTCTGTTGGATGAAGAAGACCACCCGGCGCTCTTAATGGCGGATTGTATTGCCTCGCTGGGGTGTGAGACCTTTGAGATGGACGCTTGGGGCGTCGACGTCATGGTCACCGCCTCGCAAAAGGGGCTGATGGTGCCGCCGGGCATGGCGTTTGTTTTCTTCAACGATCGGGCCGAGGAAGCCCGCGCACGGCTGCCGCGGGTGAGCCGCTATTGGGATTGGTCGCCGCGCGCCCATGCCGAGGAGTTCTATCAATACCACGGCGGCACCGCCCCGACGCATCACCTTTATGGTCTGCGCACCGCCCTCGATATGATCCACGAAGAGGGGATCGAGCAGGTCTGGCAGCGCCACGCGACCTTGGCCCGCGCGGTTTGGGCGGCTGGTGAGGCATGGTCGGCCGAAGGCAGCCTGCGGTTCAACATCGAAGACCGCGCCCTGCGCAGCCATGCGGTCACAGCGCTGCGGCTGCAAGCGCCCCATGCGACTGAACTGCGCGATTGGGTGCAAAGCAATCTGGGCCTGACACTGGGTGTCGGGCTTGGCATGGCCCTGCCGGGGGAGCCTGCGTGGCATGGGTTCTTCCGCCTTGGCCATATGGGGCATGTGAACGGCCATATGATCATGGGGCTGCTCGGCGGGATCGAGGCCGGGCTTTCGGCGCTGAAGATCGACCACGGGCCGGGCGCGCTGCAGGCGGCGGCAGAGGTGATCGGCGGGGCTTAGGCCCCGCGCGCGTCTGTCAGAGCCTCGGGCAGGGCGGCGGCGAAGATGTCCAACTCCTCCGGCGTGCTGCAACTGACGCGGATGCAGCGGTTCTGCGGCGCGGCGAAGGGCATGCGCACGAAAATGCCCCGCGCCACCAGCGCGTCGAGGACTGCTTTGGCGAAGGTGCCATCGCTGCCGCAATCGATGGCGACGAAATTGGCGGCAGAGGGCAGGGTGCTTAGACCGTTCTTTTCGGCAATCTGCGTAATGCGGTCGCGGGCCTCGGCGATCTTGGTTTGAACCTCGTGAAGATAGCTCTGATCCTGCACCGCCGCCAAGGCTCCTGCTTGCGCCGCGCGGTTGAGGCCAAAGTGGTTGCGCACCTTGTGAAAGGCCGTGATCAACTCGGGCGCTGCAATCGCATAGCCAATCCGCGCCCCGGCGAGGCCATAGGCTTTGGAGAAGGTGCGCATGCGGATCACCCGTGGGTCATCGGCGGAAAGTTCGGGCGCTGTGCCTTCGGGCGCGCATTCGATATAGGCTTCGTCCAATAATAGCAGGCTGCCTTGGGGCAGATCGTCCAGCGCGCGTTTCAGTGTCGCCCCTTCGTGCCATGTGCCCATCGGGTTGTCGGGATTGGCGAGATAGACCAGCTTGGCATCAACCTCCGCCGCCTTGGCAAAGAGCGCCGCCGGATCTTCGTGGTCGTCGCGGTAGGGCACTTTGTGCAGCACGCCGCCAAAGCCCGCGACATGGTAGTTGAAGGTCGGGTACGCCCCTTCAGAGGTCACCACTGCATCGCCTTCGCCCACCAATAGGCGCACGAGATAGCCTAAGAGGCCGTCGATGCCTTCGCCGACGATGATGTTTTCGGGCGCCACGCCATGCAACTCAGCCAGTGCTGCACGCAGCTCAACACTTTCGGAATCGCCGTATTTCCACATCTCAGTCTCGGCCATGGCCGCGATGGCGCGGGGCGAGGGGCCAAAGACGTTTTCATTGGCACCAAGGCGCGCTTTGAAGAGGCGGCCAAGGCTGCGCTCCTGCGCCTCGGGGCCTACGAAAGGGACATTGGCAGGCAGGCTTTGGGCGAGCGGGGTAAGGCGTACATGTGTCATACGCTAGGTGTAAGGTTGGCCAATTGGCGAGGCAAGTGCCGCGGCACCTGCCGTGACGTTTTGCTGGCGCGGCGCGGCAATCTGCGGTGAACTGCGCCAAACATTTAGGAGAATTGCCATGCCCCGCGTCACCCTTCGGATCGAAGACCATATCGCCCATGTGACCCTCACCCGCGCCGACAAGATGAACGCGGTAGATGATGAGATGATTGAGGCGATCATCGCGGCTGGGCAGGAGGTTGCGGCCTCGGAGGCCCGCGTGGTGGTGCTGTCGGGCGAGGGCAAAGGGTTTTGTGCGGGCATTGATATTGGCGGGCTCTCGGGGATGCTGGGGCAGGACGTCGAGGCGTTGATCATGCCGCGCACCCATGGGGAGGGGACGACGAACAAGTGGCAGGAAGTCTCGATGGTGTGGCACCGGCTGGAGATCCCGGTGATCGCGGCGCTGCATGGGGTGGTCTATGGGGCCGGGATGCAATTGGCGCTGGGCGCGGATATTCGCATTGCCGCGCCGGATACCAAGCTGGCGGTGATGGAGATGAAATGGGGCATTGTGCCGGATATGGGCGGCATGGTGTTGCTGCCGCGTTTGGTGCGCTCGGACGTGCTGCGGCGGCTGACTTATACAGCGGCTCCAATTGAAGCGGCACAGGCGGAACGCTGGGGGTTGGTGACCGAGGTCGCTGATGATCCGCAGGCGACGGCGATGGAACTGGCGCGGGTGATTGCAGGCAAGGGGCCAAACGCTGTGCGCGCGGCGAAGCGGTTGATTGGCTATGCGGAGACGGGCGCGTCTGAGGCGGAGGTGCTGGAGGCGGAGTCGCGCGAGCAGGCGGCGCTGTTGGGCAAGCCAGAACAGATGGAGGTGATCGCGGCGGAGTTTGGCAAGCGGCCTGCGGTGTTTAAGTAAAGCGGCTTTCGCGCCGATTGACTGCCCCGCAACTGCCCGGAATAAGGCCGTAAGGCCGCCGGGCAGCGCCAGCCCGCCCGGACGGGCTGGCGCTTTTGCTATCGGAGCGCTGTCCTGCGAACCGTTCATATGAGCAGCAAAGATAAACTGCCTAACTGAGATCGGTAGAGCGCCACCCCGCGGTCTTGCACCGCCCGGCTTGCGCGCCATCCGCGGAATGCGCAACAGCCCGGAATCAAGGCCGCAAGGCCGCCGGGCAGCGCCAGACCGGCCCAGCGGGCTGGCGCTTTTGCAGTCGGAGTGCTGTCCTGTAGGCCGCTCATATGTGCAGCAGGCATAAACTGCCTAACTGATAACGGGTGAGCGCCATCCCCCGGTCTGGCGCTGCCCGGCTCGTGTCGCGTTGAAGGCGTGGCAGCAAGACCACCACGCCCAAATCTTCACCCCAGTTCGGCAAGGCGGTCCAACGCCGCCTGCAACTGGTCCGCCTCTTCCTGGCGCGCGTCCAGATTGGCCTGCGCCTCTGCGACAACCTCTTCCGGGGCAGAGGCTGCGAATTTGGGGTTGTTCAAACGCCCCTTCAGACCGCCGATCTCTTTGCCCAGCTTATCGAGCGACTTTTGCAGACGTGCCTTCTCGGCGTCGATGTCGATCAACCCGGCCAGTGGAAGGCCAAAGCTGGCCCCCGGTGCTGCGATCGACACGGTGCCTTTGGGGAAGCTGTCGGTCTTCTCAAGGCTCTCGACCCGCGCGAGGCGCTTAATCATCACCTCATTGCGGTCCCATGCCCCTTGGGCGGCTGCGTCCATCTCGGTGACGAGCATCGGCACCTTCAGCCCGGCGGGCACATGCATTTGCTGGCGCGCGGAGCGGATGCTTTCGATCAGGCCGATCACCCAGTTTAGCTCACGGTCGGCTTCTGAATCCAACAGATCAGCGGTGGTGTAGGTCGGCCAATCGGTCAGGGCCAAGAGCTGCTCGCGCTTGGTGGTGGTCTGCCACAGCTCTTCGGTGATGAAGGGCATGATCGGGTGCAGCAGCACCAGACATTGCTCCAGCACCCAAGCCATGGTGGCGCGGGTCTCGGCCGCCTCGGGCGCGTCGTCTTGCAACAGCGGCTTGGAGAGCTCCACATACCAGTCGCAGACCTTGCCCCAGACAAAGGCATAAAGCGCATTGGCCGCGTCGTTGAAGCGGAAGTTGCCAAGGGCGGCGTCCACTTCCTCGCGGATGCGGGCAGTCTCGCCGACGATCCATTTGTTCAGCGTGGCCTGTGGCTGCGGCATCGCGGCGGGCATGCTGTCAAAGACGTTGTTCATCTCGGCAAAGCGGTGCGCGTTCCACAGCTTGGTACCGAAATTGCGATAGCCTGCAATACGTTGCGTGCTGAGCTTCAGATCGCGCCCCATCGCTGCCATTGAGGTCAGCGTGAAGCGCACGGCATCCGCGCCGTAATCGTCGATCAACTCCAGCGGGTCGAGCACGTTGCCCAAAGACTTGGACATCTTCTTGCCCTTCTCGTCGCGCACCAGCGCGTGGACATAGACGGTGTCGAAGGGTTTTTGATCGACCACGGCATATTGCATCATCATCATCCGGGCGACCCAGAAGAAGATGATGTCAAAGCCGGTCACCAGCACGGAGGTGGGGAAGTATTTTTCAAGCTCCGCCGTCTGCTCGGGCCAGCCCAGCGTGCCGATGGGCCAGAGGCCGGAGGAGAACCATGTGTCGAGTACGTCGGGGTCGCGGCGCAGCGTCTTGCCGGGGGCCATAGCCTGCGCCTCGGCCTCGGTCGGTGCGCAGTACTCATTGCCTTCATCGTCGAACCACACCGGGATCTGATGCCCCCACCACAGTTGACGCGAGATGCACCAAGGCTCGATGTTCTCCAGCCAGTGGAAATACACCTTGCGGTCCTGCTCGGGGAGGATCGTAACTTCGCCCGAACGCACAGCATCAATAGCGGGTTGGACGATCTTGTCGGTGGCAACGAACCACTGGTCCGTCAGCATCGGCTCGATCACCACTTTGGAGCGGTCGCCGAAGGGTTGCATGATCTTCTTGGCCTCGATCAGCGGCACGAGGTTCTCTTCCTCGGTGCGCATCTCGCCGCCTTCGCCGGGCTCAACCGGGGCTTTCAGAGCGGCGCGGCCAAGACGGGGATCAGTTGCCTCGGTCATCACGGCGAGGCCTTCGGCGGTCACGTCCTCGACCACGCGCTTGCGGGCTTTGAGCCGGTCGAGACCGCGATAGGCGTCTGGCACCAGGTTGATCTCGGTCGCGTCCTCGGGGGCGGCTTCCGACCCGTCGGCAATCGCCTGGGCGCGGGCGGCGGCCTCATCGTAGGGCAGGCCATCGGCGCGCATCTGGCCTTGGGTGTCCATCAGCGCATAGAGCGGGATGCCGTTGCGCTTGGCGACGCCGTAGTCGTTGAAGTCATGCGCGCCGGTGATCTTGACCGCGCCGGAGCCGAAATTCTTGTCCGGGTATTCGTCGGTGATGATCGGGATCAAGCGGCGCTGCTCTTTCGGGCCCACGGGAATTTCGCAGAGCTTTCCAACGATTGAGGCATAACGCTCATCCGACGGATGAACCGCGACCGCGCCGTCGCCCAGCATGGTTTCGGGGCGCGTGGTGGCGATGGAAATGTAATCGCGCTCTTCTTCGAACAGCACGTTACCGTCCTCGTCCTTCTCGACGTAGGTATAGGTCGCACCGCCTGCGAGGGGGTATTTGAAGTGCCACATGTGGCCATCAACTTCGGTGCTTTCCACCTCAAGGTCGGAGATCGCGGTCTCAAAATGCGGGTCCCAGTTGACCAGCCGCTTGCCACGGTAGATCAGACCCTTGTTGTACATATCCACGAAGACCTTGATGACGGCATCGTGGAAATTGCCCTCTTCGCCCTCGGGGGCTCCGGGCGCGCCGGACATGGTGAAAGCGTTGCGCGACCAGTCGCAGGAGGCGCCCAAGCGCCGCAGCTGGTCGATGATCGTGCCACCGGATTTCTGCTTCTGCTCCCAGACCTTGGCGGTAAACGCCTCACGGCCCAACTCGCGGCGACCCGGCTGGCCCGTGGCGGCCAACTCGCGCTCCACCACCATCTGCGTGGCGATGCCCGCGTGGTCTTGGCCGGGCTGCCAGAGCGTGTCGAAGCCCTGCATGCGGTGCCAGCGCACGAGGATATCCTGCAGTGTGTTGTTAAAGGCATGGCCCATGTGCAGCGAGCCAGTGACATTCGGCGGCGGGATCATCACCGAGAAATGCTCGTCACGCTGCGCATTTGCGCCCGCTTTGAACGCGCCCTTGGTCTCCCAATCGGCGTAGATGCGGCTTTCCGCCTCGGCGGCGTTGAAGGTCTTTTCGAGTGCCATGGTCATGATCCCTTTTGTTGCGCCCCGTTTAGCGGTCTGGCGCGGTGAGGGAAAGACCCCTGACAGAGGGCTTTGGGCGAGGCGGGGTAGGGTCAGCCGCGCCTGTCGATCTTGGTGCTGAGATGAATGAGGCTTTCGCTGCCCTTCACGCCGCGTGTCTCGCCGATCCGGTCGAGGGTTTCGTCCAGTTCCTGCGTGGTTTGCGCGGCGATCTGCACCAGCAGGTCAAAACGGCCCGAGGTGGTATGGACGACCTGCACGCCGGGCAGGCTGCGCAGCCGGGCCAGCACGGCGGGACCGGCCCGCAATTCGATATTGACCAAAGCCGTGGCGTGCAGCGGGGCGCGGGCGGCTTCACCCAAGCGCAGGGTGTAGCCGACGATGGCACCGCTGCGCTCTAGCCGTTCAAGCCGGGCTTGAACGGTGGTGCGGGCAAGCCCAAGACTGCGGGCCAGATCAGCGACCGGCAGGCGGGCGTTGGATTGAAGTGCCGCGATCAAAACGCGGTCAGTGTCGTCGATTTGATGTGCCATGTCGTCACTCTGCCGAAAGTTTCCGTCAGTATAGGCGGTTTGACACGATGAATCGACCGAAATTCGCGGTTCACTGGGGGAAAGCAAACAGGAGGCCATCATGCAGCATACCGCCCCCCTTTCCGCCACGCCCGCCGCCTATCTGGCGAAACACAGCCCCGACGCGCCGGTGCTGTTCCTTGCCCCTTCGGTGCTGCAAGCCACGGCGCGGCGCTTTCAGGCGGATTTCGACGGGTTGGTGACCTATGCGGTCAAAGCCAATGACCGACCCGAGGTGCTGTCGAACCTCGTGGCGGCGGGCATCACCAGTTTCGATGTGGCTTCCCCGGCCGAGATGGCAGCGGTCCGCGCGGTCTGTCCGCAGGCGGTGCTGCACTATAATAACCCCGTCCGCTCAACGGCAGAGGTCAAAGCAGGGATCGTGGCGGGCGTCTACAGTTGGTCGATCGATGACATGTCCGAACTGGCCAAGCTCCACGACGTGCCGCGCGACAATGAAGTGGCGGTGCGCTTTGCCCTGCCGGTCAAGGGGGCGGCCTATGACTTCGGCTCGAAATTCGGCGCGGCACCGGCGCAGGCGGCAGCCTTGCTGCGTGCGGTGGTGGAGATGGGGTTCACCCCTTCGCTGTGTTTCCACCCCGGCACGCAATGCAATGACCCGCAGGCGTGGGTGCAATATGTCCATGCGGCGGCGGACATCCTGCGGATGGCGGATGTCTCGATCAAACGGATGAACATTGGTGGTGGTTTCGCCGTAGACCGCGGCTTTGATGCGCCGGATCACCGGGCGGTTTTTGCTGCGGTGAAAGCGGCGCTGGCTGAGAGTTTTGGCGCGGAGGCTCCGACGCTGCTGTGTGAACCGGGCCGGGCGATGGTGGCTGATGCGGCCGTATTGGCGACCCGTATCAAGGGGATGCGCAATGAGGGGCGGACGGTCTTCCTCAACGACGGTATCTATGGTGGCTTGCCCGATCTGCGGGATATGGGCCTGTCGGGTCTGGTGGACGTGGTCGGCCCCGACGGCGCGCTGCGCCAAGGTGCGCCTAAACCGCGCGTTGTCTTTGGCCCAACATGCGATTCGCTCGACCGTTTGCCCGATGGCCTACCGCTCCCTGAGGATGCGCAGACCGGCGATTACCTGTTGTTCGGCGGCATGGGGGCCTATTCAATTGCCATGTCCACGGCCTTCAACGGCTACGGGCTGGGCCGGGTTGAGCTGGTCTCGGGGCTTGGGGATGAGGTCAAGCGCGCGGCGGCCTGAGCCCCTCTGGACACTGACGCGCTGCCCGCTACTGTTGGCCTGAAGCACTAAGGGCAGTAGGGGCAGCGTCAGATGGAGAAGTTCGGGAAAAGCCAGCCGGTCAAACGGGTGGAAGACCACCGTTTTCTGACCGGCGATGGCCGCTATGTGGATGACATCGCACCCCGGGACGCACTGCAGGGCGTCTTTTTCCGCGCGCCCGTGGCCCATGGGGTGATCACCGAGTTGGACGTGAGCGATGCCCGCGAAGCGGAGGGCGTGCATCTGGTGCTGACCTGCGCCGATCTGGAAGCGGCGGGAATGAATATCGATTTGCCACATACGGTTGTTGATAACCGCGACGGCAGCAAAGGGGCCGCACCTTTGCGGCCAATCCTCGCGAAAGACCGGGTGCGCTATGTGGGCGAGCCGGTGGCACTGATCGTGGCCGATACCTTGCAACAGGCGCGCGACGCCGCCGAGTTGATCCTTTTCGACGCTGATGACCTACCTGCCAAGATGGACCTCACCCCCGGTGGCGAGACATTGCACACCGAGGCCCCCGACAACCGCGCCTTTGACTGGGGCATGGGTGATGAGGCCAAGGTTGAGGCGGCATTTGCCAAGGCCGCGCGCCGCGTCAAGCTGGAGGTCGGCGACAACCGCATCATCGTCAATTCGATGGAGCCGCGCGGCTGCTATGCGGAATGGGCCGATGGCCGATTGCATGTGGCGCTGGGCGGGCAGGGGGTCTGGGCGCATAAGAACTTCTTTGTCAAAGCCTTTGGTCTGAGCGAAGACGACGTGCGCGTGACAAACCCCGATGTCGGCGGCGGCTTTGGCATGAAGGCGATGACGTACCCTGAGTACTTCTGCATCGCTCAAGCCGCACGGGCGCTGGGCCGCCCGGTGCGCTGGATGTCGGAGCGGACGGAAGCGATGCTGACCGACAACGGCGGGCGCGATCTGGTGTCATGGGCCGAGTTCGCCTTTGACGAAAATCACAAGATCACTGCCTACCGCGTCGACACGCGCTGCAACCTCGGGGCCTATAACAGCCAGTTCGGCCAGCCGATCCAGTCGACGCTGTTCTCTAAGGTCTTGATGGGCGTCTATGACGTGCAAGACACCTATCTGCATGTGGAGGGCTATTACACCAACACCGTGCAGGTCGATGCCTATCGCGGCGCGGGGCGGCCCGAGGCGATCTATGTGCTGGAGCGTCTGATGGACCGCGCGGCCCGAGAGTTGGGCATCGATCCGTGGGAACTGCGGCGGATCAACTTCATCAAACCGGACCAGTTTCCCTATACCACCGCCACGGGTGAGCTTTACGACGTGGGCGATTTCGCGCGCTTGCTGACCCGCGCGGGCGAAGAGGCCGACCGCAAGGGGTTCAATGCCCGCCGTACTGCGGACGCCAAACGCGGCCTGCTGCGGGGACAGGGGCTGTGTTACTATATCGAAAGCATTCTGGGCGATCCTTCCGAAGGGGCCAAAGTGGTCTTTGAGGAGGATGGCAGCGTGGCGATCTATGTCGGCACTCAAAGTAACGGACAGGGGCATGAAACGGTCTATGCGCAGTTCCTGTCGGATCAGACTGGTATTCCGGCTGAGCAAATCCGCGTTGTGCAGGGCGATAGTGACCTGATTAAAAAGGGCGGCGGCACCGGAGGTTCGCGTTCGGTCACCACGCAGAACACGGCGACCTTGGCCACTGTGGCGAAGATTACGGAGGTGTTCACGGCGTTTTTGGCCGAAGAATTGGGCGTGAACGCCCGCGATATCTCCTTCGACGACGAACGCTTCCGCGCCGAAGGGTCAAACGTCAGCCCCACCATGCTGGAGGTGGCCGAGATGGCCCGTGCCAAGGGCCGGGAAGACTTATTAACCCATGATGAACGCGCCAGCCTGCCGGGGCGCAGCTATCCCAACGGGGCGCATGTGGCCGAGGTGGTGATTGATCCTGAAACGGGCGTTGTCACGCTTGACCGCTACACGGTGGTCGATGATTTTGGCAATCTGATCAACCCGATGCTCGCCGAAGGGCAGGTGCACGGCGGGGTCGCCCAAGGCATTGGTCAAGCGGTGCAGGAACGGGTTGTCTATGACGAAGACGGCCAGCTTCTGACCGCGACTTTCATGGATTACGCCATGCCACGCGCCGCTGATCTGCCGATGATTTCATTCACGTCTGAGCCTGTCCCCTCGACCGCCAACGCTATGGGCATGAAGGGCTGCGGTGAGGCCGGGACCGTGGGCGCGCTCGCGGCGGTGTCGAACGCAGTGCAAGACGCACTTTGGGAACGCGGTGTGCGGCAGGCGGATATGCCTTTCACCCCGCACCGGGTCTGGGAGATGCTGCAAGGTGCCGCAATCGCAGCCGAGTAAAACCCTGTTTCAACGGGTGTTCGGGCGGCTCTGGCGGCGGCCTGCGACTGACTTCGGCCCGCGCCGGGGGGCGGTGACCCATGTTATCATACTTGATGGCACCATGTCCTCGCTCGACGCCGGGAGCGAGACCAACGCGGGGCTAGCCTATGGGCTTTGCCGCGAGATGGGCAGCGCCTTGTCGATCTATTATGAGCCGGGCTTGCAGTGGCGCGACTGGCGCAGCGCACGCGATGTGATCATGGGGCGCGGTATCAACCGACAGATCCGGCGCGCCTATGGCTATCTCGCCTCGCGCTACCGACCCGGAGACCGGATTTACCTAATGGGCTATTCGCGGGGCGGCTATGCCGTACGCTCGCTCGCCGGGGTGATCGACCGGGTGGGCCTTCTGCGCGCCGAGGTCGCGACCGAGCGCAACATCCGCGATGTCTACCGCCATTACGAGGCTCAATCCTTGAGCAAAGCCGGGGCGCTGTTTGCCAAAGCCAATTGCCACCCACAAGTTGAGATTGAAGCGATTGGCGTCTGGGACACGGTGAAATCGCTTGGCGTCAATGCACCGCTCTTTTGGCGGCTCTCGCAACCGCTGCATATGTTCCACAACCATGATCTGAGCGGCATCGTGAAGAACGGGTTTCAGGCGCTGGCGCTGAACGAATCCCGCATCTCCTATGCGCCGGTGATGTGGACCACGCCCGAAGGCTACGCCGGACGGCTGGAGCAGGTCTGGTTCCCCGGCACCCACGGCGATATCGGCGGTCAGTTAGGCGGTCATGAAGCGGCGCGGCCCTTGGCCAATATCCCACTGGTCTGGCTGCTGTCGCGGATGGAAGACAGCGGTCTGCCGCTGCCGGAAGGCTGGGCTGCGCGGTTTGAACAAGACCCCACCGCGCCCTCCATCGGGCAGTGGCGTGGCTACGGAAAAATGCTGGTGACCCGCCGCCGCCGGGTGGTGGGGGCCGACCCGTCAGAGCGGCTGCACGAAAGCGTGGATCAGCGCCGCGCGCAGGTAGAGCCGCAATCGGGGCTTCTGGCGCGGATGCAGGGGGTGATCTCTAGCCTCTAGGTGCCCTTGCGGTCCGATGGGTGGTTGATGCCGTCACTATAGGGCAGCGGCTCCATCTCCCAGGGCAAAACCCCTTCGATGGCACCGAGGTTCACACCGCATTCATCGGGGTTCGAACGGCGGCGGTGGTGGGTGTAGATGCCGCAGGTCTTACAGAAATAATGCTGCGCCGTATGGGTGCCCCAAGTATAAAGCGTTAGGTTTTCGGCGCCTTTCAGTATGGTCACGCTCTCAGCCACGGCTGTCACAGTGGCTGCCGCACGACGCCGACAAAACGAACAGGTGCACCGCGAAGCCGAGGCCAGACCGCGCGGGAACAGCGCTTCGATCACCACAGCCCCACAGTGGCAAGAGGCGCGGCGGGTTTCGGAGGTTTCAGTCATTTGCGTCCTACCTTGGGAATGCGGCTTTCGTTCAGGTCATACCTTGAGGCGGCATGGGGCGGGTGGCCGTCGGTCTGTCGCCAAAAGGCGAAACCGCCGCGGCGTAGCCAAAGCGGCAGGGCCAGCACCAGCCCGGCAATGAACCCGCCCGAATGCGCCCAATAGGCCACGCCGCCGGTGCCGGGTGTGGCCCCGATGCCGCCGATGAACTGCATGCCGAACCACAGCCCCAACATGATCCACGCAGGGATCGCGAAGATGCGGAAAAAGACAATGAAAATAACCAGAATGTCGACTTTCGCCCGTGGGAAAAGCAGAAGATAGCCCCCCATCACCCCGGCAATCGCGCCCGAGGCACCGACCATAGGCACCCACGAGAGTGGCTCTGTCACGACTTGGCCCAGACCCGCCGCGATGCCACAGGCGAGGTAGAAAAGAAGATAGCGCCCGTGTCCCATTTCATCTTCGACATTGTCGCCGAAGATCCACAGAAACAGCATGTTACCGGCCAGGTGCATCCAGCCGCCATGCAGGAATTGCGAGGTGATGAGGCCGAAATACCCCTCCCCATGGCTCAGCCGCGCGGGCAACAGGGCATAGCTATAGTAAAACTCACCCAAAGCGCGCTCATCCGACATCAGCGACAGATAGGACAGGAATACCCCGATGTTCACCGCCATCAGCGCATAGGTGACATAGGGCGTGCGGCCCGAGGGGTTGTGGTCGCGGATCGGGAACATTCGGGCCAGCCTTTGCCAAATCTTGCACCGCGTCAAGCGGCGCGGGGATTACCGCAGTTAGCTGCGCCCGCCGGGGCATCTGTCAAGCCGTGCCGAGCAAATCCCGCGCAATCCGTTCGAAAATACCCGCACCGATGGGGATCAGATCATCGGGGAAATCGTAGTCAGGATTGTGCAGCGCGGCGTAATCCTCCCCCGGGCCGAGGCAGAGCATCGCCGCCTTGGCGTCGCGCCCGAACAGGCCGAAATCCTCAGAAGCGCGCATCGGCAAGTTTTTCTGCCCGTGCGACACGCCAAGCGCGTCCATCGCAGCGGCGGCGATGGCGTAGGCCTCGGGGTCATTGATGGAGGCGGCGAAATGGTCGGATTCCGCAAATTCCGCCGTCAGCCGGTGGGCTTCGGCGGCGCGGGCGACCTCGGCGCGCAGGGCTTCTTCAATCTCGGCTAGGGCGTCGTCGCGGGTGGTGCGCAGGGTGGCGTATAGCACTGCCTCGCCCGGGGCCACGCCAAATGTCGGCTCGCCCATGCGCAGGTGGGTGAGGGTGACACGGCGAAAGCCATCATCGAGCGCCCCGCCGGGGCCGAGCGCTTGCAGCGCGGGGATCAACTCGGCCAGCGCCGGGGCGGGGGAGGAGCCGTCTTCGGGGCTGGCAGCATGGGCGGTCTTGCCGCGGAGGGTCACGGCGACGCCCTTGGAGGCGCAGTTGATCAGGGCGGGGGCCGTATCGACATGACCGAAGGGGCGGCCCGGTTCGACATGGATGGCAAAGGCAAAATCGGCGGCGATCTCGGCATAGGCGGGGTCGTTCACCACCGCCCGTGCGCCGCTGCCGTCTTCCTCGGCTGGTTGGAACATCAGCACGACGCGGCCCTTGGCAACCGGCTGTCGCGCGATAATACGGCCAAGGGCCAGAAGCATGGTCATATGGCCATCGTGGCCGCAGACATGGCTTTTGCCCGGCACTTTCGACACCCATGGGATGTCATGTTCTTCGGGGATCGGCAGGGCATCTAGCTCAGCGCGAAACAGCACCGTGGGGCCGGGCGCGCCGCTGTCAAAGACCGCTGCAACACCATGCCCGCCCAGACCCATCAGAATGCGGGTGGGGCTGAGTTTCTTCAATTCCGCCGCGATGGTCCGTGCGGTCTCAATCTCTTCGCCCGAGATTTCGGGGTATTGGTGGAGCGCCCTGCGAAACTGCGTCAGGTCTTCAATGTCGCTGTTCGTCAGCATGGCGCTCCTCCATTTTCGCGTCTTATCTTAGGCCATCATTCCCAAGAGCTGTGCATTGCCGCCCGAGGCTGTGGTGTCAACACAGACATGACGCTCTGCGCGAACACGTGCGGTGTTAGGCAGGCCGCGCAGCAGCGGGATGATCGCCCCATCGCGGGCCGCCAGCGCTTGGTCGATCTTGCGTGCCTCATCGTCATCGCCCCACCACAGCACACCGCCATAGGCCGGGCCGGTTGTGAGCGCCTCAGGGTCGATCTGACCTGTCGCCTCAACCGCGACACCACCAAGCGCGCGCACGGCTTTGGCTTGCGCGGCAGCCGTCTCGGCCCCCGGTCCCATGCACAACAGCGCAGGGCGGGGCAGGGTCGAGAGGCGGTTGCTCTCTCCGGTCGGGCCGGGCATCGACTGGGTCTCAAGCACAATCGGCTGATGCGCGGGCAGGGCGGGGAGCTTGGTCTCTGCGCTGTCCCATGTGCCAGCGGCGTCCTGATGGTCGGGTGCCGAGAAACGCGGCAGGTAGTTCGGTCCGCCTGCCTTTGGCCCGGTCCCGGAAAGTCCTTCGCCCCCAAAGGGTTGGCTTCCCACGATTGCGCCGATCTGGTTGCGGTTGACGTAGATGTTCCCCGCCTCAATCCTCTCAGAGACATGCTGCACCCGGTCGTCAATGCGCGTGTGCAGACCAAAGGTCAGCCCATAGCCGGTGGCATTGATCGCGTCGATCACGGCGTCGAGCTCATGGCTCTTGAAGGTCGCCACATGCAGAACGGGGCCGAAGATTTCGCGCTTCATGTCAGCAATGCTATTCACCCGCAGGATTGCAGGGCCGACGAAGGTGCCACCCTCGGGCGCTTTGAGGTCCGCGATGACGCGGCCCTCGGTGCGGGCGGCTTCGATATGCTCGACAATCCCTTTGCGTGCGGTGTCGTCGATGACGGGGCCGACATCGGTCGACAGATGCCACGGATCGCCCATGTTGAGCGCCTGCATGGCACCCGTGAGCATGCGGATTAGGTCTTCGGCGATGTCCTCTTGGACATAGAGGCAGCGCACCGCAGAGCAGCGTTGGCCTGCCGATTGGAAGGCGCTTTCGACGATAGCTTGCACCGCCTGTTCGGGCAGGGCCGTGCTGTCGACGATCATGGCGTTAAGGCCACCCGTCTCGGCGATCAACGGGGTGCCGGGGGCGCAATGTTCGGCCATGTTGGCGCGGATGCGCAGGGCGGTGGCGGTGGAACCGGTGAAGGCCACGCCGTTAATGCGGGCATCGCCGGTCAGCGCCGCGCCGACCTTGCCGCCACCCGTTAGGAGTTGCAGCGCGGAGCGCGGCACCCCCGCTTCATGCAGCACTTCGACGGCGAGTTTGGCGATCAGCGGGGTTTGCTCTGCCGGTTTGGCCAGCACGGCATTGCCAGCCGCCAGCGCCGCTGTGACCTGCCCGCAAAAGATCGCCAGCGGGAAATTCCACGGCGAAATGCAGGTGAAGATGCCTGAGGGCGGCGTGTTGGTGGCTTGGCCTGCGTAGTAGCGCAGAAAGTCTACTGCTTCGCGCAACTCGGCCACACAGTCGGGCAGACCTTTGCCAGCTTCGCGGGCGAGGATGGCGAAGATCTCGCCGTAGCGTTCCTCGAACATATCGGCGGCGCGGAGCAGGCAGGCGCGGCGGGTGTCAAGCGGCGCATCCCAAGCGGCGGCATTGTCGAGCGCCGTGGCGACATCGGCGTCGGAGGCGGGCTGCACCGTGCCGGGAGAGGTGCCGCCGGTCGGGTTGCTGACGGTCTCTTCCGCCTCTGGGTTGGCGTCGCCCGCGAGGATTGGCGCGGCGGTCCATGTGGCGTCTGCAAAGGGCGCGCGGGCCTTTTCGATGGCCGCAAGGGTCGGACTATGCGCCAGATCAAAGCCCTTGGCATTGGCGCGTTGCGGCTGGAACACTTCCGGGCCGCGTGGGATTGTCGGTGCGCTGTCCTGCAACTGGTCAAATGGATCAGCGGCCACGACTTCTGGCGGCACGTTCTCATCGACGATCTGGTTCACAAAGCTGGAGTTCGCGCCGTTCTCAAGCAAACGCCGGACCAAATAGGCCAGCAGATCGCGGTGCGCGCCGACGGGGGCGTAGATGCGGCAGCGGGTGCCGTGTTTCTGCATCACGATGTCATGCAGGGTCTCGCCCATGCCGTGCAGACGCTGAAACTCGTAGGCTTCCGGGTCGTCTGCCATGTGCAAGACGGCGGCAACCGTATGGGCGTTGTGCGTGGCGAACTGCGGGTAAATGCGGTCTGTCATGTTCAGCAGTTTGCGGGCGTTGGCGATGTAGCTCACGTCCGTAGCGGCCTTGCGGGTGAAGACGGGGAAGCCGTCGATCCCCTCGACCTGTGCGCGTTTGATCTCGGTGTCCCAATAGGCACCTTTCACCAGACGCACCATGATGCGGCGGTCGTGGCGCGTCGCTATGTCATAAAGCGTGTCGATCACCGTGCCCGCGCGGGGGCCATAGGCCTGCACCACCACACCGAAACCGTCCCAACCGGCCAAGGCGGGCTCGCCCATCACCGTGTCGATAACTTCGAGCGACAGCGCCAGACGGTCGGCTTCTTCGGCGTCGATGTTAAGCCCCATGCCCGCCGACTTCGCCAGCAGTGCCAGTGCGCGCAAACGCGGCACCAGGTCACGCATGACGGCCGCTTCCTGCGCCAGTTCATAGCGCGGATGCAGGGCCGAGAGTTTCACCGAAATGCCGGGATTTTTGCGGATATCGTCATGGGTGCAAGCGTCGGCAATGGCAGAGATCGCGCGGGAATAGCTGAGGTGGTAGCGTTTGGCATCGGCCTCAGTCCGCGCCGCTTCGCCCAGCATGTCGTAGCTATAGGTGAAGCCCTTTTTTTCCATCCCCTTCGCGCGTTTCATCGCGGCGTGAATGTCTTCGCCCAGAACGAATTGACGGCCCATCTCGCGCATGGCGCGGCTGACGGCGGTACGGATCACCGGCTCGCCCAGACGTTTGATTGCGGCGCGCAGGTGGCGCACGGGGCCGGGCTGGTCGTCGTCGAGCACACGGCCCGTCAGCATCAGCGCCCATGTCGAGGCGTTGACGAGGCTGGAAGTCGAATGCCCCATGTGGCGACCCCAGTCCGAGGGGGCGATCTTGTCTTCGATCAGCGCGTCAATCGTATCGGCGTCAGGCACGCGCAGCAGGGCTTCGGCCAAGCACATCAGCGCCACGCCTTCATCCGTGCTGAGACCGTATTCGGCGAGGAAAACTTCCATCATGCCGGGTGCCGAAGTGTCGCGAATGCCACGGACAAGACCCGCCGCATCGGCAGTGATCTGGGCGCGATCCTCGGCCGAAAGATCGGCCTGGGCCTTAAGCTCGGTCAGCATCGCATCAGGGTCGGCGTAGGTGCGCGCATCGATGGTTTGGCGAAGGGCGGGGGCGTGATCGAGGGCCATGGCAAGATCCAGTTGATGTTTGACCCAGAATACCGCATGATGGGCGGGAGTTTCGACTGAAGATAATCGATTTATCAGCCGATACGTCTAAAGTTTGGGGTTATCGCATGGCAAATGAACTTTTCGATCTGGACCGGTTCGACAGCGCGATTCTATCGGTACTGGCCGAAGATGGCCGCATCAGCATCACCGACCTTGCGCGGCGCATCGGACTGTCGAAATCCCCCACCCAAGCGCGCCTGCGCCGGTTAGAGGAAAGCGGCGTGATCCTCGGCTACCGCGCGCTTTTGGATCCGATCCGTCTGGGGCTCGACCATGTGGCCTTTGTCGAAGTTCGGCTGAATGACACGCGCGAGGCAGCGCTGCGGGCGTTCAACCTTGCCGTGGCCAAAGTGCCAGAGATTGAGCAGGCGCATATGATCGCGAGCCATTTCGACTATCTTATCAAAGTCCGCACGCGCAGCATGTCTGAATACCGGCGGTTTTTGGGAGAGGTGATCTCGACCCTGCCGCATGTGGCCAGCACGTCGACCTACGTGGCGATGGAAGCTGTGAAAGAAACGATGCTGGCCGATACGGCTTGACCCGTGGCCAAGGGCATTCGCCCATTTACACCGCCCGCGTGATGGCTATTGTGCGCCACGATGCGGGCGTGATGGAATGGTAGACATACCAGACTTAAAATCTGTTGGGGCGTAGCCCCGTGTGGGTTCGAGTCCCACCGCCCGCACCACTTTTTAACCGTCGATTACGCCGCCAGCGCCGCAGGTTCCGCCACTTGCGGGGTGCCGGGGATGAAGACGGTAAAGGTCGTGCCGCGGCCAAGGGTGCTTTTGACCGAAATATCGCCCCCATGCGCACGCGCCAGTTTCCTGCAGATGGCCAGCCCCAAGCCGGTGCCGCCTTCAGCACGGTCATCGGCGTCTTCGATTTGGGTGAAGGCTTCAAAAATACGCTCAAAGTCCTCTTCCGCGATCCCCACGCCGTTATCTTCCACCTCAAAGCAGAACCCGTCCACATGAGGCCGCGCACGCAGATAGATGTCGCGTGCCTTTGAGAATTTCAGTGCGTTCCCCACAATATGGCTGAGAACTTGCACGCTACGGCGACGGTCGGCGATGACGTTAAGGGGTAGGGTATCGATGTGCAGCGTGGCTGACTTGTCATGCGCTGCGCCGTTATGCTCCTCCACCACTTCTTCCAAGAGTGCGCGCGTGTCGAACGCAGCCTTGTCCAGGGCGAGGTCGTTCAACTCCATATTTGTGTAGTCTAGGATGTCATTGATAATGGTTAACAATTGCCCGCCTGCAAACTTAATGCGCTGGCCGTAGAGCTCCGCCTGATCGCCCATTTTGGTGAAATGCTCGGACGCTGGTTTTTCTTCTGGGGAAAGCTTGGCCAGGTTGTGTCGCTTTAATTCGGACAGAAAGCCGGCATAGCCGATGACGATGGTGAGGGGGGTGCGCAGTTCATGGCTCAAGACGCTCATGAACTCCGATTTTGCGCGGCTGGCACTTTCTGCGGCATCACGGGCACGGCGCAGCTCTTCGATGCTTTCATTGCGGGTTCGGTTCTCAACCACATAGCTAAAGAGCGCGGCAAGGGTGATCATGGCGGCAGTGCCTGCGATGATCAGTGCGATCAGTTGGTATTCAACTGGATTGGCATAGACCGGCTGCGCGGTAAGAGGTGTGACCTGAAAGGCGGCCATACCGGTAAAATGCAACAGAATAATAGCCGAGGCCAAGAGCGCGGTCATCGACAAGACACTGGCTCGCACTTCGCGCCTTGCCGCGCCGAGTGCAAGTGTCGTCAGAACGATCGCGATGATCACCGAGGCCGTGAGATACTCAACGTCCCAATTGATGGTGCCCTGCACCCGATAGGCAACCATGCCAGTGTAATGCATGGCGGAAATCGCCAGTCCAAAGATGGTTCCCCCAAGGATCGTCGTGCGGGGCGACTTGCCCAAACCCGCGATGACAACGCCCAAAGTCGAGCCGATGATGGCGATGATCAGCGACAGAAAGGTCAATGAGAAATGAAAAGTCGCAGGTGCATCAAGCTGATAGGCGAGGATGGCGATGAAGTGGGTACACCAGATCGTGACCCCGGCCGTCATGGCGGTGAGGTAACACCAGATCATCGCCTGCGCGCGCGGCTGCTCGAGAACATGGTGATACAGCCGCGAGACAACCCAACTGCCAAATAGACAAAGCAGTGCTGCCAACAGAACAAGCCCGAGGTCATGATCTTGATGAATGGTGTGAGCGACCCGGAGCATTTAAATCCAATCGTATGTTAAGACTTCATTAACTGCTGTCCTAATAGGGCGAAAATAAGGCTCCTGTACGTTTACACTGTGCCATCTCATTAACCCGGTCGTAAGACGCGGCTGGTAGCCATCGTCGGGCAGCGGTCAGCGGACCTTGGACAGGCAGAAGGGGGCGCCATGGCTGGAACAACGGTCGCAGTGTGGTTTGGTAACCAATTGCAAAGATTTATCTTTCAGAAATCCGGCTGGGGAAGGCGCGTGTCGAAATGGTTCTCTTCGCGTGTGAAGTCAAGGCGCCCTCAGCGGCGGGTTTCTGGTGCCGAGTGGCGGGGGGCCGGTGCAGTCTCAACAATTGCGGAGAGAGCACCACCCACGGGGGATAGGGCCGGTCGGGCCCATTCGAGTATCAAAGTTACCTCCGCTGAAATTTTGGTGGAATTTTCTAAAACCTGTTTGGTGCAGCATGCCAACGAGGAGGCGTGCGGTGTAACCTATGGGCTCGGGGATAGCTTGATTGGCGAATACATCGCGGATCTTTTCGGCCCCCGTCTGAGTGATGGGGCGGAAATCAGCACGCTGTTGCTGCGGATCGTGCAAGGCAAACAACAGTACGGCTGTTTCGAGATGCTTCCGGGGGAAGAGACAGCCCGGATCGTCGAAGGCCAGTTCACCCCGATGCTGGGCCCCGGTGGAGAGGTATGCGGCATCCGGTTTACCGGCGCAGGGGGTGCGGCAAACAGCCCGAGGTCTATGGTTGAGGTCGCGCATGGGCACCAAGCAAAACGCGCGCTGCCACATTGAGGGGGGGATGGCCTAAAACGTGACCGTTTGAGTAGAACAGCGACCCATAGCCATGCGCCGCTGTTCTATCGTTTCAGGTCAGTCTCGCTTGCCTGCAAATCGTTCGGACCAATTCTCTCGATCCTCATCGCTAATTTTAGCAAAGAGCACTTCGGGCACTTCAAAAGCATGATTGGGGGCGAGTTTGCCGAGGGCCGCAGGCACATCGTCGGGCCAAGGCATATCTGCGACTTTCATCGCCTCTAGCATCGAAGCGGCGGCGCTTGGGATGAAGGGCGCGGAAAGCACCGCGTAGAGCGGGATCAGGTTCAGCGCCAAACGCACCTGGGCGGCGGCCTTGTCGGGATCGGTTTTAAAGGTGGTCCAAGGCGCTTGGGCTTGCAGATACTCGTTCCCCGCCGCCCAAATGCCGCGCAGTTCGGCGGCGGATTTGCGGACCTCCATCGCCTCCATCAGCGTCTCATACCGCGCGACGCGGGCGGTGATGTCTTCGATCAACGCCTGTTCGGCCTCGCCGTATTCCCCGGCTTCCGGCACCGCTTCGCCGAATTTAGAGCGGCAGAACTTGGTGATCCGGCTGATGAAATTGCCCAGCACGTCCGCGAGGTCCTTGTTCACCGACGCTTGGAAGTTTTCCCATGTGAACTCCGCGTCCGAGGTTTCGGGCGCGTGGCTCAGCAGCCACCAGCGCCAGTAGTCCGCCGGCAGTATCTCAAGCGCCTGGTCCATAAAGACACCGCGCCCGCGCGAAGTGCTGAACTGCCCGCCATCATAGGTCAGGTAGTTGAACGACTTGATGTAATCCACCAGCTTCCAAGGCTCGCCCGAGCCCTTGATCGTGGCCGGGAAGCTGAGCGTGTGGAAGGGGACGTTGTCCTTGCCCATGAACTGGGTATAGCGCACGTCATCCGCGCCCTTGTCGGTACGCCACCAGCTTTCCCAATCGCTGCCTTTGCCCGCATCGACCCATTCCTGCGCGCAGGCGATGTATTCGATGGGCGCGTCGAACCAGACGTAGAAGACCTTGCCTTCCATGCCCGGCCAGTCCTGATCGCCACGCTTCACCGGCACGCCCCAGCTTAGGTCGCGGGTGATGCCCCGGTCTTGCAGCCCGTCGCCGTCATGCAGCCATTTCTTGGCGATGGAGGTGGTCAGCACGGGCCAGTCGGTCTTGGAGTTAATCCAATCGTCCAGCTCGTCCTTCAGTTTGCTCTGGCGCAGGAACAGGTGCTTGGTCTCGCGCATCTCAAGATCAGTCGCACCCGAGATGGTAGAGCGCGGGTTGATCAGGTCTTCGGGGTCAAGCTGCTTGGTGCAATTGTCACATTGGTCGCCCCGCGCGTCCTCGAACCCGCAATTGGGGCAGGTGCCTTCGACATAGCGGTCGGGCAGGAAGCGGCCATCGGTGGGCGAGTAGATTTGGCGCTGCGAGACTTCTTCGATCAGCCCCTGATCCGCCAATGCCCCCGCGAAATGCTGCGTCAGTTTGCGGTTTTGCACGCTGGAGGAGCGGCCAAAGTGGTTAAACGACAGGCCGAACCCTTCGGCGATGCGGGCTTGAACGGCATACATTTCGGCGCAATAGTCCTCGACCGGTTTGCCTGCTTTCGCGGCAGCCAGTTCGGCTGGGGTGCCGTGCTCGTCCGTGGCGCAAAGGAACAGAACCTCTTGCCCTCGCCCCCGCAGGTAGCGGGCGTAAAGGTCGGCAGGCAGCTGGCTGCCCACGAGGTTACCCAGATGTTTGATCCCGTTGATATAAGGGATGGCGGAGGTGATGAGGTGGCGTGTCATATCTATATTCCCGGTGCTTGGCGCAGCCTTATCGCAAGGGCTGCGCTGTTGCCAGCAAAAGACGGGAATAGTCTAGTTTCGGTCCCGCGTACGGCCCAAGAGCCGCCCGATGAGGAAGGTGGTCCGGGGGGCGTAGACGTAGGGCGTGCGGTCGGTCCGTGTGGGGCGGGCGCGCATCCGCGCAAGGCCGAAGATCACCAAAACCCCATGCGCTGCTGCGATCATCACGAACAACGCCGATGCGCCGAAGCCGTCGATTAGCACAGAGGCAAGGTAGGGCGCGCCGATGGCCCCCACCGCGAAAAAGAACATCAAGGCGGCGGAAAGCTCCACCCGTTCATCGGAACTGGCAAAATCATGGGCATGGGCGGCAGAGACCGAATAGATCGGAAAGGTCGTGGCCCCGAAGAGGCCTGCCGAGAGCATGATCCCCGCCGTGCCATAGCCCGCGCCCATCACAGTGACGGCGCAGCCTCCCATCGCCGCGACCGACAGCCAAATCAAGACCCAACGGCGGTCGTATTTGTCGGCCAGCATGCCCATTGGATATTGCGCCAAAGCTCCGCCCAGCACGAAAGCGGCGAGGAACCATGCGATCTGGGTGGCGCTCAATCCTACCTCTTGCCCGTAGATCGGCCCAACCATCCGAAAAGACGCGCTAGAGACCGCCGCGACCACAACGCCCGCCGCCGCCAAGGGCGAACGGTCAAAGGCGAGGCGCGGGCGCAGCCGTGGCTGGTTTGGCGTTTCAGGTGGGCGGACTTTAGTGAGAGTGAGCGGCAGAAGTGCAGCGCAGCAGATGATGGCCAACAGGTTGTAAGAGACGTATGCAGCAGGGGCTAAGATACCAACGATCAACTGCGCGGCGAGCGAACCGCTCATGTCGACCACCCGGTAGACCCCCATCGTGCGCCCGCGGGTCTCATTGGTGACTTTGGCCTGCATCCACGCTTCGATCACCGTATAGCACCCCGCCACACACATGCCCGATGCCACCCGCATCAGCGCCCAAGCGTAAGGGTCCACGACCATCATATGCGCCATGAGCCCGATGGCTCCGGCGGCGGTGAAGGCGGCAAAAGCGCGGCTGTGTCCGACGCTGCCCATCAGTCGGGGCGCCCACCAGCAGCCGATAAAAAAGCCCAGAAAATGCGCCGAGCCGAGCATACCGATTTCCTGCCGTGAGAAATCAAGTTGCAGCCCCGAGAGCACGTCGAGCGGCCCCACACCTCCGGTAGAGAGTTGCAGGAGGATGACCGAAAAGAAGAGGGCGGCGAAGGAAATGAGCAGGCGCATGAGCGCACATTGCGTCCATTGCCGGGCGAGGGGAAGGGAGAATGCACCCATATTATGCTTTTGCCGGGGTCGAAGGATGGGCGCTTGGCAATTGCCCTTGCGAAGGCGCGGCAGGCGGCTAGGTTGCGGACAAATCACAAGCGAGGACCACAAGATGAAGATGAAAAAGCTCGGCTCAAGCGATATCGAGGTCTCGCGTTTTTGTCTGGGCTCCATGACATGGGGCACCCAGAACACCGCCGAGGAAGGTCATGCGCAGATCGACCGCGCGCTGGAGGCCGGGATCAACTTCATCGACACGGCCGAGATGTATCCGGTGAACCCGATCAGCGCCGAGACGATTGGCCGGACGGAAGAGATCATCGGCCAGTGGGTCGCCCGCGATAAACGCCGTGACGAGGTGGTCTTGGCCAGCAAACACTCCGGCGAGGGGATGCAACATGCCCGCGACGGTGCGCCGATCTCATCCGATACGATCCCCGGTGCCATCGAAGGGTCGCTGAAGCGCTTGCAGACGGATTATATCGACCTGTATCAATTCCACTGGCCCAACCGCGGTAGCTATATGTTCCGTAAGAATTGGACCTTTGACCCGTCCGGCCAGAACCGGGCCGAGACCATCGCCCATATGGAGGACGCCCTCGGCGCGCTCCAGCGCGAGGTCGAGCGCGGCACGATCCGCGCTTTTGGTTTGAGCAATGAAAGCGCTTGGGGGCTGACGCAATGGGCTGCCGTGGCTGAGCGTACGGGCGGGCCGCGCCCCATCTCGGTGCAGAATGAATATTCGCTGATGTGCCGACTGGCGGATACCGATGTGTCTGAGACCTGCGTGAATGAGCAGATCGACATGCTGGCGTTCTCGCCCCTCGCTGCGGGGCTGCTGACCGGGAAATATCAGGGCGGGAAGGTCCCCGCCGGATCGCGTCTTTCGCTGAATGAAGATTTGGGCGGCCGCATCACGCCGCGCGCTTTTGAGGCGGTCGCGGCCTACCTCGATGTGGCCGAGAAACACGGGCTGGACCCGGTGCAGATGGCGCTGGCGTGGTGTGATACGCGGCCCTTCATGGGTTCGGTTATCTTTGGCGCGACCAGCCTTGAGCAGCTTGATGTTGCGCTTGGCGGGGCGGACCTGACCCTGAGTGATGAGGTGATGGCCGATCTTGATGCGGTGCATAAAACCCATCCGATGCCTTATTGATGGGCCGTTTAATCCCTTGGGTGCGCCGTGCCTCCGTGCTTTTGTTGTTGGCCACTTTGGCGGCCTGCAACCGCAGCGAACCGCCCCCAGTGCAGACCGGTTTTCGCAACGCAGACGCGCTGATCGGGGCCACCAGCCGCTATGACGCGGCGCGGTTTGGCGGCGATTGGCAGGTTCGTGCGGCCTTTCCGGGGGACGCCAATCTGCGCGCGGTGACCTTTGCGCCGCAGGGGCCGACTTTGATCGAGACCCGAGGGGCGTGCGATGCCGCCGGGGTCTGCACCGACCGGCGCGACCTTTGGGCGCTGAACGAACAAGGGCCGGGGCGTTACACGATGCGTGCCGCCGTGGGCGGGGCAGAGCGCGCGTTCTGGGTGCTTTGGGTTGACGAGGGGTTCCGCACCGCCGTCGTCGGCAGCCCCGAGGGGGGCTATGGCTGGATCCTCGACCGTCAGGCGACAGGGGGCGAGGACCGGATCACCGCGGCGCAAGAGATATTGGATTTCAACGGCTATGACATCAGCGCCTTGCAAGTGAGGCGCTGACCGTACCAGCACTGGCACTGCTGCCCGGCTTCGGCCTATAGGCTGTTATGGACAGTATTTTCACCCCCGATCTGTGGATCCTCGTCACCCTTGCCGCCGCTGTCTTTCAGACCGGGCGGTTCATGCTGCAAAAGCATCTGGCGTCCGACATGCTTTCGGCGGGCGGGGCGACGTTTTCGCGTTTCCTCTACTCCGCGCCTTTCGTGGCTTTGCTGCTGCCGCTCTATCTGGGGCTTAGCGGGCAGGGGCTGCCCGTACTCGGGCCGGGGTTCTGGCTTTATGGGGTGATGGGCGGCACGGCGCAGATCATGGCGACGGTCTGCGTGGTGCTCTTGTTCAAGCAACGCAACTTTGCCGTGGGCATCACCTTTAAGAAGACCGAAGTGATCCAGACCGTGCTGATGGGGTGGATCGTGCTGGGCGAAGGCGTCTCGGGCGCGGGGTTTGCCGCCATCGCGCTTGGCGTGGTCGGGCTGTTGCTGCTCTCGGGCGGGGCCGAGGCAAAAGGGCTGCGCCTTGCCGATCTGCGCAACCGTGCGGCGGGGCTGGGAATCGCTTCGGGCTTTCTCTTTGCGATTTCGGCGGTCTGTTATCGCGGCGCGTCACTGGCCGTGGTCTCTGACGATCCGCTGCTGCGCGCGGGCGTGACGCTGGCGGCAGTGGTGCTGATGCAAACGCTGATCATGGCTGTCTGGCTGCGGCTGCGCGAACCGGGGCAGATGCGCCGGGTTTGGGCCGCGCGCCGCGTGGCGGTCTGGATCGGGCTGACGTCGATGGGCGGATCGTTATGCTGGTTCATCGCCTTCACTTTGCAAAACGCGGCCTATGTGAAGGCCTTGGGGCAGGTGGAGCTGATGCTGAGCATCGCCGCATCGACACTGTTTTTCCGCGAGCATATATCGCGCCGCGAATGGGCGGGCATGGCCGTGTTGGCGCTGTCGATCATGATGCTGGTGCTGGTGACTTAACCCGTCATCGGGCGGCCATGCAGACGTAGGAACAGGCTTTCTTCGTCGTTGTTTTTGAAAAATGGCACCGACGCGGGCGGGTTTGTGTCGCGCGCACGGGCCGTGATTTCGGCCAGCACAACCTCGGTTATAAACGGCATGTCAAAGGACCGCGCCCGGCTTAGCGGCACCCATTGCAGATGCGAAAGCTCATCACAGGCGGCGTCGAAATCATCGGGGTCGCTGGCAATGTCTTCGGCATCCACGAGGAAGAACCGCGCATCGAAACGGCGCGGACGGCCCGGTGGGGTCAGCGCCCGAAACACGAATTGTAGCGCGGAGGCGTCGGGCAGGTGCCCCGTGGCGGCGAAGCTGTTCCAATCGGCGGGCACATCGCCCTCCCATCCGCCTTTGCGGCCCAGCACCAGACCCGTTTCTTCCCAGAGCTCACGAATGGCGGCGACGGCGATGGCATGGGCCAAGGACGGTTCGGCATCATCGCACAGCCTGCCGTGGCACAGAGCGTTCACCGGGGCAGCAAGCGGCACGCGTGCATCGCTCGCATCGACAGCGCCGCCGGGAAAGACGAATTTATTCGGCATAAACGCCGCTTTGGCCCCCCGCTGCCCCATCAGGATATGCGGGGTCACATGGCGATCACGCAGCACGATCACCGTGGCGGCGTTGCGGATTTGGGTCTTGTCGATGGTCATGCGGCGATGCTCCGGCGATCAGGGGCCGAAGGGCGGGCCGCGTTAGGTGGTGCCGCCGAAGCCGCCCATCCTTTTGGCCCATTGAAAGCCGATCATGGCCCCCTTCAGTCTGGGCAGAAGGTAGAGGGACAGCGCCGTGCAGCCAACCGCAAAAATGGTGAACAGGGTCAAAGGCTCGGGCCGCCAGACAACAAAGGCGATGTGCAGACCCGGGGCCAGCAGGTGACCGACCAGCAAAATGGTCAGATAGGCCGGGCCATCATCCGCGCGGTGATGATGGAATTCCTGACGGCAGGCAGCACAGTCGTCATTCACCTTAAGATAGCCGTGCAGCAACTGCCCGCCCCCGCAAGAAGGGCATTTGCCACGCCAACCACGCAACATTGCGGGCAGGCGGGCCCGCTCTTCGCTGTCATGCGCGTCTACGGTGTCGGGGGACAATTGCTGTGTCTGTGACATGGGGCGATCCTCTGGTTGAGAGGTAGATGCAGGTTGGGGCGTGAAATGAAAAGACTTGAGGCCGTCCTTGCGGCGCCATGTCGCGCAGGGGGCGGGGCCTTGCCGGTTTTTTGAAAAAATTTCGCAATCCAGCGACGGAAGTTCTGACGCCAGCCGTTTGACCCTGTGATCGCGGCGCAAAAGCGTGAGACGGTCTTTAAAAAACGAGGAGTATCAAGATGACCATTCGTACAAACATGAAGATCGCAGCTCTCAGCGGTTTGCTGGCACTCGGTGGTGCAGCTGCCTTCGCACAGCAGAGCGGCGGTCAGAACCCCTTCCAGCAGCTTGACGCTGACGGCAACGGTGAGATCACACAGGCAGAGTTTCAGGCCCACGCTGAGGCGCGTTTTGCTAAGGTTGATGCAGATGGCGACGGTTTCGTGACGGCTGAAGAGATGAAAGCTGCAGGCGAAGCGCGCCACGCTGAGCGTGCCGCCAAGATGCTGGAGCGGTTCGATACCGACGGCAACGGCAGCCTCGATGCGTCAGAACTGGAAGCCATGGGGGGCAAACACGGCGAGATGCGCGGTGACAAACGCGGCGACAAGGACGGCAGCAAAAAAGATGGCAAGCGCGGTCACAAAGGTGGCGAGCGCATGATCGAGCGTATGGACACCAATGACGATGGCAAATTGTCGATGGAAGAAATGACGCAGCGCCACGATCCCGCCAAGATGTTCGAGCGTCTGGACAAAGACGACAACGGCAGCATCAGTGCCGAAGAGTTCGAAGCAGCGAAAATGCATGGCAAACGGCACGGCAAGGGCCACAAGATGGACCATGACAAGCCGCAGCGCGACTAAATGATGTTTCGGGCGCGCTTGATCAAAGCGCGCCCGAACCGTAGCCATGGACGGGATGCAGAATTTGTCCGACGATCAGCGCGATGCGGATGCCGAGTTGTTGCAACGTTACGCCACCGGGGATGCAGCCGCTGCGCGGTTGTTGACCACCCGGCTGGTGCCGCGCATTCACGGCCATGCGTTGCGGGTTCTGGGCGACCGCGCCGAGGCAGAGGACGTGGCCCAAGAAGCGATGTTGCGGCTGTGGCGTCAGGCGCCCGAGTGGCGCACGGGAGAGGCCAAGGTCACCACTTGGGTCTACCGCGTTGTGGCTAACCTTTGCACCGACCGCCTGCGGCGTCGCGGTGCGGGGGCGGCGGGGCTGGACGATGTGGCCGAACCGGCCGATCCGACGCCGGGTGTGACGCAAAAGATGCAGCAGGCGGCCCGTGAGGATGCGTTGCAACAGGCGCTGGCCACCTTGCCCGAAAGGCAGCGCCAAGCGGTGGTCCTGCGGCATATCGACGGTATGGCAAACCCCGAAATTGCCGAGGTCTTGGGCATTGGGGTCGAAGCGGTGGAAAGCCTGACCGCGCGGGGCAAACGGGCATTGGCGGCGCAGCTATCTGCGCAACGGGACGCATTGGGGTTTGACGATGAATGATTTTGACGACGACGCACTAGAAGATTTCTTTGCTGCGGCACGCGCCAATCCGCCACGGGTCACCGCTGACTTGCAGGCGCGGATTCTGGCCGATGCCGAAGCCCTTATGCCCAAGTCAAATTTGCTTAAACTGCCGTGGCACCGGGCACTCTGGCAGCTTTTCGGTGGTGCTGCGGGGCTAAGTGGTCTTGCCACAGCAGCTGCCGTCGGGATTTGGGTCGGGGTTGCGCCGCCCGATGGCATGCCGGACCTTGCCGGGCAATTCGTCTCTGGCACGTGGGATGTTGAAACGGTCGATACGGCTGAAGTTGATACGGAGATCGAGTTCGGCGGTTTCGGTTGGGACATGGAGGAAAGTTGAGATGACAAAGGGACCTTCACCGCGGCGCGGGCGCCTGTTGCAGCTGGCGCTCGGCGTGTCGCTGGCTGTGAACGTGATGATCCTCGGCGCGCTTGGTGGTGCGATGTGGCGTCACGGAGGGGCGGGGCCGCGCGGCGATGGCGATTTGCCGGGGCTGCGCAGCTATGCCTCGCCTTATGTTCAAGCGCTGCCGCCGGAAGCCCGGCGCAGCCTGCATGAGACGATGCGCGCCAGCGGCAAGGCGCATCACCTCGACCGGGCAAAGCGCCGCGGGCTTTATGAACGGATGCTGACGACGTTGCGGGCCGATCCCTTTGATACTGAAGCGGCTGCAGCGGTTTTAGCCGCGCAAGGCGAAGCTGCCGCGACTGTTCAAGAGGTGGCCCATAGCGCGTGGTTGGCACAGATCAGTGCGATGGATGCCGCGAGCCGTGTCGCCTATGCCGATAAGCTGCAAGAACGGTTCGAAACCGGTCGGCAGCGCAAAAAGGACAAACGAGAAGGTAGCCCTGAGCGTAAATAGCGCAGGGCGCTGCGGTGCGCGCTCTTGTCCTTCGTCGGATGCCGGGCTAGGCCAAGGGCGACCGAAAATGGCAGTCAGCGGCGATAATTCCGTCTCTTTGCCTCTTAGAAAGCCCCGTCGATGACCGATATTCCCCAGACAATGCAGCCCGGCGTGGGCGACGTTCTCGCCACCGCCAAAGCTTCTCCGGCGCGACGTGGTGTCGGGCTTTTGGCGCTGGCTGGGTTGGGTGTGGTCCTGATTTATTCCGCGCTCACCCGTTCGCCTGATTTGGGATGGCAAATCGCATTGGCGGCGATTGGTCTTGGCTTCATCGCCATTGCCGAACTGATGCGCCGTTCAACAGCCAGCGCGTTAGAGCTGACCGACGACGCGCTGCGCGATGCGGATGGCCGGGTGATCGTACGCATGGATGAGATCGAGCGCATTGAGCAAGGCGCTTTCGCGGTCAAACCCTCGAATGGTTTTCTGCTCAAGACCAACCGCCGGGTGCCGCGCGGATGGCGCTTGGGCCTGTGGTGGAGCCTTGGCCGCCGCATCGGCGTGGGTGGCATGACCCCTGCCAATGAAACCAAACTGATCGCCGAGATGATCCGCGCCAAATTGGCCGAACGCGACGCTGCTTAGGTATCAGACCAGACAGTGCGGGGCGCATAGCGCGGGCGGGTGAAGACAAAGTTGCGAATTTCGCGCCGCTCAAGCCCGGTTTTGAACAGCGGCTCGAAATCGCGCCATGTTTCAACCAAGGTGATCCGCTCGTTGTCAGGCATGACGGGCAGTTTGCTGTGCCAATTGCTCACCTCATCGCTGGTCAATGGCGCAACATTACCCCGGATTTGCGACCAATCTGCATGGTAGCGGTCGTTCTCTGCGTCATACCAAAGCGAGCTGACCCGAAGGGAGGTCTGCCCGGTGCCACGGGTGAGATACTCAAAAAGCTCCTGCATCCCTTGCAAGTAATCAGGATCAATCGCTTGCGTTTCCCGAGAGATCGCATCGCCGATGGTATAGGCCGCCGTTTGGTTGAGGTTGTACATCCGAAACGTGTCAAAGGTTGAGTACATGGCCAGATAGGCCCAAAACATCAGCGGCAGCATGATCACCGTCTCAATCGCGATTGAGCCGTCGTCGCTGCGTTTGAACCGGGTCAGTAGGGAGGACAGCACGCGCATCAGTTCGGCTCCTGTACAAAGGCCGCGCTCGACACCATTGAGACACGGCCAGCGCCGTCTTTCTCAAGGGCATAGCCAAGGCCGGTGGTCGGAAAGAAGGGTTTGAATTGCACACAGGCGCGCAACATCATCAACTGGTGTTCAACCCCAAGGCTCCAGCCGCGCACCGGTTTGGGATCAATTGAGGTATCCACGCAATCGGGGGATGGGTCAAAAGAGGCAAAGTTGCGCGGGTCCACACGGATCATCTCAAGGCGCAGGGTCTCGTCGCAGTCTTGCAAATAGCCGGCGGTCTCGCAGATCATATTTTTAATGGTCTGATGCGACATGTCTGTGTTGGTGTTCAGCCGGACATAGCGCACCGTCATGTCCAGCCCGCGGTCTAGGAACATGTGGCGCATGGCATAAAAGCTCATCTCGACCGACATGATCAGGCAGCCAAACAGCAACGGGGACAGGATTGCGAACTCGATCAGCATTACTGATCCGTTCTCGTCGCCGCGAAACCGGCGCCATGCTTTTATGGTTTTCTGGATCATTGGGTCAACCTCAACTGGTTGATTTGCCGGGCAATCGCCTCAAATGCGTCCACGATCTCAACCCCTTCGACACGGAAAAAGTGGCTGTCAGAGGAGGCGCAGTTCTTCATTACGGCAGCGCCATGATCGGTCACCTCAAAGCCAATGGACCAGATCACAATGCCCTTAGCCTTGGCCGCATCGCAGATGTTGTCCAGCAGATTGTCGGCCTGACCGGCGGTGTATTTGGTCCGGTACCAGCGATAATGCTCGCTTGAGCGAACGTTTCGGCCCAGCCACCAGTAGAAAGGGTAATCGCTCCAATGGCGATAGTGGTCGCGGTTGGAATAGGCCTCCGGGGCGATCCGCCGGGTCGTCACGTTCACGCCGTCTGTCATTAAGATCACGGTTTTCAGCGTGTCGATGTCATTGTACTCAGCCGGACGGCCCCGAAACACGGCGTCGCCGCCGATCGCCTCATTGATCGCCCTGAAGGAGGGGTCAAGCAAGGCCACGCCCCATTTAAGCCCAAGGTGGATCGCAGTGTTCGCACGCGGTTGAAAGTTGGCGATACGGCTTTTCAACGCTGCCGCGTTTTGCGAGAAAGTTTCGATTTCCTCATAGCTTTGTTTGGGGCAACCGGGGTTAGAGATGTTGTCGTAGTGCCCGGTTCTATCGCGGTCATTTCCGTTCCAGTAATAACCCGCCTCGAAATGCTGCATATGTTCGTAGCTGCGAGTTTGGCTGATCGTGGTGAGATTAAAGTCACTGTCTTCAAAGTCGACGCAATGCGAATAAGAGTGAAGCTGGGTGACATTCAGCTCATCCATGATGTCCTTGCCGACGTTGACCTGCGCGGTATAGGGCACCACCGAGATCGAGATCAGATCCTCAGTGTCAGTCTGAATCACCGTATCGATAAAGACGTTGCTCGCATCATGGAGGTTATTCATTTTGTCGTTCTCTCGCATAGAGCCGGAGATATCGAGCACCATGGAAATTTCGACTTTGGCCACTTTTTCTTCCGCCGTCGCTTTGGCGGGGACGTGCAATTTTTCTTGCCCGAACTTGTCGATGAACATTGTCTTGAGGTCGCGAGACGCATCAACCGTGACACGGCGGTAGTTCAGACCTTCCTCAACCGTGACGCTTGAAATGTAGTCGGCCAGCCCGGACTTGTCGAAATAATCGCGGGCGACGGCTTCGGGGCTGAGCGTTTGATCCAGATCAGCAGCCGCCAGCACAGCGCGGTCGGCCACAGCCTGCACCCTCGCGCGTTCACGCTCATGGCGCATCAGATCGACGCCGACACCGCCCAAAAGGATCATCAGCAGGATCATCAGAATAGCAAAAAGCGTGACCAGCCCGTCTTCCTCGCGGGCGAAACGCCGAAGCATCGCGGGGCAGCAGCCCGCAAGGGTCTCTGAAGTCCGAGGGTCATTGGTCATCGTCATCTACCTTTCATCCATTGGCACTGTGCATGCGCCAAAGGGAATGGGCGGCATTTGCCTAGCTTTTCTTTTGCTGGGGGAAAGTGTCCAGAGTTTGGCGCATCTGGGGCAATTGACGGTGAATTGGACCGTTTGGGGCTGGAATACCCTTGAAATGACCGCTGATTTCTACCGATTGGGGAAGACGCCCATTCCGGTCTCACCCCCGGTTGATAAAGTTTTGAGAATAGCGATTAAATAGGTCGCACCTCGCAAAGAGGCGTCCTACGGTGCGGCGGCATGTCTTAAGGGCAGCCCAATGAGTCGCGCCCGAAAATCAGAGGCAACGCGGCCAATCAGAAGAGGAGAGACCGATGAATCCAGCCAATGAGCCGAGTTTCCGCGACAGTGTGGATCTGATGTTCAACCGCGCGGTCGCGCTGATGGATTTGCCACCCGGTCTTGAAGAGAAAATTCGCGTTTGCAACGCCACCTATACCGTGCGTTTCGGCGTGCGTCTGCGGGGCCGCATCCATACGTTCACCGGCTACCGCTCGGTCCATTCCGAGCATATGGAGCCCGTCAAGGGCGGCATCCGCTACTCCATGGCCGTGAACCAGAACGAGGTCGAGGCGCTGGCCGCGCTGATGACCTATAAATGTGCATTGGTCGACGCGCCCTTTGGCGGCTCCAAAGGTGGGCTGTGCATTGATCCGCGCGACTATGACGAGCATGAGCTTGAGCTGATCACTCGGCGTTTCGCCTATGAGCTGATCAAGCGCGATATGATCAACCCCGCCCAGAACGTCCCCGCCCCCGACATGGGCACCGGCGAGCGTGAGATGGCGTGGATCGCGGACCAGTACAAACGCATGAACACCACCGACATCAACGGCGTGGCCTGTGTGACCGGCAAACCGATCAACGCGGGCGGCATCCAAGGCCGAACCGAAGCCACCGGCCGGGGTGTGCAATATGCGCTTCAGGCGTTCTTCCGTGACCCCGAAGGCCTCAAGAAAGCCGGTCTGAGCGGTAAGCTTGAGGGCAAGCGGGTCATCATTCAGGGTCTCGGCAACGTGGGCTATCACGCCGCTAAGTTCCTGAGCGAAGAAGATGGCAGCAAGATCACGGCGATCATTGAGCGCGACGGCGCGCTGCACAGCGAGGATGGGCTGAACGTCGAAGCCGTGCACAAGTGGATCGAGAAGCACGGCACCATCAAGGGCTATGCCGATGCGAAGTTTGAAGAAGATGGCGCGCAGTTCCTAGAAGCGGAATGCGATATCTTGATCCCTGCCGCACTTGAAGGGGTGATCAACCTTAGCAATGCCGAGCGTATTCAAGCGCCCTTGATCGTTGAGGCCGCCAATGGCCCTGTGACCGCCGGAGCGGATGAGGTGCTGCGCAAGAAGGGCACTGTGATCATGCCGGATATGTATGCCAACGCAGGCGGTGTGACGGTGTCATACTTTGAGTGGGTCAAGAACCTCAGCCACATCCGCTTTGGCCGCATGCAACGCCGCGCCGAGGAATCGCGCCACCAACTGGTGGTCGATGAGCTTGAGCGGCTGAGCGCAGACAAGGAATTGGGTTGGACCCTGAGCCCGAACTTCAAAGAGAAGTATCTGCGCGGTGCGGGCGAATTGGAGCTGGTCCGCTCTGGTTTGGATGACACGATGCGCACGGCCTATGAGGCTATGGCCCATGTCTGGCACAGCCGCGACGATGTCGAAGACCTGCGCACAGCAGCCTATCTGGTGTCGATCGAAAAGGTCGCGGCAAGCTATCACGCCAAGGGGCTTTGAACAGGCCATATACTTTCAAGTGAATTCAAAAGGGGCGCCATGCGCCCCTTTTTGCTGACCCGCCCTGCGAACTGCCGATGAGGCCTTTTCGGTCATTGATACTTGCGCCCCAAGTTGCTTGACTGCGCGCAACCGGGGGGAGGCGAAAGATGCGATTTTCAGGACTGCGGGTGTTGCGCGAAGGCTTGACCGGCAATCGCCGCTGGACGCCACAGTGGGGCGATCCCGAGCCTCAGGCGGAATATGACGCCATCATCATCGGCGGCGGCGGCCATGGGCTGAGTACGGCCTATTACCTCGCCAAGAACCACGGCATGACCAATATTGCGGTGCTTGAGAAGGGCTATCTTGGCGGTGGCAACGTAGGCCGGAATACGACCGTGGTGCGGGGCAATTACTTTCTGCCGGGCAATTCGGAATTCTACAGTCATTCGCTGAAGCTCTGGGAAGGGCTGTCACAGGAGCTGAACTACAACGTCATGTTCAGCCAGCGCGGAGTGATCACGCTGTTTCACTCTGACGCGCAGCGCGATGCCGCGGCTCGGCGCGGCAATGCGATGATCAACCAAGGCGACGATGCGGAACTCTTGGACCGCAACGCCCTGCGCAAGCTGCTGCCCTATCTGAATTACGACAACGGGCGCTTTCCGATCCACGGCGGGCTGCTGCACCGGCGCGGCGGCACGGCGCGGCATGATGCGGTGGCTTGGGGCTATGCGCGTGGCGCGGACCAGCGCGGCGTCGATCTGATCCAGCAATGCGAAGTCACCGGCATTGATATTGAAAACGGTCAGGTGCGCGGCGTGCAGACCACGCGCGGGGCGATCCGGGCTAAAAAGGTGGCGATTGTGACGGCGGGGCGCTCGGGTCAAGTCGCCGCAATGGCCGGGATACGCCTGCCGATTGAAAGCCATGTTCTGCAGGCCTTCGTGACCGAGGGCTTGAAGCCAGTGATCGACCATGTGGTCAGCTTTGGCATGGGGCATTTCTATATCAGCCAGTCCGATAAGGGCGGTTTGGTCTTTGGCGGCGATCTGGATTTCTACGCCTCCTATGCGCAACGCGGCAATATGCCGATGATGGAGCATGTGATGGAGGCGGGGATGACCCTCATGCCGATGATTGGCAAATCCCGCGTGCTGCGCTCTTGGGGCGGGATTATGGACATGACCCCCGACGGCAGCCCGATCATCGACAAGACTGATACCGAAGGTTTGTTCATCGATTGCGGCTGGTGCTACGGCGGCTTCAAGGCGGTGCCGGCCTCGGGCTTTGCACTGGCGCATCTGATGGCGACGGGGCAGCACCATGAGACGGCAGCGGGCTTCCGGCTGGACCGTTTCCGTTCGGGCGAAGGTCTCATGGACGAAGAGGCCACCGGGTCTCAGCACAACTTGCACTAAGGGGAAACGACCATGCGGATTGAATGCCCCATTTGCGGCAGCCGGGACCGGCGTGAGTTCTACTATCGCGGCGCTGCGGTCGCCTTGGCGCGCCCTGCGCCCGATGCCGGTGATGACATCTGGGACGCCTTTTTGCACCTGCGCGACAACCCAGCCGGAGAGACGCGCGACCTGTGGCAGCATGAGGCCGGGTGCGGCGCGTGGCTGGTCGTCACCCGCAATACGGTGACCCACGCGGTTCACGCCGTTGCACTGGCGTCTGATGTGAAAAGGGCCACGCTATGAGGATCGCAGGGCGCGGATTGATCGACCGGGACAAGCCGGTCAGTTTCACCTTCGACGGGCGGCGCTATGATGGCTTTGCGGGCGATACAGTCGCTTCGGCCATGCTGGCAAACGGGCAGCGGTTGATGGGGCGGTCGTTCAAATACCACCGTCCGCGCGGGGTGCTGAGCGCGGGCAGCGAAGAGCCGAACGCGCTGGTGACCACCGGGGTTGGCCCCGCGTCAGAGCCCAATGTCCGCGCCACGATGCAAGAGATTTATGAGGGTCTGGCGGTGCGCAGCCAGAACGCTTGGCCGAGCCTCGACTTTGATGTGATGGCGGTGAACGACCTTGGCGCGCCGTTTCTCGGAGCCGGGTTCTATTACAAGACCTTCATGTGGCCGCGCAATTTTTGGCGCCGCGTTTATGAACCGGTGATCCGCCGTGCGGCGGGGCTCGGGCGATTGAGCGGCCAACCGAATGCCGACGCCTATGAAAAAGCCTATGCCTTTTGCGATCTCTTGGTGATCGGCGCGGGGCCAGCCGGTCTGATGGCGGCGCTGACGGCTGCGCGGTCCGGGGCGGATGTGATCCTCGCCGATGAAGATGCGCCGATGGGCGGGCGGCTTAACTGTGAGAGCGAGCGCATCGGCGGTCAGCCGGGTCACGCTTGGGCCGCAGGCGTAGTCGCGGAACTTGCAGCAATGGACAACGTCCGCCTGATGCCGCGCACGACGGTGACCGGTGCCTATGACGGCGGCATGTTCGGCGCGTTGGAGCGGGTCAACCAACACCGCGCGCGGCGGGGCGAAGGTGCGCCGCTGGAGTGTTTCTGGCGCATCGCGGCCAAGCAATCGATCCTCGCAGCGGGCGCATTGGAGCGCCCCGTGGCTTTTGCGAACAACGACCGCCCCGGGATCATGACCGCAGGCGCGGTGCGGGCTTATCTCAATCGTTGGGGCGTGGCACCGGGCAAGCAGGTGGCGGTCTTTGGCAACAACGACGACGCGCATCGCACCGCCCGCGATCTGGCAGCGGCGGGGGTGCATGTGGCTGCGCTGATCGACAGTCGCGACAGGGTCAGCGTCGATGGCGCGGATTTCCCAGTGCTGAGCGGTGCGGTGGTCTGCAACGCATCAGGCCGCAGAGAACTCGAGGCGGTCACCATCCGCACGGCAGGGGGCGAGCATAAGATACAGGTCGATTGCTTGGCGATGTCGGGGGGCTGGAACCCTTCGGTGCATCTGACCTGCCATCTGAGCGGGCGGCCTATGTGGGATCCAGCGATCCACGCCTTCGTGCCAACCCCCGGTGCAGTGCCGGGGATGCATGTGGCGGGGGCGTGCAATGGCGTGTTTTCGACTCACGGCTGCCTTGCAGCGGGTGTGGCAGCGGCAAAGGGTGCGCTGGAAGCTTTGGGCCGCAAAGCGGAGGCCATAGACTTGCCGCCTGCCGAGGACGCGCCCTACACCCTCAAACCGCTTTGGTCCGTGCCTGGCAAGGGGCGGGCGTGGCTGGATTTTCAGAACGATGTCTGCGTGAAGGATGTGCAGCAGGCGGCGGCGGAGAACTTCCGCTCGGTCGAGCATATGAAGCGCTACACGACGCAGGGCATGGCACCGGATCAGGGCAAAAGCTCCAACGTCGCGGCGCTGGCAGTGCTGGCCGATGCGACGGGACGCGGGATTGCTGAGACGGGTACGACCACCTTTCGCCCGCCCTATACCCCGGTCGCGATTGCAGCGATGGGCGCGGGCGGGCAGGGCAAGGGTTTTGCGCCCGAGCGTCTGACCACCAGCCATGCCGCCAGCCTTGCGATGAACGCGCCGATGGTGGAGGCAGGGCTGTGGTATCGCCCCAGCTATTTCCCGCGCGGGCGGGAGCATAACTGGCGGCAATCTTGTGATCGGGAGGTTGGTTTCGTGCGTAAGTCGGTGGGCATCTGCGATGTCTCGACCTTGGGCAAGATCGACATTCAGGGGGCGGATGCGGCCAAGCTTCTTGATCTGGTTTATACCAATACTTTCAACACATTGAAGGTCGGTAAGGTGCGCTATGGTTTGATGATGCGCGAGGATGGGTTCGTCATGGATGACGGCACCTGCGCGCGGTTGGGCGAGCAGCACTTTCTGATGACCACCACCACGGGTGCGGCGGGACAGGTGATGCGACATTTGGAGTTCGTGACGCAATGTCTGCATCCCGAATGGCAGGTGCATTTGACCTCGGTCACCGAACACTGGGCGCAGTTTGCCGTGGCGGGGCCGAAGTCGCGCGAATTGCTGAACGGGTTGTTGGAGCAACCGATCGACAATGACCGCTTCCCCTTTATGGCCTGCGGCGACGTGCGGCTTGGCGGGGTCGACGCACGACTGTTCCGCATCTCCTTTTCCGGCGAACATGCTTATGAAGTCGCGGTGCCCGCACGCTTTGGGGCGGCGCTGTTTGATCTGCTGGTCGCGCGGGCCGATGCGCTCGGCGGTGGCGCCTACGGGATGGAGGCGCTCAACGTGCTGCGGCTGGAAAAAGGCCATATCACCCATGCAGAGATCGACGGGCGCGCCACGGCGAGTGACATTGGCATGGAGCGGATGGTGTCAGACGCCAAAGACTGTATCGGCAAAACCATGTCTGAACGCGCCGGCCTGCGCGATCCTGAGCGGGCGCAACTGGTTGGACTACGGCCCGTAGGCGCGGTGAAGCAGTTGACCGCCGGCGCGTTTTTGTTTGAGACCGGGGCCGAGGCGAGCCGCGAGAATGCGCAGGGGCATACGACCTCTGTCGGGTTTTCGCCGGATGTCGGCACCTTCATCGGGCTGGGTTTTGTGACCCGTGGCCGCCAACGTCATGGAGAGGTGATGCGCATGGTCGATCATCTGCGTGAGATTGAGGCGGAGGTGGAGATCTGCGCCCCGGTCTTTGTCGACCCGGAAGGAGGGCGCGCCCGTGGTTGAATTGAAAGCGCAAAGCCCCTTTGCGGACCTGCTCCCCCTAAAAGTCGGCAGCATGACGGTCGAGGAACGCGATTTGGGTCGGCTTACCGTGCTGGGCGGCTTTGCCAGTGCTGCGGGATTGTCAGAGACGTTGGAGGCAGCGCATGGGGTTACCTTGCCAAAGCCGTTGCAGAGCACCCAGAAGGACAACACCCGATGCCTTTGGTTCTGTCAGAATGAAGTTTTGCTGGTTGGCCCCGCGCCGGACGAGACACTGGCAAATCACGCAGCGCTGGTCGATGTCTCAGACGGCTGGGCGGCGGCAGAGCTGCAGGGGCCGGGGGCCGAAGACGTGTTGGCGCGGTTGGTCCCTGTCGATCTGCGCAGTGCGACGTTCAAACCCGGCCAAACCCTGCGCAGCCAGTTGCGCGAGATAACCGCCTCAATCACCCGCACCGACGCCGGGTTTCTGTTGCTGGTCTATCGGTCGATGGCCGGCACTTTGGTGCAGGAGTTGCGCCGCGCTATGGAAGCGGTGGCGTCGCGGCGCTAGGTTGCTCAGCGGGGGCCCGAATCCCCGTTTGGCAAACAACGGAGCATAGACATGAACAAGACAATTCTCGCCGCACTCGCCGCGATCAGCATGGCGGTCTCGGGCCCGGCGCTGGCGGCTTCGAAAAAAGAAGAAAGCTGTATGCATCAGGCCGCCGTCGTGGCCGCCGTACAGCAGGCGCGGCTGAACCGGGTGAAGGAACGCGAAGTCCCCGCTACAGTGCAAGCAAAGGCGACTTGGCCCGAGGATTTTAACACCGCGATCCCGCTGGTGACCCCTTGGGTCTATGAGATGAAGATGCGCGACGTGAAGAAGAGCGATCTGTCGGCCGCGTGGAAAGAAATGTGCCTCGCGCAGTAAGCTGAGATACCTCAAGCCGGGCGAGGGCACCACGCCGGGCGGAGCCGCTGCCCGGCATGGACGGGCGCTTTGCCGCCCGTGGCTGGCCCGCCTGCTCTGGACTCTGATCTGCCCCCGTCGGTATATGAAAGCATGAGCCTGCCCCCTGGATTTTTGGAAGAACTGCGTGACCGCGCCAGCCTGTCTCAGGTGGTGGGGCGCAAGGTCATATGGGACAACCGAAAGTCCAATCAGGGCAAGGGCGACATGTGGGCGCCGTGCCCCTTCCATCAGGAAAAATCCGCCAGCTTTCACGTCGATGACCGAAAGGGGTTCTACTACTGCTTTGGCTGCCACGCCAAAGGGGATGCGATCTCTTTCGTGCGCGAGACCGAGAATGTGAGCTTTATGGAGGCGGTGGAAATCATCGCCCGCGAAGTCGGCATGCCGGTGCCCAAGCAAGACCCGCGCGCGCAGGCAAAGTCTGACCGTCGCACCCAACTGGCCGAGGTGATGGAGCAGGCGGTACAGTGGTTCCGCCTACAACTGCGCACCGGGGCGGCGGGGCCCGCGCGGGATTATCTGGCCAAGCGCGGCCTGTCTGAGAAAGCGCAGGCGCATTGGGAAATTGGCTTTGCCCCCGATAATTGGCAGGGGCTGTGGGACGCGCTCAAGGCCAAGGGGGTCGAGGATGACCTGATCTTTGGCGCAGGGCTGGCGAAACCCTCGACCAAAGGCGGGCGGCCTTACGACACTTTCCGGGGCCGGATCATGTTTCCGATCCGGGATGCACGGGGCCGGGCGATTGCCTTTGGGGGCCGCGCGATGGACCCAAACGACAAGGCGAAATACCTAAACTCGCCGGAAACCGAGCTATTTGATAAAGGCCGCAGCCTTTACAACGTGAAAGACGCCCGCGCCGCTGCAGGTCGGGGTCAGCCGCTGATCGTGGCCGAAGGCTATATGGATGTGATTGCCCTGCATGGGGCGGGCTTTGAGGGGGCCGTGGCACCGCTCGGCACCGCGATTACTGAAAACCAGTTGCAGATGCTGTGGCGTATCGCGCCCGAGCCGATCATCACGCTGGATGGCGATGCGGCGGGCCAGCGCGCGGCACTTCGGTTGATCGATTTGGCGCTTCCACTGCTAGAGGCTGGACAGAGTCTGCGGTTTGCCGTGATGCCCGAGGGCCAAGACCCCGACGATCTGCTGCGCGCGCAGGGGGCGGGGGCGTTGCAGAAACTGCTGGATAGCGCCCTGCCGATGGTTAAGCTGCTCTGGCAGCGCGAGACCGAAGGTAAGGTGTTCGACAGCCCCGAACGCAAAGCGGCGCTTGATAAAAGCCTGCGCGAAAAGATTAAATTGATCCGCGATCCGTCGATCCGCAGCCACTACGGGCAAGAGATCAAAGACCTGCGGTGGGACCTGTTTCGCCCGCAAAAGCCACGCGCTGATTTTCGCCCCGTGGGCGGCAGGGGGCCGGGCAAGGGCGTCGGCAAAGGCGGTAAGGGCGGCAACTGGGGTGCACCACTGGCACCCTTGGCAAGCACCAAAGCCTCAGCCCTTGTGGCGATGAGCGACGATCAGGTGGGCCTGCACCTGCGTGAGGCGGTGATCCTTGTAGCGCTGGCCGGCTGTCCCCAATTGATCGAAACCTTTGAGACCGGGTTGGAGGGAATGGCCTGCACGGACCCCGACCACGCGCGGCTGCGCGACCTTCTGCTGCGCTTTGGCCATGCCAGCGAAGAGGTGCTGCGCGAAGAGATTTCCTATTCTCTGGGCTGGGAAACCCTTGAAAACATCAAGGCGCAACGCCACGTTGCCATCACGCCCTGCATCCGCAAACCCGGCAATGTGGAAATGACCCGGATGACCGTGGCCGAGGAACTGGCCAAACTGGACGCCGCCCGCGGGCTGAACGAGGAAATTGCCGAAGCCGTCGAAGACTTAAGCGGCCCGGCAGACGAGGGGGTCACGTGGCGCCTGAGCGAAGCGGCCCGTGCCGCCGACATTGCCCGCCGCAGCGCACAAGAAGACAACAACGGTGAATTTGACGTTGGCGACAACGGTATGACGATGAGCCGCGATGAACGCAGCGCCCTCGACGCGCTGCTTGGAACGATTAGATATGACAAGTCGAAGGGCCGCGGATGAGGCATCAGCGTGACCCTTTTGCAGGACTTTTTGAAAATGCCGGGTAACGGGTTTAAGAATCACCAAGAACCCCGCATGATTCGGAAAACCGAATCATCTGTGGATGATTCGCGCTGACGCGCTGAAGGAGCATGAGATGGCTGCCAAAGATACAAATGACGACGCAAAGACCGACGATTCCGATTCAGGCCACTCGCTCGACATGAGCCAGGCCGCCGTCAAGAAGATGATCGGCGAGGCGCGCGAGAAGGGCTATATTACCTACGATCAGCTCAATACCGTGCTGCCGCCGGATCAGGTCAGCTCGGAGCAGATCGAAGATGTGATGTCGATGCTCTCGGAAATGGGCATCAACATCATTGAGGATGAGGAAGCCGAAGAGGAAGAGGCCAAGGGCTCTACCGAAGTCGCGACCACCGAATCCAATCGCGATGTCGCACTGTCCTCGGGCACGTCTGAGAAACTTGACCGCACCGATGACCCGGTGCGCATGTACCTGCGCGAGATGGGCAGTGTTGAACTGCTCAGCCGCGAGGGCGAGATCGCCATTGCGAAACGCATCGAGGCGGGCCGCAACACGATGATCGCCGGGCTGTGCGAAAGCCCGCTGACATTTCAAGCGATCACCATCTGGCGCGACGAACTTCTGTCCGAAGACATTCTGCTGCGTGACGTGATCGACCTTGAGGCGACATTCGGCACGCAGATGGGCGATGAGGAGGAGACCACCCCCGTGGTCGCCCCGACAGCCACCAGCGACACCAAGTCTGACGAGGGCAAAACCGAGCTGGATGCCGACGGCCACCCAATCTCGTCCGATGATGACGACGATGAGGACGAACAGGCCAACATGAGCTTGGCTGCCATGGAAGAGGCGCTGAAACCTCAGGTGCTCGAAGCGCTCGATATCATCGCGGATGACTACGAAAAACTCAGCGCGATGCAAGACAGCCGGATCTCCGCCACGCTGAACGAAGACGGCTCCTTCACCAAAGATGAAGAAGCGATGTACCAAAAGCTGCGGTCCGAGATCGTGCTGCTGGTGAACGAGCTACACCTGCACAACAACCGTATCGAAGCCCTGATTGACCAGCTGTACGGCATCAACCGCCGCATCATGCAGATCGACAGCGCCATGGTGAAGCTTGCCGACCAAGCGCGCATCAACCGCAAGGAATTCGTCGACAACTACCGCGGCTATGAGCTTGATCCCAATTGGATGGAGCGGATGGCCGAGAAATCCGGTCGTGGCTGGCAGATGTTCATCGAACGCTCGTCCGAGAAAGTGGATGAGCTGCGCAACGACATGGCGCAGGTTGGTCAGTACGTTGGCCTTGATATCTCTGAATTCCGCCGCATCGTGCAGCAGGTTCAGAAGGGCGAAAAAGAAGCCCGTCAGGCCAAGAAAGAGATGGTCGAAGCGAACCTGCGTCTCGTCATCTCCATCGCCAAAAAGTACACGAACCGTGGTCTGCAATTCCTTGATCTTATTCAAGAAGGCAACATCGGCTTGATGAAGGCCGTGGATAAGTTCGAATACCGTCGCGGCTACAAATTCTCGACCTATGCGACCTGGTGGATCCGTCAGGCGATCACCCGCTCGATCGCCGATCAGGCGCGCACCATCCGTATTCCGGTGCACATGATTGAGACGATCAATAAGCTGGTCCGCACCGGTCGCCAGATGTTGCACGAGATTGGCCGTGAGCCAACGCCCGAGGAACTGGCCGAGAAGCTGCAAATGCCGCTCGAAAAGGTCCGCAAGGTGATGAAGATTGCCAAGGAGCCGATCAGCCTCGAGACGCCAATCGGCGACGAGGAAGACAGCCAACTTGGCGACTTCATCGAAGACAAGAACGCAGTGCTGCCGCTGGATTCCGCCATTCAGGAGAACCTGAAGGAAACCACAACCCGCGTGCTGTCGTCGCTCACCCCGCGTGAGGAACGTGTCCTGCGGATGCGTTTTGGCATCGGCATGAACACTGACCATACGCTTGAAGAGGTCGGCCAGCAGTTCTCGGTCACCCGTGAACGTATTCGTCAGATCGAAGCCAAAGCGTTGCGCAAGCTCAAGCACCCGAGCCGCTCGCGCAAGCTGCGCAGCTTCTTGGATCAGTAAGCCACGGGTTTGGTTCACTAAAAGACAGCTTTTCAGCAGATATAACGCGGCTCCTCGGGGCCGCGTTTTTCACATGTGCTTGAGCGTCTTTGACGCGGCCCCTGAGCGGATTACATCCGGTGTATTCAACCGAAAGGATATGTCATGCGGCGTTTTCTGGTTCTGCTGATCTCATGCGTGTTGCCGCTTGAAGCGGCGGCGCAGGCCTATCGGGCCGAGAATTGGCTCCTCGTTGTGCCCCTGAACACTTTTGATTTTGAGGTTATCGAGGACCGAGGCGTAGGCGCGCGGGGAATTTGGTGCGCGGCAGGTGAATTTGCCCAAACCGTCTTGGCCCTTCCGGTAGATGAGCGGCTCTATATTAAAACGCCGCGCGGGCCATCGGTCAGCGGGGTGGGGCGTCGCGGCGTGGTATTCACCACCGATGCCTCCCGGGCAGAGGGTGATGCCGGGCAGTCCTACTCTGTCACCGTAAGACGCGCGGGGGAGAACCTACCCAGCCACCATGCAAGACAGTTCTGCCGCGATAAGTTGATCGAATTAGAGGATTTTTAAACTATGAAACGCAATCTGTGTCACAGACTTCTGGCTCTTGCGCTTATCGCGGTCCCGGGAATGGGGCAAAGCGTGCAGCCGCAGCGCGACCTGAACATCACCCCGGTAGCGGGCGGTTTTCTTGTGGAGAATGACAGCGAGCATGGTGCGCGGGGAATGTGGTGCGCCGCTGGCCGACATGCCCAGACAATCGGCGCCACATCCCCCAAACAACGCATCTATGTTGCTGAAGCCCGGACGCCCGGACTTGGTCAGCGCAACGCGGTGGCATTCACCCTTGACCCGAGTGGTTTGGCGACGCAGCCCGCGTTCCTTGTCGGGGCGTCATTCCGGCAAACGGGATCGTCGATGTCGGTACAGCATGCTCTCAGCATTTGTCACGCCCTGCGCGGGGCTGGCCGCTAAATGCAGACCTGCTTTTCGATCCGAACCGGCGGGCAGGCACTTTATGAGTTCACCGAGGACGTGGCGGCATGGGTGTCCGGGCAGGGTGACGGGTTGCTGACGTTGATGATCCGTCACACCTCGGCATCTTTGCTGATCCAAGAAAACGCAGACCGTGACGTACAGCGCGATTTGCTGGCCTATTTTTCACGGCTGGTGCCGCCCTCAGACAGTCCGCAGATGTCGTACCTGCGGCATGTCATGGAAGGCCCCGACGACATGCCTGCGCATATCAAAGCTTCCGTCTTGCCGGTCAGTCTCAGCATCCCGGTAGCGCAGGGGCGCATGATGCTCGGAACGTGGCAGGGTATCTACTTGTTTGAACACCGCGACGCCCCACATCAGCGGCAGGTCGCGGCGCATTTCCGGCCCGACTGAACGCCGGGCCGGCATGATTTAACCCGTTGGCATCAAATGGATCTCGCGCACAGCGGCACGGGCGGGGGATTCAAGTGCATGCATAACCGCGGCTGCGACATCTTCGGGCTGCAATTTGTCGGGCTTGGCTTCGTCAAAGAAGGCCGTGTCGACCATGCCCGGAGAGACAACCATGCAGCGCCCGCCCCATTCGGCCATCTCATCCGCCAGATTACCGGCAAAACCGTGGATGAACCACTTCGTCGCGCCATAGATCGAGCCTTGGATATGCACCCTTCCAGCCGCGGAACCGGTGACAACATACTGCCCGGTGGTCTTGCGCAAATGCGGCATGGCGGCATGGGCGGTATAAAGCGCACCCATAATGTTAAGATCGACCATCGCTTTCCAGTCCTGCGGATCGCCATTCTCGGTACCCGCGGGGCTAGTGCCGCGCCCAGCATTGGCAAAGGCGGCATCAACCTGTCCAAAGTGGTCGGCCAATTTGTCCAACGCAGCCTTCTGCGCATCGTAGTCAGTGGCATCACCCACCAACACCAGGGCCTGATCGCCGAGTTCGGTTGCAAGGTCTTTCAACTTGTCTTCGCTGCGTGCGAAAAGTCCGATGTTCCAGCCCGCTTTGGCTGCGGCACGGGCGGTGGCTGCGCCGATCCCACTGGAGGCGCCGGTGAGGAAAAGTGTCTTGGTCATGGAGTGCTCCGTTTGTCTGTTCTGGGACCAACGCGGCGCGGGGGCGATGGGTTCATGTCACAGGTTTAAACGCAACATCTAGCTATGAAAATCTTCTCTACCCAAAACCTCGCGGCTCCCCTATAAGTTTTGACAAGAGGGCCGCGCGCCCCACAAGTGAGGCAGGATGAAGAGGGGGACGGCCCATGCGCTGCCCGTTTTGCGGAAATATTGACACCCAAGTGAAAGACAGCCGCCCGGCCGAGGATCACGTCTCGATCCGGCGCAGGCGGTTCTGCCCGGCTTGCGGTGGCCGCTTCACAACCTATGAGCGGGTGCAGCTCCGTGACCTTGTAGTGATCAAGACTTCTGGCAAGCGCGAGGACTTTGATCGCGATAAGCTGGAACGCTCAATCCGCATCTCCATGCAGAAGCGCCCCATTGATCCCGAACGTATCGATCAGATGATCTCGGGCATCGTGCGGCGGTTGGAAAGCATGGGCGAGACCGACATCAGTTCCAAACATATCGGTGAGATCGTGATGGAGGCGCTGGCCCGCATCGACACGGTGGCCTATGTGCGGTTTGCCTCTGTTTACAAGAACTTCCAAGCCGCGGATGACTTCGATAAATTTGTCCAAGAACTGCGGCCCGGCGCCCTTCCCGAAGAGTGACCGGCGATAAGGTGAGCGACGCGCGGTTCATGGCGCTGGCGCTGTCCTTGGGGCGGCGCGGCCAGGGCAATGTTTGGCCCAATCCAGCGGTTGGCTGTGTGATCGTTCAGGGCACCCGGATCATTGGACGCGGTTGGACCCATCCGGGCGGGCGGCCCCATGCAGAGCCGCAGGCGCTGGCACAGGCCGGTGAGGCGGCGCGCGGGGCCACCGTCTATGTCACGCTTGAACCCTGTTCTCACCACGGCAAAACACCGCCCTGCGCGCAGGCGTTGATCAACGCGGGCGTGGCGCGGGTGGTGATCGCGACCCAAGATGATGATGCGCGCGTCAACGGGCGCGGAATTGCGATGCTGCGCGCGGCGGGGATTGACGTTTCGGTTGGCGAGCGCGAGGCCGAGGCCCGTGCCGATCACGCCGGGTTCTTCTGCCGGACCGATTTGGGTCGTCCGATGTTGACGCTAAAGCTGGCCAATTCCTTTGACGGGCGTATCGCCACCGGGACGGGCGAGAGCCAGTGGATCACTGACGCCCCGGCGCGGCGGCTGACCCATGCCATGCGCGCGCGACACGACGCGGTGATGGTCGGCGCAGGCACAGCACGCAAGGATGACCCGAGCCTCACGGTGCGCGATCTGGGCGTGGCGCACCAGCCCGCGCGGGTTGTCGTGTCGCGCAGGCTTGATCTGCCGCTGATGGGGCAGTTGGCGCGGACAGCGGCAGATATTCCCCTGATCTTATGCCATGGTACGGATGCCGACCCGGCGCTGGTACGGACGTGGTCCGACCTTGGTGCCACGCTGCTGCTCTGCGCCGCGCGAGGTGCGCAGCTCGACCCCACGGATGTGCTGCGGCAGCTGGCGGGCCATGGGCTAACGCGGATTTTCTGTGAAGGCGGCAGTGCTTTGGCGGCGTCATTGATTGAGGCTGATCTGGTGGACCGTCTGGTGGGCTTTACTGCCGGGCTGGTGATCGGGGCTGAAGGGCTGCCGGGGATCGGGGCGCTTGGTCTTTCGCGTCTGGCCGAGGCGCCGCGCTTTGCGCTGCAATCGAGCCAACGCATTGGGCCGGACCTGCTGCATGTCTGGCGGCGCAACGCGGCGGATTAAACTCTATCGCCGCCAAAGATAGCTCTGGCTGGCAAAGACGCCTTGTAGCTTTGACAGCAGCCGGTTGCCCAGTCCCACACGGGGTATGTGACCTGTTGAAAGCCGTTCGACCACCACCTCAACCGGGCAAGGCAGGCCGGTGACTGGATCGCGGTAGCGCGGGTAGTCGATCAACGCGGCGTGAACCAGCCCTTCCAGTGTCACGCGCGCGCGGCGGCGGGGGGGCACATCGCCATGGTCTTCGGTCAAGCCCCAGCCCGCGTAGAAGGGCGCGCCGAGCGTTACCACCTGCACGCCGCGCAGCAGCGCTTCAAATCCTAGCAATGAGGTCATGGTCCAAACGGCGTCAACTTGGCCGAGCAGGGCCATCGGGTCGGCGTGGCTTAGCACCACGTCGGCGTCTTGCGCCTCGGTCGCGCCGGTGCGCAGGCCTGCTTCGACATCGGGGTGGGGTTTGTAGAGGATCACGGCATCTGGATTTCCCGCACGGGCAGCGGCGAGGAGTGCGGCGTTGGTGCGCACCTGATCGGTCCCGGTGAGGATCGAGGCGTCATCCTCCACCTGTCCCGGCACGAGGATACGGCGGCCCGTTGGTAGATCGGGGGCGGCACCACCGAGGTTGTATTTGCTGAGGCCCGCGCCGGTCAGCGTCTCAATTAACCTGCGTGCGCGGGCATGTTGATCGGGGCGCAGGTCAGCGCGCTTTTCTATCCATTTTTCTAAGCGGCTTGGCCCTTCGGGATCGTAATAGATACCCAAATCATCGCAAACCAGCGACAGCGGCGGGACCAGTTCGGCGCCCAGCCCCCGCGATCGCAGGAACCCGTCTTCGACCCGCAGTGCGCTTTCTGGAGCGGCTTCGGTCTTGCTGGCCCAGACCATAGCGCGGCGGGGGGGCGCAGGCGCCTCAGGCGGGCCTTTGCGGAAGCGGACCGGTGTGGACTGGCCAAAGAACTGCTGCAGCGGGCGGCGTTTCCAAAGGCGCATGCCCCATGCGTCCCAGCCGTGGTGATCTTCGCGCCATGCGCGGGCCTGAGCGGCGAGCGCGTCGACGGCGGTTTCCAACTCGCAAAGCGTATCGCGGTAGGGGTCGTACCATGTGGGATAGAGGATCATCGCCGCTGCAAAGAGCTGCGCGCGGGTGAGGCTGCGCTGGCGGCGCTGAACGGGGAATTCATCGACGGTCAGCCCCCATCCTGCATAAAACGGCTGGCCAAAAACGCGCGGCTTGTGGCCGGCAAAGATCGCTTCGAACCCCATTTGCGATGACACGGTATAAACGCCGACCGCGCCTTCAAATAGCGTCCATGGGCTGATCGGTTCGCTCAAAAGCGAGATGCGGTCGTTGGTGTCTTCCGGCCCGAAGTGACCGGGGCGAAACCCCTGTGCTGTCTCTGGATGGGTCTTGATGATGACCCGCGCGCCGGGGTGCTCCTCCTGTGCCAAGACCAGCATCTCCAGAAACCGCGCGCGATCCGCGCCCGAGGCGGTGACAGAGGCATCGCCCCGCGTCTGGTCGATCACCAGCACATAGCCGGGATCTGGCGCGGGCATATCAAGGTCAAAGCCCGCGTATTTCGTCAAGTGATGCTCGGCCAGTTGCGCCATGCCGCCGCGCGCGCGGTTTAGCAAGGCGGTATCATCAAGCGGATGATGGGCCAGTAACTCCTCAAGGTCCGAAGGCTGCGCAGGGTCAAAATGCGCGCCCCGACTGTCGATCAACAGACCCAAGGGAGGCTCGCCCGCGCGGCCCGGATGCAATGAGCGCAGCCATGCATCCTCAACCCTGATCACAGGCACCTCGCGTTTCGCGGCAACGGCCAATCCGCGATGTGCGGTAGGGGAATTGCCCCAAACCGCCACCGCATCGCCGGGGCCGGGCAGGCCGATGCGCAGGGAATGGCCGGAGAGTTGCAAAATACGTCGCAGGCGGCGCTGTGTCAGAAACCCGCCGTTATATACGAAAAGCCGCCGGCTCCTTTCGGGACCGGCGGCGGGGTATTGGTATGGGTCAGCTTCAAAGGCCACCGGCGTGGGTCAGCCGCTGGTGAGCGATGAGATGCTGTCGGCCGAGCTTGCCGTGCCGGTGATGGCCGAGATTACCTTGCTCCACTGGGTGAAGGGGGCCTCGGTGACATAGATCGTGTCGCCATCACGGATCACAAAGTCGCGGGCCATGAACATGCCGTTGGGCTTGGTCAGGTCGGTGACATAGACCATACGCTGCGCGCCGGTCAGATCAGAGCGGCCCAGCACCTGTTCGGCAACTTCTTCAGGCTCGTTGCGGAACACAAAAACGCCGGTGGGGTCAGCCGAGATCGGGCTTAACCCGCCAACCTGTGCGATGCCTTCGAGCAGCGAGAGGTTCTGCGATTCAAAGGGAACGCGCGCCTGTCCGCCGGTCGCGCCAAGCGCTGTGAACGAGCGTGTATCCTCTTCGACCAAGATACGGTCGCCGGGGCGTAGCGCGATGTCCAACTCAGGGTGATCATAGAGGTCTTGGAACCAGATTTTGCCGCGCTGGCCGTTCCGGATCACGGTGACCTGCGCGATTTCGGGGATGATGGTCACACCGCCTGCGCGCGCCAGCATGGCGGCCAGTGTGCGGGTCGGGCGCTCAATCGGATAAACGCCCTGTGCCCCGATGGAGCCGATCAGCGATACGGTAGAGCCGTCACCGGCTGCGCGGCGGACTTCGACCTGCGGGTCGGGGGTTTGTTCGCCCAGTTTCTGGGTGATGATGCGGCGGATCGCTTCGGGCGTGTTGCCCGCGGCGCGGATACGGCCTGCGTAGGGAATAAAGATAAAGCCCGCGCCATCAACCTGCACTTCTTCAAGCAGGGTGGCGGGCGCACCCTCGACGCCCAAAAGCGGATCGTCGACGTTCTCATAGATGGTAATGCCAAGGATATCGCCCGGCTGGATCGTGTCAGAGCCGACCTGGCCCGCGCGTTTGAAACTTTCAGAGAAACCGAGCGCCGGGGCCACGGCGATCGCACGGGTCACCCGGTCGTTCACGGCGATGACAAAAGCATCCCCTTCGCGTTGCACGGAACCTGCGTAAATTTGCCGTTTGTTCGGCCCGACCTGCGGCAAACCACAAGATGAGATGACGGCCAATGCCGCCAGCGCTGCGATGGGACGCGCCCACCGGTATGATACGGATTTCACTGCCCGGTCTCCTCGACCTGAATTTTCTGCCTCGAAATCGTCAATTGTCATGACGTATTACTTTGCAACTTAGCGCAGCCTTTAGAAAAAATCTACAGGGCGGAATGGGTTAAGTCAGGTTACGACCCGCAACTGTTGCCGAGGGGCCGCGGTGCCTTGTTCAAGGGCGTCGTAGGGGTCTTCGGCAGAGAGCATCATATCAACCACCTGGCGCAGCAACTGTCGCCGCCCGCGTGCAGCATAGAAACCGCCCGGAACCTGCGAAGTTTCAAGCAGATAGCGCCGGTAGTCCTTATAGGCACGGTTGTCGGGGCGGCTGGCGGTGGCAAAGAATTCTGGCAATGGCTGGTCTGAGACGAATTCAGGCTGGGAATAGACCGCGCGGCCAAAGACCTTGAGCGGAATACCACGCCAAAGCACCTGTTGCCCGGCAGTGGAGTTCACCGTCACCGCGCTGCGCGTGTCGTTCAAAAGCTGTGCCAGCTTGCCGCCGCGCACGAAATGCACCCGGTCAGAGACGCCATGCGCCCGCGCCAACCGTTTGACATCGCGCCGCACCGGCGCGCGGCCATCCTCCAGCGGATGGGCCTTGATGACGAGGTGATGGTGCTGCGGCGCGCCATTGGCGAAACCTTCGATCACCAGTTCGAGGAAATCGGCCATCGTGTTGAAAGGGGAGTGTTGCTGAAACGAGGAGTCGTGCTCCAGCTGCAGCAGCGCCAGATGATAGGGGAAGCCGCCGAGCCGGATCTTGAGCGTGGCGAGCAGACGGTCTGCGGCCAGGACGGGCATCAGCAACAGGCGCTTGAGGTAGAGGCGGAATTCCTTGGTCACCGGCAGGCTGCGGTGCGGTTTGAAATTGCGATAGTCGCCGTTTCGGAACATCACGAACCAATGGTAAAGCGCGCCATAGAAGATGTGATGGCGCATGTCGCCCCAGTGGCCCGGGGGCAGGGGGGCTTCCATATCCGACCGCGCCAAAGCAGCCTGCATCTGTGGGATGGTCATCTCCATCAGGCGCGAGTTGCCGTTCGACCCGCCGCGCTCATAGGTGACCCAATAGGGCCGCATGTAACCTTCCTCAAAGACATGCACGGTGATGCCACGGCGCTTGGCCTCGGCCACCGCTTCGGCGTGGATGGGCCGCGTGTCGCCGTAGAGCACGATGTCGGTGACCTGCTTTTCGTCCAACAGGGTCGCAAAAATCTGGGGCCAGTCTTCGACCGTGCCGCGATAGGGGATGTAGGTCGAAGGATGAAACCAAAAGGCCCGGTCGCCCGCGTTGAAGCCCACACGCCAAACCTCCGCGCCCGCACGGCGCAGCATCTTGCCCAGACTGTTGAAGAAAGGCCCATGCGGGCCTTGCAGGAACAAGAAGGTGCGGGTGGGGTCGGCGGTCACGGTCATACGGGTCCTAAGTCGGCGTGGTTTACCTTTAACCACCATATAATAGGGGCGACAATGTGGCGTCACCCGCTCTTGCCTGTGGCGGTGCGCGGGTTTACCACTGCGCCAAACTGCAAAGGAGCCCACCCCATGTTCACCGGCATTATCACAGACGTTGGCACCGTGACCAAGCTGGAGCAGGAAGGCGATCTGCGCGCGCGTATCCAGACGCGCTATGACACCCGCGGCATCGACATGGGAGCCTCTATCGCGAGCGACGGGGTCTGCTTGACGGTCGTGGGGCTGGGTGACGATTGGTACGAAGTGCAGATCAGCGCCGAGACGGTCGGCAAGACCAACCTTGGCCAGCACTGGGCCGAGGGGCGGCGAGTGAACCTTGAGCGTGCGTTGAAGGTGGGCGATGAGTTAGGCGGGCATATCGTGTCGGGCCATGTTGATGGCGTGGCCGAGATTATCGAGATGAAAGACGAGGGCGACAGCACCCGCGTGACGCTTCGCGCGCCAAAGGATCTTGCGCGGTTCATCGCGCCCAAGGGGTCTGTGGCGCTGAATGGCACCTCGCTGACGGTGAATGATGTCGATGGCTGCGATTTTGGCATCAACTTCATCCCGCACACCAAAGAAGTCACCACTTGGGGCGATGCGAAAGTGGGGGATCTGGTCAACCTCGAAATCGACACGCTGGCGCGGTATGTGGCACGTCTGAACGAGATGTAACGCAGCGCCCTGCGTGCCGCGCTCTGGCCAAGCGGCGCGGGTCAGGCTATGAGCCGGACAACAAATAGATGGAAAGCAGCCGATGCAATTTGACACACCCGGACCGGTCGAGACAGGGCTGAGCGACGCGATTTCTCCGATTGAAGAGATCATCGAAGACGCGCGCCAAGGCCGCATGTTCATTCTGGTGGACCATGAAGACCGCGAGAATGAGGGCGATCTGGTGATCCCGGCGCAGTTTGCCGATGCGGCGGCGATCAATTTCATGGCGACCCACGGGCGCGGGCTGATCTGCCTGCCAATGACCTCGGCGCGGATTGATCATCTGGGCCTGCCGATGATGGCGGTAAACAACTCCTCGCGGCACGAAACGGCCTTTACCGTCAGTATCGAAGCGCGTGAGGGTGTGAGCACGGGTATCTCCGCTGCCGACCGCGCGTTGACCGTGGCGGTTGCGATCTCTGAAGAGACGGGATCGGCGGATATCGCGACGCCCGGCCATGTCTTCCCCCTGCGTGCCCGCGATGGCGGCGTGCTGGTGCGGGCAGGGCATACTGAAGCGGCGGTCGATATTTCGCGGCTTGCCGGCCTGCATCCTTCGGGCGTGATCTGCGAGATCATGAAAGATGATGGCGAAATGGCGCGTCTGCCCGATTTGGTGGAATTCGCCGCCGAGCACGGCCTCAAAATCGGCACGATTAGCGATCTGATCACCTACCGCCACAAGCACGATAACCTGCTGGTGGAGCGTGACAGCCGCACCGTGACCTCGGCCTATGGCGGCGACTGGTTGATGCGGGTGTTCTCGGACCAGATCACCGGGACCGACCATGTGGTGTTGACCAAGGGCGATATCTCGACGCCCGAGCCGGTGCTGATCCGGACCCATGCAATCAATGCGCTCGAAGACATTTTGGGGCTTGGCCCTAGCCCGGCGGATGAGCTGCCGCATGCGATGCAGATCATCGCTGACGAAGGCCGCGGCGCTGTTGTGCTGTTCCGCGATCCCTATCCGCGCCTCCGGCTTGATGCCGAAGACGACGACCGCCCGCGCACGATCAAACGCACCGGGCTTGGTGCACAGATCCTGTCGTCGATGGGGCTGCATGAACTGGTCCTGCTGACCGACAATCCCGACACGCGCTATCTGGGCCTTGATGCCTATGCGCTGGAAATCGTGGGCACCCGGCCCATCACCACGGAGTAACACCATGGCTTCCGCCGAAGAACACACCATCCTGCCGCGCCCGGAATTCGACGCGCCGGTGAAGCTGCTGATCGTCGTTTCGCCCTACTATTCGGACATCGCCCACGGCATGCTAACCGGGGCCAAGGCCGAGCTAGAGGCCGCGGGTGCCGACTATGAAGTCGTCGAGATGCCCGGCGCGCTGGAAATTCCCACCGCCATCGGTATTTCCGATCGGGGCAGCAATTTCGACGGCTACGTCGCGCTTGGCTGCGTGATCCGGGGCGAGACCACACACTATGAGACCGTTTGCAACGACAGCAGCCGCGCCCTGCAACTGCTTGGCCTGCAAGGGCTTTGCATCGGCAACGGCATCCTGACAGTCGAGAATAAGAAACAGGCCGAAGTCCGCGCCGACCCTGAGGGGCAAAACAAAGGTGGCGGTGCGGCGGCTGCGGCCTTGCATCTCATCGCGCTCGCTCGTAAATGGGGCCGCCAGAGCAAGGGCATCGGGTTCAAGCCATTCGGGCAGGACACCTTGATGGCCGGCGACACGGACGGATCAAACATCGCATGACCAGCAACGCGCTTTCGGGCAATCAGAAACGTAAGATGAAGTCAGCCTCGCGGCTCTATGCCGTGCAGGCGCTGTTCCAGATGGAGCATTCCGCGCAGACGGTCGATGTCGTGCGTCACGAGTTCATCGACCACCGTTTCGGTGCTGTCTATGAGGGCGACGAGATGCAAGAGGGCGATGTGGATCACTTCTCTCGCGTGCTCGAAGATGCGGTGAACTATCAGGCGCCAATCGACCAGATGGCCAACCGCGCCATCGTCGCGAAATGGGCCATCGCCCGGATCGACCCGACGCTGCGCGCGCTGTTCCGCGCGGCGGGCGCTGAGTTCCGCCATGACGAGACGCCACCGCGCGTTGTCATCAAGGAATATGTCGACGTGGCGCATGCGTTCTTCCCCGAAGGGCGCGAGCCGAGCTTTGTGAATGCCGTGCTCGACCACATGGCGCGAGAGGCCCGTCCCGAAGCGTTTTAAGCAAAGGGACGACCCAGCCCAAGAGCCAGAGCAGTCAGATCAAATTGCAGCGAAGGGGGAGTGACGGGAACCGCACCTGCCGCTGCTGTTTTATATTCCCGAGGACCTGTATGTACAGGTGGGCGCCAGGTAACCGAACCAGGGCTCGGACAGAGCCAGCTCCCTCGGATTTGCTTAAGGCCACTGGAATGTAACGTTCACGAACAGGGCAGAACCCGTCGACACACGATGTAGGGGCCAATGGGGGCTGCGGCAAGGGGTTAGGCTGCGTTTTCGTGCAAGTGGTCGCGCAATTGTCCAAGATGACCATCCCAACCCTTATCAAGCGCCAGCGTCAGGCCAAATGCGGCTTCGCCAGCGGGCAGGCCTTCATGCTCAAGTGACAGGCGCGTTCCGCCGGGCACTTTGTCTAACGTCCATCTCACCGTGCTCTCCGCGCCGTTCATCGGCTTGATGGTAAAGCTATACTCCAGATATTCAGGGGCACGGGCCTCGCGCACTTGCCCCCAAACCACACGGTCGCCGCTTTCATTCCCATAAAGTGCAAGTTCTTCGCCTTGCTTGAGCGGGGCGGTGGGGGCGTGAAACCATGTGCCGATCTTGTCGGGCTGGGTCAGGAACTGCCAGACAGTTTCCCGGCTGGCCTGGAGAAAGATCGTTTTGCGCAGGGTGTTGTTGGTCATAATTTTTCCTTTTCGATGGCAGTTTTCAATGCGTCGAGATGCGCGTCCCAGAAGCTGTCGAAATATTCGATCCAGCTGAGCACGGGGGCGAATCCTTGGGGGTTGATGCGGTTGACCTTTTCGCGGCCACGGGCGCTGACCGTGATCAACCCGCCGTCGCTGAGCACCGTGAGGTGCTTTTTCACCGCCGCGCGTGTCATGTCGAAATGGCCGGCGACTTCTGCAATCGTCAGGTCGTCGTGGCGGAGCAACTTGAGGATGTCCCTGCGGGTAGGGTCGGCGAGCGCCCGGAAAGTGGGTTGGGACAGGTCTGTCATGATGGTGCCTATGCGATACCTTTTGGTTTTACATAGGAATAGATACCAAAAGGTATCATGTCAAGGTGTGTCGGATGATACGCCCGACTGTGCTCTACTCCACTTCGGGAATGAATCCGTAGCGCCGCAACTCCTCGGGCAGAAGAACGTAAATCTCATCGGGCGGCGTCACCAGCGCATGCTGCATGACCAGCGGGTCGATCCCCATGTCGTCTAGATAGCGCATTACCTCGCCCTGGCCGCGCTGGATGTCCTCTACGGCGACAAAGGCAGGCAAGAGCGTGCTTTTGCCAAAGTAATGCTGATGCACACCCACAGAAGCGCTATCTGGCACCTTGCGCGTCTCACCCGCCGCCAGCAGGTAGGGGCAAGCGGAATAGCAGATGTCCCCGTCGCGCAGCGTGGTGTTAAACCCCTCGCGGCGCAGATAGCGGCCCAGTTCAAGCGCATCGCGCACGGATCCGCCGGGAGAGTTGAGATAGAGCTCCTCAGGCGCAGGCGTAAGCTCAGACAGTTGTTTGACGATTCGTTCGGCATCGCCCGCTTCAATCGCCCCTTCCAGCAGTGCTGCACGCCCGCCAGAAACAGGCGTTAAGACTAGCCGATCGGGCAGGGCGGTTTCGGGCATCGGCTGGCCGGGGTTTGGGGCGCGTTCGGGGCGAAAACGGCGGGTCTGATCACCGGGGCGGATGGGCTCGGTCAGTTCTGGCGCCTGCGGGCCAAACCCCGGCAGACGCAGCCCTTCGCCCAGATCCCCCCAGAACAGCAGCACCGCAAGGCCAAGCTGAAAGATCAGCACGCCAATCAGCACACGCCCAACAATGGGCGGCTTGCGTGTGGTGCCGAGGTCTGGGGGCGTGCTCTCGCTCACGTGCTTTTGATCGGTGTAACGTGGCCGGGCGTGTCTTCACGCCTGTCGGTTTCCTCGGGTTGTTGTGGCGCAGGGGCGCCGCGTTTATGCGCGGGGCTTTCCTGCATCGCCGCATCCACGTCGCGTACAGCGGCAAGCGCGGCGCGCAATTCTGCTAGGGTTAGCGTGTCTTCGACGGCGGCCCCTTCGCGGCCCGAACGGATCGCGCCGTGGGTAACGGCGAGGATCATCACCAACACCGCGGGCAGCAGATCAATCGCGATCGCCCCGGCCCAAGAGGGGACGAAGTTGCGCGCATAAAGGATCACCGCATCGGCGCTGGAGATCGGCGTGTAGGTGGTATCGGCGGCGGGGGGCATAGATTGCACGTCTTGCGCGGCGCGTTCCAGCGTGGCGGCACGTTGGGCCAGCACTTCTAGAACCGAGGTGATCGTGGCACCTTGGGCACCACGTTGCTCTTCGCTGCTGCCATCAAGTTCGGGCAGCACGACAGAGGCCGAAAGATCCTGCGCTGCGCGTTCCACCAACGGGGCGACGGAAAGCTGGCGTAGCCGCGTGATCAGCCCCGCAAGCCGCACCGCTTGTTCGGAAAATTCGACCGAGCGGGCCTCAACCGGGCCGGGTTCCACCGTGAGCGCACGCATTCGGCTGAGGATTTGGTTCCCTTCGGAAAAAGCATCATTCACCAGCGGCGTCTGGGTGGCGATCTGCGCTTCTAACCCCGAAAGCTCTGCTGATTTCTGTCGCAGCACCCGAAACACCGCGCCGCGCCCGGCAAGGCCCGACAGGCTGCCTGCCGCCTCTTGTTCGCTGAGGTCCTCGAAACTTTGGCGTACTCGGGCAACATCGCGTTCAAGACCTTGAGCAGAAAGAGCAATTTCGTGGCTCCGTTCCAGGGCGCCTTGGTAATCTTGCACCGTTTTAGCCAAATGCTGTTCAACCGCCGCTGACCCGGCAAGCGCCGCCGCGTTCAGCCAGCTCGACATCGCGATTATAGCGAGAGAGCCAAGGCCCATCGCCCCCAAAAGCCCCATGCGGGCGCGGGTGGTGCGAACAGCAGGAAAAAGGCGCAGAAGATAGGACCAAAAGACGAAAATACCGACCGACACCGCCACCGAATAAGCAATCGCGGCAAAGGCCGACATGGCACCATTGTCATCCAAAAGTGAAGAAACACCGAGGTACGTATAGATGCCCGAGGCGACAGCCAGCACGCCAAGCGCCGTGCCCGAAAACGTGTCGAGCCATGTCAAATGGCCCTCCAACTCACGGGCGTAGCGCACCCCGCGCGCCTGCGTCTCACTCATCGGTTCGCGGTCTGCCATGGAATCCCCTCGCTTTGCTTATTTCAAGATAGGGGGCGGCGGGGGAATTACCAAACTTTCCGGCCTAGCCCCTTGCGGATGTTCACTAAATGTTCATATTTGTGGTTATGATGGAGACAGACATAAAACAGTTCCAACCCGGTCAGCTGTTGGCGCGGGGGGTGATGCGGCATTTAGCGGACTTGGGATTCGCTTGTGTGGAGGAATTGGTGCCCACGCGTGGCCTGCGCGTAGATGTGATGGCCCTTGGTCCCAAGGGGGAGGTTTGGATCGTCGAATGTAAATCCTGCCGCGCCGATTTTATGGGCGACGCAAAATGGGAGGGCTATCTAGAATGGGCTGATCGGTTCTTCTGGGCGGTCGATAGTGATTTCCCGGTCGATCTGCTGCCCGAAGAGAGCGGCCTCATCATCGGCGACGCCTATGGCGCTGAGATTCTGCGGATGAGTGACGAGACGAAACTTGCGCCTGCACGGCGCAAGGTGATGGTGCAAAAGTTCGCGACCCATGCCGCCCGGCGCCTGCACCGGCTGCGTGATCCGGATATGGCGCCGAACTGGTCATAGGGCTGAGCTGGCGCTCGGGGGGAGGGTTAGCGGCCCTTTTTGCCCGCGCGGCTTGCGGCTGCTATGATTTCTTCTGCGATCTCGCGTGCCTCATCCGGGGTGAAGTCCATCGGAATTTCCACGCCGTCACCTTCAACAAAGAGACGGACCATCCCTTTGTCGGTCGGGCCGATTTGCAGGTTTGCTTCGATGTCGCGTTCGGTGTCGATGCCCATGTGAGCCTCCGGTTTGGTGGGGCTTATCGCTAGCGCGGCGCGGGTTGAAAGGCAAGCGATCTTGCGGCCATGCTGGGGCATGGAGAATATCGAGATTCGTACCTTTGACCCGGACGACCGGGATTGGCTGATCGCCCAGCACCGGGAGCATTATTGCGCAAAAGAGGGGTTCGATGAAAGCTTTGGCGTGCTGGTTACCCAGATCATCGATGATTTCATAGACGGTCATGATCCTAACTGTGAAAGAGGCTGAATCGCCAATCACGAGGGCCAACGGCTGGGATCGATATTTTGTGTAGAGCTAGACGCGCAGCGGGCTAAGCTGAGGCTCTTTTTGTTAATGCCAGAATCCCGAGGGACTTTTCTGGGTCACCTTATGCTCCAGACCTGCATGGGGTTCGCCCGTGATCGCGGCTATGAGGCAATGCAGCTATGGACACACGAATCCCACCGCGCGGCAGGCAGGTTGTATGCGCGGAATGGCTGGCAACTCACCGGCAGCCGCCCGGTTATATCCTTTGGCAAAGCCAACGTTGAACAGACATGGGAAATTCTGGTCTAAAGCTGCAATTCTTCTGCGCCTGAGGTCTTGCATTCCCCGGCCACGGGCGCTAAATCCGCCCCAGTGCCGCCTTAGCTCAGTTGGTTAGAGCGCTTGATTGTGGATCAAGAGGTCCCTGGTTCGAGACCAGGAGGTGGTACCATTACCCTTATATCGCCGATCTCGATTGCAACAGCAGCCGTGCTGCTGGGCGCAAGCTCATTTGTGCATCCGCCTTGGATTGCTTAGACGTGAACAGATTCCTTTTTGGAACAATCGCGCGCCTCTCCCGTTGGTTCTTCAGCAAGAAGATGAAGGAGAAACACTATGAAGAACCTTACAGTTAGCGCCGTTGCATTGACCCTTGCAGGTACAGCCGCATTCGCGGAGGCCCACATGACCGACTTCTCCAAGGTCGACAGCATGGCAATGAGCGAGATGCGCGGCGACCTGATCCGCACGCGGGATATCACTGGTGGAGAAATCTACACCGTGAACGAAGCAAGCGACGAATGGTCCCCGAACACTGCTTATAACGGTATCGATTCCGGTTGGAACGAGATCGGTGAGATCGAAGACATCATTTTGTCCAAAGACGGCCAAATGGTCGGGATCGTGGCAGAAGTCGGTGGTTTCCTTGATATCGGCGATAAGCACGTGATGATTTCTGTGCCAGATGTAAACTTGGTGGCTGTGGACGACACGACCTACGCTTATGTCACACGTCTGAGCGAAGAAGAGCTGGAAGCGCTGCCAAGCGTTGACGAAGGTTTCTGGGACTAAGACATACTCAGGGGCACCCGCCTCTTAGTTTTTTATCCCCGGTTCGGCATATGCCCGGACCGGGGATAATTCTATTTTAGCTTCATCACGATGCATGTGGTGGAACCCGTGGCATAAAGCTTGCCATCATCAACACCGCGAATTTCTCCGTGGGCCACGCCCGTAGAGCGGCCGACGTGATCGATCACACCGGTGCAGTCGATCTCCATCCCGATAGGCAAACCGCGCAAGATGTTAATCTTGTATTCCAATGTGGTGTAGACCGAGCCGCGCGGGACCTTTGTCATAATCGCGCAAGCCATCGCGGAGTCTAAAAGTGTGCCGTACCACCCGCCGTGGACCGTCCCCATAGGGTTGGTCATGGCAAAGCTTGGCGCGCCTCGAAACACGACCTGACCGTCTTTGACCGAATGCAGCGTATAGCCCATGGTTTCGCCAATGGGCGGGCCGGGGTTGGTTCCGTCGAGGATCGCTTGCATGAACTCAAGCCCCGAGAGATTCAGAGCGTCAGATTGTGAGAGAAGATCGGCAGGGCTTTGGGCAATGCGGGGCATATTTCTTTCCGGCAGTTAATCGCTGCCAAGGATACGCCCGGCGGAGGCAGGGGCAAGCCCCTGCCTTCCAAGAGTTTCGCTTACGCGACGTCCGAAAGATCGACCTGCGGGGTCACGCCGATTGCGCGGCAAACATCGCGGGTAAGCTCGGCACGGTTGAGCGTGTAGAAATGCAGCGCGTCGACACCTTCGTCGATCAGATCGCTGCACAATTCGGTGCAGAGGGCTTGGGCCAGCAAATCATGGCGGTCATCACGGATCGCCGCCTCATAGGCTTGATCGACCCACTCGGGGATCGGCGTGCCGCATTTTACAGCGAACTTGCGCGCTGAGGTCCAGTTGACCACCGGCAAGATGCCCGGCGTGATTGGCTTGTCGATGCCCGCTTTGACGCAGGCATCGCGGAAGCGCAGAAAGGTGTCGGCCTCAAAGAAGAACTGCGTTAGTGCTTCGTCGGCCCCGGCGTCGAATTTACGTTTCAGCCAGTCGATATTGGCCTGTTGGTCCGCCGCTTCGGGGTGCGGGTCGGGGTATGCGCCGACGCGGATGGTGAATTTTCCGGTTTTGGCCAGTGCTTCGATCAATTCGCAGCTGTCGGCGAAGCCTTCAGGATGGGGCGCGAATTTATCGGTGCCCGCTTGCGGATCGCCGCGCAGGGCGACGATGTCTTTGATGCCCGCTTCGGCGAATTTCTCGGCAACGTCCATGGTTTCCGCACGGCTAGCGCCAACGCAGGTCAAGTGCCCGGCGACCGGCAGGCCAGAGGTGCGATGCAAAACATGCGCCGAATCATGGGTAAGATCGCGTGTCGTGCCGCCCGCGCCATAGGTGACCGAGAAGAAACGCGGGGCCAGCGGGGCCAGCGCCTGAGCTGCATCCCACAGTTTAAACGCCGCGCCGACGGTGCGGGGCGGAAAGACTTCGAAGGAGACGGCAGGCGTGGTCATCAGGAGATCCTTTTGGCGGTTTCACGTCTTGTCTCATATTCATCGCTGTGAGACAAACTCATAACATTCATCTTGAACATGAGTAATGCCTCACATGCACATTGAGTTCCGTCACCTACGCACGATCAAGGCCATTCACGAGGCGGGCGGGCTGGCCCGCGCGGCGGAGCAGATGAATATCACGCAGTCGGCGTTAAGTCATCAGGTGAAGGGGCTGGAGGATCAGGCCGGGGTCGAGTTGTTTGTGCGACGCTCGAAACCGCTAAAACTGTCTCCGGCGGGACAGCGGTTATTGAAGCTTGCTCAGCAAGTTTTGCCGCAAGTCGAGGCGTTGCAGGACGAATTCTCGGGCCTGCGGGCGGGCAGCACCGGGCGGATGCATATCGCCATTGAGTGTCACGCCTGTTTCGAGTGGCTTTTCCCGGTGTTAGAGCAGTTTCGGCGGCATTGGCCGGATGTGGATGTGGATATCCGCCCCGGCCTGGCTTTCGACGCGCTGCCCGCGTTGTTGCGCGAAGAAGTTGACTTGGTGGTGTCGTCCGATCCCGAAGAGCTACCGGGCGTGGAGTTTGTTGAACTCTTTGATTACAATCCGGTTTTTGTAGCATCGCAGAGCCATCCTCTGGCTGCAAAGCCCTTTGTCGAGGCGGCGGATTTTCGCGGTGAGACGCTGATTACCTATCCGGTAGAGCGTTCGCGGTTGGATGTGTTCAGCCAGTTGTTGATTCCGGCCAAGGTCGAGCCTGCGGCGATCCGGCAGGTGGAACTGACGGCGGTGATTTTGCTTTTGGTGGCGTCGAACCGGGGCGTGTCGGTGCTGCCTGATTGGGTGGTGCGTGAGGTCAAGTATTCGTCGGATTACGTGACCCGGCCGCTGACGGAGAAGGGGATTACGCGCAGGCTTTATGCGGCGGTGCGCAAGGATGATTTGGGCAAGCCGTTTATGGAGGAATTGCTGAAGCTGGCCGGGCAGGAGGCGCGGAAGTTGCAACGGGCCTGAGCGGAGTGCTGTCGGACAGCGACTGCCCGACGGGCTTGGGATTGGGTGAGGCTTGATACCGGACTGGGTTTGGCGATGCGCCGTCCCACAGGGCGGGACGACGCATCTCCAGCATTAGGCCACCTTAACAATCGCCTTGCCGGTATTGCCGCCATTCAGCATGTCGATAAACGCCTGCGGGGCATTCTCCAGCCCTTCGGTGATGTCTTCCTTCACCTTCACGCGCCCATCCGCCACCATTGGGGCCACTTCCCGGTGGAACTCCGGCATCCGGTTCCAATGGTTTGAGATGATGAAGCCGCGGACGGTAAGGAAATTCACCAAAATTGTCCGCCACAGCCGCGGCGCGGTGAGGCCGGCCCCTTCGGCATCAGCCCCAAGCCCGCCCGCATTATACCACGCGATCATACCGCAAAGCGGGATGCGGCCATGTGGGTTCATCAGCGGCAGCACCGCATCTAAGACCTTGCCACCGACATTCTCGTAATAGATGTCGATCCCATCGGGGGCGGCCTCTTTCAGCGCGGCGCGCAGGGATTTGGCGTCGTCATAGGCGCGGTGGTCGAGACAAACGTCAAAACCGAAGTCGCGCGTGGCAATCTCGCATTTCTCAGCCCCGCCCGCGATGCCCACGGTGCGCAGCCCCTTGGCCTTGGCCAGCTGCCCCACGATGGACCCGACCGGCCCCGTGGCTGCTGCGACGACCAGCGTCTCACCCTCTTTCGGCTGGCCGATTTCGTTGAGACCGTACCATCCCGTCAGCCCGGGCATCCCCAGCACGCCAAGCGAGGCGGTGATCGGCACGCCCTCGGCATCGACTTTCTGGCACTGCTTGGCCGGGGCAACGCCATGGGTCGCCCAGCCAAAAGCGCCGAAAGCAAAATCGCCGACCTGAAAGCTCGGATCATTGGACGCGATCACCTTGCCAACGCTGCCGCCCTCCATCAGGCCACCGATGGGCACAGGCTCCGCATAGGATTTCGCGTCGTCCATCCGGCCCCGCATATAGGGGTCGAGCGACATGTAATGTACTTCGACCAAGATTTCGCCGTTACCGGGCTGGGGCACATCCGCACTCTCGAGGCGGAAATTCTCAGGTGTCGGCGCGCCGTCGGGGCGGCTGGCGAGGACGATTTTTTGCATCTGGTCGGACATGGGGTTTCCTTCGTGCTGATTGCTACGTGTCCAAGGTGTCACCTTGTGGTTCGAAAACAACCCGCACGCTGCGTAAGAATGCCCCGGCGGCTTAGGTTTCTGCCCCCTTGGCAATTGCGCTCTTGCGCCCTATACGTCCCGCCTTATCCATCAAAGGGCGCGAACAATGATCGGCAGTGCGAATCTCAACATCATGATCAAAGCAGCACGCAAAGCGGGGCGTGCATTGGTCAAGGATTTCCGCGAGGTCGAGAACCTTCAGGTCTCGGTTAAAGGTGCGGGCGATTTCGTGACCAAGGCCGACATTGGCGCTGAGAAGATCATCAAAGACGACCTGATGGGCGCACGCCCCACTTACGGCTGGCTGGCCGAAGAGGGCGGCGAGGAAGAGGGCCAAGACCCAACGCGCCGTTGGATCGTTGACCCGCTGGATGGCACCACGAACTTTTTGCATGGCCTGCCGCATTGGGCCGTCTCTATCGCGCTGGAGCATAAGGGCGAGATCGTCGCCGGTGTGGTCTTTGACCCGGCCAAGGATGAGATGTTCTTTGCCGAAAAAGGCACCGGTGCTTGGATGAACGAGAGCCGCATGCGGGTCTCGGGCCGCCACCGCATGATTGAATCGATCTTTGCCACGGGCCTGCCTTTCGGGGGCCGTGCCGATCTGCCCGAAACGCTTAAGGATCTGGGCCGCTTGCTGCCCGTCTGCGCCGGTGTGCGCCGCTGGGGCGCTGCTTCGCTCGATCTCGCTTACGTGGCCTCGGGCCGCTATGATGGCTTTTGGGAGCGTCGTTTGAAGCCGTGGGATGTGGCCGCAGGCATGTTGATCGTTAAAGAGGCCGGTGGCCTTGTTGAGGCGATCCGCCCAGAGCGGAACATCCTTCAGCATGGCGAGATCATCTGCTCGAACGAGCCGATCTATTCGACCTTTGCTAAGACGATCCGCGGCTGATTATTCGATCGGGATCGTCTGGCGCAGTTCGCCGGTCAATTGGTCGAAGATTAGAATCGTGTCAGCATCCGTTACCACCGCATACCAGCCGCGCCCTTGTGTAAACGCTTGGGCGCTGCTGCCATCGGGCAGGGTGATCGCGCGCGGCATTGTCGGCCCTTGATCGCTCAGGCGGGTGACAAGCACGAAGATCAGCACTAGAACCCCGCCAATCATCACGACGGTCAAGACCGTCACCATCCGCCGCAGAAACCGCAGGTTTGCCGGTTCATCAGGGTTGTCCGTGTCCATGTCTCACCGCCGCATCGATTTCATTCTGGGCGATAGCCCGCCCGCCCGTCTTGATAAGGCGCTGGCGCGCGATGTGCCAGAGGCTGCGAACCTGTCGCGCACTCGATTGGGCCGATTGATCGAAGAGGGGGCCGTGACCGTGGACGGTGCGGTTGTGCATGATCCGCGTGCTAAGGTGGCAGAGGGCCAGGTGGTGCAGATCAAGGTCGAGGAGGCCGCCGAGAGCCACATCTTGCCTGAAGATATCCCCTTGTCTGTGGTGTTTGAAGACGACGACCTGATCGTGATCGACAAACCTGCAGGCATGGTGGTGCATCCCGCGCCGGGCTCGCCGTCAGGCACGCTGGTTAACGCATTATTAGCTCATTGCGGCGATGATCTTTCAGGCGTGGGCGGCATGAAACGGCCCGGTATTGTGCACCGGATCGATAAAGATACGACTGGCCTGCTGGTCGTCGCCAAATCCGACGCGGCGCATCATGGGCTGGCCGCGCAGTTTGAGAAACATACTGTCGAGCGATACTACCAGACGCTCGTCTACGGTGTGCCAGATGCCAACGACCCGCGTCTGCGCGGTGTCAAAGGCGCGTCGTTTGAGGCCGGGAATATCCTGCGCATGACCACACAACTGGCGCGGCACAAGACCGACCGTCAGCGCCAAGCGGTGCTGTTCCAAGGCGGGCGTCACGCCGTGACCCGCGCCCGGACGATTGAGCGTTTCGGCACGCCGCCCGTGCTGGCGCTGCTGGAATGCTGGCTTGAGACAGGCCGCACCCATCAGATCCGCGTGCATATGTCCCATGCAGGTCACGGGTTAGTGGGCGATGCGACCTATGGCGGGCGGCGCAAATTGGCGAAGACGGCCTTGCCTGAGGCCACCGCCGACGCCATTCGGGCCTTCCCTCGTCAGGCGCTCCACGCGGCTGTTCTGGGGTTTGAGCATCCTGTCACCGGCGAAAACCTGCGGTTCGAAGCGCCTTTGCCGTCGGATATGGCGGCACTGCTGAACCTGCTGCGCGATGGGCCTGTCGCGCCATCGGCATGACCCCGCCACCCTAAGGAACCGCTGCGGCCGTGGGTACGTTCTGTACACAGAAGCTGTGCAATACTGAACAAAAGCGTGAACGCTTCTGTCTTGAAAGCACGGCGGGGGCCGACCATATTGTATGTTAAGAGAAATAACATAGGCCCCAACCTAAATGGGGAAAGGGACAAGACATGGCAAATTATGCAAATCTGCCCGCACCGACACCGGAAGGCGGGCTGAATCGCTATATGCAAGAGATCCGCAAGTTCCCCCTACTGGAACCTGAGGAAGAGTACATGCTCGCCAAGCGGTGGGTAGAGGAGCAGGATACAGAAGCGGCCCACCGGATGGTCACCTCGCACCTGCGTCTCGCAGCGAAAATCGCGATGGGATACCGGGGCTACGGCCTGCCACAGGCTGAGGTCATCTCGGAAGCGAACGTGGGTTTGATGCAGGCTGTGAAGCGCTTCGACCCAGAAAAAGGCTTCCGCCTTGCTACCTACGCGATGTGGTGGATTCGCGCCTCGATCCAAGAATATATTCTACGGTCGTGGTCACTGGTAAAGCTCGGCACGACCTCCGGTCAGAAAAAGCTGTTCTTCAACCTGCGTAAAGCCAAGAACAAGATCGGCGCGCTGGAAGAAGGTGACTTGCGGCCTGAGAATGTGACGGAAATTGCCACTCAACTGGGCGTGACGGAAGCCGAAGTTGTGTCGATGAATCGCCGGATGTCTGGTGGGGATGCATCGCTTAACGCGACTGTCGGCTCCGAAGGCGAGGGGACGATGCAGTGGCAGGATTGGTTGGAGGATGAAGATGCCGACCAAGCTGGCGACTATGCAGAGCGCGATGAGTTGGAAACCCGCCGCGAGATGCTGGCCGATGCTTTGGATGTGCTAAACGATCGTGAAAAAGACATTCTGACACAGCGGCGCCTGTCGGACGAAACGGTCACGCTTGAGGACCTGTCTACACAGTATGATGTGAGCCGGGAACGCATCCGCCAGATCGAAGTGCGCGCTTTTGAGAAATTGCAAAAGCGCATGCGCGACTTGGCCAAAGACAAAGGGATGATGGCTACGACTTAAGCCATCTACCTGTCTGATGATGAAAGCCCCGTTTTAGCAAGCGGGGCTTTTGCGTTGCAGCTTAGCTCGGTTGACACAGCCTGCCTTCGATCGTAGCAATCTGCGCGAAACCTTCGGCCAACGTGCCGTGCTTCATCGCCCGCGCGGCGGATTGAAGCAACTCACGAAGGTGATCAATTTGCGGACCGGACGCGGCAGCATGATCGCGCACCGTCCATCTGATTAAGCGCCAGTAGGCCGCTCGAAATGCGTCGCTCAGGATTGGGTTTTCGATCATTTCTGCCAAAGCCGTTAACAGCCCTGCGCGCGTTTCAAAGAAGTCTTCGGCGCGGTCTAGCTGGCTGATGTCCATTATCCCTAAAATTCCTACTACCGACATGAACTGAGATGGCGGCGCGGCGTGGGCGGATGCACATTTGGCCACAGCCTCGATAATCGCGACCGCAGCGCAAATATCGTCGGCGCGTTTGCTTCCGTCCAAGGGGGTGATGACCGAGCCGACACCTGACTTCACAGCGATCATACGTTCATAGGCGAGCCGCTGAAGCGCCTGCCGGACAGGTGTGCGAGAAACCCCAAAACGCTGCGCCAAAGCCACCTCATGCAGCATACCATCTTCGATATCTCGGTTGAGACAGATATCAGCGCGAAGCGTTTCGGCAATCATGTCGCTGGATTTAACCTGCTGTAGCATTGTTCCCATCCTTCGTCCTAATCGCAGCTTGCCTCGTTAACATGTATACAGGTACTGATGCGTACACTCAATTTATTTGGATGATGTTATGCTTGTTGATGCACCTGCTTTCGATCCCGAGTTCACATCGATCCGCGCTGTCATCCCGACCCCACGTGGCGGGTATCTGGCTATGACGGGCTTTCCGGGGCTGCTGACCCATGTGGACGGTACGCCCTACCTTGACCCGCAACAGATGACGGAAACCCTGAAAGGACTACGCGCTGTCGGTGCCCGGCAGTTTTTGGTTCTCACCGAAGAAGAAGAGCTTCCCAATGGTGCATTTTCACTAATCTCTGATATTTCTCAGCAGGTTGGCCTAGAGATACATTTCGCGGCGATCGAAGATTTCAATGTTCCGGGGGAGGCGTTCCTGCGTAGGTGGCCCGAACATCGTGCTCGGTTTGAGCAAGCGCTGGACGCGGGAGAGGCCGTCGCTCTGTCATGTCAGTATGGGGCGGGCCGCAGTGGGCTTATTGCGGCATGGCTGCTGATGGGGGCAGGGCTGCCTGCAGCCACCGCTGTGGCATTGGTGCGTGAACATTTTCACGAGGCAATTGAAAATCAACTGCAGGAAAACTGGCTTCTAGACAGAGATAAAGTCTCGTAAAGCGCGCAATCGGTTAAAATCCGTGAAAAAAATATCTCGAATTATACGAATGCCCCATTGTCTGCAATTTCTTGCCACATTCCTGCCTTAATTGGCCGCGACAACATGTATACAGCTTGGGTAGACCGCGACGCCTTCTAGGAACAGCAACCACCCTGAAGAAGGGAAGTCACACCGGACGACGAGAAAAAACGGACGACGAGAGAAGAGGATCACACATGTTTATCAGCCCTATCGCCCAAAAATCATCTGCAAAAATCGCCACCCTCACCGCAGGGGACATTATCCGGCGCCGACGCACCTATGATCCCGTTCTCGTCTCAAGCCCGCTCGATGCGCATACTTTGGCCTATAAGGTAATCGAAGCACGCTTCCTGAGTGTCCGTTACGACCGTGACTTCGGCAAGGTCGAGGCGATGGTTGAAGTAACCTATTCGTCCCATCCTTCAGCGCCACCGCGCACCGTTTGCTTGCTCACCAGCGTGCCTTCGCGCGGCATCGGCCAACGTCAAGAATTTCGCGAACGGCTCGTGCAGAGAGCTGTCAGCATATCCGTCATGTTTGACCGGCTGAATAAGGGAGATACCACCCTGCGCGCTGCGTAATTTACGGCCCAATTCCCAACAACTGCACCCCCTTTTGGGGGTGTTTTTTATAGCAGATCATTTCAATCGGGCCCGCAGCACGCGCAGCATGTTTCCCCCCATGACCTTGCGGATTTGAGTTTCGGTCAAGCCGGCGTCCATCAGTGTCTGTGTCAGCGCGGGCATCTCTGAGGTGTCAAACGCAGTGGCAACCGACCCGTCGAAGTCAGAGCCAAGCGAGACATGATCGATCCCGACCACCTCAACCGCTTTGACAATCATCTTGGCGATCCCGGCTGGCCGAATATCGCCACAAGCGACCTCATCCCAATAGCCCATGCCAATCACACCGCCCGTGGCGGCGATCTCTTGCATCAACGCATCGGGAAAGTTGCGTTTGACATCGCAATGCGCGCGGACGCCAGTGTGGCTCACAACGAGGGGTATGTCCGTCATTTCAAGCACATCTTGGGCGACTTGCGGGCTGGAATGGGCAAGATCAAGGACCAAGCCGCGTTTGGCCACCTCGGCCACCACGGCGCGGCCAAAGTCGCTTAGTCCGTGATTGCCTTGCCCGTGAAGCGATCCGCCAAGCTCATTGTCAAAAAAGTGATGCAGCCCGATGACACGGTGCCCGGCGGCTTCAATCAGGTCGAGGTTTGCAAGCTTCCCCTCCAGCGGGTGGGCGCCTTCGATGCCCAGTATGCCGCCGACAACTGCACTGCCAGCTTCGCGGTCCGTCAGCAAAGCGTCGAGATCGGCGCGGGTGCGAATGATCCGGAATGTGTCGGGCAGGGCCGCTTCGACCTTATGCAAACGCTCCGCCTGATAAAGCGCGCGCTCGAGCAGGCTGTTCCACGTACGGAACGGCCAAAGCTGCCCGACCGCCAATGCGGTGATGTTGTCGAAGGCGTCGGCCGAGTTGTTGTCGTAATTCTGCCCGGCGGGAGATTTTGTAACAGCGGTGAAGACTTGCAGCGCCACGCCGCCCTCGATCAGCCGGGGCACATCGACCTGACCATAATCCCCCCGCTGGCTGAGATCGCGGTTCCACAACAAGGGGTCGGCGTGCCAATCGCCGACGATCAGCTGGTCATGCAGGGCGCGGGCGGCATCAGACACGGGGTAGGGATCATGCACAGCCACCGCATTGCGGGACTTTTCGACAAAGGCTGGGGCAAAGGCAAAAAAGCCGATGACCGCCAGCAAAACGACCGCCAGCAGCCCGGCGAGGATGATCTTGATAATGCGCATGTCCCGTCCCATCTGATAAATTGAGCGAAGCGTAGTCTCCCGCCCAACGCGAATAAAGCGTGACGTGAGGGGCGCGGGAACCATATCAATCAAGATCAAGCAGTAATTCCCTAACTGGAGGGCGTAACATGGCAGGTGGATGGGCGCGCGACGGCGCTGTAAGCGAGCAAATTGAAGCGTCAATCTCGGACGAACTGGCACGGATGAAGGCCCGCCGTGCGCAGGTGGGCGAAAGTCTGACCCATTGTGCCGAATGCGAAGAGCCGATCCCCGAAGCGCGGCGCATCGCATTGCCGGGGGTAAAGCTGTGTATTGACTGCGTGCGGGAACGTGACGACCAAAAGCAGATGCGCGGCGGGATCAATCGGCGTGGATCGAAAGACAGCCAACTAAAATAGGCGCAGCTGCTTTGGCCGCTGGAGTGCGGTGAGGGCCAGCCTGTGACCCTCACCAATTTGTGGGCGTGGCGTTATTCCATCGCCTCAAGCTCATCGATCATATCCGAGATCATTGAAAGACCTTTGTCCCAGAATGCAGGGTCAGAGGCATCAAGGCCGAAGGGCGCCAAAAGCTCTCTGTGATGCTTTGATCCGCCCGCTTTCAACATGTCGAAGTACTTGTCTTCAAAGCCTTCTTCGCCTGCGGCATAGACCGCATAAAGCGCGTTCACCAGGCCGTCGCCAAAGGCATAGGCATAGACATAGAAGGGGGAGTGCACGAAGTGTGGGATATAGGCCCAGAAGGTCTCATAGCCGTCCATATACTCAAACGCAGGTCCAAGGCTTTCTGCCTGCACCGACATCCACAATGCGTTGATATCATCTGGTGTCAGCTCGCCCCCGCGCCGTGCTTCGTGCAGTTTGCATTCGAAGTCATAAAAGGCGATCTGGCGCACGACTGTGTTGATCATGTCTTCGACTTTGCCCGCCAGCAGCACTTTGCGTTCGGCTTGGGTTTTGGCCTTGTCGAGCATCTTGCGGAAGGTGAGCATCTCGCCGAAGACAGATGCCGTTTCAGCCAAGGTCAGCGGGGTCGATGACAGCATTTCGCCCTGGTCGGCGGCCAGCACCTGATGCACGCCGTGGCCCAGCTCATGGGCCAGTGTCATCACGTCGCGCGGTTTGCCCAAGTAGTTCAGCATCACATAGGGGTGCACGTTGGTGACCGTCGGGTGTGCAAAAGCGCCGGGCGCTTTGCCGGGTTTCACGCCGGCATCGATCCAGCCGTCAGTGAAGAACGGTTTCGCCAGTTCACCCATGCGCGGGTCAAAGGCGGTATAGGCCTCCATCACGGTTTCTTCGGCTTGTGCCCAGTTCACCACTTTGGGGTCTTCCATCGGCAGCGGCGCGTTGCGGTCCCACACCTGCATCACGTCGAGGCCCAGCCACTTGCGCTTTAACTCATAGTAGCGGTGGCTAAGCTTTGGATAAGCATTCACCACTGCATTGCGCAGCGCTTCGACAACCTCCGGCTCCACATGGTTGCTCAGGTGCCGCCCGGTCTGCGGTGTCTCCATCCCGCGCCAGCGGTCCATGACCTCTTTCTCTTTGACCTGCGTGTTGTGAACGCGGGCAAAGGTGCGGATGTTTGCGCCCAGCACCTCGGCCAGTTCACGAGCACCAGCCTCGCGTTTGGCGCGGTCGGGGTCGGTCAGCAGGTTCAACGTGCCTTCGATGGTCAACGTCTCACCATCGACCTCAAACTCGAGCCCGGCAATGGTTTCGTCGAACATCCGCTCCCATGCGTCACCAACCACGCCCAGATCGTGCAGGAATTTCTCCATCTCGTCGGACAGTTGATAAGGTTTCATTGCGCGGATGCGGTCAAAGACCGGCTTGTAGCGTGCCAAATCGGGGTCTTGGTTCAGCAGATCAGCCAGATGATCGTCGGGCAGCTTGTTTAATTCCAGCGTGAAGAAGACCAGCGGCGTCGTATAATCAGTGATCTTTTCTTGCATGTCAGACATGAACTTGGCCCTGCCAGAGTCCGTCGTCTGCTGGTAATACCGCAGGCCAGCGTAGGACATGATGCGCCCCGCGACCTGATTGATTTTCTCATTGCGCAGCACACAGTCGAGCAGTCCCTTGGCATCCAATTCGGCCAGTTTGCCTTCATAATCAGCGGCAAAGCTCGCGCAGGCTTCCTCCAGCCAGTCCAGATCGCGTTTAAGCTCCGCGGCGTCCTCACTGGTGTAAAGGTCGCTCAAATCCCATTCCGGCAGATTACCGAGGTCTTTGCCCCCGGCGCTGGCGTTGGCATCGTAAAGCGGGAAGGGAAGCTGAAACATCGGTGTACCTCTTTTGCGTTTCGTCACATCTATGCCTCCGGGCGGGCCGGGACAACCTACCCGTAAATCCGCAGCATCTCTTTCAGATCATCGAGGGTGTTCGCCTCTTGCAGCGGCTTGTCTTTACGCCAGCGCAACATGCGCGGAAAGCGCAGGGCAACGCCGGACTTGTGACGTGGACTGGGCTGAATACCTTCGAAGGCGATTTCAAACACATGATGCGGCGTGACCTGCCGCACGGGGCCAAAGCGTTGTAGCGTGTTCTTGCGCACCCATGCGGTGATGGAGCGGAACTCGGCATCCGTCAGGCCAGAATACGCCTTGGTGAACGGCACCAGATCATTGCCATTCCAGACCGCGAACGTGAAATCAGTAAACAGGTTCGCACGGCGGCCTGAGCCGGATTGCGCATAGATCATCACCGCATCAATGGTCAGCGGGTCAAGCTTCCATTTCCACCAATCGCCCTTCTTGCGGCCCGAGAGATACGGGCTGTCGGCGCGTTTGAGCATTAGCCCTTCGGCCTGCGCCTCGCGCGCTGTGTCGCGCAGATCGGCAAGGGCAGACCAATCGCTAAACTGGTGCTGCGGGGACAGGCGGATCGGTGCGTCTTCGGGCAGATCGGCGCTGGCCTGTTCCAAAAGCGCCCGGCGTTCGGCAAAGGGGCGCGCGCGGATGTCTTCGCCCTGCCATTCCAGCAGATCATAGGCGTGTAAGATGACCGGCGCTTCTTTCAGCAGTTTTTTCGGCACGGTCTTGCGGCCAATGCGAGATTGTAAGGCGTTGAAGGACGAAGGAAACTCGGCCCCCGGCTGCCAAACCAGCAGCTCGCCGTCCAGCACCGTGCCGGGCGGCATATGATCGGCGGCGCGGGCCAGTTCGGGAAAGCGGTCGGTCATCAGTTCTTCGCCGCGCGACCATACAAAGTAATCGCCGTCGCGCAGGATCAATTGGCCCCGGATGCCATCCCATTTCCACTCGGCGCGCCAATCGGTCGGATCGCCAAGCGCCTCTGGTCCGTCCTCCAAAGCATAGGCGAGGTAAAAGGGGTAGGGGCGCGAGGCGTCGGCGCTGGCATCCTCAGCCTCGATCAGGCTGTGCCACGTTACGTCATCGGGGTGCCAGTTGCCCATCAAGCGATGCGCCATCTCTGGCTCTGGCTTGCCCGTGGCGCGTGACAATGCGCGGGTCATCAGCTTCTGGCTGATGCCAATGCGAAAGCTGCCGGTGATGAGTTTGTTGAACAGGAACCGCTCAGTGCCGCCAAGCTGTTGCCACGCCGAAAGAACGAAGGCTTTGCGCGCGGCGTCGTCCTCATCCTTCAATTCGCGCAGGGCGTTGATCCATGAGGTCAGCGTGCCGGTGTCGTCGCTGTCCACGGGCGGCAGGACCAGTGCAATGGTCTCAGCCAGATCACCGACAATGGCATAGCTGTCTTCAAATAGCCAAAGCGGCACACCCGAAGCCTCAGACGCCCATTCACGCAGCCGAGTTGTCGTCACCGCCCGTTTCGGACGGCGCCCAGAAAACAGCGCCACAGTCCAGAGCCGGTCATCCTCTGCGGCGGTGGTGAAATATTCGGCCAAGGCTGCGACCTTGACGGTGGTTTTGGTGGTCTGGTCCACGGCGTTAAAGAGGGCGGCGAAATCCTTCATTCGCTATCGCCTCCGTCGCTGTCAAACTGGGTCGGCACCACTTGGGCATTCCAGCCTTGGTCGTTAAGGTATCGCGCGAAGATATCCGTGTAACCATGTGTCACATATATGTTTTCTGCCTCTGTCTCGCGGATCGCCCAGAGCAGCCCGGGCCAGTCGGCATGGTCAGAGATCACAAACCCCCGGTCGCCTGCGCGCCGCCTGCGGACCCCGCGCAGGGCCATCCATCCGGATGCAAATGCGCTTTCCTGCGCCCCAAACCGCCGCGCCCATTGACTCCCGAGCGCCGACGGCGGGGCCAGTACCAGCGCACCGGGGTGCTCTTTGGGCGCAAGCTCGGGCGTGACGAGGGTGGTGTCGGGCAAAGTAATGCCTTGCCTTCGCAGCACGGCGTTGGTGTTTTCGACCGCTGTATGCGTCAAAATGGGCCCGACATCCGGGTCCAGCATTGACAGCAGGCGCTGCGCCTTGCCTAACGAATAGGCACCTAAAAACGCTGTCTTTCCTGCCGCCGCACAGGCAGCCCACCAAGTGTTGAGGTCAGCCGCCACATCCGCCTGCGCTGCCCAGCGAAAGACCGGCAGGCCAAAGGTACTTTCGGTAATAAAATGATGGCATTTGACCGGCTCAAAGGGTTCGGACATGCCGTCGTTGATGACCTTGTAGTCGCCCGATGCCACCCACACCTCGCCGGCCACCTCTACCCTGATCTGCGCACTGCCCGGCACATGGCCTGCGGGGTGAAAAGATACCGTCGCCCCGCCGATAATCCGCTGCTCGCCGTAAGCGATGCCCTCGGCCGTGATCTCGCCCAAGCGGTGGCGCATGACGGGCAGGGCGGCATGGGTGGCCAAATAGCGGCCCATCCCGTCGCGCGCATGGTCCGCGTGGCCATGGGTAATCAACGCCCGATCAACAGGGCGCCAAGGGTCGATATAGAAATCCCCGGCAGCGCAGTAGATGCCGTTTTCGGTGAAGGTGAGGACGGGTTCGCGTGTCATTCAAAGCAATCTAGGCGGCGCGGGCCGATTGCACAGGAAAATGACGCGGGGCGCAGTGTGTGTTAGCCAGATATATTGCCGAGGTAGAGCTTCTCCAGCCCATCAAAGATGGGTTTGCGCAGCTCTGGGGTCTCTAGCAGCACTTCATGCTCACCGCCCTCAACGATCTCCAATCGGCCACCTTTCCACTGCGCCATCCGCGCGTGGACCCGGTTTGTGGCGACGATGCGTTCATTGCTGCCCAGGTAAGTAACGCATGGGATGTTCGGTGCCGCGCGACCGGCGAGATGCTTTGTTTCGGTCAGCGCCTCTCGCAACCAGACAAAACTAGGTCCGCCGAGGCTGAGCTCAGGGTGCGCGGCCAGTTGATTGCGCATCATCTCGTACATCTGCGGATCGGTGGTCAGTAGATTATCTTCGAAAGGGGCGATTGCCGGGTAGGCTTCGATCCTGGTGCCCGGGGGCAGGCGGTGGCCGTGACCGACTCGCGGCATAAGCTGCGCCAAAGACCACGCCAAAGTGCGCAGTCGCGGCGCGACATAGATGCCCCACATCGGGCCAGTGAAAGCGACGGCCTGCACAGGCAGCCCCTCCATCACAGCGCGCAGGCCGATACAGCCGCCCATGGAATGCGCGAGCAAAAAGTAGGGGCGCGGCATGTTAAGACTGCGTGCCGCGCGCAGCATGGCGGCCACGTCTTTTTGATAGTCACTAAAGGCATCTACATGACCGATGCGCGCATCTGGGAGCATCCGGTCGGACAGGCCTTGGCCGCGCCAGTCAATCGCCATGGTGGCAAGCCCGCGCCGCGCAAGTTCGGCGGCACAAAACCCGTATTTTTCAATGTATTCGGTGCGCCCGGGGAACAGCAATACCGTGCCCCGCGCGCCTGCCAGTGGCCAATGACCCAGCCTGATCCGCTTGCCATCCGATGTCTCTACCCAATGGGCTTGGCCCCCCTCTGGTCCGGGGGCGATATCGGTGAAAAGCGGGGCCGGGTCCAATGGCATCAGCCGAGTACAGCCGCAAGTTTCATCGCCATGCCCATGTCGCCGTCGATCTTGAGCTTGCCGGTCATGAAAGCGGATGTCGGGTTGGTGTCACCCTCAAGGATCGACTGAAAGGTTTCCGCGTCGGCGGTGAGCGTCACGTCGGCTTCTTCATCCGCAGCGCGAGCGCCGTTTTCGTCCATCATCACGGTGCCTTCACCTTCGATGTCGAACTTGGCTGTGCCGTCAAAATCGCTTCCGGCCAGCTTTTCGTTCAGCACTACAACCGCTTCGTTCACAATATCGCTCATCGCTCGCCCTTTTTTGGCATTTGGCCCCGCTACGTCTGGAATTGCGGCGGCAGCCTGTTACATTCAGTTTTGTTATGCGCATCATACCCGTCAACCTCAAACATACCGTTGCGGCAGTTGGTAGCTTTGTGTTGCTTGCGGGCATGGCCGTGGCCGAAATGGCCCCGCCAGAGCTTATGCAAAAGCTGCGCAAGGCACCTGCCGCCGAAGCCCCCAGAATCGCTCATGAGATTGAGGCGTATTGGCAGCGGTCAGGCTCGGCTGCGATGGATTTGCTATTGGCGCGCGGGCGGGAGGCCATGGCGGACGGTGATCCGCGGCAGGCGATAGAGCATTTGACGGCGCTGACCGACCATGCCCCCGATTTTGCCGAAGGGTTTCATACGCGGGCGCAGGCCTATTATGGGGCTGACCTCTACGGTCCCGCGCTGGATGATCTGGAGCGGACGCTGGCGCTGAACCCCGACAATTATAACGCGATCTTCGGCCTTGCCGTAATGCTGCAGGAGTTTGGAGATCTGGGCCGCGCGGCGGAGCTGTACCGCAGGGCGCTCGCCCTCAACCCGCATCACGATGACGCTCGGTCGGCCCTTGAGGGGCTGCGCCGGGACGGCATCGGACGCGAGCTTTAATTCAAGGATAAACAGGTGGCAGGCAACAAGCGCGTCGTGGCCGTTCTCGGCCCGACAAATACCGGCAAGACGACCTATGCAATCGAGCGGATGCTGGCGCATCGGACCGGGGTGATCGGCCTGCCGCTGCGGCTGTTGGCGCGTGAGGTTTATGACCGGATCGTCAAGGCGCGCGGGCCGTCGGTCGTGGCGCTGGTTACGGGCGAAGAGCGGATCGTGCCGCCGCGCACGCAGTACTGGGTCTGCACGGTTGAGGCGATGCCCCAAGAGATGGGCGCGGATTTCGTGGCCATTGATGAGATCCAGCTCTGCGCCGACCCCGAGCGCGGCCATGTGTTCACCGACCGCTTGCTGCGGGCGCGTGGCCTGCATGAGACGCTGTTCATGGGGTCAGACACCATGCGCGGCACCATCGCGGCACTGGTTCCGGGTGTCGATTTCATGCGCCGCGACCGGATGAGCGAATTGGTCTATTCTGGTCAGAAAAAGATAAGCCGGATGAAGCCGCGCAGCGCAATCGTGGGGTTTTCGGTTGAGAATGTATATGCCATCGCCGAGCTGATCCGCCGCCAAAAGGGTGGTGCAGCGGTGGTGATGGGCGCGCTTTCGCCACGTACGCGCAATGCGCAGGTAGAGATGTATCAAAATGGTGAGGTCGACTATTTGGTCGCTACCGACGCGATCGGGATGGGGCTTAACCTTGATGTCGATCACGTGGCCTTTTCGGCGCTCAGCAAATTCGACGGGCGGCGGATGCGTCCCTTAGCTCCGAATGAGCTGGCGCAGATTGCGGGCCGGGCAGGGCGCGGGTTCAAGTCTGGCACGTTTGGCACCACCGGCGATGCGCCTGCGCTTGATGACGGGGTGGCGCGGGCAATCATGGACCATAATTTCACCCCGCAGAACAAGGTGAACTGGCGCAACCACGCGCTGCAATTTGGCAGTATCGACCGACTGATCCAGACGCTGGAAATGCCGCCGGAAGATGAACGACTGGTCCGGGCCCGCGAGTCCGACGATCTAAAGGCTCTGAAAGCGCTTGCGCAGGTCGACGAAGTTTTTGCCCGCGCCACGGATGGCGCTTCGGTGCGGTTGCTCTGGGATGTTTGCCGAATTCCCGACTTTCGCGGCATCAGCCATGCCGAACATGCGGGGCTTTTGGAGACTATTTTTAACGACCTGCATCAGCGCGGATACATCCCTGACGATTGGCTCGCACGACAAATCAAGAGAATTGATCGAACCGATGGGGACATTGATGCGTTATCCAAACGACTCGCGTTTATCCGCACATGGACCTACGTTGCGCAGCGCAAGGGCTGGACGAAGGACGAAAGCCATTGGCGCGACACGACGCGTGTCGTAGAAGACCGCTTGTCGGACGCTCTGCACGAGCGTTTGACTCAAAGATTTGTAGATCGGCGTACATCCGTATTGTTGCGCCGGCTTGGACAGAAGGAAGCCATGGTGGCCGATGTAAACGAGACCGGTGAAGTCACCGTTGAAGGTGAATTTGTAGGCAAGCTGGACGGGTTCCGCTTTCGGGTGGACAAGGGCGCAGGCGCGGCCGAGGACAAGACGGTGAAGACCGCAGCCTTGCAGGCCTTGGCTCCGCAGTTCCATCTGCGCGCCGATCGGTTCTACAACGCGCCCGATACCGAGATTGATTTCACCGAGCAGGGTGGCCTCATGTGGGGCAGTGCCGCGGTGGGCAAGCTTACCGCCGGGTCCGACGCGCTGAAGCCGCAGGTTGAGGTCTTTGTTGATGACATCGCCGGACCCGAAGTGGCTGAGAAGGTCAAACGCCGGTTGCAGCATTTCATCGACCGCAAGATCGCCGCCTTGTTCGAGCCGCTCTTGGCGCTCAGCAAAGACGAGACCATGACCGGGCTGGCCCGTGGCTTTGCTTTCCAACTGGTGGAAAATTTCGGCATCCTGCCGCGCGCACAGGTGGCTGAGGACGTAAAATCGCTGGATCAAGACGCCCGTGGCGCACTGCGCAAGCATGGCATTCGCTTTGGTCAGTTCACGATCTTTATGCCGCTGATGCTCAAGCCCGCGCCGACCCGTCTGCGTCTGGTGCTGTGGTCGCTGAGCAAAGACTTGAGCGAATTCCCCGAATCTCCGCCCCCCGGTCTGGTCACCATTCCGGTCGAGGCCGATGCTCCTGCGGGCGCCGACACGATGTCGGGTTACCGCAACGCGGGCAAACGCGCGATCCGCATCGACATGCTTGAGCGTCTGGCCGACATGCTGCGCGCCGAAGATTCCCGCGGTGGGTTTGAGGCCAAGCCTGATATGCTCTCGATCACGGGCATGACGCTTGAGCAGTTCGCTGATTTGATGGAAGGCCTTGGTTATAAGGCCGAAAAAGTTGAGCGTACAAAGGTGAAGCCTGTCGACGTGGTGATGCCCAAAGACGGCAGCCATAACGCGATGGATGCCTCCGCCGACACCAACGTCCCTGAAAAGCTCGACAGTGACCTCGCGGCTGATGACGCGGCCGATAAGCCGATCATGGACGTGGCGGCGGAAGAACCTGCAGGCGGTATTATCGAGACCCCGTCGGATGAGGTGAACCCAGATGACCGCCCCGGTGATGTGGCACAGATGCCCGATGATGGTATCGCGCCCATGGCCGATGTCGCGGCAGAGGACACTGAGGTAGAGGCCGCCATCCCTGAAGTACCAGCGGAAGAAATCCCGCAAGGCACAGCACCCGACGCCGATGTCGCCGGGCCTGAGATGGAGACCTACTATGTCTTCACATGGGCGCGCAGCCCGCGTGGGAATGCTGGTGGAGGCCGTCGCGGCGGTGACCGCAATCAGGGCCAAGGCAAGCCCCGTGGCAAGCCCGGCAAAGGCAAAGGGCGCAAGCCCGGCGGTGAGCAGGGTGCCAAATCGCAGAACTTCTCGGCCCGTCCGCCGCGCAAGGAAAAGCAGATCGATCCTGACAACCCCTTTGCCGCAGCACTTATGGGGCTGAAGGACGACAAGTAAGTGACGGCGGGCGAGAAACTACGGCTCGACAAATGGCTGTGGCACGCCCGCTTTTTCAAAACCCGCTCGCTCGCTGCCGCTCAGGTGGCGGGCGGCGCGGTTCGCATCAACGGCACCCCCACCCAAAAACGCGCCAGCAATGTCGGCCCCGGTGACGTGCTGACCTTCACGCAGGGCGATCATGTCCGCGTCATTCAGATCGAGGCCATTGGCCAGCGCCGTGGTCCCGCACCCGAGGCGCAGATGCTCTACACCGATCTGTCCCCACCACAGCCGAAACCAAAGGACAGACAGCCCGAAAATCCCGGTTTTGAAGGAAAGGGCCGCCCGACCAAGCGTGACCGTAGGCAGCTTGATCTTTCTAAGGCACGCCACCTTGAATGATCCCGCCCCCCGGTTTAGCTAGTCCCCCACACACCCAGCCAGAGTTTCCCGCATGACCTATATCGTGAACGACGCCTGCATCGCCTGCAAATACACCGACTGCGTCGAAGTATGTCCGGTGGATTGCTTCTACGAAGGTGAAAACATGTTGGTCATTCATCCCGATGAATGCATCGATTGTGGCGTCTGCGAGCCCGAATGCCCTGCCGATGCGATCCGCCCGGATACAGAGCCGGACATGGAAAAATGGGTTGAGTTTAACCGCAAATATTCCGAGCTTTGGCCCGTCATCATCACCAAAAAAGACCCATTGCCGGCCGCAGAAGAGATGGACGGCAAAGAGGGCAAGATGGAGCTTTTCTCAGAAAAGCCGGGCGAAGGCGGCTGATTTTTTGCTGATTCGGCCTTTGTTGCGTTTGAATAACACTTGGATCTTCAGCTAAACTGCTGAATTGTCAGGAAATTCACCAAGTTGACCTTGGGATAGCTTTCGGATGGCGTGATTATGTGCTATGATGTTCTCAAGCTGTAACACACGAGCCTGATAATGTTTCGACCCTGCTGCCAAGGTTGACCTCACATTTCTAGATCAGACGCACCCGAACGCAAGCCGCTCTGGCGGTGCTTCGTATGCGTTTTGACGTGTTGTTCAGGTGTATGAGTTAATTGCGGGGCATCCCCCGCGCGCCAAGGAGCGATCTATATGACCAAATCGAAGAAGCTTGATTTCCGCCCGAATGAGTTCGTTGTCTACCCTGCGCATGGCGTGGGCCAGATCGTCTCGATCGAGGAGCAGGAAGTGGCCGGCATCGCGCTGGAGCTGTTCGTGATTTCCTTTGAAAAAGACAAGATGACCCTGCGGGTGCCCACGCATAAGGCGACCGAAATCGGCATGCGCGCACTGTCGACGCCTGACGTGATCAACCATGCGATGAAGACCCTCAAAGGGAAGGCCAAGGTCAAGCGCGCCATGTGGTCGCGCCGCGCGCAGGAGTATGAGCAAAAGATCAACTCTGGCGACCTGATCGCCATTGCAGAGGTTGTGCGCGACCTGCACCGCACCGACGATCAGCGCGAGCAGAGCTATTCCGAGCGTCAGCTTTATGAAGCCGCGCTTGAGCGTCTGACCCGCGAAGTGGCGGCCGTCTCTGGCGGGGATGAGCTTGCTGCGGCAAAGCAAGTCGGCGATGTGCTGGAAAGCCGCGTTGCGGCCTAAAGACGCACAAGTTTAAGAACATGCCGCGTCCCTTTAGGGGGCGCGGTTTTTTTTTAGGGAATGGCCTGCCAGCCATAGGCCATCATCTGGCAACCGATTAACATGGCAATCTCTGTCACCTGTTGAGTCGCGCCCAGCACATCGCCGGTCTGCCCGCCGATCTTGCGTTTGGCGATCTGCCGCACCACCAGCGCCCCAACCAGCCCTAACAGCACCAAACGCCAAGCGGAATAGACCGGCGCCACCACGATCACCACCACTCCGATCAGCACCGCCACAGCTGTGGCCAATTCACCGGGTCGGCCTGTGCGATCTGACAGCCCGTCGCGGCGCACGGTGGGCAGGCTGTCCATCACCCAGACCATCGCGGCGCGCGAGCCACAGGAGGCGATGACAAGCGCCCAGACAAGCGCACCGTCGGTGATCAATTCGCTGATCAGATACCACCGCAACAGCAGCGACAGAACCAGCGCCACAACGCCGTAAGTGCCGATCACGCTGTCTTTCATAATGCGCAGCCGTTTTTCCGCCGTCCAAGCGCCCCAAAACCCATCGGCACAATCCGCCAGACCGTCTTCATGCATCGCGCCGCTGAGCATGACCGTGGTGATCAGAACGAAAGCAGCGGCGAGCGGCGGGGTTGCGCCCATCCGTGTCAGCGCCAGCCCTACGCCGCCTGCAATAAGTCCCAACACAATGCCGACCAGCGGATAGGCCCAAGCGCTGCGTGCGGGCGGGCGGTGAACTTCGGCTTCAAAATGAAAATGGGGCAGGGGCAGGCGGGTCAGCAAAGCAAAGGCCACAGCGATGTCGCGCGCGCGAAAGGCGTGTCTCAGGGCGGAGATGTCGGGAATGGCCATAAATTCGCCCCTTCGGCACTTTCAGCGCCGACAGGCTAAGGCTAGAAACGGTTAAATATCAATCCGCAAAGGGCCGCATATGACCACGTCTTTCGCCAATCTTACCGAATTTCGCAGCCTTCTGCGGTCCATGCCCGACTGTGACGGCGCCGCGATGGAAGAGGCGCGGGCCCATGACGGCATCCTTACCAAACCCCCCGGAGCACTGGGCCGACTAGAGGATTTGGCGATCTGGTATCGCGGTTGGCGTGGCGGCGCACGGGCCGAGATTTCAGCGCCGCAGATCATCATTTTTGCGGGCAATCACGGCGTTGCAGCGCGGGGCGTATCAGCGTTTCCGGCTGAGGTGACAGCCCAGATGGTGGCGAACTTCCAGCACGGCGGGGCGGCAATTAACCAGATCGCGCGGGTGAATGGGGCCAGCCTTGATGTGGTGCCTCTGTCGCTCGAGGTGCCCACCAAAGACTTCACCGCCGAACCTGCGATGGATGAGGCCGAACTCGTCGATGCCCTGCGCGCCGGTTGGGAGGCGGTTGACGCTGATGCAGACTTGCTGGTGGTGGGCGAAATGGGCATCGCCAATACCACATCTGCGGCGGCTCTCGCCGGTGCGCTTTTGGGCGGAGGGGCTGAGTTTTGGACCGGACGGGGCACCGGTGTGGATGATGCGGGGCTTACACTTAAGACAGAGGTGGTGACCGAAGCAATCACGCTGCACGCAGATAAGGGTGACGGGTTGGAGACACTGCGCCGGTTGGGTGGCCGCGAGTTGGCAGGGATGGCCGGGGCCATGGCCCGCGCACGGCAATTGCGCATTCCGGTGATCCTTGACGGCTTTATCTGCTGTGCTGCGGCGCTGTGCCTTGCGCGCAGCGCGCCCGGCGCGCTTGACCACACCGTGGCGGGGCACCTTAGTTCTGAGAGCGGGCACCGCCGATTGCTGGAAGCGCTGGCCAAAGAGCCGTTGCTTCAGCTGAACCTGCGGCTTGGGGAGGGGTCTGGCGCGGGGCTGGCGATTGGCATTCTAAAGACCGCGCTGGCCTGTCACGCGGGCATGGCGACCTTTGCCGAAGCGGGCGTCAGCGACGCATAGTACGGCCCTAGACGGCCCCAGAGGGCCGCCGCATTAGGTACTATTCTTGGCTTTGTCTTCGCCCAGGTTCAAAAAGGCCGTCTCTAGGTCTTTTTGCAACTCTTTGGCGCGGGCGACATAGGCCGCGTTCTGCGAGGGCGGTACATCGGGCCGCCAAAGGGCTGCCAATTCGCGAACCGAGGCGCGGTCATGGGCGTAGAAAAGCTTTTGTGCTTCGCTGGCCTCGAATCCTGAAAGCCCCATATTTTCCAGCACATAGCGCCCTGCACGCAGGGAGCTGTCGAACATCTCGCGGACGATATCATCGGCCCCGGCTTGATAGTGACGGTACACCTCTGTCCGGTCGCGCGCGCGGGTGACGATATGCAGGGATGGGTTCTCCTTACGGGCGTAGGAAATCAGCGACACTGCTGCCTTCGGATCATCTAGCGCCACCACCAGCACGCTGGCATCCTGTAGCCCGGCCTTGCGCAAAATGTCAGGCCGTGTCGGGTCGCCCAGAAATCCTTTAAAACCAAAGCGGCGCATGACGGCGATGGTTTCGGGGTTGTGGTCCAACACGACGGTGGCGAAACCGCTGGCCTGCACCATGCGGTTCACCATCTGCCCAAACCGACCCACGCCCGCGATGATCACAGGCCCACTGCTGTCGATCTCATCCGCGACGATGGGGCTGCTGTCATCAAGCCGCTTGCTGATGAGATCATAGAGGATGAAGAGCAAAGGCGTGATCAGCATGGTCAGCGCCACCACCAGCAGCAGCGTCTCGGCAATCGGGTCCGGCATGACCCCGGTGGCGAGGGAGAAGCTGACCAGCACGAAACCAAACTCACCGGCCTGTGCCAGTGCCAATGTAAACAGCCAGCCATCGCGCCCTTTGAGGCGGAACAGACGCCCCAGCCCCATCAGGATCAGTGCTTTGACGATGATGACCAACAGCGCCATGGAGATCAGGATCAGCGGTTTTTCGAAGAGCAGGACAAAGTTAATGCCCGCGCCCACGGTGATAAAGAAAAGCCCCAAGAGCAGCCCTTTGAAAGGCTCAAGGTCGGTCTCTAGCTCATGGCGAAACTCGCTGCTGGCCAAGACCACACCGGCAAGGAAAGCGCCAAGCGCAGGCGAAAGGCCCACCACCGTCATCAGCGAGGAAATCCCCACCACGATCAGCAGCGCCAGCGCCGTGTACATCTCGCGCAGTTTGGCGAGGTGGATGTAGCGGAACACCGGCCGGGTCAGGTAGATGCCGACGAGGATGATCGCTGCCACGGCCCCGATGGTCACGAGTGTCACGCCCCAGCCGGGCAGGCTTTGTACAAAAGTTTGGGCAGCTTGGGCCGCGCCATTGGCGTGGCTGGCCTCTGCGCTCAGATGGGCGTTCTCAACCTCTTGAGGATCAAGCGAAATGGCCCCGTTGGGCAGGATCCCCCCGGCAAGCCCCGTTGCCAGCAGTGGCAGGAAAGCGAGGATCGGGATCACCGCAATATCTTGGGTCAGCAGCACCGAGAAGACGGATCTGCCCCCTTGCGTTCGCATCAATCCCTTTTCTGAGAGGGTCTGCAGCACGATCGCCGTGGAGGAGAGCGAGAGCGTCAGACCAATCGCCAGCGCCACGCGCCATGGCTGATCATAGGCCATGGCGATGGCCATCAGGGCCGCCGTCGACAGCAGCACCTGCAACCCGCCCATGCCCAGCAACCTATGCCGCATGTCCCACAGCGCGCGGGGTTCCAGCTCCAGCCCGATGAGGAACAGCATCATCACCACGCCGAATTCCGCGAAATGCTGCACGTCCTTGGTCTCGGACCCGACCAGCCCCAGCACCGGGCCGATCAGAATGCCCGCGGCAAGATAGCCCAGCACCGACCCCAGACCCAATCGCGCCGCAATCGGCACGGCGATCACGGCGGCGGCAAGATAGACGGAGGCTTGGAACAAGAAACCTTCCATTACGGTCCTTTCTCAGGGTCAGGTGGGCAGCGGCCCGTCCTGTTTCAGTTGGTCCATGACGATCTGACTATGCACCCGGCTAACGGCCTGATGCGGCAGAAGAACGTCGTGAATGAGCCTGTTAAGGCTCGGCAGATCGTCACAATAGACCCTCAACAGATAGTCCGCATCCCCTGTCATCGTCCAGACGCTCACAATCTCGGGACGGGTGGCCATAAGCCGCGCGAAGCTGGCCGAATGTTCCGGCCCATGGGTGCCCAAATGCACCTGCACAAAGCCCTGCACATTCAGCCCCATCCGCACCGGATCAAGCCGCGCGTGGTAGCCGCGAATATAGCCGTCCGCCTCCAACCGCTGCCTCCTGCGCCCGGCTTGGCTGGGCGACAGGTTAAGCTGTTGACCCAGCTCTTGGGCCGTGAGGTGGGCGTTCTTTTGCAGCGCCGTCAGCAACCGCCGGTCTGTTTCATCCAACATGATGCGTAATTCCCGCGTAGATTTGACCCAGTATGCGGCAGCCGCGCGAAAATGGCCAGAAGTATGCCGCAATACGCGCAAACTGCGCAGGGCCGGCGGCGTATGGTGGGTAAAATCCAATAGCAAAGGAGACTGGCATGGGCCCTTTCCCACATGACGCCCCGAAATCGACCATCACGGCAGAGAACCCCGCCGGCACCGATGGTTTTGAGTTTGTCGAATTTGCCAGCCCCGACCCGCAGGCGCTGCGCGATGTCTTTACCAAGATGGGCTATGCCCATGTCGCCAATCATAAGACCAAGAAGATCGAGCTTTGGCAGCAGGGTGACATCACCTATGTGCTGAACCACGACCCTGAAAGCTTTGCCGCGCGCTTTGTCGAAGATCATGGCCCCTGCGCGCCCTCGATGGGGTGGCGTGTGGTCGATGCGCAAAAGGCATTGGCACATGCGGTGGCCCAGGGGGCCGAGGAATACAAGGGCGACGGCAAGGTGCTGGACGTGCCCGCGATCATGGGGATCGGCGGGTCACTGATCTATTTCGTAGACCAATATTACGACACCTCGCCCTACAATTGGGAATACGACTGGATCGCCAAGTCAAAGCCCGAAGGCGTTGGATTTTACTACCTCGATCACCTCACGCACAACGTGCACAAAGGCAATATGGACGTGTGGTTCAAGTTCTATGGCGATCTCTTCAACTTCCGCGAGATCCGGTTCTTCGACATTGCGGGCAAGTTCACTGGCCTCACCAGTCGCGCGCTGACCTCGCCTTGCGGTCGTATCCGTATCCCGATCAACGAAGACCGGGGCGAGACCGGGCAGATCGTGGCCTATCTAAAGAAGTACAATGGCGAGGGCATCCAGCACATCGCCGTGGGCGCGCGTGACATCTACGACGCCACGGATGCGATTGCCGACAATGGCCTGAAATTCATGCCCGGCCCGCCCGAGACCTACTACAAGATGAGCAAGGATCGCGTGGCCGGCCATGAAGAGCCGCTGGACCGGATGCAAAAGCACGGCATTCTGATCGACGGCGAAGGCGTGATTGACGGGGGAGAAACGCGCATCCTGTTGCAGATTTTCTCGAAAACCGTGATTGGCCCGATCTTTTTCGAGTTCATCGAACGCAAGGGCGATGACGGTTTCGGAGAGGGGAACTTTAAAGCGCTGTTTGAATCGATCGAGCAAGAGCAGATCGACAACGGCGAGCTTGAGACTTCTTAATCAAAGCACATCCGGTATGAGCTGAAGGGGCGCTTCGGTGCCTCTTTTTTGGTGTCCAGTCAGCTCTGTCAACGGATGAGGGAAGCCTTAGTTCGGCATCTTCAGCACGACATTGCGGCCCCGGCGGACATAGCGCAGCTCACTATCGCCAATCGCTGACACCCGGCCGCCATCAATGCGGTCGCCGACCTCAACCTTTTGGTAGCGCCCATTGCTGAGGCGCACCAAGGCGCGGCGGTTCGATGGTTTGCCGTAGACCCCGATCAGGTTAACATCCCGCAGATTGATCGCGTTTTTCACTGTAGCCTGTTTCGCCACCGACGTTTTCGACGGGAAGCGGGGTTGCACCGCTTTTGGTGCGACGCTGGCCACCTGCGCAGGCTCGGGGCTGCGTGCAGCGCGCTTTACGATACGATCAAAATTGCGGGGCCGTGTGTCGGGGCGGCGCGATTGGGTGGTGGCCTGTTCCGTGGCATTCTGAATTGCCGGTGGGGGTGCAAGGGCGGCGGCGACGGCGGCGCTGGTATCAATGGGATCAATAGTCACTTCAGGCGCGGCGGCAGCCGCAAGCGCCTCTTCAGCCTTTTCCTGAACAGATTGGGGGCGCAGTTGTGGGCGCAGGCCAGCCAGTTCAGATCGCGTCAGACCGTCAAGCTGCGCGCGCTCAGTGGTCTCTTTCAGATCTTCGGGGCGCGTGCGAGGGCGAGCCTCTTCCAACGTGTTGTCGACCTCTGGGGCGACGGGCTCAACCTCGGGCCGGGTCAATGTGGCCGGGGGCTGTACCGAGGGGCGGCCAAGGTAAACCAGATGCCCATCGGGGCTAAGCGCACCTTGCACCGTGGGCGCTACCAGACCGCGTGCATCCAGCGCAAAGCGCGTCCCCGCAGCGACAGGAGAGTTCACCGCGCCCGGTGCCGTATCGGTGCCAAAACCAGCGGCGGGTGGCAGGGCCACAGCGTCGGTCGTGGTGCTGATCGGGTCAATGCTGGTGAGGTAGAGATCGTCAATATCGATGGCCGCTGCAGGGGCCGGGGGCACGTCTGGCGCACGGGCCCAAATGCCGGTGGTGGCATATTTGGCGTCGACTTCGGCCTCTGTCATCTCGGTGCTGGGTTGCGGCTCGGGGTCGCGCAGCGCGTCAAGCACGGCACCGTCCTCGTCGGTTAGCCCGGCATCCAACGCGGCGGTTTCAATCGCATCGGGTTCTGCTGGTTCATCCGGGGGCAGAACGGCGATCTCGTCATCCGCTGTGGGGGTGTCGGCGGGGGCCAAGGCTTCGGCAGTGCTGCGCGGGCTGCGATCGCCAAAGAGCCGCGAAAGCGCGTTGCCATCGTCCAGAAAAATTGACGCCCATGCGGCGACGCCGGCGAGGAACACCAAAAGCGCCGCTGTCAGGATGAGGCCCAGAAAACGTGGCTTGCCGCCCACTTCGTTGCGACGACGCGCGCCGAAAACGGTCATCCGGTCGGCTTCGGATGTGGCGGCGGCCGGGGTGCCTGCCGACCGGCGGTCTTGCGTTGGTTTCGGCTTGCGACGGCTGAGGAACGCGCCGGTCGACGCGGGGGTATCGGGCGTCAGCGAGCTGCTGTCGGGCTGGGGTGTCGCGGCCACTGTCGTCGCTGCGGCAGCCGCAGGTGCGATGGCCATCTGCGGCACTAATGGAGCAGCGGCGGGCGAGGGCGCGCCGACGGGGAGCGACGGCGTGCTGAGCGCGGGCGTGGGCGCCACGGTCGGTTCCGGCTTGGCGGCAGGCGGGGGCGGCGGTGTGGCCCGGCTTGCGCCGCCTAGATTTGGCGCTGTGTCAGTCGCACCACTGCGGCTTGCAAATCCAGCGGCAGGCGCGCTGCGCGACGGTGGTGCTGAAAAATCCACCTTGCGTGATGGTTCGGGCGGTGTGGTGGCGGGGGGCGTGGGTGTCGCGGCCTCGGCACCAGCAGCCGCAGCGAGCGGCGCAGCCGAAGCCGCGACGCTGCCGGAGATGGGTGGTGTTGCCAGCTCAGAAGCTTCGCGCGGAGCTTTGGCGGTAGGACCGGAATCCAGCTCGGGCAGGCCTTCTTCCAGCGGCGGGGGGGAGCCCTTGGGCGTGGGGGCCAGCTCCGCCTCTGGCGCGGCGTCCGGTGTCGTGGGGTCCTCCACCGGCGCGTCGAGGATCGGCAACCTCTCATCAATGGTCGGAGGCGTTTCTGCAGGGGTCGCCTTAAGCGCAGCTGGCTCAGCGGCATCTGGCGTTTTCTCGGGCGTAGCCAACGCTGGCAGGTCTTCTTCAACCGGTGGCGGCGTGTCGTTTGGTGGGGCGGCAAGCGCCGGTTCTGCTGAGGGTTTGTCGGCCGTCGGCGTCTCTGCCAGATCGGCGATTGGCCCCTCGGGCGCGCTCAACGCGCCGGTAATTACGATCGGTTCTGCCTCAGGCTCCACGGTTTCGCCGGGGTCCAAAAGCTTTGACGCGGATTTGGTCACCCCGAAATGTGGCGCGCCGGCAAAGGCATGGGCGGCAGGGGCGGCGGCAAAGCTGACCGGGTGGAACCGATGCTCAACAGCGAAAGCTTCGGCCTCATCCAGCGTTTCGCGCGCCACGGCGGCCACATGGGTCTGCCCGCCGTCAGCGCTGACATCATAGACCAGATCAGCAACTGCATAGGGCGTGGCCCCCTCCAGCGCCGCAGCTGCAGCGGCACGGCGCGCAGGCTGGTCCATTCCGGGGGTGTCTGTGGTCAGATATTTAATCTGTGCGTCGGGGATGAGCAGCAGGCTGCGCAGCCCGCCGGAATCAAGCGCCGTGGCAGTTTTGCGCAAGACCGCCAATTCCGCAGCCAAGTCGGCACTATCAAGCGCAACTTCACCAACAAGCCGCCAACCGCCCGCCGTACGGTGGAACAAACGAATGCCGTCGAACGACAAGGAGAGGGTAAAATTCGGCTTCATCGTAGACGACTTTAGCATGGGGTCGGGCGCACTTACAGACACGCCGCGGTCATTGCAAAGGATAGAGCAGGAGTTCGCCCAAGGGAAGGGTGCGCGCGCCGTAGTTGCTTGTCAGCGGCGGCTTGCGGTGGGCAACTGGCGGGGCATTGATGCACGGAAAGGAACGAACATGCGACTGATGAATTGGGTGGCACTGGCGTGGATGGCGGGGGCTGGCATGGTCTCGGCGCAGCAGGGGCCAGAACAGGGGATCATTGTTACCGGCCAAGGCAGCGTCGCTGCTGCACCCGACATGGCAACGATCACCTTGGGCGTGACCGAAGAGGCTGCAAGCGCCAAGGCAGCTATGGACAAGGTGACCGAAGCCGTCGCTGCGATCCTCGCCCAGCTTGACGCGCAGGGCATCGCGGCGAAAGACCGTCAGACCAGCCGCTTCTACCTGCGCCCGGTGCATGATCGTCGCCCTATTGAGGATGGCGCGCCGCCGCGCATCACCGGCTATGAGGCGGGCAATTCTGTGACCGTCAAGGTGCGCGATCTGGACCGTCTTGGCGCGATGATGGATGCGGTGATCGACGAGGGCGCAAATGATTTCAACGGTTTGGACTTTGGTCTTCAAGACCCCAAAGACGCGCTCGCCGAGGCGCGCAAAGCCGCTGTTACTGACGCCACCGAACGCGCCCGGCAGTTGGCCGAGGCCGCGGGGGTGAAGCTGGGCACGCTGCTGCGCATGACGGAAAACTCGCATTCCCAGCCCAAGATGTTCGAGGCCGCCCGCATGGGCATGGCGATGGACAGCGCCGTGGCCGAAGGTGAGGTTGAGGTGCAGGCCGAGGTCTCCATGACCTTCGCGATTGCGCCGGGGCAATAAGCCAAGCCGCGCAAATACCCCCGCCGGTTATCCCGGCGGGGAGTGGGATCAGGCCGTGGCTTTGGCCAGCGCTTGATCCAAGTCGGCAATCAGATCGTCGGCATTTTCCGTCCCGATAGAAATCCGCACCACACCTGGCCCGGCACCCGCCGCTTCCTGCTGCTCTTGCGTAAGCTGGCGGTGGGTGGTGGAGGCGGAGTGGATGATGAGCGAGCGCGTGTCGCCCAAGTTCGCCACATGGCTAAAGATATCGAGGCTATTGACCAGCTTCACACAGGCATCATAGCCGCCCTTGACCGCAAAGGTGAAAAGCCCGCCCGCGCCCTTTGGGCAGACCTTTTGCATCCGGTCGTGATAGGGCGAGGATTTCAACCCGGCGTAGGTGACGTAGTCGACGCGGTCGTCCTGTTCGAGCCATTCGGCCACCTTCACCGCATTCTCCACATGGCGGTCCATCCGCAGCGACAGGGTTTCGATCCCCATCAGCGTGTAATGCGCCGCTTGTGGGTTCATCGTCATGCCCAGATCGCGCAACCCAATGGCGATGCCGTGGAAGGTGAAGGCCATCGCGCCGAAGGTCTCGTGGAACTTCATCCCGTGGTAGGCCTCCTCAGGCTGGCTGAGCGAGGGGAATTTGTCATTCGCGGACCAGTCGAACTTGCCCGAATCCACCACACAGCCGCCCATGACGGTGCCGTTCCCGGTGAGGTATTTGGTGGTGGAATGTACGACCAGCGTGGCCCCATGCTCAATCGGGCGGCAGAGGTACGGCGTGGCGCTGGTGTTGTCGATGATCAGCGGAATGCCCGCCGCATCAGCCACATCGGCAATGGCGCGCACGTCCATGATATAGCCGCCCGGGTTGGCGATGGCCTCGCCAAAGACCGCGCGGGTGTCGTCGTCAATCGCATCGGCCACGGCCTGCGGATCATCGAAATCGACGAATTTGCACGACCAGCCGAAACGTTTGATCGTATGGCTGAACTGCGTGACCGTGCCGCCATAAAGACGCGTGGAAGCGACGATATTTTTGCCCGGCCCCATCAACGGGAAAAGCGCCATGATCTGGGCCGCATGGCCCGAAGAACAGCAAACCGCGCCGACGCCGCCTTCAAGCGTGGCGATCCGCTCTTGCAGCACCGCGACCGTCGGGTTGGTCAGGCGCGAATAGATATAGCCGACCTCTTGCAGGTTGAAGAGCGCCGCCGCGTGATCGGCATCACGAAAGACATAGGCCGTGGTTTGGTAAATTGGCGTCTGCCGTGCGCCGGTGGCCGGGTCAGGGTGGGCACCGGCGTGAATTTGCAACGTGTCAAAATGATGATTGGGGCTATCGGCCATCGGTCTGTCCTCTCAGAAAAATGGATTTCGCGCAGCCTAGGCGCAAAGATCCATCCAGACAACGGGGGACAGTTCGCTCAGCGCATCCAGAAGCCGTTGGATTTGATCCGGTTGCGGATCGCCTGTTCGCGCCGGGGCAGGTTGTCTTGATCAAAGAGCGCGCGCACCTTGGCGCCGCGCCCTTGGTACACCATCCGCTTAATCGCATCGCGTTCTTTCAGCAGCTTTTTCATTCTATTGAGGCTGGTGATCGCCTCTAGCACCTGGATGGCATGGTCGCTTTCGCCGGCATAGAGCAGCGGCAAGAAACGGTAGTGGCAGGACACGGTGCCATCTAGCAGGCCAGAGGGCAGCGCGTCGCGCCCGCCGCCAAGGGCATGGATCACCAGCGGCAGCACGATCTGGTCGAGCCATGGATCAAAGCTCTGCGCGCAGAGCTCAACCGGGGGATCGTCGCGCACCGCAAGCGCGTAGCGCAGAAAGAGGTCTCCAAATTCGCGCGGGCAGCGGTAGTAAAAGAACCCGGCGTTAAAATAGAGATAACGCCGCCAATATTCATCCGGCTGGTTGAGATCGAGGCTGCTGGCGAAGTCGAGGTCGAATTTGTCATAAAGCGATTTCCACAGCCCTGTATAACCCGGCCCGTATAGCTGTGGTTGTGGCCATGTCCCTTCACGCCGAAGGGAGGCAGAGGGGCGATCAAAGTCGAAAGGCACAGCCGTGAGATCACCTGTGATCAAAGTGTCCGTGTCAAAGAAAACAAAAGGTTCGCCCTCCGGCAGTGCGCTGAGCAACTCAATCTTGTTGCCGTAGGGGTAGGCGCTGCCAAAGTGTCGACTTTCAAAGGGGACAAACTCCGCCCCGAGGCCTGTCAGCGCGTCGCGCAGGCCGTCGTCACTGATGCGTGGGTCTTGTTCCCATAGAGGGCCGGGCTGTGGCTCTGCGATAAGCAGGCGGCCGCTGAAATCGGGGCATGAATGCCGGAGCGAGGCGGCGAAAAGCAGCGCCTCATAGGCCAGACGCCCGTGCTGGGCCACGATGACAACGTTGAAAATTTGCGGGATACGCGAGTTGCGTGTCATACTTCGGCGCGGCCTCTGGGTTTTGGATAGTATAGGGGCAAGTACCCATCGACAAAAGGCAGCAAATTGAGCGGCCTTCGGAGAGTTTGCGATGTTTGAGTTTGTTTTTACAGTCGTTGCGATCACCATGGGTGGGGGAGGCGCGCCTGCGGACGGGGTCGGACGCCCCGATGTGCCATCGAAGGTAGACGCACCAGCAAGGCCTGCATCGCCCGCAGCCCTCGCCAGCCCATCCGCCCCCGCCTCGCCAGATACGCCCAAGCGCGCATTTATCATGGAGGTCGTGCCCGCAGGGTTGGTGGCCGAGGATCAGACCCCCACAGGCAGGTTCACCACGGCAGCCGAGGTCAAACCGATCTTGAACGCGACGCGGGGCAGTTGGATCGCTGTCCGGGACTATGATGGCAAGGACTACGTCTATGTCACGCATTTGTGGAGCTGGCGTTGCGGGCTGGCCGCCATGGCCATCGGGGTGAACAACGCGCCGCTCCAAGATTGGCCTTTGCAGCCCTGCCACGAAACACATGCCGCTCCGAATGCGATTCTCGATGAGGATCCGCAGCCGTTTCTGACCTTCGAGCGCGGCGCGGTCCAATCGGTCCGGGTGCAGCTGGTTTATGATGATTTGAGCATGGACACCGCGGGCTTCACTCGGGGTGACGTGCTGATCCCGTGAGGTGGGGCGGGGTCGTTAAACGGTGTTCATCGGAGGGGGGGAGTGGTGGCACATGTGGAGTCGAACCAAACGTGCGTCGCTGGGGAGCTGGACGCGAGCCCTACTACATGGCCGTAGCGTGCAGGATCGATCCGGGGGATCGATTGTCCACCCGTTGCGAAGGACTTGGATGGTCTCGATATCTGATGGGGGAGGAGAAAGTGGTGGGCGACCCTGGAATCGAACCGGGTAGGCAATGCCACAAACTTATTCACATCTATTATTCAGTGGCTTATGATTTTACCTTAAGGCCGTTAGAGCTGAATTGTATCGAATTCCTGCAATTTTGTATCGATTTTGAAAACCTTGTTGAGCGAATTTTGATCACTATCGCAAGCGCTCGGTGCAAATGGCGTTATGGGTCAGGGATGCCGAATCGAGTTTGTGGTGCAATTTCACCTATGCGGGCTCTGGTCGACAGCGTGGTAGGTTGAGAGCCAATTTTAACTAGAGGATATCAAGTGTTGCATAAATGCACCACTTGATGCATTTTTTCTGAAGATAAGCAATTTTTTCCGGAAATCGGGAAGAATGAGAATTTGCCGGACTAAATAGGGGTAACGGCTGAAAACTCTCAGTGTTTCAGGCGGTCATATTAGGGCGGTATCTGAGGAGTCACTGGTTAACTTGATTGAGAACCTAGGGCGGAGCGCAGTTAAAACCCGAAATTTTTGGCCAAGCAGACTAGATAGGTTGCGGGCTGAATCTTAACTAATCAGCAAAGCAAGACCCGCTGAATAAAAATTATTTTGCATGATGGAGGCGCTGCGACACTGCAACCTCCGGGCCTCCGTACTGTCATTTGATCGGCACTCGGAAGCTACCGTTGGACTAAGTGGAGAGTAAAAGGAGACCGGACAACCGCCCTTCCTGTTGAAATACAGGTTTCTCTGATCAAATGTGTACTGGGACGTCCATTGAAGACGAGACACACTTCACCTGCGGAAGGTGAAGTGTGTCTAAACGCCATTGAAGATATTTTAAAAAATTTAAAAAATTCCAAATATCAAAAAAATCTTTAGAATCCTAGAAAATTTTTCAGAATATCCTTATAAATGCGGAATCCAAAAAATCAATTTAAATTAATTGCATGCGAAGCATAGCAAACACCGAAGGTGTTTTTCCAAAACTGATGGCAGTCACTCTTCTTGTAGCTCTAAAGAGCTCGATGTTGGTCCACCTAATGGTGAAGCATGATCAATCGAGGGATGGAAAATATGGTAACTCGAAATGATTATCTTTCTACCGATCTAGATATCGAGCCAGTTGGTTACTCTGCGAGTATTTTCGATCCGGTAAGCGCGGACCAAGTAAGGCTTATGCGCTGGGCTTTGCAGTGTCTGATTGAGAAGTGCCGAACATTAGATGGTCGGGGACGACCCGTGGATTGGACAGAATGGAAGCTCTTCCTTTTAGCAGGATACGTGTGCGGATTTGTCTGCAATGACTTGGATGCAGAGGAAGGCCATACCATCTTTCAACAAGTTCTAGATACTTCGTCATTCGGCAAGCAGCTGACCTTGAGACAGCTTAGAGCGCTCTTCCACTACATCGTCCGTAGTGAACGATGGGGTGACATGGGCGGAGACAGGGGCGGAAATACTCTGTGGATATTTCTGGAATCTGATGCAGCTGAAGCGGTCCGCAAGCGCTTGAGTGAGGTTTAGGATATGACGGAAGACGAAGAAAGGAAACTTCGAGCTTGGTTGGAACGCTGCTTACCCATGCCCAGAAACCATGCCGAGCAAGACCAACGGTTTCGAGAAAGAAGGTCAGTACCCTGGTCTGAGGACCAAACCGAAATCGAGTACTATGCTATCTGCGTTTACCAGTATCTCGTCTTTAACGAAACCAAAAATACTAAAAGCGAGTTAAGGGGGCGCATCATGGAAAAGTTTCCAGACGCTCCGGGTAGCCGGGTAGAAGCTGCCTTCGTGTACGCTGAGCAACGGATGATGGAAGCTTTTGGGTATGAGTGACGACGCATTGAAGCTAGATAGTTGATCTGTTTCGTTCTTATCCGCGGGAAAGGATCAGAGCTAAACTTATTCGATAAACTCCAGAAGCCAATACCTGCGTCAGTCAGAACTTAGCGACAATCTCCAGTCTTCTGCTCTGGTGTGAAATGTTCGCGATAAAGATCAGTAAGATCTTTTCCTCCAAGAGAATTTGGGATGCGAAGCGTCGAAATAATACTCCCACGTGCCCTGAAGACTTCAAATACCTCATGTTCGGTCCGGCGTTCTAGATTTCGGATTTTCACCATTCCTAGACTTTCACACAATTGAGACCCTTCTCTTGAAACGGCAACGGTCCCAATATCATCAAAAAATATGCCGGATCGAGCGAAATCTTCCAGCACCCCTAGGAAAGATTTCAATAGCCGTTGTAAGTTTTTGGCAGAGCGATGTTCCCTAGATAAAAGTAGCACGCAAAAATATAGAGAGTAGTTTCCTGGTAGAACTGGATGGCAAAGCATCTCGCATGTTATCTCAGAGTCCAAGAGTTCCCCACGTATAATTCTTTCTAGAACATCCTCCCGGACTACAGATGCTTGCCAATAGCCAACTACTTCGTCGTCATAGACAAGGACCCTCCAAAAGTCCGACCCTTGGTCAAATATCTTTGCCCATTGATTTGATGTTCCGATGTGGTGTTCATCTACTCTAAGTTCCTCACGGTCTAATGCGAGAAGAGCGTCCAGGAACGCTTCATAATCGTTCTCGAACATACTTTTTACAAACGCGGTATGTGCGAGGCGATATATTTTCAGACCTCCGTCGTTTAAAATGTAATCCCTAGCCATTTCAATGATGTCATCTCTGGTCCAATTGAATGCACTCTTTAGCTCTGCAAGGCTCTCACGATCAGGAAACTTACGACCTTTGATCCAATGGTTTACAGTGGTTGAGCTTACGCCAAGTTTATGGGCCAAAGCACTCTGTGTTACGCCTCCAACAATGAGTTCGGCCTGAATTGCAGCAGATAGTTTTGATGTCATTGTGACCTCTGAGCATGCCAAGTTTCTAAGAAGCTAACATACTTTCTCATTTTTAAGAATAGGTACTCAGCTGGTTAAGTTTTGGTTAAAGGCGCTAGGCGGCGTATTTTCAGTTCAGTTCTTTGGTGGGATGGGTAGCTATATTGATCAAGCTGAGGAAAGCCGACGTTCAATCGCAGATGAAGGGCTGCGAGGGCAGGGAAAAAACTATGAATGAAATCGCGGCTCTGCAAACCGATCTGCTGGCAAGCCATCGAAACTGAAGCTCAATCGAAGCGAAGTGACGAAGCCTCAACGTCCGTTACCAGAGTGCGGGGCGCGACTTGGTTCCGTGGTGAACCATTTCAAGTGGCCAGTTAGTAGGCGGCAGGCAGTATGACATGAGATTGATCGCGTATAATAGGGGGGAAATATGAAAAGTTTTGCTATTTTAGCCAACATTTGTATGCCGGGTGTTGGGTCGTTCATAATTGGAAAGCCCGGTCAAGGTATCGGTCAAATTTTCGTTTGGGGGTTTGGACTGGTTTTGACCTTAGGGACTTTGGGTATTGGTGGCATCATCGGCATCCCATTAATGATTGGGGCTTGGATTTGGGCGATTGTCACAGCTGCTGGCGGTCCCGCGCAGCCTGTTCAAGTCAATATTATTAATAACCGAGATAATTAATTGAGTAAGGATTCTTTGCTAATTGAGAGCAAGAAAAGCTCTTTAAAATGCTAAACACATCACGCGCACACGGCCTATGTGTGGAATAATTCGCCCTTTGCTTGAGTGAAATCCCACGTATCTCAGGATGCTAGGAAAGGTCTGCAAATCATATTCAGAATTAAAAAAAAGAACTGGAGTTAGTATGAAATATAGAAAGTTCAAAATCGCGGCGATCGTTTGTTCGCTTTCTTTGACGCAGGGTTGCCTTGCTTTAGTTCCGATGGCCGCCAGCGGTGCGATGGCATACGCGACAAACAGTGCGGCTGAAAGCGCAATCAACAATAATTTGGATGCTCAAAGGATGAATTGTAGAGAGCTTCGCGCTCGGTACTTAGAGCTAAGCCAGAACCCTCTTCAAAAGATGAATCCGTTTGCGAACCAGGCGCTCAAAGCGGGTCAAGTACGGGCGATAGCGCAGGCTAAAGGCTGTCGAATTCGTTAGCACGGCTCTTGCCTTCAGATGCCATGGCAGGTTTTGGCCATCCTAACGCTTCTATGGAATTGTTGTTTATTTTTTGAACCTGTACTTCCGGTTCGTTCCGCCGACCTCGAAATGTAAACCATACGGAGAGCTATATGACTATCCAAGTAACCGTGGTCGATGCGACAGATAGTAGACCCCCTTTGGGGCCAGGCAGCTATTCTGGTCGACCGTTCATTGACCCTAATAGCGTTTCGTTCACACTTCCAGCGGACAGTCCCGGAAATGTGGCTCTCAGCAAGCTGTTCGTGTTGGACGGTACCTATGCAGGTTATACCGCTTATTACAAAGGTATCGTTACTTCAGGAAGCGCAACGCTTCACATCTATACCTCCCTTGGGAGCGGCGGGAATCCTTCGCGTAGCGACGAAGTGCTTCGTGTAGATTGGGCCACGGGAAACACGCCCTCGCCATGGTTGATTATTGAATTCGATGGTCCTGATCGACCTTCCGTTGAGGAATTTATTAGCCAAAGTATTTTTGGCTACTCAGATATTCTGGCGAGTGCAGATACTATAAATGGTGTTGCGACAGAGGGCGACGTCATACCTGATAATGGGGCAGACGTTGATCTGATCGGAACTGCCGGTGATGACCGTTTAGAAGGCGTTGAGGGCGATGACCACATTGATGGGCGATATGGGAATGACACCCTGCTAGGGGCCGGCGGCGACGACAATCTTGAAGGCGGTGCAGGAGACGATTTCCTGAATGGCGGTTTGGGCGAAGACGCGGCGATATTCCTGGGGAATGCTAGCTCGTTCACTATCAGGTTCTCTAAAACTGGTGACGTAACGGTCAGCGACCGTGTTGGAGCCGAAGGGGTAGATACTCTCACCGGTATAGAGCAAATAGTATTTTCGGACAGAACTTTTGACCTTGGCCAGTTCGCAAGCCTTGCAGCGCTTAGCGAGGCCGAGTTTATCACTCTCACTGAAATATACGTTGCCTATTTCAATCGGGCAGCGGACGCTGAAGGTCTATATTTTTGGGCCGATAAATTAGCAGAAGGCATGGATGTGTCTACGATTGCTGGCTATTTTTCACAATCCGCTGAAGCAAAAGCGTTGTATCCTGACCCAGCAGATACGTTCGCTTTTGTAAACTCTGTCTATACGAACGTCCTGGGGCGTGTACCCGACGCAGCCGGACTAGAGTTTTGGACCACAGCTCTGAATGGCGGAAGTATCCCACCGGAGAGCTTCGTTCTAAACATTATCGGCGGTGCCCAAGGAGCAGATATTTCCTATCTTTCGAGTAAGACGGACCTTGGGGTCTACTTTTCAGCGATCAAAGGGATGTCGGACGTAAGCGACGCGCAAGAGGTTATGAGTGTTTTCGGCAATCAGGCGACCTCGAACCTTGCCGGGGCAAAGTTAGAAATTGACAGCCATTATGCAGATGCGATCTCCAGTTCTGACGGGGATTTCCTCTTTAGTTTGGTGGGAGTGGTTAGTGATCCGTTCGAGAGTTGGATATAACCAGCCAAATAGGCGCTAAATTGTACGCTGCTCCCGGGAGCTGGTTCATTCCTAGTGATATGTCTTCAGTTGTTTAAGGCACGGTTGGCTTTACTAGCCACGGATAGGGGTTAAGAAACGTGGCAACCTTCTTCTCAGTTCCGAGCACGCTGCATAGACTTTTTGACGGGCTAGTTAGTCGCCGACCACCTGTTTAGCGCATTCCGTGCATTTCCAGGGTCATCTCTAATGCGCAAAACGGTTTGGCGTGAGAGGCAGCTTACCCGACGGACGTGACGTTGGAGAAATATTGATCGGAGGCGGCTTTTATCAGCGTTGGCGAGACCGAATCCTACATTGGGTCAAACACATCGAATGCATCCTTTGTCCGCTCCGCCCGGAACTCTCTGAGGATCATGGCTGGATTGAGTCCAATCGAGACGCTCAACAGATGAATTCTTCAGATCGAAGTCTAATTAATTCTCGCATGGAAATTGCGAACTTATTGCTTCGTATACTCCAGATTGGCGCGGATCGGACCATCTTCTAGGATTCTCATCAGCCCAATTAAGGAAACCCTGAGCGATCGCTCTCATGGTGTGGTTTGGGTCAGCCTTAAGCATTGGCGGAACAGTAACTTCATTAGACCGACACATTGTCATCATCAATTCAGATACACCTTTCAGGAAACTAGCACAGTCGGTGAACTGTATCATTTCTTGTTTGTCTAGTTCTTCCCATTTTTGGCTTACAAACTGGCAATTTTCCCTCAAATCGCCAATCGTTTTATACCCCACCTCTGCGGCACCGCGATCCGGAGAGAAGGCGACTATTACGAGGGCAGCACAAAGGATAGAAGTGCTCTTTCTAACTGGTTTCATCCGAAAATCCTTGCATGGCTAGTCTGCTGAGAGAATGTAGGGTCGCAGCAGTGCGAGAAACAAGCCAGTTTTCCGGGTAGTGTTTGTTTTCTTGCTCGACCAGTGCACTCTGCCAAGGATTTCTAGTTTTAATTTCGCCCTGCGTCAGCATCCACTAAATAGCGCTGGTGTTCGACGACATTAGGAATAGTCGCTTTGCCCGCATTGCGGTTTGTGGTTCAGACCGCAGCGAAGGTCGGGTCCGAGCCCTCTTTACCAAATGCCGTCCCGCAGCATTTTGCGTGTGCAGCAAAACCATCCTGACATGAACGGCCCATTGCAGACCTTGTCCTTAAACGCATGGGGAAGGTGCTTGCATCAGAGCCTGCTACTCAATGCCGGTACTGCGATAGAAAAGATGTAGAAACCGCTAGTTGACACCATACTTTTCAAGCACGCTTTCTGGAACATAGAAGTCGTCTTCGAAGACGTATGTCTGTCTTTCACCAAAACTCTTTAGTTCGACGCTTTGGAGCGCGTCTAGACGAAAGTCTGACCTAATCCTCCAAAACGTTGCTTCAGATATCTGAATCCGGCCTACAGGGCAGCTGGATTCTAACCTACTTGCCAAGTTAACCGTATCCCCCCAAACATCAAAAGTAAGATACTCACTGCTAAGAACACCAGTCACCGCGCTGCCCGTAGCTACTCCGATACGGACACCTAGCTCTAATCCATGTGAAGCTGAAAACGAAGCAACGGTATCGCGCACACAAGTTGCAAACTTGAGCATTTTGATGATCTCTGCAATACCCTCACCGGTCAAACCGGATGCCGCCATATAAGAGTCTCCGATTGTCTTAACTCGGGTAATTCCTAGCCTCTTCGCATCCCTGTCTATTTGTCCAAATAGTTCACTGATAAGCTCAATCAGATGACCCGGCGAAACTTTTTCTGTTAGATTAGTGAAACCAACCAAGTCCGCGAAAAAAACTGAAGCGTCAGTTCGTCCAGCAGCAACGTGCTCGCCGCTTTTACGAAACTCTTCGAGTACATGTTCGGGCAAGATCCTCAGGAGTAGTGCCTCAGTTCCCCTGATTTGCTCAACCTGGGCAATCTTGCTCCTGTAAACTTCACTCATCAAGTGTTGCGCTAAGACGGAGAAAAACAGAGCCGTAAAGCCGGAGAGCCCAATATAATATACACTTGTGAAAAAGGTGATGAACTCTGCATCTAGGTATACTAAGTTGCCCAACCTTAGTCCGAATACGCCGAAAGTCAGCATGAGTGTTTGTAACGGCGTAAGCAAAAATAGTGTTGTACCAACAAAAATGATCAGTACGGGCCCAGTTACAGCCGAATAAGTGCTCAGTCCGTAAATGCTAACCAAGTACTCGGTAATAGCCACTGACAGCATGCCCACTGGGACGGTCAAAAAGTGCCCAACCAGGAAACTGGGTTTGATATGCAAAAAGATAAAAAAGCCTATTACAGTAACGAAGAAATATACGAAACGAAGAGGTATGAAGTATTCCGCTAAGTGCGGAACCAAGCTATAGTCCCAAATTAGAAAAACGAGAAACATCAATCCAGTAGGTATCGCTGAGATTCTTGAAAATTGCAATTGGACAGAATAGAAGAACTCACGATCGCTTTTTGCAGATGTCAGGGCATCGCTGAAAACACTCGAAAGGTACTTTGTAACAGGAGAAGGCTTCATTGTGCCCCGCGTGGGTTTTGGCTGCAACAAGATCAAAGCACGGCAATTGATCGCTGGCCAGATTTTTCTCTCTGCGTAGACGTGCCTCAGATCAGCCGATTAAACTTAGGGCTGTTTTGGCTAGCCCTAAGATGGCATCTGATTAAATGCGGTAAATCTGCATTGGGCAAATGAGAACTGGGCGGCAAGAGCCGTCAATTGGTTGGGCCATTTATCCGAGATCGAACGAGGTTCATCTTCAAGCGGCCTCTCACCGCGCCGTTGCCATGCGGAAATTCGCTTTGGTACGTCATTTTCTCCGCAAGCCTCTTCCATTCCAACCAGCCAGATAGGTGCTTCAAAAGTTCCATACCCCCAGAATTTCGAGATAAAACTTTCAAGGGCCTCTGGGGCAATCATCACGTTTTCATTCAAAGTGGGCTCCAAATCCGAGATTTTCTGTAACGTCACCTTATCAAATCTACAAATTATGGCCAGACATCTTGGGTTGAGGGCCTGCATCAAACGGCAGCAGAGTCCGCATAACTAACTTCCACGCTAAAAGAAGAGCGTATGTCCCTCCGGCTGAAAGAGCAGAACTTTCTATAGCCTTTCTGTACATTCGACAGATGTTTGGCCAGCTTGAGGGCTGAGGCCAATGCGTTGAACTTCCTAGATGACTTTCGAGGCCTAAATTTGGGGTTTGCTGACAGACCACCTGTTAAGCGCTTTCTGTGCGTTTTCGGGATGATCCCTAATTCTCAAGACGGTCTGGCGTGAAAGACCGCAGTCTCGTGCAATGCTGCTGATAGAACAGCTTCCCAGCTCTAGGAGCCTCTGTACCTGCTCGAACGTTGCCTGATCAAAGCTTGGCTTTTTCCCTCGATACTTGCTGCTGTCGAATTTCGCGTGAAGGATGCCAGCTTTCTGGGCTTCTTTGGTAGCTTCTGCCTGAGCCTGTGCGGTTGCTGCCATGAAGGCGATGAGCGCATCTCTAACGGCCTTCTGAACTGGGTCTGTCGTAGAGCCATCAAATGTAAAGTTGTTGATAACAGTCCGGATGATTACTCCCTTTCGCATAAAGGTACGTATCGTCGTAGTAACGTCATCATAGTTGCGGCCTAGTCGGTCCACCCATCGAACGACCAGCACGTCGCCGGCCCGCAGTATGTCGAACAGTCGCCTAGCTTCAAGCCGGTCGCGGAAGGGGATGGCAACTCCGCTTATACCGTCATCAGTAATGACGCGGTCAATCTTAAATCCCGCGTTCTTTGCATGGGACAGTTGATGTTCAGCGGTTTGATCGGTGGTTGATACTCGGGCGTAGAGAATTGTTTGATGCATATACAGAATCGTCCGTTAGGGTTATGTCCTCATACTAGCATGTTCGTTGAGGTAAACCAATGTTTGCGGACAGGGCAGGGGGCACAAATGACCCTGTCCGTCGGGGTATACCTTTTAGGACAGCCTGGGCTTATGGTGCTACTTCAGACCCCCTCCATTCGTCTGAGGTGGCGCAATTCCCTTGCCCGTCGCGCCAAACTGAACTGTACATTCATGAGCGCCGTTCTTGGGGCGCTCATTGAATTCACAAGAGTTACGCTTCCCAACTTATACGTCTGAACTTGGCTTGCAGAACATTGGGCGGCATGACATCTCAAGCGTCAGCAGTTGAACGTTTGACTTGAGCGACCCGCTTCTTAGAAACTTCTTGCGCCGCTAAAGCCGGGTCCAATTGGGCTAATAGGCCAGTGCGGGTGGGTTCGGTTAGCAATAAATAGGAAAACATGAGAATGCTGGTTAGGAGCGTCGTTCGCGGCAACAGATGCGGCTAGACCCTCTCGTAGGGACAGTCAAATACGCGCGTACTCCGTCATCGCTCTGAGCCAGCGCTACCGGTCCTGCTATTGACCTACAGGCAGCCAGCTGCATGATGAGCCAAAAGCTATTTAACTACTTAAGCATATGAAGGTGCCCATTTTGAACTATGCCGAAAAAGTTTCGGACCACCACCTTGAGCGGTTCATGTCAGAGTTTTGGGGTTACGGTGTGTTCAGTGCCCCGATTTGGATGGTAGGAATGGAAGAGGCTTGTGGTGAGCGCGACTTCGTTAAAAGGATATCGACGTGGCAGCTGCGCGGCGAGCAACCCTTGGAAGACCTGGCAACTTACCATGACGACCTCGGCTATCCTGAGCATTTTCTGCCCGGAGCCAGACTTCAGCGAACGTGGTCAAAACTGATACGGGCTTACTTGGCTGCGAATGGTTGTCAGACGGATGTGGACAATGCCCGTCAATTTCAAATCAGTTCAATAGGCCGTTCTGATCAGCCAGCAGTCCAAACTTGTTTGATCGAACTTATGCCTCTCCCATCACCCTCGACAAAAAAATGGCTTGTCAAGAACCATACTGATCTCGGATATCTGCAACGACGCAAAGATTATTTTAAGCGCGTGGCTCCCCGACGAGTTGAACGACTTAAAGAACTCATAAACAAACACCAACCCAAAGCGGTAGTGTTTTATGGGCTAGGGTATCGCGCCCAGTGGGAGCAGGTAGCAGGAAAGATGTCTTCCCATCCAAAGAACCCGCGAACGTTATATACTCGAAGCGAAGGCACAATGTTTTTTGCGATGCCACATCCAGTATCGCATGGCGTGACTAACCACAGTTATATTAAGCTGGGCGACACTCTAAGGGACAACATCTGTACGCAGGCTAAAAGCCGCTAAGCCGCAGGCGAACCTAGCATCGTTATTGAACTCCTTTATTGCAAGCCACCTCCGCGGCTGTTCCTTATAGGGAGGGGCGGATTGAACGGGACATGCAAATGGAGGAACGAGAGTACTTAATCTAGTGCTATTGCCATAACTCCAACCCCAACCCCTAGAACAGCTGCAATAGCTGCAATCCATAGGAGGCGGTTCTGTATCTCAGATCTTTTTGATAACGCGCTTTCTTTTTCTGAGAGCCAGTTTTCCACAAAAAGCCTAGAGGGAAGGGTTGCGGGATTGCTTGTTCCATCTATCTTCATAAACCTGACAGAAGCGCCATCACTGCTTCCAACCTCCCCGGAACTCATTCTGCTGCGCACATTCTGAGCGCCCATTTTTTCGAGGCTCTCAGTCCATTTTTTTTCTAGTTCTTCTTGGCTATTCTTTGGCATTGCCCGTTCCTATTCGGTTTGCTCCTTTCTGACGTAACCTTGACGCGTTTGATAAAATATTTACCAATATTCAATCACATTTTATTACTGATTGCAACATATCCCCGAAATACGGCGTGTTCTGTGAAGAGATAGAAATTTGGTTTACTAAATAACAGTAAGGCTTGGTGGCACTTGCAAGTGGATATCGGCAGCCAGCGGCAGGATCGATAGGAAGCATATCACAACCGTCATTAGCACTCTGGGACCTCCAAATCCACGAAATGCTAAATAAATAGATTAGGAAAAAATAGATAGTTAGGACAATTACATATCATGGCAAATCTCCCTTACGAAACTAGAAGTGATGGCAAGCGAAACCCTTACGCAACGGCAAAGCGGCAGTATGACCGACCAGGCCGTTTCAAAGCTGTCGAAACAGAGTCCCCCTTAACGCGTTCTTCGAACGATAACACCGTTTTCCTGAACGAAGATGGTGTCGAATTTGTTCTTTCCGGAAAACGCTTTGTCGAACGGTCTTCAGTGGAGGCTCCCGAAACTTCGCCTATCGTGAAGAGCTCCGAAATGACACGCCGGGAGGTTCGCTATGACAATGCGAGCTTTTTCGGAGATTTCCACATGATGGCTATCAACATAAACAAGGCTATCATTGCTGGCGGTGCCTTAGCGTACAAAGCCCTATCGAATGCATATGAGTGGGGTTCAGCAATTGATAAGATTGAAACAATCCTACGGAAGTTGCCGTCTCAAAAGATCTATAACATAATTGCTTCTGGCTGGTATCAGCATGCTAATAATGGGCTGTATGATTCAAGAATTGAACGGATGCACTATGACATGCAGTCACAGTATGATCGAACAGTTGCGATGAATGAGGTCTCCGGCAAGCATGGTAAAGGCATGTCTGCCGATAATTTTGTTAAAGATATAGTCGAGGTTGACACCGTGTACGGCGCTCAGAATGAGCCTGCCCAGACTTATTATTCGTCAAAGCAACAGCCATACAAGAGGGCTTTACGCGGCGAAGTTATTCTGGCCCGCGAGACGCGATTGGTAATGCTTGGTAATTCTCTGTCAGTCTCTTATATTCCTATTCATGTCCGTGGATACTGCTCCTATATGGTATATGCCCTGCGGGAGTGGAAAAAGCACTCGTTGGCGGTCCCTTGATAGTATAGGCATATGAGCCTTGAACCCCGGACAATCCTTTAGCAGCTAAGTTGGAACAGCTATACCAACCTCTCAAATTACGTCTCGCCCGCCACATCCAATCTAACAGTGCATTATTTCTTATATAGGAAAATGCAGTAGCTACGCTGTGGAAAAATGAATATTGATTGATTTTAGAATTATTAGATTTGTTTATAGGCTGCTACGCAGCAAACACCAGAGATTTGAAGAGAAAAATGTTGAACCTGTAAGATATGTCAGATGTTAGAAGCTTCTATAAAGGATAATCCTTAAAAAGACATCCGGTAGGATGTCATGAGTGTAACGAATGACCCTCAAAAAGATTGTAGCCTTATAGGATACTCTATGATCATGATATTTTAAAAAGACATGCTCGCTACGCTCACATGTTTGATAAATCAAAGATCATCCTTGTTGGTACTTCACTAGCTCACTAGCTCACGAGTGCAACGAGTGTTAAAAGGATAATTTGTCAGAACAAGAATATTTAAGGTTCTTATGAGCCCTCCGGGCATTCATCCCTTCGGGACTTCATGGTTATGAAGAATAAACATTTTTGAGCCTTTTGGAACAAGAATCATTACTCATAAAAGTCCTACCATTAGCTCATGAAGGGTAACTTCGTCATTTCACCCCTCGTTACATCCTGGGGATGATCCCATTTAGAATGAAGATGCCCATGCATGGCTCTGTCCAATATTAAGTAGAGCAGCCCTTCCATCGCAAAGCTGGTTTTCTGCACCTGATATGGGGCACCCTGTCTGGCAATGTGCCCCCCCAATTGCTTGTAGGGTGGTCCGAGGGTCACCTATGCGGGACTTTCCTGCCGTTCGCTGCGACCGCTCAGTTTGCGCTGCGATTGCGAGGGCCTTTGGAAGGAAGGGCGGAAAGTGTGCATTCGCTTCACCTGCGCGATAAGATTGGGTCAACGGCAACCGCCGACACTCAAATGGTAACGGTTCGAAGATTCTTTCTGCGGTGCGGAAGGTAGCTCCGAGCCCAATGTGCTGGATGCTGCACGATCCGCCAACGGTTGCTTCCGCAAACGCGGCCAATATCGTGACAATGTCTGACGAGGTTAGGCCAAGTGTTTATGCACAAGAAGGTGACAAACAACGAGTTCTGAGCCGTCGAGTCGTGGGCCTTGATTATCGTTCATGATCATTGACACAAATTGATATTTTGCGTCAACTTTGATCTGCCCATTATTCGAGAGCGTTTTCAAGAGACAGGAGTTGCTTTATGAGACGATTTTTGCTCGGGTTTTCGACGGCAGCAATTCTTGCCATTGTGGCAGGAGGCACTTGTGCAGGGCCGCTTGAAGAGGCCCGACTAAAGTGGAAATCCGGAGACAGAAATGGTGCCGTTGTTCTGCTGAAGCCATTGGTCGCTGAGGGTGTAACAGATGCTGAATTCGCCCTTGGAGGCTTGCGCTACCTTTACGGTGTCAAAGATAAGGACGAGGATCTGAAAGCCGAGGGTTTTGAGCTGCTTTTGAAGGCGGTCGAAGACGGCCATAGCGAAGCGGCATCTTTCCTGTGCATTAGCATGATCGAGGATACAGATGGCCTGATCTTTATGGGTGCTATTGACGGCATTTGTGCCAAGGCTATAGCGGAAATAGGTAAGCCAGTGCCCGATATTCACTTCAATGCTGACTATGCGATTGCTTATCTTGTGCCGATAGGACGTTTCTATGCAGACAAAGGCCACGATTTGCAGGCGGCGTCGTGTTATGGTGCCTACCTGAAATACTTTGCCAAAATGACCACTGCTTCTCGATCTAAACCTCGTTACCGCACCGAACTGGACAATGCTTCAAAGGGTATGAACGGCATATTTCTTCAAAGGACTCTGCGTGGCGGTTTCAGAGGCGGACAGGCGGATATGTTTGGCCCACTTGGAACGGAGCCGATTCCACCCTGCGGACTTTCAGCTGCCGAAGTCGGTATGATCGCCGGTTCGAACATACTGAGAGAGGGATTTGGGGGGAAACGGAAGAATTAGCGCGCTGAGGGTCGATCGTTTTGACCGACTGTCGACCTGACCAGACATTAAAGCTGGAATGAAGCTTTTGCTGCGCCTCCAACATGGCGACGTCCAGTCAGGTGTTCATTAACCTGTTCTGAGTAAGTGACGGTAGAGGGATCCCCGATGCTTAGAGGCACTTTCTATGCTTTTTGCTAACCCCGTATGGTCTATCTCCGAAGAAAACGAACGCGCTTGTCTACGCGCCATCTGACAGTTGTCATTGGCCTGCTGCGATCAGACGACAACATAGTCCGCTGATCTACTTCTTGGCAGACAAAATGCTGCGTGATGCACGAATGTCTCCTTCAACGGGCCGCACCGCAGCATCCAAGATTACTGTTGGAAGTCGGCTTTGGGCCGCTCTTGCGGGCCCAGCTTATGCCGCAACTGCGAAGAACTCCGCCCCTCACGCGGTCAGTTTGGGCTCACTCCGGACCTTCGCGGCCCAACACGCCAGGGTTCGCACTGCGTGACTTTGCTGCCGTTCGCTGCGGTATTTTGTTTTCTCCTGCGACTACGGAGACCCCGTTCAAAGGGCGGGAACCGGACTTTCACTGCGTTGGGCAACAGTGTGGGCTATGGATGCGCAAGCGGCGACAACGATGAAACAAGGTAATATTCTAAACTTCCTGATCACAACCAGGCGGCTCCACCGCCAACCTACAATCTGTCTCGAGCCAAATTAGCAGCTCTAGCCAAACCTGTCGCTCGGGTGGAAACGTCTGCTGTCATTCATGAAATCCTATCTTGGCCCGACTAGAAAGACCCGCATCGCGAATGCATTTCCACAATTCTGAGTCGCGCACATTGGAATCTTGCAAGTCCGGGCTGAGCACTATCTTTTCAATCGTTTCAAGATGAAATGGCACCTTAATTCCTGGCTCAGCCACTAGAGTCGGGAACGTTTGGTGAAAGTTAGTTGTAATGGCTTCTGTCAGTTCTCTTGTTTTCTCTTCTGAAAGCTTGAACAGGTCGAACACTCCATCGCCCTCATAACACAACCAAAGTTCGCCTTCCGGAATGTTATTCATATCTGGAACTTCAGTGTGCCGCTCGAGCACGAGTTTATTGCGACCAAAAAACCAATATAGGAGAGATCGATCAAAAGTACCTGGCGACAGTACTGATCGGACCTCACGTTCCGCTCGGAACCGATCATCCTTAAGAAAATACGACATGCCCGGGTGTAGATATCCAGAGCTTGTGGTGCTCATTGCGTGGTCTATCTGCTCAATCTTCAGCCCTTCTCTGTCTTCAGCAGCAATGTATTCAACTTTCCGGAAGAATTTTGTGCATGTGGTTTGTTGCATTGCGGACGCAACAGCTTGAGCGCGAACGACGAACATCGCACCTGAGCCATCAGGGCAAAAAGTGTCCCACATGTGCTGTTCATCTTTTCCACTATACTCCATAAAACAACAGGCAAATGAGGATCGGAGATAGAGTTCGGTTCGCGCCGTCAGAAAGGACTTAGTGGCATCAGACTCGTGCGGCTCCGCCAAAGCTTCCGAAAATGACGGTATTAAAATGCCTTCGAGGGGATCATCAATCTTCCAATTATCTATTCTTGAGTACCAAATTGACGACGATTTGATAAGGTCTATAAACCTGTTTGACGGGACATATCGGCAAAGCAAATCATCGCTTTGCAGTGCTCCAGCGGATGGATCGACTAAAAAACCAGTTTCGATCATCGTGGACATACTGTCACGCCTTCCCACACAACAGTTTTTCCTTCCCTCGTTGTAGCCCCTTTGCATTCGATGCGGGCTTCTTAGCGATAGCGGTCAATGCGGGCGTTGGACGGAATTCAATGAAAAGTCAGTAAGCGACTTCCTGCGTAACTTCGGTCAGGTGGCCCCCGATCACCGATCCTGCTTCTAGCACTGCTGTCCCGTCGCCTAAAATATCGCCGACAATGCCTTCAATTGCAACTCGTCCGCCGTCGCGTAAGAAGATGGAAGTTACCTGTCCAGATATGTTCGCGGCGCCACTCACCTCCAATCTTTTCACGATACCGGAAACGTAAGCGGTGCCGCCTCGTTCGACGACCACGTGGTCGGCTAGGCCGGAAACCCTAAGCGACCCACCCGAGAGCACCTGAGCACCTTCCGAAACGCCTGACAGCAGACTAAACGAGTTGACCACTTGATATGCTGTACGCCCGATGTTCACGGTCACGCCAGCACAGTCCCCGTGGGCTCTGCCGTTCACGATGTTGCACGCGGTAGTCGCACTCGTAGCTAGCAATACAGACATGAGGGACAGGATAACTAGGCGCATGGTTTCCTTCGGAAGAAAAAGTAGATCGAACTATAGGCAAGAATGTTGCGACAAGGATTGTGTTACCATAGCGAAGCACCCCTTGAGAGTGGTCATCAAAGCAAATTGAGGGCCCTGAATGTGTAGCAAAGCCAGTGTCTCTTCGTTTGAAAATCGACGCAGGTCTAAAGCCACTAGCACGTCTTAGTAAGGTTTCCTCGGATCGGTTTTCGCAATAATTTCGAGCTTCTCTCTAAACTCGGGGCCATCGTCGTAATGCCTGATAGCCCCCGCTTCCTTATGGCCGAGAATCGCGCGCCTCATCTGTATATCTGCGCCAGCACGCCGCATCGCGTTTACGAATGTAGTTCGCAAAGAATATAAGGTTTTGCGGTCATCCAGGATTGGCGGTGATAATTTCGTTCGGATTAGACGGCTGAAGTTGTGCCGAACTGGGCCTACCGGGTCCGATGTGACAGATGCAAACGTGCTAAGACCACCTTCGCGAACCCACTTCGGAAAACTTTTAAGTTCGGGATGTAGGGGAACAATACGAGTGGAGCTCTCAGTCTTACTGTCTGTAACGCGGATTAGATGATCCTCTACATCGTGGGGTTGCAATCTTAGAATTTCGATTGGTCGCATGCCAGTGAACATCAGCGCTCGCACAACCTGAGAGAGGGCTTCCCTTCTTTTGTCAGATAGCCCGTAAACTGGATTGCCCCACACTGCGCTAATCGCTTCGTCGATCCGACAAGCTTCCTCCGGGTCAAACTTCTTCCGTTTTCTTTCTTCGATTGACCTCTTATCTCGAGGAAGCACAAGTGCTGAAGCTGGGTTGACGTCTAGTATCTCTTCCTGGGCGGCGTACTTAAAAAGGCCCTTTATGGGGGTGAATACGGCATGTAGCGAGGCAGCCTTCATCGTCGGGGCTAGATGGTCTCTAAGCTGCTTTAAGTGCGCTGTGGTGACCCCTTTGACCGGTATGTCACCCACTAGTGCTGCCAGCCGTCCTATGTCTCTGCGATACTTCGCCTGTGTGAACGGTCTAATGCCGTTAAACGTAAAGTACGCTTCAGAGACCGCCGTGAGCGTATGGGGATCGGGGGTCAGCTCTGAAATTCTTCTCTCTAGCTTCAATTTTATCAAATCGTATTCATCCCGCTCATCCGGGTCGGTCGGCGGAGCAGGTGATGCCGCACCGAAAGCTGCCGCATGAATTTTCTGCATCTCTTCGACGTACTCTTCTGTCCCCATTGGATCAGGAAGCTTATGACCAAGCGACACGCTGCTAATGTTGGGGGCGTCGCTATATCGGTGCAGGAGCTCTTTGAAGGCTTGAAAAGGCGGAAACTCCATCGGCATGCTTGGTCCGTTTGAGACGGCCTCTCTATGGAGGCGCGCCAGTAACTGAGTACGCATGTGTCGGGTTGGCCGATCCCCATCTCGCTCAGCGTCTAATTCTCGGAGGGAAAATTTTGCCCATCGCCAATCTGGGGCGGCGTCAGCGCTGGAGCTAGTCGACAATTCTTCGAATGGCAGAGGGAGGTCATACATGGGCGTATCCGCAGCCTCACTCCCCATAGCATTCTCAAATGCTTCCTGCACATCGAGCCTTTGCCTTCTTGCGTAAACCTGCCTAGCTTCCAAAGAAGCCATCTGGGCTATGAATTCGTCATGCTCTTCAGCCCAGGTCACAACCAGCTGGATTGCCTTAGAGTAGGGTACGTCGCCGCAGGGCCTTAACCAAATCTTTTGGTCAAGAAGGTCGTGTAGCTTCTGCGGAACACGTCTCTGGTAGAAGAATCTTCCACGGTCGATCTTTAGGTATCGAACCTTCTTTGAGGGTGCCATTGTATCGAAATGTGCCTAATTTGTATCGAAATCGGATCAAGAACACCAACATGATACCACCACTACTCCATGCTTTCAAAGCGTTAGGGGTAGTGGTGGGCGACCCTGGAATCGAACCAGGCGTGCGTCTCCGCGAGGGAGTTACAGTCCCCTGCCACACCTTGCGGCCTGTCGCCCACTTTGTCCTGTGCATTGCACCTGACGTGGGGGCGTGATTACAAGCGACCCAAAGGACCGTCAAGGCGAATTCCCGAGAAATCTTGGGGAAATCGCGCGAAAGGATAAAGAGATGAAGAAACCCAAATGGGTCGTGCAAAAAGAGCAGGACAAAAAGGCCGATGCGGCGCAGACAGTTTGGCTTTTTGGCCTGCATGCGGTGCGCGATGCGTTGATGAACCCTAACCGCGAAAAACTGCAGTTGATGGTCACGCCGAATGCGCAAGCAAAGCTCGAAGATGCCATTGCCGAGGCGGGAATCGCGCCCGAAGTCGTGGACCCGCGCAAGTTCCGCCCGCCGCTTGATCCGAACTCCGTGCACCAAGGCGCGGTGTTGGAGGTGAAGCCGCTGAACTGGGGCGGGTTGGAGGATGTCGCCATCGGTGACACCGCGCCGCGCCTGTTGCTGCTGGACCGGGTGACCGATCCGCATAACGTGGGGGCGATTTTGCGCTCGGCTGAGGTTTTGGGTGCGTCTGCGGTGATCGGCACCAAACATCATTCGGCACCCGAGACAGGTGCCTTGGCCAAGACCGCCAGCGGCGCGTTGGAGCGTCAGCCCTACCTGCGGGTGCGCAACCTTGCCGACGCAATCCGCGCGTTGCAGGGCATGGGGTATCTGGTGCTGGGGCTTGACGGTGAGGCGACGCAGACCATCGAAACCGCCGTAGAGGGCCGCCGGGATCGCCCTGTGGCGCTGGTCCTTGGCGCCGAAGGCCCAGGGCTGAGAGAGAAGACACGCGAGACGGTTGACGCATTGGTGCGGATCGACGCGGCGGGGGGGTTTGGCTCCCTCAACGTGTCCAACGCGGCGGCCATTGCCCTTTACGCCAGTCGGGTTGGCGGCTGAGAATCGGCAAGAACTGGCTCAAAACCGGGCAGGGGGCGCGTCCAAGGGTCGCGTCCCCTTTGAAAACGGTTGGGACTTCCTAAGTTTAATAGTGACCGCAGGCCCGGAACGCCTGCCGGCCTCAAACTGTCCCTCGTTCCGTACCTATACGCCCCGTGCTCGTCATGGGGCGTTTTTTTTGTTTGGGAGTGGAGCCAGATACACAAAAGCCGCCCCGAGGGGCGGCTTTGAGTTTCCTACGGGGTGGTAGGATCAACCTGGAGCGGGCGAGGCGATTCGAACGCCCGACCCTAACCTTGGCAAGGTTATGCTCTACCCCTGAGCTACGCCCGCATCCGGTTGGTGAGGCGGGAATACCCATTCGGGCGGACGGCTGCAAGAGGGAAAATGAGGTGTTATCGCCGACGGCATGCGTTTTTCTGGGTAAGGGTAAGAGGTGTCGGAAACACAAAGGGCCGCATCCGAAGATGCGACCCTGTGCAGACCAAATGGAGCGGGCGAGGCGATTCGAACGCCCGACCCTAACCTTGGCAAGGTTATGCTCTACCCCTGAGCTACGCCCGCTTACCGTTTGGTGTGGGCGGGATACCCATAGGCGCGGAGGGCTTCAAGAGGGAAATGATGTTTTGGGTGGAAAAATTTGGTGAAGGCGGGGGCGCTGCCCCCGGGCCCCCGCGGGTATTTAAGAAAGGATGAATTAGAAGAGGGAATGGGCCAGTAGGCCAAGCGCCGAAAGGGCGATCATGGCGAGGGTTAGGATCATGCCGATCTGGCGCAGGATGAATTTTTGCGGGGTCGCTGCAAAGCCTAAGGGGTGCAGGATGCGGCCCGTGAGCAGCGCGAGGCCTAAGGTGTGGACCGCCAGTGCCGGTGCGCCGCTGGCTTCGATCAGGGCCAGTAGGATCAGCGCGATAGGCATATATTCTGCTGCGTTGGCCTGGGCGCGCATGCGTTTGAGCAGCGCCTTGTCTCCGGTATCGCCTAGAGAGATGCGATTGGCGCGGCGGTAGGCGATGACATGCCAGCTGAGGCCTAGGAAAACCAGCGCGCAGAGGGCGGCGTAGATTGGGGTGAGGGTGAGAGACATCAGGTGACCTTTGTGAGGGAGCTATGGGCTAGAGTGAGGATGAGGAGGCGCAAAAGAAAAGGCCCCGCGCTGGCGGGGCCTTTCTAATTTTCAGCAAAGCTTAGTGGCTGTGCTGCTTGTCCCAGTCTTCCTGCTTTGGAAGCTGCTCGAACGTGTGCTCGGGCGGCGGGCTGGGCAGGGTCCATTCCAGCGTGTCCGCAAACTCGTTCCATGGGTTGTTCGCCGTGGAGCGGGCGCCGCGTGTCAGCGTGTAGGCCATGATCCCGAAGAAGAACAGGAAGGACGCGAAGCTCAGGAAAGCACCCCAGCTCGACCACTGGTTCCAATAGGCGAAGGCCTCTGGGTAGTCGATGTAGCGGCGTGGCATGCCCTGACGGCCCAAGAAGTGCTGCGGGAAGAAGGTCAGGTTGGCACCGATGAACATCATCCAGAAGTGCAGTTTGCCGGCCCATTCGGGGTACATACGGCCTGTCATCTTAGGCAGGTAGAAGTAGATACCTGCGAAGATGGCGAAGACCGCGCCGAGGGACATCACGTAGTGGAAGTGTGCCACGACGTAATAGGTGTCGTGATAGGCACGGTCCACAGCGGCCTGGCTCAGTACGATGCCGGTGACGCCACCAACAGTAAAGAGGAACAGGAAGCCAAAGGCCCAGAGCATCGGTGTTTTGAACTCGATAGAGCCGCCCCACATGGTGGCGATCCAGCTGAAGACCTTCACCCCTGTTGGCACCGCGATGACCATGGTGGCCAGCATGAAGTAGGCCTGCTGGTTCAGGGTCATGCCCACGGTGTACATGTGGTGCGCCCAAACGACGAAGCCCAGAGCACCAATCGCGATGATCGCCCAGACCATCGGCAGGTAGCCGAAGACCGGTTTGCGCGAGAAGGTCGCAATCACGTGGGAGATGATGCCAAAGCCCGGCAGGATGATGATGTAAACTTCGGGGTGACCAAAGAACCACAGGATGTGCTGGTAGAGGATCGGGTCACCACCGCCTGCGGGATCGAAGAACGCAAAGCCAAAGTTACGGTCCATCAACAGCATGGTGATCGCGCCCGCCAGAACCGGCAAGGACAGAAGGATCAGCCAGCTTGTAACGAAGATCGACCATGCAAAGAGCGGCACTTTGAACAGGGTCATGCCGGGGGCACGCATGTTCAGGAAAGTGGTGATCATGTTGATCGCGCCGAGGATCGACGAGGCACCCGAGACGTGAACCGCGAAGATCGCGAAGTCCATGGACATGCCTGCTTCGCGTACCGAGAGCGGCGGGTAGAGCACCCAGCCCACGCCGGAACCCAGCTGGCCATTGCCGCCCGGTGTCAGCAGCGAGCAGACCGCCAGCGTTGTACCGGCGACATAGAGCCAGAAGCTGAGGTTGTTCATGCGTGGGAACGCCATATCCGGCGCGCCGATCTGCAGCGGCATGAAGTAGTTGCCGAAACCGCCGAAGAGGGCGGGAATCACGACGAAGAACATCATCAGGATGCCGTGGCCGGTGATCAGCACGTTCCACAGATGACCATTGGGCGTACATGCAGCGGCGCTATCCGCGATGAAACGCGCGCCTTCCATACACATGTATTGAACGCCGGGGTTCATGAGCTCAAGGCGCATGTAAACGGTGAATGCCACCGAGATAAGACCCACGAAGGCCGAGACGATCAGGTACAAAATACCGATGTCTTTGTGGTTGGTGGACATGAACCACCGGGTGAAGAACCCCCGGTCGTCGTGGTGATCTTGGCCGTGAATGGCTGCGTCTGCCATGCGGTGCCTCCTGCAAATGAATTGGACACATGGCGCCATAGGCGGCGCATGCGTAGTCGCGCCCGTTTTAGAGCGCTCGCTTCGCGGGGGCAATGGGCGCGATGGTCGCAGGGAGGGTATTTTTTACCCTGTTGCTGTCGCGGTCAAATTGGGCTGAGGGGCCGTTCGAGGCGCGGTTATCGGAGGTCAGGGGGCGGTATCGCAGCTGCCGACGGGATCGCTGGCAAAGACATCATCGAACGTGGCGCGCAGGGCCAGATCGACATCATCCATGGTGACAGGCAAGCCAAGATCGACAAGGGAGGTCACCCCATGATCGGCAATACCACAAGGGACAATGCCGCCAAAATGGCTGAGGTCCGGTTCGACATTGATGCTGATGCCATGAAAGCTGACCCATTTCCGCAGCCTGATTCCAATCGCGGCGATCTTGTCTTCGGCGGGGCTGCCATCGGCCTGCGCGGGCTTTTCGGGGCGTTGTACCCAGACGCCGACGCGGCCGGGGCGAATCTCTCCACGCAGGTTAAACTGACCTAGTGTGGCAATCACCCAATTTTCTAGCTGGCGCACGAAGCAACGCACATCGCGGCCACGGGCGGCCACGTTCAGCATTACATAGGCCACGCGCTGGCCCGGCCCGTGATAGGTGTACTGCCCCCCGCGCCGGGTGGGGTAGACCGGGAAACGCTCCGGATCGGTCAGGTCTTCGGCCTTTGCCGAGGTGCCGGCGGTGTAGAGCGGGGGGTGCTCTACCAACCAGATGCATTCCTCGGCTTCGCCTGCTGCAATGGCGGCGGCGCGCGCTTCCATCCACGCCTCGGCGGTGCGGTAATCGGTCAAGCCGTCGGTGATGATCCATTCAACCATATAGATGCCTTAACAAGACCCGTGTCGCACCGCCATAGGCGACAATTACGCGGCGGCGTCGCGCTCTTCGAGAACCTTGCGCAGCATTTGGGCATAGTTATCGGCCCCCTGCGCGCCGGTGACGAGGTATTTCCCCTCAAATACCATCGAGGGCACGCCGGAAATTCCGCGCGAGGTCCAGAATTCCTGCGCTTCGCGGGTTGGTTCGGCCAAGCTGCCGCTGTTCAGAACCTCCAACGCTTCTGCGCGGTCGAGACCAGCGGTTGCGGCAACATCGGCCAGCACGTCGGTGTCATTCACATTGCGACCTTGAGTGAAATGCGCGTCGAAAAGGGCCATCTTCAGCGGGTGCTGCAAGCCTTTGGATTGCGCCCATGTCAGCAACTGATGCGCTGCGAAGGTATTTTGCATCCGGGTTTCATCAGAAAAATTAAAGGTAAAGCCCAGATCGCGGCCCATATCGGACAGGCGCTTGCGATTCTCGACCGACTGCGCAGGGGTGGAGCCGTATTTCTCGGCCAGATGCTCGGCCATGTTCTGACCTTCGGCGGGCATCTGAGGGTTCAACTCGAAAGGATGCCAGCGGATGTAGGCGCCAACACCCACTGACCCGAGCGCCTGTTCCAACTGCTTGTAGCCAACGATGCACCATGGGCACATGACATCCGACACAATGTCAATTTGCACGGTGGGGGCATCGGTTGGATCTGCTTGGGAGTTGGTCTGATCGGGGGCGGTGCTGTCTGCGGGCATGATGTAATCCTTGTTGCTTGCCCCATCAGATGGCCTGCCGGGCGCAGTGTTTCAACGTTTGGGGTGCGAGATTGCAGCGCATTAAAGGATTTGTGAACGGGCCAAGCGTACCTTGGGGTCGGCGCCGCCAAGTTTGGGGCCGACTGGTCGAGGGGCAGGGGGTTTCAAACGGCCAACTGAACAGTTCGGAAAAAGACTGAAAATATTGCCGATTGCCTCTTCACAAGCCTCTGGTCTTTGGCTAAACCCCGCCCACCAACCATGGCGTGCGGTCGTGGCGGAATGGTAGACGCGCAGCGTTGAGGTCGCTGTGGGGTAACACCCGTGAGAGTTCGAGTCTCTCCGACCGCACCACCTTGCTTTGCAACAGCAAAGCGACGGTTGGAAAATTCATGAAACGAACTTGCTCCGAAGCCTCGCATCTCTGCGCAGACAGTCTACACTCAGGCTGCGCGAGATTACGCCGATTTTGCGTCCCAGACACCCATTGGGTGGGGGGCCCGTTGTTCACATCCCCTTTATGTACCCGCAGAGTGTTTGCAGCCAAAGCAGCAATGCCGTTTAAAGGGTGATGAGATGAATGCCCGTCTGCGGCGGGCAAAGCAGAACCGGCACGGAAACCGGGACGACGGGATGCAGGAGGGTAGCGCGTGGCGCATCAGGGGCAGACTCAAGGGGCGGCGATCTATCTTGCCATAAGCCTTCTTCTTGGCGGAGGCGCGGCTGCGCAGGCAGCGCAACTGGTACTCACGGGGGTGGCTGAGGATACAGAGCTTTATACCACGCTGCTTGATGGCTCTTTGCTTGCGGAACAAACGGGTGAAACGGATGAAGATGCCGAACCTGCCACACCCCAAGAACTGGTTGCAGCCGCACAGGCGGACTACGGCAGGCTCTTGGCGCTTCTTTATGACAATGGGTATTTCGGGCCGACGCTGACAATCACGCTGGATGGCGTCGATGCCGCGGCAATTCCGCCGGTACGACCCCCGCGCCGGATTGACCGCGCCGTTATCACTGTCACTCCGGGGCCAAAGTTCCGCTTTGGCTTGGCCCGGATCGCCCCTGTCGCGCCCGAGACAAAATTGCCCGATGGGTTTGCCACAGGTGAGACTGCCAGACTTAGCGTGCTGAAAGAAACCGTTTCCGCGGGGATCAGCGGCTGGCGCGGTGTGGGACATGCCAAGGCTGAATTGGCCGATCAAGACCTGACTGCCAAACACCGCGAGCGTCAGATCGACGCGGATTTGCGGCTGGCCCCCGGCCCGAAGCTGCGCTTTGGCGCGCTTACCGTGACCGGGAACGAGGATGTGCGCACCGCGCGTTTGATTGAAATTGCTGGCCTGCCGGAAGGGGAGGTCTTTGATCCCGAGGAGTTGGAACTGGCCACGGAACGTCTGCGCCGCACCGGTGCCTTTGACGCTGTGGCGCTGATTGAGGCCCGCCGGATCGGCCCCAATGACACGCTCCCGATCACCGCGCAGATTACCGAAGCGCCCAAACGCCGTTTCGGCTTTGGCGCGGAGCTGTCATCGCTTGAAGGGCTGACGTTCAGCACCTTTTGGTTGCATCGCAACTTGTTGGGCGGGGCCGAACGGCTGCGTCTTTCGGCTGAGGTTGAGGGCATTGGCGGCAATTCGGGCGGCGAAGACTACAGTCTGGCCGCACGTTTCGAGCGGCCAGCGACCTTTAATGAAGACACGAATTTCTATGCGCTGGCGACGTTGGAGCAGCTCGATGAGGTGAATTTCTTTTCACGCCAGCTGGATCTTGAGGCGGGGATCGAGCGGATCGCCAATCAAAACCGCACCTACTCAGCAGGGCTTGGTCTGCGTGTGGCCGAAACGGAAGACGCTTTCGGCACCAATGAGTACACCTTGCTAACCCTCCCATTGGGCGCTGAGTTTGATTACCGCGACAAAGAGCTGGATGCGACCGAAGGCTATTACATTGATGCCAGCATAACGCCCTTCGTTGCGCTTTCGGGGTCGGAGAGCGGGCTGCGCACCTATTTTGACGCGCGCTATTACCGTACTTTCGGTAGTGAACGCCCGGTCACTCTGGCCTTTCGTGGTCAGCTTGGTTCGGTCGCCGGGCCAGACCTGTCTGAGGCACCTGCGGACTACCTCTTTTACTCGGGTGGGGGTGGCAGCGTACGCGGGCAGCCCTATCAGTCATTGGGGGTCGATCTGGCAAGCGGCGATACGGTCGGCGGGCGCAGTTTTGCAGGTGTCTCAGCCGAAGCGCGGGTGTCGCTGACCGAAAAGATCGGTGTCGTGGGCTTTGCCGATGCGGGCTACATCGGGTCAGAAGAATTCTATGACGGGTCCGGCACGTGGCATTCCGGTGCGGGTCTGGGTTTGCGCTATGCGACGGGTATCGGCCCCATCCGTTTGGATGTCGCTGTGCCCACGTCGGGGCCAGAAGTGGATGAAGATTTCCAAGTCTATATCGGGATCGGGCAGTCATTTTAATGCGACAGTTTTTGCAGTTTCTCACCGCCAGCTTCGTCTATCTGGCCGCTCTCTCTCCGGCCTTCGCGCAGGATGATGACAAGGGCTTTTTGACGCGCACCATTCAAGACGCGCTCAGCGGGGCGGGCCGAACGGTTAGCATTGATGGCTTTTCAGGGGCGCTAAGCTCGGCGGCCTCTTTCGAGCGGATGACCATTTCCGATGACGACGGCATCTGGCTGACATTGGAAGATGTGGTGCTTGATTGGAACCGTTCAGCCTTGTTGCGCGGTCGGCTTGAGGTTGAACAGCTCACGGCAGGCCGGCTTGATGTGGAACGGCTCCCGGTCAGCGATGAAGTCGATCTGCCCGACGCCGAGGCCACGCCTTTTGCACTGCCTGATCTGCCCGTATCTATTGAAATTGCAAACTTTTCTGTGGATGAGATCAATCTTGGCGAGCCGATCTTGGGCGAAGCGGCGCAGCTGTCGGTGCAGGCCAACGCGCGTCTGACCGACACCGTCGGTTTCATTGATTTTCAGGCGCGCCGTACCGATGGCAAAAAGGGCGAGTTCGATATTCAGGCCGATTTTGACCGCACGGAGAACGTGCTCGATCTGCTGTTGAACCTGACCGAAGACCCCGAAGGCATTGCGTCGAAGCTGTTGAACCTGCCGGGCCAACCTTCGGTACAGATGACCGTCAAAGGCGCAGGCCCGCTGGACGATTTTGCCACCGATGTGACAATTGCCACGGACGGTGAAGAGCGTCTGGCCGGACAGGTCACTTTGGGCACCCAGACCTCGCGCCGCGCAAGCGAAACGCCGGACCGCCGTATTCAGGCGGACATCGGCGGCGATATCACTGCACTGCTTGCCCCGCGCTACCGCGAGTTTTTCGGCGATGAGGTGCGGCTTGCAGTTGATGCGCTGTTGGAAAGCAACGGCGCTATTGATGTCAGCAGCTTCACCCTCGCGGCTAATTCGGTCGACCTTGAGGGTAAGGTCACGCTGAACCAAGAGAAATGGCCGACACTGATCGACATTTCGGGCCGGATCGAAAACCCCGATGGCACCACGACGCTTTTGCCTATCTCTGGTGATGGCACGCGGGTTGAGGCTGTGACCCTGCGGGTGGATTACGACGCCGCTGATGGCGACAGCTTTGAAAGTGCGTTCGACATCACCGGGCTCGACACGGGCGCGTTGCAAATTGCCGAAACCCAACTTGCGCTTGATGGGATCCTTGAGGGAAATCTTGGCAGTTTGGGGCAGTTTCTTGGCGATGTGACCTTTGCCGCCAAAGGGCTTGCGCTCACCGATCCGGCCAGTGCTGAAGCCATTGGCGATGCGATCAACGGTAGCGCTGAGATCCGCTTCGTTGAGGGGGAGCCGATTGAGATTAACGGTCTGACCCTGTCGGGTGAGGATTATGGCCTGACGGGGGAAGCCGCGATTGACGGTGTTGATGCCGGACTTTTGACGCAGTTGAAGATGACGTTGGAAGCCAAGGATATCAGCCGCTTTTCCGCGTTGGCGGGGCGCGATATTGCGGGCGCAACAGCGCTGGCGTTGAACGGCACGGTCACGCCCTTGGGCGGTATGTTCGATCTGGCGATCGCGGGTGGTACGGACGATCTTAAAATTGGGATTGAACAGGCTGATGCGGTTCTGGCAGGGCGCACCAACCTGAGCATGGTCGCGAAACGCAACGAGACAGGGACATATCTGCAAGACTTGGAACTTAAGAATGACGCGATTGATCTGACCGGTAATGTGGAACTGCGCAGCGAAGACAGCCGCGCGGCCTTGGACTTTACGCTGGCCGACGTGGGACTGGTGCTGCCGCAATATGAAGGCCCGATTTCGGTAAAGGCGACGGCAGAGCAAGAGGCGCGCGGCTGGATCGTCGATGCCGTCACCGACGGCCCCTATGGTGCAGCGCTGACAGTTTCGGGTTTGGCCACGGGCGAGGATGCCCAAATCGATTTCACCGCTGATATCCCGCAGATTGAGGATTTCGTGCCGGAAGCGGATATCACGGGTCCGGTCACGGCCAAGGGCACCCTGCGCCAAACCCCGGAAGGGTGGCAGATCAACACCGACGCAAGCGGGCCGCTGAATGCGCAGGCTTCGGTTGTGGGGTTGGTCTATCCGCGCGTTGACGTGGCCTTTGACTTGGCCCTGCCAGATATTCAGCCCCTCGTGCCGCAGGTCACTGGCGGGGTAGAGGCCAGCGGCACTTTGGAGCAGACGGAGCAGGGGTTTGTCGTCGACACGATCGTCAACGGCCCTTACGACAGCCGCGTTTCACTCGAAGGTTTGGCAACTGGCCCGAATATGGCGCTGAGCTTTAATCTTTCGCTGCCCGATGTCAGCCCTCTTGCACCGGGCGCGAACGGCCCCCTTTCCGCGCAGGGTGACATTCGTCAAACGCCTGACGGGATCGCCGTCGATTTTACTGCAGACGGTCCCTATGGCAGCAGTGCGATGGTCGAAGGCTTGGCAACTGGTCCGAATATGGCGCTGAGTTTCGATCTTTCTGTGCCAAATGTGAGCCCCTTTGCGCCCGGCGTAAACGGCGCGCTTTCGGCACAGGGTGACATTCGTCAAACGCCTGACGGGATCGCCGTGGATGTCGACGCCAGCGGCCCCTATGGCAGCCGTGCGATGGTTGAAGGGCTGGTCACGGGAGAAGTGTCGCTGAGGTTTGATGTCTCTGTTCCAAACGTGAACCCGTTTGTGCCGAGTGTCTCAGGCGCGTTCGCAGCCAGTGGTTTGGCCCGTCAGACTGACGCGGGCGTGGTGCTAGATGCCAGTGCCAGTGGTCCCTATGGCGCGCAGGCGACGGTCGAAGGCTTGGTAACCGGGCCCAATGCAGATATCGATTTCCAACTTAGCATGCCCGATATCGGCGCCTTGGTGGAGCAGGTAAACGGCCCGCTCAGTGTCGCAGGCTCGGCCCGGCGCGAAGGGGAGGCATGGCGGATTGACACCAATGCCAATGGCCCTGCGGGCACGCAGGCGAGCGTGGCCGGATTGGTCAACACTGATGGCACTCTAAACCTTGATATCGCGGGCAACGCGCCGCTTGGGTTGGCGCGGCCTTTCCTCGCGCCGCGCGATTTGCAAGGGCAGGCGCAGTTTGATTTGAGTATCAATGGCCCGGCGGCGCTGTCTTCGGTCAGTGGGCGGATCACCACCAATAACGCGACGTTCACGGCGCCGAACCTGCGCGTGGCCCTTCAGGGGATCAATGCAGATATTGAGCTAGGCAACAACCGCGCGCAGATCAACGTGACCGGTCAAGCGGTAGACGGAGGGGAGCTGCGGGTGGCAGGTGCAATCACGCTGACCCCAGCTTTGCCTGCGGACATCGCCGTGACTGTGCGCAACCTCACCTATGCCGATCCAAGCCTCTACAGCACCACGCTGAATGGCGATCTGCGGCTTGCGGGACCCTTGAGCGGTGGCGCGCAGATTTCCGGCGTGATCAATGTGGGTGAGACGAGTATTCAGGTGCCTGCGACGGGGCTGACCTCGATCGGTGACATTCCACAGATCACCCAAGTCAATGCGCCTGCCGATGTCTTGGCCACCCGTCGCAAGGCCGGGCTTGATGGGGCCGATGCCGGGGAAGACCCGGCAGAGAGCGCCTCTGGACCCGGGTTTAGGCTGAACTTGCAGATCAATGCGCCCAACCGCATATTTGTGCGGGGCCGCGGGTTGGATGCGGAACTTGGCGGGGCCCTCACTCTGACGGGCAGCACCAACCGCATCATCTCTGCCGGACGGTTCGAATTGATCCGGGGGCGGTTGGACATCTTGGGCAAGCGCTTTTTGCTTGATGAAGGGTCCGTACAATTTCAGGGCGACTTCATCCCCTATATTCGTTTTGTGACCTCTACTGATACCAAAACAGGTGAGGTACGGGTCATCGTCAGCGGTCCGGCGAATGAGCCTGAGGTAACGTTTGAATCCACGCCGGCCGCACCGCAGGATGAGGTGCTCTCGCAACTGCTCTTTGGCCGCAACATCTCGGAAATCTCGGCCTTCCAAGCGCTGCAATTGGCGAGTGCTGTGGCAACCCTTGCAGGTCGCGGCGGTGAAGGGGTGATCGGCAACCTGCGTGAAGGCTTTGGGTTGGACGATCTGGATGTAACCACGACCGACGACGGCGCGACGGCGCTGCGGCTGGGGAAATATCTGACGGATAATGTTTATACCGATGTCACGGCGGCCTCTGACGGGACCGGCGAGGTTTCCCTTAACCTCGATATCACTGAAAGCCTGACGGCCAAGGGCACGCTGGGGTCGGATGGTGACAGCAGTATCGGTATCTTCTTTGAGCGGGATTACTAAGATCGGGGCGCCTTTCGGGGCGCCCTTGGCCTCTGAGGTGCTTAACCGTCGTCGCGTGGGGTAAAACGCCCATAGCGGCCTTGGTCAAACATCAAACCGGCTGCACCGTCTTCGCGCAGGGCAACCTGCCGCACATGTCCCAGAATTAGCGAATGATCGCCCGCTGGATGTACCGCGTAGGTATTGCAGTGGAAACGTGCAAGGCAGCCTGCGAATGTGGGCACACCTGCAGCGTCTTCGCCCCAATCAAAGCCGGAAAAGTCATGGCCTTGGGTGGCGAAACGTTGGGCTAAATCTTCTTGATCTGCGCCAAGCACGTGAATGCAAAACGACGCTGCCGCAGTGAAACTGTCGTGCCGTTTGGACGAGATCGCGGGCGACCAAAGCACTAAAGGCGGATCAAGCGAGACCGAGGCGAAGGAATTCGCGGTCATCCCCATAGGGCCCTGTGCGGTCTTCACGGTAATCACGGTCACGCCAGTGCCAAAACGCCCAAAGGCGCGGCGCAGGTCCGTGGCATCGCCACTGTCGGGGGAGAAAGGGATCAGATCATCGTTCATAGCGTCAAGCGGTGCCATGTGGCGGCTGATTTGTCCAGCGGTGGTCGGGTGCCCTGCGGCATCGAAAATGCGCAGATATCTGCGGCATCAACAACCTGTAGGAACCCTTTGGACAGGCGGACGTTGTCTCTGCGATGAGAGGCAACATCAGTGTTCAAAGGACGTTGATGCTGGCTGTCGGAAGGGGGCGGAGCGCGTGACGTGCGCCGCCTGACCTAGGCACCCGAATGCCGTTTAAATCAGATAAGGTGCCCCAATTTGCACCGGAAAGTGACAGACGATGATGCATGTAACAAAACTCACTCTCGGCGCCGCCCTGTTGAGCGCCACCGCCTTTGGCTCTACCGCAGTGGCCGATGAAGAGACCGTGGACCACGCTGAGATCGGCTCGCTGTCTTGCGATGTGGGTAATGGTACTGGCTTTATCTTCGGCTCCACCCGTGAGCTGACATGTACCTTCAACCCCATCGAAGAAGGTCTCGCAGATGAGACCTATGTCGGTGAGATCAACCGCTGGGGCGTCGATATCGGCAAAACCCAAAACGGCCAGATGTCTTGGCTGGTGCTCGCCCCGACCGAGCAGGAATATTCCGAAGGCGGTTTGAACGGCAGCTATAAAGGCGTTTCCGCCGAGGCGACCGTGGGTGTGGGCGCAGGTGCCAACTTGATGACAGGTGGCTCTGAGGACACGCTGGCGCTTCAACCGCTGAGCGTAAACACCCAGACCGGCGTGAACTTTGCCGTGGGCGTGGGTGAAATCAACCTGCAGCGCGTAGAGGGCTAAGCCTGAGCGAAAGCTTGTAAGGATTGATGAATTGGGCCGTCCCCTAGGGGTGGCCCTTTTCTATTGGCGAAGCTTCAGAGTTTAGTAAGCTGATCTTCGACCCGAACGATGCCATCTTTCACGATTTTACACAGAATACCGCGCAGGCGATGCGGCCGGTTTTCCTTTCGGTTGATCCAGCGCAGGCTGTCCTGCCCATACCGGTCGTGCCATTTGATGCAGCCGTTATTGAACTTATCACTCACCTCCAGCACCGCGGTCCCGGCCTGTAATCGCGTGCCGACGGGCAGGTTCTCGTGGCCAAGGTCCATGTCCACGATCATCGTATCGCCGGGGTGGACCGTATTGTCGCGATCGCGCCAGCAGAGGTCCATTACCCTTTTCGACAGGATCGAGACTTGGATGCGCGGGTCGGGGCTGCCGTCGGGCAGGGTGAGCCAAGGCTTCTTGGTCCAGCGTTCGCCAAGGATGCCTTGAGCCACCGTCAATTCCAGCTCTTGGGGGAACTCCCGCAAGGTGTAGTCGGGGCGGAAGCATAGCTGAAGGATGGGTGCCGCATCCGTAGGGGCGGCGAGGATATCCGGCAGGGCGGCATCACATTCCGCCGCCGTGGCATGCAGCGCGGTCTGGGGGGCGATCTGATCCATGTCTTTCTTTCTATTGCAATATGGCGCGGAGGCGGATGGCCGCCCGCGCCATATCGCGCTTTAGCGGTTCATGCGATTGTCGATCAGGTCATCTACCACACTGGGATCGGCCAGCGTTGATGTGTCTCCCAAGGCACCGAAATCGTCTTCGGCGATCTTGCGCAGGATGCGGCGCATGATTTTTCCCGACCGTGTTTTCGGCAGGCCCGGTGCCCATTGGATCAGGTCGGGCGAGGCGATGGGGCCGATTTCCTGACGGACCCAATTGCGCAGCTCGGTGCGCAGGTCTTCGGAAGGTTCCTCACCGCTCATCAAAGTAACGTAGCAATAGATGCCCTGACCCTTGATGTCATGGGGGTAGCCGACGACGGCGGCTTCGGCGACTTTGCTATGTGCCACCAGCGCGCTTTCGACCTCTGCCGTGCCCATGCGGTGGCCTGAGACGTTAATCACGTCATCCACGCGGCCCGTGATCCAATAGTCGCCGTCGGCATCGCGCTTGCAGCCATCGCCGGTGAAATAGTAGCCGGGGTAATCCGCAAAATAGGTCTTCTCGAACCGCTCATGATCGCCCCAGATTGTGCGCATCTGGCCGGGCCAGCTGTCGGCGATGCACAGCACGCCTTCGGCGGGGTTGCCGTCGATCTCTTGACCCGAGGTTGGGTCGAGTATTACCGGTTTGATGCCAAAGAACGGTTTCATTGCCGCACCCGGTTTCATGTCATGGGCGCCGGGCAGGGGGGTCATCAGGTGGCCGCCGGTTTCGGTCTGCCACCATGTATCGACGATGGGGCACCGGCCATGGCCAACCACCTCGTGGTACCAATTCCACGCCTCGGGGTTGATCGGCTCCCCCACGGTGCCAAGGATGCGCAGCGACGACAGATCGCTTTTGGTGACGTATTCTTTGCCTTGCCCCATCAGCGCGCGGATCGCGGTGGGGGCAGTGTAGAACTGCGTGACCTTATGCTTTTCGCAAACCTGCCAGAAGCGGCTGGCGTCGGGGTAGGTAGGCACGCCTTCGAACATCAGCGTGGTGGCCCCATTGGCGAGCGGGCCATAGACAATATAGCTGTGCCCGGTCACCCAGCCCACATCGGCGGTGCACCAATAGACATCGCCGTAGTGGTAATCAAAGGTCACCTCATGGGTCAGCGCGGCATATGTGATATAGCCGCCGGTGGTATGCACCACGCCCTTGGGCTGCCCGGTGGAGCCAGAGGTGTAGAGGATGAACAGCGGGTCTTCAGCGCCCATCGCAACCGGCTCGCATTTGTCCGAAGCATCCTGAGCCAGCGCGTTATAATCGCGGTCCCGGGCCTCGTTCCAAGCCACGTCCCCATTGGTGCGCCGCACGACAAGGCACTGCACGCTGGCGTCGCACTGCGCCAGCGCCTTGTCGGCATTGGCCTTGAGCGGGGTGGCCTTGCCACCGCGGGGGGCTTCGTCGGCGGTGATGACGACCTTGGCTTCGCAGCCGTTGACGCGGGCAGCGAGGGCGTCGGGCGAGAACCCGGCGAAGACGATGGAATGGATCGCGCCAATCCGCGCACAGGCCAGCATGGCATAGGCGGCTTCGGGGATCATCGGCATATAGATGATGACCCGGTCGCCCTTGGTCACACCCAAATCGCGCAGCACATTGGCCATACGGCAGGTGGCGCTGTGCAACTCGCGGTAGCTGATGTGTTTGGCCGCGTCCTCGGGGCTGTCCGGCTCCCAGATGATCGCAGTCTGATCGCCGCGGGTCTCAAGGTGGCGGTCAATGCAATTGGCGCTGACGTTCAACTCCCCATCCGCGAACCAGTTGATGCTGACCGAACCGAGATCGAAATTCACATCGCGCACTTGGGTGAAGGGTTTGATCCAGTCGATCCGCTGCGCCTGTTCGCGCCAGAACCCGTCGGTGTCGGTGACCGAGGCTTGGTACATCTTATCATAGGTCTGGGCATTCACATGGGCGCGGGCGACCATGTCGGCGGATGGCGGATAGGTCTTTGCGGTGGCGTCGGACATGGTGGTTCCTCCCTAGATGTACGCGTCTTGCCACGGGCTGCGGGTCTTACCGAGCTTGCCGTGGCCTCCTCCTGAGCTGGATCATAACGGCCCGTGAAAAGAAGTGAATAAGCAACTGGAATACAAGGGCTTGCCTGTAAAGGTTTTTCCCGTTTGCCGGGTTGACTGTAAACTTTTCGATTTTCGCGGGCAATTGGTGGGCTTTTTCAATGCCTTGCCAGTCAAACATGAGCCAACTGTCTTGCAGCTGTCGGATTTGCACGGCATGACGGGGTTGGCAGGCTTGCCCCCGCGGAGTAGCCTGTGCGCCAATCCGCTCACTAAGGGCGGGCATCTAGGGAGAGATATCATGAACAAACTGCTGAGCGGCGCCGCCGCCTGTGCGCTGAGCATTGCCTTCGTCGGCCAAGCCGCCGCGACCGAGTGGAACGCCTCCGTCTGGGGCAAGCGCCGCGCCTTCACTGAACACGTTGAAAAGATCGCCGAACTGGTGAGCGAAAAGACCAACGGTGAATTCACCATCAACGTCAGCTACGGCGGCCTGTCCAAGAACCGTGAGAACCTTGATGGTATCTCCATCGGTGCTTTCGAGATGGCCCAGTTCTGCGCCGGCTACCACGCCGACAAGAACCGCGCGATCACCGTGCTTGAGCTGCCGTTTCTGGGCGTAAGCAACCTTGAAGAAGAAGTCGCGGTCAGCCGTGCCGTCTATGCCCACCCCGCCGTGGCCAAAGAGATGGCGCAGTGGAACGCCAAAATGCTGATGACCTCGCCCATGCCGCAGTACAACCTTGTCGGCACTGGCGATCCGCGCACCACGCTGGAAGATTTCGATGGCATGCGCGTGCGCGCCACAGGTGGTCTGGGCAAAGCCTTTGAAGCCGTTGGCGCTGTGCCAACATCCGTGACTTCTTCGGAAGCGTATAACGCGATGGAATCTGGTGTTGTTGACACCGTGGCCTTCGCCCAGCACGCGCATCTGTCGTTCGGCACGATCAACAAAGCCGATTGGTGGACCGCAAACCTCAACCCCGGCACCGTGAACTGCCCCGTTGTGGTAAACATCGACGCCTATGAGGCGCTGAGCGATGCAGAGCGCGAAGCGCTTGATGGCTCCGTGGATGAGGCGCTGGATCACTACCTCGCCAACTACGGTGAGTTGCTTGAGCGTTGGGACACCGTTCTTGAGGAAAAGGGCGTCGAGAAGGTTGAATTCTCCCCCGAGGTGATTGCCGAGTTCAAAGCCAAAGCGGCTGACCCTGCGCGCGAAGCATGGATCAAAGACATGGAAGCCCAAGGCATTCCGGGTCAAGAACTCTATGACCTCGTGATCGAAACGCTGGAAAAAGAGCAGGCGTCGAACTAAACCCTGCCACGCATGACAGTGAGGGCCGTGCGGCAAACCGCGCGGCCCTTTCGACTTTCAAAACGAAACAAACAGACTTTCTGAAAAGGAGAGCCGATGGCCGGATCATCCGCCGTGCTGGAGGACAGCAGCATCCTCAGCCGCCTCGACCGGGGCCTGCTGAAGCTGGAGACCTTCTTTGCCCTGATCTCGGGGATTGCCGTTTTCATGTTGATGGTGCTGGCCGTCTGGTCCGTGGGGGGGCGCAAGTTCTTTGCCTCACCGCTTGCGGGCTATGTCGACTGGATAGAAGCGGCGATGCCGTTCATCGCCATCATGGGCATTGCCTATACCCAACGCATGGGTGGCCATGTGCGCATGGACATTCTGATCGGCCAGCTTAAGGGCCGCGCACTTTGGGCGGCGGAACTGCTGTCGGTGGTTCTGATCCTGCTTTTGATGCTGGCGTTGACTTGGGGCGCTTGGGCGCACTTCGACCGCAGCTTTGATATGGGCGCACCGATGTGGAGCCGCGATAGCTCGATTGATATCGGTCTGCCGATCTGGCCCAGCAAACTGGTGGTGCCGGTGGCCTTTGCCGTGATCAGCCTGCGGCTTTGCCTGCAGATCTGGGGCTATGGCCGGGCCTTGGTGCTGGGGCTGGAACGCCCCGTGGCCGTGCCGCTGGTACAATCAGCAGCAGAACAAGCAATGGCCGAGGCCGAACAACTGGATGGACGCGACTGATGGATCCTATCGAAATCGGCCTTTGGGTCTCGGGCGGGATGCTGCTCATGGTGGTGCTTGGCATGCGGGTGGCCTTTGCCGCCGCCATGGCCGGGCTTATCGGTCTTATCTGGATTTTCTGGGCCAAGAAGGGCATGGAATGGGACCAGTTGGGCTGGGCGCTGACCGTGGCGATCAAGACCGCAGGGCAGGTGCCACACTCGAAAGTCTCGAGCCAGACACTCTCACTCATCCCGACCTTCATTCTGATTGGTTTTCTGGCCTATTACGCAGGTCTGACCAAAGCGATCTTTGAAGCCGCGAAGCGCTGGTTCGCTTGGGTGCCGGGCGGCTTGGCCGTCTCGACCGTATTTGCGACAGCGGGCTTTGCGGCCGTGTCGGGCGCATCGGTGGCCACCGCGGCGGTTTTTGCCCGTATCGCCATCCCTGAGATGCTCAAGATCGGCTATAACAAACAGTTCGCGGCGGGTGTCGTGGCGGCAGGGGGCACGCTGGCCTCATTGATCCCGCCCTCGGCGATCCTCGTGATCTATGCGATCATCGTGGAGCAGGACGTGGGCAAACTGCTGCTTGCAGGCTTTATCCCAGGTGCTTTCTCGGCGGTGGTCTATGCCATTCTGATCATTGGCATCGCCATGATCTGGAAAAACGTCGGCCCGCCAGTGACCGGTTTTACGTGGCGTGAACGCTTTGCTTCCTTGCCAGCGGCCCTGCCGATCGTGGCGGTGGTCGTGATCATCATCTTCTTCGTCTACAACCCATTTGGCGACGCATGGGGCACCCCGACTGAGGGCGGCGCCGTGGGTGCGTTCATTGTCTTCTGCATGGCTGTCTTCCGTGGGATGCGTCTGGCCGAGTTGAAGGACGCGCTGTTGGAGACGGCCAAGCTGACGGTGATGATCTTCACCATCATTTGGGGCGTGTTGATCTACGTGCGTTTCTTGGGCTTTGCCGATCTGCCGGGGGCGTTTGCGGAGTGGATTTCCTCACTCGAAACCTCGCCAATGCTGATCTTGATCTGCATTCTGTTGGCCTATGCGGTATTGGGCATGTTCATGGACGCCATCGGCATGCTGCTTTTGACGCTGCCCGTGGTTTACCCCGCGGTCATGGCGCTCAACGGGGGCGAGTTCGTCTCTGCGGCCGACAGCGCCTTTGGCATGTCGGGTCCAATGTGCGCGATCTGGTTTGGCATTCTGGTGGTGAAAATGGCGGAGTTCTGTCTGATCACCCCGCCCATCGGCCTCAACTGCTTTGTGGTCGCGGGCGTGCGCCCTGACCTCAGTGTGCAGGACGTGTTCCGCGGCGTGATGCCCTTCTTCGTCGCTGACGCGGTGACCATCGGCTTGCTGGTGGCCTTCCCCCAAATCGTGCTTTGGCTGCCGTCCCTCGCGGGCTAGCCAGCTTTAGGCACCGGGCTTTTCCGCGGCGGGTTCGTCCGCCGCGGTCGCCGTTATGTCGGGGGAGGATTTATCCAGGAAATGCCCGATCATATTGAGCGCGGTGACGTTCTCGCAGATCACCTTGAACACCACGAGGAACGGCACCGCCACTAGCGCGCCCGCAATCCCCCACAGCCAGCCCCAAAAGACCACGGTGAGGAACACGGCAACCGTGTTCAGCTCCAGCCGGCGACCAACGAGGTAGGGGGTGATAAACTGCCCCTCGACCCCGGTTAGGATTTGATAGCCGATCGGGGCCAAGATCGCATAGCCAAGACTGTCAAACGAAGCGATGGCATAGGCACCGACCAACACCGCACCGATCACGCCGCCGATATAGGGCAAGAAGTTCAACAAGAACGCCGCAAGCCCCCAGACGTAGGGCACCGGTAAACCAAGTGCGAAGAGGTAAAGCCCCACGGAGATCCCAAGGCCTGCGTTGATGATCGTGATTGTCAGCAAATAGCGCGACACGCGGCGCTCAACGTCGTAGACGGCCTTCAGCGCGCGTTTCTTGCCGGTAAACGTCTGAAATGATTGCACAAGCTTAAGGTAGAACATATCGCCTGACGCCAGCAGGAACAGCGCCAGCACCAGTGCCACGGCGACCGTGCCACCAATGCGCGCGCCTGCGGTCATGGCGTTGTTCAAAAGGCCGGGTTGTTTGACCACGACCTCTTCAGCAGCCCCGTTGCCGCCATTTTCTGCGGTGATCTGCTCGACCTGCTCCGTCGCTGAGCGGACGTTTTCGACCGTTTGCACCCAGCCTTGCAGCTTGCGGCGTATCTCATTGCCCATTGATGGGATGTCATCCGCCCATGTGGCCACTGTGCCTGCCGAAAGACCGGCCAGCACAAAGATAACCAGACCTACGAGGCCTATCAGCATCACTGCGCCCAGAGGCGGTGCAATGCCAAGCTTTTCCAGCGAACGGATCAGAGGGCTAAGAGTAAGGGCGATGATGAAACCAAGGAGGATCGGCAGCAACAAATCCTTGGCGAAATATGCAGTTACGAAGAGGGCGATCAATACCAACACTTCTAACAGCCGTCTGATCGCGGCGATATCTTTCAAAATCATTCCCCCAAGAGCCCTGCACAGATGCTAGGGTGCCAACGCGCGAGGAGAGAATAAGTTCAGCTCTAGTAAGTATTTATATAGTGGCGGCGCGCGCGTCCTCAACGCTACTCCCCGACGGGTTGCAGCCGCAGCGCCTGACCTCCCAATGCGCGAAATGCGCGTTGGCGGCAGGTCAGCACGATGATTTGCATATCGCCTGCTTGCCGGTGCAACGCGTCAAACATTCGTTCAATCCGGTCGTCATCGGTAAAGACCAGCGCGTCGTCCAAGATCACCGGCGCGATACGCCCTGCACGGGCCAGCATGCGCGCAAAGGCAAGCCGCACCAGCAGCGCGACCTGTTCTTGCGTGCCGCCCGAAAGGACATCTATCGGCTCCTCCCGCCCACCACGGATCAAGGCATGTGGCAAGAGCGATTCCTCGCCCCAGGTCAATTCCGCGTCTGGCCAAAGCAGTTGCAGCAGCGGTTTAAGTTCTTTGACAATAGGGGTGAAATACCGCTCTCGGGCCTCATTGCGGGCGTCTTGCAAGGCGGTCTCGAGCCGGGTGAGTACAGCGACCTCATGCACAATCCGGGTGAGCTTAGCTTCTGCCGCCTGCAATTGCTCTTGGGTCTCGGCCAGCCGTTCCTCTACGGCGTCGCCGGAAGCGCGGGTGATCCTTTCGCTGAGCCGTGCAAGCAAGGGACGCAGGCGGGCAATCTCATCGCGCGCTTGGGTTTCCACTGATTCCGCGCGGGTAAGGGCAGCCTGAAGACTGGCCGCGTCTGGCGCGGATTTCGCCTTCTCAGCGTGGCTCAGCCGCGCGGCCTCAAGCGCGGCGGCGGTGGGGACAGTTTGCGATGCAAGGGCTTCTTCTGAGACATCGCCCAGTTTGGCCTGCTGTGCCTCGGCACGCTGCAAACGGTCGGTGAGCGACGCCAATTGCGCTTCGCTGCGCGCGGCGTCGGCCTTGGCATCGGCAAGCGCATCGGCAGCCGTTTCACGGGCGAGCCGGCAGGCTTCGTGTTGGTCTTGCACGCTTTGCAGGGCGGCTTCGGCGGCCTCAAGGTCAGGCGTCTCGGCTTCTTCCGCCGGCGTCGGAATGGCGGCAAGCGCGTGGTGCAGCGCGTCGATCCCGTCAGGGGCAAGGCTGGCCAGAACGGCTTTGGCTTCACCCTGACGGGCCGCAGCCTCGGCTCGGGCGGCAGCGGCGGCGCGGGCATCGGTCAGGTCAGCCGCGCCAACCCTATCCAGAGCGGTCTGCAGTCTGACCGCGGCGGCCTCTACTGTGCCGTCCTCTTGCCCGCCAGCGCCGGGGTGGATTTCCAAACTGCCGATACCATCAATCCGCAACGTCGCGCTGCGTGGGAGCGGTAGCGCCACGCCATCGGCCAGCGGGCCAGTCTCGCCATGGATCGCGCCCGATTGACCGGGGGCGTAGCGCATGATCACTTGGGTCGCCGTGGCGTCCCGTGCGGCGCGGCTGGCAGAAAGCTCAGCAGACAGGGTCTCAAGCCGTTGCAGCGCGACGGCGTCGGGGCCGGATTGGGCCGCAGCGGCAGCTGTCTCCATTCGGCGGCGGGCCTCTTCGGCCTCTTTGATCCGGTTCTCAAGGGCGCGGCGTCGGTCTGCCCCTTCGCGGGCGGCAAGCGCCCGCAGGGCACTGCGGCGCTGATCTTCGGCGGATTGCAAAGCTGTGCGGGCCTGTTGGGCAGAGACATCTGCCGCCTCTAGCGCGGCGCGGCGCTCAGACAGGGCACTGCGCGCACTCTCAGTCGCTTTGCGCGCCAGCGCTTCGTCGGATTTAGCGGTCTTTTGCTCGGTCCGTGCCGCGCGGTAGCTGTCGAGGCGCGCGGTCGCGCTGTCGGCGTTTAGCCGGGCAAGCTCCACCGCGCGGGTGAGGGATTCCACCTCTTCGGCGTGGCGTGTGGCAGCCGCATGGGCGGCGCGGGCGGTCTCCAGCTTTCGGCGGCGCGCCTCAACGACCTCAGGCGCTTCTAACTCTGCCAAGGCCCGTCGGGCGCGCTGCCGTTCGGCCAAGGCGTCATGCAGCTCTCGCGCCGTACTGACGAGGTGATCGCGCGCGACAGCCAAAGCTTCGACATGGTCTTGCGCTTCTTTCCATGGGCCGCCGGTGCGCGGACGCCCGGTGCTAGTAGTATAATTGGCAAGCTCCTCGCGGCATTGAGCCAGCGCCTTGTCCATGCGCCGCCCACCTGTCATCGCCTCTACCTCGGCCCCAACCGAGGACATCAGATCGCGGCGTGCCTCCAGCGCCAGCTTTTCCTCTTTGGTAGAGCCGCCGGTGAGTGCGGTCATCCCCTGTCGGACCCAGATCAGCCCCGATGGCCCGCCTGCATCGCCGCCCAAAAGCTGCGCGATCCACGCCTCGGCTTCATCCGCCTGCGCGATCAGCGTGCCGTTCCGGTGAACGGTGGCGAGCGGCTTTTGAAACCAGCGTTTGAAAACGACAAATCGCCCCTCGTCAGTCTCTACTTCAATGGTCACCTCGGGCGCACCGCCCGCATGGGGGCGCAGCGCGGCAACATCCTTGTCGCGCGAGCCGTAGGGTTTGAAAAACAACGCCTGTATCGCATCAAAGAGCGTGGATTTGCCGTGTTCATTCGGCTCGCTCAGCACGTTGATGCCATCGCCGATCCCCACCACCTGCGCAGGGTCGGTAAAGCGGCGAACATTGTTAAGGGTGATGGCGCGGATTTTCATGTTTTCGCCCCCTGCACATAGGCATGCAGCCGGGCAAGAGCGTCGGCAGCCACGTCGCGCTCGGCTTGTGAGTGGGTCTCGGATTCCGCTTCGGCGACCAAGGTTTCTGCCGCCAATCGCAGCGCGCCACCGCGGTCAATCTCATCGAGGTCACCGGCCTCGTATTGCGTGGCCAGCGCCTCTGTCACCAGATCGAAATGGGCGAAATCCGGGGCGCAGGATTCTGTGGCGCGGGCAAGGTCCGCCCGGTCTGGCAGACCCGCCCAACCACTGACCGTAACGCGCAGCAGGTGATCCCGACGGCCCGTGGTGGGCAAGAGAGCGTGCAATGCCACAGCGGCGTCTTGTCTGGGGTGAAGCTGAAGCTCGGCTTCTGACCAAAGGAAACTGCCGGTTTCGACCTCTTCCACCTCAGGCGTGGCGCCGGGGCCCGCAATATTAACCGCAAGGCAGACGCCACGACGGCCATGTTTGAACCGATCCTGTTCCGGCGTGCCGCAATAGTGCACCCGATCAGAGACAGCCATCCGCCCGTGCCAATCGCCAAGGGCCAGATAATCCAGCCGCGCGCGTCGGTCCCGGTCCGGGGCAATCGCATCGCCGCTTTCAGTGAAATCTGTGACGCCGCCATGGGCAAGGCCAATGCGCAGATCGCCCTCAGGGGTCTGCATATGATCCAACGGGCTGCTGGGGTCGCTGGCCCCTGCACGAAAAGCGACAGGGCAGGGCAGCAGCGTGGCTCCTTCGGTCATTTCAATCGGGGCGGCCTCGGCTAGGGCGCGTATATTGCCAGGTGCGTCGCGGCGGATCACGTCCCACAGGGGTTCTGCATCGCGCAGGTTGTCGTGGTTGCCGGGCAGGATCCACCAGATGACGCCCGATGCTTCGCCCATCGCGGTCAGCGCCTGACGCATGACCGCGGGCGAGGGGGTTGCCGTATCGAAGGTATCGCCGGCCAGCAACACATGCGCAGCCCCATGATCGCGCGCAGCTTGGGCCAGTTTGGTGATGGCTCCGTGCCGCGCCTCCATCAAGCGCCCGCGAATGTTACCGTCCGGCGGCTGCGGAATATTCGCGAATTTGCGCCCGATGTGCAGATCAGAAGCGTGAATGAAGCGGAATGTCATGCGGTTGTCCTGAATGGCTTGGGGCGGCGGTGTGCGAATGGGCGGCAAATGGCGAAAGATCTTTGGATGCGCGACACCGATACGCCGATGCTTGCACCGGTTTCATTCATCGCAAACTGAGCGCGGAGTTCAAGGCGTGGCGAAATACGTCACAGAAAACTGGCGTAGCGCGCTGTGTAGACTACATCACCTTGCACCGCCTTTATGACGCAGTGGTTTTACATTGCCACGACCCGCATGTTCCGAGATACGATGATCAACACAGCACTGCCTAAAGTTTTCGACCCTGCATTTGCTCATCGGCTCTGCAAACGCGGTACGACAACCCTTCTTGCCTGCCACCGCAAAGCGGGCTTGAATGCACAGCTACGGGCGCCAACCGAAATTCTCTAATAGAAATGCAGATTTAGACACGATGAACCACGACTTTGAAAAAATCCTCCAAGCCGCACCATCTTCTTTTGTGTTGCTGGACAAAGATCTTCGGGTGGTCTGGGCGAACAATGCTTACCTTGCGGTCACAGACCGGCAGGCCGACAAGCTATTCGGCAAAATCCTGACCGAAGAATTCCCCTCTGACCCGGACAGCGAATCTGGCCGTATGTTGCGCGGATCCTTTGAGCGTGTGTTCCGGGATGGTATTGCCGATCACCTTCCCGTTATCCCTTACCCAATTTCCGGCGCAGATGGCGAAAGCGAAGACCGCTATTGGAGTGCGACCCACACCCCGATCTTGGACGCGGACGGCGAGGTTGAGTTCATCCTGCAGCACACCCAAGACATCACCGAAATCTACGCCGCCGAAGCCCATGCAGATGGCAATGCGAGTATCGCCCAAGCAGACGTGTTGCGCCGCGCGCATCAGGTAGCGCAACAAAACCTTGAGCTGGATTCCAGCATCAACTTTTTCAAAATGATTTTCGAACAGGCTCCGAATTTCATGGTCACCCTCATGGGGCCGAACCATGTGTTTCGCACAGCCAACGCTGCCTATATGCAACTGGTAGGCCAGCGCGATCTGATCGGCCGGCCGCTGTGTGACGCCGTGCCAGAGGTCGCAGGCCAAGGCTTTATCGAAATGCTTGATGAGGTTTACCGCAGCGGTAAGGCCGTAACGCAACTGGGGGCCGAAGCGTGGCTGCAGCGCAGCCCCGATGGGCCGCAAGAACGTGTGTTCGTCGACTTCGTGTTTCAACCGCTCGACAATATGCACGGTGATACCATTGGGATTATGGTGCAAGGTCATGATGTCACGGCGCAAAAGATGGCCGAAATCCATTTGCGCGAGGCAGAAGAACGTTTTCGAACCATGGCACATACCATGCCCGTGCATGCGTGGACCGCCACGGCTGATGGCAATTTGGATTGGATCAGCGAGCAGCTCTATGCCTATTCCGGGGTGGAGAAAGGCAGCTTGTTGGAGAACGCTTGGCCGGATGTCGTACACCCCGATGACCGCGCGGTTTCAATGGCAACCTGGGCCAATGCGATCAAGACGGAAACGGTTTATGAAACAGAGTTTCGTCTGCGCCGCGAAGATGGATCCTATCGTTGGCATTTGGTGCGGGCAGCCCCGATTAAGGATGATCAGGGCAACTTGTTGCGTTGGGTCGGGACAAACTCAGACATTCATGAGCAAAAAGAGTTGGCACGCCAGCTTGCCGAGTTAAACAGCACGCTGGAAGAGCGTGTGGAGAAGCGCAACCGCGAGTTGGAAGAGCTTCATGATCGGTTGGCGCAAAGCCAGCGGGTTGAGGCAGTGGGCAACCTTGCTGGGGGCATTGCCCATGATTTCAACAATCTGCTGCAGGTGATGACGGGCAGCCTGACAATGGCCGCGCGTGAAATCCCTAAAGATGCCCCCGTAAACCGCAGGATAGATGCCGCCATGCGCGCGGTTGAGCGAGGGGCGTCACTGTCCTCGCAACTGCTGGCCTTTAGCCGCCGCCAGCCGCTGCAACCCCGCTCGATTGACCTGTGCGATCTGCTGACAGATATCGATGACATTATACGCAGCGCATTAGGCGAGGGGATGGAGGTCGAACTTGATGCTGTTGAGGCGCTTTGGCCCGCCTATGTCGATGCCGCCAGCACTCAGAACGCTGTGCTGAACCTCTTGATCAACGCACGCGACGCAATGGAGGGGCGCGGCAAGTTGAAGATCGCGATCGCGAACCGGCATTTTGGTCCAGAAGACCTGTTGGGAGAGCCCGACATGGTGACAGGCGACTATGTCGAGGTCAAAGTCATCGACCACGGGCCGGGCATCCCTGCCGAGACATTGCCCAAGGTCTTTGATCCGTTCTTCACCACCAAACCTGTTGGCAAAGGCACGGGGCTGGGGCTGTCTACTGTCTATGGTTTCGCACGGCAATCGGGGGGGCGGGTGACCATCAACAGCCGGCCTGGCGTTGGCACCTCTGTGGTGTTGCTGCTGCCGCGCGCGCAATCTGCGGCGGAGCCTGTACGATGGCATGACCCGTCCGATATTGCTGGCGGAACCGAGACGGTGCTGTTGGTCGAAGATGACGCAGAGGTGCGCGATGCTACCGCCGCCTTGCTGTCTGATCTGGGCTATCAGGTCCGAACCGCCGAAGACCCGACCGCTGCCCTCAAAACCGCGCGCCAAGATCCGGATTTCGACTTGCTGGTCTCTGATGTGGTCATGCCCGGTGAGCTTAGCAGCCGCGATATGGCCGAAACCCTTCAGGCCGAGCGTCCCGATCTGCCGATCCTTTTCATCTCGGGCTACTCGCGCGATTCGATTGTGCGCGATGGGAAGGTCGATGCCGGGGTGCAGTTCCTTGCCAAACCCTTCACCAAAGACGCTTTGGCGATCAAGGTGCGCGATGCCTTATCTTCGGTGCAAGCGACTGCGCCTGAGCAAGCAAAAGACATTTCAGACCGCCCCTGCCATGTGTTGCTCTGCGAAGATGATGCGCTGATCCGGCTGGATTTGGCGGATATTTTGGATGGGCTGGGCACCGAAGTAACCGAAACCGCATCTGGGCAGGAGACTTTGGATAAGCTCCAAACCGGGCATTACGACGCTCTGCTTATCGACGTGGGTCTACCCGACATGTCCGGCGAAGAGGTGGCCACCCGGGTGCGCCAGCAACATCCCGACATGCCCATCATTTTTGCCACGGGCCAAGCCAATGTGCCTGCAGCTGAAACTCTGGGCCATTGTGCTGTGGTGCAGAAACCTTTCGGAGACCGCGATCTGGCACGCGCCCTTGCGCGTTTGGGCATTTTGTCTCACGCGGACGCAGCCTCCGGGTTTTAACACAGTCTCGGCGCGCGGAGGTGTGGGGGGGTATCTCGCTGCACAGCCGCGCTGGGGGGGCAGGAGAGAGAAGGCGCCGCGTGATTGTAAATGACGTGTTCAATCACGCGGCGTTCTGTCGTGTGCGTTGTGCGTAATGCCAAATGCAGCTCTTGTAGGTTCTACTTTGAAAAAGAACTGTCCAGCACATGAGATCCGATGATTGACCCTGAGCGCATTGCCGCAACTATTGTCGAACTCGCAGCGGCGCGGGGGGCGGACAAGACAATCTGTCCTTCCGAAGTCGCCCGGTATCTTGGCGGCCAGAACGAAGACATGTGGCGGCCGCTGATGGATCCTATCCGTGAACAGGCGATTAAGCTGGACGGGGAAGGTGCGATTTTAATCAAGCAAGGTGGTGTGCGCGCCGATCCCAAGACGCTTACCGGGATCTACCGGATCGCCATCGCCAAGGGCAAAACTTAATCCTGCGGCAGACCGCGCCACCAGTTGGCGTAAGAGGTATTTTTCGGATGGTGCCGGTTCACGTCCGGCGCACCGTCGTCCCACCAAACCGGGCCTCGTTCGCCCAACGCAACCTTGGCCGCATGTACCCGTCGACGCGCAGCCTTCACGTCATCATCTGACTTCGCATTCTTCACCGCTGAGCGCGCCTGCATGAGTTCCTTCACATACGCCGCGCGCTCAGCTTCGGGCAGGGCGGGATTGCTGCAGCGCCACAAACGGTTCTTTACCAGAAAATACCGACCGTCCGGGGTGGTAGGATAAGAATGGCTGGCCATTAAACTCTGCAAAAACTTATGCCGAGGTCAGTAAACGGTGCGTCGCCCAGTGACGCGGAAATAGGGCTGCTGCCGCCGACAATTTTAGCGCCCAGATAGCTGCCCGGCACGGCATTGTGCCGGCTAAGTTTGATCGCATTTGGCCCATCGACCGCGCGGCGTGCTTTCATAACATCGACCATCTTTGTTGAGCCTCTTGTCGTTTTTCTTCGCCAAACACCTAATGGGAATTTTAGCGCTTGGGGGCGGAGAGTAAACGCCGAGCTATGATCGCTGTAGGCCAGTTACAGAATTTGCCGATCCTACAAACTGAGAGATTGATGGATTTCTGGCTCAGTCGATGAACTTGTGTGCGGGTTTACGTCAACTTCCACCCGATCCGCGCCGTCGAAGTTGATGCCAGTGCAAAGAGACGCGCGCTTGAGCATTGTCAGATCTTGCTTTTCGATCAAATGACATCCATATACCATCCACACGGATGGAGAATGGTTTATGAGTAATGTTCGGCAACTGCGCGAAAAGACCCCTGACAGCGAGAAGATAACGATCAATCTTGGCTATGTGGACCTAGGTAGGATCGACCTGCTGGTGCAGGAAGGGTTCTATTCTAACCGCAGCGACCTGATCCGCACAGCGATCCGCAACCAACTTGAGAGCCATGTCGAGGTGGTCAGCAAATCGCTTGAACGCCACACGATGGAGCTTGGTCTGCGCGATTACACGGTGGCCGATCTGGAAGCGCTGAAAGCGGCCGGAGAGGTGCTGCACGTCAAGGTGGTCGGGCTGGCGCGGATTGCGTCAGATGTGACGCCGGAACTGGCGCTTGAGACCATCGGATCAATCACCGTGCTGGGCGCACTGCAGGCCAGCGCGGATATCAAAAAGGCACTCGCCGACCGCATCAAGTAAGATGCGTACCCCTTCATAAGGATAGATGAGATGAAACTTTTTAACGTCGGTGCCACGCGCCGGGCGACCAATGATGCACGCCTTACGGCTGCGAATGATCTGGTGCAGCGCACGCTGGCGCAGCACGGCCTTGGCGGCCAAGCCGTGCCCATGGGCGCAACAGAACTGCCAGCCATGCCGTCGATCAACGACCTTCTATCAAAGCTCGGGGCCGCGTCCCCATCCTCCGCTACTCCAATCGCAGACATCCCCACAGGGGCCAGCTTTCTCAACGATACATTTAACTGCACGGCGGGCAGTCGAAGCTTTCGCACCTATATCCCCGCGTCCGCTGCGGATGGTGCCAGTGGTGTTGTCGTCATGCTGCACGGCTGCACGCAAACGCCTGAGGATTTCGCCGCAGGCACTGGCATGAACCGTCTGGCCGAAGAGCACCGTTTCATCGTGGTGTACCCCGCCCAGTCGCGGCGCAACAACACGCAGTCCTGTTGGAACTGGTTCAGCCGTGGGGATCAGCGCCGCGATGCGGGTGAACCTGCAATCCTCGCCGGTATGGTGCAACAGGTCTGCGCGACCCATGGTATCGCGCCGGACCGGACTTTCGTTGCGGGATTGTCGGCGGGGGCAGCCATGGCCGTTATCTTGGGAGAGACCTATCCGGACGTCTTCGCTGCTGTCGGCGTACATTCAGGATTGGCCTATGGGTCGGCAAAGGATGTCGCCTCGGCCTTTTCGGCCATGGCAGGGCCAACGGCGGAGCCTTTGCCGAAAAAGTCGCACATTCCGACCATCGTCTTTCACGGCACATCGGATGCGACCGTTCATCCCTCGAACGGCGAAGCGGTGGTAAGGCAGGTTCAAGACATCGGGCCGGGCCAGACGCTCGAGACAGTTGAGAACGGCAACCACGGCGGGCGGTCCTATTCGGTTCTGCGCTCTACGGCGGCAAACGGGCAACCGACGCTTGAGCATTGGACGGTTTCCGGGCTTGGCCACGCATGGTCTGGCGGCCAGAGGGAGGGGTCTTATACCGACCCGAAGGGCCCAGATGCCAGCGCCGAAATGATCCGCTTTTTCTTTGAACAACCCGTACAGGGCGCTTGATATGACCCAGATGACACTGACCTTTGATGCCGTTTCCGAGGCCACCCCCGGACCTAAATGGGCGGCGCGCTGGCAGCGGTCGTGGCCCGCCTATGAGGCGTGGTTCACCGCCCGCGGGGGTGATTACGGCCCCTCCCGCGAGGACTGCCGCGCGGCCATCGAGCGCCATATGCCTGAACTGATCCCAATCTATGACCGGTTGGTGCTGATCGCCGGTGGCTCGGACCGCGCAGCGCGGTTCCTGTCCACTTGGTGCCCGCCGACCTATCTGGGCGGCTGTTCGCTCGCCGCCATTGGTGACGCAAGCGATGTCCGGCTGGTGCGCAACTATGATCTGTCGCCGGGCTTAAACGAGGGATTGCTGCTGAGAACGCAGTGGTCTGGTCGCGCTGTGATGGGGATGGTGGAGTTTCTCTGGGGCCTGTCTGACGGCATCAACGACGCGGGGCTTACTGTGGCGCTTGCCTATGGCGGACGGTCTGAGACAGGCCCCGGCTTTGGCGTGACCACGATCCTGCGCTACATTTTGGAAACCTGCGACAGCGTGCCAGAGGCGTTGAAGGTCTTGCACCGGGTGCCGTCGCATATGGCCTATAATCTGGTGCTCGCAGATGCCTCGGGGCGCACAGCAAGCGTCGAGCTTTCTCCCGGAGGTGGGGCAAAAGTGATGCCGAAGGCGATAGCAACCAACCACCAATCTGCACCGTCCCGCGCCGACCGGCCTAGCTTTACCCGCAGCTTTGAACGCCGCGACCATCTCGACCGACTTCGCGTCACACCGCGCAGGCTGAACCGAGAGTTCCTGCGCGCGCCACTTTTGCAGGATCGTTATGCAGAGGGTTTCGGCACTTTGTTTACGGCTGAATACAGTCCGATGACGCGGGCTCTGGGTCTGACATTGAAAGGGGAGCGATGGGAGCAAAGCCTTGATGCATTTCAGGAGGGGCAGCGCATCGTCGATTATGCAGCGACGGAAACGTCAGAGGTAGCTTCCCGAACGACGCCAGATGCCCATCCCAGCGTAGACTGGACCCAAGCGGCCCGGATTGATTGGACACAAATGGCGCAGGACTACGCGGCAGGCAGGGGCAAAGAAATCGCCGCGTATTTGCCGGAATTTTGATCTGGGGTTGGGGCCGTTACGAAGCGCATGTCTTCGGATCGCGGTGATGTACCTTGGCCAGGTCGTCGAGGTCGGCGCGGCGGATGCGCTGTTTGCGGCACCGCAGCACCCCTACACACCGGAATTGCTCTCGGCGATTCCGCTGGCCGCCCCCCGCGCCGAGCGCAACCGCAAACGGACCATGCTGAAAGGCGATATGCCCAGCCCGCTGAACCCCCCATCGGGCTGTCGTTTTCGTTGCAGCTTAATGCCGCACCTATACTTCGGTGCGGCCGGACGGTGGAACGAGCGAGAGCAGCTCTCCAGATGATGCAAAACGTCGATCGGCCTTCGTTCGGCCGCGCTTGATGCATGCAAATGAATGCGATAACCTTTTCTAAGAGGCGCCACAGCGCGGGTTTCTGAGGGGTTGCGGGAACATGAAAGCACTGAGCCGTATCTCGACAAAGTCCACGCCCATTGAAGTTCTGCGCAACGACATTTTACAAATCTGCGGCGCTTTTGAGGTGGAACCGGCGCGCCGCGAGGGGCCGTCTCACGGTTTGGCGCGAAAGCGGGAGATGGGCGGCTTCGAGGCGGCGCTGGTCTCGCTCGACGCCCAAGAAGCGGCCCGCACGCAGACTTGCATCCGGCGCGATCCGGGCGAATATTTCTTTATGCTGGTGCAGGACGTCGGCGAATGCGTGGTGCATCAGAACGGTTCATCGACCCTCCTGCGGCCCGGCGATATGTATATCGTCGACGCGACGCGCCCCTCGAAATTTGTCTATGACGGGCAGTTGGCACATCAGATTTCAGTGCATCTACCGCGGGATGAGATGATCGGCAGGTTCGGTGGCATCTGTGATGGCGGCGTGGCGATTGACCGCAATGATCCGCTGTGGCTGGCGCTGCGCGCAGTGCTTTACAAGATGATGCATTGCCCGCCTGAAACGGGCCTACAGTTGAGCGAAGCGTTTTATGGGCTGATGGGGGCCTATCTTCACGAGCGGCGCAGTCAGACCTTGGATGCACGTGGGCAGATCATTGAACGCGCACTGCAACTTATGACCCGCCACTACCGCGACCCTGAGTTTGGGCCGAGCGCTTTGGCGCTGCACCTGGGCGTATCGCTGCGCAGCCTGCAACGCTATTTCGAACCCTTGGGCGAAACGCCCGGTCAGCGTCTGTTGCAACTGCGTCTGACACAAGCACATGCAGAACTCTCTCGCCGCGGGGGCATGGAAGTCTCTGTCACCGACTGCGCCTATGGTTGCGGCTTTAACGATCTATCGCATTTCTACCGTGCGTTCCGGCAGCGTTACGGCATGACCCCCGGTGCCGTTGTCGCACAAGTCCGCAACGGTGGCGCGATCGTCCAATAGCGCTGTCGCGTTATCCCAAGATGCCCGTCCGATCCGCGCCTAACCTCTTACCCGAGGAGGCGTTTCGGCACAGTGCCGGAACGGGATGACGGAGGACATCATGAAAGACACTATTGATAGCATCGGCCTGATTGCGGGCGGCACGCGGATTGAGACGGGCGCGCGTTTTCCCGTGGCCAATCCCGGCACGGGGGGGCAGGCGGGCACGGCGCCGGATGCCGGTCAGGCAGAATTAGACCGGGCGGTTGCTGCGGCGAAGGCGGCTTTCCCAAGCTGGTCCGCGACCTCTGACGAGGAGCGCGCCGCCGCCTGCAACGCCGTGGCTGACACGCTCGAAGCGCATGCCGAGGAATTGGCGCAGTTGATCACGGCAGAACAGGGCAAACCCTTGGGTGGCATCGGTTCGCAATGGGAGATGGGCGGCGCGGTCGCTTGGGCGCGTTATACCGCGAGCCTGTCACTGCCGATGGAAGTGCTGCAAAACACGCCTGAGGGCCGGGTCGAGATGTACCGCAAGCCGCTGGGCGTGGTGGGGTCGATCACCCCGTGGAACTTCCCCGTGCTGATCGCGGTCTGGCACATCCTGCCCGCGCTGCGCAGCGGCAATACGGTGGTCAGCAAACCGTCCCCGATGACACCGCTCGCGTCACTGCGCATGATTGAATTGATGAACGAAGTGCTGCCCGCAGGCGTGGTCAATTCAGTGAGCGCCGCCGATGGTGCCTTCAACATGGGCGCGGCCATGTCCGCGCATGAGGATATCGCCAAGATCGTTTTCACCGGCTCTTGCGGCACCGGCCAGAAGGTCATGCAATCCAGTGCCGAGACGATGAAGCGTCTGACCCTTGAGATGGGCGGCAATGACGCGGGCATTGTCCTGCCCGATGCCGATCCACAGGCGATTGCCGAGGGGCTGTTCTGGGGGGCGTTCATCAACAACGGCCAGACCTGCGCCGCGATGAAGCGGCTTTATGTTCACGACGATATCCACGATGCGGTCTGCGACGCACTGGTCGCCTATGCGCGCAACATCAAAGTGGGCGAAGGCACGCAGGAGGACAGCGTTCTTGGCCCCGTGCAGAACCAGATGCAATTCGACAAACTCTCGCGTTTGGTGGCGCAGGCCAAGGAGCGCGGGCAGGTGCTGCTGGGCGGAGAGCCAGGCGAGGGGCTGTTCTACCCGCCGACAATCATCGCGGGAATGCGCGCCGACGATCCGCTGGTCTACGAAGAGCAATTCGGCCCCGCGCTGCCGATCATCCGCTATAGTGATCTGGACGATGCGCTGGCGCAGGCCAATGCGCTGGACGTGGGCCTCGGTGGCTCTGTCTGGTCGTCGGACAAGGCGGCGGCCAAGGAGGTGGCGAAACGGATGGAATGCGGCTCGGTCTGGATCAACAGCCACGGCATGATCCAGCCCAACGCACCCTTCGGGGGCGTCAAGAAATCAGGCTTCGGTGTCGAATTCGGCGAAGAAGGGCTGAAGGAATACACCGACATTCAGGTAATTTTCGCCTGACGCTGGGAGGCGAGGGCGATCATTCGGTGTCTGCCATGGCGGACACCTTAAAGAAAAACATGAAGGGAGACAGCATGTTACGTAAAACTCTACTCGGCGGGGCCGCGGCCCTTGCCTTGACTGGCGGGGCGTCATTCGCGCATCCGCTTGATGGTTTTTCCGGTGAGGAATACCAAAAGATCAACGAAATCCTGCGCGCAGGCGATCTGGCTGGAGATGAGACGCTCTATCCGCTGATTGAGTTGATCGAGCCCCCCAAAGCCGATGTGCTGGCGTGGAGCGAGGGTCACACGCTCGACCGTCGCGCGATGGTGCATATGTCCAACGCCGACAACAGCGGCTTTGTTGAGACTATCGTTAACCTTACCACCGGAGAGATCGAAAGCAGCGCGCCCACCGAGGGGCAGCCGATGATCCTTTTCAACGAGTTCGCCAATGCCATGACGGCGGCGCTGGAGCATCCCGACATGATCGCGGGGCTGGAAAAGCGTGGGCTGACGCCGGATCAGGTGTTCTGTTTGCCGCTCACCGCAGGCAACTTCTTTTCGGACGAAGACGACGGCACGCGGCTGATGAAAGTGCCCTGCTATGTCTCGCCCGAGGGGTCGAACTTCTACGCCAAGCCGATTGAGAACATCTATGCCGTGGTCGATCTGCAAACCGGCAAGGCGCTGCGCGTGATCGACGAAGGCAATGTGGCGGTCCCCGAAGACGGCTGGGGCTACACAGGCGAAGAGATCGAGGCCCGCGCCCCTCAGCGCGCGGCGACCAATCCCGCCGTGCTGACCCAAGAGGGTGGGCCGAACTTCACCTATGCCGATGGCGCGCTGGAATGGGACATGTGGCGCATGCGCCTGCGGGTCGACAAACGCCCCGGCCCGGTGCTGTCGAACATTGACGTGAAGGATGGCGATGAGTGGCGCACGTTGCTCTATCAAGCGCATCTATCTGAGGTCTTCGTGCCCTATATGGACCCGAGCGCCGGGCTCTATTGGCGGACCTATATGGACAGTGGCGAATACGGCTTCGGCCTGTTTCTGACCCCGCTGGTGGCCGGGATCGACTGCCCGTCTTATGCGACCTTCCTGCCGGCGATGATCGCGGGCGACGATGGCCAACCGCTGGAGATCCCCGACGCGGTCTGTATCTTTGAGCGCAACATCGGTGATCCTGCGTGGCGACATTTTGAGGTCTTCGCCCAAGGCCCCGATCAATATACCCCCGCTGAAGGTCGGCCCGAGACTGAATTGGTGGTGCGTACAGCGTCCGAAGTGGGCAACTACGACTATCTGATCGACTACCGTTTCAAACAGAACGGTCAAATGGAGATCAAGATTGGTGCCACGGGTCTGGACGGTGTGAAAGGTGCCGATGCGACCTCGATGGACGATCCTTCGGCGGCGCGCGAGACGGAGTATGGCACGCTCATCGCGCCCAATCTGGTGGCGGCGAACCATGATCACTACTTCAACTTCCGGCTCGATTTCGACATCGACCAGCCCAGCAACCGTTTCATGACGATGGACATTGTGCCCGCCGAGGTTGCCGATGACAGCCCGCGCCGGTCCCTGTGGAAGGTCGAGCATAACATGCCCGAGTCTGAGGCCGAGGCGACCTATCAGGTGTCTTCGTTCAAGCCGCGCTACTTCATGTTGCAAAACCCCGACCGGAAAGGGCCGTTGGGTCATAAGCCGGGCTATATGATCCACCACGGTAGCGTCGCCTACGGTCCCTTCGACTTTGAGAACGACCCCCCGATGATCCGCAACGCCTATATCGAAAACTCGGTTTGGAACACGGTGCATGATCCTGAGGAACGCTACGCAGGTGGTAAGTTCGCGTTGCAAAGTGATGGGTCCGACACGCTGGCGCAATGGGTCAAGGAAGACGCGCCGCTACAGGATCAGGACATCGTGACGTGGTTCACCGCGGGCTTCCACCATGTGCCCCGCACCGAAGACTGGCCTGTGATGTCGACCGAATGGAAGACCGTGCATATCATGCCGCACAACTTCTTCCCAATGAACCCGGCGATCACGATCCGCGATCCTGAATAAGGACGCGTGATAAAAAGACAAAGACGAGCAGCACTGGGCTGCTCGTCTTTCTCGTTGAGGAGGTTTTCGACGAGCATGCGGATATCAGCGAAATCACTTTTACTTGCGAAGCAAATGGGCGCTGACCTTAAGGGGCAACACCGGCCAGCTTGCTGACGCGTCTCGCGATGTCCGCCTCAGTCCGCTTTACGCGCGGCAGCTTGTTTGCGGCTCTCAGCCCCGACCTCGGTAAGGGGGAACACCCTGGTCAGGAATCCACACGCCTTCCGGGAGCGGGCCGGTCTGCCAAAAGACATCAATCGGGATGCCCCCGCGCGGATACCAATAGCCACCAATGCGAAGCCATTGTGGATCAAGGAAATCGGCCAAACGACGTGCGATTGAGATCGTGCAATCCTCATGAAACGCGCCGTGGTTGCGGAACGAGGTCAGGAACAGCTTGAGCGATTTCGACTCCACCAGCCACGGGCCGGGCACATAGTCAATCACCAGATGGGCAAAGTCCGGCTGGCCGGTCATCGGGCAAAGCGAAGTGAACTCCGGCGCGGTGAAACGCACGTTATAGGCCACATCGGCCTGCGGATTGGGCACCCGCTCAAGCTCGGCCTCTTCGGGGCTGGCGGGGATGCGGGTCTCACCGCCGAGTTGTTTGAGATTGCTATAGATGTCATCGGACATAGGTGTCTCCATCGGTCAGACGCCGCGCTTGTTGCCCCAAATCAGGACATGAAGCTGCGGCAGGATACGGGGGGCGAACCAGCTATCGGCCATCGCCATTTCAGTGAGCCAGCCCAGCCGGTCAGCCAGCGCCTGCGGATCAACCGGGGTGGCGGGGTCGACTTCAGGGTTGCCGGGCTGGAGGTAGAGGGGGATATCAAGGTGGTGGGCATGCACTTCGCGCGCCCATTGGTAGTCGATCTCGTCGAAAATTACGATTTTCATCACCTGTTGCCGCGCCTTTGCACCGATGGTGCGGCAGGCATCAAAGGCGTCCCAATCAACGTCCTCACCGCTGGACGGCGGCTTGGGGGACAGCACCAGCGTATCAAGATCGGCAAACCACGGGCGCGCGATGGACCCTTGGGTTTCGCAGGCAAAACGGTAGTCCGCGGCTTTGCCCATTTTGATCAGCGGGCCGAAGTCCTGAATGGCAGGGTTGCCGCCCGAGAGCGACACAGTCAGCGGCTGGCCACCTGACAGCTTGCGGACTTTGCGCCACACGTCCTCAGAACTCATCGGTGCCCAAGTGTGGCGGTATTGGCTCTCGACGGCGTGCAGGCTGTCGCACCAGCTGCAACGGTAGTCACAGCCGCCCGCGCGGACGAACACCGTGGGCTCCCCGATCAGCGCGCCTTCGCCCTGAATGGTGGGACCGAAAATCTCGGCGATGCGCAGGGTCATGGCCGGTATTCCGCCCATGTCTTGGGCGTCTCGCTGACCAGCACGGCACTGGTCTCGGACCAACGTGCAGCACACCAGTCATAGAAATGTTTTGCCATGTTCTCGGCGGTGGAGGGGCCGTCCATTACATCGTTCAGATGCCGGTGGTCAAAGTGATCGTCGATATAGGTCTTGAGCGCCTTCAGGTCGTGATAATCGCGCACGAAGCCGTCGGCGTTCAGCGCCTCGGCGGCCAGTTCGACCACGACGATATAGTTATGCCCATGCAACCGCGCGCATTGGTGGTCGTCGGGCAAGTGGGTCAATTGGTGGCTGGCGGAGAAGTGGAATTCTTTGCGAATGCGGAACATCAGCTCTCCCCTCGCGTGGCCAGTGCTTCGGTCCAATAGTCCGGATCGGCATAGACCGTGGGGTCGCTGACTTCGGCCAAATGGAAAGCCTCGCGCCGCTCAACACAGGTGCCGCAGCGCCCGCAATGGACCTCGCCCCCTTTGTAGCAGGACCACGTCTCTGCAAAGGGTGTGCCATGCTGCGCGCCTTGGCGGACGATCTCGGCCTTGCTCTGTTCGACGAACGGCGTGTGCAGGCGCACCTGAGCATAGCCGTCGAGCGCAGCCTGCTGCATTGCGTCAAAGGCGCGGGTGAATTCGGGGCGGCAGTCGGGATAGATGAAGTGGTCGCCGCCGTGCACGGCAGTGGCCACGGCCTCATCCCCCTGCGCTGCCGCGATGCCAAAGCCGATCGACAGCATGATCGCATTGCGGTTCGGCACGACGGTGATCTTCATCGTGTCTTCGGCGTAATGCCCATCGGGCACGTCGATATCGTCAGTGAGGGCGGAGCCTGACAGCGCCGCACCGATGCCGCGCATGTCGATCAAGTGGAACGGCACGCCAAGCCGCTTGGCGGCGGCTTCGGCAAAGTCGACCTCTTTGCGGTGGCGTTGACCATAGTCAAAAGAGACAAGCCGGGTGAGCTGATGCTCGACGGCGGTGATATGCGCAAGCGACACGGAATCGAGTCCGCCAGAGCAGATGACAAGTGTTTTCATTTTGGGGCCCTTGTTTTGATGTCCGGGTAGGCTGCGACCGGATGGCGGGGCTTATTGCAGATATTACACAGATTGCAAGCGGGGTTGGGTGCGCATCGTGATGTGCTCGACCTGATCATCCTTTGGACAAGAACGACCGTTTTCCACAGAGCAGCTTAATGTCTGGTCAGGGCTATGGAGGCCCTCTCGAAGGGGTAAATTAAGGGCTCGCCTTCGCTTGTTAAAAATGCTCGCCAGCTTTGGTTGACCGGGGTCAGCGTATTGCCCTTCCGGAGGCGAGCATCCGAAACGTGAGACTTCTCAGCGATTATTTCCTTGGCGATCAAGATACTTGCAAGATGCGCAAGGCCGCTGTCACCGTGAACGCATTGAAGTAGTTGTGAGCGATACCTATACCGCGACATGCGTTTCGCGATCTACCTGCCACAGCAGACAGCAACGGGCCAGAAGGTCGCTGCAATCTATTTCCTATCGGACGTTGCGATACGGCACAGGTTTGCATTTCTTTCGAAGGTAAAGCCTTGAGGCAGGCGTCTCTTTTCAAACCCAAGCTATAACGAGGTTCAAAATCGGCGCCCTGAGAACACTATCACTCTCGCAGAGCGCAAAGTTAGCCCCCCTCACGCCTCTGCGCATCCCTTACCAATGCCGCCATTCGGTAAAACCCATGCGCCATTTTGGTGAAAGGTGTCAGCAGAAAGAACGCCAGCACCGCGCCAAGGTGTATGACCAAAAGGCCCGGCATCCAGCCAGTGCCACTTGCCGCATAGAGCAACAGTCCGCTCAACCCGACAAACCCCAACAGCCCGGTAAAAGCAATCTCTCCCCCAAAGGCATTGGTCGCGCCGAGCGATTTGTCCGAGCGCAGCTTGAGCCAGACCATCTTGCTACAGCCCAACACCAATAGAACACCACCGGAGAGCCCCAAAACCTTGGGCGCCGAGAACAGCCCATAGGGGGCGGGCATATTCAGTAGATAGTGCATCAGTGTTCCCACGCTGGTCGACGCGAAACACAGAAGAAAGCCATACATAATCGCCTGATGCGCATAGCGCCGGGCATGGGTGAAACGGTCTTCGTCCTCAAAGTTGCAGCCGTCGCCGTGGCCGCCCTTGAGGTTGCGCATGTCGGCAATCGAGGCGATGGCTCCGCTTAAGTGAGATAGGCGAACCGGGGCACCGCCAACCGTTTGCCAATAACGCCGCAGACCGATGGCGATGCTGAAGAGTGGAAATAGAAAGGCGGGCAAGAAGATCGCTACCATCGCATTGTGAGACAGCACCGCGTAGAAACCTTCGCCCCCCGCGGCGGCCAGCGCACGGGCGGCCCAAAACAGCAAGGCAAAGCCTAAGATGGTGGCGAGCACGATGGCGAGGCCATTTTTCTGAAAGGCTTTCCCGGCGGCGCGGGGAAAGGCGAACTCTTCCCAGCTGTCTTGGCGCACATCGGCCAAGGCTTGCGGCAGGTTCAGCTCAAACTCATGCGGGGCGGTGTATTGGCACGCGTAGTAGCAGCCACGACAGTTGTGACAGAGGTTTGCAAGTTGCGTCAGATCCCCGTCAGAGAAGGCGCGGTCGGCTTGGAGAGCCGGGAAGACAGAACAGTAGCCCTCGCAATAACGGCAAGCGTTGCAGATCTCGGCCTGACGGCGCGCCTCTTGGAGTAGATCAGTTTGCATGAGCTGCGGCCTCCTTACCTGCGATACGTCCGAAGACGGTGCCGATGGTCATGCCAAACCCGGCGAGATAGCCTTGGCCCAAGATTGAGCCCGCCATGGTTTCCCCCGCCGCCCAGAGGTTGCTGACCGGCTGGTCGGCGCTAGAACACTGCGCATTTTCATCCACTTTCAGCCCGAGATAGGTAAAAGTGACGCCGGTGCGCAGGCTGTAGCCGTAAAACGGCGGCTCTGTGATCGGTCGCGCCCAGTTCGTCTTGGGCGGGGTGAGCCCAGTGGTTGCCACGCCGTCAAGCTCGGTGGAGTGAAAGGCACTTTGATCGCCGCAGGCGGCGTTGAACTCAGCCACGGTTTGCTCCAGCGCGTCAGCGGGTAGGCCCATCTTTCCGGCCAGTTCCGCCAGCGTATCGGCTTTAATCGGTGGAAAAACGGAAGGCATGAACAGGTTCAACGATTTCGCATCAATGATGACATAACCGACCTGCTCGGGCTGGGCAGCCACCAAACGGCCCCAGATCGCGTAGCGTTTGGGCCAGACATCTTCGCCCTCATCATAGAAACGCTGCGCGTCCTTGTTGACGACGATGGAGAAGGGCACGCAGTCCAGCCGCGTTACGATCCCGCCGTCAAACTTTGGCGCGCGCCCGTCAATGGCGACAGCATGGCATTGGGTCGGGTCGCCCACCTGTGCGATGCCTTGGTCCAGCAGGTCCGCCAGTACCACGCCGCGATTGTAGGGTGTGCCGCGGATCAAAAAGTTCTTCGCCGCTGGTCCCCATGCGCGCGCCAGCCAGTCGGTATCCGCCTGAAAGCCACCAGAAGCAACGACGACAGATTTGGGCGAAAGGCTCTTAGCGGCCCCCTCATGGGTGTAATCCACCCGCGTCACCCGGTCGCCTTCCAGTTCCAGATGGGTCACGGCAGCTTCATAAAGCACATCCACGCCCAACCCCTCGGCAGTGCGGTAATAGGCGTTCACAAGGCTTTTGCCGCCGCCACGGAAGAAGGCGTTGGTGCGTGCCAAGGACAGGGTGCCAGAGAGCGATGGCTGAAAGCGAACGCCATGTTCCTCCATCCAAGGCAGGCATTCCTCTGAAGTGCGGATGGCGAGGCGGGCGAGGTGCTCATTCGTCTGGCCACCCGTCACCTTCATCAAATCGGCGAGGTATTCCTCTTCGGTGTAGCTTTCCACCAGTGGCCCCAGCGGCCCGTGGTGCATACAGCGGAAGTTCCGGGTGTGGCGCGAATTGCCGCCCCGGTAGGGTTTCGGTGCCGTTTCTAGGATCAGCACGCGGGCGCCGGCCTCGGCTGCGGTGATCGCGGCACAAAGTGCTGCATTGCCGCCGCCGATCACGACAATATCGTAAGGCTCGGTCACAGCAGGTCTCCGTCATAGGTCTGATCGCGCGACGGCTGTGCGCGCAGGGCGCGAACCCGGACCCGCTGGGCCGCTTCGATATGCGCGCGCATGGCCGCTTCGGCGAGGGTAGCATCGCGGGCCTTGATCGCGTCGAGTATGCCAAAGTGCTCCTCCACCGCTCTCTCGGCGCGGGCCGGATCGGTGAGTGTCGTCGGGCCAAGGATCATCAGCGTCTTCTGCAACGTATGGATCGAACGGGTTAGGAAACGGTTCTTGGCTGCGTCCAAGAGGGCTGCGTGAAACTGACGGTTGAGGGTGAAGGCTTCGGGCACGCTGCCTAGGGTGGCGAGTTGCCGGTTCATGTCCTGCAACTCTTCGATCTCGATGTCCGACGCGGCGCGGGCAGCCAGTCGCGCGGCGGTGCCCTCCAGCACGGCGCGCATCTCGTAAAGCTCCATCACCTCGGCATAGTCCAGGGTGCGGATGCTTGCACCCTGGCGCGGGATGTGAGCCACGACGCCGTCAGCCTCCAACTGGCGGATCGCCTCGCGCACCGGGGTGCGGGAGACGCCCAAACGCTCTGCCAATTCAGTCTCACGCAGCCTGTCGCCGGGGTTCAGCCGTCCGGCGCGAAGTTCATCCATCAGCTGAGCATAGGCAGAGTTGCCCTGCGGTGTGCGGTCTTCTTCGCTCATGAAATGCCCCTACAGTCGCTATTGCATACAAGTGGATACAATCGTATCCAATAGCGGTCAAGCCCGGAAGAATAAGCGAGTTGAACCCGATGCGCATCTCCCAACCGACCCGAAGCCGCGCGCTTACCCTGATCCTTACGGGGGCTGGAACTTTGCTCTTTTGGTGGCTTGATCTGCCGCTGCCATTCCTTTTTGGCCCCATGGCGGCTTGCCTTATCGCGGCATTGTCGAACGTGCCGATCAAAGGCTTTGGGCAGGTCTCGATCGCGGCGCGCACGATCCTTGGGGTGGCAGTGGGGGCGTCAATCACGCCTGACCTGTTTCACCAACTTCCTCAAATGGCGCTGTCGGTGGCGCTGGTGCCGGTCTTCATCGCGCTCATCGGCTTAATCGGTGTCCCGTTCTTCCGCCGGGTCTGGGGGTTCGACGCGCCGACGGCCTATTACGCCGCGATGCCGGGCGGCTTGCAGGACATGGTGATCTTTGGTGCAGAAGCGGGGGGCGATCCGCGTGCGTTGTCGTTGATCCACGCCACGCGGGTGCTGATTATCGTCACCCTTGCGCCAGCTTTCCTGACCCTGGCTTACGGGGCGGGGCTGACCAATCCCATAGGCGCCCCGGTGACTGAACTACCTCTGGGCGAGATGGCCTTGATGGCCGCCGCAGCCCTGATCGGTTGGAAGGGGGGAGAGCGGATCGGCCTGTTCGGCGCGTCAATCCTTGGCCCCATGATCGTCACCGCCGTGCTGTCACTTTCCGGCCTGATCCACAGCCGCCCGCCAGCCGAGGCCATCCTTGCCGCGCAGTTCTTTATCGGCTGCGGAATCGGCGTGCATTTTCTGGGCGTGACATGGGGCGAGCTGACGCGGGTGGTGCTGGCGGGCATCGCTTATGTGCTGGTACTAGCGGTGCTTGCGGCAGGCTTTACCGCATTCGTCACCGGGATGGGGCTGGGCGATCCGGTCGAAGCGTTCCTCGCCTTCGCGCCGGGGGGGCAGGCCGAAATGACGGTGTTGGCCATCGTAACCGGCGCAGATCTGGGCTTTGTCATCACGCACCACCTGACCCGCATCGTGCTGGTGATCGTCGGCGCGCCGCTGGTTGCGGGCCTTATGGCACGTAGACGGAAGGGTTGATCATATGGATGGGTGCGCCCGCCGCGTAAGCATTCACCTGCGCGAAGATATCAGCGAATTGCTTGTCGAATTCGTCTTCGGTGACAAAGCCGATATGCGGGGTGGCGATCAGCTTGGGGTGTGAGAGCAGGGGGTCATTAGGGTTGGTCAGCGGCTCTGTGTCAAAGACATCCACCGCTGCCGTGCCTAAATGACCAGCATTTAGCGCCTGCAGCAACGCGCCCTCGGCAATCAGCCCGGCCCGCGAGGTGTTCACAAGTATCGAGCGGGGCGGCATGGCGCTGAGGTCTTCAGCCGTGACGCTGCCGCGAGTCTCAGGGGTGAGCCGCAGGTGCAGCGAGACCACGTCACATGTTCCGAAAAACGCTTGGCGACTTTCGGCGACAGTCTCACCGTCGCCTTTCGCCCGCGTGCGCCCGGCATCGGACCCCCACCAGACGACCTCCATCCCGAATGCGCGCGCATAGTCGGCCACAACACGGCCAATGCGCCCATAGCCATAAAGCCCCAGTCGCCGCCCGCGCAGGCTACGCCCGACGCCCATCTGCCAGTTGCCAGCCTTGGCGCTGGCCATCTGCTGCGGCAGTTGCCGCATGGCAGCGAGGATCAGCGCGAAGGTCAACTCCGCCGCCGCATGGTTGGCCCCATCTGCCCCTTTGTTGGAACACAGCAACACGCCGTTGTCAGTGCAGGCCGCGACATCCACATGCGGATAGGCGCCGCGCTGCGAAATTAACCGCAAGTTCGGCAGTCGCTCCAGCAGCCCCCGCGTCACCTTCGTCCGCTCGCGAAAGAGCACCACGCAATCGGCATCCTGCAAACGGTCAGCCAAGACGGTCTCATCGGGCTGATGGTCCGTCCAGACGGTGACTTCGTGCCCTGCCAGCAGGTCAAAGGAGGGCAGGCTGCGCAGGGTGTCGAACCAGTCGTCGAGGATATGGACTTTCATCGCAGCCCCCTACGCGGAAAGCGCGTTGATCGCTTTGCTCACCCGTTCATGGAGGATGAGCAGATCAGGGTCGCGGTCTTTTTGCGTGTTGAGGCTGGCAATCAGCTCGGCGCGCAGTTTTTCCAGATCATGGCGGGCGATGCGGATTTTCTCGTAATTGGTCATCATTCGCTTCTCAGTGGGACAACAAAACGGGGATCTTGATCTTTTCCAGCACCTCGGCAGTCACCCCGCCAAGGAAGTCTTCGCGGAACTTGGAATGCTCATAGGCTCCGAGGACCAGCAGGGAGGGATCATGGCGTTCGCAATAGGACAGCAGAGTTTGCGCCACCGGATGGCTCGTGGGGAAGTTCTCATGCACCGCTTCGACGCCGTGGCGGTCAAGATGGGTCATCAGATCGGTGATCGGCCAGGAGGTCCGTTTTCCGACCGTCAAAACACTGACCCGGCCTTCGGCCTCAAGCAGACGCAGGCTGTCTGACAGTGCCCGCGCGGCGGCGCGCCCGCCGTCCCACGCCAATGCCGCATGGCTATGCTGCGCGCCCGCGTCATAGCCCGCCGGGACCACGATGACCGGACGTCCGGATTGCAACGCGATGCGATCGGGGTGGTGGGTCACATGGGCATCATCACTCTCGGCGCGGGCACCGACGATCAGCATGTCATAGTACCGCGCGCCCTCTGAAAGCAGCGTGTCAACGCGGCCAGTCTCATCACGGAAATCCAGCGCGTCACCCAGATCAAGCGCGGGGCGTAATTCTTCGAACTGTCGGGTAACCTCGGCCACAATCTCGCTATTGGCAGCCTCCAGCAGGGCGCGGGCCTCTTCGGGGATCCAACGCGAGCGACGGTCGATCACCTCATGCGCGGTATGGGCGAGGATCGCCGTGACATGCGCGCCACGCTGTTTGGCGAGAGAAGCGGCATAGCGCAATGCGGCGACGGAGGCGTCGGAGCCGTTGAAGGCGACAAGCAAGTTCATCACGGGCATATCAGCGACCCTCCCAGATGCGCGACGGAACAAAGACACAGCCATCCGCCAGTTTCCGTGCCGTCCGCAGCAACCCGGCGGAGTTCAGCGCGAACCCCTCTGACGTTTCGTAATCCACCAGCACGTCAATCGTGCCCGAGGCGTGTTCGAGCACTATATCGGCAGGGCTCTGGGTGGGGCGGTCGAGCAGCCCATCCGCCACACTGCCCGGCGTGAGCGCGCAGGAGGCAAGGCACTGTGCCCCGGTCACCGCCATGGATGGGTGCGTGTTCCACGGCATAAAATAGCGTGTCGTGATGGTGCCGCCGTCTCGGGCAGGGGCCAGCAGGCCGAACTTTGGCGTAACGAACTTTGACACGTCCCCCATGCCCATTGCTGCTCCAGCCTGAAGACGGATCGCTTCCATACGCGCAAAGAAATCTTTGTTTGCATCGAGAACAGCGACGCTCTCATAGCCGGTCAGGCCGAAGTCCGTCGCGCGGGCGATGACCATTGGCATGGCCACATCCATGCAGGTGACCTCGATCCCGTCAAAGGTATCGCGGATGTTGCCCGTGGGCAAAAACGCCCCGGTCGAAGAGCCGACAACCCCCATGAAGTTCAGCGCCACGGCGGCACCAGCACCGGGCACGCCTGCGATCTCGGTGTCGCCGTCATAGGTCAAAACGCCGCCGGGGGTCAGCACCTTGGCCAGCACTTTGGCCCCAGTATTGATGGCGTGAATTTTCACATCCGTTACATCGCCGTCAGGTCGAACGAGGCCCATTTCGACCGCCGCAGGGCCGACACCCGACAGGATATTGCCGCAGGTGGGTTTGAAATCGACCAACCGATCTTCAACCGAAACCTGCGCAAAAAAGTAGTCCACATCGGCCCACTCGTCCTCCGACGGGGAAAGCATCGCGACCTTGGTCGTCACCGCCGCGCCGCCGCCGATGCCGTCGATGTTGAGCGGATGGCCGGAGCCGACAACGGCGAGCAGCACTTCGGCCAATGTTTCGCGATCCTCTGGCAGATCCGCGCGGTTAAAATATGGCCCACGCGATGTACCGCCGCGCATGAAGAGATAAGGGATAGCTGTTTGGGTCATCTCAACGCTCCTCAATTCAGCGGCCACGGCAAGTCGACTGCGTCTTGCAGCAGACCCGGCGGGAAATCGCGGTTGAGCGCACCAGCCATGACGCACATCAGCGCAATGCCACAGGCGGTCAGGATTAAGGTTTTCGGCCAATGTGCTTGGGCGCGGACCCGCAGGAAGCTGACCAAAAAGCCCAAGAGCGCGAGGATGAACCCGACGAAGTAGGTCGCAACGATCAGCCCCGCGAACCAAGCCAAAGTACCCCAAAGGCCATAGGGCGCATCTGCGTCCTCGCCTGAGACTTCCTTATCGGCAAAGATCGCATTGCTTTCAGGGCGCAGGATCATCTGCACCAGCAGGATCAGCAGCGCGGCCAATGCGATGCCACCCACAACCAGCGGCACGATCTTGTCGGTCATGTTGTAGTCAGGGATCAGCGAGGCATTGATCAGCGCGGCCACGACATAGCCCATGATGATCAGCAAAAAGACCAACGGTGCGCGTTTAGAGCCGGACTGGACATCGCCTTCGGCCATGATCGACTTGGCTTGACGCAGGCCCAGCACCACCGAAACGACGGTAACGATCAGCAGAACGATGACGATAGGCGAGAAGATGTACTCCATGCCTTCCTCAAAGGATTTGCGGAACCGGAAAGAGGCGATCTGAAACGCTTGGTTCGAGAATTTCTCGACCGGGTTGGACAGAACGAAACCGATCAGGAACGCCGGCCGTGACCAATCAAAGCGGCGCAGGAAGATGCCGATCAGGCCGATTGCGAAAAGTGCGAGGATGTCTTCAAAGTTCTGCCCAGACTGAAACGCCGCGAAGGAGATCAGCATGAAGAGGAACGGCGCGAGGTAGGTAAAGCGGATGGTGGTCAGCTTGGCGATCCCGCCCGAGGCCGCGATGCACAGCAGCGTGCCAACGACATTGGCCAGCGCTAATAGCCATACGATCGAATAGGTGATGTCGAGATTGTCGCGCAGCATCGATGGGCCGACTTCGATCTCGCCAGATCCCAACAGCGCGATGGCACCAATGAAGATCGCCATGGAGCCAGAGCCGGGAATGCCGAAGAGCAGGGTAGGGACCAAGCCGCCGCCCTCTTTCGCGTTGTTCGAGCTTTCCGGCCCGATTACGCCGCGCACTTCGCCCTTGCCAAAGTTCGATTTGTCTTTCGTCGTTTGAACCGCATGGCCATAGGCGATCCAATCAACGACCGAGCCACCAAGGCCCGGAATAACGCCAACCACAACGCCGATCAGCGAGCAGCGCACCGAGAGCCATTTGTTATCAACCCAGTCGCGCACGCCTTCGCCCCAGCCTGCGCCAAGCTTGGCTTCTTTTGAGATGGCACGGTCTTGGCGCAGGAGCGATACGATCTCTGGCACCGCGAAGATGCCCAAGCCAACGATCACCAGTTTCAGCCCGTCCGTCAGGTAGGGGATGTCATAGGTCGCCATGCGCAGGGAGCCGCCCGCGTCGGCCTCACCGATGGTGCCGATGAGCAGGCCGAGCCCCGCCGCCGCAAGACCTTTGAGCGCCACGCGCCCCGCCAGCACCGCCACCATCGACAGGCCGAGGATTGAGATCATCAGCATCTCGGGCAGGCCAAAGGACAACACGATGGGCCGCGCCACGACGATGAACATTGTCAGGAATGCCGCGCCGACCAGCCCGCCGAAAAGCGATGAGGTGAACGCCGCAGACAACGCCCGCGCGGCTTGGCCCTTCTTAGCCATCGGGAAGCCGTCAAGCACCGTGGCTTGGCTGGCCGAGGAGCCGGGGATGCCCATTAGGACCGAGGCGAAAGTGTCAGAGGTCGGCACGACCGCGACCATGCCGATCATCAGCGCCAGACCCAGCACCGGGTCCATGCCGAACATGAACGGCAAGAGCAGCGACAGCCCCGCGATCCCACCGAGACCGGGAAAGACCCCGACCGCGAGGCCCATGACCACGCCCAGCACCAGATATCCCAGAACCATAGGTTGCAGAATTAGAGCCCATGCCTCGCCAAGCGCAGGCAGAGCGGTTGCGAACAGATCCATCGCACCGACCTCGAAATGTTAGAAAAAGGGGGGGTGGCCCCGAGGTTGTCCCGGGGCCGGTAGGGTTTCGCTTACTTCAGCGAAACGCCATAGGCTTCTTGCAGCCAGTTGGTGACGAAGGCCTTCGCCTCCGCAGAGACAGTCGTGCCGCGCTGCGTCGCCTTGGCCGCGCCTTCGCCTACAAAGACGGGGTACTTACCGACGCGTTTCTCGGCAATCTGAGCAAAGTCTTCGCGGTTGCGCACTGCGTCAAAAGCCGCTGTGTAAGTTGCGATCACATCGTCGGGTGAGCCTGCAGGCAGGAAGGCGATCTTTTGCACAGGGAAACCAGCGATAAAGAATGCTTTCCATGCGTCCCATGCCTCACCTTCGGTCTCACAGCCTTCGGTCGCTTCGCAGACTTCCTTAAAGGTCGCGATTTCGGGGAAGGTGGGGTCGCGAACGATGTTGCCGTCCTCGTCCAGCGCGCCCCATGTCATCATCGGCACGGCTTGACCCTTTTCGACCAGATCAGCAGAGGCACCGAGGTAGCTCGACGAGGTCTGATAGTCGATCGTGGCCTCACCGCGCTCAAACATCAGGCGGCCATCGCCACGGCCTTTGATGCCAAAGACCGGCTCGACGTTCATGCCCAGCATTTCCCATGCCAGCAGCGGCACGAGGTCAAGGCGCGTGGCCCCCTGCGAGCCGTAGATGAAGTTGACGTCTTTGAGGTTATTGGCGGTGCCGTCGAACTTCTTACCGTCCGTGGGGTTCAGATAGGCGACGCCCCCGGTGCCCGATGCCATAACTGGGTTCCAGTCGCTGTACTCATAGCGCACGCGCGGATCGTCCAGCAGATATGGGAACTGGGTCGAGCCGGAGGTGCCGAACAGGACCGTGCCCTCGTCATGCTCTTGCTCTTGGAACCAGTTGGCGCCTTTGGTTGAACCGGCACCCGGCATGAACTTGACGACGACTGTCGGGTTGCCCGGCAGTTCTTCGGACAAAAGCGGGGCAAAGAAGTTGGCCCATTTGGCCGACCCACCGGTTTCCGAGAAGGGGATGACCCACTCGATCGTCTTTCCTGCAAAGTCAACCTCGGCGAGCGCCGGGGCAGCAAGGCAAGCGGCGGATGCAGCGGTTGCGGCGAAATACTTGATAGTCATAGGTGTCCTCCCGTAGACATTTTGTATCGGTCAGACTTTCACGTCTGCCGTAATTCGTATTTGTTTTAGGGAACGAATCCCTCCTCCAACACGGGCACACTGCCTTCCCAACCTTGCGCAAAGCTTGCGCATTAGGATTAAGTTTTAATCATGCGTATTGCAGTCATCGAAGACAATGAGGCCCTTGCGCAAGGAATTGCCCATCGCCTGCGGGATCGTGGCCATGCGGTGGACCTGCTGCATGACGGTGAAGAGGCAGACGCTTTTCTGCGCCATGAGGGGGCAGACCTGATCGTGCTCGATTGCAACTTGCCCGGCAGTGATGGGTTGGAGGTTCTGGCCCGTCTGCGCCGCCGTGGCGACGGGACGCCGGTGATCCTGCTGACCGCCCGGGCAGAGACGTCAGAGCGAGTGGCAGGGCTGGATGCCGGGGCCGACGATTACCTGACCAAGCCCTTCGAAATGGATGAGCTAGAGGCCCGACTGCGGGCCATGGCGCGGCGCAAGAACCTTGAGTTTGCCGCCCGCGACGCGCTCGGTCCCTTGATCTTTGACCGCACTAACCGCCAATTGTTGAAGGATGAACAGCCACTGGCCTTCCCCCGCAAAGAGCTAGCGACGCTTGAATGCCTGCTGGAAAGGCGCGGGCGGATCGTGTCGAAATCCCAGTTGATCACCCATGTCTATGGCACCGGGGCCGAGCAGGAAGACAGCGCAATCGAGCCGCATGTGTCGCGTCTTCGCAAACGGTTGGAGCCCTTCGGCATCCGCATCAAAGCCGCCCGTGGGCTGGGCTATATGCTTGAGGTCGACAGCGCATGACCGCGATGTCGCTACGCTCGCGGCTTTTCTTGCTGATCCTGCCGCCGCTGCTGTTGCTCTCTGTCATTCTGGGGTTTTGGCGCTTTGAAGTCGCGCAGCGCACCTCTGAAACCCTGTTCGACCGCAGCCTGCTGGCCGCAGCTTTGGCCATTTCCCGTGATGTGGCAATTTCTGGTGGGGACGCGCTGTCACCCAGCACGCGGGATTTTGTCTCTGACGCCGGGGGAGGTGAGCTTTTTTATCACGTAACGGGTCCCGGCGGTATTTACATCACCGGCTATGCCTATCCGCCGGTATCCGGCAACCGAACAGGCGAGGATAGGCTGAACTACTCGATGGCGGAATATCGGGGCGAGCCGGTGCGCGTATTGCGGATGACGGAAAGCACGACCATCGGCAACTTGACCGGCGACACGATTGTAACGGTCTGGCAAAGGGACAGTGATCGGAACGCCTTTGCCGCCGCCTTGGCGCGGCGCGCTGCTGCTCTGATCGCCAGCTTGATGGCCGCACTTGCGTTTGTGGTGTGGTTCGGGGTGAAGATTGGCCTGCGTCCCTTGAACGATTTGCAAGACGCTATTCAGCACCGATCCCCCGATGACCTGCGTGATATTCGCCGCGCGGTGCCGACAGAGGTTTCTGGCATTGTCGCCACGTTGAACCGGCTGTTCGGGCAAGTACGGCAGAGCATCGAGGATCATCAGGTCTTCATCTCCAACGCCGCGCATCAGCTGCGCAACCCCGCGTCGGCATTGTTGTCGCTGGCCGAGGTTTTGCCAGATGTCAGCGATCCACAAGAGCGTCGTTTGCGGGAACGCGAATTGATTGCTGCCGCACGTAAATCTGCGCGCCTCGCCAATCAGTTGTTGTCTCTTGAACGGTTGCGTTACGATGAGACACCAACGTTCGATGCGCTTGAACTCAACTCTATCGCTGCCGAAGTGTGCAGCGACTTTGCCCCGACGGTCCTGTCGCGGGACATTGGCTTTGGCTTTGAGCCACATCCTGCCCCTTTGCCGGTGAATGGGGACAATGTGCTGCTCGGTGAGGCGATCATCAATCTACTTGAAAACGCGCTATCTCATGGTGGTGCAGGCCTCTCAACGATCCGCGTGAGTACTATGGCCGAGGGACGATATGCGGCGCTGATCGTACAAGATGACGGCATTGGCATCCCCAAAAGCAGCGGGCAGGCCGCGTTTCAAAGGTTCGGTCAATTGAGCGAAGGAGAGGGCAGCGGCCTTGGCCTTGCTATCGTCCAAGATGTCCTGCGCCGTCACGGTGGTGAAGTCGAGCTGTTGCCGCAGGACAGGGGACTGGTGGTAAAGTTTAAAATTCCGTCGCTGTCGCCGACCGCAAAACCCTGACATAAACCGCGCGCGGCTTTCTATCTTACTTCGCGCAACCGGATAAGCGGGTCGATGCACAAAGCCTGTCGGCCGCCTCGTGGTTTGTTGCGCACAATCCGAGCTATGTCAGCTTCGCTTACTTGCAGGTGCCCAATCTTCATGAATTCGGTTCCTTGTCCAACCGGCGCATACGGATCGGCGAGGCGGCTGAGTTCCGAAGATGCGACAGAGAACGAATGACCGATTTGGGCCGCGAACGGACATATTGTGGATAGGTGACGTGTCGGCAAATATACCAATTTAACGGGTCGAACCCGATCGGCACTTACACAAGCAGCCGATACGATGATTGGAGGTCAAGGGGTTAACAAACCTTGACGACCAGCGATTAAATACTGTCGTGATCTCTTTGACCGTCGACGGTGACGCGGAGAGGCTCCGTACAAATGCAGCATACTTCTGCTTCTTGGTCGCCAACGCTAACGTAGGCATGGCCCATCGTACTGTCGAGGTAAATGCTCTCGCCGCGGCTTAGCCGAATGGGGGCATAGAATTCAGTATGCACTTCAATCTCACCATCAAGTACAATCAGAAACTCCTCTCCGCCATGGCGCTCCAACGGGCCGAACTCCTGCAAGCCTGAAGCCTTGATACGCGCGTGTATCGGGACCATGCGTTTATTCGTCAACTCAGCACAGAGATAGCGATATTCGTAATTCTGCGTGTCGATTACGATCCCGTCGTCGGCGCGTGCGGACAGGAGACGGCTGTTTGGTTGGCTTTTGTGATCGTCGATCTGTTCTTCTCCAATCAACTGGCCGATCGACAAGTCGAGCCCATCGGCCAGCCGCAACACCTTGTCGAGCGTTGGTGACAGCGCGCCGTTTTCGATCTTGGAGATGGTGGAAACAGCGACGCCCGACAAGGATGCCAGCGCGCTCAAGGTAAGTTTGCGGGACTTGCGAAGGTGGCGGAGTCTCGCGCCCAAGGCATGGGCAGTGGTCATAGGCGATAGTCCTTCTGGCGATAAAAACACAGACTACCCTCAGGTTGTCGGAAAGGGAAATATTTTCGTATCCGAAAATTTTTATTGATTAATGGGAAAATAGAGGTAGCGTTTGAGCAGTGGAATCGACACTTGGGGGCTTGAGGTTGCATCAGATGGCGGAGAATTCAGACGTGGTCGTCATCGGCGCGGGCATCGCCGGGGCCTCTCTGGCAGCCGGTCTCGCACCGTCAATGCGCGTTATCCTTGTGGAGATGGAAGCTCAGCCTGGCTATCACACGACAGGGCGCTCCGCGGCAGTGTTTGCGCCGAATTACGGGCCATCCGGCGTGCGCGCCCTGACACGGGCCTCGCGGGAGTTCTTCGACGCGCCGTCCGAAGGTTTTGCCGCCGCACCGCTGCTGACCCCGCGCCAAATTCTCATGATCGCGCGAGATGATCAAGTTGGCGCGCTTCAGACTCTGTACGAAGAAGCCGCGGGCGTCAGCCCCGTTGAACTGCTGACTGCTGAAGAGATGCAGGCGCAACAACCGCTATTGCGCACAGGTTATGCCTCGGCTGGGATGCTGGATACGGGCGGCCAAGATATTGACGTAGCCGGGCTGCATCAGGGCTATTTGCGTCAGTTCAAGGCGGCAGGTGGGGTTCTTATCACCAAGGCTGCGGTGCAAGCGTTGACACATGATAGTGCGGGATGGACTATCGAGACCCGGCAGGGGCGGTTTGTGGCGCCCGTGGTGGTAAACGCCGCTGGGGCATGGGCCGGTGAAGTTGGGTTGATGGCGGGCGCGGAGAGCATTGGGCTCGTACCCAAGCGCCGTACCGCCATGGTTATAGCCGAGCCGAATGGCTTCACCCACCGCGATGGGCCGATCACAATTGATATTGATGAGAACTTCTATCTCAAGCCCGACGCGGGGCGGTTGTTGATCTCGCCTGCTGATGAAACGCCATGCGATCCTTGCGATGTGCAGCCTGATGAGATGGATGTGGCGATTTGCGCGGACCGGATCATGACGGCTTTTGACATCGACATCCGACGCATCGAAAACAAATGGGCCGGACTGCGCAGCTTCGTCGCGGACAAGGAGCCGGTGATTGGCTTCTCGAAATGCGCGCCGGGATTTTTTTGGATGGCCGGGCAGGGGGGGTATGGGATCCAGTCGGCACCCGCCGCCGGAAACCTGGCAGCGGCGCTGGTCCAGGGAAAGCCAGTGCCTGATCATATTGCTACCGCCGGTTTCGATGTGGCGCGGGTGGCGCCTGACCGAGCGGGGATCGTGCAATGATCTGGGTCGTCCCACTTATCGCCGCTGTCTTGCTCGCGTCGGGACTGGCGCTGGCCTATGTCATCGGCGGCGCGGCTGTGCTGGCTTTCGTGATATCCGACAACACGCGGTATCTGGCCGTGCTGCCGCAAAAAGTCTTCTCACAGATATCCGTCTTTTCGCTTCTGGCGATGCCGCTCTTTATTCTTGCGGGCGAGCTCATGAATCGAGGCGGTGTTACCAAATCTCTCATCGATCTCTCCATGGCGCTGATTGGACGCATGCGCGGCGGGTTAGGGCATGTGAACATCATGACCTCAGTTTTCTTTGCCGGGATTTCCGGCTCCGCGGTGGCGGATGCAGCGGCGTTGTCGAATACGCTCGTGCCAGCGATGCGGGAGCGCGGCTATAGCGCCGAATATGCCGGAGCGATCACGGCGGCCTCTTCCATCATCGGCCCAATTGTTCCCCCCTCAATCATCCTGATTTTCTACGGTGCGTTAATGCAGACCTCGGTCGCCGCGCTGTTTGTGGCAGGGATACTGCCGGGGCTTGTTCTTGCCGCGGCCCTGTTTCTGGTCAACGGGTTCTATGCTTGGCGCGACGACCATCCGCGTGTGGAAAAGGGCGAGGCGCCAGCGCTGCTACCCGCGATCTTTGCGGCGCTGCCAGCGCTCTGCCTACCGGTCATTATTGTAGGCGGCATCGTTTTGGGGTGGATGACCCCGACCGAAGCCGCCGCCGTAGCCGTATTCGCCGCTGTCGTTGCAGCCTTCTTCTACTCCCCGCTAACCCCCACGGACATTTGGGAGAGCTTTTCCCGGACCGCGATCCTGACAGGTTCGATTTTCATGATCCTTTGCGCGGTCGCAGCCTTCGGTCACCTGGCAGCGTTGGAGCGCATCCCGCAGGCGATAGCCGGTCTGGTTGAGCAGATGGGCTTGGGTCCAGTTGGCTTCCTGCTGTTGATGAATGTCATCTTCATCTTTGCAGGCATGGTGATGGACGTGCCCGTGGCACTGGCACTGCTTGTACCCTTGCTCGCCCCCGTGGCGCTCGCCAATGGCGCCGACCCCGTGCATCTGGGCATCGTCATTTGCTTCAACCTCTGCATCGGGCTGGTCTCGCCGCCCTTAGGAGGGTGCCTGCTGATCGTCTCAACGGTGACCGGGGTGAACTATTGGAAGCTCGCCCGCGCGGTCATGCCTTTCGTATTCGCTGAGATCGTCGTTCTGGGGATCCTCGTTTTCACGCCAGAAATCAGTCTTTGGCTGCCCCGTACTCTGGGGCTGTGGAAGTAACAAAAGAAGAACCAATCAGGGAAGGAAATACAATGAAACTAACACATGTATCCGCACTCTCCGCTCTGGCCATGGCAGTCTCGATGCCTGCCGCTGCAGAGGTCAAAATCGCCCTCGATAGCCCGCCAGACTTGGAAAAATCCGGCACCTATGTTTGGGCACATACTTTCGGCAATTACCTGAACGAACACGGCATGGACGCCGAAGAATACGAGCGCAACTCGCTCGGTGAAGAAGCAGAGCGGCTCGATCAAGTGAGCCAAGGTCTTCTCGAAGTTTCGATGTCGGATGCCAAATCGGCAGGCACGCTGAATGGCACCGTTTCGGGCGCCTCGATGCCCTATTTTTTTGACGATCTTGACCAATTGGACATGGCTCTGGACAAAGGTGGCATGTTGGCGCGGATCAACGAGGGTACGACCCCCAAGGGCGTGCGCGTGCTTGACCTGGTGATGACCGGTACGGCCACCGGCATTTTCACCACCGAAGTGCCGATCCGTGCCTTCGAGGACATGCAGAACGTCCGGATGCGCGCATTGGACGAGGTCCAGATCAACACCTTCGAACAATGGGGCTCCAAAGGCACCATCGTGTCTTGGTCCGAAGTCCCCAACGCGTTGCAGACCGGTGTTGCGGGTGGCTACATCAACCCCGCCTTTGTACCACTTACCTATGGGCACACGGCCTTCATCAAGTATTTCACCAATGCCGAGATGAGCCCTTCGGTGCGCGTCGCTATTGCCTCCGAGGACTGGTACCAGAGCCTATCTGACGAAGAGCGTGAGATCGTTGAGCAGGCAGTTAATGCGGCCCATGAAGCGAACCGAAAACTGGTTTCGGACGATTCCGCGGTGCTTAAACAGCTCGAAGAGGCGGGCATCGAAGTGATCGAACTGACTGCAGAAGAACGCGAAAAATTCCGCGCCGCCAGCCAGCCGATCTATGAAGCCACAGACATGCCCGAGGGCGCGCTTGAGGCCTGGAACACAGCGGTCGGTCGCTGAACCGATGCGGGCGGTGGCACATCTGCTTGATCGGCTTTCTGCAGGTCTGAACCGGGCGGCATTAGTGGGGGCGGCGCTGGCCGTTGCCCTCATGCTGGCCGCCGCCGGCTGGCAGGTCATCGCCCGCTACCTCCTTAACCAGCCACCGATCTGGACCGAGGAATTGGCGCGTTTCTCAATGGTCTGGGGCGGACTGCTTGGTGCCTCCTGTGCCTTTCGCTACAGGCTTGATCCGACGCTGTTTCCCGAAGCGCTTGCCGTGAAGGGCGCTCGGGGCTTTGCCTTTACTGTGTTTCGGGCCTTTGGCGTCCTCTGTTTTGCCCTGCCGATCCTGTGGTTCTGCTTCTTTGGCCCCGGCGCGAACCCGGCGCGCGGCTATCTTGCGCGGCTCGCCGGACGGCAGACCGAGACGATGGACCTGCCCATGGTGGTCTTCGGCATCGCTATCCCATTGGCATTCAGCCTGATACTTTTGCACGTGATTGCTGATGTAGCAAAGGCGCTCACTCAGCTGAGGAATACACAATGAAGCTCTTCATGGCCTCTTTGGCCACCGAGACCAATTCCTTTTCTCCCATTCCCACCGGTTGGAGTGGTTTCAAAGAACATCTACACACCAAGACTGCTTCGCAAGGAGAGGCGGGGCTCTATGCTGCCGCAGTCACAGTCTGGCGTCGCCGCGCCGAAGCGCTTGGGTGGGAGGTGGTCGAGGGGCTGTCGACCTATGCGCAGCCCGCTGGCCCGACTGTCCGTTCAGTCTATGAAACCATGCGAGACGACATTCTCGACGATCTGCGTGCCGCATTGCCAGTTGACGTTGTGCTGATGTCGATGCACGGCGCGATGATCGCGCAGGGCTATGACGATTGCGAAGGCGACATGATGGCCCGCATCCGCGAGATCGTGGGGCCGGAGGCGAAGATCGGGTTGGAACTTGATCCGCATTGCCACCTGACCGAGACGATGCTCGAGAACACCACCGCGATCATCTGCTATAAAGAATACCCCCATGTCGATGTTGTGCCCCGCGCGGAAGAGCTTTTTACGCTCTGTGCCGACGCTGCTGCGGGAAAGACCACCCCAGTCATGCGCGATTATGACTGCCGCATGATGGCAATGTACCACACGCCTTTCGAGCCGGTGCGCAGCTACGTTGATCGCATGTCCGCGCAGGAGGGCAGGGAGGGCGTGTTGTCCGTTTCGCTGGTCCATGGCTTCCCATGGGGAGACAACGCGCGCAGCGGTACACGGGTACTGGTTATGACCGATGGCGATGCCGATCTTGCGGCCTCACGTGCAGAGGCGCTTGGGTGCGAGCTTTGGGACATGCGGCATGAGCTGCGCACCTTCCCGACCATGGACGAGGGGCTGGATCGTGCCGTGGCCTTAGAGGGCGCACCCATCGTTCTGGCGGATTTTGCAGACAACGCGGGCGGGGGTGCCCCCTCAGATTCGACCTTTGTTCTCAAGGCAGCCCTTGACCGGGGCCTGACCGACATCGCCTTTGGCACGTTTTGGGATCCGGTGCTGGTGGGCATGTGCATTGACGCAGGTATCGGAGCGGAAATGGACGTAAGGCTCGGAGGCAAGATCGGCCCGATGTCGGGCGATCCGGTTGATCTAAGGATCACTGTCCGTGGCATCTTGCGTGATGCGGTGCAGCATCTGGGAACAGCGGCAATGAATATGGGCGATTGCGTCTGGATGGAAAGTGATGGGCTTCACGTCGTTGTAAACACCAAACGCACCCAGATCTTCCATCCCGAAGCCTTCGAAAATCTTGGCCTTGATCTTAGTCAGATGAAGTATGTCGTGGTGAAATCCTCGCAGCATTTTTACGACGGTTTCGCGCCGATTGCCGCAGAGGTCATACACCTTGGCACGCCCGGCGCGATCACGCCCAACTTTACAATCGTTCCCTATACCAAGCGGGACCGGAACTACTGGCCTAAGACAGAAAATCCTTTCAGCTAAGGAGATGCCCCCGTGATCGAGGCTTACGACGTCATCTTGCGGGGCGGCCGCGTCATGGACCCCGAAACAGGATTTGACCGGGAATGCGACGTGGCCATCGCAAAAGGGCTGATCGTAAAGATCGGCATCGTCGAAGGCGGGGCCGGGCAAGAGATTGATGCCAGGGGTCTGATCGTGGCACCGGGGTTCATTGATCTGCACGCGCACGGCCAATCCGTCGCGGCAGACCGTATGCAGGCTTTTGATGGGGTCACCACCACGCTTGAGCTCGAAGTGGGGGCATTACCGGTAGCCGGCTGGTATGATCGTCAGGCGGGCATCCCGCGCGCGCTGAACTACGGCACTGCGGCGGCGTGGATATTTGCTCGTAAGGCGGTAATGGGCGGGCTTGATCTCGATCCCGACATCCATCCGATTGATCAGATGGGCGCCGGAGCTGACGATATGCGCTGGTCAACCGAGGCCGCAGACGCCGTGCAAACCCGCGCTATCGTTGCACATGTGCGGCAGGGGCTTGATGAGGGCGCTATCGGTATTGGTCTGCCCAACGGCTATGCCCCTGGTGCCGGGGTCAAAGAAATGAGCGACATTTGCGATCTGGCCTTCGAGTACGGAACGCCGACCTATACTCATATCGCCTACCTCAGCAATATTGACCCTCAAAGCTCAGTCGACAGCTACGTGCGGCTCATCGGTCTTGCCGGAGCGACCGGCGCGCATATGCACATTTGTCATTTGAACTCGACCTCGCTGATGGACATCGAACGGGTGACCGAACTGGTATCTAAGGCCCAAGAACAGGGGTTGCCCGTCACCACCGAAGCCTACCCGTATGGTGCCGGCGCGACGGTGGTCAGCGCGGGATTCTTCATTGATCCAGATTTTACCAAACGCACCGGCAGCGCCTATTCAAATGTCGAATTGATCCACAACCACCACCGCTTTGTTGACCGCGAAGATGTCGTGCGGGCGCGCGATGCCTCGCCGACCGATCTGGTCATGTGGCATTTCCTTGATGTAGAGGTAAATGATGAGCACCGACGTTTGCTGGATCTATCGGTTACCTATCCGGGTGGCTCGATCGCCTCGGATGCGATGCCTTGGATCAACGAAGATGGTAGCATCTATGAAGGGCTCGACTGGCCCTTGCCCGATGGTCTCTCGGCGCATCCCCGGTCATCTGGGACATTCACCCGCTTTTTGCGCGACTACGTGCGCGACCGGGCGGTCATGACGTTGATGGAGGGGGTGGCGAAATGCACAATCCTGCCTGCGCGGGTTATTGAGGGGTGTGTCCCACAAATCCGTAAAAAGGCGCGGGTACAGGAGGGGTGTGATGCTGATCTGGTGGTCTTTGATCTGGAGACGCTGACCGATAAGGCCGAGTTCACAGCGATGAATCGCGCGTCCGAAGGGGTGCGGTATCTCTTTGTAAACGGCGTTGCGGTGATTGCGGAAGGCGCACTCGATACTGCTGCGTCCCCCGGGCGCCCGATCCGCTGCCAACCAACATGAGCGTTCCGGTTCTGTTGGTCACCGGATTTCTGGGGGCGGGCAAAACAAGTTTCATCAATCAGCTCCTACAGGCGGACCACGGCCTGCGCATCGCCGCCATCGTCAACGACTTCGGCTCGATCAACATCGACGCAGCGCTTCTCGAAGGGGCCGCGGACGGGGTGATCGGGCTTAAAAATGGCTGCATTTGCTGTTCGCTGCAAGGCGATCTTTTGCGGACGTTAAAGATCGTCCTCAACCAAAATCCCGGGACCGACCACATCGTGATCGAGGCCAGCGGCGTTGCCGATCCTGCTGGGATAGCGCAGTCCCTGACCGACCCGGTACTGTGGTCGCAAGTCCGACTTGAGACCATAGCTTGTCTGATCGACGTACCCGATCTAGCTGCGCGTGCTGACGACCCGCTGTGGAAAGCTCAGGTGTCCGGGTCCGACATCCATTGTTTGGCCAAGACGGAAGGAACGACACTAACTGAACTTACCGCCGTTCACGGAACTCTTGCTGATCTGGGCAAACAGCATGTTTTCGACCTTTCCAAAGGTTTTCCCCAAATGGCGGTGTTCCACCCCGAACCTCGTAAGCGCACAGCTTTGAATAAGCCGTTGCAGGATGACCGGTTTGCCCACCTCGAATGGCAATACAATGGCAAAATAGATTTGCGAAGATTTCAAAGTGTAATGTCCGCGCTTGCCCCCGACTTGTTACGTGCAAAGGGGTTTGTTTGGGTGGCAGAGGGTAGCTTGCTATTCCAGATGACCGGCACCCGCGCCACTCTCTCACGTGCGCCTGAGGTGGCAAGCGCCGCCCAGCAGGGTTGCCGACTTGTACTGATCGGAGAGCGCAAGCGCTTCGACGCAGACCGTGTAGAACAGCAGCTCAATGGGTTGATCGCATGAGCTAAAAAGGAAGACGATGGGCCACAGTAAATGCGAGATGGCCGCAGACTTTGTCGGACGTCTATTCGGAACCAGTTTTTGGCGCCAAACCCAGACTAAATCTTTGATGATGTGAGAGAGGGCGGATAGCGGTCATTCGCTGCCTGAGCGAACTACGATGCCCAAACTCATCAAAGCGGACGTTCCAATGCGCACCGAGATTCCTATGGAGGCGCAGGCGCTGGAGTTTGCGTGTTCGAGGACTCTCAGGTCCATTGCCGCTAGAGCTGAGTTATTGGCAGCGGGCGCTATCTGACGACTAAATGGTCAGCACCATCACCTGAGTGCGCATGCCAAAGGAGATGTCATATCCGATCTCCCAGTATTCGCGTTTCCTGACGAGTTTATCAGGTCGCTGTAAGTGCTTCGAAACCGCATTCGCGCAAGCTCTTTTCCCTGTAATAGCCTCCGGCCCTATAGGCGTCACGGTCCGCAGAATGGCATCCGCTATTAGGAGCCAGGCTGTTGGAACCTTAGGGCCAACGTTTCTTGGCGGGCGTTGTAAATGAGCAACTAAATATGAAACATGACCGTTTTACTAAGGTAAAATATTTACTTACTAAAATAGTCAGGTTAATCGGCCCTCCATCAACATAGCCAGCCGTTCGCAGCGCGGTCAGCCAGAAAAAAACTCTGCGAGGGACCTATGCGCCGAACCAACAACTCCGAAAACTGCCCAGACAAAATTCACAGACACTCCACGATGATGATCGGGGGCTTTGGTGCCTCTTTGGCCGTGGCCTGTATGGCCACACCCGGTGCCGCACAGGACAGTGATCTGATCATCCTGCCGACAGTCGAGGTCGAGACAACCGAAAAGCCGACGCCCCGGCCCGCGGCAAAGCCGGCGCCGCGCGCTACTCAGCCAGCCCCGCGCCGAGCAGCCAAGCCGCGTGCGGCTGAACCCACGGTCTGCACACCCGCATTGGCGGGGACCCCAATCTGCGCCGCCGAAGAAGCCGCAGAACGCCAAGCGCAAGAACTGGCCGAAGCGCAGGCCCGCACTGCAGCAAAAGCAGCAGCAGGTGGCAGTTCTTACGTTAATCAGGACGCCCCGTTCAAAGCCAACACGCTTGCCAACAGCCGGATGCCCGGCCCGATGAAAGACAATCCGCGCACGGTAACGGCGATCACCCAAGAGGTTCTGGAAACCACTGGTACAACCAGCGTGCGGGAGTTGGCGCGTTCGACACCGGGGATTTCGCTTGGCTTCGGCGAGGGCGGGAACTCCTTTGGTGACAACATCTATATCCGCGGGTTCAAGGCCAACAACGACACCTATACCGATGGCATCCGTAGCCCCGGCACCGGTGTTGCCGAGACTTTCAACACCGAACAGGTCGAAGTGACCAAAGGCCCGGCTGGCACAGTTGGCGGACGCGGCACAACCGGCGGCGCGATCGATGTGATCTCCAAAAGCCCGCAGAACGTCGATTTTACTAAGACAGTAACAACTGTGACCGACGCGGCGACCGTGCGTCAGACCATCGACACCAACAAGGTCATCAACGACCGCCTGCAACTGCGCTTTAATGGCATGTTGCAAGACGGCGAAGTGGCGGGGCGCGATGAGATCACCGATGACCGCCAAGGCGCGGCGCTGGCACTGAAATTCGCGGCGACCGATGCGCTGACCTTGGAAGGCAACCTGAGCTACACCAAGATTGAGCAGACGCCGGACTGGGGGGTGCCTTACGTCAATAACGAAGAGCTGGGGCTGATCGGTCCTGTTACCGAATACGGCATTGACCGCGATACCTTCTACGGGGTGCCCGGGCGCGATTTCCAGACTGCCGAAGAGACGGTGGCCACGGCCAAGGCAACCTATGCCTTTGACAATGGCATGACGCTTACCAACACATTCCGCGCAGCACGCTCGACCAACGACTATGTTTTGACAGCGCCAAGCAGCCTGATCGACAATGGTTCCACCAATCCCGAGGACTGGGACGTCGGGCTCAGCTTCAAGAGCTGGAATCAGCAGACCGATGTGCTTGCCAATGTGCTGGAACTCAGCGGGGCAGCCCAATTCGCCGGAGCATCGCATTCTTATGTATTTGGCCTTGCCACCTCGCGTGAAGAAATCGAGAAGTTAAGCTACTCGAACCTCTCCAGTGAAGATTATGAGCCACCGGCCGGTCAACGCGGCTGCACCGTCAGCGCCATCAATCCCGATCCCATCGGTGAAGGCTGCTGGACCGGTGAAGAGCCCGTATTAGGAACGAACCTTACGGAAACGACGGTCAAGACCACCTCTCTCTATGCGCTTGATACTGTGACCCTGTCGAACCGTCTTAAGGTTAATGGCGGGCTGCGGGTCGACATGTATGACATTGCTCGCACTGGCGGCACAGGCGAGGATGCCTATTCCTTGTCGCGTGATGATGTCATGATGAACTGGAACTTGGGCGCGACCTATGCCTTCGATGATCGTTTGAATCTCTACGCGGCGGCGGCGACTTCGACCAACCCTGCGGGACAGGAACTCGAAGCAGGCGGTGGTTTCTACGGCGGGTTGGATGATGGCGGCGCAGGACTTGCGCCCGAAGAGAACACCTCACTAGAAATCGGTGCGAAATACAGCTTCACGCCGAACTTTCTGTTCACCGCAGCCCTCTACCAGACCACCAAAGATCAAGCGCGTGAGGATATCGGACCGCGCGGTGCGACCGTCACCTCCGACACGCTCAAGTACCGCATGCGGGGTCTTGAATTCGGTGTTGCAGGCAAGGTGACCGAACGGTTGAGCCTCTTTGGCGGCGCCAACTTCATGGACAGCAAGGTCTTGCGCAGTGCCGACAGCGACAACATCGGCCTCTCGGTGGCGAATGTCGCGCATGAGCAGCTGAATCTTCTCGCCACCTATCAGGTGACGGACAAGCTGATGCTGGGCGGGCGTGTGAACTATCAAGGCGCAATCGATCTGGGCAGTGTGGCAGCGAATGGCCGGTCCATCCCCGACGCTTGGACCTTCGATCTGCTTGGCGAATACAAAGTCGCCGACAACACCCTGTTGAAGATGGGCATCACCAATGTCTCGGACGAAACGGTTTATGACGCGGCCTACCGCTCTGGCACGCCGTTTACCTATGTCGCGCCGGGCCGTGAGGTTTCTGTCTCTTTGGAAATGAAGTTCTGAGCCTGACTTACCAACGCGGGCAGCCTTCGGGCTGCCCACAGACCCAAGAGGTACGCAATGCTGATCACACTCCCTTCGATCCTGAGCAAAGACGACGTCAAACAGGTCCGCGCGCATCTTGATGCGGCTGACTGGCAGGACGGATCAACCACCGCCGGCCCGCAATCGCGCGAGGTCAAACGCAATCAGCAGCTGCCACCGACCTCAGAGACGGCGCAGACCTTAGGCAAGTTTATCCTGCAAAAGCTTACCGCCGATCCGCTGTTTCTCTCAGCCGCCCTACCGGCGCGTATTCTTCCGCCGATGTTCAACAAATACGAAGAGGCCGAGACCTTTGGCGCGCATATCGACAATGCCATTCGGGTGAACCCACTGACGCAGGAACGGCTGCGCACGGACCTCTCAATGACGCTGTTTCTAAGCGAGCCGGAAGACTACGACGGCGGTGAATTGGTGATCGAGGATCACTATGGCCACCAGACCGTGAAACTGCCAGCAGGGGATATGATCCTCTATCCGGCCACCAGCCTGCATGAGGTTACCCCCGTTACGCGCGGTGCGCGAGTATCGTCCTTTTTCTGGCTGCAAAGCATGATCCGCTCTGACGCAAACCGCCGCATCCTGTTCGATCTGGATCAGTCGATCCAATCCCTGAGCAACAGCATCGGGGACAATGATCCCGAAACGGTACGCCTCACGGGCATTTACCATAACCTTATCCGCACATGGGCCGAGACCTGAACGATGAAACTTTCCCCGATCCTTACCACCTTCACCCTATGTGTCGTCGCGGCCCCCGCCGTCGCCTTTGATCTCGAGACACTGACCGCACTGCTTGAGCGAGCCGAGCATGACGAGATGTCGCCTTTGGGAATGTTCATGGCGGCCGATTGGGTCGTCAAAGGCGTCATGCTGTCGCTGCTCTTTGCCTCGGCGCTGGTCTGGGTGATCTTCGTCGCACGGGTGCTGATCCTGCGGTGGGAACGCGGGGCACTGCGCCGCCGGTACCGCGCTCTGGACCGGGCAGGGTCGCTCGTCGCGGCCCGCGAAATCTTTGCCAAGCGTAAGGGCGTCATGGGGCAGATGGTGCGGGCCGCCGAACGCGAACGCGCCACCACTGGCGAAGGCGCTGCGCTGAAGCCCGGGATCAAGGAACGCGCCGGTTCGGAAATCGCTCGGATCGAGGCCGGGGCCGCCAGACGCATGGGGCACGGGGCAGGGGTGCTGGCCATCGTCGGCTCGACAGCGCCCTTTGTCGGGCTGTTCGGCACCGTCTGGGGGATCATGAACAGCTTCATCTCGATATCGGAGAGCAATACCACCAATCTGGCCATCGTCGCCCCCGGTATCGCCGAAGCGCTGCTGGCGACGGCCATCGGCCTTGTCGCGGCGATCCCGGCGGTGATCTTCTACAACATCATGGCGCGGGGGCTGGGGGGCTATAAGGTCATGCTGGCAGATGCGGGCGCGCTGGTCGAGCGAACCTTGTCGCGAGATCTGGACCTTGCCGCCTCCGAGGCCGCTGAAAGCCGGCCCGCCTTCCGTCTGGGTGCCGTTTCGGCTCCGGCGGCGGAGTAAGTAGTATGGGAGCACGACTGCGCGGTGACGACGAAGGCGACCTCAGCGAAAACAGCGAGATCAACGTCACCCCCTTTATCGACGTCATGCTGGTGCTGCTGATCATCTTTATGATCGCAGCGCCGCTGTCGACGGTCGACATCCCGGTGGAGCTGCCCGTGGCGGTGGCCGAAGCGCCGGAACGGCCCAGTGATCCGGTGTTTGTCACCATCACCGAAGACCTCTCCCTGTCGGTGGGCGAGACGGCCACGACGCATGATAGGCTCTATATCGACATCGGCATTGCCACCTTGCAAAAACGCGACACCCGTATCTACATCCGCGCTGACAAATCTGTGCCCTACGGTGAATTCATGCGGGTGATGAACATCCTGAGGGCTGATGGGTTTCTTATGGTCGGGCTGGTTGGATTAAATGAAAACGTCGAAGGGGCGCGCGACTCCAGCATGCCACAGACGGAGGCAGCGCAATGAGCCTGACCTACGCGTCACGCCGCGTCAGGCCGCTGTTCTGGTGTGCCGCCATCGTCCTGAGCGGTGCCCTGCATGCCGGCCTTCCTGTCTTGCTGTTAGATCATGATGCAGTAGACAAACGGGCTGAACCAGAGGCCGATGGGATCACCGGGGCCATGATGTTCGACCTGTCGGACATCATCGCGGCCCCTTCGGCCTTGCAAGAAGACAGTGTGGCGCAGGTCGAGGCACAGGAGGCGCCCACCGTAACCGAAAGCCCAGAAGTCTTGGAGGCCGCAAAGGCCGCCGAACAACCGATCCTGAGCCAAATTCCTTATGAGGTCGAAGACGAAAGCCTGAAGTTCGGCGTGGCCGCCCCCAAGCCCGACGCCGAGACGGAGGAGGTGGCCGAGGAAGTCGCCACCGAGCAAGACCCCGAACAGATCGACGCGGAAAGCCAAGTCGGTGCAGAGGATCTGCAAGCCTCTGAGCAGTCTGTGGCAGGGGTCGAGGCCGAGACTGTGGCCGAGACTGCCAAGGCTGAAAGCGAGGGACTGACCGCCGAGCAGACGGAGGAAATCCGCGAATGGCAGAAAAGTATCGTTCTGCTGATCAGCGGCGCAAAAACCTATCCGGCCAAAGCGCGCAGCGACAAGATCGAAGGCGAGGTACAGGTGCGTTTTACGCTGGACCGGTATGGCGCAATTCTCTCGGCGGAAGTCGCGCAAAGCTCCGGCTCGGACGTTCTCGACAGGGCTGCCGTCCAGACTGTGGAGAAGCTGGAAAAGATGCCCACGCCGCCAAACTATCTGACCGGTAAGGAGTTCACCCTCATCATCCCGCTGCGCTACAGCTTCAGGTGAACCATATCGCGGCGAATGTCCTGCACCGTCGCACAACCGCTTAGCAGCATGGCGATTTCCAACTCGTCACGCAGCAGGCGCAGCACGTGGCTGACCCCCAGATCGCCCGCCACCGCCAAGCCGCAGGCGATCGGACGCCCGACCAGAACGGCCTTCGCCCCGAGGGCCAGCGCAATCAGGATATCGACCCCGCGCCGGATGCCCCCGTCCATCAGCACGGGGTAGTCGGGCCCAACCCTGTCGACGATCGCAGGCAGGGCGCTTAGCGTCGCGGGCGCCCGGTCCAGCACCCGGCCCCCGTGGTTCGAGACAATTACGCCCGCCGCCCCGATCCTCTGCGCCTGCGCTGCATCCTCGGGGTGCAGGATACCTTTCAGCAGTAGCGGAACCTGTAGCGTCTTGATTAGCCAAGCGACATCAGCCCATGTGGGCAAGGTTTCGGCGATGTGATCGAAAATGATCGACTGCGCGTTTTCACGCGGCGTGAAGGCGGGCGGCGCGAACTGTGCGAGATTGACAGCGCTGACATCGGGCGGCAGTTGAAACTGGGCCTCGATTTCCTGGTCTCGCACCCCTTGGACTGGCGCATCGATGGTCAGGATTAACCTGTTGAAACCCGCGGCCAATGCCATTTGCGCAAGCGCCTGCGTGGTCTCCCGGCTGCCCATCCAATGCAGTTGGAACCAATCACTGCTCGGCCCGCTGGCGCGCACGCTGTCAAGCGGTTCGCTGCTCTGCGCGCTTAGCACCATCTTGATCGACTGGGCCTCGGCCCCGCGGGCCGTTGCGGTTTCGCCTTCGTTATGCAGCAATCGCTGATAGGCAAAGGGCGCAATTAACAACGGCGCAGCAAGCTTTTGCCCCAGCACCGACACTTCTGTCGACCCGCCCCGCAGATCGCGCAGCATCCGTGGCATGACCTGAGCCTGCTGAAAAGCGGCTTCATTGGCGGAGGCGGTCTGCTCATCGCCAGAACCGGCCAAAAAATACGCTCGGTTGTGCGGACCCATGCCTGCACTTGCGCGGCTGTAATAGTCGTTCAAGGTGTGGGGCAATTGATCTGAACCAGGCACTGTAAAACTCAATGTTCCGGCTCCATGCTGCGTCTAACTGCTGAAAGCAGTCAGAGCCTCCGATTAGAGAAACAGACACTAACTACCGCAATTAGAGGTTGGGTGAAACCCAAAGTCTACCCGAGCTTGCCTGCACGCCCTTTTGGGTGTGGCGCCATAGATTAAAGCTTATCGGCACCGTCTTAGAAGGCCTGAAGCCATTCTGCAAAACCGAATATACACAGCGTTACCGCTCACCGGAGTTCTATCCCCGGGTTATGCTGCACGGTGCCTCGAACGGCCCAAATCATCAAATTTCGAAGGCTTCAGCGATTGCGAGGGCATCTTCCAGCTCAACGCCGAGATAGCGCACCGTACTGTCCATCTTGGTGTGACCCAATAGAAGCTGAACTGCGCGCAAGTTGTCCGTCTTCTTGTATATCTAAATGACTTTCGTGCGCCGCATTGAGTGAGTGCCATAAGCCGTCACTTCTAAACCAATCGACGAAACCCATTTCCGCACAATGCGGGCAAACTGGCGGGTCGAAATGTGCAACCGCTCGTGAAAGCGCCCGGGCCATAGGTACTCTGACCAAACCATTAGCGGGTGTTCCATCCACTTCGCGAGCGAGGCTCTGGTTCCTTCGGAAATCTCGAAGCGCACAGATTTCTGTGGGCGCTTCTGACCGACAATGCGGCCCTTGTTCCAGACAGGGCGAAGCGCGAGAATGGCAGGTAAGTTTCGTGTTTTCATGACCGATCCTTCGATCCGCTAATCACTCCCACATCGACAACCTGACGTTGACCGAGCCAGCATATCACAGGATGCTGCAACGCATCCGAGGTCAGCTTCGAGCCCTTATTAACCGTGCCAAGCTTAAAGCTATTCCCAGTTGCGGCATCACCTGCGACTTCTCAATGCTGCAGTGCCGCCCGTCGAAGGAGACGTTCGTGGGTCGTGCAGCAATTTGTCAGCCAGAGTGTCGATCTGCGGACTTTCTGCCGTCCGCAACAGCGGGTTGAGTTTTCAAATGCTACCATTACGACAGCAATTATCAACGACACACGCATCGTGGCGACCCATGGCAGGCTACAACTTTGCCCGAAGTCTGAAGTCGTTCAACGGCCTCGCTGCCCTACAAATCGATCTGCAAAATTCGAAAGTTAGCCTCAGAAAGCTTCATCATTGAGCCGATCCACCAAATGCCGTGAGTAAGCGCCGAGTGGGCCGCAATTTAGTCTAATTCGCTAACTAATGGAAAGGGCAGCTTAGTTAGCAAGAACGCAGAAGCGCAAGAAAATTTAACGCCGAATGACCCAACTTGGCCATACTTCGAAAGCGGCGCATGGACATGAGGAAGAGCAAATGACAAAAATTTACAGCACTGCCCATAGCGCTAACGCAACTACGGTCCCTACAGGCAATGCGCCCGCTCGTATTGAGCCCAAATTTGTCGTAGCATTTACTATTGGGTTTTTCATCTTGTTGGCCGTTGCGACCTATCAGATCGTCACCGTTATGGTTCACCATGGGGTGCAACGTGATGCGTCTCGGAGGTCACTCGAGTGGGCGGAATTTGCGGTAAAACAAGTTCCTGAAATAGCTGCCTTGGCTGTCGGGGCGCCGATTAAACCAGAAAATTGGGACGCATTCCGAGATCTCGCCAGCTTTGGCGGAGTCTTTCGATTCAAGATCTTCAGTCCCGAAGGGGTGCTACGCTTCGAATCAGATGATCCTACCGCTACAGGTGAAAGTTTGGGCAAGCATAATGCTATTGCCGCATCCGTTGTGAAATCCGGCGAGGCCTATACTACCGTAGAGAGCGGGCACTCGAAGCCCAATCGGCCTGACTTATATAGCGAAACCTACCTGCCAGTATACGACGGCGGCCGGTTAGTTGCGATCGCTGAGACCTACATGGATCAAACGAGCAAGACAGCGGCCGTGAGAGTTGAATATGCTTTCGTCGGCGCGGTGATGGCCGGCATGGTACTATTAGCACTGTCTGTTCCATCGGCTGGTTTATGGGTTATGTTCCGACGCCTCAAACATAATAATGAACAGTTGAAGCATGCTCAGATACGCGCAATGGCCTCAGACAAGAGCAAGAGCGAATTTATCTCCACGGTCAGCCATGAATTGCGGACGCCTTTGACCTCGATAAAAGGTTCCCTCGAAATGTTAAAATCAGGAAAGATAATTGACTTATCGGGCGCCGCAGAAAGATTGGTGGGGATGGCGGCAAAGAACGCAAATATTCTAAATCTTCTCGTGAATGATCTATTGGACTTTGAGCGGATTGACACCGGAAACCTTGAGGTAACCAAGCGACCATCTGATATTGTCGGCATTGTAAAAGATGAAATTGAGACAATGAAATCTTATGATACAGAACAAGAGGTGGAATATTTCTATTCAGGAGTCGAGGGGCCGCTCGTCGCCCATGTCGATCCCGATAGAATAGCCCAGATTGTCCGAAATTTACTGTCAAACGCAGTCAAATTCTCACCGAAAGGCGGAAAGATTGTCGTTTCTGTTAGAAAGGAAGCCCAGTCGGTGCGGGTTGACGTCGCGGACTCGGGTTGCGGTATCTCAAAAGTAGATTGCGTAAGGATTTTCGATAAGTTTACGCAAGTCGATTCGTCAAACACGCGAAAGCACCGAGGAACAGGATTGGGTTTGGCTATTTCGAAGGGCATTGTTGAGGCCCATGGTGGTGATATCGGCGTTACCAGTGTCGAGGGTGCAGGAAGCGAATTCTTTTTCGTCGTGCCAATTGGCATGGAAGATAAGGGGGTGCCTCTGCAAGACGCCGCCTAAGTTTTCGCTTGCCAATATCGCAGCCGTTTTAAGCTAAGTGAAGTAAGCGGTGAAACGGTGTCCATGCCGCCTTCCGCACCGCAGCACACCCCCTAATCCGTGGATACTTGAATGTCGGCTTCGGGCGGAGAGCATCCTGGTGCTCCACCGCATTGGTCATATGAGCACCAGTAGCGCGGTATCACCGGTTCGAGCCCTTCATTGCCTTAAAGACGGCCCCCCATATCTCCCATTCTCAATGGCGCATTTTTGCATGGAGTCTACGAAATTGAATCGTGAAGCTTGCACCAGATACGCAACTGCGAAGGAATACGTGGAGGCGGTCAAGCTCGTAATTTCGAGCCCACACTATCATAACAAACATGTAATGGTAGCGATCCGACCAACACATTTACTCATTGGCTTCGCTTCGCTTAATGCGCTCGGCACTCGGCTTGGGCTCCTCATCGGTTCGTGCCTTAGCGGGTAATCCAGCGAGTGTGGCAAATGGAGAGCCCGTTGAGCGGTCACGGGAGATTTGCTGAAGCAGTTTCGCTGAGCTATGTTGGGCCTGTTGAGATATCGGGTGCCCTTTCATTGTTGATTTTTGAGCATTTGGTGCCACTTCGATCTGGCCGGAAGCAGCGTAAGTGGAATAAGTCGGAGTTGGCCGGATTCGCTTGGATGGCCCGACATTGGCGCGGGTCAGGCTCGAACGTTATCGGTCGGTTGCGTAATGCTACTAGGTAGCAATCGATCTCGGAGAACTTCCGGAAACCGTGGGAAACCCAAGGGAATCAAAAGAAGTGCAGTCAGAAGGTTGCAATCGCGAAGTTTGGATAAGTACTTGAACATAAATGTTGAAACGGCGGCCCGCCTCTCCGTCGCCCCGATGATGGACTGGACCGACCGCCATTGCCGCTATCTCCACCGGCTGCTGAGCCGCGAAACCCTGCTTTATACAGAGATGGTCACCGCCCCCGCTTTGGTACGCGGCGGCGCGCTGCATCTGCTGGATCACGATCCGTCTGAACATCCCGTGGCCCTGCAGCTTGGCGGCTCGGACCCCACAGAACTCGCGCAGGCGGCGCGGTTGGGGGCAGAGGCGGGCTATGATGAGATCAACCTCAACTGCGGCTGCCCGTCTGATCGGGTGCAGTCAGGCGCATTTGGCGCGGTGTTGATGCAGCAGCCGGGGCTGGTGGCGGATTGTGTCGATGCCATGCGCGCAGCTTGCGATGTCGAGGTCACGGTGAAATGCCGCATTGGCGTGGACGATCAGGCCCCTGAGGAAATCCTGCCCGAGTTTTTGGCGCGCATTGTGGCGGCGGGTTGCACCCGCGTTACGATCCATGCGCGCAAAGCGTGGTTGCAGGGGCTGAGCCCCAAGGAGAACCGCGATATCCCGCCGTTGGATTATGATCTCGTGCATCAGATGAAGGGGCTGTTTCCGAACCTGCATATCTCGGTCAATGGCGGGATTACCTCGCTCGATCAGGCCGAAGCCTTTCTTGACGCAGGTTTGGACGGCGTCATGGTGGGGCGCAGCGCTTATCATGCGCCGACCGACATCCTTGCCGGCGCGGATCGGCGCATCTACGGGCAGGGCGCGGACAGCAGTGCTGAGGCAGCGGTGCAGGGGATGTTGCCCTATATCGAGACACATCTGGCGAGCGGTGGGCGTTTGGGGCAGATCACCCGGCATATGCTGGGGCTTTTCGCCGGGCGGCCCGGGGCGCGGCAGTGGCGGCGCATCCTGTCCGAAGGGGCGCATAAGCCCGGCGCAGGGCCGGAATTGGTTGAGGCCGCCTTGGCCGAGGTCGCCGCGGCGCAGGAAAATGCCGCGGCGGGGTAGGGTTAAACGCTGGGCTCTGCCACCGGGCGCGGCCGCAGCAGCACCAGCGTGAGGAGGGCCGCCACCAGACCACAGGCCGCAATGGCCCCCAGCATCGGTGTGACAGTCCCGTCAAAGAACGGCCCGGCCAGCGCGATGGAAAGACCCCCCGCCACCATCTGCAAGGTGCCGCCCAGTGATGAGGCCAGCCCTGCGATATCGCCGTGATCGTCCAGCGCCACGACCATGACCGTCGGCACCACCACGCCGAGGCAGGCGTTGGCGCAGAACAGCCCCGCCATCACCAGATAGAGGCCCGGATCGGTTGCCAACGCCGTGAGAAAGATCGCCGCGGAGAAGAAGACGAAGCCCGCCACCCCGCGCCGAACGAGGCTGCGCATGCCCCAGCGTTCACCGAGCCATCCCGCCAGTTGCGAAGCCGAGAAGAAGCCGACCGCATTCACCGCAAAGGCCAGCGAAAACCCCGTCGGCCCCAGCCCGTATTGCCCGGTATAGACGAAGGGCGCGAAGGCGATGAAGACAAAAAACGATCCCATGGCGAAGCCACCGATAAAGGTCAGCCCCATGAAGATTGGATCGCTCAGCAGCACTTTCGCCCCGCGCCAAAGGTTGCGCGGATTAATCCGCACACGGCGTTTGACGGGCAGCGTCTCGGGCTGGGCGAGGGCGGTCAGCGCCAGCGCGGCGATGGCCAGCACGCCCAGTGTCACGAAGATGCCGCGCCAATCGGCCAGTGCCATCACCGCACTGCCCGCCAGAGGGGCCAACATCGGCGAGATTGAGATCACCAGCATCAGCATCGCCATCAACCGCGTGGCCTGCGTGCCGGTGTATTGGTCCCGGATGATCGCCCGCGGCACCACCATCAACACGGCGCCGCCAAGCCCCTGCAGCGCCCGCCAGCCGGTCAATGCCGCCATCGTCGGCGCGAAGGCAGCCCCGAATGAGGCGACCACGAAGAGCACCAGCCCCACCATGATCGGCAGCTTGCGCCCCGCCTGATCGGCCCAAGGACCGTAGAAAAGCTGACCCAGCCCGAAGGCGATGAAATAAGCGGTGATGGTTGCCTGAACTGCCGTTTCAGACGCGCCATAGCTGGCGGCGATGGCGGGCATGGCGGGCAGATACATGTCGATGGCGAAGGGGCCGACCAGCCCCAGCAACCCGAGAATGAGCGCTGAACGTAGCACGTTATGTCCTTTCGGATGGGATGGCCGGGGCCAAATGGGGGAGGCGGCAAGCGCAGGCCAACGCTTGGGGCCAACTTTCGCGCGCAACCTAACCTGAGCGGGAGGAAGTGCAACCCCCGCGTTATCGCCTTGAACCCCCGGCGCGAAACGGCTTGATAGAGCGCAACGACAGCCGGAGGGGCCCCATGCCAGAGTTGAACGATCTTTTTCCGATGCTGGTGCTTATCGCCCTAATCGGAGGGTTTGCCGGTGTTCTGGCAGGGCTGTTGGGCGTGGGCGGGGGGATCGTCTTGGTCCCTGCGTTTTTCTACGCGCTGCAGTCGCTGGGCTATGACGGGCCGCAACTGATGCAGATTTGCTTGGCGACATCGCTGGCGACGATCATCGTCACCTCCGCGCGCTCGGTCCATGCGCATAACAAGAAGGGCGCGGTTGATTGGGACATTCTGCGCAGTTGGGCGCCGGGGATTATGCTTGGGGCTGTTCTGGGCGTGCTGTTGGTGTCGCAATTGCGCACGGTCACGCTTCAGGCAATTTTTGGTGGGCTGGCGTTGATTGTGGGGCTTTACCTTGGCTTCGGGCGCAGTGAATGGCGGCTGGGAGAGACCATGCCGCGCGGCATCAAACGCGCGATCTTGTCGCCGATGGTTGGGTTTTTGTCGGTGCTCATGGGGATCGGCGGCGGCAGCTTTGGCGTCCCGCTGATGACATTGCACGGACGTCCCATTCATCGGGCCGTGGCCACGGCAGCAGGCTTTGGCCTGTTGATCGCTGTGCCCTCGGTCATCGCATTCCTATTTGTTGATATTGATCAAAACCGCCCGCCGTTCACTGTAGGCGCGGTTAATCTGGTGGCCTTTGGGACCGTGATTACTATGACCCTGATCACTGCGCCGTGGGGCGTGCGTTTGGCCCATGCGATGGACCCCAAACCGCTGAAACGAATCTTTGCCGTGTTTCTGGTGCTGGTGGCGATGAACATGTTGAGAAAGGCGCTTTGGGGCTAAGCCGACCTGTTTTTCACCTTAAACCTGCCGGAATGCGGCTGTTTCTGCCTAATTTCGGACAATGTTCATTAAATCGCCGCAATCTCGACACAAAGTAAGGGCTTAATGCCTTAACAAACGCAGAATCATCCAAACCAAGGGACGTGAAGAGATGGGCCAGACCGGGACCAAAGCAATCATCCTCAAGGGGCAGGGCAGCGACCTCGCCTATTGGAGACCTGCGCGCAGTGGTCGTCGGGCGTTTCGTTTTGACGGGATGTTCACCCGCGAAACCAGCCTGTCCTTCGCCCGCGCGTCTATCCCTGCGGCCAACTACGACGCGACGCCCATGGGCTACGATGATGCCACAGATGGCGAAGCGGCCCTTATTTTCCTAAATCAGATCATCCAACGCCGCGGCGCGTAACGCTGCGCTAGTCTCGGCGCCGCGCCAGCTTGGCAGCACGGCCCCCGCGCCTTTTGGCGTGGGCAGTGGCGCGTTGGGGCAGCTCTTCCATAATCGCGCGACGTTCCTCACCGCTCATGGCAGACCAGCGACCGATTTCATCAATCGAGCGTAGGCAACCGGTGCAAAGCCGGCTTTCGGGATGCACCACGCAGATGTTGATGCAGGGGCTTTCGACCTCATCGCGTTGCCAGACCTTTTTAGTCACGCCGCATCACCTGCAAGCGGTCCAAAAGCCCCTGAAGGATGTAGCCCGCCGCCACATGGTCGATCACCTCGGCGCGGCGTTTGCGGGTTGTGTCGGCCTCCAAAAGCGCGCGTTCGGCGGCCACGGTCGACAGGCGCTCATCCCAATAGGTAATCGGCAGCGGGGTGAGCCGATCAAAGTTGCGGGCAAAGGCGCGGGTAGATTGGCAGCGCGGCCCTTCGGAGCCGTCCATGTTACGCGGCAGGCCCAAGACCAGCCCACCAATGCGACGCTTGGCGATGATCTCGGCCAGACGCGCGGCATCCAGCCCAAACTTCTTGCGCCGCACTGTTTCCAGCGGGGTGGCAACCGACTGAAAGCTATCACTCACCGCGACGCCAATGGTCTTTTCGCCCAGATCGAGCCCGATCAGCGCCTGCATCGGGGGCAGGGCGGCAAGGAAATCAGCGGTGTCGTCAAAGATCATCCTGCGACCCCTGCGCGTTCTCCGGCGTTACGGATCATGTCCAATGCCGCGTTATCGCCCGAGAAGACCTCAAGCGCATTGTCATAGACTGCGCGGGCCTGATCTGTGTCGCCCAAAACGCCGAGCGACGTAATCAGCCGCGCCCAGTCCTGCGGCGGGCCGCCTTCGCTGGCCAGACGGTCAGAGAGGCCCGCGACCATGCCGCTGATCATCTCCATCCGGTCACCTGCGTCCATTTCCGAGGCAGCTTCGATGTCTTGGGCCGATGGACCACGCGCAGGCGCGCCAGTGCCTGTCTGAGGTATCTCGTAATCCACCCCGGCAAGGGCTGCGACCTGTGGTACCTGTACGCGGATCGGCTCGATCCAGGGCGCATCTGCTGGCCCACGCCGCAACAGCGCGTCCCAGATACGGAAACCGACATCCGGTCGCCCGGTCTGCACCATCATCAGCCCAAGGTAATAGCGCGCGCGGCCATCCTGCTCATCGCGGTTCAGCACTTCGCGCAGGGCCGTTTCCGCCTCGGGAGAGACATAGCCCCCCGCCGCCAGCACCAAAAGCTCGGCGTAATCGGCGATGTCCTTGGTGGTACGATCCGCGCCCTTGAGGCGCAGCACATTGCCCTGCGCCTCGGCTGCGGCGGCGAAATTGCCAATCCGGGCTTCGTTCTGGGCCAACAATACCTGACCTTGCACATCCTCTGGGCGTTCTTTGATCGTCGCGCGAAGCTGTTGGATCAGGGCAAGATAATCGGCGCTCAGCCCTTCGGTGTTGGGGCTGGCAGGCAGGCTTTCCACCGCGCTTTGCTGGTTGGGACGGTTGCGGCGCATGTCCTCGGCAAAGGCAATGCGGTCTGCCAGCGCCAGATCGCCATAGCCGGGCTGGCCCAGATGCCAATACAGCGCCAGTGACCCGGCACCCAAGGCTAGAATACTTGCGATCAGGACGACGGGCGCGGGGCGCGACGTGCTCTGCGCGCGCGTGTCGCGCCCGGCGTCGGTGGCAAGGATCCGGCGCGAGATTTCGGTACGGATGCGCGCGGCATCGGCCTCAGGCACCACACCGCGCGCAACATCACGCTCCACCTCGTCCAATTGGTCGCGGTAGACCTTAAGATCATAATCCGCCTGTGGGGGAAGGGGCGTATCCGCACCGCGCCATGCGGCCCGTGCCAGAAAACCACCCACGACAAGCGCCATTGCGCCAGAGAGAAACCAAAATATCATGCCCTCTACCTAACCTTTGCCCGGCGCCGACAAAAGACCGCATTTGCCACGCCCCCTGCGGCATTTTTCACCAATTGCGCCACATGTCGCAAAACCGCGTCTAAATGCCGTGGTGGTCATTTCGCAAATGTGTTCCTAGGCTCAGAAAAGACCACAGCCGCCCGCGCGGCCCGAATCCTTGCTGGGAAGTGACGTGATGAAGAAATACTCCGTTTTCGCAGTGGCCCGAGAGGCGATGCGCCATCATACGGGCTGGACCCGCGCGTGGCGCGATGCGCAGCCGAAAAAGCGCTATGATGTGATTATCGTCGGTGCCGGGGGGCATGGGCTGGCGACGGCTTATTACCTTGGCAAGAATTTCGGCATCACCAATGTGGCGGTGCTTGAGAAGGGATGGCTTGGCGGCGGTAACACCGGGCGCAATACGACGATCATCCGCTCTAACTATCTGCAAGACCCCTCTGCCGCGATCTATGAAAAGGCGCGCAGCCTTTACGAGACGATGAGCCAGGATCTGAACTACAACGTCATGTTCTCCCCGCGCGGGGTCATCATGCTGGCGCAGACCGAACATGAGGTGCGCGGCTATAAACGCACGGCGCACGCCAATGCGCTGCAGGGCGTCACCACCGAATTCATCGGGCCAGATCGTGTGAAACAACTGGTGCCAATCATCAACATCGACGGGCCGCGCTATCCGGTGCTGGGCGGTCTTTGGCAAGCGCGGGGCGGCACGGCGCGGCATGATGCGGTCGCTTGGGGCTATGCGCGGGCGTGCTCGGACATGGGCATGGACATCATCCAGCAATGCGAAGTCACCGGTGTGCGCCAATCAGGCGGCAAGGTCATCGGCGTCAGCACCACGCGCGGCGATATTGACTGCGATAAGCTTGGCATGGTGGTGGCAGGGCATTCGGGCCAGTTGGCGAATATGGCGGGCTTCCGGCTGCCGATTGAGAGCGTCGCCCTGCAAGCGCTGGTCAGCGAGCCGGTCAAACCCTGTATGGATGTCGTGGTGATGGCCAATACGGTGCATGGCTATATGAGCCAGTCCGATAAAGGTGAGATGGTCATTGGCGGCGGCACGGACGGGCATAACAACTACACCCAACGCGGCAGTTTTCACCATATCGAAGAGACGGTGCGCGCGCTGGTTGAGACTTTCCCGATGATCTCGCGCCTCAAAATGCTGCGCCAATGGGGCGGGATCGTGGATGTGACGGGCGACCGCTCTCCGATCCTTAGCAAGACCCCGGTTGAAGGGGTCTTTATCAACGGCGGTTGGGGCACGGGCGGGTTCAAGGCGATCCCCGGCTCGGGATGGGGCTTTGCGGAGTTGATGGCAAAGGGGCATTCGCCGTTGACGGAGGCTTTCGGGATGGAGCGTTTCGCCGAAGGGCGGTTTATTGACGAATCCGTGGCTGCAGGGGTGGCGCACTGATGTTGCGGATCGGCCACAAGTCGCTGATGCGTTGTATTGCACGGAACGAATTCGCCCGCGCTGGCGTTGCCTGTTCAGAACTTGAAATAAACGGAGCTGAACAATGGCAATCCCGGAAAACAATCGTACCGACCATACCGACCACACAAATACCACCACGACCACAACCACAACTGACCGTGGTGGCAGCAGCAGCCTCGCGTTTATCGTGGGTGCGGTTGTCGTTGTTGTGGCTCTGTTGGCCTACTTCCTCTTCGCAGGTGGTGACATCGACGGCGCGAATGACGTCAATGTTAACATCGAAGGCGCAGCCGAAAGCACCGGCGAAACCATCGAAGGTGCCGCCGAAGGCACAGCGGACGCTGTTGAAGAGACGGCTACACCGACTGAATAAACGCATCTTGGCAGCGCGCAGCGCTCTGCCCAGTTACGACCAACGCCGCTCCGCGCTTTTGCGCCGGGGCGGCGTTTTGCCGTTCTCCCCCTGCTCAGGAGCCTGCCCATGTTGATCCTCACCTGTCCCTGCTGCCATGTCACCGCCGAGGAGACAGAGTTTCACGGCGGCGGTGAAGCGCATCTGAAACGTGTGGGCCCGGGCGGGTCGGAAAACGATTTCGAAAGCTACCTGTTCATGCGCGAAAATCCAAAAGGCGTGCATCTAGAACGCTGGCGGCATGCATTTGGCTGCGGCAAGTGGTTCCACATGGCCCGCGATACCGCCACGCTAGAGGTCTTTGGCAGCTATTCGGCCCAGACCCTTGAGCCGCCGGATCATATCACTGACGCAATCCGCAAACGGCATCCCGATTGGCAATGGCACGCAGCCAGCTAAGCCCGCCTCGGCCCCAACCCAACCGGGAGGCATCCGCCCTCCACCAGCCCGCAAGGTTTCCCACGATGAGCACAAGACTGGCCACAGGCGGCCGCCTGCTGAACAAAAGCAAACCGCTGAGTTTCTCCTTTAACGGCAAACAGATGCGCGGCTATGAGGGGGACACGCTGGCGTCGGCGCTGCTGGCCAATGACCAAGTGCTGGTTGGGCGCTCGTTCAAATACCACCGCCCGCGCGGCATCGTGACCTCTGGCCCGGAAGAGCCCAATGGTCTGGTCGGCCTTGGCCAAGAGGGGCGGTTTGAACCCAACGCCCGCGTCACCACGACCGAGCTTTACGAGGGGCTGGAGGCGGCGAGCCAGAACCATTGGCCGAGCCTAGAGTTCGATGTGGGCGCGTTGAACAAACACCTAAGCCGCTTTCTGCCCGCCGGGTTCTACTACAAGATGTTCATGCATCCGCGCCCGTTGTGGAAGCATCTTTACGAGCCGATCATTCGTCATTCCGCAGGTTTGGGCAAAGCGCCGAAGGCGGCGGATGCGGATACCTATGAGCATTTCCACGCCTTCTGCGATGTGCTGGTCATCGGCGGCGGGGTCGCGGGGCTGCAAGCAGCACTGGCGGCGGGTCTTAGCGGTGCGCGGGTCATCGTGATGGAGCAGTCGGCCCTTTGGGGCGGGCGTGCGCCGGTCGATGGCGGCACGGTCGACGGCGCGCAGGTCGAGACGTGGATCACCGCGACCCTCGACCGCCTGCGCGGGATGGAGAATGTTGATCTGCGCGACCGGACCATGGGCGCGGGTGTTTACGACCACGGCTATGTCTTGGGCTATGAACGGCTGCGCGATCATGCGCCTGAAGTTGCCGGGCCGCGCCACCGCCTTTGGCGCGTGCGCGCGGGCCATGTGATCACCGCCACCGGGGCGATCGAGCGCCCGCTAAGCTTTGCTGGCAATGACGTGCCCGGTGTGATGCTGGCCTCGGCCATGCGGGACTATGTGGCGAATTACGGCGTCTCGCCTGGGGATCGCACCGTTCTGGTAACGAATAATGACAACGCCTATCTGACCGCCATCGCGCTGAAACAGGCGGGTCTTGAGGTACCTGCCGTGCTTGATGCGCGTGTGTTGCCACAAGACAGCGAACTGGTGGCGCAGGCCAAGGCGCTCGGCATTCGGGTGGTCATGGGGCAAGGGGTTTCCTCGGTTCTGGGCGGCAAACGGGTTACGGGCGTGGCCGTCTGTTCGCAGGCTGGTGAAGGCGCGGTGCTGGAAGAGATCGCTTGCGACGCGGTCGCCATGTCGGGCGGTTGGTCGCCTGTGGTGCACCTGTGGTCCCATTGTGGCGGCAAACTGACGTGGGATACGACCCATGCCTGCTTCCGCCCCGATCAGGATCATCCACCAACCGGCGCAGACGGGCACGGTTTCGTCACGCCCGCCGGGGCTGCCGCTGGGGTGTTCCCCTTGGATGACGTGCTGCATGACGCCCACGCCGCCGCTGATGGCGTGGCCACCTCGCTTGGGTTCAAACTGCCCCGCGATTTCACCTCGCCTGAGGCTACGCGCCGTGAAGAGGCGCCGATGATGCCGGTCTGGCAGATGCCACAGGGCGCCAGTGTGAAACTGCGCGAAAAGACCTTTCTGGACTATCAGAACGACGTGAAAGTCTCGGATGTGCGGCTGGCCGCGCAGGAGGGGTTCGTCTCGGTCGAGCATGCCAAACGCTATACCACGCTTGGCATGGCGACGGATCAAGGCAAGCTCAGCAATATCAACGGGCTGGCCACGTTGGCGGGGGCGCTGGACGCCGAAATTCCCAGCGTTGGCACCACCACTTTCCGGCCGCCCTATCACCCGATTTCGATGGGCTCGATTGCGGGCGCGGCGCGGGGCGACACTTTCCAGCCGATCCGCCGCACACCGCTGCATGATTGGCACGAAAGCAACGGCGCGATCTGGGAGCCGGTCGGCCAATGGCGGCGGCCCTATGCCTATGTGCAAAGCGGCGAGAGCACCCATGACGCGGTGATGCGCGAGGTCACCAACACACGCGAAAACCTCGGGCTGCTTGATGCCTCGACACTGGGCAAACTGATCGTGCGCGGCCCGGATGCGGCGCGGTTCCTCGACATGCTTTACACCAATATGATGTCGACGCTGAAGCCCGGCAAATGCCGCTATGGGCTGATGTGCAATGAAAACGGCTTCTTGATCGACGACGGCGTGGTCGCGCGGCTGGATGAGCAGACCTTCCTCTGCCACACGACCACCGGCGGGGCCGACAGCATCCATGCCCATATGGAAGAATGGCTCCAGACCGAGTGGTGGGACTGGAAAGTGCATGTGGTGAACGCCACCGAACATTATGCGCAAGTTGCCGTGGTTGGTCCCAACGCACGCAAATGTCTTGAGAAACTCGGCGGAATGGATCTGAGCCGTGAGGCACTTGGCTTCATGGAGTGGACCGAAGGTGAACTTGGGGGCTTCAAGGTGCGCGTCTTCCGCATCTCTTTCTCGGGCGAGCTGAGCTATGAGATCGCGGTTGAGGCCGGGCAGGGGCAAGCTTTCTGGGACGCGCTGCTGATCGCGGGGCATGACTTGGGCGTGATGCCCTATGGCACGGAATGTTTGCATATTCTGCGCGCCGAGAAGGGCTTTATCATGATCGGGGATGAAACCGACGGCACGGTGATCCCGCAAGACCTCGGCCTCAACTGGGCGATTTCGAAAAAGAAAGACGACTACCTTGGCAAGCGCGCGCAGGAGCGCAGCCACATGCAGGATCCGACCCGCTGGAAGCTGGTCGGGCTAGAAACCACCGATGGCAGCACCCTGCCGGATGGTGCCTATGCGCTTGGCGAGGGCGAGAACGAGAACGGCCAAAAGGTGATGCAGGGGCGCGTGACCTCGACCTATCAGTCGCCGACGCTTGATCGCGGCATTGCCATGGGGCTGGTGCTCAACGGGCCGGACCGGATGGGCGAGGTGCTGACCTTCCCTGGCACGGACGGCAAAACCTATGAGGCTAGAATCGTCGACCCGGTATTTTACGACCCCAAAGGGGAGAAACAGAATGTCTGAAGCCGTCACCGCTTTGAAGAACGCGCGTTATGATGCTGAAATTGCAACGATTTCTGAGGTTGGCCCCTTGGGAATGATCACCATTCGCGGCGATCTTGATGCGCCGTTCCTGCGCAAGGTTGTTAAAAAGGTCACCGGCGTTGAGCGCCCCGACCGCGGCATGTGCAACACCGGAGGCGTGGCTGGGGTCGCTTGGATGTCGCCGGATGAATTGCTGCTGATGTGCCCCCACGCGCAGGTGCCCGAGGTGCTGGCGCGGCTCCATGCAGCGTTTGAAGATACCCATACGCTGGCTGTCGATGTCTCCGGCGCGCGGGCGGCATTTCGGATCGAAGGCCCTCATGCCCGCGACGTGTTGGCCAAGCTTGCCCCGGTTGATCTGGCGCCCGCGACATTCACCCCCGGCATGTTCCGCCGTACCCGAATTGGTCAGGTGCCCGCCGCCTTTTGGCTGCTTGAAGACGGTGCCTTTCAGGTGGTCTGCTTCCGCTCTGTCGCGCAATATATGTTCGACCAGCTTAAGGTCGCAGCACAGCCCGGCGGCGAAGTCGGGCATTTCGGAGCCGGATAAAGCAGAGGAAAGTCCGACTATTCTGCTCGGAACGGATATGATTTGCGGACGTTGATCTTGACGTTGCCGCTTGATGCACATCAAGTGGCCGCAGCGAAATTCCAAAATGAGGAGGCCCCCGAAATGGCTTTTCAACTTCCCGATCTTCCCTATGCCCACGATGCGCTTGCTTCCAAAGGCATGTCCAAGGAAACGCTGGAATACCACCACGACAAGCACCACAACGCCTATGTGACCAACGGTAACAAGGCGATCGAAGGTACCGAGTGGGAGGGCAAGACCCTCGAAGAGATCATCAAAGGCACCTATGACGCGAATGCGGTCGCCCAGAATGGCATCTTCAACAACATCAGCCAGCTGTGGAACCACAACCAGTTCTGGGAAATGATGACCCCGAACGACAGCAAAATGCCCGGTGAGCTGGAAAAAGCGATCACCGAGAGCTTTGGTTCGGTCGACAAGTTCAAAGACGAGTTCAAAGCCGCAGGCGCGGGTCAGTTCGGCTCTGGCTGGGCCTGGCTGGTCAAGGCCAAAGACGGCGGCCTGAAGGTCAGCAAGACCGAGAACGGCGTGAACCCCGTTTGCTTTGGCCAGACTGCACTGCTGGGTTGTGACGTGTGGGAGCACTCCTACTACATCGACTACCGCAACGCGCGCCCTGACTACCTGTCGAACTTCCTCGACAATCTTGTGAACTGGGAAAACGTCGCATCGCGCCTGTGATTTGACGAACGCAGCCTTTAAGTTGCAGTTAACCAAGACCAAAACCCCGCAGTCCAGCTGCGGGGTTTTTCGTTGGAACCCAAGACCCTCCAGAACTGTTTTCCTACTGAGACTTCACGTCATAAGGAGGACAAGATGGCCGAGCGAAATCGATCCAACGACGGCAGCAAAGAAACCGATAAGTTCCTTTCTGACACCGATACACCAGATCAAGGCGGCCGCGCCGGTGGGGGGCTGCAAAAGGACGTAGGCACCCAAGACGCCCTGCGCCGCGCCGAAAAGGGTGAGGACGGCGTAACCCGCGTCACTGGCGAAGATAAGCGCAACCACGGAGAGCCTTCATGACCAAACTTAGCCAAGACACTTGGGTGTTGATCGCGGATGGCCAGAAAGCCCTTTTCCTGCAAAATCATACCGACGGCGATGACCCTTACCTTCAGGTCGTGCGGAAAGAAGAGCAGGAAAATCCCCCCACAAGAGAGCAGGCCGCCAACCGCCCCGGACGGATGAGCGATGGGCCAAGCGGCCACCGTTCAGCTTTCGATGATACAGATTGGCATGAATTGGAAAAAGAGCGCTTTGCCAAAGACTTGTCGGACATTCTTTACAAGCTCGCACATAAGGGCAGCTATGACCGGATCGTCTTGGTTGCCCCACCCGCGGTGCTGGGAGAGTTGCGTGACAACCTCCACAAAGAGGTGCAGAACAAGGTCGTGGGTGAAATCCCCAAGACCCTGACCAACCACCCCATTGATGAGATCGAAAAGATCGTCGCTGGGGAACTGGCAGACGCCTGACTTTACCCTTGGCGCGGGAATTGATTGCCGTCACAACTAGGCAATCTACCGCGCCAAGGATTCCCAATGACCGACACCACCAAAGGTATCGCCGCTATGATCGCGGCTTGTTCCATTTGGGGGCTGTCATCTATTTTCTACAAATTGCTATCCCACGTGCCTGCTGCCGAAGTGCTGGCGCACCGTACCCTGTGGTCGCTCGTGTTTTTCGTGATCTTGCTGACCGTACAGGGACGCCTGCGCGCGGTATTCGACGCGATGGCCGGGCTACGGGCCTTTGGCCTGCTGGCCTTCGCAGCTTTGATGATCGCGACGAATTGGTATCTGTTCATTTCTGCGGTGCAAAGCGGGCAGGCGACGGAGGCCGCCTTGGGCTATTACATTTTCCCGCTGGTTTCCGTGCTGCTGGGTCGTCTGGTCTATGCCGAGCGGCTAAGCCTTGTGCAGCTATTTGCGGTGGGTTTGGTGTCTGTGGCGGTTTCGGTGCTTACCTATGGACTGGGCACCGCGCCGTGGCTTGCCTTGGCACTCGCGGCCTCCTTCGGGCTCTATGGGCTCGCCAAAAAGCGGTTGGCGGTGGGGCCGGTGGTCTCTGTCACGGCGGAGGTCTTGCTTTTGTCGCCCCTCGCGGTCCTCGTGCTGTGGCAAACGGGTGACAATGGGGCCGGGGCCTTTGGTGTGTCTTTTCGCGATACGGCGCTGTTGATGCTGGCGGGTCCGATCACGGCGACACCGCTGATCTTGTTCAGCTACGCCGCGCGGCGGTCGTCGATGGCGACCGCCGGACTGCTAAGCTACATCAACCCGACCTTGCAGTTTTTCTGCGCCGTCGTCCTATTCCAAGAGCCGTTCACCGGCTGGCATGTCCAAGCCTTCGTGCTGATCTGGTGCGCCTTGGCGCTCTACTCGGTCAGCACGTTCCGTCAGGACAAAGCGCGCCGCAGGGCGCTAAGGGCCGCATCGGCATCCGCGACCACGGTGACGTAATCCAGCAGGGTCGCATCGGCAAAACCATGGGCCACGACGTGGTTCATCAGCGACATGAACGGATCCCAATAGCCGTTTGTGTTTACAAGGAAAATTGGCTTTTCATGCAGGCCCAGCTGGCGCCATGTCAGCACTTCGAAAAGCTCATCCAGTGATCCCGCACCACCGGGCAAGACCGCCACGGCATCGCAGTTCATGAACATGACTTTTTTGCGCTCATGCATCGTCTCGGTCACGATGTAGCGGGTCAGATCGGTCTTGCCGACTTCCCATGCTACCAGATGCGCAGGTATCACGCCAAAGGTGTCGCCGCCCGCTGCCTGCGCCGCGCGCGCGACACTGCCCATAAGGCCCACATCGCCCGCCCCGTAAACCAGCCGCAGCCCGGCTTCGGCCAGACCCCGGCCAAGTGCTTCGGCATCTTGGGTGAATGCATCGTTATCGCCGGGGCGGGAGCCGCAATAGACACAGACAGAATGTTGCATGGTAAAGTGTCCTGATGATTTGGAAAAATCGGCGCAGATGGTCTGCGCTTTTGACCCCTGTTAGCCTGCTTGCTAAAAAGGCTCAACCACAGGGGAAGTAGAAGATGTTAAAGGGACTTGGTCGGTTTGGCGGCATGGGGGCAATGGCGGCGGGCGCCTTTGCGGCGGCGGTGCTCGCACTTGGGGCGTGGATCGGCAGCAAACGCGCCGGCCCGGAAGACGCGCCGCAAAGCGCCGTGGCCGTGGTCCCTGAACGCGATGCTACGCCGGAAAATGCCACCCTTGCGCCAAATGCCGTGCAGGGCGTTTCTGTCGGGCCCGAAGGCGCGGCGGCGACAGCGCCTGACGCCCCGGTTGATACTTCTGAGGTGGCCCCGAACCACCAGGCGCCCACCTTTGACGAAGTGCGTCGCGAAAGCGACGGGATGACCGTGATCGCAGGCCGCGCGGCGCCCGGCAGCACCGTCCTCGTGCTGAAAGACGGTGAAGAGATCGCCAGCGCCACCGCCGATGGGTCGGGCAAGTTTGCCACCCTCGCGATGGTTCAACCAAGTGAGACGGGCCATGTGTTAACCCTTTTGGGTCAGGACGGTGCAAACAAGATCGCGTCGGAAGAGGAAATCATTCTTACGCCGACGGCTTCCCCCGATGCGCCGGTAGAGTTGGCTCAGGCAGATACCGCGCCCAAGCAAAGCCCGCTTGATCTGGTGGAAGAGACTGCTGACCTTGGTGCGCAGAGCGAGGGTGCCGCAGCTAAGTCGGCTGAGGCTGAGGGCGTGCCCGAAACTCAAGACACAACACCGCTTGCTGGAGCTGGGACGGCTCAAGAGCAGAGCGCGGATGCGGCCCCGTCAGAGAAGACCCGCGATTCAGATGGTCCTGCCGAGACGTCAGCGGCGACTGATAGCGAGGCTACGTTGTCCGACACAGCGCCTGAGCCGGCGACCCCGCTCGCAGGAACTGCAACCTCGGTGCCGCAGAATGCCGAGGCTGAAGGCCAGATGGGTACAACCACCGCTGCAACGCCGCTTGCAGATACCGGTACGGCTCAAGTCGACAATACCGTAGCGGCGGGGCAGGCCGCGCCGACGAGCGAGGCAGGCCAGATCAACGGTGCAACCGATCCGGCGCAGGCCACGCCCTTATCTGGCACCGGGACCGATGCGTCAGATGCCTCGACGTCCGCAGAGCAGACGCGCGCCGCTAAAGAAGGGGGCGCGTCTGATACCGAAACCGATCCGGCGCAGGCCACGCCGCTTTCCGGCGTCGGCACAACCAACAGTCCCGCGCCGACAGGGCAGAACCCAGATGGTGCGGAGGTTGAGGGGCTCGCGAATGGAACCGCTCCGACCCCAGCCACGCCGTTGGCTGAGACGGGAACTGCGGAGCCAGAGGTACCTTCAAACGCAGAACCATCCGCCCAAGCGACGCTGACACCGGACACTACCACCGTTCCCGAGAGCACGGCGCCAGCCTTCGAAAACCCAGCCGCGCCAGAAACCGCGCCAACCCGACCTCCCGCGCCGGCTCCGGTGCTGAAATCCACCGCTGACGGGGTTGAGCGGCTCGACACCGCGCCACCGCAGGTCATGACCAATGTGGCGCTCGACACTATCGGCTATTCCGATCAGGGGGATGTGCAACTTGCAGGCCGGGCCCAACCCGATACCAGCGAAGTGCGCGTCTATCTGAACAACAACGCGGTGATCAGCCTGCCGGTCGATCAAGAGGGCCGTTGGCGGGGCGATCTGCCCAATGTTGATGAGGGCGTCTATACTCTGCGGGTGGATGAGCTTTCCAGTGCAGGCGATGTGACGAGCCGGGTGGAGACCCCGTTCAAGCGCGAATCCCCCGAGGTGCTGGCCGCCGCCACGGAGGGGCAGACCGGACCGCTGAACGCAGTGACAGTCCAAAAAGGCGATACGCTCTGGGCGATCTCGCGTGACCGCTACGGCGATCCCTTGCTTTACGTTAAGGTGTTCGAGGCCAATAGCGCCAACATCGGCGACCCCGATCTGATCTACCCCGGACAGGTCTTTGACCTTCCCGAAGAGCCCGCTTCGGAGTGATCGACGCCCGACCTCAGGGGCCGAAACCGGGGCGGCATTCGCAGCGCGCAGAGCCGCTGTGCGCCGCCCCCCACTGGCAACCCTTGGCTTTGGGGCCTATGTAGCCTGTAATCACTTCAGGAATTCCCATGCCAGCCGATACAGACCAAACGCCCGCCGCGCGTCGGCGCGACCGCAAAACCCCTAAGCCTGACCGCATCCCCACCGAGGCCGAGATGATTGACGCCGCCGAGCGTCAGTCGGGCTTTTTGGTGCTGCGCAAAGTAGCGCCCTACCTTTGGCCCAAGGATATGCCTTGGGTGAAGCGCCGGGTGATCTTGGCCATGCTGGCGCTTTTCGTGTCGAAACTGATCATCGTCGCCACGCCGTTCTTCTACCGCGACGCGGTGGATGCGCTGGCGGGCGAGGGTGCGCCGATGCTGGTGCTTGGGGCCATTGGTCTTACCGTGGCTTATGGCATGGCGCGGCTGATGGGCGTGGGTTTTCAACAGGTGCGCGATGCGGTCTTTGCCCGCGTCGGGCAGCGCGCCTTGCGGATGCTGGCGCTTGAGACCTTTCAGCACATCCACAAACTGTCGATGCGCTACCACATCACCCGCAAAACCGGGGGGCTGAGCCGGATCATCGAGCGCGGGGTCAAGGGTGTCGACTTTCTGCTGCGCTTCTTGCTCTTCTCCATCGGGCCGCTGATCCTTGAGTTGATCCTTGTCGGCGTGATCCTCGCCGTGCTGTTCGACATTTGGTATCTGGTGGTCGTGACCGTGACCATCGCGATCTATGTCTGGTTCACTTTTGCCGTCACCGAATGGAGGGTGCGCCTCCGGCGGCAGATGAACGACAGCGACACCGAAGCCAACCAACGCGCGATCGACAGTCTGCTGAATTATGAGACGGTGAAGTATTTCGGTGCCGAGGGCCGCGAGGCCGCGCGCTATGACCTAGCGATGGCCGACTATGAAAACGCGGCGATCAAGACGAACTATTCGCTCGCGTTCCTTAACTTCGGCCAAGCGCTGATCATCACGGCAGGGCTTATCGGCGTCATGGTGATGGCGGCGATGGGCGTGCAAAGCGGTGAGCTTAGCGTCGGTGATTTTGTCATGGTCAACTCTTATATGATCCAATTGACCGTGCCGCTGAACTTCCTCGGCACCGTTTATCGCGAGATCCGTCAGGCGCTGGTGGATATGGGGCAGATGTTCGGCCTGCTCGAACAACCGGCTGAGATTGATGACAAGCCCAATGCGCCAGACCTTAAAGTCACCGGCGGCCATGTGTCGTTGGAAAACGTGCGCTTTGCCTATGACACCGACCGGGAAATCCTCAAAGGCGTCTCGCTAGAGGCGCGACCGGGGGAGACTGTGGCGATTGTCGGCTCGACCGGGTCCGGCAAGTCCACCATCGGGCGGCTGTTGTTCCGCTTTTACGATGTGGCCGGTGGCGCGCTGAAGATTGACGGCCAAGATGTGCGCGACGTAACGCAGCATTCGCTGCATATGGCGATTGGCGTGGTGCCCCAGGACACGGTGCTGTTCAACGATACCATTGGGTACAACATCGCCTATGGCCGCGACGGGGCCACGCAGGCGGAGGTCGAGGACGCCGCCCGCGCGGCGCAAATCCATGACTTCATCATGACGCTGCCGCAGGGCTATGAGACCACAGTTGGCGAACGCGGGCTGAAACTCTCGGGCGGTGAGAAACAGCGCGTGGGCATCGCCCGGACGTTGTTGAAAGACCCGCCGATCCTGCTGCTGGACGAGGCGACAAGCGCGCTCGACAGTGAGACGGAGCATGAGATCCAAGACGCGCTGCGCCGTGCAGGGCAGGGGCGCACGGTACTGACCATCGCCCACCGTCTGTCGACCATCGCCGAGGCGGATCGCATCGTCGTGCTGGAAAAGGGTGAGATCATGGAGCAGGGCAGCCATGAGGCACTGCTGGCCAAAGGCGGGCGTTATGCTCAACTCTGGCAGCGCCAACAGGCGGAAGAAGAGCAGATTTAACGCAAACCCCGCCCTCTGTTATGACAGGCGGGCGGGGCATTGCCGCCGATGGCGTTTTTGACGCTGATCTGCTCTTGCGCTGCGCCAATCGGCACACGATATCTACCGCCATGACCGATCTCTCCACCTCACCGCAATCATCGCTCCGCGCCCGTGCGGCACGACTGGCTGACCGCCCCTCGTTCCAGAATTTCATTCTGGCCGTGATTCTCTTTAATGCCGTGATCTTGGGGCTTGAGACCTCGGACGAGGTGATGGCGCAGGTGGGCCCGCTGATCCTGCTGCTCGACAAGGTCTGCCTTAGCATTTTTGTCATTGAGATCGCGATCAAGCTCTACGGCCGGGGGATGGATTTCTTCAAACGCGGATGGAGCATCTTTGATTTTGTGATCGTCGCCATCTCGCTAATCCCGGCCACCCAAGGCCTTAGCGTTCTGCGCGCCCTGCGCATCCTGCGCCTGCTGCGCGTTGTCTCCGTCGCCCCCTCGCTGCGCCGCGTGGTCGAGGGGCTGGTCAATGCGCTGCCGGGCATGGGGTCGGTTTTCCTGCTGATGGGGGTGATCTTTTACATCGCGTCCGTGATGGCCACGAAACTCTTTGGCGCTGACTTCCCGCAGTGGTTCGGCACGCTAAGCCGGTCGGGCTATTCGCTGTTTCAGATCATGACGCTTGAGTCGTGGTCCATGGGGATCGTGCGCCCGGTGATGGAAATCTATCCCTATGCGTGGATGTTCTTTGTGCCCTTCATCATGGTCACGACCTTCGCGGTGGTGAACCTGTTGGTGGGTCTGATCGTCAACTCGATGCAAGACGCGCATCATGAGGAAAGCAACGAGCAGACCAATACCTACCGTGATGAGGTCATGTCGCGGCTGACCGATCTGGAAAACCTGATCAAAGCGCAGAACACCCCGCCCAAACGCTGAGGTCCGGGCGGGGAAAAGGGGTTACTCTTCGCCAATCGCCTTGGCGGTGAGGTTATCCAGCGCCTCAGTCATCTTGGTGATATACTCAGCCTCTTCCGGCAGGCCGTGGGCCGTTACCAGCGTTTCGGGGTCAGCATAGGTGACATGCACGGCCCCTTCGCCATCGGCATAGACCAGCACGCGCAACGGCAGATCAAGCCCGGCCGTCTGGGCATCCTGCATCGCGGGCGTGCCAAGCTTGGGGTTGCCGAAGATCAAAAGCTGCGTCGGGCGCAGCTCCATCTCGACCTTCTCGGCCCCAGCGGCGTGATCGACGCGGGCAAATACCTCGGCCCCGGCCTCTTCAACCGCGCTTTCCAGCCGGTCCATTGTGGTTACCACGTCATGGGGTGAGACCTTGGCCACCAAATCCTGCGCCAAGGCTGGGACCGCGGCCATCATAAGACCTGCCGCCATTGCAATCGCTCTCATCATCGTCTCCTTTGCTGCATTCTGCCCCTGACCTAGCGTGACCTTGGCCCGCGCCAAGCGGTCATCAGAAGGCGCGCGTAAGTTCGCTGGGTCTTGGCTTGGCTGGCCGCGCGCGGTAAGAGGGGCAAAATCAGGCCGGGGGCAGGGCGCGATGAGCGATACCGACAGTTTTATTGACGAAGTGAACGAAGAAGTCCGCCGTGATCGGCTTTATGGGCTGATGCGCCGCTATGGCTGGATCGCCGTGGTCGCTGTGATTGCCATTGTCGGTGGTGCTGCGTGGAACGAATACAGCAAAGCGCAGGAACGCGCGCAGGCCGAAGCCTTGGGCGATGCGATGCTCGCCGCATTGGAAGCTGATGCCAGCAATGCCCGCGCCGAAGCGCTTGCCCCGATTGAGGCCGAAGGCCCCGGTGCCAATGCCGTGCTGAATTTCATGCGCGCCGATGCACTGGCCGAGGCGGGAGAGATTGACGCCGCGGTGGAACAGCTCGACGCCATCGCGCTCGACGGCGATCTTGCGCCGATCTACCGCCAGCTTGCACAGTTCAAAGCCGTGACGCTACAGGGCCAGTCGGTGCCGGTGGCTGAACGCCGTCAAGCCCTCGAAGCGCTGGCACAGCCCGGCGCGGCCCTGCGTCTGCTGGCCGAAGAACAACTGGCCCTGATCGATATCCAAGAGGGCGAGACCGGCAAAGCCGTCGCGCGCTATCAATCCATTCTTTCCGATGCTGAAACCACCCCGGACTTGCAACAACGCGCCCTTCAGGTGATTGTGGCTTTGGGTAAGGAACCGGAGCTTGATGGTGCCGCCGCTGAGGCTGAACTGGATATCCCAGAAACAACGGGCGACTGACACATCTCTACCGCCCAAAAATGGGCGGAGACGTGAAGGTTGAGGAACGACAAGAAGTGAGCAGGTCCATGACAAAGCATCGCGAAATCAACCTCGGGCATCCGGGTCTGCGTCGTCTGGGTGTGGCGGGTGCCGTAGGCGCTGCGCTACTGCTAAGTGCCTGCGAAGACAAGCAAACCTATCTTCCCGGCAAACGCGAAGATGTGCGCGCTGTGTTGCAGAACCCCGGACCGCAAGACCTTGCTTTAGCAGCAGTGGACGGTCCGGTGCCCGCGAACACCAGCCGCGCCATTGCTCTGGGCGGCACGGTAAACAACGCCAATTGGACCCACAGCATTGGCACCGCGTCGACGCGCGTCAGCCATCCTGCATTGCGCAGCACGCTGCAGCCCGTGTGGAGCGCAAAGATCGGTGCCGGCGACAGCCGCAAGCAGCGTATCACTGCCGACCCGGTGGTCGCAGGCGGGCGCGTCTTTACCCTTGATGCAGGTGCTCAGGTCACGGCAACCTCGACCTCTGGTCAAACCCTATGGACCCGCGATCTTACCCCTTCTTCTGACCGTCAGGGCCAAGCCACCGGCGGCGGGCTCGCCGTGGATGGTGAGACTCTTTATGTCTCCATCGGTTTCGGCGTTCTGGCCGCATTGGACGTGACAACCGGCGGTGTGCGCTGGACCCAAGACCTTAACGCCACAGGCTCTGGCACCCCGACCGTTTCGGGCGATCTCGTCTATCTCACGGCCGGGGATGACACCGGCTGGGCGCTCAATAAAACCGATGGCCGTATCCAATGGCAAACCGGCGCGACCACCAGCCTCAGCAACGTATTGGGCGCGCCCGCACCCGCCGTAACGAGTGATCTGGCAATCTTTGCTTTTGGGTCGGGCGAGGTGCAAGGGCTCTTCCGCCAAGGCGGGCTTGAGCGGTGGTCGACTTCCGTTCTAGGCAAGCGCGTAGGCCGGGCGTTAAGCTTTGTCGGTGACGTGACCAGCGCGCCGGTGATCTCGGGCGGGACGGTCTATGTGGGGAACCATTCGGGCCGTTTGGCGGCGCTGGACGTGAACAGCGGTGACCGCAAATGGGTCGCGCGGGATGGGGCCATTGGCCCGGTCTGGCCCGCAGGCGATTCTGTCTTTGCGGTGACCGATCTGAACGAACTTGTGCGGCTTGATGCCAGCACCGGACGCCGCATCTGGGGCACGCCTTTGCCGAATTTCGTCAAAGACAAGCCAAAGAAGCAATCCGAAGTCGTCGCGCATTATGGTCCGATCATCGCCGGAGGGCGTGTCATCGTCGCCTCCAACGATGGCGTATTGCGCAGCTTTAACCCCACCAATGGCGGCCTGACGGGCACCACTCAGATCCCCGGCGGCGCGACCACAGCGCCCGTTGTGGCGGGCGGTACGCTTTATGTCGTGTCCACCAAGGGGCAATTGCACGCTTTCCGTTAGGCCGCAAATAGGCTAAGGCGCGTGTCTGAAGTGGCCCAACCGGGGCCCGGAGCCTGAATTATGTCCTTTACCCTTGCCATCGTGGGCCGCCCCAATGTCGGGAAATCCACGCTGTTCAACCGCCTTGTCGGCAAACGTCTCGCGCTGGTCGACGACCAGCCCGGCGTGACCCGTGACCTGCGCGAAGGTGCTGCCAAACTGGCAGACCTGCGTTTTACCGTGATTGACACGGCCGGTCTTGAGGAAGTCACCGACGACAGTCTGCAGGGCCGTATGCGGCGCCTGACCGAACGCGCGGTTGATATGGCCGACATTTGCCTGTTTATGATCGACGCCCGCGTCGGCGTGACCCCGTCCGACATGGTGTTCGCTGAAATCCTGCGCAAGAAATCCGCGCATGTGATCCTTGCGGGCAACAAGGCCGAGGGCAAAGCCGCTGATGCGGGTATGATCGAGGCCTATTCGCTAGGTCTGGGGGAGCCGATCCGCCTGTCCGCCGAACATGGGGAAGGGTTGAACGACCTTTACAGCATGCTGATGCCGCTGGCCGATGAATACGAAGACCGCGCCGTGCAGGACGCGCCTGAAACAGACGTGGACCTGCCCGAGGATGACGCCGATCTTGAGGCCGAAACCGTCCCCATGCCGACGCGAGCCAAGCCGTTGCAGGTTGCCGTGGTGGGCCGCCCCAATGCGGGCAAGTCGACGCTGATCAACCAGATTCTGGGCGAGGACCGTTTGTTAACTGGCCCCGAGGCCGGGATCACCCGCGATGCGATCTCGCTGATGACCGAATGGGCCGGGCCAGACGGCGATCCGGTGCCGATGCGAATCTTCGATACCGCAGGTATGCGGAAAAAGGCGAAGATTCAGGAAAAGCTTGAGAAACTTAGCGTTAGCGACGGTCTGCGCGCAGTGAAATTTGCCGAAGTCGTGGTGGTTCTGCTGGACGCCGAAATTCCCTTCGAACAGCAGGATTTGCGTATTGCCGATCTGGCCGAGCGCGAAGGCCGCGCCGTGGTCGTCGCCGTGAACAAATGGGACATCGAAGAGAACCGTCAGGACAAGCTGCGCGAGTTGAAGGAAAGCTTTGAGCGCCTTCTGCCACAGCTTCGTGGTGCGCCGCTGATCACCGTGAGCGCCAAAACGGGCAGGGGCCTTGACCGTCTGCAAGCCGCCATCATGCGCGCCTATGAGGTTTGGAACCGCCGGATCACCACCGCCCAGCTGAACCGCTGGCTCTCGGGCATGATGGAGGCGCACCCGCCCCCCGCGCCGCAGGGCAAACGCATCAAGCTGCGCTATATGACCCAAGCCAAGACCCGCCCGCCGGGTTTTGTGGTAATGTGTAGCCATCCTGACAAGGTGCCAGAGAGCTATTCGCGTTATCTGGTCAATGGGTTACGGGTCGACTTTGACATGCCCGGCACGCCGATCCGTCTGTGGATGCGTGGCCAGTCGGACGCGAACCCCTATAAGAACCGCAAGAAAGCCGCGCCTTCAAAGCTGCGCAAACACACAGCAGGGCGCCGCAAGGACTAACGGCTGGGGCATCAGCCCCGCCGAAACGCCCGCAGGGTGGGCAGCGCCACCGCGACGCTGCCCCCAAGCGCCAGATAGGCGACCACGGGTGTTTCGCCCCAGTTGGTCACGATAACACCCACCAGCCCCCAGATTACCGCGATGCCGTAGGTCGGCGTGCGTCCCAAGGCGGTCTGCACGATCGCCCCAATCGCAATCGCCAGCCCAACAAACACCACGGCTGCCGTTTGCCCCTCAAGATAGCCATAGCCTGCCGCTAGCAGCGCCAGTGAGACGCAGGACGCGGCAGAGAGCCACCCAGCGTAAAGGCCCACCGGCGCGGCAGCCCAGAGCGGGTCTTCGACCGGGGCGAGGAACAGGGCGATCAACGCGGTTATCAGCATGATCCAAATGAGCACTGCCGCCCAGATCGGGCTCATGGTGGCCACCGCCAGCCATGTGGTGCCCACCGCGAGCGAGAGGCACAGCGGCACGCGCATGTCATGCCACTGCGCGTCACGTGGTGCGCGCAACAGGCCGTAGGCCAAACCGACGATCAGCCAAAGATAGATCAGGCCCCAGATAGAGAAGGCATAGCCTGCGGGCTGTGCGGGCGGGTTCTCTTGCGGGACGGGGAACTGGTTGGGATCAAAGCCCGAAAAGCTGGGGACAAAGAATGGCGAAATCGCGAAGGCGATGCTGAGCAGCAGCGCGAGCGCTGCGATCAGGGTGCGGGATGATTTGGGCAAGCGGGGGCCTCGCGGGATTAGGTGTTGTGTTACATCTAATCTTAGAGCGTCGGGTGCTTTCGGCAACTAAGGGCCATCGCCTGCCCGCGGGTCGGCGATCTCACCGTTGTTTCATGCCGCTTCATAGTTCAGCCTGCATGTGTGTTCGCGGAGTAGCGCCCAGCCTCACCAAATCGCCTACCCGTCCGGGCGGGCAGGCAATGGCCCGGCGCCTGCGGCTTGATTCCGGGCCTGGTAATAGCCTCAGGCGAGCACACCCTCAGCGGTCAGTGTCGTCTTGCCCCCCAGATACGGCGCAAGCACCTCCGGCAGCCTCACCGACCCATCCGCCTGCTGACCATTCTCCAACACAGCAATCAAACACCGCCCTACAGCCAGACCAGAGCCATTCAGTGTATGCACGAACTGCGGCTTGCCGCCACCTTCGGGCTTGAACCGCGCGTTCATACGCCGCGCCTGAAAATCGCCGGTGGTTGAGACCGACGAAATCTCGCGGTAGCAATTCTGCCCCGGCACCCAAGCTTCAATGTCATAGGTCCGGCGCGCGCCAAACCCCATGTCGCCGGTGCAAAGGATCACGGTGCGATAGGGCACGCCCAGTTTTTCCAAAATGCCCTCGGCACAGCCAACCATGCGCTGCTGCTCGGCGTCGCTTTCATCGGGATGGGTGATCGACACCATCTCCACTTTTTCAAACTGGTGTTGGCGCAGCATGCCTGCGGTGTCACGACCCGCGCTGCCGGCCTCGGAGCGGAAGCAAAGCGTATGCGCGGTGAGACGGATCGGCAGGGCGCTTTGCTCAAGCGTGTCACCGCCGACCGAATAGGTCAGGGGCACTTCGGAGGTCGGGACCAGCCACCAGCCGTTCGTGGTCTGATAGCTGTCCTCGCCGAACTTGGGCAGCTTATCCGTGCCATACATCGCCTCGTCGCGTACCAGCACGGGGGTGTTGACCTCAGTCAGGCCATTCTCATCCACATGGGTATCGATCATGAACTGCGCCAATGCCCGGTGAATGCGGGCCACGCCGCCTTTCAGCATGACAAAACGCGCGCCCGATGTTTTCGAGGCTGTCTCGAAATCCATGCCGGGTTTGACGCTTTCGATCTCGTAATGCTCAACCGGGGTGAAATCAAAGCTGGGTTTGTCGCCCCAAACCTTCACCTCGACATTGTCACCTTCATCCGCGCCCTGCGGTACGTCATCGGCGGGGCTGTTGGGAACGCGGGCCAGCATGTCCGTCAGCTGTGCATCCAGTTCCTGCGCCTCGGTATTCATCGCGGCGACTTCGGCCTTTTTGTCGCTGACCAGTGCGCGCAGGCGTTCAAATTCGGCCTCATCGCCCTTGGCTTTGGCAGCACCGACTTCCTTGCTGGCCTTGTTCTGCTCGGCCTTTGCCGTCTCAGCCGCAGCAATCTTGGCGCGGCGCGCGGCATCAAGGGACAGCACAGCCTCAGACATCGCAGCTTCGCCCCGGCGGGCAAGAGCGGCATCAAAAGCCTCGGGATTGTCGCGGATGGCGCGGATATCGTGCATAAGTCTGTCCTCGGGATCGGGTGAGTCGGTTTAGCTGCGTTATGCCTCAAAGCGTGGCAGGGCGGTAGGGGCCGCAACCATGCGGCGATATGCGCCAGTCTGGGCCCATATAAACCACGGGGCTTTGCACCTTGCACCCGGCTGTTAGCGCGCTTAGGTTCTGGCCAAATTCTCAAGGCCCGTTTTGTGGCCCAATACCCATCGAAAAGGACGACCCCCATGGAAGGCATCCAGCAATTTGTGCCGCTGATCCTGATCTTCGCGATCATGTATTTTCTGCTCATCCGCCCACAGCAGAAGAAGGCGAAAGAACATCAGGCCATGGTTGCCGGTCTGCGCCGGGGTGATCAGGTCGTCACCCAAGGTGGGATCATCGGCAAAGTGGTCAAGGTCAAAGAAGATGGCGAAGTCGAAGTTGAAATCGCTGAAGGCGTGAAAGTGCGTGTGGTGCAGGCCACCATCGCGACCGTCGTTTCCAAGACCGAACCGGCGAAATAAACCCTACCCCGAGGCCGCAACCCAAAGGCGGAACTATGCTACAGATTGATCTGTGGAAGCGGATTGCCATTGTCCTGACCTGTTTGGCAGGACTTTGGCTCGCGCTTCCCAATGCCTTTTACGCTCCTGTCGAAAAGCACAATGACGCCGTGGCGGCCATCGACGTGCAGGGCAGCACGCCTGAGTTGGAAGCGCAGCGCGCGCTTTGGCCTGAGTGGATGCCCTCGGGGTTGGTGAACCTTGGCCTTGACCTGCGCGGCGGTGCGCATCTGCTTGCCGAAGTGCAGCTTGCCGATGTCTATGCCTCGCGCATGGAAGCACAATGGCCCGAGGTTCGTGACGCATTGCGCAGCCTGACCCCGGTCCGGCGCGAAGAAGCGCCAGCGGGCGAGTTGCGGGTCCGTTTGAACGATGCGTCGAAAATGGCCGAGGCCCTGCAGATCACCCGCGATCTGGCCCGTCCTGTGACCACGGTCACCGGGGCAGGTGGCAGCGACATCAACGTCAGCGGCACGGATGGCACCATTAACATCACCCTGTCGGACGCCGAAAAGCAGGCGACTGACGAACGCACGATGCAGCAAAGCCTTGAGATTGTGCGCCGCCGTATTGATGAGGTCGGCACCCGTGAGCCGACGATCCAGCGTCAGGGTGCGGACCGCATCCTGATCCAAGTGCCCGGCATCGGCTCAGCAGCCGAGCTGAAAGCGATCATCGGCACCACGGCACAGCTGACCTTCAACCCGGTGGTCAACCGCGGCTCTAGTGAGAACGACAACCCCGGCATCGGCAACGCGATCTTGCCTGCGGCGGATGAAGAGGGCGTGTTCTACACCGTGGAAACCGCCCCCGTCGTCACCGGAGAGCAATTGGTCGACGCGCAGCCGAGCTTTGACCAAAATGGCGCGCCTGCCGTGTCCTTCCGATTTGACACCTCTGGCGCGCGCAAGTTTGGCGATTATACGGCTGATAACATCGGGTCGCCCTTTGCCATCGTGCTCGACAACGAAGTCATCAGCGCCCCGACCATCCAAAGCCATATTCCGGGCGGGTCGGGCATCATCACCGGGCGTTTCTCGGTCGAGGAAAGCACCAACCTTGCCGTGCTGCTGCGCGCTGGTGCCCTGCCTGCGGGGCTGAGCTTTGTCGAAGAGCGCACCATTGGGCCAGAACTGGGCCAAGACAGCATCGACGCGGGCAAGATCGCCACGATGGTGGCCTTCGCCGCCGTGCTTTTCTTCATGTGGGCATCCTACGGGCTCTTTGGGTTCTTCGCCAATATCGCGCTGATCATCAACGTTGGCCTGATCTTTGGCCTGCTGAGCCTGATTGGGGCCACGCTGACCCTGCCGGGCATCGCCGGGATCGTGCTGACGGTGGGCATGGCGGTCGACGCCAACGTGCTGATCTTCGAGCGTATCCGCGAAGAGCAGCGCAACGCCAAGGGTGCTGCGCGGGCGATCTCGCTCGGCTATGAGCGTGCGCTCAGCGCTATTCTGGATGCCAACATCACCACTTTCATCGTCGCGGTCATTCTCTTCGCTTTGGGCTCTGGCCCGGTGCGCGGGTTCGCCGTCACGCTGGGGCTGGGCATTATGACATCGGTTTTCACCGCCTTCTTCGTCACCCGCTTGCTGGTGGTGATCTGGTTTGAACGCCGCCGTCCCAAGACAATCGAGGTTTGACATGCGACTAAAGCTGGTACCCGACAACACGAACTTCGACTTCTTTGGCTATGCCAAGATCACCTTTGGCGCGTCTGTGGTGGCGATGATCCTATCGCTGATCGCTTGGGGCGTGATGGGGCTGAACTTTGGCATCGACTTCCGCGGTGGGACAACCCTGCGAACCGAAGCCACTGAGGCCGTGGACGTGGGCGCTTACCGTGACGCGCTGAGCGTGCTTGAGCTGGGTGACGTGACCATCTCTGAGGTCTTTGACCCCGGCTTTCGCGACGATCAGCATGTGGCGATGATCCGGGTTCAGGCCCAAGAGGGGCAGGAAGCTGCGACCACAGACACGATCCAGACAATTCAGACGGCGTTGCAGGAGGTATCCCCGGATATCAAGTTCACCTCTGTCGAGTCTGTTGGGCCGAAGGTCTCGGGCGAGTTGATCCAGACGGCGTTTCTGGCCGTGGGGGGCGCGCTGGCGGCGATCTTGATCTACATTTGGCTGCGGTTCGAATGGCAGTTTTCGGTCGGGGCGGTTGTGGCATTGTTCCATGACGTGGTGCTGACCATTGGTTTGTTCTCACTCTTGCAAATCCGCTTTGACCTGCCGGTAGTGGCCGCGATCCTGACGATCATTGGCTATTCCATCAACGATACGGTGGTGATCTTTGACCGCCTGCGGGAAAACCTGCGCAAATACAAAAAGCGCCCCCTGCGTGAGGTGATGAACCTATCCGTCAACGAAACGCTGAGCCGGACGCTGATGACCTCGGGTACCACGCTACTGGCACTGATCGCACTGCTGATCCTTGGCGGCGACGTAATCCGGGCCTTTGTCTTCGCCATCACATGGGGCGTGATCGTGGGCACCTATTCGTCGGTCTATGTCGCGAAGAACGTCGTCCTGTTCCTTGGTGTGAAGCGCGACTGGTCCAAGCCTGACGCGGGCGCTGGTACGCAATTCGCAAATATTGATGCCTGACCTGCTGGCGCAGGCCATCGCCACCCCCGGGGTGGTATGGCTTGCGCTGGCTGTGATCGTGGCGGGGCTGGTCCGGGGCTTTGCGGGCTTTGGTTCTGCCATGATCATCATGCCGGTTGCGGCCTTTGTGCTCTCCCCGGTCGAAGCCATCCTGTTTATGACCGCCGCCGAACTGATCGGCCCCCTTCCCAATCTGCCAGATGCCCTGCGCCAAGGCGCGACGCGAGAAGTGGGGCGCTTATTGTTGGGGGTGCTGATCGGCATGCCACTGGGCCTTTGGGGGCTGTCGATGATGTCACCCGAGGGCTTTGGGTGGATCGTTTCCGGCGTGGTACTGGCGCTTCTGGTGCTGCTGCTGGCGGGCTGGCGTTATCATGGCCCGCTGGGCGCGCGGTTGGTTGTGGGGACGGGCGCTTTGGGCGGCTTCATGACGGGCTTTGCTGGCATCGCCGGGCCGCCTGTAATTTTGCTCTATATGGCCAGTCAGCGGCCCGCTGCAGTAATCCGAGCGAATTTCCTGCTCTACCTGCTGGGGATCGATCTGCTGCTTTTTGTGATGCTGGCTGCGACGGGGCAGGTGGTCTGGTCGGTGCTCGTCCTCGGGCTGCTCGCTGGGGTGCCGAACATCATCGCCAATATCATTGGGGCGCGGCTGTTTGATCCGGGCCGAGAGCGGCTTTTTCGCGCGGTGGCCTATATCGTCATCGCCGCATCGGCTATCCTTGGTCTGCCGCTGTGGAATATCTGAGCCTGAGAGGGACATGACATGCGATTGAATGAGATCACCTATACCGACGCCAAACCGATCGACGGCTACGGCCCCGGCTTTTTCCGCATCGGCGGAGAGGTCGTGCAAGGGCCGCAGGTGATCGGCCCCGACGGGATTACCGGCTGGGGCGGCTTGGCCGACGCGGCCCCGGTGTTGGCGCTGGCGGGCAAGGTCGATGTCGTCTTCCTCGGCACCGGGGCAGAGGTGGCGCATATCCCTGATGACCTGCGCGAGACGCTAGAAGAGGCTGGTCTGGGGATTGAGGTCATGTCCTCTCCCGCCGCCTGCCGCACTTATAATATCCTGCTGAGCGAGGGGCGGCGCATCGCGCTGGCCCTTTTGCCGGTCTGAGAGCGGAGCCGCACCGCGCATGAAAGTAAGTGATCTAAGCGTCGCGCGCGGCGGGGTGCCGGTTCTGTCGGGCGTTTCCTTCGAACTGGAACCGGGCAAGGCGCTGGTGCTGCGCGGCCCGAACGGGGCGGGCAAGACGACGCTGTTGCGCTGCATTGCAGGGCTGCAAGCACCGCTGTCGGGGCGGATCGAAGGGGCGGAGGACAGGGTGGCCTATGCCGCCCATGCGGATGGGTTGAAATCCATGTTGACGGTGCGTGAGAACCTGAGCTTTTGGGCGCAAGTGTTTGGGAATAATGATATATCCGGTGCCCTTGATGGCTACGCGCTGCGGCCTCTCGCTGATCGTCTGGCAGGGACGCTTTCCGCCGGGCAAAAGCGGCGTTTGGGGCTGGCACGGCTGTTGGTGACGGGCCGTCCGATCTGGGTGCTGGATGAACCTACCGTTTCGCTTGATGCGGATGCTGTGGCTCTTTTTGGCAGCGTTCTGCGCGGGCATCTCGCGGCAGGCGGTTCGGCCTTGATGGCCACGCATATTGATCTCGGGGTCGAGGCCCATGTGCTCGACATCAGCGCCTACCGCGCGGCTCTCGACGTCGATCTCGGCGCCAGCGATGCGGCATTCCTATGAAGGCGCTACTGCTTCGCGATCTACGGTTGGCGCTGCGGGCGGGCGGGGGCTTCGGCCTTGGGCTGGCGTTTTTCCTGATCGTGACAATGCTGGTGCCTTTCAGCGTCGGACCGGAAGGCGCGCTGCTCAAGGCCATCGCCCCCGGTGTGCTCTGGCTCGGCGCGCTGTTGGCCTGCTTGCTGTCGCTGGATCGGCTGTTGGCGCTGGACCTAGAGGACGGCTCCCTTGAATTGCTGCTGACTGCGCCTTTGCCGCTGGAAGGTGCGCTGGCGATCAAGGCTTTGGCGCATTGGCTGACCACTGGGCTGCCGCTGGTGTTGGCCGCGCCGTTTCTCGGCGTCATGCTCCAACTCGCGGCCCCCGGCCATCTGTGGTTGCTCGCCTCGCTCGCGCTTGGCACCCCGGCGCTGTCGGTGATCGGCATGTTCGGCGCGGCGCTGACGGTGGGGATCAAACGCGGCGGGCTGCTGCTGTCACTGCTGGTGCTGCCGCTCTATATTCCAACTCTCATCTTCGGGGCCGAAGTCGCACGGCGCGGGGCGGCGGGGCTGGATGCCAGCACGCCGCTTTTGATGCTGGCGGGACTGACCCTTGCTGTGGTGGCGTTGATGCCATTTGCCGCAGCGGCGGTCCTGCGGATGGGGTTGCGATGACCCCGCGAAATTGTGCCCCAAGAATTTGTGCATTGAGCACCACCCAACCGCGCGATAGGTAAACCGCATGTCCCTTTGGCAATACGCAAACCCCGTCAAATTTTTAGCGCTTTCCGAGCGCGTGCAGCCTGTACTTTGGGTCTTAGCAGCGGTCTTTGTGAGCGCTGGCCTGATCTGGGGGTTCTTCGGCACGCCGGATGACGCGCGCCAAGGCAGCACGGTCAAGATTATCTATCTGCACGTGCCCGCCGCGCTGATGGCGATTAACGCATGGTTCATGATGCTGGTGGCCTCGCTGATCTGGTTGATCCGTCGCCACCACGTTAGCGCGCTGGCGGCCAAGGCTGCAGCGCCGGTGGGGCTGGTCATGACGCTGATCGCACTGGTCACCGGCGCAATTTGGGGCCAGCCGATGTGGGGCACGTGGTGGGCTTGGGATCCGCGGCTGACGTCGTTTTTGATCCTGTTCCTGTTCTACCTCGGCTATATCGCGCTGTGGCAGGCGGTGGAGGATCCCGATACTGCTGCTGATCTGACCTCGGTGCTCTGCCTCGTTGGTTCGGTTTTTGCGGTGCTGTCGCGCTATGCGGTGCAGTTCTGGAACCAAGGGCTGCATCAGGGGACCTCGATCCCCGTGGCCACCGGAAACCGCAGCGTGGCGGATGTGTTTTTCTATCCGTTGGTGCTGGCAATGGTGGGTTTTGGCCTGCTGTTTCTGGCGCTGGTGATTTACCGCACGGGCACCGAAATTCGCCTGCGCCGGACGGCGGCGCTGCGGGCGCGGATGAACAGGGGGGCGTGATGCCAGAGCTTGGAAAATATGCAGCCGAGGTGCTTTCGGCCTATGGGGCATCACTGCTTTTGTTGGCCGCGCTGGTTGGCGTGACGCTGCTGCGGGGCCGTGCGGCGCGCCGCGCGCTTGAAGAGACCGAAGCGGAGGCCGGACGCCGTGGCTAAACTCTCGCCTATGATGATCGCACCACCGTTGATCTTTGCCGCCTTCGTCGCGCTGGCGGCCGTGGGCATGTACCGCGATGATCCTGAAGGGCTGCCCTCTACGCTTGTTGGCCAACAGGCACCCGCAATGCCAGAGGCGACGCTGCCCGGCTATCCGCAGGCGACGGACGATATGCTGCGCCGGGGGGAGGTGAGCCTCGTGAACTTCTGGGCCAGCTGGTGCCCGCCTTGCCGTGCTGAACATCCTAAACTGCTGGAGATGCAGGCTGAGGGGATGAACATCATCGGCGTGAATTTCAAAGATACTGAGAAGAACGCCACCACCTACCTTGAGGACGAGGCAAGTCCTTTTGCCGGGGTCGGCTTTGACCCGCAGGGGCGGGTGGCGATTGATTGGGGGGTCACCGCCCCGCCAGAGACTTTCATCGTCGGCGGGGACGGCACCGTGCTGTTTCGCTTTGCCGGGCCGCTGGTCGGTAGTGATTATGAGCAGCGGTTCCTCCCGGCCCTGCGCAAGGCGCTTAGCCGCTGAACTTGCCTGCGAATTCGACCAGCCGCTTGGCTTGATAGGCGATGGATTTCTTTCCGGTCTCGGTCAGCGGGCCGGGTTCGCAGGAATAGCCGTAAGGGTTGCCGCCGTCCTCAAACTTTACCCCATCGGCATAGCCCGGTGGAACGATGATCGCGCCCCAATGCATGGCCGTGACATAGATCGACTGGATCGTGGATTCCTGGCCCCCATGCGGGTTCTGGGCAGAGGTGGTCGCCGTGACCGCCTTATTGGCCAGCGCGCCTGACTGCCACTGTGGCCCCAGCGTGTCGATGAAGGCGCGGAACTGGCTGGCGGCGACGCCAAAGCGCGTCGGGGCCGAGATGAAGTAGCCATCGGCCCATTCCATGTCTTCGGGCTTAGCCTCGGGAATGTCCTTCATTTTATCCAACTGCTCACGCCAAGCATCCTGACCATCGACGACGGCCTGTGGTGCGGTCTCTGCACAGCGGCGGAGGCGAACCTCGGCGCCCGCTTCTTCGGCGGCGCGTGCGGCTTCTTGGGCGATGGCGTGGTTGGTGCCGTATGTTGAATAAAAGAGAACTGTAATTTTCGGGCTCATGGAGTGTCCTTTCGCTAAAGTGCGTCTGGATCAACTGCCGTGACCGTTGTCAGTTCCTGACGCACGGCCATGAGGGCTAAAGCGAGTATTGTTCCGCCCATTCCCGCAGCCGCGCGGTGAACTCTGCATCTGTCAGCTGGTCCAAGGTACCCTGCGGCGCCATAAAGCCCGGCAGTGGTTCCAGCGCAATGCGCAGACGGCGCATCGCTTCGGGATAGGGGGCGACACGCTGGGCCATCTCAACCATCGCCGGTGGCACGCGGCGCGCCGGGTGCTCAGCGCTGTAGTAAAGGGCGAACTGCATCGCGTTAAGGTTTGACACCAGATCAGCAAGTTCAGGCAAAATGATGCTGTTCATCTCTGCGCTGTCGGCATCAAACATCGACGCTTTGGTAAGCAGCCCGCGGGCTTGGGCCACCGTCGTGGTGGTCGACAGGACAAAACTGACCGAGAGGGTCAGGATCACCATGCCGTTCACCCCCGCAAGAACCGATAGGACGAGCCAGAAGGGGTTCTCGGTCTGAAATGGCCCGCCCCCAAGTGTGGACAGCAAATGCCCGACGAAAGCAAAGTCGCGGACGAACCCGGCGGGGCGTTCGCTTTCGGTCATCATCACGGCATCGGTGCTTATCTGAAACACCAAAGTCCAGCCAAGCGACACCAGAACGATCCAAGTGACGGCGATTGCCGTCATGACCACCGGACCAGAAAGCCGGTGCCGGGTTTTGCCTTGAGGCATTATTTTGGTGAAGACGAAGAAAGCCGCCCGTGCGACCCTTTCCGATAGGGGGGCCACAGGGGCTGCACCGATGGCGGTATAGAGGAAGTCCAGAAGCACCAAGACAAGGATCGCCACGCCCACCGCACCGAGTGCGAAACTTATAAACATGGTCGCATCCCCGATCTGTCAGTGTGACTGTCTCATTGGGGCAACCCCCTCATAGGACAGCAGGTTCCCCCGCAAACGAAAAGGGAGCGGCCCATGACAGGCCGCTCCCCCTAAAGTTTACTGCAAGCAGTGTCCGGCGCTTAGGCCGATTTTGCCAAGTTGCGCAGCACGTAGTGCAGCACGCCGCCGTGTTCGATGTACTCAATCTCGATCGCGGTATCGATGCGGCACTTCAGAGTGATCTCTTTGGTGCTGCCATCGGCCATTGTGATCGTGCAAGGCACTTCTTGTAGCGGCTTGATGGTGTCCAACCCGCTGATCGACACGGTTTCTTCACCGGTCAGACCCAGCGATTTGCGGGTGTCGCCGCCGGTGAACTCGAACGGGATGACGCCCATGCCGACGAGGTTGGACCGGTGGATACGCTCAAAGCTCTCGGCAATCACGGCCTTGACGCCCAGAAGCGCTGTACCCTTGGCTGCCCAGTCCCGCGAAGAGCCCGCGCCATACTGCTCACCACCGAAGATGACCAGCGGCGTGCCGTTTTCCTGATGCGCCATGGCGGCATCGAAGATCGACGTTTGTTCGCCATCGGGGCCTTTGGTATAGCCGCCCTCAACACCGTCCAGCATCTCGTTCTTGATGCGGATGTTGGCGAAGGTGCCGCGCATCATGACCTCGTGGTTACCACGACGCGACCCGTAGGAGTTGAACTCCCGCACCGGCACCTGACGCTCTACCAGATACTGACCCGCAGGCGTGGTTTCCTTGAAGGACCCAGCAGGCGAGATGTGGTCGGTGGTGATCATGTCACCCAGCACCGCCAGCACTTTCGCGCCTTCGATGTTGGAGATCACGCCTGGCTCGGGCGACATGCCTTGGAAGTAGGGTGGGTTTTGCACATAGGTCGAGGTCGGCGGCCAGTCGTAGGTCTTGCTGTCCGTGGTCTCAACCGACTGCCACTTCTCGTCGCCCTTGAAGACGTCGGCGTATTTCTCTTGGAAGGCTTCGCGCGTCACGGTCTGTTCGACCAGTTCAGCGACTTCCTGCGTCGAGGGCCAGATGTCTTTCAGGTAAACGTCGTTGCCGTCTTTGTCCTGACCCAGCGGGCTGTTGGCCAGATCATGGTTCATGTCACCGACCAGCGCATAGGCCACCACGAGGGGCGGGGAGGCGAGGTAGTTGGCGCGCACGTCGGGGCTGATGCGGCCTTCGAAGTTCCGGTTGCCTGACAGGACCGAGGTGCCGATCAGGTCATAGTCGTTGATCGCCTTGCTGATCGGCGCTTCCAGCGGGCCGGAGTTGCCGATGCAGGTGGTGCAGCCGTAGCCCACGAGGTTGAAGCCAATCGCATCGAGGTCTTCTTGCAGGCCAGCGGCCTCAAGATAATGCGACACGACCTGTGAGCCGGGGGCCAGCGAGGTTTTCACCCAAGGCTTGCGTGTCAGACCCAAAGCACGGGCTTTGCGCGCCACAAGACCCGCACCGATCATCACATAGGGGTTGGATGTGTTGGTGCAGGAGGTGATCGACGCAATCACGATCGAGCCGTCATGCAGCTGGTAGTGGCCATCATCCGTGGAGACAAAGCCGCGGTTGTGATGACCTTCGTCACCGGGGATGTCCTGCGGCTCGGGCTGGCCGCCTTCGCCTTCCCAACGGATTTCCGAGTTCGCCGAGGTGTCTTTGCCTTCGCGGACGCCTTTGACATAGTCGGCAAAGGCGGTGTGCGCGGAGGTCAGTGCGATGTAATCCTGCGGACGCTTTGGGCCCGAGATCGCAGGCACGATGGTGCCCATGTCGAGGGTCAGCGTATCGGTGTAGACCGGTGCGTAATCTGCATCGCGCCACATGCCGTTCTCTTGGGCATAGGCTTTGACCAGCGCCACACGATCCTTGTCGCGGCCTGTGTTGGTCAGGTAACGCAGGGTCTCGTCGTCGATCGGGAAGAAGCCACAGGTCGCGCCATATTCAGGCGCCATGTTGGCGATGGTTGCCCGGTCTGCCAGCGGCAGGTGATCCAAACCTTCGCCGTAGAACTCGACGAATTTGCTGACCACGCCCTTTTCGCGCAGCATTTCCACAACTTTCAGCACGAGGTCGGTACCGGTGGTGCCTTCCATCATGCGGCCTGTCAGCTCAAAACCGATGACTTCGGGGATCAGCATAGAGATCGGCTGACCCAGCATCGCGGCTTCGGCCTCAATCCCGCCAACACCCCAGCCCAGAACGGCAGCGCCGTTGACCATGGTGGTGTGGCTGTCGGTGCCGACGAGTGTGTCGGGGTAAGCCACCTCTTCGCCGTTTTGGTCCTTGTCGGTCCAGACGGTCTGCGAAAGATACTCAAGGTTCACCTGGTGGCAGATGCCGGTGCCGGGGGGCACAACGCGGAAGTTGTTAAACGCTTTCTGGCCCCACTTGAGAAAGGTATAGCGCTCGATGTTGCGCTCATACTCGCGGTCGACGTTCATCTGGAACGCGCGCGGGTTGCCAAATTCGTCGATCATGACGGAGTGGTCGATGACCAGATCAACGGGGTTCAGCGGGTTGATCTTGTCGGCGTCACCGCCCAAGGCCACCAGACCGTCGCGCATCGCGGCAAGGTCAACAACGGCTGGAACACCGGTGAAGTCCTGCATCAGCACGCGGGCAGGGCGGTAGGCGATCTCGCGAGGGTTCTTGCCGCCTTTGGTCGCCCATTCGGCAAATGCCTTGATATCGTCCTGAGTAACGGTCTTGCCGTCCTCGAAACGCAACATGTTCTCCAAAACGACTTTCAGCGCCGCTGGCAGTTTTGAAAAATCGCCCAAGCCCGCAGCCTCGGCGGCAGGAATGGAATAGTAGGCGACTTTCTGGCTTCCAACGGAGAGGGTCTTGCGGGTTTTGGCACTGTCGTGACCGACTTGGATCGTCATGGCGGGCTCCCTTCGGGGTCTGATGGGTGGCTAGATTGAGGTCTCAATGCCACTAGAGGCGCGGCGGTTCAACTGTTATCAAGCGGGTTCGCGCGATTTTGTATACCATTGTGTACCGAATTTGAAGGGGGAAGCATACTGAGGGCGGCGTGGGGGCGCTAACGGGCGTTTCAACAAAGGTTGATTGGCAATTTACCCGTCGGACAGCTAAACCGGGGCCCATAATAGTATTTGGCCGTCTGGAAATTTATGAAGCCCCTGATTTATCCTGTTCTCACCGCCCTGATCCTGCTGGCCGCGCCTTCGCAGGCCCAGCAGGATCAGCCTGTTGTGGTCGAACTCTTTACCTCTCAGGGCTGTTCCTCTTGTCCCGCTGCCGATGAAATGCTGGCCGAACTGGCCGAGCGGGAGGATATCATCGCGCTGGCGCTGCATGTGGACTATTGGGATTATATCGGCTGGAAAGACCCGTTTGGCGATCCGGCCCATGCGGAGCGTCAACGCGGCTATGCTGCCGTGGGCGGGCGGCGCAGTGTCTATACGCCGGAGCTGATCGTGCAGGGGCAAACGGATATCGTGGGCGCCAAACCGATGAAGTTGATGGACGCGGTCGAGAAACATGCTGAGGCCGCGCCGCGCGTGGCGCTGGCGATCATCCGCTCAGGCGACGCAGTTCAAATTGAAGCAGAGCCGTTGGCCGCGGCATCGGAACCGATGCATGTGCATATGCTGCGCTACTCCCCGATGGAGCGGACCAAGGTCACCCGCGGCGAGAATGCGGGCAATCTTATGGAACACAGCAATGTCGTCCAAGATTGGCAGGTCTTGGCGGAATGGGACGGGTCGGCACCCCTGTCGCTGAGCGCGAAGGCCGAGGGTGATCTGCCTGTTGTGGTGATCATTCAACGCCAAGAGAAGGGCGGGCCGGGCGCTATTCTGGCGGCAGCGCGCAGCAAATAAACCGCGGCTGCCGTTACGTCTCGTGCGGGCGCCAGCGGCGGTGAACCCAGAACCACTGCTCAGGTGTCTTGGTGACCTGCGCGGTCAAGCTGTCGTTCAGCGCCTGCGTCATGGTCATCGGATCGCTATGCGGTACGGGGGCCTCTAGCACCACGTCAAAGCTCACCCCATCGTCTTGTCGGATGCCGTAAAACGGGATCAACAGCGCATCATAGCGCAGCGCCAATTCCGCCGCCGAAATCGCCGTGCGGGCAGGTTGGCCGATAAAGTCGAGGATCGGCGCGCGGATGACGTGTTGGTCGAACAGCAGCACCAGCCGTCCGCCCTGTTTCAAATGCCGCACGAAACCCGCTGTGCCGCGCCGCCCTTGTGGGAACACCGGGCCGCCGAAGGCCTCAAGCGTTTTGACGTAATGCGCGTTGAAATAGGGGTTCTTCATCTCGCGGTAGAGCCCGCCGATGTCATAGCCGCGCGCCACGAGGGCCGCCCGCGCCGCTTCGTAATTGCCGTAATGCCCAGTCACGAGGATCACGGGCTGGCCCTTTAGGTTGGCCTCTTCCAATGCTGCCATGCCGTCGCCGCGCGGTGTGGCCTCGGCCATGCGTTTGGGAAAATCATTGGCCGAGTAGTTTTCGATAAAGGACCGGCCGAGGTTGTTCAGGCAACGCGTGGCGATTTCCTTGCGGCGGGCCAGCGGCATCTCGGGCCAGACATGCTCAAGATTGTCGAGCGCGCGGCGACGGTAGCCCGCGAGCGGGGCGATGACATGCTGCACCAAAGCGCCGACAAAGCTGAGCCGCGCCTTATAGGGCAGGGCCAAAGCCGTGCGGATGATCCCGACGATCAGCAGATTGCTTAGGTAATGCCGCGCACGGCGGCCGAAGGGATAGGGCTTTTTGACTGTTGTGGCTTGGTCCGACATGGGCTCTGACAGGCTGTTAAACTTTTCCTGACATAGCCTGCACAGACGGGCGCAACAAGTCATGGCGCAAGCCATCAGCCGGGGTCAGCCGCTGTCAGCCCTAGCGTTCCCCGTGACCGAAGCCGGCCCCTGCCCATCTGGGAGTGGTTAACGCAGGGCAACAGGGATCGTTCACGCGTCGATCAATTCAGACCACGCGCGGTGGCGCTGTTGCAAGGTTGTCGCCTTAAGCGGTGGCGTCCGGCACACAGGTGCCGCTGCTGGTGTCGAGTTTCATCCCCTCGGCGCAGGTCATGACCTGTTTGTCATGTTCGCAGCCCGATGCGAGGACGAGGGAGGGGGCCGTGAGCGCCATGAGGGCGCCGAGTGTCAGTGCGAGTCTCATTGTATTGCTCCTTTGACAGGCGCAGACAGGGTACACCCGTCTGCGCCAATCTCAAAGCGTTACGATCTTTGCCTTATTCGCCAAAGACGCGTTTGAAGATCGTGTCGACATGTTTGGTGTGGTAGTCCATGTCGAATTTTTCGTTCACGCCATCTTCGCCCAAGGCCGCGACGACCTCTTTATCGGCCAGCAGCAACTCGCGGAAATCGAGGCGTTCTTCCCAGACTTTGAGCGCGTTGCGCTGCACCATCGAATAGGCGTCCTCGCGGCTTACGCCCGCTTGTGTCAGCGCCAAAAGCACCCGCTGGCTCATAACCAAGCCGGGGAATTTGTTCATGTTGTCCAGCATGTTCTGCGGGAAGACAAGCATTTTGTCGATGACGCCCGCCAGACGGTGCAGCGCGAAATCGAGGGTCACGGTTGCGTCGGGGCCGATGCCGCGCTCGACCGAGGAGTGCGAGATGTCGCGCTCATGCCAAAGCGCCACGTTCTCCATCGCGGGGATCACCGACATGCGCACCAAACGGGCGAGGCCCGTGAGGTTTTCGGTCAGCACGGGGTTCTTCTTGTGCGGCATGGCAGAAGAGCCTTTCTGCCCCATCGAGAAGAATTCCGCCCCTTCCAGCACCTCGGTGCGCTGCATGTGGCGGATCTCAATCGCGACGTTCTCGATGCTGCTGGCGATGACGCCGAGCGTGGCAAAGAACATCGCATGGCGGTCGCGCGGGATGACTTGGGTCGAGATCGGTTCAGGGGTGAGGCCCAGTTTCTCGCAGACATGCTCTTCGACGCGCGGGTCGATATTGGCGAAAGTGCCAACAGCGCCCGAGATCGCGCCAGTGGCGATTTCTTCGCGTGCGGCGACGAGGCGGGCGCGGTTGCGGTCCATCTCGGCATAGAAACGGGCGAAGGTCAGGCCCATGGTGGTGGGCTCGGCGTGGATGCCGTGGCTGCGGCCAACACGCACGGTGTCTTTATGCTCAAGCGCGCGTTTCTTCAGCGCTTCCAGGAGTTTATCAAGACCGACGAGCAGCAGATCAGAAGCGCGGACGAGCTGCACGTTAAAGCAGGTGTCGAGAACATCGGAGGAGGTCATGCCCTGATGCACAAAGCGCGCTTCGTCGCTGCCGACATGTTCGGCGAGGTGTGTGAGAAAGGCGATAACGTCATGTTTGGTGACGGCTTCGATCTCGTCGATGCGAGCGACGTCGAATTCGACGTCTTTGGCTTTCCAGACAGCGTCAGCATTCTCGCGCGGGATCGTACCCAGATCGGCCATCGCGTCGCAGGCGTGGGCCTCGATCTCGAACCAGATGCGGAATTTCGTTTCCGGCGACCAGACGGCAACCATATCGGGACGGGAGTAGCGGGGGATCATGCGCGCACCTTTTTAGGACAGGGGAAGGGTCAGGGGCGGCATAGACTGACTTGGGGTTAAGGACAAGTGTGAGGGGGTTATGGGGTGGTGAGGGCCAACGCCTGCCCGTGGGTTGGCGATGCAAACGTGGCCTCGTGCCACTTTATGGGGCAGCCTTGGGATGACTTTACAGACGCGCACCCAGCCTCACCAAATCGCCTACCCGTCGCACCAAAGGTGCGCCAATGTCTGTCGGCACGCCTTTGGCGTGACGGACGGGCAGGCGATGGCCCGGCGCCTGCGGCTTGATTCCGGGCTGTGACCGGTCTCATCGTTCTTACAACAACTCCGTCAGCACCGTCGAACTCCGCTCTAACGTCCTATGCACCGGGCACTTATCCGCAATCTCCAACAGCCGTTGCCGTTGCTCCTCGCTCAAATCCCCCTCCAGCCGGATACGCCGCCGCCACGTGTCGATCTTCTCCGCCGCACCAGTCCCGGCATCCTGCGCGTGGACTTTATCGTGGCACACGTCCACGCTCACACCCGTCAGCGGCCAACCTTTGCGCCGAGCATACATGCGGATCGTCATCGACGTGCAGGCGCCAAGCCCCGCCGACAAAAATCCATAGGGCGACATGCCGCGATTGGTGCCGCCGTAGGCCAGCGGTTCATCTGCCAGCGCGTGGTGATGCGGGCCTGCATTCACGTCTTGCAAAAAGCCATCGGGGTCGGCTTCGCTTACCCGCACAATCCCTTCGGGCGCGCCGGGGGGCGGGGCGGGGGATTTCAGCGCCATATAGCGGTCGGCCCAAGTGGCGATAATCTCGGCCGCATATTCCGCATCGCCTGCGCGGGTGATGAGGTGGTCGGCATCGTCCAGCGTGACGAAGCTTTTGGGGTGTTTCGCGGCCATGAAAATCTGGCTCGCATTGTCGATGCTGACGATCTCATCGCGCGGGGCGTGGAGCACCAGCAACGCGGCTTTCAGCTTGGCAATATCTGGCGCAAGGGTGGCCCCTTGGACGTCCTCGATAAAGCCCTGACTGATGGTAAAAGGCCGCCCGCCAAGATTAACCTCGGCGCTGCCCTTGGCCGAAATTTCAGGCAAGCTTTCGGCGAAATTATGGGTCACATGGGCCGGATCAAAGGGCGCGCCGAGCGTGGCGACCGCTTTGACATGCGACAGTTGCGTGGCCGCTTTCAGCACCGCCGCCCCGCCGAGCGAATGACCGATCAGCAGCGCCGGGGCCATGTCGCGGCTGGAAAGGTAGCTGCAAGCGGCGATCAGATCATCGACGTTGGAGGAGAACGACGTGTTCTCAAACTCGCCGCCCGAATGCCCGAGCCCGGTGAAATCAAACCGCAGCACCGCGATCCCCATCGCCGCCAGCCGCCCCGCGATGCGCCGCGCGGCGGGCATGTCTTTGCCGCAGGTAAAACAATGCGCGAAGAGGGCAGTCGCCAGATGCGGCCCCTCGGGCATGTCCAGCCGTGCGGACAGTTCCGTGCCATCTGGGCCGGGGAAGGTAATGCGTTCGATGGCCATGTGGCTCTCCAATTTGCTTGCCCCAAAGGTGACATGTTCGGCGGTCTGATCAAGGGGCGAGGCGGCACGCTCACCCAAGCGTGACGCGAAAGCACTGTGCGTGATCGCATTTGCCCCGGCTTGTTGCTTTGTATACGACTTGGGCAAACTACCTGTCGGAGAACAACCTTGGCCCAGCCCCCCAAACCAAACCTGCACCCTGCCACCATCGCGGCCCAAGCCGCCGGGGCCGTTGATCCAGCCTCGGGCGGGGTTGTGCCGCCGGTGCAATTCGCCACCACCTATCTGCGGGACGAGAATTACGATCTGGTGAACCCCGCCAATGTCTACCTGCGCTCACATAACGAAAATACCCGCGTGGCGGAGCGTATCTTGAACGCGCTCGAAGGGGCGGAAGAGACGCTGATCTTCCCCTCAGGCATGGCCGCAATCGCGGCGGTGTTCCGCACCGTGCCCAATGGCGCGAGTGTGGTGGTGCAAAGCCAGATTTACTGGGGCACGACGAAATGGATCCGCGATTTTTGCACCCGTCGGCAAATTGCGTTGCATGAGGTGGATGCGAGCGATCTTGACGCCTTCGCCGCGCTATGCCGCGCCGAAAAGCCCGACCTGTGTTTGATCGAGACGCCATCGAACCCGTGGCTGCGGATCACCGATATCGCCGGGGCCGCTGCCGCCGCGCATGAGGTGGGTGCGACGCTGGTCGTCGACAGCACCGCCGCGTCGCCGGTGCTGAGCCATCCGCTGGAGCATGGCGCGGATATTGTTATGCATTCGGCAACCAAAGGGATCAACGGCCACTCCGACGTTTTGGCCGGGTCTTTGGCCACCAATGATACGGGCGCGGCGCGCTGGCAGATGATCCGCGATGACCGTAACGAGGCCGGTGCCGTGATCGGCCCGATGGAGGCGTGGTTGCTGGCGCGCGGGATGCGCACCTTGCCGCTCAGGATGCGCGAAATGTCTCGCAATGCCATGATCTTGGCAGAGTTTTTGTCGGACCACCCGCAGGTGGAACAGGTGATGTACCCCGGCCTGCCAGACCATCCCGGCCATGCCCTTGCCGCCCAGCAGATGAGCGGCGGTTTTGGCGGGCTGCTGTCTTTTGTCGTCAAAGGCGGGGCCGAAGCGGCGCTGAAAGCCGCCGGGCGGTTGCAGCTTTTCCACCGCGCCACCTCGCTTGGGGGTGTCGAAAGCCTTGTCGAGCATCGCCACACGATTGAGCCACATACCGGGATCCCTGAAGGGCTGTTGCGGCTGTCGGTCGGGATCGAGGATGTCGAAGACCTTGGTGCCGATCTGGGTCAGGCCCTCGGCCAGTAAAAATCTTCTGGCCGTGGGTTTCTGCGGCCAGTTTTGCCTATGGCGGCCCTATTCTACCGCGGCTGCCTGTGCCACTCTGACGCGAATTCTGCGTGACGCTTGAACAGGATGACGGAGCCAACACCATGCGCCTGATGCTGATTTGCCTGAGCCTGTTGGCGCTTTCGGCCTGCGAAGGGCGGCAATCGGTTCTAAACCCCGCCGGGCGCGACGCGCAGGATGTGCTGTCGCTCATCTGGGTGATGTTTGGCGGGGCAGTGCTGCTTTGGCTCACGCTGGGGGCGATCTTTGTCTATGTGACCCGCGTGGAGCCGCGCGAGATGCCGCGTCGCTGGGGGGAGATACTGATCGTCGGCGGCGGGGTGATTTTCCCGGTGATCTTGCTGGGCGCCTTGCTGACCTACAGCCTGCCGATGATGAAACCGCAACGCGACGCTGATCCGGGCCTCAAGGTTCATATCACGGCTGAACAATGGTGGTGGCGCGTGGACTATGAGCTGCCCGACGGCAGCCGCGTGACCTCGGCCAATGAGTTGCGGCTGCCTACGGGACGGCGCACCGGGCTGGTGCTGAACGCGCATAAGGTGATCCATGCCTTCTGGGTGCCCGCCCTTGGCGGCAAGGTTGATATGATCCCGGGGCGCGAGACGTATCTGTCGTTCCTGCCTGAAGAGCCGGGCGTTTACCGGGGGCAATGCGCCGAATTCTGCGGCGCGTCCCATGCATTGATGGCATTCGAGACGGTGGTGATGACACCCGAAGACTTTGCCGAGTGGTTGACGGCTGAGGCCGAGGCAGCCCCCGCGCCCGCCAATGGAGAGGCCGTTCGTGGTGCGCAGGTCTTTGCCCGCGAGGGCTGCGGCGCTTGCCATAGCGTGCGCGGCACACGGGCGGTGGGGCAGGTGGGGCCGGATCTGACCCATGTCGGCAGCCGGAGAAGCATCGGTGCTGGCATTCTGAACGGCAGCGAAGAAGATTTCGCCCGCTTCATCGCCCATACCGAAAGCCTGAAACCCGAGGTCGCCATGCCAAGCTATGACCACATCGCGCCCGAAGACCTGCGCGCGCTGGTTGCTTATCTCAAGGGGCTGACATGACAAAACCCGCATCGCTCCCCATGGCCGAAGGGCCATATCCGCCAAGCGAGGCGGCCCTGGCCGAACCGGTACCGCAGGCCGAGCAGCAGCGCGGCGCCGAGGAGTTGCGCGCGGCGTGGAAGACGCCGGAAGGCTGGCGCTATGTCACTGCGGTCAATAACTCCGAAGTGGGCAAATGGTATGCGCTGACGGCGCTGGCCTTCATGCTGATCGCAGGGGTGGTGGCGCTCTTGATGCGGGTGCAACTGGCCTTTCCAGACATGACCTTTCTAGACGCGGATCGGTTTAACCAGTTCTTCACCATGCACGGCTCGGCGATGATGTTTCTTTTCGCCGTGCCGATGTTTGAGGCGATATCGATCCTGTTGCTGCCGGCCTTCCTCGGCGCGCGGGACATGCCGTTTCCCCGGCTATCTGCTTATGGATACTGGTGTTTTCTAATTGGCGGCTGTTTCGTTCTGGGCTCATTGCTGTTTGATGCCGCGCCCAAGGCGGGCTGGTTCATGTACCCGCCGCTTGCCACCAAAGAAGAGGGGATCGGCCCCGATGTCTGGCTTTTGGGGCTGAGCTTCATCGAAGTTGCCTCCATCGCGGCGGCGGTTGAGTTGATCGTCGGCGCGCTGAAATGCCGTCCGCCGGGGATGCGCGTTAACATTATGCCGCTCTATGCGTGGTATGTGTTGGTTGTGGGGGGCATGATCCTTTTCGCCTTTCCGCCGCTTATCGCCGGGGATTTCCTTTTCGAGCTGGAGCGGTCCTTTGACTGGCCGTTCTTCGATCCGACACGCGGCGGTGATCCGATCCTATGGCAGCACCTCTTTTGGATCTTCGGGCATCCCGAGGTCTATATCGTCTTCCTGCCCTCCATCGCCATCGCTGCGATGATCGTGCCCACTGTCGCGCAGCGGCCCATCGTGGGCTATTCGTGGATCGTGCTGAGCGCGGTGGGCACCGGGTTCCTCAGCTTCGGCCTTTGGGTGCACCACATGTTCACCACCGGGCTGCCGCAGATCAGCCTCGGCTTCTTCTCGGCTGCGTCTGAGGCGGTTGTGATCCCCACCGGCATCCAAATCTTCGCTTTTGTCGCCACGCTGATGGTGGGGCGGGTGAAGCTGACGCTGCCGATGCTCTGGATCGCCGGCGCGCTGGCAATATTTGTCGCGGGCGGGCTGACGGGGGTGATGCTGGCCATCGTGCCGTTTAACTGGCAGGTGCATGACACCTATTTCATCGTGGCACATCTACATTACACCCTTTTCGGCGGCATGGTCTTCCCAGTGATCGCCGGGGTCTATTATTTCTATCCCTTCATCGCCAAGAAGCTGCTGAGCGAACGCTTGGGCCTCTGGGCGTTCTGGCTGATCTTCTCGGGCTTCAACATTACCTTTCTGCCGATGCACCTAACCGGGTTGATGGGCATGCCGCGGCGGGTGTTCACCTATCCCGAAAGTTCGGGCTGGGGCTGGCTTAACCTGATCTCGACGCTGGGGGCTTTCATCATCGCGGCGGGCTTTGCCGTGTTCCTTTACGACCTGCTGCGCCCGAAAAAGGCCCAAGGTGAGATCCCGCGCAACCCGTGGGGTGCCGGCACGCTTGAGTTCTCCCATGAAGTGCCAGAGGAGGCGTGGGGCGTGCGCTCGGTCCCGCATGTGACCTCGCGCTATCCGCTGTGGGATCAACCGCTATTGGTCGAACGGATGGACGCGGGCCGCTACTATCTGCCAGATGCGCCTGATCATCAGCGTGAGACCATCGTGACCAGCGTGATCGACGCCAAGCCCGTGCATGTGCAGCGTGTCACCGGGCCTGCGTGGATCACCATCCTTGCTGCCGGTTTCACCGGCGGAGCGTTTATCTTTCCGACCTTCCACATCTACACACCCGCCATCATCTGCGGGGCCTTCGCCATCGTCTGCATCATGTATTGGCTCTGGACCAGCACCGCCCGCCCTCCGAAGGAAGCGATGCGCGATGCGGGGCTTGGCCTGCGCCTGCCGACCTATGCTTCGGGGCCGGATTCCGTCGGCTGGTGGGCCATGTGGATCACCATGTTGGGGGACGCCACGGCCTTTGCCAGCGTGGTCTTCGGGTTCTTTTTCTACTGGACAGCACGATCCGATTTCCCACCCGAGGGGGCGCTGCATCCCATGGGCCATTGTGTCGTCTTGGCAGCGCTGGCGGGCGTGGCGGCTTGGGCGTTGACGCTTGCGGCGCGCGAGGCGAACGTGCGCGGAAAGGTCGCGCTGGCCCGCGTGGCGCTGGTCTTGGGGCCCTTGGCCGCTGGGGCGGCAAGCGTGGCCGCTTGGGCCGCCGTGCGCGATCTTGACCCGACGTCCCATGTCTATCCCGCGATCCTGTGGGCGTTGATGGTCTGGCTGGTGGCGCATCTGAGCGCGGGCGTGTTGATGCAGGGTTATTGCTTGGCCGGGAGCGTATTTGGCAAGCTGACCCCGCGCCACGACGCCGATCTGCGCAATGTCACGCTTTATTGGCATTTCATGGCTGTCAAAGCGCTGGTGACCGCCGCGATCTTGGGCCTCGCGCCGGGGTGGCTGACATGAGCGACATCCGAGACGAAGAAGACGCCCATGAGTTCCGCGCCGAGGCGCTGAGCCTGTGGCGGATCACCTTCAGCCCGCTGATCTGGGCGGTGCATTTCGTGACCTCTTACGGGGCGACCGCGCTGGTCTGTGCCAAGGGCGGGACCGGGGCGGTGGCGCTGCTGCGGCTGGGCATCGGCATCGGCACGGTTTTTGCATTGGCGCTGATCCTCTGGCTGGCTTGGGGGGCATGGCGGCAATGGGATTTGCGGCGCGACCGGGAATGGGAGAATGACGCGGGCACAAGCGAAGACCGGCACCAGTTCCTTGGCCATGCGGCGTTTTTGTTGGCGGTGATTTCTTTCATCGGGGTGGTCTATGTCTCCCTGCCGGTGCTGCTGATCGGCGGCTGTGGATGAGGGTGGGGCTGGGATATGCCGGGCTGGCGTTGCTGGCATTGCTCTGGCTTTTGCCGCTGGGGCAATGGCTTGGCGCGGATTTCCCGCATCACATGCTGCGGCATATGGGGCTGGTGGCTGTGGTGGCGCCGCTGCTCGTGTTGGGCTTTCCCAAAGCAACTGCGGTGTTCGCCCTGTCGCCGCTTTTGGGCGCGGTGGTTGAGTTTGTCGTGGTCTGGGGCTGGCATCTGCCGGCGCTGCACGGCTGGGCCGATAGCGGATGGCCGGGGCTGCTGCTTGAACAGCTAAGTTTCGCTTTGGCCGGGCTGCTGGTCTGGGCCGGGTGCCTGCGCGGCGCGCCGTTGGCGGGGGCAGGTGGGCTGCTGCTGACCTCCATGCATATGACGCTGCTAGGCGCGCTGATTATTCTCGCCCCGCGTGACCTCTATGCTGCGATCTGTGGCCGTGCGCCGGACCTTGACGCGCAGCAATTGGGGGGGCTTTTGATGTTGGGGATTGGCACGCCGATTTATCTGGTCGCAGGATTGGCACTGGTCGCTAAGGCGCTGGAAGACAAAAGGGAAACGGCATGAAGCGGGTGATCCAAACCCTCGCCGCAGTGGCGGGTGGCGGGGCCATGGTGGCAGTCTTGATCGTGACGGTCGGGCTCTACAACGTCTCGGCTCGGGAGGGGCATATGTGGGGGGTGACCTGGCTGATGCACACGACCTTCAAACAGTCGGTCAAACTGCGCGCGCCGGGGCCAAAGGAGGTGCCGGATGACCTTGGTGCGCCGGATCGCGTGACGCTTGGGGCGCTGCATTTCAAATCCGGCTGCGCCTTCTGCCATGCGCTCCCCGGCCAGCCGCAAAGCGCCACGGCTCAAGCGATGGAGCCGACGCCGCCGCATATCAGTACCATCACCGATTGGACGCCGGGTGAGATGTTTTGGATCATCGACGAAGGCGTGAAAATGACCGGCATGCCACACTGGCCCGCCAAGGATCGCGACGACGAAGTTTGGTCGGTCGTGGCCTACCTGAACGCGCTGCCTGACGCGGCGGGGCAGGTGGCGCTGGCAGGCGAAGGGCGGGGCCGCGCAAGCTGTGCAGAGTGTCATGGCGAAAGTGGTGAGAGCGGCAACAGGTACATCCCTCGGCTTGACCTGCTGACCCCCGGCCAAATCGCAGAGGCGCTGCGGCAGTACCGTAGCGGTCAGCGGCCCAGCGGGATCATGCGAGAGGCGGCGATGGCGCTCAGCGACAGCGAGATCGCCACGCTGGCGCAGCAGTTCGGTTCTTCCAAAGGTCCACGGCGGCAGTCTGAACCTGCGCCCGAGGCCACAACCCCCGGCGCGCTGCTGGCGCAACGTGGCACTGGTGACGTACCTGCCTGCACCGCCTGTCACGGGCCGGGACGGCAGGCCGATGCGCCCATCGCACCGCTGCTGACCGGGCAAAGCCGCGACTATCTGGCGGCACAGCTCAGACTTTGGCGCGACGGGCATCGCGGTGGGGGGGAGCGGGCGCGTTTGATGCGCAAGGCCGCGCAGGACTTGAGTGATGCGGATATCGCAGCCTTGGCGGACTATTTCGCGGGGCTTCCGACTGAGTAGCCCTTAGCCCTCGGACCAAGTCTGCAACTTCTCGATCACCCGATCGGTCAGCGATTGCAGATCGTTTTGCACGGCCATCGCCGGGCAGGGCTGATCCAGCCGCGCGGCCATATCGCCCATGCGGAAGCCATTGGCGCTGTCGAGTTTCTCTAATTCCTCCCAAGTCACCGGCACGGCCACCGGCGCACCGGGGCGGGCGCGCAGGGAGTAGGGCGCGATGGCCGTGGCCCCGCGTTCGTTGCGCAGCCAGTCGATGAAGATGCGGCCCTTGCGCTTGGCCTTGGACATGGTGGCGACATAACGTTCGGGGTTTTGCGCGGCCATGACATGGGCGAAGGTTTTTGAGAAAAGCTTGACCGTGTCCCAGCCGCGTGTGCGGCGCAAAGACAGCCAGACATGCACGCCCTTGCCCCCAGTCACGATAGCCCCCGATTGCAAGCCGAGTGCCGCCAGCGCGTCGCGCAGCTCAAAAGCCGCGGCGCGCACATCGGGCCAGTCCAACCCCTCATCTGGATCAAGGTCAAAGACCAGCCGGTCGGGGCGGTCCAACCGATCCACCCGCGCGCCCCAGATGTGATACTCCAAACTGCCCATCTGCGCCGCCGCAATCAGGCTGTCGGGCCGCGTGGCATAGAGGTAATCCGCTGCGTCGCCGTCACTTTCTTCGATTGAAACCCGCGACAGCGCATCGGGCATCCCGCCGCTGTCGTGTTTTTGAAAGAAACATTGCCCGTCGATCCCCGAAGGGCAGCGGAACAGCGACAGTGGGCGGTGGCCGATCAGTTCGATCATGCGGGGGCCGACGCGCTCGTAATGCCGTGCCACATCACCCTTGGTGCAGCCCGCATCGGGGAAAACTTTGCGGTCGGCATTGCTAATTTGAACGCCGCCGACCTTGCTGTCATCGCCCATCTCTGGCTCCTCTAGCGGTTCTTCCACGGTCACTTGGGCGGCGTCTTTGTCGTGACGCAGGCCCAGAAAACTGCCGTGCCGGATCACACCATCGTCGGTGAATTCGGTGAAATCCACCTCCGCCACCAGATCGGCGCGGACCCATTTGGCATCGCGGGCGACCTCGGGCGGAACGTCGCTCGCAGGCGGGGTTTTGCGGGCGGTCATGGCGCGAGAGAGGTCGTCCATAACCTCCGCCGAGAACCCAGTGCCGACGCGACCCTTATAACGCAATTCGCCCCCTTCATGGCTGCCGAGCAGCAGCGAGGCAAAGGCGCGGCCCTTCTTGTCAGAGGGGGAATAGCCAATGATGACGAATTCCTGCCGCCGGGTGCATTTGACCTTGAGCCAGTTTTTGCTGCGCCTGCCGGAATAGGGCGCGTCGATGCGTTTGCTGATGATCCCCTCGGCCCCGGCCTCGCAGGCGCGTTTGAATACTTCGGGGCCGTGGCTGACCACATGTTCGCTCAGGCGCAGCGCCCCACCTGCGGGCACGCCAGAGAGCAGTTTTGCCAGTCGTGCGCGGCGGTCTTCTTGCAGGGTGTCACGGAAATCTTCGCGATCGAGCGACAACAGGTCGAATGCATAAAACACCAACGGATGCCCTTCCTTCAACGCCCGTTGCAGCGAGGAGAAAGCCGAACCTTTGATCTTGGCCGCCATGACTTCGCCGTCAAGCAGCGCGCTGTCACAGGGCAGCGCGTCGAAGGCACGGCCAAGTGCACCGAACTTGTCGGTCCAATCCTTGCCCGTGCGGGTAAAGAGCCGCGTACCTGTCGTGCCGAGGGAAGCCAGACAGCGATATCCGTCAAATTTCGTCTCATGCATCCACCCTTCGCCCTCAGGCGCGTCACTGACCAGAGTGGCGAGTTGCGGTTTAACGAATGCAGGGTTTTTGCTTTTCCGCGCCGGCCGCGCATCAGCAACCTTCTTCGCGGGGGCATCCTTGGCGATCTCGGACATCGTGCGGCCCGTCGTTATCGACCGCGCGGTGCCCTTGGTTAGTCCGTCGGGCTGATCAGTCGCATAGTCGTCGCGTTCTTTGATCAGTAACCAGTTTTCGCGCTTTTCACCGCCGCGCATCCGCACCAGCGTCCAGCCGCCCTGCATATGCTGGCCTTGAAGCGTGAATTTTAGCTTGCCGTCGTTCAATCCTTTGGTGACATCACCTTGGGGCATCCAAGTGCCACGGTCCCACAGCATCACCGTGCCGCCGCCATATTGGCCCTTCGGAATGGTCCCCTCGAACCCGCCATAATCAAGCGGATGATCCTCTGTCCGCACGGCAAGGCGTTTTTCCGATGGGTCACGCGAGGGGCCTTTTGTGACCGCCCAACTGAGCAGCACCCCCTCCCACTCAAGGCGAAAGTCGTAATGTAGCCGAGTGGCGTCATGCTTTTGGACGACAAAGCTTTGCGCTGCGCCCGCGCCAATCTGGCCACGTGGTTCGGCGGTGGCGTCGAAATCACGTTTGGCGTTGTAACTGGCGAGCTTGTCTGCAGGTTTTGCCATCACGAGGCCTTCTTGCGCGGTGCCTTTTTCTTGGTGCCAGACTTCGCGCCGCCCGCGTCTTTCAGGCTCTCTTTCAGCGCGCTCATCAGGTCGATGACGTTCTCGCCCTCAGCAGGGCCGTCATCGCCGGTCTGCACGCGCGGTGTCTTTTTGTTTTTCACCTTGGCGTCCAAAAGCTTTTGCATCGCTTCGGCGTATTTGTCGGTATAGGCGGAAGCGTCGAAGGGCGCGGTCTTCTTGTCGATCAGCGAGGTGGCAACTTCGAGCAGTTCCTTGTCGGTCTTGTCATCCTCTATATCGGTGAAAATCTCATCCGCGTCGCGCAGCTCATCAGCGTAGTGCAGCGTCTCCATCAACAGGCCGTCACCGCAGGGTTTAACGCAAGCGAGGTATTCCTTGCCGCGCATGGTAACCTGGCCCAACCCCACCTTTTTGGCCTGACGCAGCGCGTCGCGCACAACGCGGTAAGCGTCTTGGGCCAAATCATCTGAGGCGGTGATGTAATAGGGCTTGTCGAAGTAGAGTGGGGAAATCTCGCAGGCATCGACGAATTGTACCAATTCGAACGTCTTCTTCGTCTCAAGTTTGATCTGATCCACTTCATCGGGGTCTAGCAGGATATATTCGTCACTGCCAACTTCGTACCCCTTCACGATGTCTTCGGCCTTTATCGGCCCGATGCCGGGAACTGATTTCTCATAACGGATGCGCTTGCCCGAGGGTTTATGAATTTGGCGAAAGGAGACCTTTGAACTGGTCTTTGTGGCCGAGAAAATCTCGACCGGGATCGATACGAGCGAAAGGCGAAGCTGTCCTTTCCAAAGTGCGCGCGGTGCCATGGTATCTCTCTCCTATTTACCTTTCGCGCGCCCTAGTTTGTCGGCCTTGACCGCGTCGCGCTCACCCATCGGCTCATCCGGTCCGGTGGTGCTGTCTTTACGGGTCTGGGCCTCCATCTCAGAGTTAAACTCTGCGCCCAAGAGGACGATAAAGGCCGAAATCCAAAGCCACATCAGCAGAATGATTGCCCCGGCCATGCTGCCAAAACTTTCGTTATAGCTGCCGAAATTGCTGACATAGATCGAGAACCCGACCGATGCGACGATCCAAAGAACGCAGGCGATGACAGAGCCGGGGGTCAGCCATTTCCACTCAGCGTTGTCGCGCGCCGGACCGTAGCGGTAAAGGACAGCCAGAGCGAGGACCGTGAGGGCAGCCAAAAGCACCCAGCTGCCGTAGGTCAACAGCGTTTCAAACCAGTCAGGCAGCGCGAGAAAGTTAACGACGGCAGGCACGGCTAATGTCGCGCCGAGGCCCAAAAGCAGCACGCCAACAAGCATGAGCGTGAGGCCAAGGGTCCAGATCAGTTTGGTAACGAAGCCGCGGGTCTCATCCTCGTCGTAGGCGACGTTGAGACCTTCCATCAAACTGCCCACACCTTTCGAAGCTGAGTAGAGCGCAAGCCCGACACCAATCAGAAAGGCCCAGCCCAGACCGGTTTCTTCGGACCCTGTCACGGCGATGGCCTGATCAAGGATGATCGTTGCAGCTTCTTCGGGGATAAGCCGGGTAATCGCTTCTAGCTGTTCGGTAACCTGCGCGGGCTCCATCACCAGACCAGCAAGCGCCATCAGCGCGGTGACGGCGGGAAAAATCGCCAAGAGCGCGTAAAACGCCACGCCAGCGGCAACCAATGACACATGGTCGGCCGCGATCTCGTCCTTAACCCGGAATAAAATGTCTTTCCATCCGGGGGCCGGTATCTCAATCGGCGTCTCCGCTCCACGTCCGCGCGCCATAGGTGTACCTCTGTCTTTTTGGAATTTATTAGAAAAAATGCCCGCCCCCAAAGTAGGGGACGGGCTGTGAGTGGATTAGCTTTTAACGTCGCCCAGCTTTTGCTTATCAGCTTCGTCTTTCGCTGCATCGGCCACGCGCTGGCCGCTTTCTTTGGCCTTTTTCACCGCGGCGTCGGCGGCGGTTTCTTCGTCGGCTGCGGCATCAGCGTTGGCTTTGGTCTCTTTCAAGACTTTGCCTGCTTCATCTGTCGCGGCCTTGGCCACTTTACCAAGCTTTTCGCGCTCGTCAGCGTAGATACGCTCGGCTTCGCTAAAGAGCGCGTCGCTATGCTCGCCCATATAGGTGTCTTCGGTGCGGCTGCGGGGCAGGGCGGCGCCGAAGGCGGCACCAACGGCCAGCGCCAGTGCACCAGCGACCAAGGGATGCTCTTCGAACATGTCGGAAGCTCGCTCGCGGCCCTGACGGGCATAGCGACCACCAGCGTCCCAAGCGTCCACTGCACGGGCGCGGGCCATAACGATCCGCTCGCGGGCTTCTGCGCTCATCTGCTCGGTGCCTTCGGATAGGCGATCCCGCAGCGCATGTGCGCGCTCGTTGGCGGCGCTGGCACCGTCGCGGACGCTGTTCGCGGCACCGCTGGCTGTGCTGCGCACACTAGCGACAGCAGAGCTTGCACCGTATGATGCGCGATCACGGGCATAACGCGCACCGCTTGCAACGGACGACCCGGCAGAGCGGGCACCATCGGATACCGAGCTTGCAGCACCCTTCACGCCACCCGCGGCAGAGCTTGCAGCACCCGAGACACCGCTTGCCGCAGAGCCTGCAGCGCCTTTGACGCTACCAGCGGCAGAGCGGGCACGATCACCCAAGCCCCGGCCATCGTCATCATCGTGATGTACGTCGCGGGCCCATGCGGGCACGTTGTCAGTTGCGTTGCGCTCAGAGCCATAGCTGGATGCATAGGCGCTTGCAGGGGCAGACGAACGGCGAGCGTCGCGCACGGCGGGGCGATTGTCGGTGTTTGTCACGGGAACTGGCACGGGATGTGCGCGCTCACGGTCAAGACCTTCATAGCCACGGTTGTCGCGGGTGTTGCCGCTGCCGAAAACCAACCATGCAAGGCCAGCGCCTGTCAGTGCCAGAGCCACCGGGTTGCGCTTGGCCGCTTCAGAGACCGAGCGGCCCCAGTCGCCACCATGCTCGCGGAACTGATCCGAGAACTGGCGCGCGATGCCTTCGACCGAAAAGCGGTCTTGCAGATCGTCCAGAGTGTTGGCCAAACCGGCGCGCTCCCGTTCGATTTCGCGTTCAATTTCTTCGGGATTTCTGGAGTCATTTGTCATCGTAAACCTCCTTCATGGTCTGTGCGTCACGCTTGACGTTTTTGGCTGTGCGGGTCGGCGCAAGGCTGCTCAGTTTCAGGTCGTTTGTGCCTTTCTGGACCATCACGTAAGCAACGATCGCAAGCAGCACGCCGACAATCACAGCGGACCAACCGGCGGGGATGCCAGCCTCGGTCAACGCGGCGACGAGGGCGGCACTCAGCACATTCAACGCTGTCAGAGCGACGACGACTGCGCCGACGATCAAACCAATGGCCACGCCTGCGTGCTTCAGATTTTCGTTCACTTCTGCGCGGGCCAGATCGACCTCCTTGCGCATCAGCGAGCTCACGTGGGAGAGCGCTTCGGTCAGCAGGCTCCCGGCAGATTTATTGCTATCGGTGGTCATACTTTATCTCCTGTTACGACTGTAGGCGCGGCAGGTTGGGCGGTTGCGCGGCTAGGAACGGCGCTTGCGGCGCCAGTCGGCGGCGTGCCGGGCATGGGCCGGTCAATACGGTCGTCATCGTCATATTCAACGCCGGACCCGCCGTATCCACCAGCTGGCCGATCGCTTGAGGCTTTGGCAAAACGGGTGGCCACAAAGCCCAGAAGGGCTGCACCACCAAGGAAGACCAGCGGATTGCGCTTGGCGAACCCGTTCAGGTCACCCACCACTTCGCCGAGGTCTTTGTCGCGCATGGTTTCTGACACATCGGCCAAACCATCGGCGAGTTGGCTAAAGCTACGCTCTTGAGGGGAGCCGCTGCGCAACTCGTCTGCGGCTGTGCGCAAAGCCGAGGCCACGCCTTTGACTTCATCCGCAGCTGTATCGCGGGCTTGATACGCATAGTTGGTGGCTTCGGTCGAAACGGTGTCGGCCAAGTCACGGGCCTGCGCTTTGGCTGTCTCGGTCGCACTGCTTGCAGCGGCGGCGGCTTTGTCTTTTGCGGCAGTCGCTTGCTCTTTAGCGGTGCTGCTTTGTGTCTGTGTATTCTTGTCTTCGGGCATGGTGACCTCCATTAAAATACGAGATTCAGGATCGCGAGAACGACCACGATAAGGCCGATAAGGTAGAAAATTCCGTGCATGGGTCCCTCCATTCGTCTTCGTCAATTATATCATCTACAGCCCAACGGCTGACGCTGCTGGCGGTTCCCCCCGAAACTCAAAAGAATGCCGGGAACCTCTTGGTCTGCGGCGATTAAATGCCCGTAAGGGCATAGCGGGGTGTACAAACGCAAACGGCGCGCCCCGTGGGACGCGCCGCCGCTTAACAAAGATCAAGTCGTTCAGCCGTCGATGCGGCCTGCCATGATCGCGATGGCCTTTTGGTAGACGCCCGCTGCATTCCACGCCTGAATGACACGGAAATTTGGTTGGCCTTCTTGATAGCCAGCACCGGGCTGCCAACCTTTCTGGCGCAGAAAGTTGGCGGTGGAGGCGAGTGCATCGGTTTCGCTGTAAAAGTCCACACGCCCATCCCCATTGCCATCAACGCCGTAGCTCAGCGCGTTACCGGGCAGAAACTGGGTATGGCCCAACTCGCCATGTTTCGCGCCCTTGGTGCTGGGCGTGATAGCGCCTTGATCAACCAATTTCAAAGCGCCAATGGCATGGGGCACGAAAAAGTCGGAACGGCGGCAGTCATAGGCCAGTGTCGTGATGGCCGAGACAACCGCGCTGTCGCCCATGAACCCACCAAAGCCTGTTTCCATGCCGTGGATCGCCAGAAGAACGCCGGCAGGGACGCCGTAGCGCTGCTCAAGCGCGGAGTAAAAGCCAGCGTTGCGGGCTTTGCGCTTGCGGCCTTGGGCTACAATCGTATCCGCGCCACGCACCTGCATGAACTTGGACAATGAGTATTTGAATGACTTCTGATTGCGGTCTGCGGCAATGGTTCCGTTGGCATAGCGCGCGCTTGCCAATGCATTCAGGCCGGATTGGCCAACGCCGGCGGCGCGGGCCTCTTGGGCAAAGGCGCCCTTCCATGCATCAAAGCCATTGGCCGTGTTTCCGCACTGCGCGGCCAAGGTGGGAGCTGCCATGAACGTGCAGATGGCCGCGGTGGTAGTGAAAAGTGATTTAATCATGAGTTTGACCCTCTGCGTCTGTGTACGAGGCAAAGGTTAGCCCAATTGAACACCGGTTCAACTGAGTTGACCGATGAGATTGAAAATCTTTTTCCGTTACCTGGGCAACAGCGCGCTGACATGTTCAAGGGCAGCCCCGGCCCATACGCGAACCTGCGGCATGCTTTCTTGCGCAATGCTTGCCCCTGCCACGAGCACACAGATCGCAACCAATACCACCAAACCCTTGCGCCCGCGCTTTGCACCGCGTCGCTTGCTGTGATTTTTCTTGGCGCGGTCTTCGAGACGGACAAGCCGCTCGTTAAATGTGGTCGTGGAAATCGGCATCGTAACTGCGTCCTCTGCAGGGTTTTGTTAGATATTGGTTAAGCGCTGTGGCTGATTTATGGCGAAGATTGGGCGCGCGAGAGGATTAGCCGCCAAGAAGCAGGGTCGCCCCTGCAAAACCCGCAATGCCGGTGGCGGCGAAACCCAACAGCATCAGCAAACCATCATGATAAAGCAGCGCCAGTCCGAAGATTGAGATGGTGACCATCGGCACGGATGTTGCGAAGGGCACCACCTCAAGTGGGAGCACCGCAAGGCAGAGGCAAAGGATCAGAATGCTGGCCGCTTTTCGGCCCGTGGAGCCGGTAAGGGGGGCAAGTCGGGTGTGGAGCTTTTCGTCGATCCATTCTGAGATGGGCTTTAGCCACTCGACCGATTTCAAAACCTTTTTGGATTTCAGGCTCCGGTTTCGCAGCCAATCAGGGGCCCAAAAATGCTCATAGCCCATGAACATGCGCAGAACGAGAATAGCCACCAAAAGTGCCAGCATGGTGGGAAAACCGGGGATACCGCCAAGCGGGGTCAGCTCCATCAGCGGAAGCACAGCAAGGGCCGCGCCGTATCCACGCTGGTCCAGCGCGTCGATCAGATGACCGACCTTGACGGTATCTGTTCCTTGGGAGGCGTCTTCGAGCTCTTCAACAACATCCGTAAGGGCCGTTGAGTCGTCAGCCATAATACGCACCCCTTATCGCGCTGCTCTGCCAAGGTAACGCGGTGGGGCATCCTGTGTTCCACGTTCCCGAAAGCAAATGGGCACAAAAGCAAAAGGGCGCGGTGTGACCCACGCCCTTTCAAATTTCAGCTAACTGCCCCGTGGGGCGAAAAAATTAGCAGCTGTAGTACATGCCGAATTCAACCGGGTGCGGGGTCTGTTCGAATTTCAGAACCTCTTCCGTCTTCAGCGCGATATAGCCATCGATCTGGTCGCGGGTGAACACGTCACCGGCCAGCAGATAGTCCATGTCCTTGGACAACTCGTCCAGCGCTTCGCGCAGCGAACCCGCCACTGTTGGGATGTCTGCCAGCTCTTCTGCAGGCAGGTCATAGAGGTTCTTGTCCATCGCCTCGCCGGGATCGATCTTGTTCTTGATGCCGTCAAGGCCGGCCATCAACAGGGCCGCGAATGCCAGATAGGGGTTCGCTGCCGGATCGGGGAAACGGGCCTCAACACGCTTGGCTTTGGGGCTTTCGGTCCATGGGATACGGACGCAGCCCGACCGGTTGCGCGCGGAATAGGCACGCAGAACGGGTGCTTCGAAACCGGGGATCAAACGCTTGTAGCTGTTGGTCGTCGGGTTGGTGAAGGCGTTGAGCGATTTGGCGTGGCTCAAGATACCGCCGATGAACCACAGAGCTTCTTGGCTGAGGTCGGCGTATTTGTCGCCTGCGAACAGGGGCTTGCCGTCTTTCCAAATCGACATGTTGACGTGCATACCAGAGCCGTTATCGCCAAAGATTGGCTTGGGCATGAAGGTGGCCGACTTGCCGTACGCATGGGCCACGTTGTGAACCACGTATTTGTACTTCTGGATTTCGTCAGCTTGCTTGGTCAGCTCACCAAAGATCAGACCCAGCTCATGCTGGCAGGACGCAACCTCGTGGTGGTGCTTGTCGACCTTCATGCCAAGGCGCTTCATGGTCGACAGCATCTCGGCGCGCAGGTCTTGCGCTTCGTCCACCGGGTTTACAGGGAAGTAGCCGCCCTTAAGGCCCGGGCGGTGGCCCATATTGCCCATCTCATAGTCGGTGTCAGAGTTCCACGAGCCGTCGGACGCATCAACTTCGTAGGATACCTTGTTGACTTTGTTAGAGAACTTCACATCGTCGAACAGGAAGAACTCGGCCTCAGGGCCAAAGTAAGCGTTGTCACCGATGCCGGAAGACTTAAGGTAGGCTTCGGCCTTTTCGGCGGTGCCACGCGGGTCGCGCTCATAGCTTTCGCCGGTGTCTGGCTCAGCGACAGAGCAGTGCACGCAGATCGTGGTTTCGGCATAGAAGGGGTCGATATAAGCGGTGCTCACGTCGGGCATCAGCTTCATATCGGAGGCTTCAATGCTTTTCCAACCAGCGATGGACGAGCCGTCGAACATAAAGCCTTCTTCGAGGAAGTCTTCGTCAACCAGATCGCTCACGATGGTAACGTGCTGCAGCGTGCCGCGGGTGTCAGTGAAACGGATGTCGACATATTCAATGCCTTCATCCTTGATTTTGCTCAGGAATTCCTGGTTATCCATCGAGTAGGTCCTTTTGGTATTTTGTAGTCTAGGCCAAGGGGCCGATTTTAGAGCGCGTCTGAACCGGATTCCCCGGTACGGATGCGGATTGTCTGTTCAACAGGGGAGACGAAAATTTTACCGTCGCCGATTTTCTCCGTTTTAGCGGCGTCGACGATAGCTGCGATAGCTGCGTCCACCTGATCGTCATCCAATACCACTTCAACCTTCACTTTGGGAAGGAAATCTACGACATACTCAGCACCGCGGTAGAGTTCGGTGTGGCCTTTCTGACGGCCAAAGCCTTTGACTTCAATGACGCTAAGACCCTGAACGCCCACATCTTGAAGGGCTTCTTTGACTTCGTCGAGTTTGAATGGCTTGATGATGGCTTCGATCTTTTTCATGGTATTCCCCTGACAATTCCCGCGCAATTATGCTCTGGTTTTTGACAGAGCATCCCGCCCGCGTAACGTCCAGCACCGGGCAGGGGGTTACATGGCGCGGGGGGCGCATTTGCCAAGGGGCGATTAGAATTTGCGCAGGTTGATTAAATAATAGGCGTTCGTGAAACGGCATCGGGCTGTACCTTTGCAAAGCACTTGCTAGATCCCTTTTCATGAGAATTTCAGAGATCACCCGCGAGACCCTTGATGTCACCCTGCTGCGCAAAAAGCCGGGGCATAAATATGAGCACGGCCATGCGCTAGTTTTGTCTGGTGGTCCGGGCAAGACCGGAGCCGCGCGGATGGCGGCGCGGGGTGCGCTCAGGATCGGCGCAGGGGCGGTGACCATCGGCGTGCCGCCTGCCGCGCAGCTTGAAGTGGCCATGCAAGTCACGGCGATTATGCTGCAGCGCATTTCCGATGGCGCGGCGTTGATAGAGGCCTTGAAAGACAGCAGAATAAACGCGCTTTGCCTCGGGCCCGGATTGGGACTGGGCGCGCGCGCTGCTGAATTGGTAAAGTCCGCCCTATCCGCGCCCAAGGTCGTATTGGACGCTGATGCGCTAAGCCTATTGGCGCAGGATTCAGACCTGCGCGCAGGGCTTCACCGGGGGTGTATCTTAACGCCGCATATGGGGGAGTTCGCGCGGCTTGCCCCTGATCTGGCGGACGCCGCTGAGGGTGAGGGGCAGGACGCCAAAGCGCAGGCGACCCAAGCGGCAGCCGCGCGTTTCGGCTGCGTGGTTTTGCTGAAAGGGCCAGAAACAATCATCGCCACGCCCGAAGGAGAGATAAGGCGCCACCGCGCCACCGAGGGCCGCGCGACGCCGTGGCTGGCCACCGCCGGAGCGGGAGACGTATTGGCGGGGTTCATCACAGGGCTTATCGCGCGCGGGGTTGCACCGGTTGAGGCCGCGTCACTGGCCACCTGGTTGCATGCCGAAGCGGCTCTGACCCACGGGCCGGGGCTGATCGCAGAAGACTTACCAGACCTGTTGCCGCAGGTGCTGCGGCAATTAAACGTTTAAGCGGCGTGAAGCACCGCGCCACGGGCACGGGCGGCATCGGCGGTGCCAAGTTCAAGCCCGTCGGCGTAGATAATATGCGGCCCGTCACAGAAAATCTGGATCAACGTTGTTTCTTCTTCACCCAAATCGGTGATGAATTCGTCGTCCACCAAGGTTCGCGCCGCGACCAATGCGCGTTCGGCGTTGAAAAGCGCACGTGCCCGCCAATCCCGAATAAGTACCATTTGATCCCCGGCAAGCTGCACATCACGTTCGGGCCGCGTATGGCCCAATGATCCAGCCGCCAGCGCAATGCGTCGCACTTTCCGGGTAGAGCGCTGAATATGCATGATTTTCGCAAAACCGCTGTCGCGTGTAATGACCCGATCCCCGACAGAGATATACTCAACCGGGATCTCACCATCCAATGTCAATATAAGGGCGCCCTGCACAAGACCTGTGTCTAGCGCAGCATACGGGGAAAACTGGCCCGCACGGCGATCTTCGCCGATAACGCACCCGACCGTATTCGGTTTCATGGGCGTCTCTTTCTGTTGTACCTGCCTCAGGTATGTTCAACCATATGCAAACATCTAGTTAATGTCTTGTGTTTTTTGCTCTCGCATATGTCGCGCGGGTTTGCTAATCAGCGCGGGCACCGGTTGGTGCAGTGCGGGTGTGGCGGAATTGGTAGACGCACCAGATTTAGGTTCTGGCGCCTATGGCGTGGGGGTTCGAGTCCCTTCACCCGCACCACTTATCCCCCAAACTGTCGAATTCATCATGATGCCCAGCGATGAGCCGAGGGTGACTGCATCCTCAGCCAAGCACGGTCAGCCACAGCCAAACTGTCAGGATCGAACTGCCAGTCGCGATCAGCACCGAACTGGCTGCTACACGCCGCGCGCGGCCGTACATATTGGCGAAAATATAGGCGTTGAACCCCGGTGCCATGGCTGCGGTCAGCACACCTGACCGGAAACCTGCCTCGGGCAGGTTGAGGGCTGTGCCAAAAGTCCAGACCAGCGCAGGATGCACCAGCAAAGCGATGGCGCAGACCATCAAAATGGCCTTCATATCGCCTTCGGGCTTGTACTGAAGCAACACGCCGCCAAGCGCAAAAAGGGCGGCGGGCAGGGCGGCGCGGACGATCAGCGACAGGGCGTCATCCACCACACCGGGGATAGGCAGACCGCTGATGTTGACGGCAAAGCCGCCCAGGATCGCCAGCACCAACGCGTTGCGGAACATCGCGCGGCTGACATTGCGCAGCAGCGACAGGCCCGATTGGCCGCGGTTGCGCACAAACTCCATCACCGTGATGCCCAACCCGTAGCAAAAGGGCGCGTGGAACGACAGAATCGCATAATTCCCGGCCAGCGCTTCAGGCCCGTAGGCGCGTTCGGTAATCGGCAGGCCCAATAGGATGGAGTTCGAGAACAGACAGCAAAACCCGATGGCGACGCTGTCCTCCCACTCGCGGCGAAACAGCACCCGCGCGCCAAGGATGCCAAGCGCAAAGCAAAGCGCCGCACCGCCGTAGAAACTGCCCAGCAGGCGCGGGTCATAGCTGCTGGAGAGGTCGATCTTTGCGATGGCTTGGAACAGCAGGCAGGGGATCGCGAAGTTCTGGGCGAATTTCATCACCCCGTCGATGCCAGAGACGGGGAACAGACCGCGCCAGACCGCCGCATAACCAAAGCCAATGACCAGAAATACTGGCAAGATGACGTCTATGAGAGTGTGCACTTAAATGGGCCTTTGAGGGGCTCGCCAAAGCGCTGACCCTGTGGCCCGCGCCCGGCGCTGCCTAGTCAGAAAAGGGTAGGGGGAAATGTAAGGTCAGCCCGTCATAGGCCGGTTGAACATGGTCCGCCGTCTCAGCGGCGAGGGTCTGGTAATCAAGATCGTTATGTAAATTAGTCAGCACCGCCGTTTCGGGCTGCACCCGGTCGATCCACTCTAGCGTCTGCGCGAGATGGCTATGGGTTGGATGCGGATCGCGGCGCAGGGCGTCGACGATCCAGCAGCGCAGATCATCCATCAACGGCCAGCACTCATCGGGGATGGCCGAGACATCAGGCAGGTAAACGATATCATCAAAGCGAAAGCCGAGCGCGTCGATATTGCCATGGGCCACGGTGAAGGGCGTGAATTTCAGCGTGCCGCCGGGGCCGTCGATGCTGACCTCTCCGGTGATGTCGTGCATGTCGAGGATTGGTGGGTAGCTGGACCATTCGGGCTGCACGAAGGCATAGCCGAACCGTTCGATCAACGCATCGCGCGTGGTTGCATCGGCCCAGACGGGCAGGCGCGCGCGCATGTTCATTACCACCATGCGCAGATCGTCCAACCCGTGCACGTGGTCCGCATGGGCATGGGTGTAGATCACCGCGTCAAGCCGCCCGATACCTGCGTCCAGAAGCTGGCTGCGCATGTCGGGGGAGGTGTCGATCAAGACGGTGGTGGTGCCTGCGTCGGTCACGCGCTCGACAAGGATCGAACAGCGGCGGCGGGCGTTCTTGGGCTCGGTCGGATCGCAGGCGCCCCAGTGGCCGCCAATCCGCGGCACGCCACCTGACGAGCCGCTGCCCAATATGGTGACGCGCAGGTCGGCCATCAGCGGGTCGGCTCCCACGCGGCCGCCTTCGTGAACAGACGCTCGAAATTCTCCTGCGTGCGGGCAGCAAACTCAGGGTATTCGAGACCAAAGGTTTCCGCCGCGCGGCGGGCGGTATGGGCGGTGAACGCCGGCTCGTTTGGCCTGCCGCGATGCGGTGGTGGCGCGAGGTAGGGGGCGTCTGTTTCCACGAGAATACGGTCCAGCGGAGCGGCGGCAAAGATGTCGCGCAGCTCTTGCGACTTGGGGAAGGCGGTGATGCCGGACATCGACAGGTAGAACCCCAGATCCAGTGCCGCGCGGGCAAGATCAGCCGAGGATGAGAAGCAATGCATCACGCAGGAGTAGGCACCCTGAGCGTGTTCTTCGCGCAGGATGCGGGCCATATCGTCATCCGCATCGCGGGCGTGGATGATCAGCGGCAGCCCACTTTCCCGCGCCGCCGCGATATGGATGCGCAGAGAGGTCTTTTGCACCTCGGCACTCTCGGCGGTGTAGTGGTAATCAAGGCCCGTCTCGCCAATGCCTACCATCTTAGGGTGACGCGTGAGGGCGAGCAGCTCATCGACAGAAGCGAGCGGCTCTTCGGCGGCGGACATCGGGTGGGTGCCGGCGGCGTAGAACACTGGATCATGCGCCTCGGCAATCGCGCGGACGCTGGGCTCGTTCTTCAGCCGGGTGCAGATCGTGACCATGCGCGTCACGCCAGCTTCAGACGCGCGGGCGATGACGCCGGGCAGGTCAGCGGCAAGGCTCTCGAAATCGAGATGGCAGTGGCTGTCGGTGATGTGGGGCGTGTCGGTCATGCTGTCCTTTCGGCTATCTTGGTGCCGTCTGGCCTATTTGCCGCAGGGTATCTAGGACCAATGCGGCAGGGTCAAGGTTCACTGCCAGCCCGTGGCGGGCACGCTCAGATATCTGCTGCGCGGCATCGGCCCATGCGCGGCCCTGCGCGGGGCTGGGGGAGAGGCGCTGTAGCACGGTGATCTCATCGGGGCAGGCGGGTTGCGCGGGCGGTGCGCCAGTGGCTCCGGTGCGCGCCAGACGGACCAGCAGCAGGTCGAGCAGGGTAAAGAGCAGGTCAAGCTTTGCCTCGGCTCCGCGTTGCGCGGCGGCTTCGGCAAGTTTAATGGCACGCCCTCTGTCCATCTGCGGAAGCGAAGAGATTAGTCCGACGAGATCGGCATAAGTTCTCACGCCGCCCATCAGCGAGAGCCGCAGCGCCCCGCCGACCGAGCCGCCGGAGAGCTCGGCCAATGCCGCCGGGTCGCCTTCGACCTCCACACCGGACCCGGCCAGCGCCTCGGCCATCTGATCCGCGTTTAGCGTGCCGAGCCGCAGGGTGCGGCAGCGTGAGCGGATGGTCGGCAGAAGGCTGGAAGGTTGGTGGCTGAGGAGTAGTAGAATGGCCCGCTCGGGCGGCTCTTCGAGCATCTTCAAGAGCGCGTTGGCAGCGTTGGGGTTCATCTCATCGGCGTCGTCGATGATGACCACGCGGCGGCCCCCATCGGCGGCGGACATTTGAAAGAACCCGTTCAGCGCGCGGATGTCGTCCACCACGATCTGCTTGCGCATCCGCTTGGTGTCGGGGTTGATCGTGCGGGTCACGGATTTCAACCCCGCTTCGGCCCCGGCGGCCACGCGGCGGGCGACGGGGTGTTCGGGGTCAATGTCCAGCGTCTCAGCCGGGGGAAGGTCAAACATCCCGCCATCTGGGTCAGGCGTGGCCAAGAGAAACCGCGCAATGCGCCAAGCGAGCGTCGCCTTGCCCACACCGCGCGGGCCGGTCAACATCCAAGCATGGTGCAGTTTGCCGCTGTTGAAAGCGTCAAGAAAGGCCGCCTCGGCCGCGCCTTGGCCGATCAATTTCGGCGTGTCGCGCGGGTGGCGGGCACCTTCCACGCGGTCTGGTTGGGGGGCGTCATCTGTCATGGCATCGGTCTAGCATGTTTCGCCGCAGAGGGAAGCGGGCAGGGCGCGTGGATCAGCCCAATCGCGCGGCGACGGTTGCGGTCACGTCGCGCGCCACTGTGTCGATCTCGCGGCCCCCGTCGATCACGTGAAAACGGTCGCTGAATTCTTTGGCAAGATTTAGAAAACCGGCGCGCATTTGCGCCTGCAACTCGACCCCGAAATCCTCGAAACGCTCCTCGGCAGTCTGGCGTGACAGGGCGCGTTCGAGACCATTGGCCGGGTCCATATCAATCAGAACGGTCAGGTCAGGCTCTACCCCGATCATCAGGGCGTGCAGATCATCCACCATCTGCCGTAAGTCCCCGCGCGACAGACCTTGATACATCCGGGTGCTGTCGGCAAAACGGTCGCATATCACGATCTTGCCAGCGTCAAGCGCGGGGCGGATGGTCCGCTCAAGATGGTCACGCCGCGCAGCGGTGAAGAGCAGGATTTCCGTCTGGGCCGACCAGCGATCCGGATCACCTTGCAACACAAGCGCGCGTATTTCCTCGGCCCCGGGGCTGCCGCCCGGCTCGCGGGTCAGGACCACGTCATGCCCCTGTGCTGTCAGATGATCCGCCAGCAGCCGCGCCTGAGTGGATTTGCCGGAGCCGTCGATGCCTTCGAACGTAACAAACAGGCCCGATCTGCGGGCCTTTTCTGCCTGCGTCACGAAGCTTCTGCTTCTACCGCAGGTTCCGCCTGCGGACCCGCGTTGAGGCGGTTCATCAGGTGCTGCGCCGCGGCAGTCATCTTTACCATGAACCCGCCCGGCGCGATGGAGGCCGAAGCCACCAGCGGCACACGTAGGGCAGGCAGTTCGCCCCGGTCCACCACCAACTCACCCAATTCATCGCCCTTGGTAATTGGCGCTTGGAAGGGGCCCGTATAGATCACTTCAGCAGCGATCTCATCACCACCTGTAACAGGCACCAGCATTGAGAGATCGTCCTTAAGCTCCAGCCCTACGGATTGTGTCGTGCCAAGTGCCACAGGGGCATTGGCGATCTGCTTGCCCGCTTGGCCCAAATCGCGCTGAGTGAACTGACGGAAGGCCCAGTTGACCACCGATTCAGCCTCTTGAGCGCGGGCGGCAGCGCTGTCGAGACCCGACAGTACAAAAATCACGCGACGATCACCTTGCTTGGCAGACCCAACAAGACCGTAGCCCGCTTCGTTTGTGTGACCTGTTTTTAGTCCATCCGCGCCGATGCCAAGGCCCAGTAAGGGATTGCGGTTTAATTTATTCTGCGGCGCGCGGCCATCAAAGGCGAACTCTCGTTCGGCAAAGAGGGGGTAGAATTGCGGATAGTCAGAAATGATCCGGTTCGCCAGCAACCCAAGGTCACGGACCGACATCAAATGCCCTGCCTGCGGCCAGCCGTTGGAATTGGCGAAGGTAGAATTGGTCATCCCCATCTGCTGCGCGCGCTGCGTCATCAACCGGGCGAAGCCGTATTCCGTGCCATCGGGGCTGAGTGCCTCAGCGATCACGGCACTGGCGTCGTTGCCAGATAGGACGATGACCCCGCGGATAAGATCTTCGACCGAAACGCGGTCGGTGGTATCCAGAAACATGGTCGAGCCGCCGTAGGACATGGCGTGTTCTGACACGGGCAATTCCTCAACCAGATCAAGCCCGCCGTTCTGCTTGCCACGCTCGACGGCCTCAAACGCCATATAGAGCGTCATCAGCTTGGACATCGACGCAGGCGGCAGCGGCTCGTCCGCGTTCTTGGCCAGCAATACGGTGCCGGTCGTCTGGTCCAGCACATAGGCGGCGGTGGCGCGGGTGTCGAAGGCGGCGGCAGGTTGGAGCGTTAACACCAGTGCCACGGCGGCGGCAAAAAGACGGATCATAGGAAGCATTTCCTCCGGTTTGTCAGTTCGACACGGCGTAGGCGTCGGTAAAGCCCTCAGCTTTGACCTTCTTGAGAAGGCTGTCGAGTTCGGATTGGCTTGTGGCGGGGCCGATCACCACGCGCCAGAAGGGTTTATTGTTGATAGAGCTTTCTTTGACGGTGGGCACCATGCCCGCGCTGCGCATCTGTTTGGCGGTGCGGGTGGCGTTGGCTTCTACGCTAAAGATGCCAAGCTGCACGTAGGGTTTTGATAGCTTGGCGCTGGACGCAGGGCGGGCCGGTTTTGGTGCTGCAGCCACAGGTGGCGTAGCGACCGGGGTGGTGTTGGTCGCAAGCTCGGCTGACGCACCCGCCGAGGCCGTCGCGGCAGGCTCCAACGCCGTGGCTGTCACAGGCGCCGGGGCGGCAAGGGCACTTGAGGCATCACCTGTATTTTCCGCCTCAAAACTCTCTTCGGGCGCGCCACTTTCTTCGCGGCGCAGCGCGGTCACATTCAGCGGTGCCGGAGCGCCCGCCAGAATACCAAGCGCTGCCGCTGCATCTGAAGAGATTTGCAGCTTCGGCCCGGGCAGTTCCCGCTCACGCCGGAACAGAGCGCCGATCACGAATTTGCCGTTGGCCTCGTTGCGCACGATCACGCGCTCAGGCTCGGTCACGTCCGGATGCGCCACCCAGACCCCGCCAAGCGAAGGCCGCCCGTCCCAGAGCCCTTCGTCGGTGGCAGAGAAGACTTCAGGCGCTTCGACATCGCGCTCAACCAGTTTGGTCGAGGTGCTGCGCGGGGCGCTGGCGCCGTCTTTTGCGCCGAAGGGCAAGCTGAAATCGCCGCCCTCACAGCCTGCCAGCAAACCGAGTGCCAGTATGCTTACACCCAAGCCCGCTGCGCGGCGTTTCTTAGTGCGCAGCGGTTGATTGTCCCTGCTCATGCCTTTGATGTCCTTGCCTGCTGTCGTCGCGCGCCGCGACCCATGTCCCGCGAGAATGTCGCGCCGTTGGATCGGCACGCCCTGCGCCCCTTTGAGAGGGGCTTTGGCGCACAGTAACCCGCCCAAGCGGCTGTGAAAAGACCGCCGACAGCAGATCGGCGAATTTCCCCAAGGTTGCGATGAAGGTTAGTGGGCAAAATTGTGCATTTGCCGAATCAATCAGGGCGCTCTAGGAGGAGCGTGCTGCGGAGGAGTGGCAGAGTGGTCGAATGCACCGGTCTTGAAAACCGGCGTGCGTGAGAGCGTACCGTGGGTTCGAATCCCACCTCCTCCGCCAGCCCATATCTCCCTTTTAAAACAACGCACTAGGAGATCAGCGAATCTCCTTATTGCACCTCTTATTGCAACTCAAGTTGACCTCGCTTGAGGGAGAACTGGCTGAGGCGGGCCGGTTTCAGGGTATGCCGCTGTCTAAGAACACTTGCGTACACATTGGGGTCGTAAGTGCTCGAAAACGGTCTTTGTAGTATTCGATCTTGCAGATACGTTTCACCGCGGCGGCGTAATCGCGGCTACGCTGTGCCTTCTCAATTCGTACCTGTTCTCGCTTCTGCCATTCCTCGTCAATGCGCTTCGCTTCTGCGGCAGCTTTGCGGGCGTCAAGTTCTGCCAGTAGCTCATCCACAGCCCTTTCTTCTTCGGCCTGCTTCTCCGCTTGCGCACGGTTCATCTTTCCCGGTTTTTCGTAGCTATAGAACTGATCACCACTATATCTATAAATCTCGTCAAATTCCCGCGTGATGCAGTTAATCCCATCAATGATTTCTCCGCCGCTCAAGTTTAGGCCTAAGCGGCTTTCAAGCTCTACAGCATACCTCTCTCCATCCTCATCATTCGCTTGCGCCGAAATGCAGAGTTCGATCAGTTCGGCGGCGCTAAGTGCTTGGAGCTGCGGCTCTCCGCGCAGCAAAGTTGTGGACCAAAAGAGGAGGGCAATGGAGATCGATAGATTTTTCATTTTATACAGTCCGAGTGAATTGAATTCATTGATTGATGAAGGGGGTCGCGCTGTAACGCAGTACACTGCAAAAGATGGCGAAAATTTCCACCTGTTCATTGGCTAGTTTCTTCCGAGTTGCTTTGCTAGCAATGCAACTGCTGAAAGGTCCATCCCCGTCTCATCATCCCTTATGATGCCGTCTTGCGTGGGGCGGAACAGAGACGCCAGTACGATCGCTTCGTTATCTTGCCCTACGTCCTCGCCTTCCTTCATCGCTAAGTAGGTTTCGGCGAAGGCCTTCTTCTCACTAGCATCAAGCGCGAGGTGGCGTTCACTTAGGTGAATGCGGTACTGAAGGCGTGTAATCCAAGTGAGGATCGACATAACGAGCAGGAGGCCTGTCACGGTTAAAGGACCCTTAGCAGAGAAAAAGCGTTCGCAGCTTAGGTCTCTCGAACCTTCGGCCCCCTGTGGCGAGCAAACTATCTCGAAAAAGCTATCGGCAATGTAGTCACCAAAAAATACAGGCGCAGCGATTGCTATCGCCGCAGTAAGCGCGCCGAAGAGAAACAGTCGAACTAAAGCAGCCTTTGAATTCGCACTGTGACTATTCTCACGCCCCTCCCAGAGCTTGACCGGGGCGCGCAGTCGGAGTTGAGTAGAAAACAGATCCTGAAGCCTTTCGAACTCCTCCTCCTGTTTTTGCAGTTTAACTCTGCTTAAACGCTCCATGCCTACGATACGCCTCTCAGCCTCTTCAAAGCGTTCCGAGACTTCGGACGTGATCTTCAGTTTCCATTCGTCAAATTGACGAGCGCGGCGCTTGTTAAGACGGCGGAACGCATTGTCGAGCTTTGAACCGCGCTCACGCTGCTGCTGCAGGACTTCAGCAAGATTAGTTTCATGGGCCCTGTTGATCTCTATTGCCTTGGCGACTTCTTGCCCCAAGGCTGCGTTATGGTTCTCTGCTTTCCGGGCTGCACCAGCGAGCTTTGCCGAAGAAACTTTACTGAATGGCAACACAGATGCGACAGTCGCGGCTTCCAATAGCTGTCTTCCCCGGTTTGCAACGGGGCCATAAACGGGGTGGTTGACTACATTTCCTTTAAAGTTGTCTACGATGAAGCTTGTGTAAGCTGCCACAGCCAGATCATTCCTCCCTACGTCGAAGAGAGCAAGTATCAGCTTTCCTTCTTCACTGTCCGAACTGGGTGGCACTGCCATTCCGTGGCCTACCAATGCTCGCGCGGTTAGTTCATTGAACTGCGCGGGGTCATCCAAGCGTTTTTCTAAGACATCCAGAACCGTTGATAATCCTTCCACCGTCTGGTGTTTATTGCGTTGGAATGGAATTGGCGTTTCGATAAGTTTAGGGAGTTCTTCCAAGAACGGCCCCCAAGCTTTTCGCTCTTCCGCAAGATAAGCGCGCATTCCCGCTTTGGTTGGAAAACTTGCGGTAGGATGCACCACATATTTGATCTGGTAAGGTGTCGATGCCATCTGGAAGTCACTTATCTAATAAATATAGGTTAACGGTGGCATACGGTATGTACCATTACAACTTCGGATCGTGGATGAGTGAGGCCGCTAAGGTATGCTTAGCGGGCAGGCACCTCACCAAGAAAATCTTTATAGACCTTGTTCAGGTCAAAAATTGAAAACCGTTCTTTAATCTCGGGTGGTAATTCAATGACTTTTTCACGCATCAATACTGCCATTGCAAAAAGGTGTAGCGACACTTCTCTTGAAGAAAATCTTTCATCAAGGGCCTCCATAAATATCCGCTCGACTTGCCTTCCGACCTCGACGATAAAGTAAACATGATAGCCATATAGTAGTTGTGAGAGTTCTGCGTTGTATTTCGGCGTCAAGCTTGGCGCACAAAGCTCTCCTTTTTCAATTGCCACAAGCTGGCGCGCGAATCCTTGCCGGGAAACATGCGCGATTCCATTCAGATCTCCATAGATCGATCCGAAGTTTTTGGTGACTCCCTTGCCTATATTGGGCGTTTTTCCTTCTTTTCTTCGATTGTTTTCAAACTCGTCGATAGCCGCAATCGTTTCAAGCTGTTGCTTCAGTAAAGCGGCTGCCTGTGCGTACAGGCCCTCAGCAATTGAAACCTCACAAATATCAATACCTTGAATAAATTGAGCGGTGAGGCTCATTCTACCTTCAATACTTGCGGATGTTTTTTCGAAGCGTCTACCAGAAAAACGGTTAATGATAGAGCAAATGGAAGATAGCGCGCATTCATGCGCCTTAGGTAAGTCCCCCGCGTCTCGCATCCAAGATTTGCGCACCCGTTTCCTAACTTCTAGCTGTGAACCAAGAAGCTCCACTGCAGGTGAATATCTAAAAGGCATGTATTATCTTTCTCACTTTCATGCTATCAGTATTGGCCAGCGGAAACCATTTCCCAAGTAAGAAAGTCTATAGGGGTTGGCCATCCGGGGGCATTTCCGGGAATAAACCGTCGTTCTTTTTCGTCTCGCAGACCACGCACAAATGATAGCTCGATCCCCACTTTCGCTGAGTAATCAGATGCCCCACTCAACCATTCAACAATTAAATTGAGCAACTCCCCCTCTAAGAGAAGCCCCTTGCCCTCATGACTCGGACTAAAGGTGTGCTTGTGTAAATGCATTTTTTGGTCATGCAAGCTGTCAGCCAGCTCATGCACAATCCTATTCCTCAAGGATTTTCCATTTTGATACACTTTGATCAGGTGCCGAATAGCGTCTTCGCAGCCGATAGCCCCGTGAGAAAGCTCTTGTACACAGGCAAACCGACGAAGGTTCTTTTCGAGCTCTACTCCATTAAGGCTCTCACAAAGACCCAAAATAACTCGGTCATTAAAGTCTTCAATGATGAACTGCCGCAGCACCCCGCTGGTGTGTTTTTCAAGTGAATTGAAGTGCATGATTATTCTGCCAACCTGAGCTAATTCGCCGTCAAGTTCTATTGGGGGCCATAGACTATTACACACTATTTCGAACCTTTCGTTAATCCTATATTACGCTTCTTAAAAATTGTCTTAGCCTTCAGTGGCTGCCGCCATTTTGCATAGAGCAAGCTCTATATTAGACGGGAGAGCTTCCCAGTATTTAAATAAGGACGAGAGAACGGATATTGGCAAGCTGCTGCCTTACTGGATCACCATTTTTAATGAAAAATCTCGTGTGCTTGTAGCCGATCCTGAGCAATGAAGAAGCCAGTGATTCGTCCTCACAACGGCCTTTGTCTGGCGCTCAGAGAACAACGGCATTGCCGCCAAATCGACAACCAGCCTAGATTGGCTTGGGCCTAACGTTCCTCATCCTCCCTCGTACACATAAGCGCAAGTCGGACTGTGCGTATGCGTTTCTCCAACATGAGGGGGGTCAGCATGCGGTATGATGAAGAGGCCCTACTTGTAGATTCCGCGCTGCTGACCTAGCGTGACCAAAATTTTGGGGGCATACTTCATGGAACTTGAGACGTTTGTGGCGCAAACGCTGAGCGAAATTATCCGGGGGGTTCACAAGGCTAAAGTCGATAATTATCAATTGAGCGCAATTATTCCCGGCTCCATAGATGGGCAAGCCCAAGATATTGACACGAAAGTTTCCTTTGATATCGCGGTCACTACCGTAGACACTACGAACAAGGCCGCTTCGAATGAGCTTAAAGCCGGTGGAAAAATTAAAGTTCTGGGCGCCGAAGTGGGACTTCGGAATAAGAGTATTCTAAATTGGGGAAAGTCGAAATCAGATACTCGTGTGTCTCGAATTGCATTTGATGTTCCTATAAAGCTTAACAAACATCATCGAAACGACGATTCCATGCCTGATGAGCGCAAATTCGTCTATTCCTTACTAGAAGCCAAAGAGTGATCGTTTCGAAGAGTCAGTTTCTGCTTAAGGCAGTCGCTGCCCATAAGCGATTTCTGTCACCTTTTGATGAGCTAAAAATGGCGGGCCGCGAGAAGAAACTACAGATTGCGCCTCTTGGGGTGGAAGCGCAGGAAGATGCAACTCATGACCGCTATAGTATGCCATTGGTTGAACGCTGGACCTAGGAATCTGGCAGGACGGTTTCGATAAAAGACAACGGTTTGGCCCCAATTTTTCTACTATCGAGGCGCGGTTCGCGAAGGAAAAGAACGAAAAAAGGCAACCCTTCGGACCGAATGAAAAATTTTCTGGAGGTCGATTTGCGTTCTAAGAAGGGGGGGTATGGACGCCAGAGAAAAACCGATTCAAAACAACAGCTAGGTGCTCAATTTCCCGCCCACGGCACCCGAGGCGCGAACCGGCCCCCAGCGGGCATCCCCTGACGGGACCCCCGATTATTATTATTTTAAATCAATGATTTATACGAAGTATTTAATGTAGAACGAGTGGTCCGCTAACGCGGACAACACCATCTCAACCACGGGACCATCTCCCATCAACCATACTACCTACATTCCCTCACACACTGCCCGGCGCCACGGGTCAGATTGCGTTGGGAGTTCGATGTGTAGGAGTGAGGGTTAAAGCCTGCGATTGCAGGCCTCTGGAGGCGGTCTAGGGCGTCGGTACCCGCTGACGCGGGGGATGGGTAGGACAGTGTGTCAGCGGCGCTGTGAGGCGGCGTATTGGTGCGCTGGCGTGGGGATGGGTGGCGGAGGCGGTGAAGGCCTTCAAGCGGGTTTGTAGACACCTACTTTAACCAGCATCTGGCGAACCGAATTCGCGTTGTACTCCTTGCCGGATGGAGCCGTAAAACCCTCCTTGGCAAGCTCTGTAGCGATCTGGCGTAGGGATCGCCGCTTACCCTTGCGGGGGGCGCGGTAGAGGGCTTTGGCGCGCGTTAGCGCGTCCTCTGAGTACTGTCTTGATCCTCCTTCAACCCTACGCCCCAAAGCCTTCGACTTGATGTCGCGGCCTGTCTGTAGACGCTTCACAAGCTTCCTCTTTTCAAGCTCAGCGAAGACCATGCCAATCTGCGACATGGCGCGGCGCATGTCGTCTTCCTCTTCGAAGAGCGGTTCGCCGTTGGCGCAAATGACCTTAACGCCAAGGCCTTTCAGCAGCACCTCGCCAAAGATGCTAGCGTGCATGGACCGCGCGAAGCGGGAAGGGTCTTCGATGATGATGGTACGGACGCCGTTTCCTGCGATATGTTCCAGCATTGCCTTGAACTGGGGGCGGTTCTCAATCAGCTCAGCGCCGCTGACAGCTTCGTCATAGTACTTCGCGACGATCTCGAAGCCCTGTTCGGTGGCGCAGCGCTCGATTGCCTCGCGCTGGCGTTCGCCAGAGGTCTTGTCTGCCCCAACGTTCGTGGCGCTGGAGGTCCTGAGATATGCGATTGCCGGTGTTTTCCTCATCTTCTCAATGCCTTAGTTGTGATTTCGTTATGGTACTTGAGATGATGAAGCGCCTTGAGGGCGAAGTCACCGCGCTGTTGGAAGAACTGGGCGAAACCCAAGCCGGCTTTATCACCGTTGACCCCCACCAGTCCCTAGGCATCGAGTTGAACCCGTGGGCCGCAAACGTGGCCGAGCTGGTGCTGTGGATCGGCTATCTGCAATGGCACTTTCGCACCCACGGGCAGGCGGCCCCGTCCGAGCCGGTTTTGCGCGACTTCAAGAACATCCGTAACGGCGATGCAGTGCTGGAATGGTCAGGACGCACCCCGCGCATAGACGCGGACGGCGCGCCGGTGACCCGCTGGGACGGCGTGACGACGATCCGGCATAACGTTACGGGCGAAGAAGTGCCAGACCCCGCTGCGCGCATTGGCGTCTATGATTATGCCGAGCCGAAACCGACGAAATGTTCAGAGGCAGAGTTCATCGTGGGCAACCCGCCGTTTATCGGGGCGTCACGGCTGAGGGACTCTCTGGGCGATGGCTATGTCGAGGCGCTGTGGGAAGCATACCCGAAGATGCCGCAATCGGCTGATCTGGTGATGTTCTGGTGGGAAAAAGCGGCCATCGCGGCGCGGGGCTGGAATGCCAAAACAGGCAAGGGAGCGCGGCGGTTTGGGTTGATCACGACGAACAGCCTGCGCCAGACGTTTAACCGCCGCGTGCTGGAGCCACATTTGAACGATCCGAAAAAGCCGCTTTCGCTGTTGTTTGCGATACCGGATCACCCTTGGGTGGATAACAACACAGGTGATGCCAAGGTCCGCATTGGTATAACCGTTGCAGCTGTTGGAAATCGTGCAGGTCGTCTTCTAACGCTTTCTTCCGAGAAGAAGGGCGAAAGCGAGGTGGATGGGCGGACAGTTACTTTTGACCATAGTATTGGTAAATTATTTGCGAATTTACAGATTGGTGCAGATGTAGCAAGTACCAAGCCACTGCAAGCGAACGAAGGATTAGCTCACAAAGGCGTAATGCCCTACGGAATGGGATTTGTGGTTTCACAGTTAGAAGCATCTGAATTGATTGCTTTTGAGAAGAAGTCGCCGCCGATTTTTCCATATGTGAATGGGCGAGACGTAAATGGTCTTTCTCGGGGTCTGATGATCATCGACTGTTTCGGAATGCAAGAGGCCCGATTGCGGCAAGACTATCCAAATGTTTTTCAGTTTTTATATGACCGTGTGAAACCTGAACGTGATGCCAAAAGAGAAAAAGTTCTTCGAGAATCTTGGTGGACTTTCGGTCGTGCGCGCCCAGAAATGCGAAAAGCACTACACGATTTAAAGAGATACATTGCTACAACCGAGACCGCGAAGCACCGCATCTTTGTTATGATGGATAAAGAGACGTTACCTGATCAAAAGGTGCGTGTGGTAGCCAGTGGAGATGCTCGTCATTTTTCCGTTCTTGCGAGCCGTATTCACGAAGTATTTTCTCTTGCTAGGGGGAACTGGCAGGGTGCAGGCAATGATCCAGTCTATATCCATAGCATTTGCTTCAACCCATTCCCCTTCCCAACCCTCACCGATGACCAGACATCCACCCTCCGCACACTTGGCGAAGACCTCGACACGCACCGCAAGCGTCAGCAGGCCGCGCACCCCAAGCTGACCCTGACCCAGATGTATAACGTGTTGGAAAAGCTGCGCGCGGGGGACACCATCGAAGGCAAGGACAAAGACATCTATGATCAAGGCCTCATCGGTATCCTGCGCGACCTGCACGACCAGATCGACGCCGCCGTGGCAGATGCCTATGGCTGGCCTGCGGACTTGAGTGACGAGGAAATTCTCCTCCGCCTTGTCGCCCTCAACAAAGAGCGCGCAGAGGAAGAGGCACGCGGCCATATCCGCTGGCTCCGCCCCGACTATCAAAACCCAACTGGCCAGCAAGTTGCCAAAGGCAAAACCGGCGATATGGAACTTGGGATGGTCGCCAAGATCGAAAAAGCCCCCTGGCCCAAAACCATGCCCGAACAAATCGCCGCCGTGCGCGAAGCCCTTACCGAGATGGGCGAAGCCACCCCCGAACAAATCGCCCGCCGCTTTGTCCGCGCAAGGGCAGGGACCGTCGAACCGCTTATGGAAAGTCTGGCCGCGCTTGGTCAGGCAGAGAAGGGCGGGGATGGTCGGTTTGCGGCCTAAACACCTGCGCCACCGGATTAAGCAACTAGATACAAATACACCGCGCTACCGCGAGTTGGAGTTAGCGTTGGAGGAAGGTGTTGGATTTGGCGGGGCGTGGTATTCCAGCCAGAAGGAGCATTGGTTGGGATGGTTGGGCGAATATGACGGACCGGGCGCGTATGGTCGGGCAAGCATTCCCAGCCGCGATGCACGTTTTGTCTACAACCACATCCAATGCGCCCCAATGCTGTTTTGGTTAGCAGAGGCGGTTCATGTCCCCAGTGATGATCTGGACTGTGCTTTCGAGGCAGTAGTCACCGCTCCAAAGCGAAACGCGAGCCAATGCGCTGCTCTGAGGAGGTTCTTGCCTTGGGAAGATGTTTGCGAGAAATTAATTGATCGAACACATGGGGCCTTTTGGTGTCGGTTTCGAATGAACTCGACGCGATAGAGAAGAAAAAGAACCACACCTCTTACAAGCCAGACCATGCTGTAAATGTCGATCACAATTGGCTCCGCCGCATGTTTCATGGAGCCGCTTCGCTGGAACTAAATGCTGCCGTCCGTCTTCCGCGCGGCGAAGTTCCGGTTCGAGCCCATTTCGACATTTGCTGCGCTACGCACGAATGTCTGCAATCTTTCAAGGACACGGTTGCCTGTTCAGTGAATGGCACCACCTTTCTAAAAAACCGAAAGGATAAGAAATATGGGTGCAGGTCACGATCACGGCGATGGGCATTCTCACGGACCAACTTTGTCAAAAGATGCTCCTAAAGATGAGCGTCGGTCAAAAGAACGTGCGATTGCCATAGCGGCGATCCTGACCGGCGGCTTCATGGGCGCAGAGGTTGTAGGCGGTCTGATCTCTGGGAGCCTCGCACTTCTTGCAGATGCGGGGCACATGCTGACGGACTTCGCATCGCTCATTCTCGCGTGGCTCGCATTCCGCCTTGCCCGGCGACCGGCGGACTGGAAGCGCACTTACGGTTTTGACCGATTCTCGGTTCTTGCGGCGTTCGTCAACGGCTTGAGTTTGTTTGCCATCGCCATCTGGATTCTTATCGAGGCAGTGCAGCGATTGCGAGACCCTTCCGAAGTCTTGGGAGGACTCATGCTCTGGGTCGCCGTCGGCGGTCTTGTCGTAAACATCTTGGCGTTTTGGGTTTTGTCACGCGCCGAAGGGGATAACCTGAATGTGCGCGCGGCGGCCCTCCATGTAATGGGAGACCTGCTAGGATCGGTTGCTGCCATCATCGCATCTTTGGTTATCATTTGGACCGGATGGACGCCTATCGATCCAATTCTCTCGGTCGTCGTCGTTACGCTGATCCTGCGATCCGCTTGGGCTGTCGTGCGCGAAAGCGGGCACATTCTCCTTGAAGGAGCGCCTCGCGGTTTTGACGCCCGCGCGATCTCGTCTGACCTCGAAGCGAGCGTTCTCGGTGTCGAACGTGCACACCATGTCCACGCTTGGTCGATTACACAGGAACGCCCGATGGCAACGCTAGAGATTGATCTCGAAGCAGGCGCGGATGCCCACGTCGTGAAACGCGCCGTGAAAGCACGAGTTCAGGAGCTATCGGGCGTAGATCATGTGACTGTAGAGATTTCTGACAGAGACCAAGCTGAAGATACCCCCGAAAGCAGACATTGAGGTCACTTTCTCGGAATAGTGCTTCGTCCCGCGTGGACGACCACCATGCGAAGCGCAGCTAACGACCGCTCCGAGCCCAAAGTTACCAAATGCTGCCGTGAGCACCAATGTCTGCAATGCGGGCGCAGACAATGAGTTGGCGTTACGATAGAACGAAGCAACGGTTCGCCCTCGTGAGGAAATTGATGCCACAGCCCGAAGAAAAAATTTCACAGATTTTCATCCTTGTCGTGGATGAAACCTATGGTGGAGATGAGGAAACTTGGGAAGAAGACAGCGAGCGTTATCGACAGGACCTTGAACGCGATTTCAAATGTAAATTTGCGGAAGCGAACATCGGTCCCGGCGCTGATATACCTGCGTTTCTGACGGTTATCGCCACCACGACAGTTCCGCTTTGGACTGTGCTCCTAAGTGCCTTTTTTCTTGGCAAACCCATCAATGACAACCTCTCCGCTTGGGCAGAGATCAGCAGAAAAGTCAGGTCGTTTTTTGGGAAGCCGGTCGTGCTTGCACGAAACGGGGCGGCTGCGATTGCAGTTGAAGCTGTTTGCAACGAAATGGGCGGTCTTCCTAAAACCGTTCGCCTTCTGAGCTACCGGGCCGGACACATTGGTGATAGCGAAAGCATTGGTGAAATACCTCGAAGTGACGAAATACGGGAGAATGTCCCAACGTTGAGCCTTAGATATGTCCGCCACATTTTTGAAATTGAGGCTGACGGTGTTCTGCACAGAGTAATCGTCGATGGAAAAGAGACAGAAGTTATAAAGCTCCAGTCGTAATTTCCAATGCATCGGGCGCCTCGACCACCTGTAGTCGCGAAAGCGGACATTGAGATGAACGACGTCAAATGTCTGCTCCGTCCGCAGTGCGAACCTTGGCGTGTTGGGCCGCAAACGTCCGGAGTAAGCCCACTTTAACTACTGCTGCGTTTTGCACGAGCGTCCGGTTTTCGGGGAGTGGCCAAAGGCCCGCCAGAACCTAACAGGTAATCGCAAAAAGTTTGTGGTCTAAACGTATTCAGTGATGTTGGACATCGCCCAAGGAGCTACAAGCACTTTCGTCGAGCCCACAAACCCCAAGCTCGCTACACTGTAAAAATGGACGTCTGCTTGAATCTCGAAATGGTTCGAATGGTGGTCTGTCGGTCGGGTTACAAGGCGCGAGAGTTTCGCTGTCCGAAGAAGTGTGCTATAGTGCAACCAGAAGTTTAAACGTAATTCGCCTTATTTTCTGGTTCTCAGATGCAAGACGAGCCCGCGCTACCCCGCACGCCGGAAGACGCTGTCGCAGCGCTGCAGCGCAGCAATGCTGCACTTGAGGAGCGGCTCTCTCAAATTGAGACGCTTGCCATTCAGCCAGGTGCTAGCGACGAGGCCACCATTGCGGTTCACCTGACCAACAATGAGAACCGCTTCTGGATGTTCGTATCGAGAGCTGGCCAGCTTCTAAGCCCACTTGCGGTGCTGGTGGCTGTTCTAGGATTCGCTGTCACAACCTGTTCATTCACAAGACAAGTCGACCAGATCAGCGCAACGACAGTTTACCAGCTGGCTCGCGAGGGGCGTCAGTTGGGTCGGGAGTTGAAGAACGGCTTGGCGACTACCGGCGAAGGGATCAATTTTCATTTCTCTGCGCAGCACCTGATGGACGAAGAGGTCGTCGGCGATGGGATGCGCGCACTCTATCTTGTTGACTACTGCGGGTTCGTTTTCGGTCAGCCGGATTTCGAAGCGGTCTGGACCAAGCTGAAGAAATTTTATCCTGAACCTTTTGTTGCGCGAACTCACACCATTCTTGGGCTGTCGGGCAGTGAGGCTTGTACCGTAAAAAATTTGGAGGCACTTGAAGATGGGCAATAGGCAATTCGCTTTCCCCGCCGTTGTGTTCTTAGCGCGCGTGCTATTGGTGTCATGTGCCTTGGTATTGGCCGCCCCCGTGTCAGCCACTCTGACCTCGAACAGTCAGTCGAAGAGCCAAATGCCGGATGAGGTGGAGCGAAGCGTGTCGATCCAAACGGCGACCGCCATCGCAGCCGTCGCCGAAATGGTAAGGGCTATCGAAGAAGCGGGTTCTTTGACGGTGGGCTCCGAGAGTCTCGAGAGTGCGATCAAAGCTTTAGATGATCTGATCAGCATATTGGATGATAACCTCGGTTCGGCATCCGAAGAGGTACTTCTGATAGGTGACGTCGTCCCGCCGGACGAGAACGCAGAAAACGCTGACGATTCCGGACGAAGCGCGCTGGCGCTAAAAGCGGCCGTGAACTTTGTGACCACGAACATCGACGGCGAAGTAACCGACCGGGCGTTGGCAGAGTTCTTGTTGCGCGAGGCGCGACAGGCGCAGCGGGCCTTGGCCTTGGCTCGGGTAGCTGCCGAAAACCAAAACGCGGATCTGATGCGGCTTGCGGTCCTGCGGTTCGACCAGTTCACGTACGCGGCAGTGTCTTACTCCGTCGTCTGGAGCCTCGTGCCCCCGAGTTGAAGCATGCCGCCCAAGGGACCATTTTGACGTTTCTGTCAAATGCTCCATGACGGAACTTTTCAGCCAAAAATACAGTTTCTTACCCTTCCATCCGCCAAAGCCGACATTGGCGCAACAGCCTCGAATGTCAGCACAGTCCGCATGTCGGTCGTTGCTATGTGCCATAACAACATTTGCGTTCAAAACGTAAGCGGTGGCCCGAGGGCACGTTGTAGGGTGTGATCAGGACTGCGAGAACGAACCCATCTTATGATGGGGAGTGCGTTTCGCAATGTGCGCTACAAATTCGTTTCTCAGATCACTGGGCGTTGAGATTTATGCGTCCGGCCACCGCCGTTGGTCGGATACCGCAAAGGCGCGGGCGGTGGCGGACACGCTTGAGGTCGGCGCAACGGTGAACGCTGTCGCTGAGCGGTATGGCATCCTTCCGAACCAGCTATCGGCGTGGCGCCGACAGGCTAAGCAAGGGAAGCTGTTGTTACCCGCCCCGGAGACTGACGAGCCACTCTTCGCTCCGTTGGTGGTTTCTGCTGCGCCGGAAGAGCCCACAGAAGCTCTGACTGTTCCGAATGAGGCGATCAGATTAATCTTTGGACAGATCGCCATCGAGCTGCCGTTGCAGACACCGGCGGTTAGGATTGCAAAGATCGCTCATGCGCTTGAAGCTTCTTCATGCTGATGCCATCGCAAGGCATTCGGATATTGGTTGCAACGCGGCCGGTGGACTTCCGTAAAGGACACGATGGATTGGCTTCGATGGTGCAGTCGGCATTGGCCCAAGACCCCTTTACCGGAACAGTCTTTGTATTCCGCGCCAAGCGGGCTGACAGGATGAAGATTTTGTTCTGGGACGGGAGCGGGCTCGTGATGACCTACAAACGACTTGAGGAGAACAGCTTCATTTGGCCAGCCATTCGAGATGGCGCGATCACCTTGAACCGCCCCCAATTCGAGGCGTTATTTGCAGGGTTGGACTGGCGCCGGGTGCGTTCGTTAGAACCCCGCAGACCGGCTGCGGCAGAGTGACTCGGGGGCGCAAAAAGCCTGCCCATTTGGGCGTAAATCAAGCTATAATCCGGGCATGTCTAACTTGCCGCCCATCGATTTATCTGCCATCCCCGAGAGCCAGCGTGAAGCTGTCTTGGCGGTGCTGCGCGAGAACAAATCGCTGAAGCAAGAGACGACCGGGCTGCAAACCAAAACATCTGAGCTGGAAGTTTTGGTTAAGCGTCTGGAGCACCTTATTGCCGAACTCAAGAACGCCACACATGGCAAGCGGTCGGAGAAGTTAAGCGAGGATGAGCGTCAGCTGGCTTTTGAAGACCTTGAGGTGGCCGTCGCCGAAGTTGAGACTCAGCAAGCTGAGCAGACCTTCTCAGAGGCACGGCCTCGCAAAGCTGCCCGGCGTAACCGTGGCAATCTTCCCGCAGACCTTCCACGGGTTGAACGGGTGGTCGAGCCTCAGAGTTTGAACTGCCCCTGCGGATGTGGCGAGATGCACCGTATAGGCGAAGACCGCACCGAGCGGCTGGATATCATTCCAGCGCAGCTGCGTGTCATCGTCACCGTTCGCCCCAAATATGCTTGCCGTTCCTGCGCTGAAGGTATCACGCAGGCCCCGGCTCCTGCGTATCTGATCGAAGGCGGGTTGCCGACTGAGGGTGCCATCGCACATGTGCTGGTCAGCAAATTCTCAGACCACCTGCCGTTGTATCGCCAAAGCCAAATCCTTGCCCGCTCCGGCGTCGATATCCACCGTAGCACTTTGGCCGATTGGGTCGGCACAGCGGCTTTCCATCTTGGCCCTGTCGTGGACCGCTTGGCTGAGCATCTAAAGAAGTCCGGCAAGCTATTTATGGATGAGACAACGGCCCCCGTCCTGGACCCAGGTCGAGGCCGCACGAAGACCGGATACCTTTGGGCACTGGCGCGCGACGACCGAGGATGGGGTGGAGATGATCCACCAGGCGTTGTCTTCACCTATGCCCCGGGTCGTGCGGGGCAGAATGCAGAACAGATCTTGCAGGGCTTTGACGGCACTCTGCAACTGGACGGCTATGCTGGCTACAATCGGCTGACGCGCCCGTCGCGGAAAGGCGGCGCGCCGATCTCCGTCGCGTATTGTTGGGCACACGCGCGTCGCAAGCTGAAAGAAGTCTTTGATCGAGACGGCTCAGAGATCGCCGCAGAAGGGCTGCGTCGGATCGCGGAGTTCTACCGCATTGAAAGCGAGATCCGTGGGATGGGTCCCGGTCAGCGCCTCTCGGCACGCCAGACCCGCACGGCGCCATTGATTGCAGAGTTCGGCGAGTGGCTTCAGAACCAACGGCGCCGGATCTCCTCGAAGTCCCGCCTCGGCGAAAAGTTGACCTATATCCATCGGCAATGGAGCGGGCTGCAAACCTTTCTGCACGACGGTCGGGTCGAGATTGACTCCAATGCCGTCGAGAACTTGATCCGCCCAATTGCCCTGACGCGAAAAAATGCGCTTTTTGCCGGTCACGACGAAGGTGGTCACGCCTGGGGCCGCATCGCATCTCTCATCGCCACCGCGAAGGTCAATGATGTCGAACCGTTCGCATACCTCAAAGCGACCCTTGAAGCGATTGCGTCAGGTCATCCTGCCAATCGCATCGACGACCTTCTTCCTTGGAATTTCCAGCCGTCAAGCTGATCCCAAGTGCTGGCCAGACACCGCTTACTTCAAAACGCTATGCCGCCTCGAAGAAATTTTATGGTGGAAACGATCACAAGAGCCCGTCACATCAGGGATGTTCCAGAGCTCTTTCAACATTTACGGCAGGGGCTGGCTCTTACGAGGGGTGGTACTTTTTGTGGTATTAGAGATATATTTCAGAATATAAGTGTTTATAATCAGATTGTTCAAGGAAAGTAATCGCGGACACCCCCTCCGCCACCCACCCTAGTCTCTCCTATGTGCGTCGCATTCGAGCTGTAATTGATGGGTAATTACAGTCACTCGCGTTGCGATTTGCGAAGCAGAGACGCCTAATGCTTACTGCAGATTATCTTCAACATTTAGATGGCTAATTGGCGTCGCTCCGCCGTCCAGCAATTCGATTAAATACGAACGGTTAAAAGCCCAGATCGACTGATCATGGACCAGATGGTGGCTTAGCTGTAACGCAATGCAAGACCAGACCGACTATGTAGATGGTGCTGTCAACGATGCAGCGAGAGCAGGCAGTAGGCTGTTGCGGCATCCGCCGCAGCGTTTGCCTTGCCGCACAGTGCCGGCTCGGCTTGAGGGGTGTCCGACATAGGCACGCTGGCGCATTTTCTTGGAATACAACGAGGGGTGCCGTAGAGTGAAACCTACGCTTGTTCAGAACTACTCTGGAAGGATAGAGTATCGAACGCTCACTCTTTGCTTTCATCTGGAAGTTCTCGAAGCGCGAACAGCTAATCTTGCTTACGGCAACGCTGGTCCTCTTTCCTTTGCTGTATCTGACCCTCGAACTACCCAAGCGCATTATCAACGATGCCATCGGTGCGGAGGGCGGAACCGTTACGGTTCAGGGCGTTGAGTTCGGTCAGATCACGTTTCTAATGATGTTGTGTGGCCTGTTTTTAGCGTCGGTGCTGGCCCACGGCGCGATGAAAATGCGGATCAACACAATGACCGGTGTGCTTTCCGAGCGCATGCTACGGCGGCTGCGCTATACGCTCATTGCGCGGATCTTGCGGTTTCCGTCCCCCTACTTTGAGCGCACCAGTCAGGGTGAGTTGGTCAGCATGGTCACATCGGAGGTTGAACCGATGGGCGGGCTCATGGGGAACGCGGTTTCCCAGCCTATCCTTCAGGCGGGGCAGATGCTCACGATTTTGGGCTTTCTATTTGTCCAGAGCTTTGCCTTTGGCATCGCCGCCTGCGCCATGATCCCTTTACAGGCATGGATTATTCCAAGGATGCAGCGCCAGATCAATGTGCTGAACAAGGCCCGCGTCATTGAAGTGCGCGCGCTCGCCAGCGAAATTGGGGAGAGTGCGGCAGGTGCCTTGACACTGCGTCTGAACCGCGGCTGGCGCCACCGTCTGGCGATGATTTCAGCCCGTCTGGGGCGCCTCTATCACGTTCGTTTCCAGATCTATCGAAAAAAGTATTTCATGAAGTTCGTGAACAACTTCATCGGTCAACTCACGCCATTCCTTTTCTATACGATTGGCGGCTTTCTGGCGATTAAAGGCGAAATCACGGTGGGCGCTTTGGTGGCCGCCCTGGCAGCATACAAAGATCTCTCTAGCCCTTGGAGAGAGCTTCTAATCTACTACAACCAATCGCAGGATATGGCGATGCGATGGGAAACGATTATAGACCGTTTCGCGCCGCAGCAGATGATAGATACATCACTATTTGAGGGCGCAGCGTTGGACAATCCGCAGTTGGTTGGTGACATCGAATTGCGTGGCGTTAGCGTAGTGGATGCGGAAGGGGCAACCGTTCTAAACGATCTGAATGCCACTTTCCCAGCTGCCAGCTCTATCGCCATCACCGTGCCGGACGAGCAAGACCGTCGCGCTTTGTCGATGTTACTAACACGCGAACTTCTGCCATCGCACGGCCAGGTGCACATCGCGGGCCAGAACCTCAGCGCGCTCCATCAAATCACAATCGCTAGCCGGATCGGCTACGTCGGCACTGCACCCGTCCTGTTTGAGGGCCTGTTGGGCGACAACTTCAATATGGCGCTGCTCACCAGCCCACAGGTTCCGCCACCTGATATGGCGGTTATTGTGGAGAGTGAGCGCACCGGTAACAGCACCGATCCGCTGGATGTGCCATGGCTTGACGCTGCTGCCGCGAAAGTAACCGACATCGAAGCCTTGCAAGATTGGTGGATCGAACTGATCACCAGTATCGGATTGAATGATTTCTTGTTAGATCGTGCCATTGAGCAAAAATTGTTCCCAAAGCGGCATCCCGAACTTGCTCGCAAACTCACCGATCTGCGCGCGGAAATTGCCACAGAAGTGCGCGGTGCCGGACTGGCGGATCAGGTCGCCTTTTTCGACGAAACGACATACAACCCCGCATTGCCGGTGGCAGAAAACCTGATTTTTGCGATGCCGCTGGTCCCCGTCACAGCGCAGGTCCTGATTGAACACCCATCCTTTGCGTTGCTTTTGGACAAGCTGGACCTAGAGGACGATCTACTTCAGCTGGCCGCAGATGTCGTTGATCTCTTGGATAAAATCTTTGGAGTAGACGGTACCGATCACCCTCTGTTTCGCAAGCTCGGCCTGCAGCCATCGTCTTTTGAAGCGGCGCTGGAACTCTTGCCCGTCTACCGCCGGGGCGCCCCTCTGTCACTAAGTCAGAAAGCGCAGTTGCTTGCTGTTTCTCTCGTAATCCCCGCGGAGAAAATTGGCCCGGCATTTCCTGCTGATATTATGACGCGGGTCATGCAAATGCGCCGCGCACATTCCGCCACCCTACAGGAAACAACCCAAGACATATTTGTACCGCTAAGCACCGATGCACCGGTTGAAGGGCTCTCCGTTCTTGAGAACGCCTTGTTCGGCAAAATCAAAGATGGCGTAAACGCCAAAGCTCTCCTGTCGCTCGTCGGGAAACGGCTGCGCTCTGCTGGGCTGCAGGGGGCTATTCTAGGACAATTATTCTATCTCCCAGTCACCTTGGGGGGGAGGAATTTGTCAGCAATGCTTTCCGAAACGGTCGCTCTGGGCCGGGCGACTGTCAAGCGGCCAGATGTTTTGATACTGGACCAACCGCTTGCGAGTTTTGATGCGGAAATTAGCAAAAACTTGCACGTTCAGCTCCGCAATCTTTTACCCCAGACCATAATCATTTGTTTAGGCTCTGATATCGCGCTACCCGAAAAATTCGACCATCATCTCCTCATGCAGCAAGGGCGGTTGTCTGGCATGGTCAGCGATGGGGAGGGGGAGAAACATCAGACGTTCAGTGCAGATATGGCGCGGAAACTGCGCGCGCTGCAACGCGCCGAATTGCTTTCAGGTCTTGCGCGCAAGCAGTTGCAACTGCTTGCATTTGGTGCACGCTGGTATCATGCCGCCGCCGGCGACTACGTCTTTCGTCAAGGCGACGACCCGTCGATTGGCGCATTTCTGATATTGGAAGGGACGGCGGAGTTGCTGGACCCCCGACAAGATGGCGACAACCAAATTGTCACTGTTTCGTCACCGGGCGATCTCGTGGGGGAACTTGGTTTAATCCGCGGCGTGCCACGGGCCCTCGATATGCGCGCCACAACCGATCTAACATGCCTGCGCATCAGCGCGGAAGATTTCTTTGCGGTGGTCAAGAACGACGCGCCTACCGCCTACAAGCTTTTGCAGGTCGTAGCTGGCTATGTCTAGCCGCGGCGCCGTGGGATGCAGTCGTACATCTCACTAAACCATTCGTGAGGCCGGGGCTCAGGTCGCCCAAAAACCGATCCTTTGCGTTCGAATTCACGTACAACTGTGACAGCCGCGGTCGACAGGCGAAGAAAGTTGGCATCAGGACGCAAAAACAGGTACAGTCGGAGTTACATCAGAAAACTGTGTTAGTGAGTGCCACGCGGGTGTCATACCAAACTTTTCCGACTGCTTGATTGGTTTCCCTTCGATTGGCCGGAAAGACTAGGGCAAAACCGTATGGCTGCGAAACCAAGTGTTGATTGCTTTACATTCCGCCCGATGTCTTTGGACGATATATCGACGTTTTCCGAATGGTTTTGGGACTTCAAAGATGTAGCGCTGTTTGAGCGAAGCAGTCCCATTCCAACAAATCTGGACGCTATGAAAGGCAGCTGGAAAAAGTCGTTGGAGTACGCGACCAACCCGACAGCCTTTTGGTTCATCGCGATCAGCGCTGATGGGCGGCCGGCGGGCATCGCGGGACTGGAGGCCATCAATTACATCCACGGTGATGCCATCGTTCCCGCATTTGTGGGGCGGCAGTTTCGCCGGAAAGGCCTTGCGACGGCCATGTCGATCAGCCTGCTGGAACTCGCGTTCAGGCAGCTTCGGCTATACCGGGTGTCGACCTATTACAGAGAAGACAATTCAGCGACCCGGTCCACTCTCACCTCGCTAGGATTTCAGGAAGAGGGGCGGTTTCGGGGGGGGTGGTTCTCGGACGGCAAAAGGCGTGATGTCATTATTGCCGGGCTGCTTAGTTCTGAGTGGGAGCAAACACGGAAGTCGGTTTTTGAAGCTTTAACGCAGAATTCCAAGGTCGTGTTTAAGCCCACATGCTGGACGAACGCAGGTGAGTAAGCTCAAAGCATCAGCGCGTTCGACCTCCAGAAAGAAGAGGAGGCTGGTTGCAATAGTATTCGCAGACGTTGCGGACTTTAGCCGAATGATGAGCGTCGACGAAGAGGGAACCGCAGACGCAGTGCGAGAGCGGCTAGATATTTTTCGGAGCGAGATCGATGCGTTCTCTGGGGAATTTAAGGGGTCGGCGGGTGACAACGCGTTCATGATTTTTGAAAGCGCCGTTGATGCCGTCACCTTCGCCGTCGAGATGCAGAAGATCTGCAGCGAGATGAACCAGAGCCTGGCCGCAAACGAACAGATATGGTTTCGCTTCGGCATCAATCTCGGCGAAGTTCTTGTTCAGGGAGACGATATTTCGGGTGAGAGCATCAATATCGCTGCCCGGATTGAGGCGTTTTCAAATCCCGGACGAATTTGCATTTCGGGCGCGACCTACGATCATGTCAGCAACAACCTTCAATATGGGTACGAATATCTTGGCGGCCACGATTTCAAAAATATCGGCAAAACAGTCGATGTCTTTCAGGTTCATGAAAACCCGGCCTCCGCGGCAATGACGCCGGGATTGAGGCGCGATATCAACAGATCGGTCGACTACCGGGAAAGGGCTATTCCAAATCAGTCCATTGTTGTGCTGCCCTTCGAGTTTCAGGGCAACAGCGAGGACGACAAATGGTTTGCTGAGGGCCTAACGGAGGACGTTACCACCAGCCTGTCGCGCTTTCACAATCTCTTCGTTATCTCTCGCGATTCCGCTTACATGTACCGCGACCGGCTCAAAGCGCCAAAGCAAGTGGCAAGCGAACTGAGGGTGCGCTACGTTGTAGAGGGGTCCGTCCGAAAATCCGGAGCCCGGCTGAGGATTACCATCCAGCTACTGGACGCGCTGCTGAACCGCACGATTTGGGGCGAGCAATACAATCGCAATATCGAAGACCTCTTTGATTTGCAGGACGAAATCAATCAAGTCATCGTGTCGGCGACAGCGGCCCAAATCGAGGTTACTGAACAAGAACGAACGCGCCTGCTGCCGCCCGCAAATTTGCTGGCCTATGGGATCGTGCTCAAGGGTGAAAGGTATTTGTCACGGTACACCCAAAAAGACGTGCAAAACGCCCGCTCGCTGTTTGAGGCCGCTTTGGAGAGTGACAGTTCGTACTCACGGGCCTACGCCGCAAGTTCGCGGACGTCCAATTTAATCTGGCGCTACGACTGGTCTGAGGACACCGCGAACTCGCTTGACGAAGCCCTAGTATTTGCGCAGCGCGCCATTGAAATGGATGGAAGCGATGCGCGCGGGTTCGGCGAGTTGGGCTTTGCGCATCTTTACCGGAAGGAGCATGAAGCGGCGCTCAATGCCTATGACCGTGCTCTGAAATTGAACCCCAACGATGCCAATGTGATGTCCGACATGGCTGACGCATTAGCGCATTCAGGTCGGTCAGAAGAGTCCATCGATCTTTTACAGAAAGCTATGCGGCTCAACCCATTTTATCCTGATCAATATGTCTGGCACCTCGGGGGGGCATATTTCAACCTTAAGCGCTATGATGACGCAATCAAAACAATCCAAAAGATGCAAAATCCGACCGAAGGAAGACGGATATTAGCTGCCTCCTATGCGTACCTTGGGCGGAAAGACGAAGCCCAGTCCGAAGCGGATCGGGTACGCAGAGCGCATCCGGACTTTGCTGCCGAACGTTGGGCCGATGTTCAACCGGACAAATACCCAGAAGACGTTGAGCACTTTCTGGAAGGCCTAAAACGTGCTGGACTATAACGAATAGTAAGGCCAGCAAACGCTAATTGGATCAGTCGCTGGCATCTCCGCGTGCACCGCTGATCCGAGCACCCGAGACCCGCGCACCCGATACCCGAGCGCCTGATACGCGCGCTCCTGAAACCCGAGCGCCTGATACGCGCGCACCCGACACGCCAGCCCCGCCATCGCCGCCGGTATCGGGCAGAAGGTTTTCGAACCTACCAGAATCAACATCCAATCGGATCGTCTCATCCGTGCGCTTGACCGTCCAAGCGCGCAGGTTTTCATAGAACTTCTTATCGCGCGGATTAGGACCCGGAAGCTCGATATCGTCCGCCTCTTCGCCATTTCCATCTACTAGAAAGAGTACAGGAGACGTCAGTTCGAGATACGTGCCGTCAAAAGTAAAGCCATAGGCCCGCGCAAATTTCGGGTCTCTCTTTGCCTTTTTGTCTTCCGCAGAAATGCTCACCTGCAAATCATCAACCACACGACCAAATATAACGATCGTTGCTGAGGAGTGGATTGACTCTTTCATAGCGACATTCCTTAAATGAGAATCCTGGAAGAAAATTCAACCTAAAGCATTGAAATGGTAGCGCAGTATTCCGTTTTAGTCCATCGGCACCATAGTCCGCACGGAATTTGCGTGGCTGCCCTTGTCGAGCGGCTGGAGTTGTGGCCCGACTTTCGCATAGCCGATGTCACGCATATCAAAGTTGCCGCGGATCAGCCGTGCAAATCGGCCTCCCGTATGTCGGCGGTCAATTTCCACGAATAAATCAGCCACTTCGACAAAATCGAGTTGAACATTTTTTAACTCTTTCCAGGTGTCCGCCAGATAGGTCCCCAAGATGTCACGTGCATCAACCAGGGCCAGATTAAACGCTGCCGGATTGGCGGCAAACGCTTCGTCGAACATAGCCTGCATGACAGTCGCATATTCAGGCGTCGCCAACAATTTGTCGGACAACTCTTCAAGCTCAGGTGAAATCGCACCGTAGTCGAGCAGCATCTCATGAAAGATATCCACGAAGATATCGAAGAATGCACCGGTAAGCGGCTGGGCTAGATGGTGTTCCTTGACCCAGCCCTTAGCAAAATCACTCAGCCGCGAGTCGTTGGCGGCCACTCGGATCTGCTTGTTCTCGGACAGTTCGGCGATCCGACTTGCCGCGTTAAGCGTGTACAGATTACCGCGCGTTTGTTCGAGCAGTTTATCTACCAGCGAGTTAAAATGCAGCGACGAGAGGAGCGCAACAAGATCGGCAGCGCTTTCGTGAAACCCGAAATACTCCCCGGTCACGTTTTCTGGATCGGGGACGCCCACTTCAGAATAGATGATCGCGTGACCCAATTCATGGGCAATAACATCAAAGTTGAGACTGAAGGGTGTATATCCCCCATCGCTACGGTCGCCGCCCATCTCAAGAAATCCAAAGCCGGAATAGGCGTTTTCAAGCGAGGGCAGGATGGTCAGTTCGACGCGGTCATAAGTGCCGTCGCTCTGCCAAGGGATCTCCCGCCCGAAATATCCCTCCCAAATATCCATCACAAATCGAACAGTTCCGAATAGGTGCGCAGTTTCGAATTGTGGAGTGCCAGGTTCGAGGTAGTCGAAATTGCCGTATTCGTCAGGATAAGCAGGATCCTCAACCTGTCCCTGCCATGCAGGTGTCAAAACCGCAGAACCGTCGGGCGCAATGCCATAGGGGGCGGTCTTACCGATGGGAAATATTGCATACATGCGATCATCCGAGGGGCCCGGCCCAAGGCTCCCTGCGACGGATGAGACAAGAACAATTTCTGGCTCAGAAAAATCTTTCAGAAATTGGGGTTGAGGGAACAGTCGGAACCGCGTGCCCTGCATGGATTTGCTTCCCTCTCGCTACGTGCGCCTTAATTTCTGAGACGCAGCTTACCACATGCCGACTGAAATTAGCTGAGAAAGTTGTTATTCCCCAATAGGTTGTAAGTTCCGCTGTCCGCGTTATTGCACTTCGTTTGGCGACTTTTCCAAGTCCGGGTGGCGTGGACCCAAAGATCGGTACGCTCAAAATGAAAGTCGATGTCAGGTGTTTCCAACCCAACCGTGATCATGCGCTCCAGAAGAAATCCGGCATCAATGCGTTTCTGATCGACCTCGTTCGCTGCAATCCAAGCCTTTAGGTTTTCGCGATCGTTTAGCCCCGTATCAGTTTCTGACAGAACGCTCTCCCATGTTCTGTCTTTAAAAAAGATATTCTTGGCCCGGACAGCTAATTCACCGGCTTCGGTCCGGGAAAGTACGTTTGCGAGAACCGCTGCCTTGAGAGTTGCCCGAACGTTAACCATTGCAACGCTCAACCGCGTGAAACCAAGTTCAGCCGGTCCGTGTGCTAGTGCGACTTCATCATCACCTTCCAATATTCCGTCGCGGTAGTCGACATAGATCGCCCCAACACCAATCATGCCAAATGTATCAAGCTCAGCAGCGCGCAAGGCACCCATGCTGGACGCGCCAAGCACTGTAATACCTTGTGATATCGCCCATAGGATTTCCTTATGCCAGACTGAGGGAGTTCCGTCGAAATACCCATCGATAATGCCGATCGCCTTAGGTTTTTCGAGCGTTGCCAAATAGACATCGCCCTGACGCACGGGGGGCCGGATTTCGAGTGCGGAACCCTGCAAGAAATCGGTATCGCAAAGAGATGGCCCGGCAAAGACGATCACCCCATAGTTCCTTCTCCACTGAGACGGCGGGCGCGGACGCCCGCGACATACCCTTCGTCGTCATGCGGAGCTTCAAGCCCCGGCACGATCACCCGTACAACTGAAATTCGGAATTCTTCACGCCCAAGACCGACAACAGCAACCTCATTGATTCCAGCACTCCACAAGCACTTCTTGAGAAAATTAAGATCGCTTTCCAGATCAATGTTGGAAGATGAAGGGACATCGCAAAATTTCAGCGAAGGCATCGGTCCGCTAAGAGCAACCGCAAATTCCGTCATTTTCTGCGCTCGGCCGGACGCGCTGTATTCTTCAAATGACAGGTCCTCTCGGGCACCGGAGATATAGTTCAACCGCGTCTGCGCCGCTTCGTTTAGCGCTCTTTCCAGCGCGACCGAGCGGTCCGGATGGGTTCCTGATCCTAGCCCGAGATGGTCCGTTTCTGACTGGCGGTCAAAGATCACGCACATAAAGGAGGCCACTGCGACATCGGACGTCACATTCCATACAAAACACTCCAGACCAGCTTCCGCGAATTTCCGTAAGGCCTCCAAACAAATTGGATCATCGACGGTGTTTAGGTCAAGCTGCGACGACTTCTGCGCGTCGGGAGAGCCATGATGCCACAAAGCCAAAGCATCACGTTCGATCACTTCGCATATCGCATGGCATGTCGCCTCAAGCTCACTGTTCCCCGAGGCCAGACCGTTGGTACTTGAGGGAAAACATCCTGTGCCGGGAAAGAGCGGGTGGGTGTAATCAGTTTGCACCATTTCTACGGGAACAAGCACCTTTCTACCGCTCATCAATTCCTGTGCGTAGACCCAGTGTAGGCGTTCTGCGCTGTTGCGGGTGCGCCCACGAACTTCCGGCAGTCGTGTCAGGTCAATAAAATCATGTTGCTCAGACAGATCGTCAAAACGCGCAAAGAAAACTGGTCGGTCAAAATGCTCTGCATGCCAGATTTCGATCGCCTCCATTAAAGCGGAGACCTTGGCAAGAACAAGCGTCGAACCTTTTCCCTGAGATACCGAAATGGAGCGTGCATTGGGTCTGATGGCCAATACAACCGGTAACCCGACACGATCCAAACCTGTAACATTCGCAATGCGGGTAATCCCAAATTTATGCTTGATCGGCAGAATTCGATCGAGGGTTTGCTGGGCCGTGCAAATGCGGTGCAGCCCGTCTCTGAGCAGCTTTTTTGTGCCGCCAGAAATACCGAAATCCATTTGTTTACCGCCCGTTTGCGCATTCCCCAGAAGAGAATTCTATCATCCTTTCGATCCAATAGAAAAATAATTGAAATGTCTGCCATGAAACGATCCGGTATCGGTGGCATCGGCGCTGTCGAAAGAGAACTTGTTGAGGCGGGCAGGGCGAGCACTTAGCTTCTGTGTAAGACAATACGTTCCCTCTTTTGTTTTTTCTAGACGAGCCCCGAGATCATCCGCTTGGCCGTGATGATGTATGTTAGGTTTCCACTTTCGCTCCGGAACGTGGAGGACCTTTGAACGAACGCGGCATCGACATCAGTTATGAGACGGTTCGATTTTGGTAGAACAGATTTGGCCCTTCGTTTGCCGCAGAGATCGGCAAGAATAGGGTCAGCCAGATGCACGCATATTCAAATTGGCGGTGGCACTTGGACGAGGTGTTCGTGAGGATCAACGGCGAGACGCACTACCTTTGGCGGGCTGTGGATCACGAGGGGGAAGTCCTGGAAAGCTTTGTCACAAAGCGCCGAGATCGAAAGGCAGCATTGAAATGCTTACTAAGAACAATGAAACGTCATGGTCGACCACAGATCTTCGTCACCGATAAGCTACGTTCCTACTGCGCGGCGATGAAGGTCGTGGGCAATGTCGATAAACAGGAAACCGGCCGATGGCTCAATAATCGCGCTGAGGATTCACGCCAACCATTTAGGCGAAGAGAGCGGGCCATGCTTCGCTTTAGACGCATGCAAACTTTACAGAAATTCGCCGCCGTTCATGGCTCAGTCCACCACCATTTCAACGCGGAGCGCCACCTTTACAGCCGATCAAATTTCAAGCTGAACCGTGCCGCTGCTCTTACCGAGTGGCGCGGTCTCTGCGCAGCCTAACAGATTGAGGTTGCTGGAGAACAGAGACTGGTTCGCATTGGTCTGACAGCGCCTGTTCTCGGGCTGCTTCAATCTTGTCTGCGTATCTGCCCAGTCGGTTGCCGGGGTTGCTTCGCAATTTGTAGGCCATGGTCTGGCCTTTCAGCGGCCTCTTGCCGCTGAGTTCTGTATTTCTAGGCAAACACTCCTGAGGCCTGCTTTGGTGTATCGAAGACCGAAGACGTTTCGTGTTCACCTGCCGCGAGTTCTCTTGGAATATTCCATGGTGCTGAAGCTCATGCGCCTTAGCTGGCGTGGGCACCGCGCCATTCTGCCAAAGTGTCCAAGGCCGCACGGATCGTGACATCCATATCCATATACCGATAGGTCCCCAACCGTCCTATGAAGGTTACGCCTTCCTCTGCGGCGGCGGCCTCTTGGTACTGTTCTAACAGCGTATCTCCATCGGTGCGGTGGATCGGATAATACGGGATGTCGTCGGGTTCACAGGAACGGCTATATTCGCGGAACAGAACTGTTTTGTCATGCGCCTCCCACGGACTGAAATGCTTATGCTCTGTGATCCGAGTCCAAGGCACTTCTTCATCGGTGTAATTCATTACCGCGCAACCTTGGGCGTCGCCGCTTTTCTCGATGCGCTCGAAGTCCAGGGTGCGGTACTGCAAACGTCCGAACTTGTGCTTGAAATAGGCGTCTAGCGGGCCCGACCAGAAAACGTGATCATAATCTTCGACATCAGAGGGGTCCAATTTCGTGTTCAGTTTCACCTCAATGTTGGGGTGATTGAGGATATTCTCGACCATCGACGTATAGCCATGCTCCGGCATGCCTTGGTGACGGTGGGCGAAGTAATTGTCGTCATAGTTGAACCGCACCGGCAGCCGCTTTAAGATTGAGGCTGGAATTTCTGTGGGTTCCTTGCCCCATTGCTTACGCGTGTACCCTAAAAAGAAGGCTTCATAGAGTTCCGGCCCGATGAACTTCAGGGCTTGTTCTTCAAAGTTCTGTGGCTCTTTGATGGATGTGTCTGCACGTTCTTCGATAAATTCACGTGCTTCGTTAGGCGACATCGTGGAACCAAAGAATTGGTTGATCGTCAGCAGATTGATCGGGAGCGAAAACACCTTGCCCTTTGTCGTCGCTTTAACCCGGTTTACGTAGGGTTTAAAGCTCATGAACTGGTTGACGTACTCCCAGACTTCATCATCATTTGTATGGAAGATGTGAGGGCCATAGGCGTGCACCATCACGCCAGATTTTGGGTCTCGCTCCGTGTGACAATTCCCAGCGATATGAGAGCGCGATTCAAACATCGTGATCTTATGGCCACTCTCAGCAAGGCTCCGCCCGATCACGGCGCAGGATAATCCTGCCCCTGCCATTCCAATGTGCATATGAATAAACTCCCTAGCCCCGCAACAGTGTGTAGCCTACACAGCTTAAAGTTGCCTAGCATGGTTTTCTATGTGCCAATGCCCTTTATTCCGATCAGAGGCAGATATGTCCAAACTTACCCTAAGCTCAGACGCTGGCGTGCCTTCGCCACTCGTGCGCAAATCAAGGCGTGCGATACGTTCTTTGCTAGATACAGGCGTTGCCACACGCATTGCTGTTAAACGGGCCTCTGTGTCCGGGCGCAAATCCCGCAGGGTTCTACTTCTCAGTGACGGCATGAAGGGGACCAGCGAACAACAATTTGCCCCCCTGCGTCGGTTCCGTCAGACGATTGCGGCCGAACTAGGCCTGATTTTTGAGTTTGGTTCCACAGACCGAATTGCGTCGATCAGCAAGGAACAACTGTCTGGCTATGCCGCCGTTGGATTGAAGCTGGCCTTTGACACGCCCGCCGACAAGGCAGCGGCGCTTGCGCAAACCTTGTTTGACGCGGCACGGGCGGCGGGCGCGAAATGCTTGGTTTTTGACGGCGATGACGATCAATGTGTGATCTGGCCGCAAGTGATAGATGCCTGTGATACCTATATCAAAAAGCACAAGTTTTCTGACTTGAAGGCGTATAAGCGCAGCTACCACGGTAAGACCAACTTGACCGACTACGCACATCAGACCTTCGGTGTGGATTTTAGCGACAACATCATCTCCGAGACTGACCCCCTCAACGACGATCAAATCGCCAAGATCGTATTGGGTTGGAACATTGGGCTGGATGACAAAATCTACGACCTTTCTCGGGATATCTCCGCAGAAAGTTTATGCAAACCTAAGACGATCGACATCTCCTGCCGCGCCAGCGTCACGCCCGATAATTGGATCTACGGTATGCGCAATGGTGCAGTAGAGGCCATGCGCGCCCTTGAGGGTAAGATGCGCGTGCATGCGCCCAACAACCGAGTGCCCCAGCAAGAATATTACAATGAGATGCTCAGTTCTTGGCTTACGCTTAGCCCGTTCGGCTATGGTGAACTCTGCTGGCGGGATTTTGAAGCCATCCTCTGTGGCAGCATTCTGATAAAACCGGACATGTCCCATGTGGTTACTTATCCGGATATATTTATACCTGGTGAAACCTATCTTCCGGTGGCCTGGGATTACAGCAACCTCGAAGAAGTCTGTACCGGAGTGTTGCAGAACACGGAACAGCGCGACCAAATCAGACGCACTGCGCGTGAAACGCTTTTGAAAGGGCTGACTGCCCAAAGCTTCATCGCGCGCCTGGAAAACACCATGAAAGCTGCCGCCGTACTGGACGCATAAGATCAAGAGGGGGGGGAGCGAGGGCGCATTAGCTACACCTTGGAGCATCTGGCGGCCAAAACTCATACGTCATCGGCGAAAGCGACCGATTTTGACCAGCTCTGATCACCAAAGCGGACCTTGGCGAAACTGCAGCGAAATGGTGCATCGTCCCACTCTGCCGACCTTCACCGGCCGAAAATGCTGCAAGATAAAAGAATGGCCGATCTGGTGAAGCGGCACCGCAGCGCTCAGACACGAGGCGAACGGCAGGTTAGGGCCGAAAGCGCGTCAGCGGCGTTTGCCAGGGGTCTTCGTAACCTTGTTACCGCGAGGTCCGGTCTGGATGACCGTATTGGTTGAGTTTTCCTCCGTAAGCTTACGCCACCGGTCAAGGCGGGCCGGATCGAGCGTCCCATCGGCGGTGGCAGCCTGAACCGCGCAACCGGGTTCATGAGCATGTGTGCAATCGCGGAAGCGACACTGCGACGCAAGCTCGACGATCTCTGCAAACAGAGTGTTCAGCCCGGCTGAGACATCGCTCAGATGCAGCGTTCGCATTCCCGGCGTGTCGATCACCCAGCCGCCACCGGCGATGGCATGGAGCGATCGCGAGGTGGTTGTATGCCGCCCTTTCGCATCCGCCGCGCGAATGGCACCTGTTGGCTGTGCATCCTCGGGAGACTTCTCCGACAGCGTATTGAGCAAAGTCGACTTACCGACCCCGGACGACCCGACAAGGGCGACGGTCTGCCCTGGACCACACCAGTGCGCCAATGTGAGTGCTGCATCAGGTGATTTTGCGTTCAGCATGACGGCATCCAGATCGGTTTGAAGGGCTTGCGCCTGCCGAAGATACCGTGCGGGTTCTGCGGTCTGATCGATCTTGGTCAGGACGATCACAGGGACCGCCCCAGCCTCGTTTGCCAACGCCAGATACCGCTCCAATCGTGCCGGATTGAAATCATCATTGCACGATGTGACGATCAAAAGAGTGTCGACATTCGCTGCAATAAGCTGCGCTTGTCGCCGGCCTTCGGCTTTGCGCTGTAACTGCATCCGTCTCGTGAGACGCCGGACCAGCAGCCGGGTTTCGCGCGCCACCAGAACCCAGTCGCCCACGGCGAAATCCGTCGTATTCGTCTGTGCGGCAAGTTTCAGCCTCATTGGGCCATGCTCAGACATCGCAGTGACCCGGTCTCGGTGGACGGTTGCGATGCGCATGGGCGCAAGCTCGGCTTCGCCGGGCTCCACTTGCTCGTCAAAAAACGTTGACCAACCGAGAGTGGCTAATGAAACTGCGTGCTGAGCTGATGAATGGGTCATTCCCGACTGAATGGCGGTGGAAACACCTTGTTGCAAGCTTTCCTTTAAGCCAGCGCAAGGGCTATGACGCGACAGAACCGGTCGAGCATGCCCGTTAGCTGACGCATATGGCTGTTTGGATGGTTGTGTTGCGCACATCAATGCATGAGGCTACGGGATCGATGCTTAAAGGGAATTACGCCATGATGATCTACGGCTTACAGACTTGCGCAATCTGTCAGAGGGCCCGCAAAACATTAGAAGCGAAGGGAATTGACGTCATTTTTCGTGATGTTCGGTCGGAGCCGTTGAGCGAGGCGGAACTGTCGAAGTTGATCGTAGAATTCGGAGACCGGCTTGTGGACCGCAAGTCAAATGACTACCGCGCGCTTAATAACTGGTTGAAGAATTCGGAGGCAGAGGCGCAGATCGCGGCCCAACCCAAAGTAATGGCCCGCCCAGTAATCCGTGACAACGACAGGTTCTTTCTGGGGTGGGATGATGATGTTCAGGAAGCTTTACTCGCGGACTGATGCCCTGAACTGGACTGCACCCTACGACAATCCCAGTTGAACTGCTTGGGCCCACGGATGCGGCCCCAAATGGAATTAAGTTACGGCAGTTGAATGGTCGACTTAGGTTTGGTCTGGGCACATCACAGTAAACGGATGCAAAAAATGTTGGCTCGGGGCCGTAGGTGCGAAAGAAGCTGCCGGATTACCGCAATTTTGGGGATGGCCATAGTCAGCTTCGCGACCTAAATGCGTGATATTGCATCGCGCAGGTGCGGCCGTACCGCCGCGGCGCCTGAAGATTTGCCACAACGATAGTTTTACTCTTTGCACCTGAAAGCTTAAACTCAAAAAGCCCTCTGGCCCGTGACGCCCTCCAAACTTGAACAAAGGGGCCCCATGGCCAGTAAAACAAAGCTTCACCCCCGCAATCTGCACTTAGATGGCTATGATTTTGAGCGGTTGGTTGTCCAGACACCTGAGCTTGAGGCCTTCATGATCAAAAATCCCGTCGGTCAGTCGACGGTTGATTTCCAAGACCCGATGGCTGTTCGCATGCTAAATCGGGCCTTGCTAAGAACGCATTATGATATCGAATTTTGGGATTTCCCGGCTGGGTATCTCTGCCCTCCGATACCTGGCCGTGTCGACTACATTCACCATCTCGCGGACCTGCTTGCTAAAGATAATAACCTCCAAGAAGCCCCTCGGGGACGCCATATCAAGGCGTTGGATATCGGCACCGGTGCGAGCTTGGTATACCCCCTGATAGGCCAGAGCGCTTATGGCTGGCGTTTTACGGGCGTCGATGTTGACGCAAACGCGATTAAATCGGCACGTCAAATCCGTGACGTCAACAAGTTGGACATTGACCTTAGGCTACAGAATAACTCTGAGAACATCTTTCGCGGCGTGATCCAGCCCGACGATGTCTTTCACGTCACCATGTGTAATCCACCGTTTCACGGATCTAAAGAGCAGGCGAACAAGGGCACCCAACGCAAGTGGGCGAGCCTTGGCAAAGGACGCTCAACCAAACTCAACTTTGGCGGCCGAGACGCTGAGCTTTGGTACCCGGGTGGCGAGATAAAGTTCATCGCACGCATGGTTGCTGAGAGCATGGACTTCGCCAAACAGTGCCTGTGGTTTACTTCGTTGGTGTCAAAAAAGGACAATCTTCAACCGCTCCATCGAATCTTGGGCAAAGCGCGGGTTGCTGAATATAAGGTCGTCGAAATGGCACAGGGGCAAAAAACAAGTCGCTTTATTGCCTGGACCTATTTCAAGAAAAAACAACGCACCTTGTTTGATAAACGAGGGGCATAAGGACCTCTAGCCTTACTGACCTGGGCCAGGCATGGCAGCGCGTAGATCGTCTTCGCTGATCTTCAGCGCCTGAGCCGCAGCTGCGAAGTCGGGCGGCGTTGATGTGCCGAGGGCGTTCATCAATTCGACTTCCGCGATGCCCAACTGCGCGGCCACCGCCGCAAAGTCAGGGCGGCCTCCGGCACCGGGCCCTCTCTCCGCCACTTCGATCGCGCCGTGGTAGCAATCGATCATGTAAGGGGCCTCGTCCGCCGTCAGATGGTAATGGTAGATGCCTTCGGGAAACTCTGGCGTCACGCCAACGTGGCCGCTGCAGGCGTCCAGATCGGCGTTCGTCACGATGACGCCACCTTCGCCCTGATTGCTGTACACCGGAAAGCCATCTTCCAACACGCCGATCATGACCGAATGTTCGCCCGGCTGGCCCAATGCTTCGGAGATGCAGACCGGAATGCCATGATAGTGATAGTCGGACCCGTTAACGAGTGTGTGCCCGTTGCATTCGTCCAGAAACGGCACATGATCGTGAATGACCTGATCGTCCTGCGCCACGACTGCGCGTTCCATGTCCTCGTAATCATTGAAAAGCTGCGCGCCGCTGAGCGCCACGCCGATGCGCCCCAGTGAAGTCTCCGTCGTATTCTCGACTAAGACTGGCCGCGTGGTGATGGTCGTGTCGACCTCGGTTTCTGTGAAATACTCTGCGGAATTAACGACATCGAAGAATTCGGCTGGCTTGTCTTTGAAAGGCTGATCGGTCGGGTCACTGGGGATCAAGTATTTTTCCGCGAACCCATGGCTAGGAATGCCATTGGATTGGTAACGGAACGTGTTGGCATCGGCATCCATGGTGATGGTGACGTTGTCGGCCCAGCCCGCTGCCTTTACCGCGGCAGAGGTGTCAACCGCGGCATTCTGCGCAGACAAGAGCGCAGGGGCCAGCGCGGCAGTGGCAAGCAGAAAGGACGCGATGGCCGGCCTGAAAAGAGCTTTGTTCGACATGGTCTGGATGTCCTTTATGATAACGAGGTCGGCAAGAGCGCTGTAAGACTAAATCTGTTGCAAGAATGGTTGATTGCCAGCGTTATACGGTCACGCAGCGTAGGTCCGTCGCTTCTCCCTCGAAGAAAAGTGGACAGAGGATGGGCCATGACCAAAGCATGGCGGTTCGCCCCGCTCGATCCCGCACGTACAATCAGACGATGCCCTTCTGATGCCTAACGTTTTTTTTTGGCCACCCAATAGGCCTGTGTGCCTTTACGCAGGTCTTCATATGACTTGATTCGTTTTTTGGATTCTTCACCTCCATGATCCACAAGCAAGGCGATGAGGGTTTCAATCACGGCCATTGCACCAGCGTAGCACCCGAAATGATGCGGAGAGAGGACCGAGACGATCAGGGTTTCATCTGGCGTAAATTGCGTGTCTACGATCTCGCTATCTGAGATCATGATCAACTTGACGCCTTTGCTATGCGCGAACCGACAGGCTTCAATCGTCTCACGGGAATAGGGGGTGAATGTGATAGCGATCATCACATCGTTTTCTGCTGCTGAGTTCAGATCATCAATTGGGCTGGTCATATGCCGTGGGATCAATTGCAAGCTCGGCAATGCCATTCTGCCCACATAATGTAGGTAGTAGGCCATCGAATAACTGGCGCGGGTGGCGGTTAGATACACGGTATCTGCCTCGAAAAGTAGCTTCACAATCCGCTGCAATTGTTCGGGGATTTGCCGTTGCAGTGATCTTTGCACAATCGCGAGCGTGTTGTGCGCCGCTGTGGCCTGGACCTGCCCGAGGGGCCCGTGTTCTTTGAACGCATCGACCCAATCTGGCTGCTCAACCGCCGCGGCGGAGGAGACGAGAGCATGGCGGAAGGGTTCGCGCAGCTCTTCAAAGCCACTGAATCTTATCCGCTCTGCCAGTCGTACGAGGGTGTAGGGGCTTACCCCAGCTTTGCGGGCTGTTTCGCGGATCGGATCTAAGCCAAAGTCGGATGGGTGATCGACAATATATTTTGCCGCCGTCCGCAAGCCGCGGGGCAAATCCGGCAGGATCGTCTTCAGGTCTGATAGAACACGGTTTTTCAGGGTAGGGTCCATATCAATGGCCTTGAGGTTAGAGGGAGCCGGAGGCGCAACAGGTGCCACTATGTCCAATGAAAGAAGTGAAAACAAACGTTCTTTTTTCCAAGCATTGACTGAAACTGTTTTTGTGGCCAGACAGGATGTAATGAATGTTTGCCCATCCGGGCCTACGCGACAGTCACAGACTTTCTTCAAGAGCCGCTGATGGCCAGCTCTCTTCCGTCTCACGCCTCAGTCGTCGCTATCGGTGGCGGTATAATGGGGTGTTCTACGTTGCATCACCTGGCGAAAATGGGCGTCACTGACGCTGTTTTGGTTGAGCGCAATACGGGGCCAGAAAGTGCACGTATCGCAGCCCATTTGGATGCCGAAAACATGCTAGAGCTTGGTACAACTGTAATCGAAGGGCCGGTGTTTGATCCTGACGGTTCACGCATGAAAGGTTAATCCATGGACCACAGCTATATCATGGTCGCCCCGAACGGAGCGCGGCGTGGCAAGGCGGACCATCCTGCTTTGCCGGTCACCCTGCAAGACACTGTTGAAACGGCAAAATCCTGCCAGATCGCTGGTGCGCAAGCGCTACACCTGCATGTTCGAGATGCAAAGGGCGGGCATTCCCTTGATGCTGGACGCTATTTGGAAGCTTTGGCCGAATTGGCGGTGCAAGTACCCGCAATGCGCGTGCAAATCACAACCGAAGCTGCAGGTATCTTTGATGTGGCCGCGCAGTTTGAATGCCTCGCAAAGGTGCGTCCCGATTGGGCATCTATCTCTGTCCGCGAGATCGCCCGCGCGCCTAAGATGGCACAAAAGCTATATGCCACTTGCGCCGAGCAGGGCACAGAGGTGCAACATATCCTCTATAACACTGACGACATCGCGCTGCTGCGCGACTGGCAATCGCGTGGAATTATTCACACCGCGCCTGAGGCAAAGCAGGGTTCGGTGCTGTTTGTGCTAGGCCGCTACAGTGATGGCCAGATTTCTGAACCTTCGGATCTTGACCCGTTTCTGGCAGCACTGCCGGACGCGTCCCGGTGGATGATCTGCGCTTTCGGGCCACAGGAACACGCCTGTTTGGCCGCTGCCGCGCAACGGGGCGGTGATCTGCGTGTCGGCTTTGAAAACAGCCTCTGCAATTCCCAAAATTTCGTTCATGAAACCAACGCCAGTTCCGTCGCGGCGCTGCGCGAACTGCTTCAAGGAAACCCCGCATGAGCCATGTTTTTCCTCGCCACTGCAACGCGACCCTGCCAACAGCCACTGCCGGAGATGGGTGTTTCTTGATCGACCAAGACGGAAAACGGTACTTCGACGGCTCTGGCGGTGCGGCCGTATCTTGCCTTGGCCACTCAAACGCCCGCGTGCGCGACGCGGTGAAGGCGCAGGTGGATCAAATGGCGTTCGCCCATACGAGCTTTTTCACCTCTGATCCTGCCGAGCAGCTTGCCGATCTGTTGATTGAGCATGCGCCGGGCGATCTGGATCGTGTGTATTTCGTATCCGGCGGCTCAGAAGCTGTTGAAAGCGCTATCAAATTGGCGCGCCAGTTCCATTTGGAAAACGGAGAGCCGGCGCGCAAACACCTGATCGCCCGGCGCCAAAGCTACCATGGCAACACCATCGGGGCCCTGTCCGCTGGCGGTAATGCGTGGCGGCGTCAGCAGTTTGCGCCATTGCTCGTTGAAATGAGCCACATCGCCCCTTGTTACGAATATGCAGAGCGACCAGAGGGCGAGAGCCTTGAAGATTACGGCCAACGTACCGCGAATGAGCTAGAGGCCGAAATCCTGCGACTTGGGCCTGAAACCGTTATGGCATTTATCGCCGAGCCAGTTGTCGGTGCCACATTGGGTGCGGTGCCCGCGGTGCCGGGATACTTCAAACGCATTCGCGAAATCTGCGATCAGTATGGCGTGCTCTTGATCTTGGACGAGGTGATGTGTGGCATGGGGCGCACAGGCCATCTGTATGCCTGCGAGGCGGATGGGATTGCCCCCGATATTCTGACCATCGCCAAAGGGTTGGGCGCAGGGTATCAGCCGATTGGCGCAATGCTCTGCACCTCGCAAATCTACAATACGATCGCGCAGGGCACCGGCTTTTTCCAACACGGTCATACCTACATTGGCCACCCTGTCGCCGCCGCTGCGGGCCTTGCTGTGGTGCAAGAGATTTTAGAAAATGATCTGATCCCTCAGGTCAAGGCACGCGGCACCTATCTGCAACAGCAGCTTGAAGCCCGTTTGGGGCAGCATCCCCATGTTGGCGATATCCGTGGGCGCGGTTTGTTTCGGGGGGTCGAGCTTGTGGCGGATCGCGACAGCAAAACGCCGTTTGATCCGAAATATGGTGTGGCGGCAAAGATCAAAAAAGCAGCCTTTGCCGAGGGTTTGATCTGTTACCCCATGCCCGGTGCACGCGATGGCCGTGTTGGCGATCATATCCTGTTAGCGCCGCCGTTTATCGCCTCTGAGGCGGAGCTTTCGGGTCTCGTCGATATGCTCGCAACTGCCATTGATAAGGTGCTCGCGGAGCTTTGAAGACCTCTATCGCTGCGCTCTGTCCCCCGCAATCGGCGGAGCGCATCTCCTTCGCATAAATGTTAGCCGTCCACTACATAGGCAGGGAAACCGTGTTGGGCGCACCGAAATGCTCAAGCTTATCCGCAGCGGTGGAAAAGTTTGGTCACGCCCCAAACCTTGCGCTGGACGGCCAGCCGCTGCGCGAACTGGCGCTTAGCTTACCGGCAGTGCGAGATGATAACCCAGGCGCTATTCGGCACTGCCCTTGGTCCTGCCGAAGCTGACTGGCTTTGTGCCCGCTAGATATAAGATCGCCGCGCTGCCCAGCGGGCTAGCGCCTCTACCACCACCCACAACACCAACGACAGCGCCGCCAGCACAACCAACGCCGCAAACATCAGCGCCGTCTGGCCACGGCCATTGGCCATGAGCATCAGGTGCCCTAACCCACGCGATGATCCGACCCATTCGCCGATCAGTACCGCCAGCGGCCCATAGACCACAGCAAGGCGCAGGCCAGAGATCAGGCCCGGCACGGCGTGGGGCAGGCGTAGCAACAGCGTTTCGCGCCAGCGGCTGGCCCCGGCAAGGCGTGATAGATCGCTCAGGCCGGGGGGGAGCGCCATCAATCGGTCGAACAAAGCCGAGGCGATGGGGAAATAGGTAACAAGAGCGATAGTGACGATTTTGGACGGCATGCCGTAGCCAAGCCAGAGGGTAATGACAGGGGCGAGAGCGAAAACTGGCACGGCTTGCGCCACAACCAGCATCGGGCGCAACAGCCAGCGCGCACGGCGGGATAGCGTCAGCAACACCGCTGTCTCTACCCCTAGAATAATCCCCACTCCAAGGCCGAGCGCGAGGTTGCCCGCTGACCAAAGGGCGTTTTGCCACAGCAGCGCAGCATTCGCGCCCAGCGCTTGCAGCACAAGCCACGGCCCCGGCAAGATAAAACGGGGCACACCACTGAGTGTGACCACTAACTGCCAAATTGCCATCGCGAGCGCAAAGCTGACCGCGCCGCGCCATACTCTATGTCCGGCAAATGGCATCAGGCGACCTTGTCGGGAGAGGCAAGGCCCATCCGGCGCAGTAAATCCGCCTGGGCGGCGAGGGTTTCGGGCGCGTCGATACGGCGGGGGGGCGGCGTGCAGGGCAGGGCGCAGGGCGAAATCCCGCGGCGCGCCACGATCCATGCGTGATCGGCCAGCCGCAGGGCTTCGGCAGGGTCATGGGTGATCAAAACCACGGTCCGACCCGCCAGCAGCCGCGCGGCCAAACCCTGCATCTGATGGCGGGTGACCACATCAAGCGCAGCAAAGGGCTCATCCAGCAGGACAATGTCGCGCCCTTCAAAGAGCGTGCGGGCTAAGGCGACGCGCTGGCGCTGACCGGCAGAGAGTTCGGCAGGTTTGCGTTCCGTCTCTGCGCCCAATCCAACCTCGGTCAAAAGCGCCCCAGCGCGGTTAAGGTCGGGGCGTTCTCCCCGCAGGCGGGCAGCGATTGTGACATTCTTTAATGCGCCAGCCCATGGCAGCAGTTGGTCGTCCTGCGCCATCATTGTCACGCGCGGCGTAAGGGGCGCGCCGTCCTCTGCAATGATCTGTCCTTGCAGCTGTGCCGCACAGGGCAGCCCAGCCAGCAAACGCAAAAGCGAGGTTTTCCCGACCCCTGAGGGGCCGAGCAGCACGCTCCATTGGCCGCCGGGCAGGGTAATGTCAAAGGGTTCAATCAAAGCTGCTTTGGCCCCTTGCAAAACACCCGCAAGATGGATCGCGGGGGCGGTCATGTGGATATGGGCGAAAGCGCTATATCCCAGAAGCCCACTTCAAGCAGCGTGGCGGTATCAAACCGCGACTGTAGCGTCGTCGCGCGCGGCAAGGTCTGCCAATCCGGCCCCAAACGCCGCTCTACTGCACCATCGACCAATGCCCCCACATCCCGGCACAGGGATTGGTATTCCTCCCCCCCATAGACAGCGCACCAATCGGCATAGGGGCCGTCATTGCCCCGCAGGCTCAGCCCAATCTCCCCATAGCCCAACACGCAGGGCGCGAGGGCGGCCATGAGATCAAGGAAATCCCCAGAATACCCCGCCTCCAGCACATAGCGGGTATATGCGAGGTTGCCGGGTGCTTCTGTTGTGGCCTCAAGTGCCGTGCGGTCAATGCCGTGGCTTGCGCAGGTTTGCACATGCAGCGGCATTTCCACATGGACCAGCGCATGCACAGTGGCGCTGGCGGCGGCCATCTCATCTATTGTCTCTGCTTTGGCTGCGGCCAGCGCCCAAGCGCGGGCGAAGTGGATCAGAAAAACGTAATCTTGCCGCAGATAATGTAGGTAGCTTGCCTGTGGCAGGGTGCCGTCGCGCAGCCCTTCGACAAAGGCGTGTCGGGTGTAGCGTTGCCAATCCTGCCCCGCAGCACCACGCCACGCGGCGAAAGCTGTACCGTAATCGGGGGCGGTCATTGCCCGACCTTCGCGGTTACATCTACCACCAGATCGGCGGCGGGGATCGTTGCCTCAACCACACCGCTTTCCAGCATGAAGGTCTCAAACCGGTCATACCGTCCATGGTCCACGGCGGCAGGGCGGGTGGCGAAACGGGGCCATGTGTCTTGCCATGCGCGGGTGTTCAGCTCATTGCGCAGCTCGGCGTCGGAGGCAAAGAAGGTCTCCCCGCTGCCGGTCGGATCATTCACGATATCGGCAGCGGCCCGTTCGGTGGCGCTCAGGAAACGCGCAATCATATCGCGGTTCATGTCGTCAGCATGAGCGACGTAGATCAGCTCATCATAGGCGGGCACGCCTTCGGCTTCGGGATAGAAACAGCGCCCCTCATGGCCTTCGATCGCCATCTGGTTCAGCTCAAAATTGCGGAACGCACCGATCACCCCGTCGACTTGGCCCGACATCAGCGCGGGCGAGATCGACCAACCGATGTTGATCTGCTCAACCTCCGACGGGGCCACGCCATTGTTGCTGAGCATCGCGTCCAGCAGCATCTCTTGTACGCCCGCCACGGCAAAGCCGACCTTGCGGCCTTTAAGGTCGGCCATCTCCTGCACCGGGCCAGCGGCGCGCACGACAAGGCAGGTCAGCGGCGTCTCAATCAGCGTACCCACGCGGCGCAGGTCCAGTCCTTCGCGCTGGGCCAGATGCAGTTCCGGCTGGTAGGAGACAGCCAGATCGACCCGGCCCGCCGCCACCATGCGCGGAGGCTCATTCGGGTCGGCGGGAGAGATCAGTTCAACGTCAAGCCCTGCATCGGCGAAATAGCCCTTTTCTTCGGCCAGAATGATCGGCCCGTGATCGGGGTTGATGAACCAATCCAGCATGACGGTCATCTTGTCTTGGGCCACAGCGGGTGCGGCAATCAGTGTGAAGGCGAGGGGGACGAGGATGTTTTTCAAGGGAAAGGCTCCAATATAGTGTTTGTTAAGGAAAGGGTTAGGCGCCGGGCAGGGCCAGTAGGGCGATCTCACCCGGCCAGCGGGCGCGAAGGGTGTTGGCCGCATGATGGGCGCGCAGGCCGGTGCGGCAGGCGAGCACGATGCGCGATGTGTCGGGCGGTAGCGGCAGGTCTGGCAGCGCCTCAGGGGGGACATGGCGTGCTTGGGCTAAGAAAGGCGCGGGCGCTTCGGTGCGCAGGTCGATAACCAGATCGCGAGGGGTGATCTGGCATTCGGCTATAAAAGACGTCAGCGTTTCAGGCTCGGGCGCGGCGTCGAAACGAAAGCCCGACATGCGCCAGTTCGCGGCATCCCAGATCATCAACTGCCCAAGTGGAGAGGGCGACAGCCCCAGCAGCACCGAAAGCGCCATCTGGGCCTGCGCCGCGCCGATCAGGCCCACCACCGGCCCTAAGACGCCCGCCGTGGCGCAGGTGGCCGCTGTCTGTGGCAGATCAGGGAAGACCGCACGCAGGGTAGGCGCAGCCCCGCAGAAGCCGCCAACATAGCCCGAAAGCCCAAGCGCCGACGCCGATATCAACGGCTTACCAGCCGCCAAAGCCACATCCGACAGCGTCAGGCTCGCCGCGAACGTATCCGCGCAATCCAGCGCGATATCGCAATCCGCTACCAGCGCGGGCGCATTGGCAGGGGTGAGCCATTCGGCGCGGGGCGTGACTATGACCTCGGGGTTCAGCGCCGCCATGGCCTCAGCAGCGGCGATGACCTTGAACCGGCCGATATCGCTCATCCGGTAGAGCGGCTGGCGGTGCAGGTTACTCTCAGCCATCACATCGCCGTCAATCAGCGTGATCTGTCCGACACCGGCCCCGACGAGATATTGCAGCACCGGCACCGCCAGCGCTCCGGCGCCGACGACCAGAACCCGCGCCGCAGCCAACTGCGCTTGGCCTTCCGCGCCAACCTCTGGCAAGATCGTCTGGCGGACATAGCGGCTCATGCCGTCACCTCGAGCCATTCGCGCATCCGCGCTTCGGGGTCGGCGTTTAGGGTGATATCCGTGACCGCCGCCACCATATCGGCCCCAGCGGCAAAGGCCCCCGGCGCGCGGGCGACACTCATCCCGCCGATGGCGCACAGCGGGATATCCCCGATCCGAGCCTTCCATTCGGTCAGCCGGTCGAGACCTTGTTCAGTCCATTTCATCTTTTTCAAGATCGTCGGGTAGACGGGGCCAAGCGCGATGTAATCAGGGGCGAGGGCAAGCGCACGCTCAAGCTCGGCATGGTCATGGGTCGACAGGCCCAGCTTCATCCCCGCGCGGCGGATCGCGGGGATGTCGGCGGTATCCAGATCCTCTTGGCCCAGATGCAGCCAGTCGACCCCCAGCTCAATCGCGAGCTGCCAATGATCATTCACCACCAGCTGCGCGCCGTGCTGGCGGCAGAGGTCAAGGGCGATGGTAATCTCGTCCCGCAGCACGTCTTCAGGCGCGTCCTTGATCCGCAACTGCACCAGTTTCACGCCCAGCGGCATCGCCCGCGCGACCCATGCGGCACTGTCAAAGACAGGATAAAAATGCGGCAGGTTCATAGCCAAGCCTTTCCGATGACAGGGGTTGAGGGCACAGCCATGTCACGTTGCCCCATGGGGCCAGAGGCGGCGGCGAGCGCACCTGCGCGGCAGGCCAATGCAAAGGCTTCGGCCATGGCGGCGGGGTCTTCGGCCTCGGCCACGGCGGTGTTCAGAAGCACCGCGTCAAACCCCATCTCCAATGCCTGTGCGGCATGGCTGGGCAGGCCGAGACCTGCGTCAATCACCATTGCCACATCTGGAAATGCCGCCCGCAAGCTCCGCAGCCCGTGGAGATTGTTCAGCCCCAGCCCCGAGCCAATCGGCGCGCCCCATGGCATCAGCACACGGCATCCCGCATCGACCAGACGCGCGGCCAGCACCTGATCCTCGGTCGTATAGGGAAACACCTCGAACCCATCGGCACAGAGCACTTCGGCGGCCTCGACCAACCCGAAGGGATCGGGCTGCAGCGTGTCGGCATGGCCGATGACCTCCAGCTTGATCCAATTCGTCTGGAAATACTCCCGCGCCATCTGCGCGGTGGTGATTGCCTCACGCGCCGAATGGCAGCCGGCAGTATTGGGCAGCAGATGCACGCCAAGCCCGCGCACCATGTCCCAAAACGCCTGACCCGCGCCCTGTTCGCGGCGCAGTGAAACGGTCGCGACAGGTGCGGCGCTCTGGCGAAAGGCGGCCTCCATCACCGCCGGTGACGGGTAGCGCGCGGTGCCCAGCATCAGCGGCAGGGGCAGGGTGGTGCCGTAAAAGTCGCGCATCACTCAGCCCCCCTGCATGGCGCTGAGCACTTCGAGCCTGTCGCCGTCGTTCAGCATCGTCTCGCCCCGCGCGCCTGCGGGGACGAAAGTGCCGTTGAGCGCCGTGGCGACTTTCGCCGCGCCCCAGCCAAGCTCCGCCAAGACCGCATCAAGCTGAGAAGCCGCGACCTCACGCGCCTCGCCATTCACTTCAATTTTCACGGAATAGATCCCCCGTTGTCGCTGTTGCAAGAAAGGCCGCAGCCTGTTCGGCCAAGGCCGGTGCCATCAAAAACCCATGCCGAAACAATCCGTTAAGGTGCAGCACTGCGCTGCGTTGCACGATGCCGGGAAGGTTGTTGGCAAAAGCCGGGCGCAGGTCCGCGCCCATCTCGACGATCTCCCCTTCGGCAAAGCGCGGGTCGAGCGCATAGGCCGCCGAGAGCAGTTCCAGCGCCGAGCGCGCGGTCATTTTGGCGCGGCTGGCGCTCTCAATCTGGGTCGCGCCCAGCATGAATATCCCGCTCCCACGCGGCACCACATAGAGCGGGTGACGCGGATGGAGCAGGCGGATCGGGCGGGTGAGCGTAACATCAGGCGCGCGCAGCAGGATCATCTCGCCGCGCACCGCACGCAGGCCAGCCAGGTCCGCGCTGGCGGCCATGCCACGGCAGTCGATCACCGGGCCTGCGACCTCCGATGGGGTGAGGGGCGTGGTCTCGACCTTCACGCCCTCGCCAGCGAGCGCCTGTGTCAGATCATGCAGGGCTTGGCGCGGGTTCAGATGCGCTTCGTCGGTGAAGAACAGGCCGCGCCGGTGGCGGGGGGCAAGGTCTGGCTCAAGCGACGCGATGGCGTCCGCATCGCAGGCGGCATGGCCCTCGGTTCGGGCCGCGAAACGCTGGATTTCAGCGCGGTCGCGTTCGGGGGCAAGGACCAGCGTGCCGCGTCGGGTCACCTCGGTCACTTCAGACCACATGTCAGCGGCACGCTTCCCATGGCTCACGACCGCAGGCTCGCTCAGCGCCCCTTCGCAAAAGGGGGCAAGCATCCCGCCGGCCCACCACGAACACCCATGCGGGCCGGGCGGGCCTTTGCGGTCGACCAACCGAGGCCGCAGCCCTTGCGCCAGACAGGCCCGCGCGGCCCAAAGCCCCGCAACGCCCCCGCCGATGACGGTGACGTCACTCATCGTGCCAGATCGCGTGGAAGTGGTGCACCGGGCCGTGGCCGCTGCCGATGTTGAGGGTGTCGGCAACCGCGATGGCGCGTTGCAGATAGGTGTGCGCAGCCTGCACGGCGTGCGGCAGCGTCTGCCCCCGCGCCAGACCTGCGGCAATGGCGGCGGAGAGGGTGCAACCGGTACCGTGGGTGTTCGTGGTGTGCTGGCGGGGGGCGCTGAGGCGTAGGGTTTCGGCCGTGGTGATCAGCAGGTCCACACAGGTCTCCCCCGTACCATGCCCCCCCTTCATCAACACCGCGCCGGGACCGGCCGAGAGCAGAGCACGGCCCTGTTCCAGCATGGCGGCTTCATCGGTAGCCTCCTGCGTGTCGAGCAACCGAGCGGCCTCGGGCAGGTTCGGGGTCAGCAGATGAGCGAGGGGCAGCATCCGGTCGCACAGGGTCGCCACCGCTTCGGGGGAAAGCAGCGCATCGCCGGATTTCGCCACCATCACCGGGTCGAGCACCACGGGGGCGCGGCAATTGGCGAGCCCGTTTGCGACGGCATTGATTGTCTCAGGATCGCCCAACATGCCAACCTTGACCGCGCCAATCGCCAGATCATCGAATACCGCCGCCATCTGCGCGCGGATCATCGCGGGAGAGATCATCTCGACCCCGGTCACAGCGCGGGTGTTCTGCGCCGTCACGGCGGTGAGCACGCTGGCCCCGTAAACGCCAAGCGCGCTGAAGGTCTTGAGATCGGCCTGAATGCCTGCCCCGCCGCCACTGTCAGAGCCCGCAATCGTCAGTGCTTGAAACGCCATATGGCCCCCATTCGTCAGATGGGCCAAGGGCATGTGGATACGGGATAAACGACGGGCCGCATGGGGCCGATGCTTGGTTCCGTTCCCTACGCCGGTACGACCCGGATCAGGTTCGATGGGTCGGTTTTCACCTCTCAGCCTTGCGGCACCCCAACGGATTGCGGGCAGGCTAGCGAGGCGGGGTCGCGGGGTCAACTGGTGACGGTTACTTTATGTGTTTCGTGTGAATTTCAACTTCTTGCGCGATTTACTTCATCCAGAGCATGAAGATTTGTTAATGAAAATCACGCGACTTGGGGATCACGCGCGCGTCGCGGGGATGGGAATGCATCGCCACCTGACCGGGCAGCGGATGGGTCGGATGATCGCCCCGCGTGGTGATGCCGGGCATCGGCGCATCCGACAGCGCCGCCAGCCGGTCAGAACGGTCTTCTAACCGATCGGCCACCACATGGATCACCCGCCCATCGGTCTGCACGCGGCCCTCCACGACCAGCAGACGCGCCGCCATGATCGTGGGACGGTAGAGCTTGAACATATTGGGCCAGATCACAAGGTTCGCGACCCCGCATTCATCCTCCAGCGTGATGAAACAGACGCCCTTGGCGCTGCCGGGTTTTTGGCGCACCAGCACCAGCCCGGCGAGCTTGACCCGCCGTCCATGCCCCATCCGCCCCAAATCGCGGGCCGAGGAAAACCCCTGCGCGGCAAGGCTGCTGCGGTAAAAGGACATCGGATGCGCTTTAAGTGAGAGCCGCAGCGTCTGGTAATCGGCGACCACCTGTTCGGCTTTCGGCATCACCGGGAGCGTCACCTCAGGCTCCGGCCCCTGAGACGCCGCCTCGGCATGGTCAAAGATCGGCAGAGCAGGCGCGTCGCGCAGCCCTTGGCTTTGCCAAAGCGCTTGGCGCCGGTCGATCCCCATGCTGCGCATCGTGTCGGCGGCGGCCAATTGGCGGATCGCCTTGGCGTCGAGGCCGGCCCGGGTCTTGAGGTCTTCGACATCCGTATAAGGCGTCTCGCGCCGGTCCATGATCCGCGCGGCGGCTTTCTCCTGCAACCCGTCCACCATGCGCAGCCCCAGCCGCAGGGCAAAGCCCTCGCCACAAGGCTCCAACGTGCAGTTCCAATCCGAGAGGTTCACATCCACGCCGCGCACCTCAACCTGATGCTCGCGCGCATCGCGCACAATCTGCGCCGGCGCGTAAAACCCCATCGGCTGCGAGTTCAGCAGCGCGCAGGCAAAGGCCGCCGGGTAGTGGCATTTCATCCAGCTTGAGACATAGACCAGCTTGGCAAAGCTCGCGGCATGGCTTTCGGGGAAACCGTATTCTCCAAAGCCTTTGATCTGATCAAAACAACGCTGCGCGAAGACCGGGTCATAGCCGCGCTTGGTCATCCGGCCCACCATCTTGTCCTGCAGCTTTTCAATCGTCCCGCGCGAGCGGAAGGTGGCCATGGCCTTGCGCAGCTCGTTGGCCTCAGTCGGTGAAAACTGTGCCGCGTCGATGGAGATCTTCATCGCCTGTTCTTGAAAGATCGGCACGCCCAGCGTCCGGCTGAGGATGCTGAACAATTCGTCCTGCGGATAGGCCGGGCCGGGGGCGGGGTAGACTACGCTTTCCATGCCCTGACGGCGACGCAGATAGGGGTGCACCATGTCGCCCTGAATGGGGCCGGGGCGGACGATGGCGACCTCGATCACCAGATCATAGAAGACGCGGGGCCGCAGTTTCGGCAGCATCGCCATCTGCGCACGGCTTTCGACCTGAAACACCCCCAGACTGTCGCCCCTGCAGAGCATATCGTAGGTGGGCCGCCCAGTGGCGTCGTCCTCATGGTCCTCCACCGGGACGGTGGCCAGTTCCAGCGGGCGGTCGTAATGCGCCTCGATCAGATCAAAGCATTTGGCGATACAGGTGAGCATGCCAAGGGCCAGAATATCGACCTTGAAGATTTGCAGCGCGTCGATGTCGTCTTTGTCCCATTCGATAAAACTGCGCTCGGGCATGGCGCCGTTGCCGATGGGGACGATCTCGGTCAGGGGGCGTTCGGTGAGGATAAAGCCGCCGACGTGCTGGCTCAGGTGCCGCGGCATGCCGATCATCTGTTTGGCCAGCGTCAGCACCATGCGCAGGTAGGGGTCCGACAGGTCCAACCCCGCCTCGCGGGTGCGCTCGTCGTCCATCTGGCCTTCAAAGCTGCCCCAGATCGTGCCCGCGAGTTTCGAGGTGACGTCTTCCGACAGCCCCATCGCCTTGCCGACCTCGCGAATGGCCGAGCGTGGGCGGTAGTGGATCACGGTGGCGCAAAGCCCGGCGCGGTGACGGCCATATTTGCCGTACATGTACTGGATCACTTCCTCGCGCCGCTCGTGCTCGAAATCCACGTCGATGTCGGGCGGCTCGTCGCGTTCTTCCGACAGGAACCGCTCGAACAGCAGGTTGTGTACGGCGGGGTCAACCGAGGTGATGCCGAGGCAGAAACAGACGGCGGAGTTGGCCGCCGAGCCGCGCCCCTGGCAAAGGATCGGCGGCTGCGCGTCCTGCCGGGCAAAGCGCACGATGTCGTAGATGGTGAGGAAATAGCGGGCGATCTTCTTGCTTTCGATCAGGGCGAATTCCTTGTGGATGGTCTTTTCCACCGCCTCGGGCACGCCGTCAGGATAACGCCGCGCAGCGCCCTCCCATGTGAGGCGCGACAGTTCCTCCATCGGTGTGCGGCCTTCGGGGACGATCTCATGCGGGTATTCATAGGCCAGATCGGTGAGTTTGAAGGTGATCCGGTCCGCCAGTCTGCGTGTGGCGGCGATGGCATGTGGCCAGTCGGCAAAGAGGCGGCACATCGCTTCGGGGGATTTCAGGTGCCGCTCGGCATTGGCCTCCAGCAGATAGCCCGCTTTCGGCACGATGACCCCTTCGCGGATCGCTACCATCACGTCCTGCAAGGGCCGCCGGTGGCGGGCGTGATAGAGCACGTCGTTGGTCGCCAAGATCGTCAGACCCTGCGCACGGGCCAGCGCATCCAGCCGATTGATCCGCGCCCGGTCATCGCCCCGGTAAAGGAAACTCGCGCCCACATGCCGCATCCCCGGCAGCGCCTTGACCAGGCGCGGCAGGCCAGCGGCAAAGACATCAAGGTTCTCGGGCGGCATGACGATCAGGTGCAGCCCTTCGGCGTGTTGGGCCAGCATCTCCAGCGTCAGATGGGTCTCGCCCTTTTGCTGCCATTCGCCGTCCACCGATTGCATCTTGCCCGCCGACAGCAGCGTCGAGAGCCGCGCATAGGCGGCGCGGTCTTGCGGATAGGCCAGCAGTTCGGTGCCACAGAGCAGCACCAGCCGTGCCCCGATCAGCGGGCGAATATGCGCCTTTTCGGCCTCCACATGCAGCCGCACCACGCCCGCCAGCGTGTTGTGATCCGCGATGCCGAGGCTGTCATAGCCGTGGTAATGCGCCGTCTCGACCAGATCGACGGCGTCCGAGGCGGCGCGGAGGAAGGAAAAGCAACTGGCCAGTCCGAACTCCACATATTCCGCACGGGGCGGTGCGCTGAACCCGTCCTCGCCCAGCGTCCGGCGCTTATGTCCCTCCTGCTCGGGCATCAGGCGAACATCCCATGCAGAAACCAGCGCGGCTCGGCCCCGCGGCCATCGTGGATTACCCCTTCACGGTAGAGCCAGAAGCGCTGGCCGCCTTCGACCTCCACTTTATAATAATCGCGCAGACGGGTGCCGGGGCGGTCGCGCCACCATTCGGGCGCGATGCGCTCCGGCCCCGCGTGGCGCATGGTTTTATAGGTCACGCGCCGCCAGTTGAATTGCGAGGGCGGGCCTTCGGGCACGGCATAGATCACGCGCACTTCCTCGGGCGGGGTCAGCAGGCGCAGGGGGCGGTCGCGCAGCAGGGTGGGTGCTGCGGCGGGCGTGCCTTGCAGCGCATCGACACGGCGCTCCACCCGCTCGGGCCTGTGGCTCTCTTGCCAATCGGGCCAGCTGACCTTGTCCGCCCCCAGTTTGGCCGCAAGACGGTCGAGCAGCCCTGCCACATCCGCCGACGGGTCGCGTTTGCCTTCGAGGTGGTCTTGGATCAGCGACAGCGGCTCGCAGGCCAACGCCTCCAGCGTCAGCAGATCGAAACCAAAGCCGCTGTCGATGTTCTCCAGCTTGCCGTCGAACAGCCTGCGCAGGTGGGATGGGTCGCGGCTGGCCCGCGCCGTGGCCACCCCAAGGGCGCGCCAATCGCCGTCGATGCGGTAGATCGTCAGACGCAGCCGCCGTGCGCCCAGTTCGGCGCGGGCCAGAAGGGTGCAGAGGTCATCCACCAGCGCGGGCAGATGCGGGGCGGGGTCGATCACCGGCTCGGGCAGGCGGCTGCGGGTCATGAAGTGGCGGTGATCCGGCGGGGCGTTCAGCGGGTCCGATGCTTTACCCAAGGCCTTGTCGAGCAGGATCAGCGGGTTGCGTGCAGGCTTGAGACTGGCGAAGCGGCGCATGAGCGCGGCGCGGGGCAGATCGCTCAGCGCGCCGATGGTCTTGAGGCCCAGACGGTCCAAGAGCCGCGTGGTCTGGGCATCGAGCCGCAGGGCGACGACGGGCAGGGGGGCGAGGGCGGTGGCCACATCCCTAGCGGTGCAAATCTGCGCGCCGGAGCCGAAGCGTGCCAGCGCCTGCGCGGCACCGGGGGTGGGGGCCATGGCGACCCGTGCCGTCAGTCCCTGCAATGCAAAGCGCGCCCGGATGTCGCGCAGCATCGCCGCCTCACCACCAAACAGATGGGTGCAGCCGGTGACGTCCAGCAGCAGCCCATGATCCACGTCCCGCGCCGTCCAGGGGCACCAGCGCCGCGCCCAATGCACCAGCCGTTGGATCAGCGCCTCGTCGCCCTCCAGATCCGCAGGTTCCACATGCAGATCGGGGTGAATGGCCTGAACATCGACCACCCGTGCGCCGGCATCGATCCCGCGCGCCTGAGCCGCCGCGCTCAGCCCATGCACCACCGGCCCATGGCTGCCGTCGCGAGACAGGACGACCGGCACGTCATTCCCCGGCACGCTGCGGTATTGGGCGATCACCCGGCGCCACCGCTCCATCGTCAGCATAGGGAACCAGACGGAGACGATCTGCGGCGCGGGGGCTTTGGCGTTTGTCGGGGTCATGGCTGGCCACCCAACGCCCCGGCGGATGCCCACGGGCGCGAAACAGGTCGAGATCCCACCGTGCGGCACCCGGGGCTTGGGCATCCTGCGGATGGGCTTGCGAGGGCAGGGCAGAGATGCGCCAACGCATCCGCGCCGCACTTAAGCCGCCCGGATCGCCGCTGCGAATGAGGTACAGCGGCACGCCCGACGCCTCGGCCCTGAGCGACAGCCGTTTGGTGGCGGTGAAATCCAGCACCTCCGGCCCGCCATGCACCTCGCCGATCACGGCCGAGAGGCCCGCGCAGGCCGCCCCTTCCTCCATCGTCCAAAGCACGTCGCGGGGATGGCTGACCGTGACCAGCAGCACCGGCTGCTCTAGCCCGAAACCGCGCAGGCTGGGCGTATACGGCGCCCCATTCTCGCGCCGCGACAAGAAGTCCTGCACCCAAAGCACCGGCCCCGCGCTTTGGGGCAGCAGCGAGAGCACAAAACCGGTGGCCGAGGGCGCGGCAAAACCCGTCGGAAAGACATCCGTCAGCGGCGCATGACTGGCCAGCACCCCCGGCTCTGGGGGCGTCGACGGCTTGCGCCGTGGCAGGGTAAGGACCTGCCCATATGAAGAATCTGTTGTCATGCACGAATCCATATGTTCACATTTTGTTCTATTTATAAATCACGAACTGCGCTCCTGTCAAAGATCGCGTGGCCCTTGCCGGGGACGCATAAGATCGCATCTACTGAGCACAACCACGCCGGCAAAGGGGCCTGATCCATGTGCAATCTCTATTCCCTGACCAAGGGCCAAGACGCGATCCGCGGCTGGTTCGACGGGATCGACGATCAAGCGGGCAATCTGCCGCCGATGCCCGGCATCTACCCCGACTACAGCGCTCCCGTGGTGCGCGGCGGCGCGGAAGGTCCGGTGCTCAGCATGATGCGGTGGGGGCTGCCGTCGCCTGCCTTTGCGCTCAAGGGCAAAAAGACCGATCGCGGCGTGACCAATGTGCGCAACATCGGCTCGCCCCACTGGCGGCGCTGGCTGGGGGCAGAGCATCGCTGCGTCGTGCCCTTCACCAGTTTTTCAGAGCCGCATAACCGCCCCGGCCAGCCTTCGCGCCCGGTCTGGTTCGCGCTGGAAGAGGACCGCCCGCTGGCGTTTTTCGCCGGGATTTGGACGCAGTGGACCTCTGTGCGCAAACTCAAGGACGGCGAGACGACCGACAACCTCTATGGTTTTCTGACCACCGAGGCCAATGCCGAGGTCGGCGCGGTGCATCCCAAGGCGATGCCGGTGATCCTGACCTCGCCTGACGCCGTGCAGGCGTGGCTTACAGCCGAAACCGCCGATTTGCCCGCCCTGCAACAGCCCCTGCCGGATGGGACATTACAGGTCATCGACCCCGAGCATTAAGCCGCCTCCGCCATCATACGCGCGGCCATGGCGAGGTCGGAGCGAAACTGTGCCTCGGCCTCTTCGCGCAGAGCTGGGTCCGGTACTCGAAGCAGGTAGGATGGGTGCAGGGTGATCAGCACCGGGATGCCTTCCGGCCCCGCCTCAATGGTGCCGCGCCGCTTGAGGATGCCCGCACCGGAACCCGTCAGGCTCTGAGCCGCCGTGGCGCCCATGGCGAGGATCAGTTTAGGCTGCACCTGCGCCACCTCGGCGTTCACCCACCAACGGCATTGATCAATCTCGGAGGTCTCGGGGCGCTGGTGGATGCGGCGCTTGCCACGGGCGGTGAATTTGAAGTGTTTGACGGCGTTGGTCACGTATGCTGCCTCGCGGTCCAGCCCGGCCTCTGATGCCACGCGGTCGAACATCTGCCCGGCAGGGCCGACGAAGGGACGGCCTGCCAAATCCTCCTGATCGCCGGGCTGTTCGCCCACCACCATCAAATCCGCACGCGTCGGCCCTTCGCCCGGCACGGCTTGGGTGGCGTGGCAATGCAGTGGGCAGCGGGTGCAAGCGCGGATCGCGGCGGGCAGTTCTTCCATCGGGCCGTCCCATGCGGAATCAAAGGCGCTGAGCTGTGCTTGCACCCGATCCATGCGGACGGGGGGCAGGGTCGGCGCGGCCTCGGCCATCGCGCGGGCGCGGGCGGGGGCTTCGGCGATCATCTGGGGAATGAAGGCGGCCTCGGGCATGTTTTTCCAGTATTTCTTGGGCATCTCGGACTGCATCGCCTTCACCATCAGGCGGGCGGGGTTAAAGATGTTCTGGAAGTAGGTGATCCAAAGCTGCTCGCCCGCGTCTTCGGGCAGGTCGGGCTTGCTGTGGCCTTCTTGGAAAGTGAGTTTGCCGTTCTCGAAAATCGCCGAGACATCGGGAGTGAGGATGCGCCAGTCCATGTCAGAAAACCGCCGCACGAAGAAATCCGCCGTCGGCTCTACGGTGTGATGCGTGGGCTCGAACCACGCGGCAAAGCTGCGGCGCGGGGCGTCAGGCACGCCGATCTCGCGGAAGCGGACAAAGGCTTTCATCTTGTGCTGGCAGCGGCGGACGTTTTTCTCCATCCCCCGCAGCACGGCGAGGTCGGCATCGCCTCGGTCCGACATCAAATGCGGCGCGTCTTTCACCCGCCACAGAAAAGCATAGAGCCGGGCAAAACGCTCAGGGTCGCTATGCCAGACGGCGGTCTCGGCCATTGAGATAAAGCTGCGCGGGACCGAGACCTTCCCGCCTGAGGGGGGAGCGCTTTCCCCGCCGAACAGATCAGGAGCCGCGGCGTGATCCCCCCAGAGGATTTGCTCGGGCGGCACGCCAGCCGCAAGAAACCCGCGCGCGGCCTCGCGCCACGCTTTGGCGGTGCCGATGGGGGGCAAGCTGACGCGGTGCATCAGAACAGGGTCAACTGTTCGGGCGGCGGGGCAAAGCGCGCGCGCAGGTTGGCGCTGTCGGTCAGCCCGCCCGGTGTCCAGCCTCCGGCGGTGATGAACGCACGGGCCTTTTTCATCGACGCACCCATGCGGGTCAGGTCTTCGTAGCGCAAGCTACGGTGCCGCCGTGTGGCGAGGATGCGGTTGACCGTCTTGACGCCAAAGCCCGGCACCCGCAGCAGCATCTCGCGGCTGGCGCGGTTCACATTGAGGGGGAAGTGTTCGCGGTGGACCAGCGCCCAAGCGAGCTTGGGGTCGATCTCAAGGTCAAGATTGCCGTCGCGGGTGACGGAGGTGATCTCGTCCAACTGAAAGTCGTAAAACCGCAGCAGCCAGTCGGCCTGATAGAGCCGATGTTCGCGCTGCAAAGGCGGGCGGATCAGCGGCAGTTTGGCAGAACTGTCGGGGATGGGCGAAAAGGCGGAGTAATAGACGCGTTTCAGCTTGTAACTGGAATAAAGCCGCGTCGACTGGCCCAGCACCGTGGCATCGTTGGAGCCATCCGCGCCGATGATCATCTGGGTGGATTGGCCCGCAGGGGCAAAGCGGGGCGGGCGCTTGCCGGTGAAGGATTTATCTTTGCTGGCGTCCTTGACCATCCGCACATTCGCCATGGCCCGGCGGATTTGCTCGGGCTTCTTTTCTGGCGCATATTGCTCGACCGCGCTGTCGGTCGGCAGTTCGACGTTGATCGACAGACGGTCGGCCAGCAGCCCGGCTTCTTCGATCAACTCGGGCGAGGCGTCGGGGATGGTCTTGAGGTGGATATAGCCGCGAAAGTTCTCTTCGTGCCGGAGCTTGCGGGCGATCTGCACCATGTCGGACATGGTCGCATCGGGTGAGCGGATCACGCCCGAGGACAGGAACAGCCCTTCGATGTAATTGCGGCGGTAGAATTCGATGGTGAGCTTCACCACCTCATCCACGCTGAACCGCGCGCGATCCACGTTAGAGGACACCCGGTTAATGCAATAGCTGCAATCGTAGATGCAGAAATTGGTCATCAGGATTTTAAGCAGACTGATGCACCGCCCGTCGGGGGCGTATGCGTGGCAGATGCCGCTGCCTTCGTTTGAGCCCAGCCCTTTGCCATCACGCGAGTCGCGTTTGGTCGAGCCGGAGGAGGCGCAGGAGGCGTCGTATTTCGCCGCGTCGCTGAGAATCGCCAGTTTTTGATCGAGTGTCTGTTTTGCCATGTGTTCTATATATGTTCTCAGCGCGGCGCCGTCATTAATCTATCTTAATGCCGCGACAATTTGCGCAAAGGACCGCCAATGTGCGCGCGGGAGCAGGAGGGCGAGAGTTTAAATTGACGCGGCGAAATCTTGCCGCTACGAATTACATGCAGATACATATTATGCATATGCATGCGAGAGCACCGGGGCAGAGATCGCGGGCTTTTGGTAACAACTGGGAGACGACCATGAAAACAACAACCACGCTCAGCGCGGCGCTCTTTGCCGTGAGCACCATCGCCACCACCAGCACCGCCAGCGCCGAAGAAGTGACCCTGCGCGCGGTGTCGGCCTTTACCCTCGGCACCGCTTTTAGCCGCGAGTTTGAATCCTTTGTCGATTGGGTCAACGAAAACGGCAAAGGCGTCGTTCAGATTAATATGGTCGGCGGGCCAGAGGCCGTGCCGCCCTTTGAGTTGGGCAACGCGGTGCAATCTGGCGTTGTCGACATCGCCAACAACACCACGGCCTATTACCCCAATTTGTTGCCCACGGGCGACGCGCTGCATTTGGCGGAAAACACCATTCAAGAGCAGCGCGAGAACGGCTGTTATGAGTTGGTCGACCGCATTCACCAAGAGCAGATGAACGTCAAATACCTCGGCCACGGCGGGGACGGGATCGGCTATCACCTCTATCTGACCAAGCCGATTGAGGGGCCAGACCTTAGCGGTCTGACCATCCGCACCACGCCAGTCTATCAGGCGATGTTCACGCAACTGGGCGCCAACCTCGTGCGCACCGCACCGGGCGAAGTCTATAGCGCGCTGGAACGCGGCGCGATTGACGGTTACGGCTGGCCCTCGCAGGGTGTGCTTGATCTTGGCTGGGACGAGCAGACCAAATACCGCGTCGATCCGAGCTTTTACAATGTCGACGTGAACACTCTGGTGAACCTCGACACTTGGAACTCTCTGACCGATGAGCAGCGCGCCAAGCTCGAAGAGGGCGCGGCTTGGATGGAAGAGCTCAACAACGACAATGCGGACCGAAACGCATCGGAATACGCGGCACAGGCCGAAGCCGGGATCGAGACCATCACGCTGAGCGATGCGGATGCCGAAACCTGGACCAATGCCGCGCGCGATGCGGGCTGGGCTGCGGTCGAAGAGGTCGATGCCGACCTTGCGCAGCAGATGCGCGCCTGCATGACCAAGTGATCTCCCGATGATCTCAACACTGTTTGACCGGACGCTCCGGGGGCTGGCCGTCTTTTCGGCCGGGATCCTCGGGGTGATCGCGGTGTTTATCGCGATCAACGTGGTGCTGCGCAATCTCGGCTTGCCTGTGGTCTATGGCGCGCTGGATGCGATCCAATATGCGTTGATGATTGCCACTTTCCTTGGCGCGCCTTGGGTGCTGTCAATCGGCGGGCATGTGAAGGTTGATCTGATCACCAGCAACCTGTCGCAGCGCACTGCCTATGCTTTGACCCGCTTGACCAGCGCCATTGGCGCGGTAACGGCAGGGGTGCTGGGCTGGTACGGGCTGCAAGCGGTGCTGGCCTCTGCCGCGCGCGGGTCGATGATCCGCACCTCCTTTGTGATCCCAGAGTGGTGGATGCTGGCATTTGTGCCGCTGTCGCTGGCGCTTTGCACGATCATCTTTATCCGACGTTTGCTCTATCCGGAAACGGCCGAGCGTAGCTTGAGTGGTCTTTGACATGGATTGGGGCCTGACATTGACCTTGATGCTGGGCGGATTGGCGGTTTTGCTGCTGATCGGCCTGCCGGTCGCCTTTGCCTTTATCGCCGTGACGACCGTAGGCGCTTACTTCGTGCTGGGCGGAGACCGCGGCATCCTACAACTGGCGCGCAACTCGGCGCAATCGGTGGCGAATTTTCAGCTAGCGCCGATACCACTGTTTATCTTGATGGGAGAGATCCTGTTTCAAACCGGGGTCGCGCATCGCGCCATTGACGCGATTGAGCGGGTAGTGACGCGCATTCCGGGCCGCATGTCGGTCGTGACGATCTTTGGTGGCACGATCTTTGCCGCCCTTTCCGGCTCGACCATCGCCAATACCGCGATGCTGGGCGGCACGCTGCTGCCGGGGATGCTGAAACGCGGCTATCACCCGTCGATGGCGATGGGGCCGATCATGGCATCGGGCGCGATTGCCATGTTGATCCCGCCTTCGGCGCTGGCGGTTTTGGTGGGCTCGCTTGCGGGGATTTCCATCGCCGGGCTGCTGATTGCCGGTGTGCTTCCGGCGCTGCTGCTGGCAGTGCTCTTTGTGGTTTATGTGGTGGGGCGCAGTGTACTGGACCCGAAGGTGGCACCGCCAGATGTCTATGAGGAAATGACTCTTCGTGAACGTTGGACGCCTTTCGCGATTTACGTGCTGCCGCTGTCGGTTCTCTTTGCTGTGGTGATCGGTTCGCTGCTGGCCGGCATCGCCACGCCCACGGAAAGTGCGGCTCTTGGCAGCATCACTGCGGTGATCATCGGTGCGGCTTACCGCGCGCTGAGTTGGGAGAAGATGGGCCGCGCGTTGATGGAGACGCTAAAGCTTTCGGTGATGATCTTGTTCATCATCGCGGCCAGCCAGACCTTTGCGCAGGTGTTGTCGTTCTCGGGCGCTACCAATGGCTTGATCAATGCGATCAACGCGGTCGATCCGACGCCGCTGATGGTGCTTTTGGGAATGATCGCGATCCTGCTTTTTCTGGGCTGTTTTATTGATCAGGTCTCAATGCTGATGGTCACCGTACCGGTCTTCGTGCCGCTGGCGGGTGCGATGGGGATCAATGAGTTGACGCTCGGCGTGGTCTATCTGCTGACCATGGAGATCGGCTTGCTGACCCCGCCCTTTGGCCTGCTGCTGTTTGTCATGCGGGGCGTGGCGCCGCCTGAAATTCGCATGCCGCAGATCTATGCGTCGGTCATGCCGTTTTTGCTGATCAAGCTCTTCGTATTGGCGTTGATCGTTTGGCTGCCAGAGGTTGCGACTTGGCTTCCGAGCCTGATGGGCCGCTAACACCTAAAACGGGGCGGCGCACATCAGCGCTGCCCCGCAAGACATTGGCCCGCATCGCGTTTTCACGATCTTCGACTGGCGGGCTTCGCCTCAAACGCTTGCATTGACCGGTGGAATGCGTTTGTCATCTTCTTACAGAAAACCGCGAGGAGCACCGTGATGGCAAACCCCCTTTATGACGCATTGTTCGGCCGTCACGCCGGAAAGACGACGGCCTTTCTGCATCTCGAAGGCGGGGTCGTCCTGACCCACGCGGGTTTCCTTGGACGCGCTGCGCGGTTTGCCCATGCGCTGACCGATCTTGGTCTGAAATCGGGTGACCGGCTCGCGGTGCAGATCGACAAATCCGCCGACGCATTGGCGCTCTATGCTGCTTGCGTCCAGGCGGGGGTGATCTTTTTGCCGCTCAACACTGCCTATACCGCCGACGAGGTGCGCTATTTCGTGACCGACAGCGGGGCGGCCGCCTTTGTCTGCCAGCCTGCGCGCCGCAATGAGATGGCCCCGGTGGCCAAGGCTGCGGACTGCCAGCTTGAGACGTTGGGGGCGGAGAACGACGGCAGCTTCGCGGATCGTGCGACCTCGGCCTCCGATACCTTTGAGACTGTGGCACGGGACGCCGATGACCTTGCGGCCTTCCTCTATACCTCTGGGACCACGGGGCGCTCGAAAGGGGCGATGCTGACGCAGGCCAACCTTTTGTCGAACGCGCAGACGCTGGCCGAACTGTGGCGCTTCACCGCAAATGACGTGCTGCTGCACGCGCTGCCGATCTTTCACACCCATGGCCTGTTTGTGGCGACGAATGTGACGCTGGTGGCGGGGGGCGCGATGATCTTCCTGCCCAAGCTCGACATTGACCGGCTGATAGAACGGATGCCCCACGCCACCGCGATGATGGGCGTGCCGACCTTCTACACCCGGCTTTTGGACGACGCGATTTTCACCCGTGAGACGACGGCGAACATGCGGCTGTTCATCTCTGGCTCGGCACCGCTTTTGGCCGAAACCCATGTCGATTTTGAGGAACGCACCGGCCACCGCATCCTCGAGCGTTACGGCATGACCGAGACCAACATGAACACCTCAAACCCCTATGACGGCGAGCGCCGCGCGGGCACCGTCGGTTTCCCGCTGCCGGATGTCGAGCTTAAGATCACCGACCCCAAGACCGGCGCGACCCTGCCGGACGGAGAGATCGGCAGCATCGAAGTGCGCGGGCCCAATGTGTTCAAAGGCTATTGGCAGATGCCCGAAAAAACCGCCCAAGAACTGCGCGAAGACGGGTTCTTTATCACCGGTGATCTTGGGCGGCGCGATGCGGATGGCTATGTGAGCATCGTTGGGCGCGACAAAGACATGATTATCTCGGGCGGGTACAACATCTACCCCAAAGAGGTCGAACTGCTGCTCGACGACCAGCCCGGCGTGCTGGAAAGCGCGGTGATCGGCGTGCCGCATCCTGATTTTGGCGAAAGCGTCGTCGCCCTGTTGGTGGCGCGCAAGGGGGCGGAGCTGGACCTTGATGGGATCGCAAAGGATGTGGCTGCATCGCTGGCCAAGTTCAAGCAGCCGCGCAAATTGATCGTCCTGCCAGAGCTGCCCCGTAATACGATGGGGAAAGTGCAAAAGAACGTCCTGCGCGAAACCTATCGGGAATTGTTTCAGACAAGTTAAGGGACATGGGGTAAGGAACATGGGTTAAAGGGCAAGTGCGGGCAGGGGGCTGACACCTGGACGGCGTTTGGCCCTGCGTGGAATCGGCGCTTACCTGAGCGCCACGCGCCCGTCACGGAGCCGTAACCTGCGACAAACTGGCCGTTAATGCCCGGTTTCGCTTGAGGTGCCGGGCAAATTTCTCCAGAAGGTGATGACCTTTCAGTCCGCCAGATCAGGAGTTCGCGTGTCCCTCTTCCTTATCGTTGCCTTGCCTTTCCTTGGGGCGTTGTTGCCCGGACTGATGAATTCCGCAGGACGTCAGGCCTGTGCCGGGGTGACCTTTATGGTGACGCTCGTGGCATTGATTGGCCTGCTCACACATCTGCCCGCCGTGCTGGCCGGAGAGTTGGTCACCGCGCGGGTTGATTGGATCCCGCAGCTTGGTCTGAACATGACCTTGATGCTCGACAGTTTGGGCTTTTTCTTTGCCTGCCTGATCCTCGGCATCGGTCTGTTGATCATCGCCTATGCGCGGTCTTACCTGTCGCGCGATGATCATATGGGCGAGTTTTTCACCTATCTGCTGCTGTTCCAAGGCGCGATGGTGGGTATCGTGCTAAGCGATAACGTATTGATCCTGCTGATCTTCTGGGAACTGACCTCGCTTTCGTCCTTCCTGCTGATCGGCTATTGGAAGCACCTTCCCGAAGGCCGCCAAGGCGCGCGCATGGCGCTGACCGTGACCGGCATGGGCGGCCTTGCGATGATCGGTGGCATGTTGCTGCTGGGTCAGATTGTCGGCAGCTATGACCTGAGCGTGATCCTAGAAAACCGCGAGTTGATCCAAGCCTCGCCGCTCTATCTACCCGCACTGATCCTGATCCTGCTGGGCTGTTTCACCAAATCCGCGCAATTCCCGTTCCACTTCTGGTTGCCCCACGCGATGGCCGCGCCGACGCCGGTCTCGGCCTATCTGCACTCTGCGACAATGGTGAAGGCGGGCATTTTCCTGATGGCGCGCATGTGGCCGGTGCTGTCGGGCACGCCTGAATGGTTTGTCATCGTCACAACGGCAGGGCTGATCACCATGGTGCTGGGCGCGGTGATTGCGCTGTTTAAACATGACCTGAAGGCGCTGTTGGCGTTCTCAACCGTCAGCCACCTTGGCCTGATCACCATGCTTTTGGGCACCGGCACGGCCTTTGGTGCGATGGCGGCAGTGTTTCACATCTTGAATCACGCGACCTTCAAGGCGGCGCTCTTTATGTCGGCGGGCATCGTCGATCACGCGGTGCATACGCGCGACATCCGCCGCTTGGGCGGGCTGCGGCATTTGATGCCAGTGACCTTTGTGATTGCCACGCTGGCGGCGCTGTCGATGGCCGGTATTCCGTTGCTGAACGGGTTCTTGTCCAAAGAGATGATGCTGGAAGAAACCCTGCACACCACGCTTTTTGACATGCCATGGCTGGTGCCGGGCCTCGCAACCTTTGGCGCGCTGTTCTCTGCAGCCTATAGTTTCCGGCTGATCGGCCATGTCTTCTTGGGCAAAGAGCGTGACGACTATCCTGATCATCCGCATGATCCCAAACCCGGTCTGTGGCTGCCGCCCGCGCTGTTGATCATTCCCGTGGTGGTGATCGGTCTCGCACCTTTCTTGGCTGAGCCGTTCGTCAAGCTGGTGACAGCTTCGGTTCTAGGCGGCGCAGCCGAGATGCCCTCGGCGCATTTCAAGATTTGGCACGGGTTGGGCCCGGCGCTTTACATGTCGATCATCGCGGTTGTCGGTGGTTTGATCCTGCTGGCGCTCTTCACCCCGCTTCTGCGTCTTTGGGACGCGACGCCGCGGCCCGAGGCCAAGTCGATCTTTGACCGTATCATCGCGGCCTTTGTCGGCCTATCACAGGCGATTTCGCTGCGACTCCACAACGGCGCCTTCTCGCGTTATGCCGCGATCATGGCGGTGACCGTGGTGGCAGTGGGTTATTACGCTTGGGCGACCGGCACCGTCGGGGCGGCGACTCGCGCGGTGCAGCCGACCAACGCAGTGCAGATCGCGGGCTGGCTGATGCTCGTCGCGGCGGCAGGAGGCCTTGTGTTCCTGCACCGCAACCGCCTGTTGTCGCTGATCCTGATTGGCATCGTCGGTCTGATCGTCTCGGCTGGTTTCGTCTTCTTCAGCGCGCCTGACTTGGCGATGACCCAGCTGACGGTTGAGGTGGTCACGATCATCCTGCTGCTGCTTGCGCTGAACTTCCTGCCCAATCACACACCCATTGAAAGCAGCGTGCTGCGCCGCAGCCGTGATGTGGTGGTGTCGGTCGGTGCTGGTTTGGCGACCATGGCACTGTCCTATCACTACTTGTTACGCGACACCGTGGCGCCGAGCATTTCCGAATTCCACCTCGCCAACGCCTACAAAGGCGGCGGCGGCACCAATGTGGTCAATGTGATCCTCGTCGATTTCCGGGGCTTTGACACCTATGGCGAGATCATCGTCTTGGGCATCGCGGCGCTGCTGATCTATGCGCTGACCGAAACGCTGCTGTCGGGCCCCGTGCGGGCGCGTTTGCTGAACCGCAAGCCAGATCAGCCGCGGGCAGGGGACAGGCACCCGATGATGATGGTGGTCATGACCCGCGTCATCATGCCAGTGGTGCTGATGGTGGGTTTCTACATCTTCCTGCGCGGCCATAATGAGCCGGGTGGCGGGTTTATCGCGGGTCTGATCGTGTCGATCGCTGTGGTGATGCAGTATATGGCGAGCGGCTTTGCATGGGCCTCGGCGCGGCTGCGGTATCCTTATCACGGGATCATCGGCACCGGCGTGCTGATCGCGGGGCTCACGGGCATTGGCTCGTGGTTCTTTGGCAAACCCTTCCTGACCTCGGATTTCACCTATGTGCGCATTCCACCTTTCGAAAAGTTCGAACTGGCCACGGCGGCGCTCTTTGATCTTGGGGTGTTCCTTGCGGTCGTGGGGGCCGTGATGCTGACGCTCGAAAGCTTCTCGCGCCTCGCGCGTCGCGCTCATGTGCCGGAGGCGGATCACCCGATGGACATCGACCCATCCCGCGAAGACAACATCAAGGCGGAGGCATAAAATGGAACTTCTCGTCGCTTCTGCCATCGGCATCCTGACGGCTTCTGGCCTCTATCTTGTGCTGCGTTTGCGGAGCTTTCCGGTCATCATGGGCACATCGCTGCTGACCTATGCCGTCAATGTGTTTTTGTTTGCCTCGGGCCGTCTGACCGTCGGCGCACCGCCGATCCTGACGGACGCCGCGCGCTATACCGATCCCTTGCCGCAGGCTTTGGTGCTGACGGCCATCGTGATCTCTTTCGGCATGACTGCCGTGGTGGTGATGATCGCGCTCGGCGCATATCTCGGGGGCAATGACGATCATGTCGATGATCCGCTGATCGATACAAAGGCGGAGGACCGCACATGACCCATTGGCTGATCCTGCCCATCGTGCTGCCCGCTTTTTTGGCACCTTTCATCGTGTTGGCGGCGCGGTATCACATTACCATTCAGCGGGTATTATCGTTGTTTGGAGCGTTGGCGCTGATCGCTGTTGGGCTTGGCCTTTCGGTCGAGGCGTCAAGCGGTACGGTGATGCTCTATCAACTCAGCGATTGGGCCGCGCCCTTTGGCATCGTGCTGGTCGGCGACCGTCTGTCGACGCTGATGGTGACGCTGACGGCGGTGCTGGCGCTGTTTGTGCTGCTCTATGTCATCGGCTCGAAATGGGACGAACGCGGGCGGCATTTCCATGCGCTGTTCCAGTTCCAATTGATGGGGATCATGGGTGCGTTCCTGACCGGCGACCTTTTCAACCTTTTCGTCTTTTTCGAAGTGCTGCTGATCGCCTCCTACGGGCTGATGATCCACGGCGGGGGCACATTCCGGCTGCGGGCAGGGGTGCAATATGTGCTCTATAACCTGCTCGGCTCGACGCTGTTCCTTTTTGCGCTCGGCGCGATCTATGCGGAGACGGGCACGCTGAACATGGCCGATCTGGCGCAGCGTGTGGCCCTGATCGACGCAGGTGAGACGGTGGGTATCCGCATCGCAGCGGTGCTGCTCTTGATGGTCTTTGCGGTCAAAGCGGCCGTGGTGCCGCTGCACTTCTGGTTGCCCTCCAGCTATGCCGAAGCACCCGGCCCGGTGGCGGCGCTTTTCGCGATCATGACCAAGGTCGGCGCTTACGCGATCATCCGCGTCTATACGCTGATCTTCCCGCCAAGCCTTGCCGCAACAGCAGATCTGCACACCACATGGCTGCTGCCTGCCGCGCTGCTGTCGTTGGCGCTTGGCATGGTCGGTGTGCTGGCAGCCAAGCAGCTGGACCGACTGGTCGCCTTCTCGGTCATCGGGTCCATGGGGATGGTGATGATCTCAATCGCACTGTTCACCCCCGAAGGCATTGCCGCAGCACTTTACTATATCGTGCATTCGACGCTGGCCGCAGGCGCGCTGTTCCTGATTGCCGATCTGGCACGGGCCGGGCGGGACAATCTTGATCTGACGGCCCAGCCGCAAGTGGCGGGGGCCAAGCTGACCGCCGCGTTGTTCTTTGTCGCGGCCATCGCCATGGTCGGTGTGCCGCCGCTGTCGGGCTTTGTTGGTAAGCTGCTGATCATGGACGCCGCTGCCCAGAATGAGTTCTGGGTCTGGATCTGGGCCGTGATCTTGGGCGCGAGCCTTCTAAGCCTCGTAGGCTTTGGCCGCGCGGGCAGTGTGGTCTTTTGGAAATCCCGCAGCATTGCGCCGGAAGAGGGGGCCACCCCTGCCGAGGCGCCCGCGGCGCTGAGCTATGTTGCGGTGGGTGGCCTGCTGGCGCTGCTGGTCGCGCATACGCTGCTGGCGGGCCCGGCCACGCAATATGCCACGGCGATCTCAAAACAACTGTTCAGCCCTGAGCGCTATCTGAGCACCGTGCTAGAGACCCCCGGCAAGCTGTCGGACGGCAAAGAGGAGGCCCATTGATATGATGCGACCTATCCGTTGGCTGTTGCCGCACCCGTTTCTGACCCTGTTGCTGACGGTGGTCTGGGTCCTGCTGCAAAACAAATTTAGCGCGGGCATGCTGGTCTTTGGTCTGATCCTCGGGATTGTGATCCCGGTGCTGACCGCGCGTTGGTGGACCGACCGGCCCCAAGGCATTCGCCCGCTACGCATGATCGCCTATGTGATCTTGGTGCTGTGGGACATTATCATCGCCAATATTCAAGTGGCGTGGATCATCTTGACCAAATCCAACGCCAGCATGTCGCCCGCTTGGGTGGTCATACCGTTGGACCTGAAAGAGCCCGAAGCGATCAGCATTCTGGCAGGCACCATCACCTTGACGCCCGGCACCGTCTCGGCTGATCTGTCGGACAATGGGCGCTACCTGCTGGTGCATGCGCTGGACGCCACCGACCCCGATGCGGTGCGAGATGAGATCAAAGACCGTTATGAACGCCGCCTGAAGGAGATTTTCCTGTGACCCAAGCAAGTGATTTTCTCACTCTCACGCTCTATGGCGCGCTTGTATTGGTGGCCATTGCGCAGTTCATGGCAATGATCCGACTGTGGATTGGCCCCGGCACCGGGGACCGCATTCTGGCGCTGGACACGATGTTCATCAACGCCATCGGCATCATTGTATTGCTGGGCATCCTGCAAGGCACACAGATTTACTTTGAAGCGGCGCTGATCATCGCCATGCTGGGTTTTGTCTCGACAGTGGCCTATGCCCGTTTCGTCCTGCGCGGAGATATCATCGAATGAGCCTCGACATCATCGCCACCTATGCCGTCGCTGTTTTGTTAATCATCGGCAGTTTTTTTGTCGTCGTCGCCGGGATTGGCTTGCTAAAGCTGAACGATCCGATGACCCGGTTGCACGCGCCGACCAAGGCCGCCACGCTGGGGATCGGCGCCTATCTGTTGGCCGCTATGGTCAGCTCGTTCCTGTCGGGCACAGGCTCACTTCATGAGCTTTTGATCATGGCGTTCATCTTTGTTACCGCGCCCGTGTCGGCCAATTTCATGGCCAAGGCGAATATCCACCGCCGCGATTGCCTGCCCAATCCGCCTGAGTTGCCTGATGGCGATACATGGGCCACGCTGAACGTGCCCGAGGTCGACCGCGAGATCGAAGAAACGCCGCCGCACGCCTGAGGTTTCAGCGCGGCAATAGATTTCACTTCAAAGCGTTACAATGGTGGAAACCTTTTCGTGACAGCATAGGTTAATGGGCGGTGCTGCCCAATCCGATGCTGCCCGAAAGGAGCCTGCTTTATGCGTCTGACCACGATCCTACTGATGCTGATCCTGCCCATCGCGGCCGCGGCCCAAGACCGCGTTGCGATGGTGATCGGTATGTCCGATTATGAAGGCGCGGCCGCATCGGACGGTCCGCGCGAAGACGCTGAGGCACTGACCGATGCGCTCAGCGCGCAGGGGTTTGATGTCACCACGCTGATTGACGCTGAAAGTGACGCGCTCAAGCAAAGCCTCTCTGACTTTGCGTTTCAGGCGGAAACGGCGGATATTGCACTGATTTATTATGCGGGTCAGCGTATCGCTTCGGGCGGGCAGAGCCTCTTGGTCCCGGCAGATGCCCCGCTCGCGCCCGCGTCGGCGCTTAGGAAAGAGGGGGTGGCCCTGCCGGTGCTGCTGCGCGCCGCGGGAAAGGCGCGGGAAATTCGGCTCGTCGTGCTCGACAATTGTCATGCTGCCCCGCTCCAGATGACGGGCCCGTTGCCTCCGCCAGAACCACGCCAAGGGACATTGGTCATCACCTCCGGAGAAGTTGGGGCCTGTGATGATAGCGGTGAAAGCCCCAGCATTTTTGCCGCGACACTGGCAGATGCCTTGGCCGAACCGGAGGTCGAGATCGGCGCCATGCTGGATGGGTTCCGCACAGCGCTGCGCAGCCGCAGCGGCGGCACCCTTTCCGCGCGTCGCTTTGGGCGGCTTAACCCCACGCCGACCTTCATCGGCGGGTATGATGCGGTGAAAGGGGCGGAAAATCCGCGCCTCAAATGGTCAGACTTGGATGACACACAGAGCGAGCGCTTGATTGAATTGGCAGGCAAGGGGGATACCCGGTCTCAGTTAGGCTTGGCCGCTATGCTTAGTGATCCCGATAGTCCGCGATATGACCCTGAAACCGCCGCGCAAAACCTGCAGCGCGCGGTAGCGACCGGATCACCCGAGGCGCGGTTTCAGCTGGCACAGCTTTACGAGCAGGGGCGGGGCGTGGCGCAGGATCAGCCGCGCGCCCTCGCGCTTTATCAAGCGGCTGCGGCGCGGGGCCATGCCGGGGCGCTGAACGACCTGGGGTTCATTCATTTGCAGGGTGAGCTGGGCCAAGAACCCGACCCCGAGGCCGCGCTTGATTACTTTCGCCGTGCAGCCGATAGGCGACATCCTGCGGCCATGTTCAACTTTGCCGCGATGATTGACGACGGCAAGGTGCCCGGTCGCGGGGCCGCCGACGCCGCATTGTATCTCTATCGCGCGCTGCGCGCCGGGGACGGCACGTTGCTTGGCCTGATGCAAGATGAGCCTCAGCTTTTCAACAGCGACACCCGTAAGGCGCTGCAGCGCAAGCTTTCGGATTTCGGGTTTTACGACGGCGCAATTGACGGACTTTACGGGGCCGGAACCCAAGCTGCAATTCGTGCGGCATTCGGTTTGGAGGCATTAGAGATGCAGGGGGAGGCTACTGAAAACAAAACAGAAACAGAGCTTACTGACCCTGTGGGAGAGGCGCCCACGCCTGCGGTTTCGTCGCCCGAGGATACGCCCGCCAAAGAACGTTCTACGCAGGCGGCAGAGGCGCTGAAAGTGAACGCCAAACCCGAGCCCGGCGCCGATGACGACGTGACCCCGGTCTTGCGCCCAAAACAGGCCGAACGGGAGTGACCTTTGAAACAAGTAGTATTGATTTTCACCCTGAATTAAGTTGGCGAAATTAATCCGGTTGCAATATCAGGGCCGATGGCTTTTGATTGGCGCATCAGTCAATAAAAACTTCTCTGGGGAGAACACCAATGAAAAAACTGCTTACGACTTCCGTTTTGGCAATGACCGCCGCGACATCGCTCGCCGCTGCTGAATGTAACGAAGTCACCTTCTCTGACGTGGGTTGGACAGACATCACCGCAACCACCGCTGCCGCTTCGGTCGTGCTTGACGCGCTTGGCTATGACACCGAGACGAAAATCCTCGCCGTGCCGGTGACCTACACCTCCATGGCCGCGGGCGACATCGACGTGTTCCTGGGCAACTGGATGCCAACCATGGAAGGCGACATCGCCAAATACCGTGAGGAAGGCAGCGTCGACACCGTGCGCGCCAACCTTGAAGGCGCGAAATACACGCTGGCCGTTAACAAGGTCGCCGCCGACATGGGCATCAAGACCTTCGCCGACATCGCCGCCAACAAAGACGCACTCGAAGGCGAGATCTACGGCATTGAGCCGGGCAATGACGGCAACCGTCTGATCCAATCGATGATCGACGACAACGCTTTTGATCTGGGCGATTTCGAGGTCGTTGAATCCTCCGAGCAGGGCATGTTGGCCCAAGTTCAGCGTGCCACCCGCAAGGAAGAGCCTGTTGTCTTCCTCGGTTGGGAGCCGCACCCGATGAACGCCAACTTTGAGCTGACCTATCTGGAAGGCGGCGATGACTTCTTTGGCCCCGATCTGGGTGGTGCGACGGTTTACACCAACACCCGCGCCGGTTTTGTTGAGGAATGCCCGAACCTTGGCAAATTCCTGAACAACCTCGAGTTCACGCTGGCCATGGAAAACGAGATCATGGGCAAAATCCTTGATGATGGCGAAAAGCCGGAAGAGGCGGCCGCCGCTTGGATCAAAGCGAACTCCGACGTTCTCAGCACTTGGCTTGACGGTGTGACCACCGTTGACGGTGGCGACGCGATGGAAGCTGTCGCTTCGCTGAAGTGATCTTCACGGTATGATGGAAAAGACCCGCCCCAAAGCGATGGGGCGGGTCGTTCTCATGCGCAATTCTCCAAGTCTGAAGGACTGACATGGACTGGCTGACAGAAAACAAGATCCCCGTGGCCGATGTGGCCGAAGACGCGCTGGATTGGCTGCAAACAAACGGAGCGTGGTTCTTTGACGGGCTGGCGGACCTGATGGAACGGCTGATTGAGGCGATCCTTTGGGTGCTGCAAACCCCGCATCCGCTGATCCTCATCGCCGTTTTTGCCGCGATCACTTGGGGCATTCAGCGCAATTGGAAGACCGTTGCCTTTGTGGTGCTGGGCTTCCTGTTTATTCTTAACCAAGACTACTGGGAAGAAACGATGGAGAGCCTGACGCTGGTTCTCTCGGCCTGTGTGGTCTGTATGGGTGTGGGTGTGCCGATTGGCATCGCCGTGGCGCATCGGCCCCGGTTGTACGCTTGGGTGGCCCCTGTGCTTGACCTAATGCAAACGCTGCCGACCTTCGTCTATCTGATCCCTGCGATTGTCTTTTTTGGCATCGGTATGGTGCCCGGCCTGATTGCTACGGTGATCTTCGTGCTGCCCGCGCCGATCCGGCTGACCCAGTTGGGCATCTCCTCGACCCCCAAAGCGTTGCTTGAGGCGGCGCAGGCCTTTGGTGCCAAGCCGCGCCAGACGCTGTGGAAGATTGAGCTGCCCTATGCCTTGCCGCAGATCATGACGGGTCTGAACCAGACAATCATGCTGTCGCTGTCGATGGTGGTAATCGCAGCACTGGTGGGCGCAGATGGATTGGGTGTGCCGGTGGTGCGCGCCTTGAACCAAGTCAACACAGGCTTGGGATTTGAATCCGGGTTGGTGATCGTCGTCGTGGCGATCATGCTCGACCGTATCCTGCGGGTGGGACGGAAATGAGTAAAGCAGTAGAATTTGATAATGTGTCCATTGTCTTTGGTGACAAGCCTGAAAAGGCTCTGCCGCTGATGGACGAAGGCCAGAGCCGCGCCGAGATTGAATCGGCGACGGGTCAGGTGCTGGGTGTGCATGACTGCTCGTTGAGCGTCGAGAATGGTGAAATCCTTGTGCTGATGGGCTTGTCAGGCTCGGGCAAATCGACGCTTTTGCGCGCGGTAAATGGTCTGAACCCGATGGTGCGCGGCACGGTGCATGTGCATGCCGAAGGGTGGTCTTGTGACATTCATGGCAGCAACCCATCAGAGCTGCGCCGGGTGCGCCGCGAGGGTGTGTCCATGGTGTTTCAGCAGTTCGGCCTGCTGCCATGGCGCACGGTGCGCGACAATGTGGCGCTTGGGTTGGAGCTGTCGAATGTGCCCAAGGCCGAGCGGTTGGAACGCGCAGAACGGCAGTTGAAACTGGTGGGCCTGAGCGATTGGGCCGACCGCAAGGTGGGCGAGCTTTCGGGCGGGATGCAGCAGCGTGTGGGCCTTGCCCGTGCCTTTGCCACCGAAGCGCCGATCCTGCTGATGGACGAGCCATTCTCGGCGCTTGACCCGTTGATCCGCACGCGGTTGCAGGATGAGCTGCTGGATCTTCAGCGCGAACTTAACCGTACGATCATTTTCGTGAGCCACGACCTTGACGAAGCGTTCAAGTTGGGCGGGCGCATCGCGATCATGGAAGGGGGCCGCATCGTGCAGATCGGCACCCCGCGCGAGATTTTCTCGAACCCGGCGTCGGACTATGTGGCGGAGTTCGTGGCAAATATGAACCCGCTTGAGGTTCTGACCGCGCGCGATGTCATGGGCATTGTCGATGGTGCCCCCACCCAAGGCGAAACCTCAGCCGAGACGCCAGTGCGTGAATTGATGGACCGTCTGCGCGGGGCCGATGCGGCGATTGAGGTCATGGAAGACGGCGCGCAGATCGGGACGGTCACGGCGCATAGCATTGTGGACCGGCTCAAAGCCTAGGTTCAGGGTCTGACACGAACGCAAAACGGCGCCGCCCGGCTTGGCTGGGCGGCGCCGTTTGTTTTTGGAATGATGCCTATGACGCCGTCGCCGTGCCAAGCGTCTTGAGGATCGGACAGTCGGGCCGGTCGTCCCCGGCACAGTCGCGGACCAGCGTACTCAGCGTGTCGCGCATATCTTGCAAGCCGCTGATCTTGGCTTCGATCTGTGCCAGATGCTCTTTCGCAATCGCGCGCACATCCGCACTGGCGCGGTTCTTATCCTCCCAAAGCGCCAATAGGTTGCGGCAATCTTCGATGCTGAACCCCAAGGTTCGGGCGCGGCCCAAAAAGGCCAGCTTGTGCATCTCGCTCTCGCGGAAGGCGCGGTAGCCATTGGCATCGCGCAGGGGTTTGACCAGCCCGATATCTTCGTAATAGCGGATGGTTTTCGGCGGCAGGCCAGTCTGCTGTGAGACTTCTCCGATGTTCATGTTGCGCTCCTATTCTGCGGCCACGGGGGCAGCAGCCCGTGGTTCATTTTGTGGGGTGGCGTTTTCGGCCAAGGGGGCGGCAATCCAGCGCAGACGCAGCGCGTTGCTGAGGACAAAGACGCTCGACAGGGCCATCGCGCCGGCGGCCAGCGCGGGCGACAAAAGCCAGCCGGTCAGCGGATAGAAGGCGCCCGCCGCGACCGGGATCAGCAGCACGTTATATCCGAAGGCCCAGAAGAGGTTCTGGCGGATGTTGGCCATGCTGCGCTGGCTCACGTCGATGGCATTGACCACGCCGCGCAGGTCGCCCGACATCAGCACCACATCAGCCGCCTCAATCGCCACATCTGTGCCCGTGCCGATGGCAAGGCCCACGTCGGCCTGCGCCAGCGCCGGGGCGTCGTTGATCCCGTCTCCGACAAAGGCGATACGGTTGCCGCCCTCTTTCAGCTTGTCGATGGCGGCCACTTTGCCGTCTGGCAGTACTTCGGCGACGACGCGATCGATGCCCAGTTGCGCGGCGATGGCCTCTGCCGTGCCACGATTGTCACCGGTGATCATTGCCACCTGAAGTCCGAGGTCATGGAGGCGCGCGATGGCCTCTGGCGTGCCGGGCTTAATGGGGTCGGCGACAGCGATCACAGCGGCCAACTGACCGTCAATTGCAGCATAGAGCGGGGTTTTCCCCGCTTTGGCCAAGTCTGCCGCGATCGGCCCGGTGGTGTCCAGATCGATCCCTTCGCGGAGCATAAGACGGTCAGCCCCCAAGATAACCTTGCGGTCTGACACCGTGGCACTGACCCCATAGCCGGTGTGCGATTGAAAATCACGCAGGTCGCTGGGCAGTTTGCCCGCAAGCTCAGCCCGGCGCACGATGGCTTGGGCGATTGGATGCTCTGAACGCACCTCAACCGCGCCAATCAGGGGCAGCACCTCGTCTTCGGTCAGTTCGCCCACCAGCACCAGATCGGTGAGTTCGGGTTTGCCCTTGGTCAGCGTGCCGGTCTTGTCCAAGGCCACGGTCTTAACACTTTGCAGCGTTTGCAACGCATCTCCTTGGCGGAACAACACGCCCAATTGCGCCGCCCGTCCGGTGCCGACCATGATCGAGGTCGGCGTGGCCAGACCCATCGCACAGGGGCAGGCGATGATCAGCACCGCGACCGCCGCCACGAGAGCGTGGCCAAGCGACGGGCCAAAGGCCAGCCAGACACCAAAGGTCACCAACGCCACGGCGATAACAACAGGAACGAACCACAGGGTGATCCGGTTTACCAAATCTTGGATGGGCAGTTTTGCGCCTTGGGCCTCTTCGACCATGCGGATGATCTGCGCCAGCATCGTGTCGCCGCCAACTTTGGTCGCGCGGAACGTGAGGCTGCCGGTGCCATTGACTGTACCGCCGACAAGCTCTGTGCCGATGGCTTTCTCCACTGGCACAGGTTCGCCCGTGATCATGCTCTCGTCGACGTAGGATTGCCCTTCGGTGACAACACCATCTGTGGCGATCTTCTCACCGGGGCGGAGGTGAATGATGTCCCCCGACACGATATCATCGATGGCAAGCTCAACGATTGCTCCGTCACGCTCAACCCGTGCACTGCGCGCGCGCAGACCCATCAATTTTGTGATGGCCGCCCCGGTGCGCCCTTTGGCGCGTGCCTCAAGATATCGGCCCAGCAAGATCAGCGTCACGATCACCGCCGCCGCTTCGAAATACACCACGCGGCTGCCGTCTGGGAGCAGACCCGGCGCAAAAAGGGCGGTCACCGAGAAGAGCCAAGCCGCTCCCGAGCCGAGCGCCACCAGTGAATTCATATCCGGCGCGCCCTTCAGCAGGGCAGGCAACCCCTTGGTATAGAAATGCCGCCCCGGCCACGCCAACACGAGGGTTGTAAGGATAAATTGAATAAACCAGCTTGTCTCCATCCCGATGGTCGCCAGCACCCAGTGGTGGAACGCCGGGATCAGGTGACCGCCCATTTCCAGCACGAAAACCGGAAGTGTTAAGGCCGCTGCGAGCAACGTCATACGCCTAAGCTGCGCGGCTTCCGCTTCTTTTCGGGCGGCGGCATCGGGGCCGGGGGTGCCTGGCGTATCAAGGGTCGCGGGATAGCCTGCTTGAGCTGCGGCATCGCGCAGGGCCGTGAGGAGGTTCGCATCCTCCAAGGTCTCAACCTGCGCTTCTTCTGTCGCAAGGTTAACAGAGGCCGAGAGCACGCCGGGCACCGCGGAAAGAGCACGCTCAACCCGACCCACACAGGAGGCACAGCTCATATTGGAAAGCTTTAGCCGATGAGTCGTCGTGCGGGCTGGGTAGCCGGCTTGGGTTAACGCCGCTTCGACCTTCGCCGCGTCGAAACCGGGGGCTGTGCTCACACGCAGGTTTTCCGCAGCCAAATTCACCCGCGCTTCGCGAACGCCTTCAACCGCGTTCACCGCCTTTTCCACACGTCCCACACAAGACGCGCAGCTCATATTTTGCACCCCAAAGGTGAGTGTATCCGCATCGTCCATTTTTTGATCCTCTTTCATTGATGACCTTTATATGGGCCTTCCAGTCACTGGAGGGTCAAGGGCCTATTTCACAAATAAACCGGGCGGAGTGGAAAAAGGAGAATCGTGGTGAATGACCTGGAGAGCGCGCCGCCGTTCAGCCCAAAACACAGATCGCTTTGGGTGAAATAGCCTATTTTACGGGATATCTCGGCCTCATGCGCGCTGCATCGCTATTCGGAAGCATATCTTAATACCTTTCTGCGCAACTGCTTCTAACTCGCTTCGTCGGTAAGTTGTGTCAAAGGTAGTGAGCACGGATATGCATTTTGAACTAAGTTTTATTGGCGTCTTTCTAGAACGCATTTTTGGCGGTTTCTTCTCGGTGGCCCGACGGGGACGCGGGGGCGCGGCGCTTGGCTTACGGATTTTCTGCGCCACGCTTTTGCCGCTGGTTTTCACGACAAAAGGAGCATTTGCGCAGCAGTTGATTCTGAACACTGTCGGGGCGCCAACCGTTGTGGGTGCCGGAATTGGAGAGCGTGCACTGTGGTCCAACGCCGGCACCGTGGGCGGCGTGCCGGTGGATATCGTGGCTGAGATGGTCTTTGCCAGCCGGGACCATATTTTCACCACTGGCAACGGGCAGATCCAGATTACGTCGACGGGGCAAGATCCGCATTTTATGGACTTCTACCTTTATGAGGCGGGCACCCATAATATTACGACCAACTCTGGCGGTGTGCCGGTTGTCGCGGATGTATTTTTTCAGATTAACGACATTGACGGGCCTCTCAACGAACAGGTCTATGTCAATATCTGCGATGGCACCGTCGAATACGTTCGGATCGATAGAAGTGCCACAACCTATCGGGGCTATATCGAAGGGCCGGATGCGAACCTCGGGACAGAGGTTTTCTATCTCGCGGGGGATCGTGGTTATAGCAACCAGCCGGTTTCAGGGCTGGAGATTTTCTATCCGCAGACGTCGACTTTCAACTTTGGCCGGACCGCGAACAACGGGTTTCTCGTTCTGCTGTCCAACCCGACCTATAACGAAACACAGACCTATGACCTTCAATGTGGCGATTTCAAAGCGCCCGTGTTGCAGGACGACCTGAAAGAGCAGGTTCTGAGTGAGCCGGTCGTGTTGAACATCCTCTTCAACGACAGCGTCGCAACAGAGAACAACAACGCCCCCGCAAATAATTCCGGCGAGCCGAGCGAATATGCCAAACAGGCCGTTGATCTGATCCCGCCCACAGGTGCGCTTAACATTGTGACCGATTCCGAAGGCCACCGGGTCGGGTTTGATGTGCTCGGGGAAGGAACATGGAGCTATGACGATCTGACTGGAGAGTTGACCTTTACCCCTTTCGCAGCCTTTTTCGCGGCGCCGACGTCGATTAACTACCGCTATCAGTCACCCATCGTCCTGCCAAACGAGCCGCAGACCTATTCCGCCCCGGCCCAGGTCTCTATTGATGTGGGCTCTGTCGGTCTGCTGAAACTCGCGCAGTTGGTGGATACAAACCTAAACGGCTATGCCGACGCGGGGGAGACGATCGCCTATGTCCTCACCGCAGAAAACTTCGGCAACGTCGATCTGACCAATGTGCAGCTTGCCGAGACGCAGTTTAGCGGTAAGGGCGTGCCGCCCGTGATTACCTTTCAGGCCGCAACATCGTTGTCGCCCGAAGGCACGCTATTGGTCGGGGAGAAGGCCGTCTATACGGCGACCTACACGCTGGTGCCCGAAGATTTGGACACTACGATCTCCAATCAGGCAGAGGTGACCGCGCAAACGCCGGGCGGGACGGTTGTGTCTGATCTCTCCGACTCAGAAAACCCCGGCGATGGGGATGGCACCCCTTCGAACGGGCCGGGAGCAGGGCGCGACGATCCCACCACGATCTATGCGGGGTCTGGCCCTGACCGAGGCGATGCGCCGATCACCTATGGTGATCCGCAACATGCCGACACCTCGCAATATTGGATTGGCGCGCTCAATGGCGATGGCGACGGTTCAGCGCAGCATTCGGTTGACGGGACGGGCGATGACTTGGACGGCAACGACGACGAAAGCGAAGAGGCGTTTCCGCAGCTGTATGGCGATCTGACCCGCACGGCCACGGTGGTTGTGAATGAACCTTCCCCGGGCAGTGGCTATCTACAGGCATTCGTCGATTTCGGGGGCGATGGCCTCTTTCTTGGGGATCAGGTGGCGACCGACATCCAAGACGGTGGCCCGCAGGATCTCGACGGGGCGGTGAACGGAGAGATTTCCTTTCCCATAAGTGTTCCCGCGACGGCGGTGCTGACGCCGACATTCGTCCGTCTGCGTTGGTCGTCGGCGGCCGGGCTGGATGCCCTTACCGCTGCGCCCGACGGGGAAGTCGAGGACTACGGCATCACCATCAAGACGCCGCCCGACGCTGACCGTGGTGATGCCCCGGCCAGCTATGGCGATCCACAGCATATCATCGAAGGCCCCGGCGCGCCCGAGGTCTATCTGGGCACGGTCCCGCCTGATATTGATCTGCTGGCACAGAACTCTATTGGGGCTACGGGCGACGACGCCGATGGGTCTGATGACGAAGACGGGGTGGTCCTGCCGCAGTTCTATCGCGGTGGGCTGGCCGAGATTGCAGTCACGGTCAACGACCGAAGCGGCGCGCCAAGGTCGTCGTATCTTCAGGCTTTCATTGATTTTAATGGCGATGGCACCTTTGGCCAAGCGGGGGAGCAGGTTGCCTTGAACCTCCAAGACGGCGACGCAATTGATAAAGATGGTGCCACCAATGGGTCTATCCTCTTTGAGGTGGCGGTCCCTGCCGGGGCCACAACCCTGCCGACCTATGCACGGTTTCGCTGGTCAACTGACAGCGCCGGTCTTGCAACGGCCTTCGAGGGGGAGGTCGAAGACTACACGTTGACCATTTCCAGCGATCCGCCGCCTCTTGTCTGTGATGCGTCCCTCTATGCTATCGTGGATAGCCCCTCGACCCTTATACGAATGACCTTCCGCGATGCCGGCGGCAGCTATGCTACAACGGTGGATCCCTCAGGCTCAACTGGAGAGAACCGGGACGGGGCATGGGGGTATAATGCGCTCGACGGCTATATCTACGGTGTGGAAGAGAATACCCGCAGGCTATATCGGATTGATGGGGCCGGTAATATTGCCGATCTGGGCAACATATCAGGTGCAGACGATGCGCTGAACGCAGGGGATATTCTGCCCAATGGCCGATTTATTTATGAAGTTGATGCAAATACTTGGCAGATCGTTGATCTGACCAACCCTACTGCACCGATTGGATTGGGTGCGATCGCCCTAACCATTGGCGTGAACCCAGAGGACCTCGCCTTTAATCCCGTTGATGGCATCATGTATGGGATCGACAGAAACTCCGGCTTTTTGTTCCGCGCGGCAGTCAACAACGGCACACCGGGCAGCGTGACACCACAAGCGATTGGGCCTGCGGTCTATGCCGGAATGTTCGATGCATTGTGGTTTGACCGCGATGGCAGGCTTTATGGCTATTCAAACACCACCAACAATCTTTTCATTATTTCCACCGCGACGGGTGTGCCGCGACTGATTTCGAACATCCCTGGTGATGAAGGCGATCGGAGCGACGGCATCTCCTGCCGGGGGCCGGCGCCGATCCCGTTGGGAGGCATATCCGGCAATATCTACGAGGACGCAGATGCCTCTGACGTGAAGGATAGCGGAGAGACCAATTTCGGCGCAGGTGTGGGCATCTCGGTCTATGCCGACAATGGCACCCCGGCCAATACCGCCGATGACGTGTTTCTAGTGACAACCGATACGCTGGCCGATGGCACCTACGCGGTGGGTGATCTGATGGTAAACACGACCTACCGTGTTGCGCTGGATGAGGCCGACGCCGATCTGCCAAGCGGGCTGACCATTGGCACCTCCAATCCTTTGATTGGCGTGGCGGTCTCTGGCAATAGCGTTACCACAGATCAAGACTTTGGTTTTGACCCGGCGGGAAGCGACCTTGAACTCACTAAAATCGCCGCGGCAACCGGCACCATCACACCCATCACAAATGTATCCGAAGGCGACACGATTGATTGGATCATCACAATAACCAACGTCAGCGGCGGCTCACCCTCAGGCGTTAAGGTGATTGACCAGATTCCCAGTGGCTTTGCCTATGTTTCCGACGATGCCCCTTCCACTGGGGACACCTATGACCCCAATACCGGCCTGTGGTTTGTGGATGAGCTGCTCAGCGGCGCCAGTGAGACGCTGACGATTACCACCACGGTGCTGGGCAGCGGCGATTTCACCAATCAGGCCGAGATTATCTATAGCTCGCTACCCGATCCTGACAGCGATCCCAACACCGGGCCATTGACCGACGACCTTTTTGACCAACTCCCCGATGATGATGAGGCGTCCTATTCGGTGAACTTGGTAACGGGGGAGCGGATCTTGTCGGGCCGGGTCTTTATCGACAACGGGGCAGGCGGCGGCACCGCACATGACGCGCTGCGCAACGGCAGCGAAAGCGGGGCGTCATCTGCGGTTTTTGAGATCCTTGACAGCAGTGGCACAGTGCTGGCCACGCCCGGTGTGGCGGCCGATGGAACTTGGAGCTATGGGCTCTCAGGCACCTACAGCGGGGCCATCACAATCCGTGCAATACCAGCCAATGACTACCGCGCGATCTCAGAAGCAACGAGCGGACTTCCCGACTTGGTGGACGCGAACCCGCATGATGGTGAATTTACCTTCACACCCGAAGCCTTTGGCAATCGCATGGGGTTGGACATCGGCCTTCTGCAATTGCCCAGCTTGACGAATGACCAGACCACCACGGTCGCACAAGGCCAAGTGGCCACCTTGCCGCATATCTATACCGCCACGTCTGAAGGGCAGGTGACCTTCTCCTTCGCCGGGGCCACATCGACCCCGACCGGCGCTTTCAACGCGGCGCTTTATCAAGATGTCGGCTGTGACGACAGTCTTGATGGACCGATCACCGGTCCCATCGCAGTCATCACGGGGCAAACCATCTGCATCGTCTCGCGCGTCTCTGCGGGATCGGGCGCTGGGCAGGGCAGCACCTATGTCTATCAAGTGTTGGCCGCGACTGCATTTGCGCGCACCACGGTTACAAGCTCAGTCAGCAATACCGATGAAATCTCAGTCGGGGGGCAATCCACCCAGATTGAATTGCGCAAAACGGTGGAGAATGAGACCCAAGGTACGTTGGAAGGGACCACCAATCTCGGCAGCATCAATGATATCCTGCTCTACCGGATTTACCTGCGCAACAAGGCGACCACGCAGGCCTCAAACGTCAAAATCTATGATATGACACCGCCCTATACGAGCCTGTCAGAGCCAATTGTCGATCCGCAGCAGGTGTCGCCCAATCTCAACTGTGATCTGGTGCGACCTGCAAGCAATGTGGCGAGTTATGCAGGCGCGATCGAGTGGAACTGCACGGGGCAAATGTTACCCGGAGAAACCGGAGCCGTGCAGTTCAGGGTGGGAATTCAATAGCAGGGCCGGCACCTAAATCCCGTATCGGGGCGCGTCCATGTTGCTAAGCCAAGCCTAGCGCGCATCGCGGGCCAATCGCAGGCCCATCATCTGCCAGCGTTGATGCGGATAAAAGAACGTCCGGTAGCTGGGACGCAGCTGATCTTTAGGCGTGGCACAGGAACCACCGCGCAGCACGCGCTGGTTGACCATGAACTTGCCGTTGTATTCACCTAAAGCGCCTTCAGGCGGCCGGAAGCCGGGATAGGGGGCAAAGTCAGAGGATGTCCACTCCCAAACATCGCCCCAAATGCCCTGTCCAGGCAAAGGCCGGAGCGGCCCAAGGTCACCCGCATCGCCCATCAAGTTGCCGCCCATCGGCACGTCGCGAAAAGCGACCTCATGCTCTGCTTCGGTGGGCAAACGGCCCCCGGCCCAACGGGCAAAGGCTTCGGCCTCATAGTAGCTGACATGTACCACGGGCGCGTCAAGTGCTACGGGCTGGGGGCCGCGCAGGCTGAAGGTCCACCATTCGTCATCCTGCCGCCACCAATATAGCGGGTGCTCCCAGCTTTCGCGCTGCGCAACGGCATGACCTTCCATCAGCCAAAGCCGCGCGTCGCTGTAGCCGCCATCCTCCATAAAGGCGATCCATTCGCGGTTGGTCACCGGCCGGTCGGCAATCTCATAAGGGTCAAGCCACGTCTTGTGCCGCGGTCCTTCGCAATCATAGGCAAAACCGTGTCCGTCATGACCAATTTCGATAAGGCCGCCCGCGTGGCGCGTGAAATTGAGGGGGGTTTGATCGGTCACCGCAAGCGGCTCGGGGTCTTTATAGGTCGGCAGGAGGGGATTAAAGCTCAGCCCATGCAGCAGGTCCGTGATCAAAAGTTCTTGATGCTGCATTTCGTGGTGACAGCCCAGTTCGACCAGATGCGCGATCTCATGTGAATCGTCGCGGCTGGCGTTCATTAAATCGTTCAAACTGTTTTCGACATGATCCCGGTAGGCCCGTACGGCGTCCCCGTCCGGGCGCGACACCAATCCTCGTTTGTCACGGGCATGGCGCGGCCCGGCTCGGACATAGTAAGAGTTGAACAGCACGGCGAAACGGTCATCAGGTGACCTATAATCCGCAACCCGCGGTTTGAGGATGAACTCTTCAAAGAACCACGTCGTATGCGCCAGATGCCATTTCACCGGAGAGGCGTCTTCCATACTTTGCAGCATCATATCTTCGGGACAGAGCGGTGCCGCCAATGCCCGCGTCCGGCTGCGGGTCGCGGTGAAAAGGTTCAACGCCTCATCAGGGGACATTTCCAGAGGGGTGGCATTCATATCGCGCGCTCCTTTGATGGTCCACTGACGGGCTCCACTATGGGCAAATTTAAGGCCGATGCGCAGATTTCAAGTGGTAAGTAATGCTTAACAGGTGGGGCGTGGAGGACTTTCGCGCTTGGCCTAGCGCAACAGAGCGCCTCGGGGCACGTCGCCCAGAAGCGGCGCGCAGCAGGTGCTGACTAACTCTTCGCTGTCTTTTCGACACGCAAAAGCGGCGCGGCGGTTAAAACCAAAGCGTACGCTGAAGGGCTCCTTAAGGCGCCCAGCCTTGCCCTCAATAGCAAAGTAAGACCGAAGACGTCGCGCGGATCATCAACACGCGAGACGGGCCTAAGCATAGGGCGTTTAAAGGTATTCAGAAGAAGTGGTGCCCCCACACGGACTCGAACCGCGGACCTACTGATTACAAATCAGTTGCTCTACCAGCTGAGCTATAGGGGCACTGGGGGCTCATTTAGAGAAAGGACGCGGGGGGTGCAAGAGGAGAAATGCGGGTTTCTTTCGGATTTTACACGGGCCACGGGACGGGCTATTCAACGCCAAGGTTTTAGCGGTTGAGCGGAGTATCATGCAGCTCGTTTTGCACACAGGCGTCCATTTCACAGAAGACGAGCGGCTGCTTAAGTGCCTGCTGCGTAACCAAGATGATCTTGCCAAAGCGGGGATCAAGGTGCCGGGGCCCAGCACCTACCGCAACCTGTTTCGCGACACGCTCAACGCCATGCACAAAGCCGAGCCGTCGGGTGTGGCGCGTGATGTATTGCTGGATGCGTTTTTGGATGATGGGACGGCAAACCGTGTGATCCTGTCGGATGCCAATTTCTTCCGCTCTCCGGCGACGGCCCTGCAGCAGGGGATGCTATATTCGGCAGCGCCTGTGCGGATGCTGCGCATGGCGCAGCTTTTCCCCGAAGATGAGATCAGCATCTTTATGGCGATTCGAAACCCGGCGTCGCTGGTGCCCGTGCTATATGAAAAAGCAGCAGATAAAACCTCGGCGGCGTTCTGGGGCGAGCGGGGCCCGGAAGACCTGCGGTGGTCCGAAACAATTAGCCAGCTGCGCGAGGCGGCACCGGATGTCCCAATTACAATTTGGTGCAACGAAGACGCGCCGCTGATCTGGGCGCAGATCATCCGCGACATGGCCGGATTGGCACCTGAGACAAAGATCAAAGGCGGCTTTGATCTGCTGCATGCCATCATGTCCGAAGAGGGGATGCGGCGTTTTCGCAGCTATGTCGACACGCACCCTGAGATGTCTGAGGCGCAGAAACGGCGGGTGATTACCGCTTTTCTCGACAAATACGCGCTCGAAGAAGAGATCGAAGAAGAGCTCGACATGCCCGGCTGGACCGAAGAGTTGGTCGAGCAGATGACTGCGCTTTATGACGCGGATGTCGAGATCATCCGCGCCATGCCGGGTGTCACCTTTATCACGCCCTAAGGCTTAGTCTGCACCGGCCAATTCGGTGATCACGTCATAGGCCATGGCCACATCCTCGGCCGTGGCGGTGAAAGCGCCCGCTTGGAAACGGATGACCAGCGCCCCGTCGATGCGGGTTTGGGTAAGGTAGATGCGGCCATCTTCGTTGATGCGATTGAGCAGGTCTTGGTTATGCGCGTCTAGGTCTGCTTCCGTCGCCAAATGGCGGAAAGTGAAGAGCGATAGCATCGGTTGCGTGACAATCTCAAAGCCTTCCGTCTGCTCCAGCCGTGCGGCCAAATCCTGCGCCCATGCCACATGGTTGCGGATCATCTCACGCAGCCCTTCCAGCCCATGCGCACGGATCAGGAACCATAGTTTCAGCGCCCGAAAACGGCGACCCAGTGGCACCGACCATTCGGAATAGTTAACGATCCCATCCGCGCCGTGGGTTTTCAGATACTCCGGCTGGATCGCCAGCGTGCGGACCAAATCCTCGGGGTCACGCAGGAAGTGGGTCGTGCAATCAAACTGCGCACCCAGCCATTTATGGGGGTTCATCACCACGGAATCGGCACGCTCCACCCCGGCCCAGAGGCTGCGGAACTCAGGGCAGATCATCGCCGATCCGGCCCAAGCCGCGTCGACATGGGTATAAAGCCCTTCCGCCTCGGCCACATCCATCACGGCGGCAATGTCGTCACTTGCGCCCGCGCTGGTGCCGCCAGTGCAGGCGATGATACCCGCAGGCAGATGCCCTGCTGCGCGATCGGCGGTGATGGCGGCGCGCAAGGCGTCTGCATCCATCGCGCGGGTTGGGCCGTGGGTCGGGATGCGGACAAGGTTCTCTTCGCCCAATCCCGCGATCCAGATGGCCCGGTCGATGGAGGTGTGCACCTCTGCTGAGCAATAGACCCGCAGGCGCGGCTGACCGGAAAGCCCCGCTTTGTTGCCCTGCCAATCCAGCGTCCGTTCGCGCATGGTCAGCACGGCGCAAAGCGTGGCGGAGCTGGCGCTGTCTTGGATCACCCCGGTAAAGCCATCGGGCAGGCCGATGGCTTGGCGCATCCAGTCGCAGACGCGGGTTTCCAATTCGGTCGCCGCCGGAGAGGTCTGCCACAGCATGCACTGCGCCGCGATGGCAGAGACGAAATATTCCGCCAACACCGAAACCGGGGCCGCATTGGCCGGGAAATAGGCAAAGAACCGGGGGTGCTGCCAATGGGTCATGCCGGGCATGATGGTCTGCTCAAAATCGTCAAAGATTGCCTGCATCGCCTCGGCCCCTTCGGGCGGGGTGTCGGGCAGGGCAGAGAGCACCGCGCCGGGGGTGACCTGTGCGCGCACCGGGCGGCTGCGCAGGCCCGCGTGATAATCTGCGGCCCAATCAGCCGCGCGGCGGCCCCAATGGCGGAAGTCTTCCCAGTTCATGCGCGGCTCCCGTGGTTCTGTGTGTTGGTTTTGTTGCGCATTTCCTGCCCCTTGTTGTTGTATTGTCTCACTATAGTCCCGCTCTGCATCGCCTCTTCAAGAATGGCATTACAGCGGTTATGGTGATCGTCACGCCCTAAGGGGCGGTAATTGACTTGGTAAGTAGCGATCAGGAAACCGTCAAGAATGGCCACAATGCCCCCCCTGCGCCGCACGGCCCGTACCCTGCCGATCGCGCTGTTGCGCGCCCGCGAAAGGGTGATGGGGCCAATCCGCGAAATTCTGAACAAAAGTGGCATCTCGGAACAGAAGTTCCGCGTGCTGCGCGTGGTCGACGAATCTGGCCCGATGGAGCAGACTGCACTGGCGCAAGAAGCCTGCTTGCTGTTGCCCAGCCTGACCCGGATGCTGCGCGCGATGGAGCAAGAGGGACTGCTCAGCCGTGCCAGTGATCCAGACGACGGGCGCAAGTCTATTGTCACGATCACCGATCAGGGGCAGCAGATTCTGCAAGACCATGCGGGCGCCGCCGCCGCGTTGTTTTCGGATTTCGAAGCGCGTTTCGGCAAGCAGCGGATGGAAGACCTGCTGGATATGCTCGAAGACCTCGTCAATCTGGATATACAGAAGAAAGACTGACGGGCAGGGTGCTTAGCCCCCATTGACCGCCCGCCGCACTGCGCAAATCCCGGCCAATGCCATGCGGCTGCCGTCAGTGTCGGTCGCGGGCGCGCCTTGCTGCGACAAGGCCCGCAGGTATAGCTGCGCCGCGCCGCCTGCGCTGATCACCGCCAAGGTTTGTCCCAACCAATATGGCCGCGCTGCCGCCAGTTCTGCGCCGATAAGTGTGCCAGCCAACCGTGCCTCTGCGGTGGGGGGCGGAACCTCTCCCAATGTCAGATCGGCACGGATGGAGGCCAGCCGTCCCGCCATACGCTCGGGCCGCGACAGCCCATCGCTGAGGGCGTCGTCGAAGGCCGTGTCGTCCAGCGCGGTGCCCTCGGCGGGGGTGCCTTGGCCCAAGTGGCCCAGCAATTCTCTGGTCAGGAAGGTCTGAAAGCTCACCACTTCGCCCGCGCTGATCTGGGCCCAAACCGAAGTCGCCCCCGGCAGGCAGATGACCCCGTCCCAATCCTTGTTGAGGCTCAGAAACCCCGCGATCCGCGTCTCTGCCCCTTGCAGCAACCCACTTGGCTCACGCTGGCGCAGGGCTGGGATAATCTGAAGGTCGAAGTTCTCTGTTGTAATGGGCGTTGTTGCTTGGGCAATCGCATTGCAAGGAACCGCGCGGGGGGTGGCATTGGCCCAGCCCGCAGAGAGCCCAGCCACAAATGTCGGCAGGCGGGTCAGGTGCCACGGCGCGGTGAGGGTTTTCAGTATCGCGTCGAACCCCTCAACGGAGGACTGCTGCGCGGCGTCGCCATCCGCTGTGGCGGTCTCTAGGACTGAGCTGCCCTGCATCGCCCAGAGGTTCAAACGGGTCTCCTGTACCTCTACGGCCAGCCAGTCTGCCTTGCTCACATCCGTCATTTTGCCGCCCTTCGTCGTGAATCTCCTGTCTGCCATAGGCCCTGTGACCCTTGGGTTCAATCCTTCTGCCCGCCGTCTTGCCGATATTACTTTAAGCCTAAAATATTTACTCTTGAACGAAAAAGCGACTCGGCTTACGCTCCCTCCAAACCGAACCAGAGGGGAATTTCGATGCGTGCAATCTGTCTTGGCGGTGGTCCTGCGGGGCTGTACTTTGCGATTTCGCTAAAGCTGCGCCAGCCCGACGCCGATGTGACCGTGATGGAGCGTAACCGCGCCGATGACACTTTCGGGTGGGGCGTTGTGCTCTCGGATGAGACGCTCGATAACCTTGAGGCTAACGACCCGGTATCTGCCAAAGAGATCCGCAGCCATTTCGCCTATTGGGACGATATTGCCCTGCATCATAAGGGCCATGTGATCCACAGCACTGGGCACGGTTTCTGTGGCATCGGCCGCAAACGGTTGCTGCTGATCTTGCAAGAACGGGCGCGCGAACTGGGGGTGAACCTTCAGTTTGAAAGCGAAGTGAAAGCCGCGTCTGACTATATGGATGACTACGATCTGGTGGTCGCTGCCGACGGGCTGAACTCCAAAACCCGGATGGAGTTCGAAGATACGTTCCAGCCCGACATTGACGTGCGCCGCTGCCCCTTTGTCTGGCTCGGCACGCATCAAAAATTCGACAACGCCTTTACCTTCATCTTTGAACAGACCGACAAAGGCTGGATTTGGGTCCACGCCTATCAGTTCGACAAGGACACGGCGACTTTCATCGTGGAATGCAGCCAAGAGACCTTTGACGCTTACGGCTTCGGCGAAAAAACCCAGGAAGAAACCATCGCGATCTGCGAAGAAATCTTCAAAGACCACCTCGGCGGCCATAAGCTGATGACCAATGCCAGCCACATCCGCGGCTCGGCTTGGATCAAGTTCCCCCGCGTGCTTTGTGAAAAGTGGAGTCATGAGAATGTCGTGCTCTTGGGCGATGCCTCGGCCACGGCGCATTTCTCGATCGGGTCGGGCACGAAACTGGCGCTGGAGTCTGCGATCTCACTGGCCAAGCACGTTAGCGATGATGCGGACCTGCCCACCGCCTTTGAGAAATACGAAGAAGCCCGCCGCCTTGAGGTACTGCGTCTGCAATCGGCGGCGCGCAACTCGGTTGAATGGTTTGAAGATGTCGAGCGCTATCTCGACCTTGACCCGGTGCAGCTCAACTACTCCATGCTGACCCGCAGCCAGCGGATCAGCCACGAGAACCTGCGCGAACGCGATGCCAAGTGGTTGGAAGGGGCCGAGAAATGGTTCCTCGAACAGGCGGGCGCCGACAGCAACGGCCCGGTGCGTGCGCCGATGTTCGCGCCGTTTCAGCTGCGTGACATGAAGCTTGAGAACCGTATCGTCGTCTCGCCGATGGCGCAGTACAAGGCCGTCGATGGCTGCCCGACCGATTGGCACCTGATCCACTACGCCGAACGCGCCAAGGGCGGGGCAGGGCTGGTCTATACCGAGATGACCTGCGTCTCGCCCGAGGGCCGCATCACGCCGGGCTGCCCGGGCCTTTACGCGCCCGAACATGAGGCTGCGTGGCAGCGTTTGACCGAATTCGTCCATGCCGAAACGGATGCTAAAATCTGCTGCCAGATCGGCCACTCGGGGCGCAAAGGCTCGACACAGCTCGGCTGGGAAGAGATGGACGCGCCGCTGAAAGCCGGCAACTGGGACATCATATCGGCCTCCGCGATCCCGTGGTCGGAAAACAACGCCGTGCCAAAGGCCGCGACCCGCGACGACATGGACACGATCCGCGACGAATTCGTCGAAGCCACCCGCATGGCCGAGCGCGCCAATTTCGACATGGTTGAGCTGCACGCGGCGCACGGTTATCTGATTTCGTCGTTCATCTCGCCCCTGTCGAACCAGCGCGACGATGAATACGGCGGCAGCCTGGAAAACCGCATGCGCTACTCACTGGAAGTGTTCAAAGCGATGCGCGACGCATGGCCCGAAGGGAAGCCGATGGCAGTGCGTATCTCCGCAAACGACTGGGTCGAAGAAGACGGCGTTACCCCCGAAGAAGCCGTTGAAATAGCCCGCATGTTCAGCGAGGCGGGGGCCGATATCATCGATGTGTCCGCAGGCCAGACCTCGAAACAAGCCAAGCCGGTCTATGGCCGCATGTTCCAGACCCCCTTCAGCGACCGCATCCGCAACGACGGCGGGATCAAGACCATGGCGGTGGGCAACATCTTTGAAGCGGACCACGTCAATTCGATCTTGATGGCGGGCCGTGCCGATCTGGTCTGTCTTGCCCGTCCGCATCTCGCCGATCCTTACTGGACGCTGCATGCCGCCGCCGCAATTGGCGACCGCCATGCCGACTGGCCGCTGCCCTACGGGCCGGGCCGCGATCAGGCTTGGCGTCTGGCGGACCGTGCCGCAGAGATGGAGAAAGTATGAGCCATGTGATCATCACCGGCGGCGGCTCTGGCGTCGGGGCAGAGATTGCCCGCGCCGTGGCCGCCAATGGCGCCAAAGTCACCATCATGGGCCGCCGTGAAGCGCCACTGCGCGAACAGGGCCTGCCGTTTCAGACCTGTGACGTGACCGATGCGCAGGCCGTGGCCGATGCCTTTGCCGCCGCCCGTGCGGAAAATGGCCCCATCACCGGGGTCATCGCCAATGCGGGCGCGGCCCATTCCGCGCCCTTCCACAAGATCACCGCGCAGGACATGAGCGACATGCTGGCGGTCAACGTCACCGGCGTTTTTAACGTCTGGCAGGCGGCGCTGGCGGATATGAAAGAGGCCAAACAGGGTCGGCTCATCGCCGTCGCCTCCACCGCCGGGCTCAAGGGCTATCCTTACGTTGCGGGCTATGTCGCGGCGAAACACGGCGTGGTCGGGCTCACGCGCGCGCTGGCGCTGGAAGTGGCGCGCTCCGGGATCACCGTGAACGCTATTTGCCCCGGTTTCATTGACACGCCACTGCTGGAGCGTTCGGTCGAGAACATCACTGCCACCACCGGTAAATGCGCCGATGAGGCCCGCGCCATCCTGAAACGCGCCAGCCCGCAAAACCGCTTTGTCGAAACCTCGGAAGTCGCCGCCGCGGCGCTTTATCTGCTGTCGGACGCCGCCGCTTCGGTCAACGGCCACGCGCTGTCGCTGTCGGGGGGCGAGGTGTGAGCAGCGCGGCCAAAGATCGCGTGCGCCTCTGGCTGCGGCTGCTGAAAGTCGTGCGCGGCCTTGAGCAAGAGTTGCGCGACACGCTGCGCCGCGAACACAATACCACGCTGCCGCGCTTCGATGTGATGTCGGCGCTCTCACGGCATCCGGAGGGGCTGAAGATGAGCCAGCTTTCCGGTGTGCTGCGGGTGTCTAACGGTAATGTCACCGGCATCGCGGACCGGTTGAGCGAAGAGGGGCTGGTGGAACGCATCCCCGTGCCCGGCGACCGCCGTGCTATGATGCTGCGCCTTACGCCCGAAGGGGCTGCCGAATTCGCGCTTCAAGCGCAGGCACATGAACATTGGATCAACGAAAAACTGCGCGGCGTCTCCCCCGAGGAAGCCCGCGCTATGGCGGCCCGCCTGCAGGCTTTCGCCGCCGAAACGGAAAAAGAGGAAAAAGCCCATGCGCAGTGATGTGAAGCACTTTCAATGCGAGATCAAAGACCGGATCGCCACCGTGCGGCTCGACCGGCCCGACCGGAAAAACCCGCTGACCTTCGACAGCTACGCTGAGCTGCGGGATTGGTTCCGCGATCTGGTCTATGCCGATGATGTCGATGTTGTGATCTTCGGCTCCAACGGGGGTAACTTTAGCTCCGGTGGCGATGTCCATGATATCATTGGGCCTTTGACCCGGATGAACATGAAGGAACTGTTGCGATTTACCCGTATGACCGGCGATTTGGTCAAGGCGATTGTGAATTGCGGCAAGCCGGTTATCGCCGCTGTGGATGGGGTCTGCGTCGGCGCGGGCGCGATCATCGCTATGGCCTCTGACCTGCGGCTGGCAACGGCGGAAGCCAAGACGGCCTTCCTTTTCACCCGCGTCGGTCTTGCAGGCTGCGACATGGGCGCTTGCGCGATCCTGCCGCGCATCATCGGCCAGACGCGGGCTGCCGAACTGCTCTACACCGGGCGGGCGATGACGGCTGAAGAGGGCGAACGCTGGGGCTTCTACAACCGTCTGGTGACGGCCGAAACGCTGGAAGAGGAAGCGCTGAAGCTGGCGCAGAAAATCCAAGCGGGCCCAAATTTCGCGCATATGATGACCAAAACGATGCTGGCCCAAGAATGGGCCATGTCCATCGAACAGGCCATTGAAGCCGAGGCGCAGGCGCAGGCAATCTGCATGCAGACCGGCGATTTTGAGCGCGCTTATAACGCATTCGTTGCGAAGGAACGCCCAGTCTTTGAAGGGGACTGAGCCAATAACAACACGCCAAATGACAAAACAACGCGGGGAGGCGTAAACCATGGCTGACAAAAGTTTTCTCGACTGGCCCTTCTTTGAGCCGCGCCACAAGGAACTGGCGCTGGCGCTTGATGACTGGGCTGGGCAAGAACTGAAGAACGTGGATCACAGCGACACCGATGGCGCCTGCCGCGATCTGGTGACGATGATGGGCCAAGACGGCTGGCTGCGCCACAGCGGCGCCGAGGGCGATGAGGTGCTAGATGTGCGCTCTCTCTGTCTGATCCGCGAGACGCTGGCACGTCATGACGGGCTGGCTGATTTCGCCTTTGCGATGCAGGGGCTTGGCACCGGGGCGATCTCGCTTTTCGGGACGGGCGAGCAAAAGGCCGAATGGCTGCCCAAGACGCGCTCGGGGCAGGCGATCTCGGCCTTCGCATTGACCGAACCGCAGTCTGGATCCGACGTGGCAAACTCCACCATGACGGCCAAGGCTGACGGTAACGGCTATGTGCTCGACGGGCGCAAGACGTGGATTTCCAACGGTGGCATCGCGAATGTCTATACCGTGTTTGCGCGCACCGGAGAGGCACCGGGGGCCAAGGGGCTGTCGGCGTTCATCGTGCCCGCCGATACGCCGGGTCTCAAGGTCGAGGAACGGCTCGAGGTTATGGCACCGCATCCGCTCGCTACGCTGCATTTTGACGGCGTGAAGCTGCCCGGCTCGGCGCTTTTGGGCGAAGCGGGACGCGGCTTTGCCATCGCCATGTCGGTGCTGGATGTGTTTCGTTCCACCGTGGCCGCTGCCGCACTGGGCTTTGCCCGCCGTGCGCTGGACGAAGCGCTGGCGCGGGTCACCAGCCGGCATGTGCAGGGCGCGCCGCTGAGTGAGTTGCAGCTGGTTCAGGGCCATATCGCTGACATGGCCGTGGACGTAGATGCCGCCGCCTTGCTCGTCTACCGCGCTGCTTGGACCAAAGACAGCGGCGCACCGCGTGTGACGCGGGAGGCGGCAATGGCCAAGCTCTTTGCCACCGATCAGGCGCAAAAGGTCATCGACACAGCTGTTCAATTGCACGGGGGCGACGGTGTGCGACATGGTGAGGCCGTCGAGCGCCTTTACCGTGAAATCAGGGCCTTGCGCATTTACGAAGGCGCGTCAGACGTGCAACGTGTGGTGATCGCCCGCCAGACATTGGGAGCCATGACATGAAGCTGCACCCGACCGGGCATGAAGACACATTCGCCCGTGATAACCTGCCGCCGTTTGCCCAATGGCCGGACCTTTTGCTTGAGAAGTTCGACTATCTAGAGCGCTTGAATATTGGCGTTGAACTAACTGATTCCATGGTGGAAAAAGGGTTCGGGGACCGCACAGCGTTGATCGGCAACGGGCGGCGGCGCACCTACAAAGAACTCGCCGATTGGACCAACCGACTGGCCCGCGCGATGGTGGATGATCTGGGGTTAAAGCCGGGCAACCGGGTGCTCATCCGCTCGGCGAACAACCCGGCGATGGTGGCTTGTTGGCTGGCCGCGACCAAGGCGGGTGCGGTGGTCGTCAACACCATGCCGATGCTGCGCGCAGGCGAGTTGTCGGCGATTGTCGATAAAGCCGAGATCAGCCACGCGCTTTGTGACACGCGGCTGATGGATGAGATGACGACCTGCGCGAAGTCGTCGAAATTTCTGAAAACGGTTGTGGGCTTTGACGGCACCAGCAACCATGATGCAGAGCTTGACCGTTTGGCGCTCGAAAAGCCGGTGCAGTTTGAGGCCGCAGATACCGCGCAGGACGATGTGGCGCTGCTTGGGTTTACTTCAGGAACGACTGGTAACCCCAAAGCAACAATGCATTTTCACCGCGATCTTTTGATTATTGCGGACGGCTATGCGCGTGAGGTTCTGGGGGTTACGCCTGAGGATGTCTTTGTCGGCTCGCCGCCTTTGGCCTTTACCTTCGGCCTTGGTGGGCTTGCGGTTTTCCCGCTCCGTTTCGGGGCCGCGGCGACGCTGCTGGAAACAGCCAGTCCGCCCAATATGATTGAGATTATTGAGAAATATAAGGCGACGGTCTGTTTCACCGCGCCCACGGCCTACCGCGCGATGTTGCAGGCGATGGAAGAGGGTGCGGACCTTAGCAGTCTCCGCGCCGCTGTTTCTGCCGGGGAGACATTGCCCGCACCGGTCTATCATGAATGGAAGGAGAAGACCGGTAAACCCATGCTCGACGGGATCGGCGCCACAGAGATGTTGCATATCTTCATCTCCAACCGGTTTGATGACCACCGCGCTGCTTGTACCGGGAGACCTGTCACGGGCTATGAAGCGCGGGTGATCGACGCCGACGGGAATGAGGTGCCGCGCGGCGAGGTAGGGCGTTTGGCTGTGCGCGGGCCTATCGGCTGTCGCTATCTGGGCGATGCCCGGCAGGCTGACTACGTCAAGGACGGCTGGAACATCACCGGCGACAGCTTCACAATGGACGAGGACGGCTATCTTCATTTCGCAGCCCGCAACGACGATATGATCATCAGTTCCGGTTACAATATCGCCGGGCCAGAGGTTGAAGCGGCATTGCTGAGCCACCCGATGGTGAGCGAATGCGGCGTCGTCGCCGCGCCGGACGAAGCGCGTGGGTCTATCGTGCAGGCGCATGTGGTTCTGGTTGACGGAGCGCCAGAAGATGCCAATACAATCAAAACATTGCAGGACCACGTTAAAGCAACAATCGCGCCCTATAAATACCCGCGCGACATTCGCTTTATCAAGGAACTGCCCAAGACTGCGACCGGAAAAATTCAGCGTTTTGCGTTGAGAGAGGGTAAATGAGTACGTTTGACGAAGCCTCCAAAGGCGCGAAGATGAGTTTCGCCAAGGATAAGTCCTATGGCGATTATCTGGGGTTGGATCAAATTCTGACCACTAAAAACCCGCTGGATATGGCGCATGACGGGTTGTTGTTTATCATCCAGCATCAGACGTCAGAGTTGTGGATGAAGCTTGCGATCCATGAATTGACCGCCTGCCGTAAGGCGCTGCAAGCCGGGGAATTACGCCAAAGTTTCAAGATGTTGACCCGTGTTGCGCGAATCTTTGAGCAGCTTAACTCCGCGTGGGATGTGCTGCGTACGATGACGCCGAGCGAATATACACAATTCCGTCCGTATCTAGGTGCATCGTCGGGGTTTCAGTCGTACCAATACCGCTTGATTGAGTACCTACTTGGCAACCGTATCGCCGCGCTGACCAAGCTGCATGAGCATACGCCAGAACCCCATGCCGAACTTGTGGCTGAGATGGAGCAGCCCAGCCTTTATCAGGTGGCGATTGATTTGCTGTGTGAACGGATGGGGGCGCCGTCCCTCGCAGGCAGCCCAGAGCCGAAGGCTTGGGAGGCCCGGCCAGAGGTACAAGACCTGTGGCAGAAGGTTTATGAAGACCCGACAACCCATTGGGAACTCTATGAATTGGCGGAAAAGCTCGTCGATCTCGAAGACTATTTCCGGCGCTGGCGGTTCAACCACGTCACCACCGTGGAACGCATAATCGGTTTCAAGCGCGGCACCGGGGGCACGTCGGGCGTGACCTATCTGCGTAAAATGCTCGAAGTGGAACTTTTCCCCGAGCTTTGGCATGTGAGAGGAGCACTGTAAGTGTCTGACGTATTGAAGAAAGATCAGTTTATCCTGCCTGAGGGCGTGATCTACCTCGACGGCAACTCGCTGGGGCCGCTGCCCAAGGCCGCAGCGGCGCGGGTGCAGGAGATGATTACCGCTGAATGGGGTGAAATGCTGATCCGCGGCTGGAACCAAGCCGGGTGGATGGAACAGCCCACGCGCGTCGGCAATATGGTCGCCGGGATCGTCGGTGCGCCGGAAGGGTCGGTCGTGATGGGCGACACACTGTCGATCAAGGTGTTTCAAGCGCTGGCCTCGGCGGTCAAACTGCGCCCCGGTCGCAAGGTGATCTTGTCGGACACCGGCAACTTCCCGTCGGACCTTTATATGGCCGAAGGCTTGGTGGGGCTGCTGGAGCAGGGGTACGAGTTGCGCACCGTAGCGCCTGAAGAGGTGAAAGACGCGATCAATGAAGACATCGCGGCGGTGATGCTGACCGAGGTCGATTACCGCACCGGGCGCAAGCATGACATGAAAGCGATGACCGAACTAACCCACGCCAGCGGTGCTGTGATGATCTGGGATCTGGCGCATTCCGCGGGCGCGTTGCCGGTTGATCTGGCGGGCAGCAACTGTGAGTTTGCGGTCGGCTGCACCTATAAATACCTCAACGGCGGGCCGGGCGCACCGGGGTTCATCTATGTGCGGTCTGATTTGGCCGACAGCGTGCAACCGGCACTGGCCGGGTGGCTGGGGCACCGGCAGCCCTTTGCCTTTGATCTGGAATACAAACCCGGGCAGGGCATTGAGCGGATGCGCGTTGGCACGCCGCCGGTGATCCAACTGACCGCGCTGGAAGTGGCGATGGAGCTTTGGGCCGATGTGGACATGCAAGACCTGCGCGCGGCCTCGATCGCGCTGCAGGAGCAGTTCATCGAAGAGATTGAGCGTGACGTGCCGCAGCTGACCCTCGCCAGCCCGCGCAACAGTGCGGAGCGTGGCAGCCAAGTCTCCTTCCGCTTTGAAGAAGGCTACGCCGCGATGCAGGCCGTGATTGACCGAGGCGTGATCGGCGACTTCCGCGCGCCGGACATCATGCGTTTTGGCTTCACGCCGCTCTATCTCGATGCCTCCGACGTATCCAAAGCCGTCGCGATTATCCGCGATGTGATGGTAAATCGGCTTTGGGATGACGAAAAATACAAGACCCGCGCGAGGGTGACCTGACAGGGTCAATTCCCCTCGTTAAGCTGGCGATACGACCCAACAGAACGGGCCCATCAAAGAGGCTCAAACCAACCAAGGGAGAATAAAATGAAGATGAAGTCTTTTGTGATGGCGGCCTCGGTCGCGGCACTGGCGGCGGGCGGCGCATGGGCCGAAGGCGGCAAGGTGAAGGTCGGTATGATCACCACCCTATCAGGCGGCGGCGCGGGCCTTGGCATCGACGTGCGCGACGGGTTCATGCTGGCCACGAAAATGGCTGGAAATGAGAACCTTGAGGTCGTTGTCGAGGACGACCAGCGCAAACCCGAGATCGCCGTGCAGCTTGCTGACAAGATGATCCAGTCCGAGAAGGTCGACGTGCTGACCGGGATCATTTGGTCGAACCTCGCCATGGCCGTCGTGCCAGCAGCGACCGCGCAGGGCAAGTTCTACCTTAGCCCTAACGCTGGCCCTTCGGCGCTGGCAGGCAAAGGCTGTAACAAGCTTTACTTCAACGTCGCATGGCAGAACGACAACCTGCATGAGGCAGCGGGCGCTTACGCCAATGACGCAGGGTACAAGAACACCTTCATGCTGGCGCCGAACTATCCAGCGGGCAAGGATGCGCTGACGGGCTATAAGCGCACCTATGAGGGCGAAGCTGCGGGTGAGGTTTACACTGATCTGGGCCAGACCGACTACGCCGCCCAGATCGCGCAGATCCGTGCGTCAGGTGCGGATAGCGTCTTCTTCTTCTTGCCCGGCGGCATGGGGATTTCCTTCCTCAAACAATACGCCAACTCCGGCGTTGATCTGCCCGTTGTTGGCCCGGCCTTCAGCTTTGACCAAGGCATCTTGCAGGCTGTGGGCGAAGCCGCCCTTGGCATCAAGAACACCAGCCAGTGGAACAAGGACTTGGACAACGAGGCCAACAAAGAGTTCGTGGCCGCGTTCCAAGAAGAATACGACCGTTTGCCATCGCTTTACGCGAGCCAAGGCTACGACACCGCGAACCTGCTGCTGAGCGCGATGGGCAAGGCGGATGTCTCTGACGCCGATGCCTTCCAAGCGGCCTTGAAGGAGGCGGATTTCGCCTCCGTGCGGGGCAAGTTCAGCTTTGGTAACAACCAGCACCCGATCCAAGATTACTACGTGCGTGAAGTGGTGAAAGAGGGCGATGTTTACACCAACAAGCTCATCGGCCCCTCGCTGACGGATCATGCTGACGCCTACGCGGCTGACTGCAAAATGTAATCCCGCGCGGCCCCGACGCAGATCTCGCGCCGGGGCCGACATTTCACCACTTACACGCCGGGCCACGTGTCCGGCGCGCCGGGAGACTTTGCTAAATGTCATTCATCCTGCTAATCGAACAGGTGTTAAACGGGGTTCAATCCGGGGTCATGCTGTTCTTGATGGCAGCGGGGCTGACGCTCATCTTCGGGGTCATGGGGCTGATTAACCTCGCTCATGGATCGCTTTATATGGTCGGCGCTTTTGCGGCTGCGGCTGTCGCTGCGGCGACGGGGTCATTCCTGCTGGCGCTGGTGGCGGCCTTGGCGGCGGCTGCTTTGGCTGGCTGTCTCATTGAGATGACGGTGATCCGCAGGCTCTATGACCGCGACCACCTTGATCAAGTGCTGGCCACCTTTGCCTTAATCCTGATTTTCTCGGAAGGGACGCGGTTTCTGTTCGGCTCCTTCCCGCTGTTTCTCGAAATTCCCTCGGCGCTGTCCGGCCCGGTGATGCTGCCCGGGGGCATTCAATATCCGCTCTACCGTTTGGTCATCATCGGTGTCGGGTTGGTGATTGCCGCGGGGCTGTTTTTGCTGATCGCGCGGACCCGCATCGGCATCCAAATCCGCGCAGGCGAGGCGGATCGCGAGATGATCGCAGCGCTTGGCGTCGATATCGCCAAGCTCTACACACTGATCTTCGCGCTCGGGGCGGCGCTGGCCGGGCTTGCCGGCGCGCTGGTGGGGGCCATTCAATCGGTGCAGGTGGGCATGGGCGAGCCGGTGCTAATCCTCGCTTTTGTGGTCATCGTCATCGGCGGCATCGGCTCGATTAAAGGCGCGCTCATTGGGGCGCTGCTGGTGGGGCTGACAGACACGCTGGGGTCAGTCCTGCTGCCGCTGTTCTTTGCCAATTTCATGGAGGCGTCGGCGGCCACATCCGTAGGCTCTTCGCTGGCATCCATGTCGATCTATATTTTGATGGCGGGGGTTTTGCTGTTCAAACCCACCGGCCTCTTTGGGGAGGCGTGAGATGACCCGCGAAACCATTCTTAACACCTTCCTCTTTCTGCTGCTGCCCGCCACGGCACTTGCGGCCTTTGCGCTGGATGAGCCGTTCATCATCACGCTGGCGACCAAGGCTGCAATCCTTGCGCTGGCGGGGGTTGGGCTGAACATCGCGCTTGGCCTCGGCGGGCTGGTCAGCTTTGGCCACGCGGCATTCTTTGGCCTTGGTGGCTATGCCATGGGCATACTGGCGGCTCACGCGCAGAGTTATACGCCGCTGATGGAAAGCCCCATTTTGATTGAGGGCACCAAGTCTATGCCGGTGATCTGGTTGGTGGCGCTGGTGGTCTCGGCCCTTGCGGCGCTGCTGATCGGGGCGCTGAGCCTGCGCACCTCTGGCGTATACTTCATCATGCTCACGCTCGCCTTTGGGCAGATGCTGTTCTATTTTGCGATCTCTTGGCCTGCCTATGGCGGCGAAGACGGTCTGTCGATCTATGTGCGCAACGGGTTTCCGGGGTTGAACACGCTTGATCCGCTGACGTTTTTTGCTGTTGCTTTTGCGATCCTAGCTGTGGTCCTTTTCTTTGTCGGTCGACTGGCCCGCGCACCCTTCGGGCTGGCGCTGTCGGCGGCGCGGCAAAACGCCGAGCGGGTAGAGGCCGTGGGCCTTGCGCCCTTCCGGCTGCGGCTGGTGGCCTTTGTGATCTCTGGCGCGGTCACAGGGCTGGCGGGGGCGCTTTTTGCTGACCTCAACCGGTTCGTTAGCCCGACGATGTTCTCTTGGCAGACGAGCGGGGAAATCATGGTCTTTGTGATCCTCGGCGGGGTGGGGCGGCTCTTTGGCCCAGTGGCCGGAGCGGCGCTGTTTATCTTGCTTGAGCATGTTTTGGGGGGCTTAAGCGAGTTCTGGCACATCTATCTGGGGCTGCTGTTGCTGCTGGTCGTGCTCTTTGCCCGTGGCGGCATGATTGGCCTGATCGCCGGACGGGAGGTGGCCCATGACTGAACAGATGCCCGAACAGATGACTGAGGCGCTTTTGGACATACGCAACCTGCACAAAAGCTTTGGTGCGTTGAAGGCGACTGACAATGTATCGCTGACCCTGCGCAAGGGTGAGATCCACGCACTGATCGGCCCCAATGGCGCGGGCAAGTCGACGCTGATCAAACAGATCGCTGGCGGGCTACGCTCAGACAGTGGCACGGTTCATTTCGCGGGGCAGGACGTGACGCCCCTGAGCACCGTGCAGCGTGCGCGGGCGGGGCTGGGGCGGACGTTTCAAATCTCTTCGCTCGCGATGGAATATACCGTGCTGCAAAACGCGGTGCTGGGCGCGCTTGGGCAATCGGGCCGGGTGATGCGCTTCTTCGCGCCGGTGATGCGACAGGCAGAACTGCGGGCCGAGGCGATGCGCGCGTTGGAACTGGTGGGGCTGGCGGACCATGCGGCCAAGCGTACGGCGGACCTTTCTCACGGCCAGCGGCGGCAGCTAGAGGTCGCCGTGGCGCTGACCCTGCGGCCAAAGGTGTTTTTGATGGATGAACCGATGGCGGGCCTTGGGGCGAGTGGATCAAAGGAAATGACAGGGTTTCTTGATACGCTCCGGCAAGAAGCGCCGATCTTGTTGGTGGAACATGACATGGATGCGGTTTTCGCCCTCGCGGATCGTATTTCGGTGCTCGTCTATGGCCAGATCATCGCCAGCGGCACCGCGGCCGAGATCAAGGCGGACCCACAGGTGCGTGTTGCCTATCTGGGCGAGGAGGACGCAGCATGAGCTTGCTAGACCTAAAAGGCATCACCGCGTCCTACGGCCCGACGCAGGCGCTGTTCGGCGTTGATCTGGTGCTGAAGGAAGGCGAGGTCTGCGCGCTGATGGGGCGCAATGGGATGGGCAAATCCTCAACCATCAAAGTGATCTGCCGGATGCTGAAGCACAGTGGCGGCAGCGTGACGTTTGACGGGCGCGACATTGGCGGTCTGCCCAGTTTCCGCGCTGCGCAGGCGGGGGTGGGTCTGGTGCCGGAAGGTCGGCGCTGTTTCGCGCCGCTCACGGTGCATGAAAACCTCATCGCCGCCGCGCGTCCCGGTGAATGGGATGAGGCGCGGGTTGTCGCGCTTTTCCCCCGTCTGGGCGAACGGCGCGATCAGGCGGCAGGCTCGCTTTCGGGCGGCGAGCAGCAGATGTTGGCGATTGGCCGGGCGCTGATGACCAACCCGAAATTGCTGCTGCTGGACGAGGCGACCGAAGGGCTTGCCCCCGTGGTGCGCCAAGAAATCTGGGCTGCTGTGGCCCAGTTGAAACGTGACAGCGGGCTGGCGCTGCTGGTGGTGGATAAATCCCTCGCCGAGCTGCGCCGCGTCGCGGATCACGCCGTTATTCTCGAACGTGGACGCTCGGTCTGGACTGGCCCGATGCCCGCGCTCGATTCCCAAATCGCCGATCAGTTTCTCGGCGTGTGACTGTTAATAAAAAGGAACACGACATGTCGCATCAGACTATCCAGCCCGAAGGTTGGGCGCCCGCAAAGGGCTATGCCAATGGTATGCTCAGCGCCGATGGCCATCTTTTTGTCGGTGGTCAGATTGGTTGGACTGCGGACCAGAAATTTGAATGCCATGACTTTATCGGCCAGATGAAACAGGCGCTGCAAAACATCCGCGCTGTGGTCGAAGCGGCGGGTGGCACGCCCGAAGATATCATGCGCCTGACATGGTATGTGACGGATAAGAAAGAATATCTGGCCGCGCAAAAGGATGTGGGCCGCGCCTACCGCGAGGTGATGGGCAAGCATTTCCCGGCGATGGCCATGGTTGTGGTTGCAGGGCTTGTCGAAGACGAGGCCAAGCTTGAGATCGAAGCGGATGCAGTGATCAAGCGCTAAGCGCGCGGCACCGATAAGATAACCCGCGCGGCCCCATTGGGCCGGGCGGGCAAGGGCCTATGCCCGGCGCAGCAGTGGGGCCAGCGCCGAAGACAGCGCAAAGAGTCCGGCGGCGATGCTGACGATGCTGGGCCCCGTCGGCGTGTCGAACTCCAGCGAGGCCATCAGCCCACCTAGGGCTGCCAAAGCGCCCAGTCCCATCGCCCAAATTGCCATAGTCTCAGGCGTGCGGGCAAAGGGGCGCGCGGTGGCGGCGGGGATGATCAGCATGGCGGCGATCAGCAGCGCCCCCACCACTTTGATCGCCACAGCCACCATGATCGCCAGCGCCAACGTCAGGATCAACTGCTCGCGTTTTGGGTTGCCGCCAGAGGCCTGCGCGAGGTCGGGGTTCAACGTGGCGGCGAGCAACGCCGACCAGCGCCATGCCAACAGCAACGCCACGGCCACGGCCCCGCCCCAGATCACGGCAAGATCAAAGCGGGTGACGGCAAGGATTTCCCCAAAAAGGTAAGACGACAGATCAACCCGCTGCCCCGGCAGCAGCGACACGGCCACCAAGCCAAGCGCCAGCGCAGAATGGGCCATAACCCCCAGTAGCGCATCGGCACTGACATTGCGGCCCGACAGCGTGCTGATCACCAGCGCCATCACCAAGGCGACCAACAGAACGCCTGCGGTGATCGGCAGATCGGTCGCCAACGCCAGCGCAACGCCCAAAAGGGCGGCGTGGCTTGTGGCATCGCCGAAATAGGCCATGCGCCGCCAGATCACGAAACAGCCCAGCGGTGCGGCAGCCAGCGCCACGCCTAGCCCGGCAAGTGCGGCGCGCAGAATAAAGTCGTCAAGCATTCTAGGTCTCTTCGTGCTGTCCATCACAGGCGTCGCCGTGGTGGTGCGTGTGATGGTGGTGATGGTGGTCGTGATCGTGACGGTAAAGCGCAAGCGCCCCTTGGGTGCCGCTGCCAAACAGCGCGCGGTATTCGGGCGCATCGGCCACGGCTTCTGGCGTGCCTTCGCAGCAGACATGACCATTGAGGCACAGCACCCGGTCACTGGCGGCCATCACCACATGCAAATCGTGGCTGACCATCAGCACGGCACAACCGAGGTCTTGGCGAACTGCTTCGATCTGGCGGTAAAACGCGGCAGAACCGGGCTGGTCGAGCCCTTGGGTCGCCTCATCAAGGATCAGCAGGTCAGGCTTCTCCAGCAGGGCGCGGGCCAGCAGCACGCGCTGGAACTGTCCGCCAGAGAGGTCGACCATCTGCCGCTCGGCCAATTCCGGCACTCCGGCAGTCGCAAGGGCATCGCGGATCGCTTCAGGCTTTTGACGGCGTGGCAGGTTGACGAAGCGGCGCACGGTCAGCGGTAGGGTGGCGTCGATCTGCAATTTCTGCGGCACATAGCCGATGCGCAGCCCCGGTTTGCGGGTGATTTTGCCTGAGGCTGGCTTCAGCGCCCCAATCAGCGCGCGCAGCAGGCTGGATTTACCCGATCCATTGGGGCCGACGATGGTGACGATCTCACCTGCTTCGATGTTGAAATTCACATCGCGCAACGCGACTTGCCCGTCGTGGCGCAGGGTCAGGTCATGGGTCTCAATCAGGCTCATGCGCCGGTCTCTTGGCAGGCGGGGCAAAGACCTTCGGCTTCGACGACGCTACGCTCGATGCGGAAACCTGCGGCGCGGGCGGCATCGCCAAGGCGGCTTTTGGTGGGCGAGGTTTCGGCCTCTGCCACGGAACGGCAGCTGCGGCAGATTAAGAAGGCCGGCGCGTGGTCTTCGCCCGGATGCACGCAGCCGACATAGGCGTTGAGCGCTTCGATCTTATGGGCCAGCCCGGCTTTCACCAAAAAATCCAGCGCGCGGTAGGCCACAGGGGGCTGGGCGCCCAACCCTTCGGCCGAGAGATGCGCCAAGAGGTCATAGGCGCCCAAGGCGCGGTGTTCGGCCAGCAGGATTTCCAACGCGCGGCGGCGCACGGGGGTCAGCCGCAGCCCGCGCGCCGTGCATTGCGCTTCGGCGGCTTGCATGGTGCTGCGCATACAGGCGGCATGGTCGTGATCGCGAAACTCGATGGCGCTCATGGGGGGACCTCAATTCGTTTGGGCATTGATATGTTATAACAACGATGCTAGCAAGGTGATACTATAACATTTTGAAGGTCTGCCATGTATCGTTCTTCTCTTTCCGCTGCTCTTATTGCCGGTATCTCATCGCCGCTTTGGGCTGATGTGCCTGCCGTCGCCACGGATATCGCGCCGGTTCATGCGCTGGTGTCTCAGGTGATGGAAGGTGTTGGCACGCCTGAGCTGATCGTGCCGCCGCGCAGCTCGCCCCATGGCTATGCAATGCGCCCCTCAGAGGCACGCGCGCTGAGCGGGGCTGATTTGGTTGTTTGGGTAGGGCCGTTGCTGACCCCGTGGTTGGCCGACCCGCTGAATTCGCTGGCAGGAAGCGCGAGCCATATTGCCTTGATGGAACAGCCCGGCACCCATGTCTTGCCCTTTCGCGAAGGCGCTATGTTTGAGGCACATGACCATAGGGATGAGGGGCAAGAAACGCACGGTGATCATGATCACGCGGAGCAGCACGATGATAACGACGTGCAGAAGCACGATGACAACGACGCGCATGAGAGCAAGGTACACGACGATCACGGCCATGATGAGGAGGTATTGAGCGATCACGCTGATGATGACGACGGGCACGGTCACGTTGATAGCGGCAAGGATCCGCATGTTTGGCTTGATCCGCGCAACGGTCAGCTTTGGCTGGGTCAAATCGCCGAAGCCCTGATCAAGCTAGACCCCGAAAATGCCGCGCAGTACCGCGAGAATGCCGAGGCCGCGCAGGCCGCGCTTGCCGCGTTGGAAGACGACATCGCAGAAACCCTCGCGCCGGTTAAAGATCGCCCCTTTATCGTCTTCCACGATGCTTACCATTACTTCGAAGCGCGTTTTGACATTGAGGCGCTTGGCGCCATCAGCGAGAATGACGCCCGTGCGCCGGGGGCGGCCCGTGTATCCGAACTGCGGGGCGTGGTGGCCGATAGCGGTGCGAAATGCGTTTTTGCCGAGCCGCAGTTCAATCCCGGCCTAATTGCCGCTGTGACCGAGGGGCAGGGCACCGGGACCGGAACGCTTGACCCGCTGGGCGCGGATCTGGTTCCGGGCGCCGCTCTCTATGCTGATCTGCTGCGGGGGATGGCGCAGAACATGGCCGATTGTCTGTCAGATTGATTGGGGAATGTCCCGACAAAGAAAAATGGTGCAGCCGGAAAGCTGCACCACATCCTATGTGCTAAAACTTTATCGAATGTCGATCAGACCGCAATCTTGCCGCCGCCCGTATTGGCGGGGAAGCCGTCTGTTTCGAAAGCTTGGGCTGTGTGACTGAACGGCAGGGACGATGAGAATGCCGCGCCGGGTCATCATGCCTCCTTTGGGGTCTTAGGTGCTCCGCATATGCATTAGAACTGTCACTGTTTTATGACGTGCTACACCGGATTGCTGCGAAATCCGACGATCAGCTGGCGCAGACCGATCGCTGCTCCGGCAATGATTGAGGCCAAGGTAATCGGCCCGCTGAAGGCCAAGACCGATATGGCCGAAAGACCTTGCCCAATGGTGCAGCCCATGGCGATCACCGCGCCTGCGCCCATGAGCCCGGCACCAAATATCTGACGCCGCAGCTCGCGCGGGTCTTCGCAGGCTTCCCAGCGGAAATGCCCCTGCCAGAGAGAGCCGAGGAAAGCGCCGACCCAAACGCCCGAGACGGAGCCGATACCAAAGCTCAGCGGGCGGACGGAGCCTTGCATGGCGTAAAGCAGTGTCTCTCCCACGGGGGCGGCATAGCTGTGAGACATGAGCGTCTGTGCGCCAAAGCCGGTTTGTGCCAGCCACGCCGTGCCCGCCCAGCCCGAGACGATGGCGAGGCCGGCGATCACGCTCCAAAAGACCATACGGAAGTCACGGCGAAAGGCGCGGGCGCTTAGCATGAAGGCACAGATCACCAACCCCAAAGCCACCCCAATCATCGCCACCGATCCGCCTGTGAGCGCAGAAAGCGCATGGGCGATGCCATCGGGCGGGCCCACGTTCATCTGCCGGGGGAAGAGAAACACGCGCGCCGGGGCGAGGGGGCCAGAGAGCACAGCAAAGGCCGCAAGCCCCATCACTAAGACGATCACAAAGGCCCGCAGATCACCGCCACCAAGCCGCGCGAGCGCGCCAAAGCCGCAGGTGCCCGCCAACGCCATGCCATAGCCAAAGATCAGCCCGCCAAAGATCGCAGGTGCCCAAGAGAAAGCGATGGTCAGGTGAAAGGCGCGGTCGATGTTGATTAGGCCAAACCCGCCAAGGGTGAAGCTGCCCACTATGGCAACGCCGATCGCCAAGCCCCACATGCGCATTCGGTGGCTGGAGCCGCCATAGAGCATGTCTTCGATCGCGCCCAAGGTGCAGAACCGCCCCAAACGTGCGGCAAGGCCCAGCAATACGCCGCCCAATCCGCCCAAGAGGGCGGCGGTCAGCGGCTGGCCCAGTAGCTCAATCATCCTTGCAGAACAATTCGTAGACCAGCTCCAGCATCTTGCGCGGGCGGTCATCGGCCAACCGGTAGTAAATCGTCTTACCATCGCGCCGGGGGGTCACCAGCCCTTCGAGCCTGAGCCGTGAGAGTTGCTGAGACACAGCGGCCTGTCGCGTGGCGAGCAGCGCTTCCAACTCGCTCACCGATTTCTCACCCGAAACGAGGTGACACAGGATCATCAACCGCCCCTCATGGCTGATGGCTTTGAGAAAATTCGACGCGGTCACGGCATTGGTCAGCATCCGGTCCATGTCCTCTTCAGACATGTCGTCGGTGATCACGGGTAGAGTTGTCATTCGGCAAGCTCTCCGAAGTCGGTTTTGTCGCGTAAAAGCATATCGAGCATAGGCCAGAAAAATTCCGCACCCGGGTAGCCTTCGAGGCGGCCCAGTTCATGATCGTCTTCAACCAATAGGAAGGTTGGGGTAAAGACCACCGCGCGCTCGGGGGTGACGCTGTCTTCAACCTCAGAGATATCGACGCGGCGCAGCGGGGCAAATTCCCCCTCGTCGGTCTTGGGGTAGGCGGGGGCGATCTCTTTGTTCCAGCGTTCGCAATAGATGCAGCCGGGTTGTTCGACCATGACCAATTCGACCGCCCAAACGGGCAGGGCGGTAAGGGCCGCGAGGCTCAAGGCGGTCAGTATGCGGATCATCGGCTTGCCTGATTGACGTTTGGATGACACTCAACGTAATTTGAATATGTGAATTGTTCAAGCGCAGCGGCTTTCGTCGGCGCGGGCAGGGGGTAACATGTTCGACATCACCTATGCAGGCGCGCTTCTGGCGGGACTGCTCAGCTTCTTCACGCCCTGTATTTTGCCAATGGTGCCTTTTTACCTTAGCTATATGGCAGGGCTCAGCGTGACCGAGTTGCGCGGCGATGGCGCGATTGCGCCGGGGGCGCAGCGGCGGCTGGTGCTGTCTTCGGTGCTCTTTGCGCTTGGGGTGTCGACGATCTTTGTGCTGCTGGGCATGGGGGCCACGGCCTTGGGGCAGGTGTTTACTCAATACCTTGAGCCGCTTAGCTGGGTGGCGGCGGCGATCCTGCTGGTCTTTGGTCTGCATTTTCTGGGCGTCATCAAAGTGCCGCTGCTCTACCGCGAAGCGCGGTTGGAGGGGGGCGGCAAGCCCACGTCGATCTGGGGCGCCTATGTGATGGGGCTGGCCTTTGGCTTTGGCTGGACCCCCTGCGTAGGCCCGGCGCTGGCGGCGATCTTGATGATTGCCTCGGGCATGGGCGATATTACGCGGGGAGGGCTGCTGTTGTTCGCCTATGGTGCCGGGATGACCGCGCCTTTCGTGGTGGCGGCACTCTTTGCCAAGCCGTTCCTCAACTGGGCGGCGCGGCATATGGCGCTGGTGCAAAAGGTCGAAAAGGCGATGGGGGTCATGCTGATCCTCTTTGCCGTGTTGATCGTGACGGGCGGGGTGCAAATGATCGCGGATGCAATGATCCGTTGGTTCCCCAGCTTCACGACGCTAGGATAGGCGCAACAGGGAGGACGCCAAAATGATTATCTCAAGGATAGGAGCTGCAGCCGCCGCAGTGCTGCTCGCCTGGCCATTGGCCGCAGCGGAACTGGGCGACGACGGTCTGCACAAGACGCCGTGGATGCGCGACACCTTCAAAGACCTGCGCGAGGATTTGGAGGAGGCCAACGCCGAGGACAAACGCCTGATGCTGATGTTTGAACAGCGCGGCTGTGTCTATTGCACCAAGATGCACGAAGAGGTTTATCCGGCCTCTGAGATCAGCGAGTACATCGAAGAGAATTACTTTGTCGTGCAGTTGAACCTGCATGGGGACATCGAAGTCACCGATTTCGATGGGGAGACCCTGTCGGAAAAGCAGATGGCGCGGAAATGGGGGATGCTCTTTACCCCGACGCTGATGTTCCTGCCCCAAGAGGTGGCCCAAGACGCAACAGCACCGCAGGCGGCAGTGGCGATGATGCCGGGGGCCTTTGGCAAAGGCACAACCTTGGATATGCTGACATGGGTCAACGAAGAACGCTACGCCCTTGAAGGCGTCGAGGATTTTCAGCGCTACCACGCGCGAATGATCCAAGAGCGCAACAACGGCAGCACGGATTAAGCCGTGAAAAACAGCGGCGCGGATGTAAAGCTATTCAAAAGTTTGAATTTGTTGTTGCGCCGCGCCGCATCCCTGCCTTAGGGTCAGGATAACCGGATCACACATCAACGTGATCGGCACTGGGAGGAAGATTTCGATGATGAAATGGATTGTCGCCGCAGTTGTGTCGGGCGTACCTGTTCTGGCCGCCGCCGAACCTGTGACGCCGACTGATGTCAGCTTTGACGATTATGGGTCGGTTGAGGAATCGCTGACTGGAACGCCGGGCGATGCTGCCAATGGCGCTGCCATCGTCGGCAATAAAAAGGCGGGCAACTGCGTGGCCTGTCATCAGGTCAGCGCATTGAGCGATGTGCCCTTCCAAGGCGAGATTGGCCCGATGCTAGACGGGGCAGGCGACCGTTGGAATGAGGCAGAGCTGCGCGGCATCGTCGCCAACAGCAAGATGACCTTTGAAGGGTCGATGATGCCCTCCTACTACAAAACCAGCGGCTATGTGCGCCCCGGCGACGGCTTCACCGGCAAGGCCGGGTCAGAGCCGCTGCCGCCCCTGCTGGATGCCCAGCAAATCGAAGATGTCGTCGCCTTCTTGGCGACGCTGAAAGAGTAATTCAACACCGCTGCCGCCGATGGCGGTGCGCGGTTTGACAGATCATCGCGGTCAACGCATCGCGGAAATGAATGACGGCGCAACGCGCCGCTGACGCATAAGGAGATGAGAGATGAACTTCTCAAGACGTGAAACTTTCGGCCTCGGCCTTGGTGCCGTGGCGCTGACCATGCTGCCCGTGGGTGCTTCTGCCGCCACGGTCGACGAGCTGATCGCGGAATTCACCGGCGGGGCCGATATGGCCGACACCGGCGTGACCCTGACAGCACCTGAGATTGCCGAAAACGGCAACACCGTGCCGATCTCGGTCGAAGCCCCCGGCGCATCCGCCATCATGGTGTTGGCCACCGGCAACCCGACACCGCCCGTGGGCACGTTCAACTTCGGCCCGCTGGCCGGTTCGCGTAGCGCATCGACCCGCATTCGTTTGGCCACGACCCAAGACGTCGTTGCCATCGCCAAGCTGGAAGACGGCACATTTGCCCGCGCCAGTGCAGAAATCAAAGTCACAATCGGCGGCTGCGGCGGTTAAGTCCGCGCGCCCCAAATACAGGAGTTCTAAAAAATGGCAGAAGGTGTAACCCCTCGCGTCAAAGTGCCGAAAAAAGCCGAGGCAGGTGAGGTCATCACGATCAAGACCCTGATCAGCCACCCGATGGAATCGGGCCAGCGCAAAGACGGCGACGGCAATGTCATCCCGCGTTCGATCATCAACCGCTTCACAGCTGAGTTTAACGGTGAGAGCGTGATCGACGTGAAGATGGAACCGGCAATGTCGACCAACCCCTATTTCGAGTTTGACGCCACCGTGCCCGAGGCCGGCGACTTCAAATTCACATGGTACGATGATGACGGTTCGGTCTACGAAGAAGTCAAATCCATCGCGATCGGCTGATCCGGCGTCAGCCGACACCGCGCGTGGAACAGGGAGGAAAGACATGAAATTTAAGGCAATGACCGCTGTTGCGGCGCTTTTGGTGGCCGCCCCCATGTTGGGGATGGCCGATGAGGAGGCCGAACTTGTCGTCAACGGCGAGATCGAGATGGTGACCAAAACCGATGCGCCTGCACATCTTGAGGGGGCTTTGCCGGAAATCATGTCTGGCTGGCGCTTCCGCTCGGACGAGACACAGCAAACGCAGATGGACGATTTCGACAACCCCGGCATGATCTTTGTCGACCAAGCCCAAGCGGCTTGGGACACGGCAGAGGGCAGCGAGGGCAAATCCTGTGCGTCTTGTCACAATGACGTGGAATCGATGGAAGGCGTCCGCGCCGTCTATCCCAAATGGAACGAAGAGGCGGGCGAAGTTCGCACGCTGGCGATGCAGATCAACGACTGCCGCGAAAACCAGATGGGTGCCGAGCCCTACAAATACACTGGCAATGAGATGACCGCGATGGAAGCGCTGATCTCGGTCCAGTCGCGCGGCATGCCTGTCAACGTCGCCATCGACGGCCCCGCCCAAAGCACGTGGGAGCAGGGCAAGGAGATGTACTACACCCGTTACGGTCAGCTTGAGCTGAGCTGTGCCAATTGTCACGAAGACAATTACGGGAACATGATCCGGGCCGACCACCTGAGCCAAGGCCAGATCAACGGCTTCCCGGTGTACCGTCTGAAAAACACCAAGCTCAACGGCAGCCACGCGCGTTTCAAGGGCTGCATCCGCGACACGCGGGCCGAGACTTTCAGCCCTGGCAGCCCCGAGTTTGTGGCGCTGGAGCTTTATGTCGCCAGCCGTGGCAACGGTCTGTCGGTCGAAGCGCCTTCGGTGCGCAACTAAACACATTGCCGGGCTTTTTAGCCTGACCTGATCCCGCCCCTCAAAAGGGGCGGGGCCTTTCCTTGTTTCTAATAGACGGAGCCTGACATGCTGTCTCGCCGTGATTTTCTGCAAATGTCCATGGCCGCGGCCTCCATCTATGGTGGGTCGGGCTTTGGGAGCTGGGCGCGGCTGGCCGCGCAGGACAAATTTGACCAAGACACACTGCTGGAGTTCGAGAAGTTCGGCAATGTCACCTTGATGCATGTCACCGACATCCATGCGCAGCTGAAACCGATCTATTTCCGCGAACCTTCGGTCAACATCGGTGTCGGCGAGAACCGCGGCAAGGTGCCCCATATCACCGGTGAAGATTTCCGCCGCGCCTATGGCATCGGCGGCGGCACGCCGCTGGATTACGCGCTGACCTATGATGATTTCGTTGCTCAGGCGCAGGCTTACGGCAAAGTCGGCGGGCTGGACCGTGTGGCCACCGTGCTGAACGCCATCCGCGCCGATCGCCCCGATGCGCTGCTCCTGGACGGCGGCGACACTTGGCATGGCTCCATGACCTGTCTCAAGACTGAAGGTCAGGACATGGTCAACGTGATGAACGCGCTGAAGCCTGATGCGATGACCTTCCACTGGGAGTTCACGCTGGGCTCTGAGCGGGTGCAGGAGATCGTGCAGGGGTTGCCCTTCGCGGCCCTTGGCCAAAACATCTTTGACGCGGAGTGGGATGAGCCTGCAGAGCTGTTCAAACCCTACGAATTCTTTGAACGCGGCGGCGTGAAGATCGCTGTGATCGGTCAGGCTTTCCCCTACATGCCGATTGCCAACCCCGGTTGGATGTTCCCGGAATACTCCTTCGGTATCCGCGACGAGCATATGCAAGAGATGGTCGATGAGGTCCGCGCCAAAGGGGCCGAACTGGTCGTCTGCCTGAGCCATAATGGTTTTGACGTCGACAAAAAGATGGCCGGGATCGTCAAAGGGATCGACGTGATCCTGTCGGGTCACACCCATGACGCGCTGCCCGAGCCGGTGCTGATCGGCGAGACCCATATCATCGCCTCTGGCTCCAACGGGAAATTCGTTTCCCGCGTCGATCTGGATGTGCGCGATGGCAAAATGATGGGCATCCGTCACAAATTGATCCCAATTTTCTCGGATCTGATCACGCCCGATGCTGAGATCACCAAGCTGATCGACGCACAGCGCGCGCCTTATCTGGATGATTTGACCCATGTGGTCGGCAAGTCCGACGCGCTGCTCTACCGTCGCGGCAATTTCAACGGCACATGGGACGACCTGATCTGCGACGCGCTGCTGAGTGAGCGCGACGCCGAGATCGCGCTGAGCCCCGGTGTACGTTGGGGGCCGTCGATCCTGCCGGGCCAAGACATCACGCGCGAGGATATCTTTAACGTCACCTCCATGACCTATCCCAATGCCTACCGCACTGAAATGACAGGCGAATTCCTGAAAGTCGTGCTGGAAGACGTGGGCGATAACCTCTTCAACCCCGATCCATACTATCAGCAAGGCGGTGACATGGTGCGCGTCGGCGGCATGGGCTTCAAAATGGACATCGCCAAACCGCAGGGCGAGCGGATCAGCGACATGACCCTGCTCAGTTCCGGTGAGCCGATTGATCCGTCGCGGAACTATGTGGTCGCCGGATGGGCCTCGGTCAACGAGGGCACCGAGGGGCCGCCGATTTGGGATGTGGTGGAAAGCCATATCTCGAAACTGGGAACGGTTTCCGATGGTGCGCGCACGCCGGTGGAAATCGTTCTGCCGGACTGAGAAAAAGCAGAATAGGGGTTCTCACGCGCAAACAAATTCAATAAAATGAATTTGAATATGTGAGGGCCACGACATGACTGACGACAACCACAATGGGCCATCGCGCCGTGCCTTTCTGACAGGGGCAGGGGCGGTGGCCGCAGGGACGCTGGCGGGACGCGCTGGCGCTGAAACAGACCCTGCGATTGCGATCAAACCTTGGATGCAGGAGCTGGGGGACGGCGTTGATGTTGCGCCCTACGGCATGCCATCGCCCTATGAGGCCGATGTAAAGCGCCGTACCGTGGAATGGCTGACCGCCGATCCGGTGAGCTCGATCAACTTCACCCCGATCCACGCGCTTGACGGGACAATCACCCCCAACGGTGTGTGTTTCGAGCGGCACCACTCGGGCGTGGCCAAAGTTGATCCGGCGGAACATCGTTTAATGATCAACGGCTTGGTTGATCGCGAGCTGGTCTTCACCATGGAAGACCTGATGCGTTTCCCGCGCGAAAACCACGTCTACTTCCTTGAGTGTGCGGCGAATTCCGGGATGGAATGGCGCGGTTCGCAGTTGAACGGCGTACAGTTCACCCACGGTATGATCCACAACGTCCAATACACCGGCATCCCGCTGCGGCTGCTGTTAGAAGAAGCTGGCATCAAGGCGGAAGGCAAATGGCTGCTGGCCGAGGGCGCCGATGCCGCCGCGATGAGCCGCTCGATCCCGATGGAAAAGGCGCTGGACGACTGTCTGATCGCCTTCAAAATGAACGGCGAAGCACTGCGGCCCGAGCAGGGCTATCCCGTGCGTCTGGTTGTGCCGGGTTGGGAAGGCAACATGTGGGTCAAATGGCTGCGGCGGCTCGAAGTCGGCGACCAGCCTTGGCACCACCGCGAAGAGACAAGCAAATACACTGACCTTCTGGCCGATGGCGTGGCGCGGCGCTTTACCTGGGAGATGGACGCGAAATCGGTCATCACCAGCCCCAGCCCACAGGCGCCAATCACCCACGGCGCAGGGCCGACTGTTCTGACGGGTCTGGCTTGGTCAGGTCGCGGCACCATTCCGCGCGTGGATGTGACCCTTGATGGCGGCATCACATGGCATGAGGCGCGGATGGACGGGCCAAGCACGCCCAAGGCGCTGCACCGCTTTTACTATGATTTCGAATGGGACGGTAAACCGCTGCTGTTGCAAAGCCGCGCGCATGACAGCACCGGCTATGTCCAGCCCACCAAAAACGCCCTGCGCGCGATCCGGGGCGAGAATTCGATCTACCACAACAATGGCATCCAGACTTGGGCTGTTGACGCTGACGGAAAGGCCGAAAATGTCGAGATTTCTTAAACTTGCGCTCCTGGCCAGCACCATGGCCAGCCCCCTTGCCGCCGAGCCTTTGGGCCTTGGCCGAACCGCCACGCCCGAAGAGGTCTCTGTTTGGGACATCGACGTGCGCCCCGACGGTTTGGGCCTGCCAGAGGGCAGCGGCGATGTGATGACGGGTGACGGCATCTACACCGAAAAATGCTCGGCCTGTCATGGTGTCTTTGGCGAAGGCACGGGCCGCTGGCCGGTGCTGGCAGGCGGGCAGGGCAGCCTGTCCAATGCTCGACCCGTAAAGACGATCGGCAGCTATTGGCCCTACCTTTCAACGGTTTACGACTACATAAACCGCGCTATGCCCTTTGGTGATGCGCAGTCGCTGACCGATGATGAGGTCTATGCGATTACGGCCTATCTGCTCTATCTCAATAACGAGGTGGATGAGGATTTTGTGCTCTCGTCAGATAATTTTAACGAAGCGCGTCTGCCAAACGAAGACGGCTTTAAGCCCGATGACCGCGAAGAGGTGGAGTTCGCGGCTTTCAAAGAAGAGCCCTGTATGACCGACTGTAAGCCGTCGGTCGAAATCACCATGCGCGCCGCCGTTTTGGACGTAACGCCCGAAGAAACCGCCGCCAAGGAAGCAGCCGCAAAGGCCGAGGCAGAGACCGCAGCACCCGCGACTGAAGAGGCTGCGTCTGAGACAACGACACCCGAAGAAGCGCCCGCCCCTGAGGCAGCTCCAGAAGCTGCGCCTGTTGAAGTCGCCGAAGCGCCCGCAGCTGATCCCGCCCTCATCAAAGCGGGGGAGAAAGCGTTTCGCAAATGCAAATCCTGCCACCAGATCGGCGCCAAGGCGAAAAACCGCGTCGGCCCCGTGTTGAACGGTATCGTTGACGGGCCGGCAGGCGCGGTCGAAGGGTTCCGCTATTCCAAAGCGATGGAAGCGGCAGCCGAAGATGGTCTGGTCTGGTCGCACGACGCATTGACCAGCTTTCTGGGCGACCCCAAAGGCTACATGAAGGGCACAAAAATGTCCTTCCCCGGGGTGCGCAAGGAAGAAGACATCGAAGCGCTGATCGCCTACTTGCGTGACGCGTCGGAGTGATTGAGGCGATTAGAGAAAACTGACGTGCCTGCCCCCCTTGAACCCCCATACCGGGGGGACTAATCTCTGGGTAACAGTTTTGCGGGTATGGTCCCGCGAACAGGAACTGAGGCAGGCACGCATGAACGACCCGATCAACACCTATATGAATACGCTTGTCCCGATGGTGGTTGAGCAAACCAGCCGGGGCGAGCGGTCCTACGACATTTTCTCGCGTCTGCTGAAAGAGCGGATTATTTTCGTCAACGGCCCGATCCACAGCGGGATGAGCCATCTGGTCGTCGCCCAGCTGCTGCACCTTGAAGCGGAAAACCCGACCAAAGAAATCAGCATGTACATCAACTCGCCCGGTGGCGAGGTTACGGCGGGCCTGTCGATCTACGACACCATGCAATACATCAAACCCAAGGTCTCCACTCTGATCTGCGGCATGGCGGCCTCGATGGGGTCGGTCATCGCGATTGGCGGCGAAAAGGGCATGCGTTTCGCGCTGCCCAATGCCGAAGTGATGATCCACCAGCCGTCGGGCGGCTCGCAAGGTATGGCCGAAGACATCCTTATCTCGGCCCGCCATATCGAGCGGACCCGTGAGCGGATGTACCAGCTTTATGTCAAACACTCCGGCCAGCCGCTGGATGTCGTGCAAAAGGCGCTCGACCGTGACCTCTGGATGACACCCGAGGAAGCCAAAGAGTGGGGCCATCTGGACGAGATCGTCGAGAGCCGTGGCAAGGCGGAAGACGCCGCAGCCACCGCCAAGGGCAAGAAAGACAAGTAATAGAAGGAGCCCGGCGCTGCATATTTTGCGATTGTAGCGCCGGGATCACTGGCCTAAGCTTGAGGCCAAATATCGCAGCCCCAAGTTCGGGGCGGACATACACGACAGACCTGAAAGGTTTGAGATGGCGAATAATTCCGGCAACGACAGCAAAAACACGCTCTACTGTAGCTTCTGCGGCAAAAGCCAGCACGAGGTGCGCAAGCTGATTGCGGGGCCGACCGTGTTCATCTGTGACGAATGCGTCGAGCTGTGCATGGATATCATCCGAGAAGAGACCAAAGCCTCGGGCCTCAAGGCGACCGACGGCGTGCCAACACCCCGCGACATCTGCGGCGTGCTGGACGATTACGTGATCGGTCAGGCGATGGCCAAGCGCGTGCTCTCGGTTGCGGTCCACAACCACTACAAACGTTTGAATCACGCCCAAAAGGGCGGCGATATCGAGCTGGCGAAATCCAACATCCTGCTGATCGGCCCCACCGGTTGCGGCAAGACGCTGCTGGCTCAGACGCTGGCGCGCATTCTGGATGTGCCCTTCACCATGGCCGATGCGACCACGCTGACCGAAGCCGGTTACGTGGGTGAGGATGTTGAGAACATCATCCTCAAGCTGCTGCAATCGTCCGAGTACAACGTGGAACGCGCGCAGCGCGGGATCGTCTATATTGACGAAGTTGATAAGATCACGCGCAAGTCCGAAAACCCCAGCATCACCCGTGATGTGAGCGGTGAGGGCGTGCAGCAGGCGCTGCTGAAGCTGATGGAAGGCACCGTGGCCTCTGTGCCCCCGCAGGGCGGGCGCAAGCATCCGCAGCAGGAATTCCTGCAAGTGGACACGACCAACATCCTCTTTATCTGCGGCGGTGCCTTTGCGGGCCTCGACAAGATCATCGCGGCGCGGGGCAAAGGCTCGGCCATGGGCTTTGGCGCTGATGTGCGTGACAACGACGCGCGCGGCATCGGTGAGATTTTCACTGACCTCGAGCCCGAAGACCTGTTGAAGTTCGGTCTGATCCCGGAATTCGTCGGCCGCCTGCCAGTTCTGGCGACCCTCGAAGATCTGGACGAAGATGCGCTGGTCACCATTCTGACAGAGCCGAAGAACGCTTTGGTGAAACAGTATCAGCGTCTGTTCGAACTTGAGGACACGCAGCTGACCTTCACCGATGATGCGCTGACCGCGATCGCCAAACGCGCGATTGAACGGAAAACCGGCGCGCGGGGCCTGCGCTCCATCCTCGAAGACATCCTGCTCGACACGATGTTCGAACTGCCGGGGCTGGACACGGTGACGGAGGTTGTCGTCAACGAAGAGGCCGTGATGTCGGAGGCGAAGCCCCTGATGATCCACGCCGACAGCGAAAGCAAAGAACCAGCAAGCGCGGGCTAAGACCCGACGCGAGGCAAAGAGATAGAGGGCGGGCCAATGGGTCCGCCCTTTTGCATGAAAGGAACGGTCATGAAGCGTATTTCATCGGGCGGTGCCTATGAGGAAAAGATCGGCTACAGCCGTGCAGTGGTCGCGGGCGGCATGGTCTATGTCTCGGGCTGCGTAGGCGAAGGGGTTGAGGTGACAGCACAATGCGCCGCGGCACTGGTGACGATTGAGCGGGCACTGGCGGAGGCGGGCAGTGATTTCGCCCATGTGGTTCGTGTCACCTACATGCTGCCCGACGCGGCTGAGTTCGAGGGCTGTTGGCCGCTGCTGCGCGCGGCCTTTGGCACGCATCCCCCCGCGGCGACGATGATCGAATGTGGGCTGATTGATCCCAAGTGCCGCATTGAGATCGAAGTCACCGCGATGTTGCGCGAGGATGCTGGGGGCTAGTCTTTCTCTGGCGCGATTTCAAATTGATCGCCCAGCCGTGCGTGAACATCGGCAGAACTTAGATTTGCCCATCGCGGTCCACTGCCATCGATAAAACCCGTCGCTTGCAGACTGTCTTGCAAGGCGGACATGTCGAGTTCTCCCATCCAGAGCCGGGACTTGGCCTTTCCGAGAGGTTTCCATGAGCGGGTGAGATGGCACAGGGTGACAGCAGTGATCCCCGCGAAACTTTGCAAATGCTGCTCTAACCCACGCGTGGCGGAGGATGGGCGTCGCACAACAATGGCAACTTGCTGCTCCGGGCGGGCGACCATGGCCAGCAGGTGCAGGGCCGAGCCTTCGGCGGCAATGATCTGTTTCGCGGCTTTGTAGACCTCAATCTGTGCGCGAAGCCCGTGTTTTTCGGGGTGGAATATGGTGTATCCTTGGGCGGCAAGCTGCGTTTCCAGTGCCTCTTCGCCTAACAGGTTACCATGCCCGGCGGACAGTTTGCTTCTGCTGATATAGAGCTTTTCCGGCCCTTTGGGCGCGATATCTTTTGCGAAACGACGGGCGATTGTCGCGCGGTAAGGTGCGGTGCCTGTGATGAGACTGCCCAGCCCAAAACCTTGGCCCGGCACAATCAACCGCTCAACCTGCACAGGCGCATCGATACAAATCAGCGGCTTGCCACAGCCCAAAAGATCGAGAAACTCCCGATGGTATCCCGATACCTGTCCGCTATGGCGGGCGCGTTTTGGAGTAAAAAGGATGCCGTCGATTTCGTCGTCAAGATGGTCCAACGCCCAAAGGCGCGAGGTGCTTTCAACCAAGAAATGCCCAAAGTGCAACCACAGGACGCCCCCCCAAAGCCAGTTCCCCTCAAGTTTGGTGACCGGGCCTTTTGGCATCTGCGGCGGTGTGGTCAGCGCGCGCCCGTTGCGCCAGAGTGCGGCCTGCGGGCAGGGGCGGCCATCGCCCTGCAATACACCGCCCGGCTGGACAAGGCCGTCACTTTCGGGAAGCTGGACAAGCGCATTGTCTAACGTCGTAATCTCAGTCGACCAGCCACCATCGGGCATGGGCGGGCGTTCTGCCGGATCAAACGTACAGGTCCAGACCAGCCGGGTGCTAATATCGGGCGTTTTGCGAAAACCGGCACGTTCCAGGATCCTCTTACATTCGCGCATGCCTTCGCGGCCATAGGCCTCGGGGTGAAACTCAATCACCACTGCGCGCAAACCGTCAAGCGACGCATGACGCAGAAACTCTAACTCGCCGCCTTCGATATCGATCAACAGAATATCGGGTCTGAAGGTGCGGCAAACCTCCGAATAGCTGGTGGTTGGCACGCCTACTTCGGTCGTCTCGCGGGTGTCGCTGTCGGTCAGCGATGAGCCAAGAAAAGAGTTGCGCAGGTGGAAAGACAGCTGCTCTGGCCGATCTGAGGCGCTGATAACCAACTGATTTCGAACGGTGATCTTGTCCTTTAGTCCGTTCAAATCGTATAGCGCGCGGATATGGGGGATCAAGTTTGGGTTCGCCTCGAATGACAGCACCGCTTCGGGCCCGGCTTTGCGTGCCGCGATTGCGCCCACCAGCCCCAGCCCCGCGCCCATTTCGAGTACCCTGTCACCGGGGCGGATCACGGCCAGGGCACCGGCGATCTCTTGCCCTTCATAGCGGCCCGCGTTGATCCGCTGAATGCGCGTGTCGTTCAAGAAAGGCGATTGCGGCACCCGAACGCCGTGGCACTCTGCCGCCACTGGCGGGGTCTTATTCGCCTCGATCATCACTGCCCTCGTTTGTTTTCCAAACCTTAGCCACAGGCCGCGCACAGGCCAAGCACCTTTGCGGCGAGGCTGGACGCCAATGCCTCCATGGTGCATATAACGAACAACAGGAACGGAGACCTCGATGGGCATTCTCAATTCACTTCTGCGAAGCGTCACATGGTGGAACGGCCAGACGTTGAACACCCAGCTTTTCACTTGGCGCAAGGGCAGCAAGGTGGGCGAAGACGCGCAGGGCAATATCTATTACCGCAACGCCGATGACAGCAAACGCTGGGTCATCTTCAATGGTGAGGCCGAGGCGAGCCGCGTGAGCCCCGATTGGCACGGCTGGTTGCACCGCACATGGGACGAGCCGCCGACCGACAAGCCGCTGATCCACAAACCGTGGGAAAAGGCGCATGTCGAGAATCGCACCGGCACGGCAATGGCCTATGCGCCCGCAGGGTCGCTGCGCCGGGCTGAGCCGCTTGAGCGCAAAGACTATGAGGCCTGGCAGCCTGAATGATCGGACGGCCGCGCCTGTCGCGCGGCCCCAAATTTCACGCAATCCGGGTGGGTTCATGAGAAAACTTCTGATCGCCGCGCTTCTGCTGGCAGCGCCACTTCATGCTCAAGAGGGTCCTCAGGTCGCCAGTGCAACGGGCGGCGTCTTGCGGGTGTTGGATAAGATTTCCGGCGATACGATTGATTTAGAGATCACCAAGGGTGACAACCAATCACTTGGGAATTTGCAGATCACTATGGTTGATTGCCGCTATCCGGTGGGCGATCCGGCGGCCAATGCCTACGCGGCGCTTGAGATTACCGAGAGCGGCGATTCCGGGACGCTTTTCTCGGGCTGGATGATCGCCGCTGCCCCGGCGCTGCACGCGCTCGAGCACTTTCGCTATGACATCTGGGTGCTGCGCTGTAGCACATCGTGAAAACTGTCTAAGGCCGGCGCGCTGAACGCAGCGCGCCCGCGTTTGGCCACATCAAGCTGCGCATGATAATCGGCGCGGCTGATCTCTTGTGCTCCGAGGGAGGCGAGGTGATCGGTCAGAAATTGCGTATCAAACAGGATAAAGTTCGCACGGCGGAGGCGGTCCACCAAGGCCGCCAGTGCCATCTTTGAGGCGTTGGTCCGGCGCGAGAACATGCTTTCACCAAAGAACGCGCGGCCCAGCGTGACGCCGTAGACGCCGCCAACCAGTGCCTCTGCATCCCAAACTTCAAGCGAATGGGCATGGCCTGCGCGGTGCAGCGCGCCGTATAGGGCGGCGATTTCTGCGCTGATCCACGTGTCTTCACGGTCTGCGCAGCCAGCGACGACACCATCGAAATCACGGTTGATCGTATGGTGAAACGAACTGCGCCGCATGGTGCGGGCCAATGAGCGTGAGATGTGAAAGCCGTTGAGCGGCATCACCCCACGCCGCCGCGGATCGACCCAGAAAATCTCTGGGTCGTCGCGGTGTTCGGCCATGGGGAAGATCCCGATGGAATAGCCGTGCAGCAGTATCTCGGGCGTAAGCTCCGACATCAGGCGTCAGGCGTTGCCGAGGTTGGTTTCCAGCCAATGCTCAAGCCAGTGGATGTTGTAGCCGCCCGACTGGACGTCTTCCTCGGCTAAAAGCGCGTGGAACAGCGGCACAGTGGTGTCGACACCATCGACGATCAGCTCGCCCAAAGCCCGACCCAGACGCGCCAGCGCCTCAGGGCGGTCACGACCATGCACGATCAGCTTGCCGATCAGGCTGTCGTAATAGGGCGGGATCGAATAGCCGTCGTAAAGCGCGCTGTCCATGCGGACCCCAAGGCCACCCGGCGCGTGATACTGCGTGATCCGGCCCGGGCAGGGCGCGAAGTTTGGCAGTTTCTCGGCATTGATGCGGACCTCAATGGCGTGGCCGTTGATGGTCAGATCGTCCTGGGTGAAGGACATCGGCAGCCCTTCGGCCACGCGGATCTGTTCGCGCACCAGGTCGACGCCAAAGATCGCTTCGGTCACCGGGTGTTCCACCTGAAGGCGGGTGTTCATCTCGATGAAATAGAACTCGCCGTTCTCGTAGAGAAACTCGATCGTGCCGGCACCAATGTAGTTGATGTTCGCCACGGCGTCGGCACAGACCTTACCGATGCGCGCGCGCTCTTCTTCGGTGATCGAGGGGCCAGGAGCCTCTTCGAAAACCTTCTGGTGGCGGCGCTGCAGCGAGCAGTCGCGTTCGCCCAGATGCACGGCGTTGCCCTTGCCATCGCCAAAGACCTGAATCTCGATGTGGCGTGGGGTGGTGAGGTATTTCTCAATATAGACTTCGTCATTGCCGAAGTTCGATTTGCCCTCGGCGCGCGCGGTTTGGAAGGCTTTTTCCATGTCCTTGGCGGTCTGGGCGACTTTCATGCCCTTGCCGCCACCGCCTGCCGTAGCCTTGATGATGACCGGATAGCCAATCTCTTCGCCCAAGCGCTTGGCTTCTTCGAGCGAGGCCACACCACCTTCGGATCCCGGCACACAAGGCACGCCGAGCTTCTTCATCGTGTCTTTGGCGGTGATCTTGTCACCCATAACACGAATATGCTCGGCAGTCGGGCCGATGAAGGTCAGGCCGTGGTCTTCGATGACCTGCACAAAGCCTGCATTTTCCGACAGGAAGCCATAACCGGGGTGAATCGCTTCGGCCCCGGTGATTTCACAAGCGGCGATGATTGCCGGGATCGACAGGTAGGATTGCTGGCTGGAGGGCGGGCCGATGCAGACGGATTCGTCAGCCATGCGCACGTGCATCGCGTCACTGTCGGCGGTGGAATGCACCGCGACCGTCTTGATGCCCATTTCGCGGGCCGCGCGGATGACGCGCAGGGCGATCTCTCCACGGTTGGCGACTAGGATTTTGCTGAACATGATCTGCCCTTATTCCAAGATCACCAGCGGGGCGCCGAATTCAACGGCATCGCCGTCACCGACGAGGATGCGCTTGACGGTGCCAGCGCGGGGGGCGGGAATGTGGTTCATCGTCTTCATCGCTTCGACGATCAGCAGCGTGTCGCCTTCAGAGACCGAAGCACCGACCGAGATGAACGCAGGCGCGCCCGGTTCACCTTGAAGATAAACTGTGCCGACCATGGGCGAAGTTACCGCGCCGGGGTGATCCGCTGGATCGGAATCGGCAGCAGCTGGGGCGCTCGCGGTCGCGCCGGCAGGGGCCGCCGCGGGGGCTGCGGCAGGGGCGGCCTGATACTGCTGCTGCGGGGCGGCCATGATCTGCTGAGGCGGCTTGCGGCTGACGCGCACGTTCAGGCTGTCGTCCTCGGCGTAGTCGCGTTTTACCTGAAGCTCGGTCAGGTCGTTTTCGTTCAGCAGCTCGGCGAGGGCCTTGATGAAGGCCACGTCACTGTCATGGGTATTTTTTGTCATTGGATCCTCGAAGATTTCGACAGGCCGGCAGCCCGTCGCTGCGCGATTGATTGTGCTCGCTTATAGGGCATGGGCAAAGCCATGAAAAGCCAACTGTTGTCTAGGGGGTAGGATCGGTTTTTTGACGCGCAGATGCGGCCCGGCGGAGATAAAGTGGTATCAGCTTGGCTCCGCGCCGGGCTGGGGTGGTAAAGTGGTCAGATCGCGAGGTACTCGGCGCGCAATTCAGCGTTATCAAGGACTTCTGCGGCCGTGCCGTCAAAAACGATGCCGCCGGTGTCGAGGATCACCGCACGGTCGGCTAGTTTCAGCGCGCGCACAGCGTTTTGTTCGACCAAAATTGTCGTGATACCCTGAGACTTAATCAGTGCCAGTGTTTTCTCGATCTCATCGACGATCACCGGGGCCAGCCCTTCGTAGGGTTCATCCAAAAGCAGCACCTTGATGTCCCGCGCTAAGGCCCGCGCAATGGCAAGCATCTGCTGTTCGCCGCCCGAGAGGGTGGTGCCCTCTTGGTTCTTGCGCTCGCCCAGACGGGGGAAAAGGTCATAGAGCCGGTCCAGCGACCAGCCGATGGGCGGGGCGATCTGGGCAAGTTTGAGGTTTTCCTCGACAGTGAGCCCCGCGATGATGCGGCGATCTTCCGGCACCAGCGCCAGTCCCGCCGCCGACGCCTGATGGCTGGCCATATTGTGCAGCGGTTGATGGTCGAGCCAAATCTCGCCGCGTTTCAACTCTGGGTCACTGACCCGCGCAATGGCCCGCAGTGTTGAGGTTTTGCCCGCGCCGTTGCGGCCCAGCAGCGCAAGGATTTCGCCCTCATGGACGTTAAAGCTGACCCCCTGCACGATATAGCTCTCGCCGTAATAGGCGTGAATGTCCCAGACCGAGAGGAAGGCCGGGGCGGTTTGGGCGTGGTTGGCGTTTTTGTCTAGCGTGTCGGTGCTCATCGGGGTGTCCTTGGGGTTCGGCAACAGGATAGATCAGGCGGCGTCTTGGCTCTCGCCCAGATAGGCTTCGCGCACCTTGGGGTGGCCTTTGATCCGGTCTGGCGTGTCTTCGACCAGCGGCGTGCCTTGGGCCAGCACGGTGATGCGTTCGGCGAGCGAAAAGACCACATGCATGTCGTGCTCGATGATGGCGATGGTGATGTCGCGCTCGTCCTTGATCTGTTTCAGCAGGTCGATGGTGTTGTTGGTATCGGCCCGCGCCATCCCGGCGGTCGGTTCATCCAGCAGCAGCAGGCGCGGGTCTTGGGCGAGGCACATGGCGATCTCAAGCCGCCGTTTATCGCCGCGTGACATGGAGGCCGCGTGCATGTGGCGTTTGTCGATCATGTTCATGTCGCGCAGCATTTCTTCGGCCTTGTCGATCATGTCACGTTGGCCCACGACCCGCGACCAACCGTTGAGCTGGAACGCCCCATCGCGTTTGGCAAGGCAGGGGATCAGCATATTCTCCATCACCGTAAGATCACCAAAGATTTCAGGCGTTTGGAACACGCGACTGATGCCCATCTGGTTGATCTCATAAGGCTTGCGCCCCAGCACCGATTGCCCGTCGAACATGACCGATCCGGTATCCGGGATCAGCTTGCCCACCAGACAGTTAAGCAGCGTGGATTTGCCTGCCCCGTTGGGGCCGATGATCGCATGGACGGAGTTTTCCGCCACGCTTAGGTTCACATCGCTCAGCGCCTGCAACCCGCCGAAGCGCTTGCCGACATTTTTGACTTCGAGAATGGCCATCAGTCTCTCCTATTCAGCAGCTTCGTTGCGTTGTTGTGCGGCATCGGCCTCGACCGAGCCCGCGTTTTTGTCCTTGCGGCGGAAGACACGGCCCAGACGTTGCCCTCCTTCGACCAGCCCACCGGGCAGGAAGATCACAACCAGCATGAACAACAGGCCCAGTGTCAGGTGCCAGCCTTTGCCGACGAAAGGGTGAATGATCGCGACCATCGCATCTTCGATCCCGTCGGGCATGAAGGCAAACCAGCCGTGCAGTACATTGTCGTTGATTTTGGCAAAGATGTTTTCAAAGTATTTGATGAAGCCCGCGCCCAGCACCGGCCCGATCAGCGTGCCTGCGCCACCGAGGATCGTCATCAGAACAACCTCGCCCGATGCCGTCCACTGCATCCGCTCGGCCCCGGCCAGCGGGTCCATCGCGGCAAGCAGGCCGCCGGCCAAACCGGCATACATGCCCGAAATGACAAAGGCCGCCAGCGTGTAGGGCCGTGTATTCAGACCGGTGTAGTTCATCCGCTGCTGGTTCGACTTCACCGCGCGCAGCATCATTCCGAAAGGCGAGCGGAAGATGCGGATGGCGAGGTAGAAGGCAAGGATCAGGAAAATCGCGCAGAAGTAGTAGCCGACCGAGAAAGTGAAGGTCCAACCGCCGAAGAACAGCGTGGTCGAGCTATTCATCGCCGCGCCGAAGAGGTTCGGGAAGGACGGTGCGTCGACGGACTGGAGATATTGTGGGTCAGAGTTGTAAATCTGCAAACCCGTCTCACCGTTGGTGATCGGCGTCAGCACCGAATAGGCGAGGTTGAACGACATCTGTGCAAAGGCCAGCGTCAGGATCGAGAAGTAGATGCCTGAGCGCCGCAGGCTGATAAAGCCGATGAGCGCCGAGAACAGCCCCGCCATGATCACGGCCAGCACCAGCGCAGGCACGACGTTGTAGCTGAGCAGTTTGAACATCCAGACGGCGGAGTAGGAACCGACCCCCAGAAAGGCCGCATGGCCAAAGGAGAGGTAGCCGGTCAGCCCAAAGAGGATATTAAACCCGATGGCGAAGATGCCAAAGATAACAAAGCGCTGCATCAGGTCGGGGTAGCCCGCATTGAACTGCGCCAAGGCGGAGTTCGCTGGGAAAGGGTTAAGGAGGAAGGGGGCGAAGAGCGTCAGTACGACGACGACCCCCAGAAGAAGCGTATCGCGTTTTTCCAGTCCGAACATGTCTTATTCCTCCATCACGCCGCGGCGACCCATCAGACCGCGCGGGCGGACCAGCAGGATCACGATGGCAACGACGTAGATGATGATCTGGTCGATACCGTAGATGATGCTTTTGATTTCATTCATGGAGGCGAGGCTTTCCAGGATGCCCAACAGGAACCCAGCCAGCACCGCGCCGGGCAGAGAGCCCATGCCGCCGACAACAACGACGACGAAGCTCAGCACCAAAAAGTCCATGCCCATGTGATAATTGGGTGAGTTGATTGGCGCATACATGACGCCCGCAAGCCCCGCCACGGCGGCGGCGATGCCGAACATGATGGTAAAGCGGCGGTCAATGTCGATGCCCAAAAGGCCCACGGTCTCACGGTCCGCCATGCCAGCGCGGACAACCATGCCGAAGGTGGTGAATTGCAAGAAGGCAAAGACCGCAGCGATGATGACTGTGGAGAAGCCGAAATAGACCAGACGCCAGTAGGGGTAGGCGAGCGAGGTGTCCAAACCCAAGAGCGGCGCAAAGTCAAAGCTGCCTTTGAAGACTTCAGGCGCGGGCGTGGGGATCGGGTTGGCACCGTAGAAATACTTGACCACTTCCTGCAGCACGATGGCGAGGCCGAAGGTCACGAGTATCTGGTCCGCATGGGGGCGCTTGTAGAAATGCTTGATCAGCCCGCGTTCCATGATGAAGCCGATCAGCAGCATCACCGGGATCGCAAAGAGGATCGCCAGCGGCACCGACCAGTCAATTATGGCCTGTCCCGTCTCCGTGCCAAACCAATTCTCGACATAGGGTGTTTTGACCTTGAGTGGGTTGCCCAGAAAATCCTTCTGGGTCTCGCTGACCGTCTCAACACTCAACGTGAGCAGGCGTTGCAGCGTGACCGAGCAGAAAGCCCCAATCATGAACAGCGCCCCATGGGCGAAGTTGACCACGCCAAGCGTGCCAAAGATCAATGTAAGCCCAAGCGCGATCAGCGCATAGGCCGAGCCCTTGTCGAGCCCGTTAAGTATTTGCAGAAGAACAGCGTCCATGGACCCCACCTGTTAGGGATGCGTTCACATGAGGGCGGGCCCCATGTGGTGAAAGGGGCGCGCCAGGTCGGCGCGCCCGCGAGGCTTAGGAGATCAAGCGCCCGGGTTGCACTCGCCCAGCTCACCACCGGCGAACATCGGGTGGTCGGGGGCATATTCGACCTGCGCACGTGGCGTGACTTCGACGATTTCCAGCGTATCAAACTCGTTGGTCGGGTTATCCTTGCCCTTCATAACCAACACGTCTTTGAAACACTGGTGATCGTCGCCACGGTAGAGCACCGGACCATTGCCCAGACCGTCGAACTCAAAGTCTTCGAGCGCTTCGACCACACCGCAGGGGTTGAAGGTGCCCGCGCGCTCAACCGCATCCGCATAGAGCAGCGTCTGCACATAGCAGGTGTGCGCGGAGTTGGAGGGCGGTCGGCCATATTTCTCGCCAAAGGATTTCACGAAGGCTTTGGAGCCTTCATCCTGTAGCTGCCAGTTCCAGTTCATCGAACCAATAACGCCTTGCACGTTGGCGCCGGCACCCGCGGCCATGAGCTCGGAATAGAGCGGCACGACGATCTCGAACTTCTTGCCGTTCACTTCTTTATCCAGCAGGCCGAACTGCACCGCGTTGGTCAGCGAGTTCACCATGTTTCCGCCGTAGTGGTTCAGCACCAGCACGTCAGCACCGGAGTTCAGCACCGGCGCGATGTAGGAGCTAAAGTCGGTCGAGGCGAGCGGCGTCAGCACGTTGTTAACGGTTTCCCAACCCATCGCCTCGGTCGCGGCGGCGATGGATTCCTGCTGGGTCCAGCCCCATGTGTAATCCGCCGTTAGGTGGTAGGCGCGGCGGTCTTCGCCATAGGCGTTTTTCAACACCGGGGCGAGGGCGGCGGCAGACATATAGCCGTTAAAGAAGTGGCGGAAGCCATTGGCTTTCTTGTCTTTCCCGGTCGTGTCGTTGGAGTGGGTCAGACCGGCCATGAAGATCACGCCCGCTTCTTGGCACAGACCTTGAACAGCCACAGCCACGCCCGAAGACGAGCCGCCGTTGATCATAATCGCGCCGTCTTTTTCGATCATTGCCTTGGCGGATGCGCGGGCGGCGTCGGATTTGGTCTGGGTGTCGCCGGTGACATATTCGACCTTCTTTCCCAGAATGCCGTTCCCTTTCAGCGCCTTGGAGCTGAAAGTGTTCATCATGCCGCCGTCGCCCTCACCGTTGAGGTGCTGAACCGCGAGTTCCTGCGCGCGCAGCTCATCCAGACCTTCTTCGGCATAGGGGCCGGTCTGGGGTACGTTGAAGCCCAGCGTGACGGTGCTGCCCGTGGGGGCGTTGGTAAAGCCGGCGTGCGCCTCGGCGCGCAGATAGGTCGGTAGCGCCAACCCTGCACCGGCAACCGCGCCGGTCTGGATCAGCCCGCGGCGTGTCAGTTTCGTAAACGACATGAAGTCCTCCCATGTTTTTATGAGCCGTGGCAGCGGAACCTCCCCCCGATGCCACGGCGCGCAAGAATGCAAAGAAACTATGGCGCGGAAACTGAAAACCGATCAATAACCTGCTTGATCAAAACGATATTTCTGTAAAGATATTCGCAATGGCTTCGCGAGGTTTGTAAATAACATGATGTTGCGCCGCAGAAAGACCTTGAAACAACGGGCGAAAACACGCGCGGGGCGACCCCATGCGTGAGGGGCTGACCGGCAGCCGCATCCGTGAGCGGCGCGTGATGGCCGGGTTAAAGCAGGCCGAGCTGGCGCAGCAGAGTGGGATCTCGGCCAGCTATCTCAACCTGATCGAACACAACCGGCGCAGAATCGGCGGTAAGCTTTTGCTCAATATCGCCCAAGCGCTCGGGGTGGAGCCGCAGGCGCTGACCGAAGGGGCTGAGGCGGCCTTGATCGCGGCATTGCGCGAGGCGGCCGAAGATGCGGGGCTGGCGGGGCCTGAGAGCGACCGGGCTGACGAATTCGCAGGGCGTTTCCCGGGCTGGGCCAAAGTGCTCGCCACCAGCCAGCGCCGAATCGATGCGTTAGAGCAAACGGTGGAGGCATTGTCAGACCGGTTGGCCCATGACCCGCAGCTCGCCACGTCGATGCATGAACTGCTCAGCACCGCTGCGGCAATCCGTTCGACCGCTGCGATTTTGGCTGAAACGGACAGTCTGCAGCCGGAATGGCGGGACCGGTTTCATGCGAATATCCACGAAGACAGCCGACGGCTCTCGGACAGCGCGCAGGCCTTGGTGACCTATTTCGACAATGCCGCCGAGACCCGTGAGGTGGCCCATTCCCCGCAGGCGGAGGTAGAGGCATTTCTCGCGGCACATGACTACCGCTTTGAACCGCTGGAGCAGGCCCGGGCGCCGGAAATTGCGATTGCCGAATTGGTGGAACAGGCCGAGGCGCTGAAAACCAAGGCTGCGCGGCATATTGCAACTGGGGTGTTGCAACAGATTGCGCGGGACGCGGCGGCGCTGCCGTTGGACCGGTTGGAGAGCGCGGTGGCGGAGCGGGGCCATGATCCGGCCCTACTTGCGCAGACGCTGGAACAACCGGTGGGCCGGGTGCTGCGGCGTCTGGCGTCGCTGCCCGATCTGGGCGCGGGGCTGGTGGTCTGTGACCGCTCGGGCAGTGTGACTTTCGCCAAATCGATTGATGGCTTCACCGTGCCGCGTTTTGGCGCTTGCTGCCCGCTTTGGCCACTGTTCGCGGTGCAGGGCCAGCCGGGGCTGGTGGTGAAATCACGCGTCATGCAAATGGGGCGCGGGCAGGCGGAGTTTGAGGCGATTGCGACTTGTGAGGTTCAAGCCGCCGCCGCCTATAACACGCCACCCTTAAGCCAATCCGTTATGCTGCTGTTGCCGGTCCCTTCGGGTGCGGCTCCGGCCCAGCCTGTGGGGGCCACCTGCCGGATCTGTCCGGTGGAAGGATGCCGCGCGCGGCGTGAGCCTTCGATCCTGCGGGACGGGATCTGAGAGCGGCGCTTCAGGCAGTTTTTGACAGGGCTGCCAAACCGATGCATGCTCGCCCCGGTGCGCGCGACCCCGCTACAAGACGGGAGGGCCGCACACCGAGGGGGGAGATTTTTTGCCGATGAGCAAACTCGTAGTTCTGGTGGAGGACGAGGTGAATATCGCCGAGGCCATCCGCTTTTTGTTGAGCCAAGAGGGCTGGCGGGTGGAGACGCTCGCCAATGGATCGGGCGCTGTGGATGTGATCCGCAAGGCGTCGCCCGATCTGGTGATGCTCGACGTAATGCTGCCGGGCAAGAGCGGGTTCGAGATACTCGATGAGTTGCGCGGCGATCCGGCCATGGGCGACCTGCCGGTGCTGATGCTGACCGCGCGCGGCCAAAGCCGGGACCGCGCCATGGCCGAGAAGGCCGGGGTCAGCCGTTTTATGACAAAGCCATTTTCAAATTCTGAGATGCTGGACGCGGTGCGCGACCTAATCGCCAGTTAACCCGCTATGGCCCGGACTCCGATCTTTCTGGAAAAGCGCGGCTATCGTCGGCGGCGCATGATGGACGCGGTGCGGCTGCTGCCGTTTTTGGGGTTGATGCTGTGGATGGTGCCGCTGCTCTGGCCCGTCCCCGAGATCCTGCCTGACGCCACCTCGGAAACCCCTGAGCCAGCAATCGCGATGAGCGTGGCACTGCGCTATCTTTTCGGGGTTTGGGCGTTGCTGATCTTAGCGACATGGGCGCTGTGGCGGCGCACGCGGGACGTCGCGTCGGGAGATGGTACCGAGAACACGGACGGGCAGCACTGATGGTCTCGCTCAACCAGCTGGTCGCGGTCTGCCTGATGTATGTGGCGGGGCTGTTCATCGTGGCCTTCGCCGCCGAGCGCGCGGCGTTGCGCGGGCAGGGCGGCTGGCTGCTCCGCTCGCCGTTGATCTATACGCTATCCCTGTCGATCTATTGCACGGCTTGGACCTTCTACGGCGCGGTGGGATACGCCGCGCGGTCAGGTTTGGAATATGTGACAATCTACCTCGGCCCCTCGCTGGTGATGATCGGCTGGTGGTGGGGCTTGCGACGGCTGGTGCGCATCGGGCGGAGCCACCGCGTGACCTCAATCGCTGACCTGATTTCGTCGCGCTACGGCAAATCCAACACGCTGGCGATCGTGGTGACGATCATGGCCGTGATCGGCGTGACACCCTATATCGCGCTGCAATTGCAATCGGTTATCCTGTCCCTGTCGATTTTCGCCGCCCCCGATGTGCCGCTGGCTGAGGCGGGGGGCGATGTGATCAACCGCGGGCAAGCCGCCCTTTGGGTGGCGGCGGGGCTGACGCTGTTCACGGTGCTGTTCGGCACCCGGAACCTGAATGTGAATGAGCGACACCACGGCGTTGTCATCGCCATCGCGGTCGAGGCAGTGGTGAAGCTGCTCGCGCTGGTGGCGGTAGGGGTCTACGTCATTTGGGGGCTCGCCGGGGGTTTGGGCGAAACGCTGGCGCGCATTGATGCGTCGGACATCGGCCAATGGGAGGTGCAGGGCAGCCGCTGGGCCGCGCTGACGGTGCTTTCGGGGGCTGCGCTTTTGTGTCTGCCACGCATGTTTCAGGTGATGGTCGTTGAGAATGACGACGAGCGGCAGTTGCAGATCGCGAGTTGGGCCTTCCCGCTTTACCTGATGTTGATGAGCCTTTTTGTCGTGCCGATCGCGGTGGTGGGGCTTGATCTGATGCCCGAAGGGTCGAACCCCGATCTGTTTGTTCTCAGTCTGCCGCTTAGCCAAGGTCAGAACGGTCTGGCGATGCTCTCTTTCCTCGGGGGGTTTTCGTCAGCCACTTCGATGGTGATTGTCGCCACGCTGGCGCTGTCGACCATGGTCAGTAACCATATCGTTATGCCGATCTGGCTGGCGCTGCGGCGCGATGGGGCGACGCAATCGGGTGACGTGCGCAATATCGTGATCCTTGCGCGGCGGCTGTCGATCTTTTGTGTGGTTGGGCTGGGCTACCTCTACTACCGCGCCTCGGGAGGCAGCGGGGCGCTGGCGGCGATTGGCACGATTTCATTCGGCGGGGTGGCGCAGTTTTTGCCCGCGATGCTGGGCGGCGTCCTGTGGCGTGGGGCCACGCGGGCAGGAGCGCTTTGCGGGCTGGGCACGGGCTTTGTGCTGTGGGTTTTTACCATGCTGCTGCCAAGCTTTGGCGCGGATGTGGCCCTTTCGAGTGCAACCTTGGAGCGCGGCCTTTGGGGGCTGGCGTGGCTGCGGCCTGAGGCGCTGTTCGGCATCGCCGGGATCGACCCGACAGTGCATGCGGTGGTCTGGAGCCTCGCGCTCAATACGCTGGTTTTTGTGGTCGTCTCGCTCTTCAGTTTCCCCGCGCCGTTGGAGCGGCTTCAGGGGGCGCAATTTGTGAATGTCTTTGACCATTCCGGTCCGGCACGGGGGTGGACGGCCTCGGTCGCGGGCAGCGAAGACCTGATGATTATGGCGCAGCGTATCTTGGGCGCACGGGAGGCGCAGGCGTTCTTTGCGCGCGAGGCCGAGCGACAAGGGCAGGGCCAACGCCTGCCGGAACCCACGCCGCGATTCGTGCAGGCGTTGGAGCGGGAATTGGCAGCCTCGGTCGGGGCGGCCACGGCCCATGCGATGGTGGCGCAGATTGTCGGCGGGGCGTCTGTCTCGGTGCAGGACCTGCTCGCCGTGGCCGACGAATCCGCGCAGATGTTGGAGTATTCCAGCCAGCTAGAGACGAAATCGCGCGAGTTGACGGAAACGGCGGCGCAACTGCGGGCGGCGAATGAGAAACTCACGCAATTGTCGCTGCAAAAGGACAGTTTTCTCAGCCAGATCAGCCATGAGTTGCGCACGCCGATGACTTCGATCCGGTCGTTTTCGGAGATCCTGCGCGATGCGCCGGGCTTGTCGGACGCGGACAAGAACCGCTACGCCACGATCATCCACAGTGAAACGATCCGTCTGACGCGGCTTTTGGACGATCTGCTGGATCTGTCGGTGCTTGAGCATGGGCAAGTGACGCTGAATCAGCGGGAGGGAAATCTGCGGGATCTGCTTGATCTGGCGGTGACCACGGCGCAGGCCGGGTCTGCGCGCCCGCTGGATGTGCTGCGCGACCCGGAGGCCGAAGACATCAAGCTGACCAGTGATCTTGACCGATTGGTGCAGGTCTTTATCAACCTCGTCACCAATGCCCGCAAATACTGCGCTGCTGAGACCCCGCAACTGGTGATCTCGCCGCAGGTTACCGCGAGAGGGCTGGTGATAGATTTCGTCGACAACGGTCACGGGATCGACGCGGGATCAGAAGCGCTGATCTTTGAGAAATTCTCACGGATCACGGGGGAGGGTGACGGCGCGGGGCTTGGCCTCGCCATTTGCCGCGAGATCATGAGCCGTTTGGGGGGCGAGATCAGCTTTCTGAGCGATGTGCCTGGCACGGCATTCCGGGTGCAATTGCCCGCGGCGGCGTTGTCTTCGCCGGAATAGGAGACCGGCCTCCGTATTTAGAGGCCGGCAAAGCCCTTAGCTGTAGCTTTGGCCCAGCATCGGGCGCATGTTTTCAAGGTCATAGCCACCCTGACGTGCAGCTTCGATGATCGCGTCACTGTCCATCTCACCAGCTTGACCCAAAGCCCAGGCGATGGTCGAACGGGTGCCTGAGGCGCAATAGGCCAGCACGGTGTCGTCCGTCTCGACCCCAAGCGCGCGGTTGTTGGCGATGACATCGGGGGTCATGGTCTGATGGGTCAACGGCTGTTCGGCAAAGGCGATGCCAGCGGCCTCGGCCGCCTCGCGCATGGCAGCAGCTTGGTGGCTGGGCGGCACTTCCGCATCGGGGCGGTTGCACAGGATGCGGGTGATGCCTTGGGCGCGCAGGCTTTCCATGTCACCGGGCTCAATCTGCGGGGCGACGAAATAGCGGGGGGTGATTTGGCGAATATCCATGTGCTGATTTAAGCAGATGCAGCGGCCCTGTCCAGCACCGCTGAGACATAGCACTGCTAGGCGCGGCTTAGCCCAGCGAGATGCCCAAAATCACCATCATCAAACCGAGGACCGACAATAACAGCGCACCCATGTTCAACGGCACAACTTTGCGCAACACAACACGCATCGCCTCATCGTCAAGCTGCGCGCGTTTGGCACGGCTGACTTTGATGATGCACCAGCCAAGACCAAGCAATCCCAGAAGGGACAAGCCTGCGCCGCCCCAGACCATGAGATCGAAAATAGATGTGTTTCCGCTTTCCATGGCGGCAGAGCTACGCCAAACCGCCAAGGGGGGCAAGACCCGCTTGCGGGCGCAGCATCCTACCTGTAGTCAAACCCGCCAGAGCCAGCCATTCCGTGAGGACTTTCCATGAGCGATACCAGCACCAACCCCCCCGTCGTCGAATCCGAGGGCGACGCCACCTACCGTGTGACCGCCAACGAGCTGCGCCAGTTCGTGGAACGGATCGAGCGTTTGGACGCCGAAAAGAAAGACCTCGCCGAGCAGCAAAAAGAGGTAATGTCCGAAGCCAAATCGCGCGGTTACGACACCAAGGTGCTGCGTAAGGTGATTGCCCTTCGCAAACGCGATAAGGACGACATCGCCGAAGAAGAAGCAGTGCTGGACATGTACAAAGAAGCCTTGGGTATGTGAGCGCCGGGCCGCAGCGGAAATGAATTTTTCGCGCGGCCTTGAACGCCCCCGGTCCGTGCCCATTTGCATCAGGCGTCTGCGCGGTCTCCGCGACGCCTGATGATCTGAGACCGGTGAGACTTTTCTCGTGAACATTCTGTTTGTCCTCGGTGGTTTGCTGGGGCTCGTGCTCGGCGGCGACTATCTTGTGCGCGGTGCCGTGGCATTGTCGCAGCGGATTGGGCTGTCGCCGCTCGTCATCGGCCTGACCATCGTGGGCTTTGGCACCTCGACCCCGGAACTGGTCACCTCGGTGCAGGCCGCCATGCTTGGCGCGCCAGACATCGCGCTTGGCAATGTGGTCGGCTCGAACATCGCAAATATCCTGCTGATTCTCGGCGTCGCTGCGGTGATCGCGCCTTTTGCCATCAACCGGCGGAGCTTTGCCCGTGACGGGTCGGTGATGTTGGCGGCCAGTCTGCTCTGTCTGGGGGCGGTGCTTTTGGGGCGTGTTGACCGTGTGGCCGGGGCCATCTGTATCGCGGGGCTGGCAGCCTATCTGATCTACACGTTCCGAAGTGATCGCAATAGTGCGGCAGAGGTTGCAGAACCCTTGCCCGATCAGGTGCAGGTTTGGCTGGCGCCTGTGTGGTTGCTGGGCGGTCTGGCGCTAACCATCTTCTCCGCGCGTTTCCTAGTGATAGGCGCCGTGGCGCTGGCGCAGGCAGTGGGGCTGTCGGAGGCTGTAATCGGCCTGACCATCGTTGCGGTTGGCACGTCCATGCCAGAACTGGTCACCTCTGTTATCGCGGCGCGGCGCGGGCAGAGTGACGTGGCATTGGGCAACGTGGTCGGCTCCAATATATTCAATATCCTCGGCGTTTTGGGTGTTACGGCGGTGATCCAGCCTGTGAGAGTTGCGGCGCAGATTGCCACGCTCGACATCTGGATCATGCTGGCGGCGACAGGGGCGCTGATCGCCTGCGGCGCGTTTGGGGGGCGGGTGACGCGCGGGCAGGGGGCGGTGTTTATCTTGGCCTATGTAGCTTACATCGGTGTGCTTTTGGCCTGAAGCTGGGGGCAGGCCTTAAACGGGGTTGGGGCCGATTCCTGCGGATGTGGAGCGATGGCCGCGGACCCCCTTGCGCAGGCGGTTCAACACCCATAGAAGGGCACAAATTTTCGCCCGCGCCCCGGCTGCGCGGCCTTACCCTATGGAGCACACATGCAGGTCAACGAGACGCTGAACGAAGGTCTGAAACGCGGTTACAACATCACTGTGACTGCCGCCGAACTCGAAGCTAAGGTCAGCGAAAAGCTGAAAGAAGCGCAGCCCGAAGTCGAAATGAAGGGCTTCCGCAAAGGCAAGGTTCCTATGGCGCTGCTGAAAAAGCAGTTCGGTCAGAAAATCATGGGCGAAGCGATGCAGGAAAGCATTGATGGCGCCATGGCCGAGCATTTCGAGACGTCTGGCGACCGCCCTGCGATGCAGCCCGATGTCAAAATGACCAACGAAGACTGGAAAGAAGGCGACGACGTCGAAGTTTCCATGGCTTACGAAAAGCTGCCCGAAATTCCTGAGGTCGATCTGAGCAAGATCGAACTGGAAAAGATGGTTGTGAAGGCCGACGACGCCGCTGTTGACGAAGCGCTGGCAAGCCTTGCCGAAACTGCGCAAGACTTCAAAGCGCGCAAGAAAGGCTCGAAAGCTCAAGACGGCGATCAGGTTGTGATCGACTTCAAAGGCTCCGTTGACGGCGAAGAATTCGAAGGTGGCGCTGCCGAAGATTACCCGCTGGTGCTGGGCTCAAACTCCTTCATCCCCGGCTTCGAAGAGCAGTTGGTCGGCGTGAAGGAAGGCGAGGAGAAATCTGTCGTCGTGAATTTCCCCGAAGAGTATCAGGCTGAGCATCTGGCCGGTAAAGAAGCGACATTCGCTTGCACCGTCAAAGAAGTGAAAGAGCCTGTTGCTGCTGAGGTCAACGACGAGATGGCCAAGAAATTCGGTGCCGAGGATCTCGAAGCGCTGAAGGGTCAGATCGCTGAGCGTCTGGAAGCGGAATATGCCGGTGCTTCGCGCGCTGTGATGAAGCGCAACCTGCTGGACGCGCTGGACAAAGAGGTCAGCTTTGACCTGCCGCCGTCGCTGGTTGACGCCGAAGCCAAGCAGATCGCGCACCAGCTGTGGCACGAGGAAAACCCTGACGTTCAGGGCCATGATCACCCTGAAGTCGAGCCGACAGACGAGCATAAAACACTGGCGGAGCGCCGCGTGCGTTTGGGCCTGCTGTTGGCTGAGCTGGGTCAGAAGGCCGAAATTCAGGTGACAGACGCCGAGATGACCCAAGCGATCATGAACCAGGCGCGTCAGTACCCGGGTCAAGAGCGTCAGTTCTTTGAATTCGTTCAGCAAAACCAGCAGATGCAGCAGCAGATGCGCGCGCCGATCTTCGAAGACAAGGTTGTCGATCACGTGGTTGAGCAAGCCAAAGTGACCGAGAAAGAAATCTCCAAAGACGAGCTTCAGAAAGCCGTTGAGGAACTGGAAGACGAATAAGTCTTTTCGTAGATTCAGATTGGGGCAGGGGCGACGGTTTACCGTTGCCCCTGTTTCGTTTTGGCGACGCTTTTAGTGAACTACCGCGGGGCGCGCTGGCGCTACGCTTGAGTGCTTTCAAGCCCCGTCGTCTGAGCGGCATCGGAGGGATGGCAAAGGCTGCGGCCTTCCCATTCGGGGAAGCCACCGGCATCGCGTGCCTTTCCGCCGACAGCGGTTGCGCATGGTTGGTTTGAGATAAGGCTTTCCTAACCAGCTGCTGCGTAATGCGCGCTTGGATCACCGCTCAGGGAAGGCGGTTACCGAAGTTCAGGAGCTGCTAGGAGGCTGGGAGATCGGCCATCATGGGGGCGGCCGACCTCCTCTTTCTTAAGTCTAAAGCGCAATTCGGAACTGTGCGAAACCAGCCTCGGTATCGCCGACCTGTTCCATCTCCACCCCTGTCACCTCATCCACGTAATCCGCAGCTTTAGGGCCGGTTTCGAACAGCACGCTGGTGCCCTCCATCGGCGCAAAGCGCCAGTTGGCGTCCGCGCGGGGGCTGATGGTGCCTTTTTCGACGATGTAGCGCACGATCACATCGCGGTTGGTGTCCGGGCCTTCGAAGACAATGGTGTCACCCAAAGCGCCGGGGAATTCGCCGCCGCCACTGGCGCGGTAGTTGTTGGTGGCGATGATGAACTCGGCCTTGGGATCGAGGGGCTTACCGTCGAACTGAAGATTGGTAATCCGGCTCGCCTTCGGGTTCTGTACCTCACCCTTTGATCCGAACTTGGAGGGTTGGCTAAGATCGATCTGATAGCTCACCCCGTCGATCACGTCGAAGTTGTAGCTGGGGAAACTGTCGCTGAGCAGCGGCTGGTCCTGCTGGCCCGGGGTGATCTGGTTGAACATGCCGGCAGACCGCTCTAGCCAGTCTTTCACCTGCGCCCCGGTCACTCGCACGGCGCGGGCGGTGTTGGGGTAGAGGTAGAGGTCTGCGACGTTCTTGATCGCCACATCGCCTTTGGGCACGTCGGTATAATACTCTGGTCCGCCCCGGCCCCCGGCTTTGAAAGGCGCGGCGGCTGACAGGATCGGCAGACCCTCATGCTCGGTCCCCTTGAGCATTTGTTCAATGTACCAGGTCTGCGCGTTTGAGACGATCTGAACCGAAGGATCATCGGCAACCAGCGCGAAATAGCTGTGCAGATTGGCGTCGGACTTGCCCACGGCGCGGCGCACATAGGCAAGGGTTTCGTCGTGGTCTTGCTGAGCGGAGGCAAGGATTTCAGGATCGCTCTCTACCAGTGCCATGACTGAGCGGTCTTCGTTGCGTTGCGAAATGGCGCGGGCCTCGGCGCTGTGGCTGGCAATGCGCCAACTGCCGCCGTCCCGTTCAAGCATCAGGTCGATCAGGCCAAGGTGGCTGCCCCAGAAGCCGCCCATGGTGGCGGGCTTGCCGTGGATCGTGCCCTTGCTCACGTCCACGCCGGGATAATCGGCATAGGTGCCTGAGGGGAAGACGAGGTGACTGTGGCCGGTCATGATCGCGTCGATCCCTTCAACGGCGGCCAGCGGGACGGATGCGTTCTCCATCAGGTCTTCTTCTTTCGCCGCGCCGATGCCGGAGTGCGACAGGGCGATGATGATATCGGCGCCGGCCTCTTTCATCTGCGGCACCCAGGACCGGGCGGCATCTAGGATATCGCGTGCCTGCACCTTGCCTTCGAGATGGCGACGGTCCCAGTTCATGATCTGCGGCGGAACAAAACCGATGATGCCGATCTTGATGTCATGTTGCTCACCCGCGCCGTCGGTCAGTTTGCGGTCGAGCAGCACATAGGGTTTCACGAGCGTTTCATCGTCGCTGGGCTTGGCGCCGACTTTCTTGACGACATTGGCGCTCACCACCGGGAAGTCTGCACCCGCGAGGGACTTCATCAGGAAATCGAGCCCGTAGTTGAACTCGTGATTGCCCAAAGTTGAGGCGTCGAACCCCAGCGTGTTCATCGCTTGGATCACCGGGTGCATGTCACCCTCTTTCATACCGCGCTCATAGGCGATGTAATCGCCCATCGGGTTGCCTTGCAGGAAATCCCCGTTGTCGAGCATCAGGGTGTTCGTCGCCTCTGCGCGGATCGATTTGACGATGCTGGCGGTGCGGGCAAGGCCAACGGTGTCGACCTCTTTGTCGGCGTAATAGTCGTAAGGAAAGACGTGCACATGCAGGTCAGTCGTCTCCATCAGGCGCAGGTGCGCTTGATTGGCCGCGGCCCGGAGCGAAAAGGGGTGAAGGGCCAGCAGCCCGGCAGAACCGGCTAGAAAATGGCGGCGGTTAAGGCGGAGGGTCATGCGCGGTGTTCCTTATAGGTAAGTTATCCCTACCTGCGACAATCCGGCGCATCGCTGCAAGCCAGAAGTTGAATCACCCGTCCCGCAGGCCGGTTTCCACCAACATGCCACGTTTTTTTGCTTCGTAATAATAGCCGCGGGCGTACCATTTGATCGCTGTCCCTTGATCACCATCAGCCAACAGCCACGCGCCGCGCAGGTATTTTAGCGAATATTTCAGATTGGTGTCGGCATCCAAAAGATCGGACGCGCTGCCTTGAAAACCCATCGAGCGGGCCGTGGCAGGCAGGATTTGCATCAGCCCATAGTAGGGGCCGTTGCGGGCGCGAGGGTTATGGGTGCTTTCGCGGATTGCCAAACGATGAACCAAAGGGCGCGGCAGATCGTAGAAATCGGCCCAATGGTTGATCTTGCGCCTCAGGTCGGGCGTTTCGTTCGGGTGGAGCGGCAGAGCAGGGCGCTCGGGGGGCACATGCGACACCACCGGGGCTGCGTTGCAGGCGGTGAGAGCGGTCGCGGCGATGAAAGTTAGAAACATGCGGCGTGTGGTCTGAGGCATGGTGCACCGTGGCTTGTTATATCGGTGCGAAGATCGCCTCAAGGGGGCCGTCAGGCAAGCATGTTGGCAAAACATACGCGGCCCCTTGCCCAGCGGTTGGGGCGCAAAGCGCGGCTTTCCGCCACGCTTAGACGTCGGCTGCGATTTCGCCTTTCATTTCACCGGTCATGCGGGTTTGATCTTCGCGCTTGACCAAGCGGCGCACCTCGTCAATTTTAAGTTCGGCGGCGTCGCGGGTGGCCTTGTCGGGCCATTCGGTGATCACAGCACTGGTCCGCTCAGAGGTGCGCACGACCGTGATGCGACTGGCGCCGAAGCCTTTGAGCGCGGGCAGGCGCTTTTCTTTGATCGTGCGCAGGGTCACGTCATAATCCGCCCCGTCGGCGTTTTCCCAAGTGGTGATGGTGATGTAACGCATGTGTCATCCTCCATACTGCATGGGGGTATCATAGCATAATTTTGCTGATTTTGCAGGGTCTTTCGCGTTGTGCAGGGCCGGGCCCGTGCCTGCGTATCGCACAACAAAAAACGCCACGCGGAGAACCGCGCGGCGTTTGATTTTGGGTCGCTTGACGGATCAGCTGTTGCTGTCGTCCTGTGCGTCGCCCTCAGGGGTGCGCACAATGTCCGAGTCGCCGTCTTCGTCAGCGGCAGAGCCGATGTCGTCAAACAGTTCGGAGATCTCGAATTCAGCAGCGGCTTCCTCTTCGGCGGCCATTTCCTGAATCGATTTGCCGGACGCCTGAAGCTCGGCCTCTTCGGGCGAACGTGCAACGTTCAGCTCGATTGTGGCGGTCACTTCGGGGTGCAGAACAACCTGAACTTCGTGGACACCCAGATCTTTGATGGGCTGGCCCAGAACAACCTGCTTGCGGTCAACCGAGAAACCTTCGGCTGTAGCAGCTTCGGCGGCGTCACGTGTGGTGACAGAGCCATAAAGCGCGCCAGCGTCGGAAGCAGAGCGAATCACGACGAATTGCTGACCGTTCAGCTTTTCCGACATGGCTTCGGCTTCTTTTTTGGTCTCGAGGTTTTGCGCCTCAAGCTGGGCTTTCTGACCTTCGAAGGCTTCGACGTTGGCCTTGGAGGCCGACAGCGCCTTGCCCTGGGGCAGAAGGTAGTTGCGAGCGTAGCCCGACTTCACGTCGACGACTTCGCCCATCTGGCCCAGTTTGGCCACACGTTCCAGAAGGATAACTTGCATGTGCTCTCTCCTTACTTAACGGCGTAGGGCAGCAGGGCGAGGAAACGAGCGCGTTTGATGGCACGGGCCAGTTCGCGTTGCTTCTTGGCCGATACGGCGGTGATACGGGAAGGAACGATCTTGCCACGCTCAGAGATGTAGCGTTGCAGCAGACGTGTGTCCTTGTAGTCAATCGCAGGTGCGTTGTCGCCCGAGAAAGGGCACACTTTACGACGACGGAAAAATGGTTTTGCAGCCATGATTTAAGTCCTTTTGTTCAAGCGTTGATCAACGGCGTTCGCGGCGGTCGGGCCGCTCGTCACGCTTTTGCATCTGTACGGACGGAAGCTCTTTGTGCTCATCGACCTTGATGGTCAGAACACGCATCACATCGTCATGCAGGCGCATCAGGCGTTCCATTTCCTGCACGGCGGTCGCAGGTGCGTCCGAACGCAGGAAGGCATAGTGGCCCTTGCGGTTTTTGTTGATCTTGTAGGCCATCGTTTTGACGCCCCAGTACTCGCTGTCGACGAGCTTGCCGTCGTTGTCCGCGAGGACGGTGCCAAAGTGTTCGATGAGGCCTTCTGCTTGCGTGTTGGACAAGTCCTGACGCGCAATCATAACATGCTCATATAGCGGCATGTGCACTCCTATATTTATATCAAGGCGCATTTCATAGGCGGGGCAAAATCCTTGCGACCCCACCACGAGAGTCTGCGCGGTTCATATGCTTTGCAAGGAAGGGCCGATATACACGGTTTCTCGCGCACGGCAACCCTTCATGGGCGGGGTCGCGCGGGGGGCAAGAAATGGCCTTAGGCTTGTTCGGCTGGACTGCGCGGGTTACATCGGGGAAAATTCGCGCAAGAGAGGCCGCAACCATGAGCATTGCATTCGTTTTCCCGGGCCAGGGTGCCCAGACCATCGGCATGGGCCGCGATCTGGCTGACGCTTATCCAGAAGCACGCGCCGTCTTTGATGAGGTCGATGCAGCTTTGGGCGAGAAGTTGTCGGAGCTGATCTGGGAGGGCGACATCGAGACGCTGACCCTGACGCAGAACGCACAGCCGGCGCTGATGGCCACGTCGATGGCGGCGATGGCGGCGTTGAAGGCGGAAGGGATTACCGTCGATAAGGCCGCCTATGTCGCAGGCCATAGTCTTGGTGAATACTCCGCGCTTTGTGCTGCCGGATCACTGTCATTGTCGGATACCGCGCGGTTGCTGCGCATTCGTGGCAAGGCCATGCAGGCCGCCGTTCCCGTGGGTGAGGGCGCGATGGCCGCGATCCTTGGGCTTGGTATTGAAGAGACTGAAAAGCTGGCCGAGGCGGCTGCCGAAGGTGAAGTCTGCCAGGTCGCCAATGAAAACGACCCGAGCCAGAACGTTTTGTCGGGCCATAAGGCCGCCGTGGAGCGGGCTGTGGCGATGGCCAAGGACGCTGGCGCCAAGCGCGCGTTGTTGCTGCCGGTTTCTGCGCCTTTCCATTGCCCGCTGATGGGGCCAGCCGCCGAAGAGATGGCGAAGGCTTTGGGAGAAGTTACTTTCAATGATCCCACCGTGCCGCTGGTGGCTAATGTCACCGCCGAAGCGGTGAGTGACGCGCAGAAGATAAGCGATCTGCTGGTTGAGCAGGTCACGGGCCGCGTGCGCTGGCGGTCTTCCGTCGAGTGGATGGCCGCGCAGGGCGTGACCGAAGTGTGGGAGATCGGCGCAGGCAAAGCGTTGACGGGCATGATCCGCCGGATCGACAAATCCCTCGTGACCCGCAACATCGGCACGCCGGATGAGGTCAAAGCCGCAAAAGCGGCATAAGCCCCGGAGGGCCGAGATGACGATGCAAGAAACCTTGACGCTGCTGCCAGATTGGTTGGTTTGGTGGTTCAACTGGTTGGTTTTTGCTGTGGCCGTCTTGCCGCTTGCGCTGCTGATCTGGCCGCAAAGCCGCAGGGTCGGGGTGATTGCCGTTTTGGCGAGCATCCTGACCGGCGCTGCGGTCTACGGGATGTTTCGGCAGATGGGATACGTCAAATTGCTTGGCCTGCCGCATCTGCTGATCTGGGTGCCACTGTCGGTCTATCTGTTTCGCAAGCAGGCCAAAGACGCGATGCCGATCGCGGCGCGGTGGATCATCCGGGTGATCTTGGTCACCTTGCTGGTCTCGCTGGCTTTCGATGTGGTGGACGTGCTGCGCTATATTTTGGGCGAGCGGACGCCGTTGGGTGCCGGGGCGTGATGCGGCTTTTTGCGGCACTTGCGATGGTCGTATCGCTGGTGGCCTGTGGCACGATCGAAAACGCCAGTGATGGCACTCGGATGCAGGTTCAGGGGCCGTATTTATTAATGTCGGGCACAATCACCAGCCGTACGCCTGCGACTTTCGCGCGCCATCTGGCCGAGAATCGGCGAATTGATACGGTGGTACTGGGGCAGATCGACGGCTCAATTGACGCAGCAGCGACCCACCGGATGGGGCGGCAGATTCGCGCAGCGGGGCTGGCAACCGAGCTGCGGGCGAACAGTGTGGTTGATTCTGGGGGTGTTGAGTTGTTCATCGCCGGGGCCAAACGGCGTATGGCACCGGGGGCGGTATTGCGGGTGCATAGCTGGCGCAATGGGTACCGCGAAGGCAGCAGCTATCCCCGGCAATCGCCGAAACATCAGATGACACGGCGCTATATGGCTGAGATGCTGGGCAATGACGGCTTTTACTGGTTTACCTTGCAGGCAGCGCCATCTGACAGGATACACAAGATGACAGCAGATGAAATTCGCCGCTACGGGCTGCTGACGCGGCCCTGACTGATAGAATAAAAGGAAGAGACATGTTCGATCTTACAGGTAAGAATGCCCTGATCACCGGCGCTTCGGGCGGCATCGGCGCGGATATCGCCCGCAAATTGCACGCTCAGGGCGCGACCGTTGGCCTATCGGGCACGCGGACCGAACCGTTGGAGGCGCTGAAGGCCGAACTGGGCGAGCGCGCGCATGTGCTGCCGTGCAACCTGAGTGACATGGAGGCCGTTGATGCGCTGCCGAAACAGGCGGCTGAGGCGATGGGCTCGGTCGATATTCTGGTGAACAACGCAGGCATCACCCGCGACAACCTGTTCATGCGCATGTCGGATGATGAGTGGAATTCGGTTCTGAACGTGAACCTGACCGCGACCTTTAAGCTGTGCAAAGGTGTGATGCGCGGAATGATGAAGGCGCGTTGGGGCCGGATCATCAATATCTCCAGCGTCGTGGGCGCGACGGGCAACCCCGGTCAGGCGAACTATGCGGCCTCTAAGGCGGGTGTTGTGGGCATGTCAAAGTCGCTGGCATATGAGGTGGCGAGCCGTGGTATTACGGTGAATGCCGTGGCACCGGGCTTTATCACCACCGCCATGACAGACAAGCTGACGGACGAGCAAAAGTCTGGAATCATGGGGCAAATTCCTGCCGGTCGTATGGGCGACCCGGATGAGATTGCCGCCGCTGTGGTCTATCTTTCCAGTGCTGAGGCTGCTTATGTGACAGGGACCACCTTGCATGTGAACGGCGGTATGGCCATGTTGTGACCCTGCGCCGCAATAGCGTTTGCCAAGCCTTCGGCATGTGCTAAAGGGGGCGCAGAATCGAAACAAAGGGTGCTTGATTGCCCCCTACGCCTTGTGCGAACAAGGTAAATAGCCGCCCCCTTTTGGGGCATCCTCCAAACGCCGATCATCGGCGGGCGGAAACCAAAAGGGGCCTTTAATGGCCCGAAGACATGAGGACTTATTATGAGCGACGTCGCAGACCGCGTGAAAAAGATCGTTGTGGAACACCTGAGCGTGGAAGAGGAAAAAGTGACTGAGAATGCGTCGTTCATCGACGATCTCGGCGCAGACAGCCTCGACACCGTGGAACTGGTGATGGCGTTCGAAGAAGAGTTCGGCATCGAGATTCCCGATGACGCCGCTGAGAACATTCAGACCGTTGGCGATGCGGTCAAGTTCATCAAAGAAGCCTCCTAAGGGCTTTGCCGGGCAACCGGCAGAACTGAAATTTGAAAGCGGCGTTGTTCCTAGCGGAATGACGCCGTTTTTATTTGCCGAGTTGGGCTGGGCTTGTCCCTTTGGCGTGCAAGCCGCATGTCTGCGCTAAGAAGTTTCAAGCGTGAAGGCAATTCACCCCATGTCCCGAACGATCCCCACCATCAACACAGCCAGACTGACCCTGCGTGCCATGCGTGCCGAGGATTTTGAGCGTTACGCTGAGATCTGGGCGATGCCGGATGTGGCGGATCGCATACTTGATCGGCCCCGGGCGAAAGCGCAGTCGTGGGACGCGTTTTTGCGCAATGCAGGCCATTGGCAGATCACGGGATTCGGACAATGGGCTGTGCAGCTTCATCGGCAGAGAGAGATGCTGGGGCAGACTGGCTTCGTCTTTGGTTCAAGGAATTTCGGTGAGGATTTCGATACTTACCCCGAAGCACGGATGGTCTTGGCCCCGCAGGCGCAGGATCAGCGTTTGGGGAGTGAGGCGGCGCGGGCGGCGCATGAGTGGTTTGATCGGGTGATCACCGGGCGGACGGTTTGCATGATCTCTGCGGGTAACGAGGCGGCGTTGCGCATCGCGGGCGCGCTTGGGTATCAGGCGCTGCGTGAGGCAAAGACGGCTGGTGGCCCGGTGCATCTGATGACCCGACGCGGACCGCCGGTCTAAGGGTGCCGTAAGACGCTCAACTGGTGTGATAGCCGCCGATTTTCGAAGATCGGCGTTTTTGTGCTAGGCCTGCGGGCCGCCGCCGATATGCTTGTGTCTACAGGCTTTTGCAGGGTAAGAGGTTCGCCGAGAGATTATCGGCAAGGGGCACTAAGATGCGCAGAGTTGTAGTAACGGGTTTGGGTTTGGTTACCCCGCTCGCGGACGGTGTGGAAGAAAGCTGGACACGGATCCTTGATGGGCAATCCGGGGCCGGGCCGATCACCGGGTTTGATCCCAGCAAGTTGGTCACCCAATACGCCTGCGAAGTGCCGTTGGGTGACGGCAGCAATGGCACCTTTGACGCCAATAAATACATGGAGCCGAAAGAGCAGCGGAAGGTCGATACCTTCATTCTGTTCGGCATGGCCGCCGCCCAGCAGGCGGTTGAGGATTCGGGTTGGTTGCCAACCGAGAAAGAAGATCAGGAGCGCACTGGCGTATTGATCGGCTCTGGCATCGGCGGGTTGAACTCTATCGCCAATACCGCCGTGATGATGGCCGAGAAGGGGCCGCGCCGTGTGAGCCCGTTCTTCGTGCCGGGCGCGCTGATCAACCTGATCTCGGGTCAGGTGTCGATCCGTTACGGTTTTAAAGGGCCGAACCATTCGGTGGTGACTGCCTGTTCGACCGGGGCACATGCCATCGGCGATGCGGCGCGTCTGATCAAATACGGCGATGCGGATGTGATGATTGCAGGCGGCGCTGAGGCGGCGATTTGTGAGATCGGCATGGCGGGTTTCAACGCTTGTAAGGCGCTGTCGACCAAACGCGGCGACGACCCCAAGAAGGCCAGCCGCCCCTATGACATAGACCGTGACGGTTTCGTCATGGGCGAGGGCGCGGGCATCGTGGTGCTGGAAGAGTATGAGCACGCCAAGGCGCGCGGTGCGAAGATCTATGCCGAAGTGCTGGGCTATGGCCTGTCGGGCGATGCGCATCACATCACCGCGCCGTCTGAGGATGGCGAAGGCGGCGAACGCTCCATGCGGGCAGCGCTCAAGAATGCTGGTCTGGAGCCGAAGGACGTCGATTACATCAACGCGCATGGCACCTCGACCATGGCTGATACCATCGAATTGGGTGCGGTTGAGCGTTTGATGGGCGATGCGGCGGACAAGGTAACCATGTCGTCGACCAAATCCGCCACGGGGCACCTTTTGGGGGCTGCGGGCGCGATTGAGGCGATCTTCTGCATGCTCGCGATCCGCGATCAGGTGGCGCCGCCGACGATCAACCTTGATAACCCGGCGGTTGAGACACCGATTGATCTGGCCCCCAACAAAAAGGTCGAGCGTAAGATCGACATCGCGCTGAGCAATTCGTTTGGTTTCGGCGGGACGAACGCATCGGTGCTGTTCGGGAAAGTCCGCTAAATGTGGCGTCATATCGCCTCTAACGCCGTGACGTTTCTGTTGGTCGGTCTGTTTCTGCTCGGAGGTATCGTCCTGTGGGGCAAGTCGGAGTATGTCTCTGAAGGGCCGTTGGATCAGGCAATTTGTGTGCAGGTTGAGCGCGGCTCAAACATGCGGCAGGTAAGCCAGAGCCTTGAAGAACAGGGCGCGGTTTCTTCGCCTGCGATCTTTCGCATGGGTGCGGACTATGAGGAGAAGTCGGGCAGCCTGAAGGCGGGCAGCTTCCTTGTGCAGCCCCGCACGTCTATGCAGGGGATTGTTGATGTCGTGACCCAAGGCGGTGCCAGCACTTGCGGCACTGAGGTGGTTTACCGGGTCGGCGTGAACCGTGTGAGCGTGCAGGTTCGTGAGTTGGACCCCGTGACCAGCCGCTTTATTGAGCGGGCGGAATTCACGCCGGGTGAGGAAGAAGCGCCAGAGGCCTATTCCGAAATCTCCGGCAAGAACGACACGCGGTTTCGCGTGGCTTTGGCCGAAGGCGTGACAAGCTGGCAGGTGGTTGAGGCACTGAAGCAAGTGGATCAACTGACCGGTGAGGTTGAGGAACTGCCCGCTGAGGGGAGCCTTGCACCAGACAGTTATGAAGTGCGCCCGGGCGATGATCGCGCTGCGGTGGTCGCGCGGATGGCGGCGGCGCAAGAGGTGCTCTTGGCGGAAGCTTTTGCGGCGCGCGACGCTGATCTGCCGATCGAAACGCCTGAGGAATTGCTGATCCTTGCGTCGATCATTGAAAAGGAAACCGGCGTGGCAGCAGAGCGGGAGCAGGTGGCGAGCGTTTTCGTGAACCGTCTGAACCAAGGCATGCGTCTGCAAACGGACCCGACGGTGATCTATGGTGTGACCGAGGGTAAGGGCGTGTTGGGCCGCGGTTTGCGCCGCTCTGAGCTGCGGGCAGAGACGCCGTGGAACACCTATGTGATCAACGGTCTGCCACCGACCCCAATCGCCAATCCGGGCCGTGCGAGCCTGATGGCGGCAGCGCAACCGGCGGAGACGGATTTTGTCTTCTTCGTCGCGGATGGCACCGGTGGGCACGCTTTTGCTGAGACCTTGGACGAGCATAACGCCAATGTTGCGAAGTGGCGCAAGATCGAAGCAGAGCGCGGCGCGGAAGCGGCCGGGAATGCCTCAACGGGTGGTAACTGAGAATACGGAAACCCCGCTGGAAACGGCGGGGTTTTTTGCTTGCCGGGCGTGCTGATCGCGCGGCGGCGTAAGGTCTTGTTAACACAGTTTTTCTTGACTTTGCGTACGGTCTGACGTAGGACTTATGGCACGCTAGAAGACATGGGCGAACGGCCCCGGGGTGACCCGGTGGTCGTTTTTTTGTGCCTGCTCGGTTGGGGAAAACCAACGAGAGGTAAAGCGATGACGATAATTACCCCGGAGCAAGAGACGCAAGACAGCGCAGACATCCTGCGCGGTCTTCAAGAAGCAATCGGCGCGCTGCGTCGGGAAATCGAAGGTCTGACTGAACAGACCCGGTCCGGGGGGGAACTCAAGGAAACTGCGGTGTCTGGCAACACGTCCAAAGTGGCGGGTTTGCTGGCGCATTGCCTGAAAGCGGAGAACACGCTGAATGACTGTCGAAACCGACAAGCTGGAATCGCGCGGGGGGGCTATGCCCTCGACATGGACAAGGCGCGGGCTGACATCGGGTGCAAGCTGGATCGCCTGCGCCGATGCTCAGACCCAGGCGCAGTTTCTGAATGACCTAGGTGAGGGAGAGCTTCTGGCTCTCCCTTTTTTGTTCGAGTTCTGGGCGTTAAATCATCAACTGCCGCCTGAGGGCGATTGGCGGACATGGGTCATCATGGGCGGGCGCGGTGCGGGAAAGACGCGCGCCGGGGCGGAATGGGTGCGCAGCAAGGTTGAGGGGAGTAGGCCGCTCGATCCCGGTGAGTGCAGTCGCGTGGCGCTGGTGGGCGAGACCATTGAGCAGGTGCGCGAGGTGATGATCTTTGGCGACAGTGGGATCTTGGCCTGTAGCCCGCCGGACCGGAGGCCCGATTGGGAGGCGACGCGCAAGCGGCTGGTTTGGCCGAATGGGGCAATCGCCACGGTGCATACGGCGCATGACCCCGAAGGGCTGCGCGGGCCGCAGTTTGATGCGGCTTGGGTGGATGAACTGGCGAAATGGAAGCGCGGGCAGGAGGCTTGGGACCAGTTGCAGTTTGCCTTGCGTTTGGGCGAGCGGCCTCAGGTCTGTGTGACGACGACGCCGCGCAATGTGGATGTGTTGAAGGCGCTGCTGCAATCGCCCTCGACGGTCACGACCCATGCGCCAACAGAGGCGAATGCGGCCAATCTGGCGGGGTCGTTCCTTGAGGAGGTGCGGGCGCGGTATCGCGGCACGCGGTTGGGGCGGCAGGAGTTGGATGGGGTTCTGCTGGCGGATGCAGAGGGGGCGCTGTGGACCTCGGCTTTGCTAGAGGCGGGGCGGGTACAAGTGGCGCCTGAGTTGGATCGGATCGTGGTGGGCTTGGACCCGGCGACGACCAGTGGGGCGGGCTCGGATGAATGTGGGATTGTCGTTGTGGGGGCGCAAACCCAAGGACCGCCGCAGGAGTGGCGGGCGGTGGTGCTGGCTGATTGCACGGTGCAGGGGGCCACGCCCAACGGTTGGGCGCAGGCGGCGATTGCGGCGATGACGCGCTATGGCGCGGATCGGCTGGTGGCCGAGGTGAACCAAGGGGGGCAGTTGGTTTCAGAGGTGCTGCGGCAGGTTGATCCGCTGGTCTCGCTCAAAACGGTGCATGCGGCGCGGGGCAAGGTTGCGCGGGCGGAGCCAGTGGCCGCGCTTTATGAACAAGGGCGCGTGAGCCATCTGCCGGGGCTGGATGCGCTGGAGGACCAGATGTGTCTGATGACGGCGCGGGGGTACGAGGGCAAAGGCAGTCCAGACCGTGTCGATGCGCTGGTCTGGGCGCTGCATGAGCTGATGATCGAGCCTGCATCGCAGTGGCGTAGTCCGGGGGTGCGGAGCCTGTAGGGCGGGCGTTTCGAGCTGTTGCGCGGGGGAGCGTTCGGTGGCTTTCGGCATCATTAAAGGTTTTTTGGGAAAGTCTAACAACGCCGGGCAGCAAGGACCAAGTCACCGCCGCCGGGGCCGACCAGAACGAGGAGCGACGATATGGTATTCGATTTTCTACGGCGCGGCGCGGCAGTGGAGACAGAGGAGCACAAAGCCTCGGCCACCGGGCCTGTCGTGGCCTATCAGACCTCGGGTCGTGTCGCGTGGAGCCCACGGGACAGCGTGAGCCTTACCCGGACTGGTTTTTGTGGCAACCCAGTGGGGTTTCGGTCGGTCAAGTTGATTGCCGAGGCGGCGGCAGCGCTGCCGTTGGTCGTGCAGGACGCGGCGCGGCGGTATGATGAGCATCCGCTGATGGAGCTCATGCGCCGTCCGAATGCGGGTCAGGGCCGGGCTGAATTGCTGGAGGCGCTTTACGGGCAGATGCTGCTCAGTGGGGACGGCTATGTTGAGGCCGTGGGCGGCGAGGGTGGTCTTCCGGTTGAGTTGCATGTGTTGCGCTCGGATCGGATGAGTGTGGTGCCGGGGGCGGATGGCTGGCCGGTGGCTTATGAATATGCGGTGGGCGGGCGCAAGCATCGCTTTGATGCAAGTGGGGCGGTGCCGCCGGTCTGTCATATCCGCAATTTCCACCCGCAGGACGATCACTATGGGTTCAGCCCCATGCAGGCGGCGGCGATGGCGATGGATGTGCATAACGCGGCGAGCCGCTGGTCAAAGGCGCTCTTGGACAATGCAGCGCGGCCTTCGGGGGCGATTGTGTATCGCGGGGCTGAGGGGCAGGGCAAGCTGAGTGAGGATCAGTATGACCGCCTGGTGAGCGAGATGGAAAGTCATCATCAGGGGGCGCGCAATGCCGGGCGGCCGATGCTTTTGGAGGGCGGTTTGGACTGGAAGCCTATGGGATTCTCGCCCTCGGATATGGAGTTTCAGAAGACCAAGGAGAGTGCGGCGCGGGAGATTGCGCTCGCCTTTGGGGTGCCGCCGATGCTGATCGGGGTGCAGGGGGATGCGACTTACGCGAATTATCAGGAGGCGAATCGGGCGTTCTATCGCCTGACGGTGCTGCCGCTGGCGACACGGGTGACGGCGGCGCTGGCGGAGTGGCTGAGCGGGTATCTGGGTGAGGCGGTGACGTTGAAGCCGGACCTCGATCAAGTGCCGGCGCTGTCGGCGGAGCGGGACGCGCAATGGGCGCGGGTGTCAGCGGCGGCATTCTTGAGTGATGCGGAAAAGCGCAGCTTGCTGGGGCTACCGGTGGTGGCGGATGATGGCTGAATTTCGGGAAATTGAGCGGTTTGAATGTGCGCCGGGACTGCGTTTGCAGGCGCATGAGACGCTCAGCGCTGTGCACCGTGAGAACATGCAAAGCCGGCTCGATCGGATTGAGCAGATGATGGAGCGGTTGGAGCGGCGCTTGTGGCTGACGGTTTACGGCGTGGTGGCGGTGATCCTGGCGCAGGCAGTGCAATCTTTTCTGGTGGTGGCGCCGTAGCGGGCCGAACAAGAGGAAATACAATGGGTTATCAGATGATTGACCCCGGTGCTTGGCCGGGGAACGGGGAAGCTCTGTCTTCCGGGGCGGCGGGGCTGGAGCATAAGTTTGCCCGGTTTGGCGCAGTGACTGAGGTAGAGGGCGGGCTGGAAATCAGCGGTTATGCGAGCCTGTTTGGCGCGGTCGATCAGGGCGGCGACGTGGTGGAGGCGGGGGCCTATGCCGCAAGCCTTGCTGAGGTCGCGAAGGCCGGGCGTAGCGTCAAAATGCTCTGGCAGCATGACCCGGCCCAGCCCATCGGGGTTTGGGATGAGGTGCATGAGGATGGCCGGGGGCTTTGGGTTAAGGGGCGCATCTTGAGCAGTGTCGCCAAGGGGCGGGAGGCGGCGGCGCTGATTGAGGCGGGGGCGATCGATGGGCTCAGCATCGGCTACCGTACGGTAAAGGCGGGCAAAAACACCAAAGGACAGCGGCTTTTGTCTGAGTTGGAGCTTTGGGAGGTGTCGCTGGTGACCTTCCCGATGCTGCCTTCGGCGCGGGTCGGGTCCAAGGGCGATTTCAAAGCGGTGGGCGATGTCCTGCGGGAGATGGCAGCGGCATTTGACGCGGCGCGGAGCGAGATGGCGCGTGGCTAAGCCGCGGGCCGATTTTGGCACAGCAAGATCAGAGGAAACTGTGATGACCAAGAATGAGATGAACACAAAGGCGGGCGCAGACCTGTCCCCGGCGGAGGAAGTGCGGCAGGCCGTGAGCGGTTTTGTCAGCGACTTCAAGGGCTTTCGGGCCGAGATCAACAGTAAACTTCAACAATCGGAAGAGCGAATTGCCATGATGGACCGCAAGATGACCCTGCCTGCCCGCAGCCCTTTGGGGGGCGCGATTGACCATGATGCGCCGCATAAAAAGGCGTTCGACGCCTATCTGCGCAACGGGGATGACGATGGGCTGCGTGGGCTGGAACTGGACAGCAAATCGATGTCGACAGCGGTGAATTCGGACGGCGGCTACCTCGTCGATCCGCAGACTTCGGAGCGGGTGCAGTCGGTACTGAATTCCGGGGCGTCGATCCGGGCGATTGCGTCGGTGGTGCAGGTTGAGGCCACGTCTTATGACGTGCTGGTCGATCATGCCGATGTGGGGGCCGGTTGGGCGACCGAAAGTGGCGCGCAGGCCGAGACGGACACGCCGCAGATCGACCGGATTACCGTACCTCTGCATGAGTTGAGCGCGCTGCCCAAGGCGAGCCAGCGGCTTCTAGATGACAGTGCCTTTGACATCGAAGGTTGGCTTGCGGGGCGTATTGCCGACAAGTTCGCCCGGGCTGAGGCGGCGGCCTTTGTCAACGGTGACGGGATCGACAAGCCGACCGGCTTTTTGAACCATCCGATTGTCGATGACGCGGCATGGGCTTGGGGCAATCTGGGCTATGTCGCCAGCGGCACGAACGCCAATCCCGAGGCGGATGCGATTGTCGAGTTGGTGTACGCGCTTGGCGCGGCCTACCGCAAGAACGCGGTTTTCGTGATGAATTCCAAGACCACGGCGAAGGTCCGCAAGCTCAAAGACACCGATGGGCGGTTCCTGTGGTCAGACGGCTTAGCGGCGGGTGAGCCTGCGCGGTTAATGGGCTATCCAGTACTGGTGGCCGAAGACATGCCTGATCCGGTGGCAGATTCCATGTCTATCGCCTTTGGAGATTTCTCGGCGGGCTACACGGTCGCCGAACGCCCCGACCTGCGCATTCTGCGCGATCCTTTCAGTGCCAAACCGCATGTGTTGTTTTACGCAACCAAGCGCGTCGGCGGCGATGTAAGTGATTTTGCAGCGATCAAGCTGATGAAATTCGGCCTGGCGTAAGCCAGTGCCGAAGCCGGGGCCGGGGCAACTTGGCCCCGGTCCGGACGTGCGCCAGCGTGGTTGTGTTGTCTAGCTGCTCCCCTCCAACCGAGCAATGCAACCGGTGCGCGTCCGGGACTGAGCGAGTGGCCCCGAGGGGCGAGGGGCCAAATTTTGGAGACGTTCGATGATGTTGATCGAAGAAACAAATGTTCCGGATGCGGTATTGCCGGTGGCGGCTTTCAGAACGCATCTGCGCCTTGGGAGCGGGTTTGGGCAGGATGGTCTTCAAGACCCGGTGCTGCGCAGTTTTCTGCGCGCTGCAATGGCGGCGGTAGAGGCGCGCACGGGTAAGGTTCTGATCACGCGGCGGTTCGCGTTTTCGTTGACTTTTTGGCGCGATGCAGCGGCGCAGGTTTTGCCCGTGGCACCCGTGCAAGAGATCGCACGGGTGGCACTGGTGGCGCGGGATGGGACGGAAACGCTGGTCGATCCCGAACGGTATTGGCTGGAACGCGACGCCCAAGCGCCGAAGTTGCGCAGTGGTACAGCAGCGCTTCCGCGCATCCCGAGTGCGGGGGCGGCGTTAATAAACTTTGACGCGGGGATGGGCGCGGATTGGGACAGCCTACCAGATGATCTGGCCCAAGCGGTGATGTTGCTGGCGGCCCATTATTATGAATACCGCGATGACACCGCGCTCGGCGAAGGCTGTATGCCTTTTGGCGTGAGCAGCTTGATAGAGCGGTATCGTCGGGTTCGGGTCGGCTTTGGCGGTGCGGCATGAGCCGTCCGCATCTGAACCGCCCATTGGTCTTAGAAGCGCCGCAGCGTGTGAACGATGGGGCGGGTGGCTATACCGAACAGTGGCAGCCACTGGGAACACTTTGGGCGCAGGTCAGGGCGCGTACCGGTCGTGAGGCCGTCCAAGGTGGCGTGGCCGTTAGTCGCATGGGATGCAAAATTACCGTCCGCGCGGCCCCGCAAGGCTCCCCAGAGCGGCCCGGTCCTGAACAGCGGTTTCGCGAGGGTACTCGGGTGTTCGTGATCCGCGCCGTGACCGAAAGCGATGCGGACGGGCGGTATTTGATCTGCTTTGCCGATGAGGAGGTGGCGGTATGAGTTACGCGCTTTCAGGGGCATTTCAGACAGCGATATACGAGCGTTTGCACAATGATCCGGGGCTGACAGGATTGATCGGCGATGCCGTCTTTGACGCGGTGCCCGAGGGGAGCCTGCCGGAGACTTACGTGCTGCTTGGCACAGAGACGGCGAAGGACGCTTCAGACGCGACTGGCGCGGGAGCGGAGCTTCGGTTTGTCGTGTCGGTGGTCACGCGCGCGCCGGGGTTCGTGACGGCCAAGAGCGTCGCTTCGATGATCTGCGACCTGCTGCATGGGATGACGCCTGCGCTCAGCCGGGGGCACGTGGTTGATATGGCTTTCCTAAAAGCCAACGCGCGACGGATCGATGGCGCTGCAGGGCGACAAATTGATCTGCAGTTTCGGGCCCGATTGGCCGAGGCATAAAACTTCACAGATTCAAGTTAGTTGCGAGGAGATAGAGATGGCAGTTCAAGCAGGCAAAGACCTTTTGGTCAAAGTGGACATGACCAGCGACGGTCAGTTCGAGACGATTGCGGGGCTACGCGCCAGACGGGTGAGTTTCAACGCCGAGACGGTGGATGTGACCTCGCTCGACTCAAGCGGTGGCTGGCGGGAATTGCTGGTGGGCGCGGGCGTGCGCTCTGCTGCGATCAGCGGGTCGGGGGTGTTTCGCGATGCGGGCACGGATGAGCGGGCGCGGCAGTTGTTCTTTGACGGGCTGACACCCGATTTTCAGGTAATTATCCCGGATTTTGGTGTCGTGCAGGGGCCGTTCCAGGTGTCGGCCTTGGAATACGCAGGGTCGCTGAACGGGGAAGCGACGTTCGAGTTGAGCCTTCAATCTGCCGGGGAATTAATCTTCACCCCCGATGTGGCGGTGTGAGGATGGCCAACCCATGGCGTGGTGAGGTGAGCCTTGTAATTGACGGGCAACGCCACGAGGCCCGGTTGACCCTTGGTGCATTAGCCGAGCTTGAAGCGGCATTGGGGGCTGACAGTCTTGTAGCCTTGGTCGAACGTTTTGAAGGCAATCGCTTTTCCAGCCGGGACGTGCTGGTCTTGCTGCTCGCTGGGCTGCGCGGCGGCGGGGTGGAGATGGATGTGCCCACACTTGAGCATGCGCAGATCGAGGGGGGGCCGATGGCAGCGGCGCGGGCGGCAGCGGAACTGCTCGCGCGGGCATTCACGGTGCAGACGTGAGCGACGCGCGGGTGTTTGATTGGCCCGCTCTGCTGCGGGTTGGACTGTCTGGTTTGGGCCTGCCCCCTGCAGAATTTTGGTCGCTCACACCCGCTGAGTTGCAGTTGATGCTGGGCCCACCGTCCGAGGCCACGCCACTGTTGAGTGAAGGTTTGGCCGCCCTGATGGTCGCGTACCCGGACAAAGTGAAAGGGGCTGACGATGCCTGATTTAGATGATTTCGAAAACCTCGAAGGCCGCGCTGACGGGTTGAATGAGACGCTGGCGCAAACGAGCGGTCTGGTGGCTGGATTTGACCGTGAATTGCAGCGGATGCGAAACGCTCTTGCCGAGACCGGAAAAGGTGTGGCGACCCTGGAAAAGGGATTAAGCCGGGGGTTGCGGCGCGCATTCGATGGTGTGGTCTTTGACGGCGCAAAGCTGTCGGAGACGCTGAGCGATATGGCGAACTCTATGGTCCGCTCGACCTATAACGCCGCGATGAGGCCGGTTACGGACCATTTCGCCGGGCTGATCAGCGAAGGCGTCGGGGGTATCGTCGAGGGAATATTGCCTTTCGCCAACGGTGCGCCGTTTTCCCAAGGAAAGGTCATGCCCTTTGCACAGGGGGGAGTGATCAGTTCGGCGACTGCCTTTCCCATGCGGGGCGGCACGGGCGTGATGGGCGAGGCCGGGCCGGAAGCGATCATGCCGCTGGCCCGTGGGTCGGATGGCAAGCTTGGGGTGCGTGGCGCGGGCGGCGGAGCGACCACCATCGTAATGAACATCACGACGCCGGATGTGCAGGGTTTTCAACGCAGTCAGACCCAGATCGCTGCGCAGATGAGCAGGGCGCTTAGCTCGGGCAACCGCAACCGCTGATCCGTACAATGAAGGAGGAGCAGACCATGCAATTTCACGATGTCAGATTTCCGCCCTCGCTGAGCTTCGGCTCGGTCGGTGGGCCGCAGCGACACACTGATGTGGTCACGTTGGCCAATGGCTATGAGGAGCGCAACACGCCTTGGGCGCACTCACGTCGCGTCTATGATGCGGGCCTTGGTATGCGGTCGATTGAAGACATTCAGGCGCTGATTGCGTTTTTCGAAGCGCGTATGGGTCAGATGTTTGGCTTTCGTTGGAAAGATTGGGGCGACTTCAAATCTGGCGCGGCGGCTTTACCAGTGGCATATGATGATCAGAGCCTTGGCTACGGCGACGGGGTTTCCGCCAGCTTTCAGATTTCAAAAACATACCGTTCAGGTGCGCATAGCTACCGTCGTCCAATCACCAAACCGGTTGCCGGCACGGTGCGTGTAGGGGTGGCCCAAGATGAGCTGCAACACGGCGTCGAATACGAGGTCGATGCCACCACGGGCATTGTCACCTTCGCCCATCCGCCAGACCCGCAAATGGAAATCTTTGCGGGGTTCGAGTTCGATGTGCCGGTGCGGTTCGATACGGATCGCATCCTGACGTCTGTCGAAAGTTTTCATGCCGGGCAGGTGCCGAATGTGCCCGTGATCGAGGTGCGGGTCTGATGCCGGGGCTAGAGGCCGGATTTGCCGCGCATATTGCTGCGGGTGTCACGACGCTTTGTCATTGCTGGCAGGTGACGCGACGCGATGGGGCGGTGTTTGCTTTTACCGATCATGATATGCCGTTGCGCTTTGGCGGCGTTACCTTCCGCGCAGACACCGGGCTTAGCGCCCGCGCATTGGCGCAGACAAGTGGGCTGTCGGTCGACAATACCGAAGCGCTTGGCGCGCTTTGCGATGATGGAATCCGTGAAGATGAGATCGAACAGGGGCGGTTCGATGGGGCCGACGTTCAGGCTTGGTTGGTCAATTGGGCTGAGCCATCACAACGGATGTTGCAGTTTGGGGGATCAATTGGGGAATTGCACCGCGCAGGCGGTAGTTTTCGGGCCGAGTTGCGCGGGCTGACCGAGCCGCTCAATCGACCGCAGGGGCGGGTCTATCAAAAGCCCTGTTCGGCGGTGCTAGGCGACGGCAACTGCCGTTTCGACCTCTCTGAACCGGGCTATGCCGAGGAACGCGCTGTGGAGACTGTCCAAGATGCGCAATCTTTTCGCTGGGCGGGGTTCTCGGGCTTCGAAGAAAACTGGTTCGTACGGGGGCGATTTGATGTCATCGACGGCCCCGCGGCGGGTCTTTGGGGCATGATTAAGCTGGATTATTTCGAGGATGCGCAGCGTGTTATCGAACTGTGGGAGCCAATCCGAGGGGCGCTGCCTGAGGGCACGCGGGTACGGCTTACAGCCGGTTGCGACAAGCGGATGGAGACTTGTCGGCTGAAGTTTAACAACTTGGTGAACTTTCAAGGTTTCCCTGATCTTCCGGGTGAGGACTGGATGATGGCGGTGCCGCGTTCGGACGGGGCCAATACAGGCGGGTCGCTTAGATGAGCGGGTCTGGAGAGGCGCTGGTCAAGGTCGCCCAAAGTTGGATCGGCACGCCCTATGTGCATCAGGCGGCGACGAAGGGGGCGGGCTGCGACTGCCTTGGGCTGATAAGAGGACTGTGGTGTGAACGCTTTGGCGCTGAGCCCGAGACGGTACCGCCCTATTCAATGGATTGGTCCGAGCCTCAGGGGGAAGAGCAGCTTTGGGCGGGGGCGCTGCGGCACATGGCGGTGAAGGACAGTGATCTTGCAGCCCAAGGCGATGTACTGCTGTTTCGAATGCGCCAAGGTGCAGTGGCAAAGCATCTTGGGCTGCAGTCGCGCATCGGTGACGCCCCGAGTTTCATTCACGCCTATTCAGGGCATGGGGTGGTTGAAAGCCCGCTGAGCGTGCCTTGGCAAAGGCGCATTGTGGCGCGTTTCATATTTCCTGAGGAGATTTTCTGATGGCGACGATTGTTCTTTCAGCAGCAGGCGCGGCGGTTGGTGGCTCTATTGGGGGCACGCTGGCGGGGCTATCCTCGGTTGCGGTTGGCCGTGCGGTAGGCGCGACTTTGGGGCGTTTGGTGGACCAGCGGTTGCTTGGTCAGGGGGGGCAGGCCGTAGAGACCGGCAAGGTCGACCGGTTCCGGCTGACCGGATCCGGCGAGGGCGCGGCGATCCCACAGCTTTATGGGCGAATGCGGCTGGCCGGTCATGTCATTTGGGCATCTCAATTCCAAGAGGTAACCAACGTCAGCGGGGGTGGCAAAGGCGGATCGCCGACGCCGAAAACGACTGAGTATAGCTATACTGTCAGCCTTGCGGTCGCTCTTTGTGAGGGGGAAATCACCAGCGTCGGGCGCATCTGGGCCGAGGGGGTGGAAATCGCTCCGGATGACCTGAACATGCGCGTTTATCGCGGCGAGCCAGACCAGCAACCTGATCCCACGATGGCAGCGATTGAGGGCGTCGATAAGGTGCCTGCCTATCGCGGCACGGCTTATGTTGTGATGGAGGACTTGCCCCTGGCGCAATTCGGCAACCGTGTGCCCCAGTTTTCTTTTGAGGTGATGCGCCCAGAACAGCCCGCTGCGCCGGGATGGGAGCACGCGCCTGCCTTTGGCGTTCAAGGGGTCGCCCTGATCCCCGGAACGGGGGAATATGCGCTGGCTACCACGCCGGTACATTACTCGGATGGTCCCGGAAGTCGTTGGAGCGCCAATGTAAACTCGCCTGCGGCAAAGACCGACTTTTCCGTGGCGCTGGACGCCATGACAGAGGAGTTGCCCCGGTTGGAGGCGGCCTCTCTCGTTGTGTCGTGGTTCGGCAGTGACCTGCGGTGCGGCGGATGTCGCTTGCGCCCCAAGGTGGAAGACCCGGAAATTGACGGAGAGAACATGCCTTGGCAGGTCTCAGGTTTGACGCGCGACACGGCAGAGGTGATCGCCCAGCAGAGTGAGCGTCCGATCTATGGCGGCACGCCTGCGGATGCTGCGGTGATCGAGGCCATTCAAGCGCTCAAAACGGCGGGCAAGGCAGTGATGTTCTACCCCTTCATTCTGATGGATCAGACCGAAGGCAACGGGCTGCCGGACCCTTATAGCGATGCCGCAGATCAGCCACGCCTGCCATGGCGAGGGCGGATTACCCTCTCGGTGGCGACAGAGCGACCAGGAAGCCCAGATGGCACATCGGCGGCGGATGCAGAGGTGGCGGCATTTTTTGGTACGGTCACGGCGGCGGATTTCACAGTGACGAATGGGACGGTGAGCTATCACGGCCTCGATGAATGGTCCCTGTCCCGGTTCATCTTGCATTACGCAGCGCTTTGTGTGGCAGCGGGTGGGGTGGAGGCGTTTTGCATATCTTCTGAGATGCGCGGGCTGACACAGATACGCGGGAACGCGAATGGCTTTCCGGCCGTCGCGGCACTGCGGGCGTTGGCAGGAGAGGTGCGTGCCTTGCTCGGACCAGAGGCCAAGATCAGCTATGCTGCGGATTGGTCTGAGTATTTCGGCTATCAACCGCAAGACGGCAGCGGAGATGTCTACTTCCACCTGGACCCACTTTGGGCCGATGAGAACATCGATTTTATCGGTCTCGACAACTACATGCCGCTGGCCGATTGGCGCGAAGAGCAGGGGCATATTGATGGGGAACACTGGCCTGCCATTTACGATGTCGATTATCTGCAATCCAACATTGAAGGTGGTGAGGGCTATGACTGGTACTACCATTCGGCCGAGGCCCGGGCCGCGCAGATCCGCACACAGATCACTGACGGGGCGCATGATGAGCCTTGGGTGTACCGCTACAAAGATCTGCGCAACTGGTGGCAGAACCATCACCACGAGCGCATAGGCGGAGAGCGCCAAGCCGCGTCGACGGACTGGCTTCCGATGTCCAAACCCATTTGGTTTACTGAGTATGGATGTGCCGCAATCGATAAGGGTGCGAACCAGCCTAACAAGTTCCTCGATCTAAAAAGTTCCGAAGGTGCATTGCCGCATTTTTCCACCGGTGCGCGGGACGACTTGATGCAGATGCAATATCTGCGCGCACTCTCAGAATACTGGCGCGATCCGGCACATAACCCGACCTCAGAAGAATATGGCGGGCCGATGCTTGATATGTCCCGCGCGTTTGTCTGGGCGTGGGATACCCGGCCCTTTCCGTTCTTTCCCAATAATGTCGATCTTTGGAGCGATGGTGAGAATTACAGCCGGGGGCATTGGCTGAACGGGCGCGCCTCTTCGCGGTCGCTGGCTTCGGTCGTAAGTGAGATTTGCAACCGCGCGGGGGTGGAGCATTTCGATACGTCGCAACTTTTCGGCTATGTGCGTGGCTATGCGGTGACCGAGGTCAGCGAGGCGCGCGCGGCGTTGCAACCGCTTATGCTGCGCTATGGGTTCGACGCGATTGAACGGAATGGGGTTCTGCAATTTCGAATGCGCGACGGGTTGGATGCGGTGTCAATCAGGCAAGACATGCTTGTGACGAGCCCAGACCTCAACGGGCTGACTGAGCAATTGCGTGAAGCGGAGGCCGAAGTTTCAGGCCGTGTGCGGTTGCGGTTCATTCAGACAGATGCGGATTTCGATGCGATCTCGGAAGAGGCGGTTCTGGCGGATGAGGCGACCCATGCGGTCAGCGGGACCGAACTTAATATGGCGCTCACCCGGGGGGAGGGGCGTCAGGTGGCAGAGCGCTGGCTGACCGAAGCGCGCGTCGCGCGCGAAGCGTTGCGATTGGCTTTGCCGCCGTCCCAGATGGCGATCGGTGCCGGCGACGTGATCGAACTGCCGGGGGAGGGTGCGGAAGGACCGGGGTGCTACCGAATTGACCGTGTCGAACAAGCCGGAGCCCTGTTGATAGAGGCCACCCGCATCGAGCCGGAAGTCTATGATCCGGCCCCGCTTGAGGAAGAACTGGCAAGCCTGCGGCCCTTTGCGCCCCCGTTACCGGTCTTTTCGCTATTCATGGACCTGCCGCTCATGCGCGGAGATGAGGTGCCAGATGCCCCACATCTCGCGATCACCGCGGCCCCTTGGCCGGGGTCGGTCGCGGCCTATCGCGGGGCTGTTGATGCGAATTATGCTCTCAATGCCATCGTGCCGAGCCGATCAGTCATGGGCGTTACGAGGTCACCATTGTATGCGGCGCGGTCCGGGGTGCCGGATGCGGGGCCGGTGCTAGAGGTGAAGTTGACCAGCGGCAGTCTTGAATCAGTTAGTAAGGAAGCGCTGTTGAACGGTGCGAACCTTGCCGCCATTGGTGATGGCAGCGCGGACAATTGGGAGCTTTTCCAGTTTCAGGAGGCGCAGCTGATCGCCCCGCTGACATATTGGCTTAAGGGGCGTTTGCGCGGTCAGGCTGGCAGCGATGGGCTGATGCCCGAGGTCTGGCCTGCGGGGTCGAGTTTTGTGCTGATGAACGGCACGCCGCAACAAGTAGAACTCAGCCCGCATCTGCGACGTGTCGCGCAGCACTACCGGATTGGCCCGGCGCGGCGGCCCGTGGATGATCCGTCTTATGTGCATCAGGTTCAGGCCTTTGACGGGAATGGCTTACGGCCCTTTAGCCCTTGCCATCTTCGTTCAGAGACGGAGCCGACCGGAGATATCGTCTTCCGATGGGTGCGCCGCACGCGGATCGACGGCGACGCATGGGAGGGACCGGAGGCGCCGCTTGGGGAAGAAAGTGAGCGGTATCTTCTGCGGGTTTTTGTGGGCACGGAACAGCTGCGAGAAGAGCTGCTTGATACGTCGAAATGGACCTACAGTAACGCGGCACAGGCCGCTGACGGTGTCTTCGGCGCTTTCGAAGTTACAGTTGCTCAGGTCTCAGCGACCTATGGCGCGGGGCTCGCAACACGTCTTGAGTTGGCGGTTTAAGCCCGCGCGTTATCACGTTTTTGAGCATCTGCGGATTTACAATTGGTCCTACGCCATTGCATGAGCTACCCTATCAGCAGAGTGAAGGAGCCCGTGACATGGCACAAACACGCAGAAATATCTCGAAAGTGGACCCGGTGTGGGACCAAATTCAGCAAGAAGCCGAAGATGCGGTGCGTGACGAGCCGCTCATCGGCGGCTTTGTTCATGCCTGTATTCTGCACCATAAATCGATCGAGAACGCGCTCTCCTATCGCATCGCCGCAAAGCTTTCGTCCAATGAGATGTCGATGATGGTCGTGCGCGAAATGGTCGAAGAAGCCTATGCCGAAGACCCCGATCTTGTGGCTGCGGCGCGCGCTGATCTGGTCGCGATCTATGACCGCGATCCGGCTTGCCATCGGCTTCTGCAGCCTATCCTTTATTTCAAAGGCTATCAGGCGGTGCAGGCATATCGGGTTGGCCACCACCTTTATATGAAGGGCAAACGCGATCTGGCCTATTTCATCCAAATGCGGGTGAGCGAGATCTTCGGCGTCGATATTCACCCGGCGGCAAAGATGGGCAAGGGCATCATGATCGACCACGCGCATTCTATCGTGATCGGTGAGACGGCAGTGGTGGGCGATAACGTTTCAATGCTGCATTCGGTCACTCTTGGTGGCACGGGCAAAGAGGAAGAAGACCGGCACCCCAAGATCGGCAACGGCGTGCTAATCGGTGCAGGCGCAAAGGTGCTGGGCAATATCACCATCGGTCATTGCAGCCGCATCGCCGCGGGTTCTGTGGTGCTAGAGGCGGTGCCTGCTTGCAAAACCGTCGCAGGCATCCCCGCGCGGATTGTGGGGGAGGCGGGCTGTGATCAGCCTTCAATGTCGATGAACCATCTCTTCGGGCCAAACAGCGAATAAATACGAGAGATATCGTACGAAATGAAAAAGCCGGGGCATGCCCCGGCTTTTGTTTGTTTTGATGAAGATGACCTTAGGCGAGCATAACCATCGGATTCTCCAGGTTCTCGACAATCGCATTCAAAAGCTGCGCGCCGAGCGCCCCATCGATCACGCGGTGGTCCACCGAAAGGGTCACGGACATGACTGTCGCCGCAGTCACCTCACCGTCTTTGCCAATGATCGGCTTTTTCAAGCCAGCACCGACAGCAAGGATCGCCCCATGCGGTGGGTTAATCACCGCGTCAAAATTATCGATGCCGAACATGCCCAGGTTAGAGATGGCAAAGCTGCCGCCCTGATACTCATGCGGCGCAAGCTTGCGGTCGCGGGCGCGGGTGGCGAGGTCTTTCATCTGCGCCGATAGAGTCGAGAGCGACTTGGTGTCGGCATCCTGCAAGACAGGCGTAAAGAGCCCGCCTTCGATTGCCACAGCAACAGCCACATCCGACGGCTTCAGCTTGAGAATGCGATCCCCGGCCCAAACAGCATTGGCATCGGGCACAGATTGGAGCGCCAGCGCACAGGCTTTGATGATGAAGTCATTCACCGACAGCTTCACACCGCGCGCGTCGAGTTGCTTGTTCAAATCACTGCGGAACGAGAGCAGCGCATCGATCTGAATGTCGCGGCGCAGGTAGAAATGCGGTACGGTCTGCTTGGCCTCAGTAAGCCGCGCGGCGATGGTTTTGCGCATGCCGTTGAGGGTGACTTCCTCGTACTCTCGGCCCTCGTACATCTTAGCAACGGCATCGGCGGAGGGGCCGGTGGCCACGGCTTTGGCGACCGGTGCTGCTTCTTTGGCGGGCGCTGTGCTGTCGGATTTCACAGCACTCGGTTGCGCATTCTCGACATCCGCTTTGACAATCCGGCCCCGCGGGCCGCTGCCGTCGATCTGCGACAGGTCCAACCCCTTGTCGGCCGCGATCCGGCGGGCGAGGGGGGAGGCAAAGATACGCTCGCCCTTATCGCTTTTCGGTGCGGCGGGGGCTTTGCTGTCGCTTTTGCCCTGCGCGTCATTCGCATCCGTAGCGCCGCGGCCATAGCCCGCTTCGGGCGTCTCGGCATCGGCTGCTTTGTCGCTTTCTTCGGCCTGTGGTTTCTCTTCCTTAGCGGGAGCCTTGGCAGAACTGTCGATGTCGTCGGCGCTTTCGCCTTCTTCAAGAAGAACGGCGATGGGGGTGTTCACTTTTACACCCTCGCTGCCATCGCTGATCAGGATTTTGCCGATCGTGCCTTCGTCTACCGCTTCAAACTCCATCGTCGCTTTGTCGGTCTCGATTTCGGCCAGAATGTCACCGGAGGCGACGGTATCGCCTTCCTTGACCATCCATTTGGCCAGCGTGCCTTCTTCCATCGTGGGCGAAAGGGCGGGCATGAGAATTTCTATGGGCATGATCCGCTCCTTACCGATAAGTGACTGATTTTACGGCTTCAATCACCTCGTCGGTGGTGACCAGCGCGTGTTTTTCGAGGTTGGCAGCATAGGGCATGGGCACGTCCTTGCCGGTGCAAGTGATGACCGGGGCGTCGAGGTAATCAAACGCCTCCTGCATGATCACGCCGCTGATATAGCCGCCGACCGAGCCCTGCGGCCAGCCTTCTTCGACCGTCACACAGCGGTTGGTTTTCATCACCGATTTCAGGATCGTATCCGTGTCCATCGGGCGCAGGGTGCGCAGGTCGATGACCTCGGCTTCAATGCCGTCTTCGGCCAGCTTCTCAGCAGCCTCCAACGCATAGGTCATGCCGATGCCAAAGCTGACGATGGTCACGTCGGACCCTTCGCGCCAAATGCGCGCTTTGCCGAAAGGTACGGTGTAATCCTCAACATCCGGCACATCGAAGCTGCGGCCATAGAGGATTTCGTTCTCAAGGAAGATCACCGGGTTCGGATCACGGATGGCTGTCTTCATCAGACCTTTATAATCGCTCGCCGAATAGGGCATCGCCACTTTCAAACCGGGAATCTGCATGAACCACGCGGCGTAGTCCTGCGAGTGTTGCGCGCCGACGCGGGCCGCTGCACCGTTGGGGCCACGGAAAACCATAGGCGCGCCCATCTGACCGCCCGACATGTAAAGTGTCTTGGCCGCAGAGTTGATGATCTGATCCATCGCCTGCATGGCGAAGTTGAAGGTCATGAACTCAACGATCGGGCGCAACCCGCCAAAGGCCGCACCAACGCCGATACCGGCGAAACCATGCTCAGTAATCGGCGTGTCGATCACGCGCTTGGGGCCGAATTCGTCCAGCATCCCTTGGGTGATCTTATAGGCCCCTTGGTATTCGGCGACTTCCTCGCCCATGAGGAAAACGTCACCATCGCGGCGCATTTCCTCGGCCATGGCGTCGCGCAGCGCTTCGCGCACGGTCTGCTGCTTCATCGGCGTGCCTTCGGGCCAGTCGGGGCTGGTGTCAGGCTTGGGCTGTTTCTTGCCCTCAGCGGGTGTGGCGCGGTCGCTGTCATCGCTTGCTTTGGCGTCGTCGGCTTCACCGTCATCGCTTTTGGCCTCAGCGGGCGCAGATTTTGCGCTGTCGATGTCGTCGGCGCTTTCGCCTTCTTCCAGCAGAACGGCGATGGCGGTGTTCACTTTCACGCCTTCGGTCCCTTCCTCGATCAGGATCTTGCCGATGGTGCCTTCGTCCACGGCTTCAAATTCCATGGTGGCCTTGTCGGTTTCAATCTCGGCCAGAATGTCACCGGAAGAGACGGTATCGCCTTCCTTAACCATCCATTTCGCCAATGTACCTTCTTCCATAGTAGGGCTGAGGGCGGGCATAAGAATTTCAATTGCCATTGCTTCAGGCCTCCTGCGGTACTTCGGTTGCGTAGATGTCGGTCCAAAGCTCATCGAGCGCGGGTTCCGGGCTTTCCTTAGCGAATTCAGCGCCTTCGTTCACGATCTTCTTAATCTCTTTGTCGATTGCCTTGAGATCATCTTCGGTGGCGTGATTGCCTTCCAACAACAATGTGCGCACTGATTCAATCGGATCACGCTCATCGCGCATCTTTTGGACCTCTTCGCGGGTCCGGTACTTGGCCGGGTCCGACATTGAGTGGCCGCGGTATCGATAGGTTTTGATCTCAAGAATGTAAGGTCCGTCCTTGCGCGCATGCGCCACGGCTTTTTGACCCGCTTCCTTGACCGCCAGCACGTCCATGCCGTCGACCGCTTCGCCGGGGATGCCAAAGGCCTTGCCGCGTTCCCAAATCTCGGCCGAAGAGGTCGAGCGCTGTTGCGACGTACCCATGGCATATTGATTGTTCTCGATCACGAAGATCACCGGCAGCTTCCACAGCGCGGCCATGTTGAAGGTCTCATAGACCTGACCTTGGTTCGCCGCGCCGTCGCCGAAATAGGTGAAGGTGACGCGCCCGTTGTCTTTGTATTGATCCGCAAAAGCCAAACCGGCCCCCAGCGGCACCTGCGCTGCAACAATACCATGGCCGCCGTAGAAATGTTTCTCTTTCGAGAACATGTGCATCGAGCCGCCCTTGCCTTTGGAATAACCGCCTTCGCGGCCCGTCAGCTCGGCCATGACGCCGTTCGGGTCCATGCCGCAGGCCAGCATATGTCCGTGGTCGCGGTAAGAGGTGATGCGCTTGTCGCCTTCTTCGGCGGCGGCTTCGAGCCCAACAACGACCGCTTCTTGCCCGATATAGAGGTGGCAGAACCCCCCGATCAGCCCCATGCCGTAAAGTTGCCCGGCCTTCTCTTCGAAGCGCCGGATCAGCAGCATGTCGCGGTAATAGCTGGTCAGCTCCTCCGCCGAGACATTGGGTTTCTTGCTCGATTTCTTCGCGGCCATGGACGTCTCCTCCGTCGGCTCTGGTCAGGTGCCAAAAGTAGTTTAGCGTTAAACTATTCCCTATCGCATTCCGGAATGGATTGCGAGAGGCTTTGTGACGTGGCGCGTGTACCACGGCTGACAAGGTAAAGGAGGCCAGAGATTTAATGTGATTGCAAGACCGCAGGCGCGGGGCAGGGCGATCAAGTGCGAAAGCTCAGCGAATGACGATCTCATCGGTGCGGACCATGCCCAGCACCTTGCGCGTGCGCTCGTCCAAAAGATCAAGGTCAAGGTAATCGTCCGACAGGCGGCGGGTGAGGTTTTCCATCCGCGCAACCTCGGCCCTCACCTCGGCCAGACGGTCGCTTAGCTTTTGGTTCTCGGCCACGATCTCGGTCCGGCGGAACAGGCCGAAATCCCCTTGCACGGCGGCAAAAGTAAAATACAGGCTCAGCGCGAAAGCAATCGCGAAGAACAGCAATGTGCCGAAGGCCGGACGGGTGTTGCGTGTCATGGTTCTGCCTCTGCGTCTCTTGGCGGACGTGACATCAGTATGACACAGGCGATTCGTCATGGGAATCCCACAATTGCGGGAAACCCGTTGTTTTTAACAAGAATTTGCGTTTTTGCGCGGCTCAGCCGCCCAAAGCGGCCACACCGGGTAGGGTTTTGCCTTCCATCCACTCAAGGAACGCGCCCCCGGCGGTTGAGATATAGGTGAAATCGTCCGCGACACCTGCTTGGTTCAGTGCCGCGACCGTGTCACCGCCCCCTGCAACCGAGGTCAATGTGCCTTCGCGTGTTTTGGCCGCTGCTGCGCGGGCCGCGGCGACGGTGGCGGTGTCGAAGGGGGGAATTTCAAAGGCACCCATGGGGCCGTTCCAGATTAGGGTGCGCAGCCCGGCAAAAGCGGCCTTAATCAGCGCGACCGTGTCGGGGCCCGCATCCAGTACCATTTGATCATCGGCGAGCTTGGCATCCGGGCCAAGCTGGACCACCTCATGCGCGGCCCCTTTGGCGAACTCACGCGCGACCAGACCGTCGACCGGCAAGATCACCCGGCAGCCCGCCTTATCAGCCTGCGCCATGATGTCTTTGGCCGTGTCGTAATAATCTGGCTCTTCCAATGACTTGCCCAGATCAGCACCAAGTGCGGCGAGAAAAGTGTTCGCCATCCCGCCGCCGATCACCAAAACATCCAGCCGGTTCACGAGGTTTTCCAAAAGCGCGATCTTGGTCGAAACTTTAGCCCCGCCCACGACAGCCCCAACCGGGCGCTCTGGCTTGGCGAGTGCTGCCTCCAGCGCCGAAAGCTCCGCCTGCATCAGACGGCCCGCGCAGGCAGGCAGCAGCCGCGCCAGCGCTTCGGTCGAGGCATGCGCGCGGTGCGCTGCAGAGAAGGCATCGTTGCAGTAGATATCGCCCAGATCGGCCAATTGGCGGGCGAAGCCTTCGTCATTGGCCTCTTCGCCGGGGTAAAAGCGGATGTTTTCCATAAGTTGCAGATCGCCCTGCGCCGCCGCCGCCGCATCGAGCGAGGGGACAAAAGCCACGTCGCGGCCCAGTGCCTTTTCCAGCGCAGGTAGCACTTGGCGAAGGCTCATCTCCTCCACAACCTTCCCCTTGGGACGACCGAAATGCGCCAGCAGCGTCACCTTCCCACCGCGCGAAAGGATGTCGTTCACCGTGGGCACAATCCGCTCGATCCGCGTGGCATCGGTCACCCGGCCATCCTCGACTGGCACGTTGATATCCACGCGCAGCAGCACGCGTTTGCCGTCCAGTTCAATGTCGTCCAGTGATTTCCAGCCCATCGGTCTTCTCCCGTTCCCAATTGTTGCGCTGTGTTTTGCCGTTTACAGCCGTCACGTCAATGCACCTGCTTGGCAATCCGGGCCAAGCCACCTAGGTATCTGGCAAACACCAAAACAAGGATTGCCCAATGGCCGATATCAAAGACCCCGAAAACACCATCCTGATGGAGCTCAAAGGCGGCACCGTCACCATCGAACTGATGCCTGACCTTGCGCCCAAGCACGTCGAGCGGATGAAAGAACTGGCCCGCGCCGGGAAATACGACAATGTCGCCTTCCACCGCGTGATCGAAGGCTTCATGGCTCAGACCGGCGATGTGGCCAACGGCAATATGGAAGACAACTTCAACCTGCGCGCCGCAGGTACAGGTGGCTCCGACATGCCAAACCTGCCAGCAGAATTCTCCAAAGTGCCCCACGCACGCGGCACCATTGGTGCGGCCCGTTCGGCAAACCCCGACAGCGCTAACAGCCAGTTCTTCATCAACTTCAAAGACAATGACTTCCTCAACGGTCAGTATACTGTTTATGGCCAAGTCATCTCTGGCATGGAACATGTCGACGCACTGACGCGGGGTGAGCCGCCTGCGAATCCTGACCGCATGATCTCGGTCAAGGTGGCCGCAGATGCGTAAGCTTTTTGGCACCAGCGCCGTTCTGGCGCTTCTCGGCACGGCGGCTGCGGCCACCGGGCTTGAGATCGAAGTCGCGGGCGAGGCCAATGGCACCGTCAAGATCGACCTGTTGGAAGACGTGGCACCTGAGCATGTGGCGCGGATCACCGAACTGGCCGAAGATGGCGCCTATGACGGGGTGGTCTTCCACCGCGTGATCGACGGTTTCATGGCCCAGACCGGTGACGTGCAGTTCGGTAAATCCGGCGGCGATATATCGCGTGCCGGCATGGGCGGCTCGGACATGCCCGATGTTGCGGCTGAATTCTCGGACATCGCGTTTGAGACCGGTGTGGTCGGCATGGCGCGCAGCCAAAGCCCGGACAGTGCCAACAGCCAGTTCTTCATCATGTTTGACGCAGCACCCTTCCTTGACGGCCAATATACGGTCGTTGGCAAGGTGACCGAAGGCCAAGATGTGGTAGATGCCATCAAACGCGGCACCGGCCCAAACGGTGCCGTTGTTGGCGCGCCCGATGTGATGAAAACGGTCACCGTGACCGAGTAACATCCGTTCAGGATCGCGTGGGGTGGGCTTGTGCGCTCACCCCCGCATGCGCCAAGCTCGGCGTATGAAAAAATTGAGCGCCATTGTCCTGAGCCTTGGCCTGCTGGCCAATACTGTCACTGCCAACCCCGCCCGCTGGCAGGGCGAATGGCCCGACACCGATTTCGCCAAAACAAGCATCAACGACTGGTCCGAGATCATCTCAGGCGGCCCGCCTAAGGATGGCATCCCGGCGCTTGATGCGCCCGATTTCAGCGCCGCAAGTGCAGAGACCCGCATCGCCCCGCGCGAGCCGGTCATCACGGTCGAGATCGACGGCGCCAAACCGCGCGCCTATCCGATCCGCTATCTGACATGGCATGAGATTGTGAACGATACGGTGAATGGGCGGCCCATTGCCGTGACCTTCTGTCCGCTGTGCAACTCTGCGCTGGTCTTTGACCGCCGCGTTGCGGGCAAGGTGCTGCGCTTTGGTGTCTCGGGCAAACTGCGCCATTCCGATATGGTAATGTACGACCGCGAAACGCAAAGTTGGTGGCAGCAGGCCGAAGGCCGGGCCATTGTCGGCGCGCTGACCGGTACCGAGTTAAAGCACCTCCCAAGCTGGCTGGAAAGCTGGGCCGATTTCACCGCACGCCACCCCGATGGGCTGGTGATGGAGGAGCCGTCCTATAATCGCGACTATGGCCGTAACCCGTATCGTGGCTATGATTCCTCGACCAAACCCTTCCTCTATGATGGCGCGCAGCCACCTCACGGGATTGCACCGTTGGAGCGTGTGGTGCGCGTGGGGGACCGGGCGTGGCGGCTTAATCGACTGGCGGAGGAAGGTGAGGTCCGCGAAGCAGGTGTGACGATCACTTGGCGGGCAGGGCAGGCTTCGGCCCTAGACGCGGGGCAGATCGGCAAGGGGCGTGACGTGGGCAGCATCCGCGTGCGCGACAACGCCGGGCGCGACGTGCCGCATGACGTGATGTTCGCCTTCGCCTTTGATGCCTTCTGGCCAAACGGCACATGGATGCTGGGCCGCTAACTCAGAGCCATAGTAAAACGAAAACGGGCGCCGCAGTTTCCTGCGACGCCCGTGAATACTTTGAACCGACCGCGGCCTTAGGAGGCGGGGTTCGGCTTTTGCGCCGGAGCAGACTTTGCGCCGGGGTTCAGCGGATCGTCCTGACGCTGCACGGAGCCTTCGAAATGCGCGCCGGATTCGATCGCGATGGTCTTGTGGATGATGTCACCCTCAACCCGTGCGGTCGATGTCAGGCGCACCTTGAGGCCACGCACTCGGCCGACGATGCGGCCATTGATAACAACGTCATCGGCAACCACTTCGCCCTTGATCGTCGCAGTCTCACCGATGGTCAGCAAATGCGCGCGGATGTCGCCCTCAACGGTGCCTTCGACCTGAATATCGCCGGTGGTCTTCATGTTGCCGGTGACATGCAGATCCGAAGACAGAACGGATGCGGGCGGCTTCGCTTTGGGCGCGCTGGCCTTGAACTCGCTCTGCTTGGACGGCGCAGGGGCCGTGGAAGCGCTGGAAGGTGCCGGTTTGGACGCATCTGCATCCTGGGGCGCGGGATCGTTGATTTTGCTTTTAGAAAACATCGTTTGCAGCCTTGATATAGATCATGGGGTTAACAGCCTTGCCACCTACGCGGACTTCATAGTGGAGATGGACACCGGTGACCCGTCCTGATGCTCCCATATCACCAATATGCTGCCCGCGCGAGACTCTTTGACCAACTTTCACGCGAAGCTTGGACATATGCGCATAGCGGGTCTCAATACCAAACTCATGTTGGATTTTCACCAGACGGCCATAGCCCGATGACCAGCCCGCGTGGGTCACCACACCATCGGCAGTGGAATAAAGGGGTGTGCCCATGCCAGCGGCAAAGTCGACACCCTTGTGCATCCGGCGTCCACCGGTCTTGGGGTCGCGGCGATAGCCGAATTGGCTGGTGAAGCGGAAAGCGTTTTTCACCGGGTTGGCAAAAGGCGCCTTTTCGGCGGCAATCCGGTAGAGGTTCAGCCGGTCCATCTGGTTCAACAGGCGGTTGGCGCGCTGCGTGTCGGGGCTCAGCTCTTCGCCACGGGTGGTGAAAGACAGCGGCGTCATCGGGCCACCTTGGCCGGAGTACCCACGGCGCACGGTGGCGAGGATACGGTCGGTCGGCATGCCTGCGCTGCGGAACATTTTATCAAGCGGAGCGACGGATACGCTCATCGCTTCTTCAAGCTGGCGGAAGATCGCATCATTCTGATCCCGCATCAGCGCAATCTCTTGGGCCATTTCATCGGCCTGCAGCAGCGCGTCTTGCGCATCAACCACGACCTTATCACGTTCTGCCGAGGTGCGCGCCAAGGCTTGGGCTAGGAAATCAGTAGGCACTTGGTCGGCGTCAGCACGAACGCTGCCCGCCTCTCCATTCTCAAGACTGCCTTCCAAATCGGCCAGTTTCGACCGCGCTCTTTGGCGGTCTTTCATCGTGTCGCGCAGGGTGGACTGAATCACGTCAATCCCGGTCTCCAGCTCGCGGCGGCGGGTCTCAGACGACAGCAGTTCAGACTGCATCACAGAGATTTGTGTCAGCGCAGCGTTAAAGCGATCCTGTGCGGCCAATGCTTCTTCGGCGCGCAGATCACGCTGCGCGGAAAGTTCGTTCAACCGGGCCTGATAGGTGCGCTGGTCGCGTTTGGCCTGCTCGCGGAAGTTGCCTGAGCCGATGCTGTCCATCAAGATGATCGCCGTGGCGATGATCGCCCATGATACGAGGAAGGCAGAGCCCGCCAGCCCGATGATCTGAGTGCCGGGGCGAAGACGGATGAATCGGGTGTCGCTGTCGGATTTCAGAAAGACGCGGCGCTCGGGAAAGTAATGCTCAAGCAGAGCATGCGTCTTGATTGCAATCCGTGAGCGCATGTTGTCGTCCCTTGTCTCGTCCCGTCGGCGCGGCGAGGCAGCCCGGCCCGCGCCCAACGTCAATAGCCAGTGCGTACGAATGGGGCAACCCTGTTGCCCCAAAGCTGCGCGGCAATCCCCCATTCCTCTGCTCAACAGGGCAAGTGGTTGGCAAAAATCCGCCTATTCCAACCACTTGCTGATGTGAGCTTAGTTTTTTGTTGATCCACCATCGGCAGTGAGAGGCCAATAAAAGTCGGGAGGGATTCCCGCCTCGGCTCGTTTTTCTTCGTTAAAGGGCGGCTTCAAGTCGCCGTGGAAATACTTGCGTACGAGGGCGTGAAAGCGGTCTTTCGGGTCTTCATCATGACGCCCGCAGAGAAAGTGAAACCACTTGCTGCCATAAGCGACATGGGCGACTTCTTCGGAATAGATCGTCTCAAGCGCTGCTACGGCGCTATCGGCCTTTGCGTTGCGGAAAATCTTGATCATGCCCGGCGTCACGTCTAGCCCGCGCGCTTCCAGCACCATGGGCACCACGGCCAAGCGCCCCATAAGGTCGTCGACCGTATCCTCTGCCGCGCGCCACATGCCCGCATGGGCGGGCATGGCCCCGTAGTGGCTTCCCATCTCTTCGAGGCAGTCGCACATCAGGTTAAAGTGTTTCGATTCGTCGTCCGCCGCTTTCACCCAGTCGTCAAAAAACCCAAGCGGCAGCGGGACATGCGAAAACCGCGCAATCACGTCCCAATGCAGGTCGACGGCGTTCAACTCAATATGTGCCACGGCATGCAGCAGCGCCGCGCGGCCTTCGGGCGTGCCCGGGCGGCGGCGGGGCACTTCGCGGGGGCTGAGCAATTCGGGCTTGGCGGGCCGGGCAGGGTGCAGTGGCGGGTCGGCGCGGCCCACTTCGGGGCGGGCACCTTCAGCACGGGCCGAGAGCCACTCGGCCGCGAATTTCCGCGACAGCGCTGTTTTCTCACGCCCATCCGCCGTGCGCAGTACCGCTTCGGCCATCTCTGCCAGCGGCATCATGCGCCACGCACCGCATCAAGCACGGCATCCACATGGCCGGGCACCTTCACTTTGCGCCAGACCTGCGCGATCTTGCCTGTCGCGTCGATCAGGTAGGTCGCGCGCTCAATGCCCATAGATTTCTTGCCGTACATGTTTTTCTCGACCCATACCTCATAGGCTTCCGTCACTGCCCCATCGGTGTCGGACAAAAGCGGCACGGTCAGCGCGTGTTTGGACGCGAACCTGTCGTGTTTGTCCATGCTGTCGCGCGAGATGCCAAAGACCTGCACACCGGATTCGGCAAACTCCGAAAGCCGCTCCGAAAAGCCGATCGATTCCTTGGTGCAACCGGGCGTGTCATCGCGCGGGTAAAAGAACAGGACCACGGGGCCACCGCGCAGGGCAGAGAGCGTAATCTCGCCACCGCCGGTCACAGGAAGGGTGAAATCCGGGGCCGGTTGGCCGGGCTGCGGTCCGATCTGCGACATGGGGCGGTTCCTTTGGCTTGTGAAGGGTCGTTCAGGGCTGTCATACTGCATCTGATTTGACAACGTCAAAGCCGCCCCAGCCGAACCGGAGCCCGATGAGCGACCCGCCCCCTTCCAGCCCGCCTGAGCCCACCGGCAAGGGGCCATCGCGCCGCAGGCCGCTGCGCCGCGTGGGGGTTGCGTCACTCGTGGCGCTGGTGCTGCTGGCCGTGCTGGCGACGGGGGCGGCGATACATTTCACCGGGCGTCCAATCCCCGCGCCGCTTTGGGTGCAAGAGCGGATCGAGACGCGGATTGCATCAGCGCTGCCGCAGGCGCGGGTGGAATTCGGTGCGATGGAGTTTGTCGTCGACGAAGGTTGGCGGCCCCGCGTGCGGCTGCAAGATATCCTTGTCACCACGCCTGAGGGCGACGAGATCGTCAGCTTTAATGAGTTCAAGGCAAGCCTGTCGATGCGGTCTCTGCTGCGCGGGGTGGCGCAGCCGCGTGAGATTTCCTTGTCGGGCGTGGTGGCCAATCTGCGCCGAGGCGCAGACGGGCGCGTGAGTCTTTCCGCCGGGGCCGGGATCGCCCCGCCCGAACGGGAGGCCGCGACCCTGCCGCAGCTTATCGGCCAAATTGACAATGTGCTGGCCGCGCCTGCGCTCTCGGCGCTGCGCTCGGTCGAGCTGCGCGCTTTGACCTTGCGGTTTGAGGATGCCCGCGCGGGTCGGGCTTGGACCGGAGATGGCGGGCGGCTGCGTCTGTCGCGCAGTGGTGAGCAGGTTGACCTTTCTGCCGATCTTGCGGTGTTGAGCGGCGGCGCAGGGGTGGCCACGCTTACGGCGAATTACAGCAGCCGCATCGGCCAGAATGCCGCGACCTTTGGCGTGACCTTTGACGGGATCGACGCACGCGACATTGCCGCACAGGGGCCGGCGTTCTCATGGCTTGAAGTGCTGCGGGCCAATATTTCAGGCGCGGTGCGCAGCGGGATCGACAGCGCCGGTCACTTTGCCCCGATCAACGCATCGCTACAGATCGACAAGGGCGTGCTGCAGCCCCACTCACAGACCAAACCGATCCCTTTCGACGGGGCGCGCAGCTACTTTAGCTATGACCCCGCGCGCCAGCTTTTGCGCTTTGATGAAATGTCGCTCGACAGCCCTTGGGTCTCTGGCAACATCACCGGCACGTCGCAATTGGGCGATGTCACGGGGGGCATTCCGGGGGAGATGGTCGGCCAGTTTTCCCTACGCGATCTGCGCGCCAATCCGGCTGAAGTTTACTCCGAGCCTGTGGCGCTGGATCAAGCCGACATCGACTTTCAACTCAGTCTCAACCCGTTTCGCCTGAAGTTGGGCCGTCTGGAGATTAACGATCAGGGCCGCAGTCTGCGCCTTGATGGCGAACTTTTGGCTGAGCCTGAGGGGTGGAACCTCTCGCTTGACGGGCGCATGGACCGGTTGGGACCGGAACGTCTGCTGACCCTCTGGCCAGAAGGTGTGAAACCCAAGACCCGCACTTGGCTGGACGAGAACCTCCACGCAGGCCAGATGCGCAACCTCGACCTGGCCCTGCGCATGGCACCGGGGCAGGCGCCGCAAACCTATGTGGCTTTTGACTACGCAGGTGCCGAGGTGCGGTTTTTGAAAACCCTGCCGCATATCACCGACGGAAGCGGCCATATGAGCCTGCTCGACAACCGCCTCGTTGTCACAGTGGACGCGGGCGAGGTGATCGCGCCGCAGGGCGGGGCGGTGACGCTGGATGGGTCGTCCTTCATCATTCCCGACGTGCGGGTGAAAGACGGCAGCCCTTCGGTGATCCGGCTTGCCACCCGATCCACCCTAACTGCGGCGCTGTCGCTGCTTAACCAACCGCCGATGCAGGTTATGGATAAGGCAGGGCTGCCGGTGACGCTTGCGGATGGCATGGCGGTGCTGAAAGGCACACTGGCGCTGCCGTTGAAAAAGGGCGGCAAGCCTGAGGACGTGCACTATCACTTCGCGGGGGATTTGCTGTCGCTCTCGACCGATACACTGGTCAAGGACCGCAGCCTTCGGGCCAGCAGGCTGGCTATTACCGCCAGCAATGAACGCATCACCATTGGCGGCGAAGGGCGTATCGACGGCGTGGGTTTCGATGGGGAGTGGTCGCAGGCGATTGGGCCGGGCTCAGACGAGAGCCGCCTGACCGGACAAGTCGCGCTGACCCCCTCGGGGCTGGAGGCCTTTGGCATTGCATTGCCCCCCGGCAGCATTCGCGGCAGCGGCACGGGGCAGATCGCGCTGGACCTGAAAAAGGGTCAAGCGCCCCGCTTCTCACTACAGAGTAATCTCTCAGGGGTGGGTATCTCGGTCCCGCAACTCTCGTGGGTCAAGGCGCCGGGCAGCAAGGGCGAATTGCGGCTGGCCGGACGGCTGGGCGAGACGCCGAATGTCGATGCCTTCCAGCTGACCGCGCCGGGGCTGAGCTTGGCAGGCTCCATTGACCTCAAACCCGGCGGCGCGCTGGACCGGGTGCAGATCGACCGGCTGCGACGCGGCGACTGGCTTGATATCCCGGTGCAACTTATCGGGCGTGGCAAGGGCAATCCGGTGCAGGTTGTGCTGGGCGGTGGTATGCTTGACATGCGTCGGGCGGAATTTGGATCAGCCGGTGGGCAACCCGGCCCGCCGATGCGGGTGGCGCTAGATCGGTTGCAGATTACCGATACAATCTATCTGGCGAACCTATCGGGCACTTTTGACACCGCCAAGGGCATGGATGGAACGTTCACCGCTCAGCTTAACGGGGGCACATCGGTGCAAGGGCAGGTGCTGCCCCAAGGCGGGCGCAGCGCGGTACGGGTGGTCTCAAACGATGCGGGCGGGATCCTGCGTTCGGCTGGATTGGTAAAGCAGGTGGTCGGGGGAAACCTGTCGCTCACGCTGTTGCCTGTCGGCACTGGCGGGGCCTTTGATGGGCAGCTCACAGTCGATGATGTGGGCATTCGAGATGCGCCAGGGATTGCGGCGCTGGTCAATGCGATCTCGGTCGTGGGGTTGATCAACGAACTCAACGGCGATGGAATTTACTTCGATGATGTAGAGGCGAACTTTCGCCTGACCCCGAACCGCTTGACCTTGACCGAGGCCAGCGCCGTGGGCGCGTCATTAGGCCTGTCCATGGATGGGGTCTATGCGCTCGACAGCGGGTTGATCGACATGCAGGGCGTGATCTCTCCGGTCTATATGTTCAATGGGATCGGCTCGCTGTTCACCCGCAAGGGCGAGGGGCTAATCGGCTTCAACTACCGCCTGACCGGGGCCGCGAAAGAGCCGAATGTGTCGGTAAATCCGCTCTCGGCCCTTACGCCCGGCATGTTCCGCGAGTTGTTCCGCCGCCCGCCGCCCACTGTGCCGCAGGTGCAGGGCCAAGCGAATCCGGTTGCCCGGGTGCCAGAGGATCGCTAAGCGCCGAGGCGACCTATGCCGCCAGACCCGCAGGAGCCGCGCCGATGAAGCTTTCCGATTTCGATTTCGACCTGCCTGAGGAATTGATCGCCACGCGCCCGGCCAATCCGCGCTCTTCCGCCCGGCTCTTGGTGGCCGAGGGCGCTCAGCTTCATGACAGGCGGGTAACCGATCTGACCGATTGGCTGCGCCCCGGTGACCGTCTGGTGCTGAACGATACCCGCGTGATCCCCGCGCGGCTTTCCGGGCTGCGCCACCGCGCCTCGGCCCAAGGTGCCGTGCAGGCTAAGATCGAAGTCACGCTACTGGAGCCCCGCGGCGACGGCACGTGGTCGGCACTGATCAAACCGCTGCGCAAACTGAAAATCGGCGAAGAAGTCATCTTCTCTGACGATCTGCGCGCCACACTGGAGGCGGTGGAGGACGGGCAGGGGCATCTGCGGTTCAACTGCGCGGGCGATGATTTCGACGCAGCACTCAATGCCGCCGGTGCCATGCCGCTGCCGCCCTATATCGCCGCCAAACGCGCGGCTGACGCGCAAGACATGACCGACTACCAAACCGTTTTCGCCCGCCACGCAGGCGCGGTTGCGGCCCCCACGGCCTCGCTCCACTTTGATGAGACGTTGCTCGCCGCGTTGGCGGCGAAGGGGGTCACCTTCAGCCATGTCACCCTGCATGTCGGCGCGGGCACCTTTCTGCCGGTTAAAGTCGACGACATTTCCGAACATAAGATGCACGCCGAATGGGGCCGGGTCAGCGCCGAGGCTGCGGAAGAGATCACCGCAACCCGCGCCGCCGGAGGCCGCGTGATCCCCGTGGGCACCACTGCGCTGCGCTTGATCGAAACAGCCGCGCGCGATGGCCAGATTACCGCTTGGGAAGGTGACACCGATATTTTCATCACGCCGGGTTTCACCTTCAACGTGACTGACGGGCTGATGACCAACTTCCACCTACCAAAATCCACGCTGATGATGCTGGTCTCAGCGCTCATGGGCGTGCAGCAGGTGAAAGACATCTATGCCCATGCCATAGCAGAGAAATATCGCTTCTTTTCCTATGGCGATTCCTCCCTTCTGCTGCCCTAAGGCGCAAAATCTCGCTTGAACGTCGCACTAGGGGGTGACTAGCCTTCGATTGCGGTTCATGGGAAGGGCTGGGCGAACAAGGACTAGACCGATGATTCAAGTGGTTTCAAGCGCATGGGCGCTATTGCTGGGCATGTGCCTTTTGATGGTCGGCAACGGCATGCAGGGCACTTTGCTGGGTATTCGCGGCGGCATCGAAGGGTTTTCGACCTTCCAGATGTCGATCGTTATGTCCGCCTATTTCGTCGGTTTCTTGGGCGGATCGCGCATGGCTCCGGGAATGATCCGCCGGGTGGGCCACGTTCGGGTCTTTGCAGCACTTGCTTCGCTGATTTCTGCCGTGATGATCCTCTACCCGACGTTCCCCAACACGATCGTTTGGTCCATTGGTCGCGTGCTGATCGGCTTTTGTTTCTCCGCCGTCTATGTCACGGCGGAAAGCTGGCTGAACAACGCGGCCACCAACGAAAACCGGGGGCAGGCGCTCTCAGCCTATATGATCGTCCAGACACTCGGCATCGTCATTGCCCAAGCGCTGCTGCTAACAGCCGACCCATCGGGCTTCATCCTTTTCGTCATCCCATCGGTATTGGTGAGCATCGCTGTGACGCCGATCCTGTTGTCGATCAGCCCCACACCGCCCTTTGGCACCACCAAACCGATGAGCCTGAGCACCCTGATGGAGACCTCGCCACTCGGCTGCGTCGGCATGTTCCTTTTGGGTGGTGTCTTCTCTGCGCAATTCGGCATGGCGGCGGTTTACGGTGCCGAAGCGGGGCTGAGTGTCGCGCAGATATCACTTTTTGTAGCGGCCTTCTTTGTGGGCTCTGTGATCTTGCAATACCCCATCGGCTGGATCTCTGACCGGATGGACCGACGCAGCCTGATCGTGATCACCGCGCTGATCGGTGGCGCGGGCTCCATGGTGGGGATGATGCTGGGGCATATCTTTCCCATTCTGCTCGCAACCGCCTTTGTCGTTGGCGGCATGTCGAACCCGCTTTACTCGTTGATCATGGCCCATACCAATGACTTTCTTGAGCATGAGGACATGGCTTCAGCCTCGGGGGGGATGTTGTTTATCAACGGTTTGGGTGCCGTTTTGGGACCGGTGATTACCGGTTGGATGATGGGCACCACCTTGGGGCCGGGCGGGTTTTATCTATTCACCGCCGTGCTCTTTGCCGCGCTTGCGGGCTATGCCTCCTATCGTAAGACACAGCGTGCAGCGGTTCCGGTGGAAGACACAGGCAACTACGTGCCGATCTACCCCTCTGCAACTGCGGTGGCAGTGGAAATCGCCCAAGAATATGTGATTGAAGCTGAACAAGAAGCCGCCGAAGAGGCTGCACAAAAAAGCGCCGAAGAAGACAAAATCGCCCATGATAGCGATAACTATGTCGCGGATGATATAAAACGTGACTAGGCTTTTAGGGTAAGACGTTATTAACTTTAGTGAAACGCCCAAGTTGCGGCAAAGGAGTGTGCGGGATGACTGGCACAAATGCAGGACCCGAAGACGTACTGAAATTCTGGTTGGAGGACATTGGACCAGCCGGATGGTACAGCAGTTCTGAAGATTTGGATGCCGACATCCGTGCCCGCTTTGAAGAGCTTTGGAATGACGCGCAGGCGGGCAAGCTGAACCATTGGCTCACCAATCCCACTGATGCATTGGCGTTTTTGATCCTGACGGATCAGTTCCCGCGCAACATGTTCCGCGACACAGGCAAAGCGTTTTCAAGCGACCGTCTGGCGCTTACCGCTGCCAAGCTCGCGATCGAAAAGGGCTGGGACATGCGCATCGAAGCACCCGAGCGGCAGTTCTTCTACTTGCCGATGATGCATTCGGAAAACCTCTGCGATCAAGATCGGTGCGTAAGGCTGATGTGCGAACGCATGCCAGAAAGCCGTGACGGCAATCTGCTGCACGCCCGCGCGCACCGCGAAGTGATCCGCCAATTTGGCCGTTTCCCATACCGCAATGCGGCGCTTTCTCGCAGCTTTACGGCGCAGGAAACCTCCTATCTCAAACAGGGTGGCTATGGCCGGACTGTCAAACAGCTCCGCGAAAACCGCGTCGCGGCCTAAGCCTCTGCAGGGTGCAGGCAATACGCGTGGTTGTGGCGATTGCAAATATGGTTTAGCGGTAAACTATATTTGCAAACCCTAACGCGAGGTCCGTGCCATGGCTGCCAAATCCTTTGATCTGATCGTGATCGGTGCGGGGCCGGGCGGCTATGTCGCCGCCATCCGCGGCGCACAGCTTGGCCTTAAGGTCGCGATTGTAGAGCGGGAAAACCTTGGCGGCATTTGCCTTAACTGGGGCTGCATTCCCACCAAGGCGCTGCTGCGGTCTGCCGAAGTGTTCCACCTGATGCACCGCGCCAAGGATTTTGGTCTGACGGCGGATAAAATCGACTATGATCTTGAAGCGGTGGTCAAACGCTCGCGCGGTGTTGCCAAGCAGATGGAAGGCGGGGTCAAACACCTGCTGAAGAAGAACAAGGTCGAGGTCTTCATGGGCGAAGCCTCGATCCCTGCGAAGGGGAAGGTCTCTGTCAAATCCGACAAGGGCCACGAAGACCTGACGGCTAAGAATATCGTTCTGGCCACTGGCGCCCGTGCCCGCGAATTGCCGGGGCTTGAGGCGGATGGAAAACGCGTCTGGACCTATCGCCACGCCCTACAGCCCGTACATGACCCCAAGAAGCTGCTGGTCATCGGTTCAGGCGCCATTGGCATTGAATTCGCGAGTTTCTACAACACGCTTGGCGCGGACACGACCGTAGTCGAAGTGATGGACCGTGTTTTGCCCGTAGAAGATGAAGAAATCTCTAAATTCGCCAAAAAGGCGTTTGAGAAACAGGGCATGACCATCATGCAAAAGGCTACGGTCAAGAAGCTTGACCGCGCGGCTGACAAGGTGACGGCCCACATCGAACGCGATGGCAAAGTCGAAAAGCTTGATTTTGACACCGTGATCTCTGCCGTGGGCATCGTTGGCAATACCGAAGGGCTGGGGCTCGAAGACTTGGGCGTTAAGGTTGACCGCACCCATGTTGTGACAGATGAATACTGCCGCACCAGTATCGACGGTCTCTATGCCATCGGTGACATCGCAGGTGCGCCTTGGTTGGCCCATAAGGCAAGCCATGAAGGCGTCATGGTGGCCGAACTCATCGCAGGCCAGAAACCCCATCCGGTCAAACCCGAAAGCATCGCCGGGTGCACCTATTGCCACCCGCAGGTCGCTTCTGTCGGCCTGACCGAAACCAAGGCCAAAGAGCAAGGCTATGATATTAAAGTCGGGCGTTTCCCCTTCATCGGCAACGGCAAGGCCGTGGCCTTGGGCGAGCCTGAAGGGTTGGTGAAGACCATCTTCGACGCCAAGACCGGCGAGCTTTTGGGCGCGCATATGGTTGGGGCGGAGGTGACCGAACTGATCCAAGGCTACGTCGTGGGCCGTCAGCTTGAGACCACGGAAGAAGACCTGATGAACACTGTCTTCCCGCACCCCACGCTTAGCGAAATGATGCATGAATCCGTGCTCGACGCCTTCGATCGCGTTATCCATATGTGACGCCAACAGGACAGGGTGCGCGGCGCGTGCCCTGCTCAATCGGTACTCGGTTAATCGCGAACCTACCGGGCCAATCTGGTGGTCAATTCCGATCAAAGCCAGGTGGACCGCCGGCGGCCGACGAAGGACTGGGCAAGGGAACTAAGCACGTCTAGTAGCCGCGGTGTTTCTAGAAAAAACTGCGGCAGGTGGCCTGAGTTGATAATCGATACTCTGCTTGGCCACCCATGACATGAGGGGACTGTCGGTTGCCAAACCCTGCTCCGCGGCTTTGTGCAACTCTGTCATTATTTAGCCCATATATCCTAGTGAAAGCAGTTTCGCTGCATTCGGTCTGGCGCTACCAATAGGTAACACTTCCTTTCGGCCAGAATTTCGGTTCATCGTATCGTATTCATTTCTTTCTCTCCGGAACCTCCAATTCAATTTCTAGCTAATCCCCTTAAAAAATAGCGTAACTGCCCTTTAAATTTTCGTCCGACGTCATCTCTTTCTATGCACGACCATCGGAGCACGGGGACGCCAATTCGGGGACAAAAGTTCGACTAAGAAGCCAACAATTTGATAAACGGGTTGCGTTTCCACACGCGGCGAACCCCAAAGATTTGAGAACCAATGGTCGAACATACCTCCTTCCTCCGCGTCTTCGCGCTTTGGGCTGCCGGTCTGGGCGCCGCGGCGCAATATGCCAAGATGAGCGTCATTTTTGACCTGCTCCCAGAACTCTATCCCCAAGCCGGATCTGCGCTTGGCTTTCTGGTATCGCTGGTCGGCGGCGTTGGTATCCTTTTTGGTGTTGTGGCGGGTCTAATGGTCGCCCGTATCCGATATCGTCGTGCGCTGCTTTTTGCCCTATGGCTCGGGGCGGCGGTTTCGGCCTTCCAAGCGCTTTTGCCGGGGTTCGGTTGGATGCTGGCCAGTCGGGTGGTTGAAGGGCTCTCTCATCTGGCCATCGTTGTCGCTGCGCCGACGCTCATCGCACAGCTCAGCACTATTAAAGACCGAGGGTTCACCTTGACCCTCTGGGGTACTTTTTTTGGCGTCGCCTTTGCGATTTTGACCCTCGCCGGTCGACCGCTCGCACTTACGTGGGGCGTGCCTGCACTTTTTGCCGCCCACGCGCTGTATATGGCGGGTTGCGCGCTGGTGCTTTCCGCGACCCTTCGAAGTCTGCCGGAGGAGGGCGCGCAACCGCCATTCTCTCTGTCGCAGATTTGGCGCGACCATTTGGCGATATACCGGTCACCTTTCCTCTCGGCACCTGCCGCGGGGTGGCTATTCTATACATTCAGCTTCGTCTCCATTCTGACAGTATTGCCGCCCTACCTTCCCGAAGGCTGGCGCGCGATTACCATGGCCGCAATGCCGCTCACCAGCATCGCGGTCTCATTGACAATCGGCGTTGCTCTCCTGCGGCGTCTACCGGCTGTTCGGGTTGTGCAGGCTGGCTTTGCCCTATCAGCCCTCTCGATGGTTTGGCTTTGGTTGAGCCCCGGCTTCCCCTTGCCTTGTTTGGCCCTCGCAGCGGCGATGGGGTTGATCCAAGGGGCAAGCTTCACTGCGGTGGCACAGCTAAACCATGGCCCCGCCGCTCAGGCGCAAGCGAATGGCGCTGTGGCGCAGATGGGCAACCTCGGCAACAGCCTGGGCACGCCGGTCATGGCTTTTGGCCTTGTGACATTTGGGGGGGCCGCACTGCCGCTGTTGGCGGGCGGGGCATTCGTTTTGGGACTTGTGGCGCATCTCCTCCTTGGTGCGGCGCGGCGTCGCAGGACAGCCGTTCCTGTTTAGTTCTCATTTTCCCGTTGGAAAACACTGCATCAGCACCTATGTACAAATCGTTAAGAGGGGCATGTCATGGCTGAACTAAAGAACATCGAAGTGCGCGGCGCGCGCGAGCATAATCTAAAGAACATCGACGTGGATATACCGCGGGATCAACTGGTTGTTATTACAGGTCTTTCAGGGTCGGGTAAGTCGAGCCTCGCCTTTGACACGATCTATGCCGAGGGCCAGCGGCGATATGTGGAATCCCTGTCTGCATACGCCCGACAGTTTCTTGATATGATGCAGAAACCCGATGTGGACCATATTTCTGGCCTCAGTCCGGCGATTTCCATCGAACAAAAGACGACCTCAAAGAATCCCCGGTCGACTGTCGGCACGGTGACTGAAATCTACGACTATATGCGCTTGCTTTTTGCGCGCGTCGGCACCCCCTATAGCCCCGCCACCGGCAAGCCGATTGAGGCGCAGCAGGTGCAGGATATGGTTGACCGGATTATGACCATGGAAGAGGGCACGCGTGCCTATCTGCTGGCGCCGATTATCCGCGACCGTAAGGGTGAGTATCGTAAGGAGTTCATCGAGTTACGCAAGCAAGGCTTCCAACGGGTCAAGGTGAACGGAGAGTTCCATGATCTTGATGAGCCGCCAACATTGGATAAGAAGTTCCGCCATGACATCGATGTTGTTGTTGACCGGATCGTGGTGCGCGAAGGGCTTGAAACACGTTTGGCAGACTCGCTGCGCACCGCGCTTGATCTGGCCGACGGCATAGCCGTTTTAGAAACTGCACCTGCCGACGGTGAACCCGAACGGCATACATTTTCAGAGAAATTTGCCTGTCCTGTCAGTGGCTTCACGATCCCCGAGATTGAGCCGCGTTTGTTTTCGTTTAACGCACCTTTTGGGGCATGCCCGTCTTGCGATGGTTTGGGAGTTGAGTTGTTTTTTGATGAACGGCTGGTCGTGCCAGATCAGAACCTGAAGATTTACGACGGTGCGCTGGCGCCCTGGCGCAAGGGGAAATCACCTTACTTTAAGCAAACCATCGAAGCCATTGCGAAACATTATAAATTCGACCAAAAAACCCGCTGGAAGGACTTGCCGGAGCAGGTCCAAGAGGTCTTTCTTCGCGGTTCGGGGAAAGAAGAGATTACCTTTCGCTATGACGAAGGCGGACGCGTTTATGAGGTGAAACGCGTGTTTGAGGGGGTGATCCCCAACATGAAGCGCCGCTACCGCGAGACGGACAGCAACTGGGTACGTGAGGAATTTGAGCGCTACCAGAACAATCGTCCCTGCGGTACCTGCGGCGGATTTCGTCTGCGCCCAGAGGCACTTGCAGTTCGGATCGGTCCCGAAACTGGCAACGAAGATGAACTCCTTCACATCGGTAAGGTTGTGGAAATGTCGATCCGCGAGGCCTATGCATGGTGCACGTCAGTGTCAGAACATCTGACCCCGCAGAAAAACGAGATCGCTCGGGCCATTTTGAAGGAGATTCGCGAACGTCTGGGTTTCCTAAATAACGTGGGTCTTGAGTATCTTACGATGTCACGTGCAAGTGGCACATTAAGTGGGGGCGAAAGCCAGCGGATCCGTTTGGCGAGCCAGATTGGCTCTGGGCTGACGGGTGTGCTTTATGTGCTTGATGAACCTTCTATCGGCCTCCATCAGCGCGACAATGATCGCTTGCTTGGCACGCTGAAAAACCTGCGTGATCAGGGCAATACAGTTATTGTTGTCGAACATGACGAAGAAGCAATCCGTGAGGCGGACTACGTTTTTGACATTGGGCCAGGTGCTGGCGTCCATGGGGGGCAGGTTGTCAGCCATGGTACCCCTGAACAGGTCGCAAACGATCCAAACTCCGTTACTGGTCAGTACCTTACCGGCGTACGTGAAATCTCTGTGCCGAGCAAACGTCGGAAGGGGAATAAGAAGAAGCTTCAGGTCGTGAAGGCGACTGGGAACAATTTGCAAAGCGTCACAGTGGACTTTCCTCTGGCCAAGTTTGTCTGCGTCACTGGGGTGTCTGGTGGCGGTAAATCGACACTGACGATTGAGACATTGTTCAAAACGGCTTCGATGAATCTCAATGGTGCACGGCAAACTCCGGCACCGTGTCAGACCATCAAGGGGTTAGAACACCTTGATAAGGTTATCGACATTGACCAGCGGCCTATTGGGCGGACTCCGCGTTCAAATCCGGCGACTTATACAGGGGCCTTCACACCGATCCGAGACTGGTTTGCGGGGCTGCCTGAATCTAAAGCACGCGGATATAAACCGGGGCGCTTCAGCTTTAACGTAAAGGGTGGGCGCTGTGAGGCCTGCCAAGGCGACGGTGTTATTAAGATCGAGATGCACTTCTTGCCGGATGTCTATGTTGAGTGCGAAACCTGCAAGGGTGCGCGCTATAACCGGGAAACGTTAGAGGTGCGGTTTAAAGGCAAGAGCATCGCCGATGTCCTTGATATGACAGTGGAAGATGCGCAAACATTTTTCGCCGCCGTGCCTTCAATCCGCGAGAAGATGGACGCGCTTATGCGGGTTGGATTGGGGTACATCAAGGTTGGTCAGCAGGCGACAACCCTTTCGGGAGGCGAGGCGCAGCGGGTGAAGTTGAGCAAGGAGCTAAGCAAACGCTCAACGGGTCGCACGTTGTATATTCTTGATGAACCCACGACCGGGCTGCACTTTGAAGACGTTCGTAAGTTGTTGGAAGTGCTTCATGAATTGGTAGATCAGGGCAACTCTGTTGTCGTGATTGAACACAACCTCGATGTGGTGAAAACCGCTGACTATATAATCGACATCGGGCCAGAAGGTGGCGATGGCGGTGGTCGGGTCGTGGCCACAGGGACACCGGAAAAGGTCGCCGAAGTCGCTGAGAGCCATACCGGGAAGTACCTTAAGCCGATGCTTTATAAGCAAACAAAAGTGGCGGCAGAATAACCGCCGCCACTTCCTAGTCGATCGGTTGCGCCACGCGCTTATAGCACGGCGCGGGCGACCCGGATCAGCTGCAGCGTTTCATAAGCGCTGTCTTGCAGCGATATCACCTGACCGTTGAGCACAGCGTAGTTATAGCCGTCTTCCGGGTCTGGTAGGCGATAGAGGCGCATGAGATCAGCCTGCGTCAGTGCCGCAGTGGGGGCCACGTTGACACCTAAACCGACGTCCGGCACGCGAGCCAATTCGTTGATACGGAGCAGGGCCGTGTGATCCTCGGTGCTCAGCAGGACTGGCTGCCCATCAATCAGCGCGTAGCGGTGCCCCTGGGGAGCGGCGTCAAGATTGTAAAGTTGGGCGATCTGGCCGGATTCCAGCAGCAACAATTCGCGCTCGGTGCGGGGTTCAGCCTCAAGATATGGGCGGCGGCGCTCTTCTAGTAGCGTCGTGAGTTCATCGTCGGAATAGCTGGCCCATTCCTCATAAGTCACCCCGTCTTTCGCCAGTCCCGGTGGGACGCAAGGCGGGTCTTTTTTGGCCAAGCCGGGCGGGCAGTTGCGATAGGTGATTAATTCGTCTTCAGGCAGGGCTGCGGCGTTCAAATCAGGCGCGGCCAATGCCAGCGCGGCCGCAGCTCCGAGGATAGCAGCCATGTCACGCCCTTCAGGGGCCGGCGTGTTCAGTAGCCGGGTAACTATTGTTTCCCGGTCTTGGGTGAAACGCGTCACGCGCTGATCGAACTCCGCTCGGTCCACGCCCTTGGGGAGTTTGATCTTGTCGCCCTTGATCTTGACCTTTTCACCGTTGATCTTGAGCTCGGCTTTGTCGTCCTTCTTGTCTTTTTTTCTTTCTTTATCGGCTTTCTTAGCCTTCTTTTCCCTATTTTTCTTTACCTTCTTCTCGTGCTTATCCTGCTTTTTCTTAGCCTTTTTCTCTTTCTTGCCTTTGTTCTTATCGTCTTTTGCAAGCCAAAGGGTTTCGGGGCCGCTGCTGTCAAAGGTAAGTGTCGGCTGTGTCGGGGCAAAGCCCGGACCGGCAGCGGCCAGTGGGCCAGCCGCGCAAGCAGTTGTTATGATGGTGGTAATAAGCAGGCGTCGCATCAGATGATCTCCTCAAAAGGGGTCGTTCTGATGCTAACGCCTGCAGGGGTTAGCGCGTTCCCGCAAGGGCGCCCTTCGGCTTAACCTTGCCAGCCGCGCTTTTCGAAACGGGGCAACATGGCAGAGAAGTCTTTCCCCCTGCCGCCTTCTTCTTCAACAAAGCGGGTGTAGAGGGCGTTGGCCAATGCGCCCATTGGGGTGTCCGCATTGGCCATTTCGGCTGCCTGTTGTGACAGACCCAAGTCTTTCAGCATTAATTCTGCCGCAAATCCCGGTTTGTAGTCGTTGTCTGCAGGCGACGTGGGGCCAACGCCCGGCGCGGGGCAGTAGGCATTCATAGACCACGAGTAACCAGATGAGGTACTGACCACGTCGAACATCCGCTCCCGGTCGAGGCCAAGTTTATCGGCCAGCGCAAAGGCTTCGCAGGTGGCGATCATAGTCGCGCCGAGGATCATGTTATTACAGATTTTGGCGGCCTGACCTGCGCCCGCGTCACCGCAGTGCACAGCCTTTTGGCCCATGATGTCAAACAGCGGTTTGGCTTTTTCAAAGGCCGCTTCCGCCCCGCCTGCCATGAAGGTCAAGGTGCCGCCCTGCGCGCCGCCGATGCCGCCCGACACGGGCGCATCTACGAAAAGCAGCCCGGCTTTTTGCGCCGCCTCTGCGGCAAAGCGCGCGCTTTCCACGTCAACGGTTGAGCAATCGACCAGCAGCGCGCCGGGGGCCATATGGGCGATTGCCTCTTCAGCAACTTGGCGCAGGATCGCGCCGTTGGGCAGCATTGTGATGACCACATCCGCGTCTTTAACGGCGTCGGCGATGGTCGCGGCCTCGCTTACGCCCTTGGCGGTGGTGCCTGCCACGTCATTGCCGCGCACGGTATGACCCGCAGCGGCAAGATTGGCCGCCATCGGGCCGCCCATGTTGCCCAAACCGATGAAACCGATTGTAAGATTGCTCATGAATTTTCCTCCAACTTCAATTCGTTATCGCCCAAAGGGGCAAGCATAGCGTCGACATCGGCCTGCGGCACGGCCATGCTGTCATGTTGCCAGGTAGGGCTGCGGTCTTTGTCGATGATCGCGGCGCGCACGCCTTCGATGAAATCGCCTTTTTCCAGTGACCGCGCGGTAAAACGGTATTCTTGTTCCAGCGCCGGTACCATGCCAATGCCAGGGCCGCGCAGGCGCCGCAGCATGTCGAGCGTGCAGGCCATCGACAGCGGTGAGTTGCGGCGCAAAATCTTGAGGGTTTCGGCTGCAAACGCGCTGTCGGACATCGCATGCGTGGCTTCTATTTCGCTAAGGGTCTCACCTGCAAAAAGCCGGTTCACATCGCCTTCAAGCTCGGCCAGCTTGGACTGCGGCGGGGCGGTGGCCGCGCGGTCGAGGATGAAAGGATCACCGTTCTCCTCCAGTTGCGCAATCAGGTCTGGCCATTGCTTCTCAGGGATAAAGTAATCGGCAAAGCCTGCGTAGACCACATCACCGGGGCCCATGCGCGCACCGGTCAGCCCAAGATATTCGCCCATCCGTCCCGGGGCCTGCGCCAGCAGCAGAGTACCGCCCACATCCGGCACCAGACCGATGCCGCATTCCGGCATGGCGATCTTGCTGCTCTCGCCGATCACGCGGTGCGAGCCGTGACATCCAATGCCAACGCCACCGCCCATGGTGAACCCTTGCATGAAAGAGATCACCGGTTTTGCATAACCGTGCAGCTTGTTATTTAACCGGTATTCATCGGCCCAGAAGCGGCGGGCAAAGTCGAAATCGCCCTCTTTGCCGGTCTGGTAAAGCTGCGCCACGTCGCCGCCCGCGCAGAAGGCCTTCTCGCCCTCCGCATCCAGAACGATCACCGCCACTTCGGGATCATCACGCCAGTCATCTATGGCGGCCTCGATGGCAAGGCACATGTCATAGCTGAGCGCGTTGAGTGCCTTAGGCCGGGTCAGGGTGATACGCCCGGCGCGGCCAGCTTTGCGAATGTTAATATCACTCATGCCAAGCCTCAGCGGTTTTTCAGCATGTCGCGGGCAACGATGACGCGCATGATTTCGTTGGTGCCTTCAAGGATCTGATGCACCCGCAGGTCGCGGACCAGTTTTTCGATCCCGTAATCGGCCAGATAGCCATAGCCGCCGTGAAGTTGCAGACATTGGTCGACGACCTTGCTGCCAGTCTCGGTCACGAATTTCTTGGCCATGGCGCAGAACTTGGTCGCGTCTGGCGCACCGGTGTCGAGTTTCCATGCCGCTTGGCGCAGGAAGGTCCGCGCGGCCTGAAGTTCAATCTCCATATCCGCAAGTCGGAATTGCAGACCTTGGAACTGGTCGATGCTCTGGCCAAAGGCCTTGCGGTCGCCCATATAGTCCAGTGTCTTGTTCAGCGCAGTTTGCGCAGCTCCGAGCGAGCAGGCCGAGATATTCAGCCGCCCACCATCAAGCCCGGCCATGGCGTATTTAAACCCTTTGCCCTCTTCGCCGACAAGGTTCTCGGCCCCGATCTTGCAATCGTCAAACTGCACCAGCGCCGTTGGTTGGCTGCGCCAGCCCATCTTGTCTTCGAGCCCGCCGAACGAAAGCCCCGGTGTGCCGTCTTCGACATAGACGGTCGACACACCCTTGGCCCCGTCATCCGAGGTGCGCACCATCGTGACATAGGCGTCCGAGTACCCGCCGCCCGAGATAAACGCCTTGGTGCCGTTGAGCGTATAGCCTTCATTGGTCCGCTCGCAGCGGGTCTTGAGCGCCGCCGCGTCGGAGCCGGAGCCGGGTTCGGTCAGGCAGTAGGACAGCACGGTGTTCATGCTCAGCACGCCGGGCATGACGCGCGCCTTCATCTCGTCACTCGCGAAACTGTCGAGCATTTTGGCGCACATGTTGTGGATCGACAAAAAGGCCGCAACCGAGGGGCAGGCCATTGAAAGCGCTTCAAAAACCAGCGTCGCGTCCAGCCGGGTCAGGCCAGAGCCACCGGTTTCTTCCGAGACATAGAGCCCGCCGAACCCCAACTCACCGATCTGCGGCCAAAGCTCTTTAGGAATAGTTTCGTCCTTTTCCCACTGGTGGGCGTGGGGGGCGATATTGTCCTGCCCAAAGGCATGGGCCATATCGAAAATGGCGGTCTGTTCCTCGTTCAACGCGAAATCCATCGCGGCTCCTCCCTGATGTCTTGTGTTCTTGGAACTGAACACTTGTTTAATTCTATCAGCCGAGCAGAGCCGCAACAAGCGTCACAGATCGGCGTGAAATTCCTCGATAAGATGGCGGACGACAGCTTCGCCGCCCCTACCTTCAGGGGCCTTTGCCCAAACTTGGCGCTGACGCTCAGCCGAGGTGCCGTCTTTGACCAGATCGCGCAGGGCGCAAACCTCGTCGAGACACCCAAGCGCTTCGGCATCTTCGGCGATAAGGCCGATGATCTCTTCAAAAAGCGCCGCAAAAGGTTTCAGTTTCAAATCACCAAAATCAATCAGGGCCTCGGCGGTGCCATATCGCTGCGCCCGCCAGCGGTTTTCCGAGATGAGAAAGCGGTCATACGCGCGCCAGCACATGTTGCTGTCGCGCAGGCGCAGCAGGAACCGGCAAAGCGCCTGTGTCAGACCGGCCAACCCAATTGCATGAGACAAGCGCGGCTGCACATCGCAAATGCGGCTTTCCAGCGTCGGATAATGCGAGGAGGGGCGCAGATCCCACCAGATTTTCGATGCGTCTTCAATGATGCCCAACTCGGTCAGCGTGTCGGTGGTGCGCTGGTATTCTGCCCAGCTGGACAGTTGCGGCGGCAGACCCGTGCGCGGCATGTTGTCCATCACCGTCAACCGGTACGAGGCAAGGCCGGTGTCTTCGCCCTGCCAAAAGGGTGATGACGCCGACAACGCCAGTAGATGGGGTAAGAAATAGGACAGCTGCGGCATCAGATCGATGCGCAGGTCGTCTTCGTCAATGCCGACGTGCACATGCATGCCACAGATCAGCATCCTCCGCGCGATATCGCCCAATTCGACTTCTAACTGAGAATAGCGCTGTTTGTCGGTCGTTTCCTGCGTCTTCCAGTCTGAAAACGGGTGGCAGGAGGCGGCGATGGGGGTCAGATTATGCTGTCCGGCGAGGTCCGAGATGGTGCTGCGCAGGCGGCGGAGGTCGTCACGCGCTTCGGCGACGGTTTCGCAAGGTTTGGTGCCGATCTCGATCTGACATTGCAGAAATTCGGGGCTGACTTGATCTTGCAGCGCGTCGCGGCAAGCCGCCATCAGCGCCTTGGGCGTGTCGGCGAGGGCCAACGAGTCCTTGTCTACCAGCAGATATTCTTCTTCGATACCGATCGTAAATTTGGATTGCATGGGCCCAGGCCTCCGGTAGGTGGTGCCGACCGCCAAAAAGGCGGCCGGCGGGATGGATCACTCCATCACGGGGATGGAGAACTCGCCACCCTCTTTGATGCCCGAGGGCCAACGGGCCGTCACGGTTTTGGTGCGGGTGTAGAACTTGAACGCATCCGGGCCGTGCTGGTTCAAATCGCCAAAGACAGATTTCTTCCAGCCGCCAAAGGTGTGATAGGCCAGCGGCACCGGGATCGGCACGTTGATGCCGACCATGCCGACGTTGATCCGGTTGGCAAAGTCACGCGCCGCGTCACCGTCACGGGTGTAGATCGCGGTGCCGTTGCCATACTCGTGGTCCATCGCAAGGCCGATCGCCTCTTCGTAGGTCTGGGCACGCACACAGGTCAGCACGGGGCCAAAGATTTCCTGCTTGTAGATGTCCATGTCTATGGTGGCGCGGTCAAACAGGTGCGGGCCGACGAAATAGCCGTTCTCATAGCCCTGCAGTTTGAAGTCACGCCCATCGACGACCAGTTCAGCACCCTGATCGATGCCGGTCTGAACCAGACGCTCGATATTGGCCTTGGCGGCAGCGGTCACGACGGGGCCGTAATCCACGTCATTGCCGGAGGTGTAGGGGCCGACCTTCAGGCTCTCGATGCGCGGCACCAGCTTTTCGATCAGACGGTCGGCAGTATCATCACCCACCGGCACAGCCACGGAGATCGCCATGCAGCGTTCGCCAGCAGCACCGTAGCCCGCACCGATCAGCGCGTCGGCGGCTTGGTCCATGTCCGCGTCGGGCATGATGATCATGTGGTTCTTGGCGCCACCGAAACACTGCACGCGCTTGCCGTTGGCACAGCCGGTTGCATAGATGTATTCGGCAATCGGGGTCGAGCCAACGAAGCCCACCGACTGGATCACATCGTGGTGCAGGATCGCGTCGACGGCTTCTTTGTCGCCGTTCACAACCTGAAGAATGCCCTTGGGCAGACCGGCTTCTTCCAGCAGTTCGGCCAGCATCAGCGGCACGGAAGGGTCACGCTCGGACGGCTTCAGGATAAAGGCGTTACCGCAGGCGATGGCAGGCGCAAACATCCACATCGGGATCATGGCGGGGAAGTTGAAGGGCGTGATGCCTGCCGTCACACCAAGCGCTTGGCGCATGGAGTACATGTCGATGCCGGGGCCCGCGCTGTCGGTGAAATCACCTTTCAGCAGTTCCGGTGCGCCGATGCAGTATTCCACCACTTCAAGGCCACGCTGCACGTCACCGGCGGCGTCGGGCAGGGTCTTGCCGTGCTCGCGGCTCAGCGCCTCGGCCAGCTTGTCCATGTCACGGTTCAGCAGGGCGACGAATTTCATCAGCACGCGGGCGCGGCGCTGCGGGTTGGTCGCGGCCCATTTGGGCTGGGCGGCAGCGGCGTATTCGACGGCTTTGTTCATCTCTTCGGCATTGGCAAGCGGCACTTTCGCCTGCACTTCGCCAGTGGCGGGGTTCATCACATCGGCAAAGCGCCCGGAGGTGCCTTTGACGTGTTCGCCGTTCAGGTAATGGGTCATCTCTTGCATGATCGGTCTCCTTATATGGTTGGCGGCACGATAGCCTTGCAAAAAGCAATGGAACAGAGGAAGGATGGCAAAACCGTCTTGCATTTTTGCAAGACGCTGGCAGAAGCTTGGCGCGGAGGGCGGCATGGAACAGAATTGGGATGACCTACGACTGTTCCTTGCTGTGGCGCGGGAAGAGAGCCTTTCCGGGGCAGGGAAGCTGCTGCGGCTCGACCCCGCAACACTGGGCCGTCGAATGGCGCGGCTCGAGAAGTCATTGCAGACGGTTCTCTTTGTCAAATCCCCGCAGGGCTATGCGCTGACGGAAGCGGGCAGCGATCTGATGCAACGGGCAGAGCGGGCAGAACAAGCAATGCGCGCGGCGACGGCCGGGGTGCCGGTTCAGAGTGACCAATTGACCGGCCAGATCCGTGTGGGCGCGCCGGATGGGGCGGCAAACTATCTGCTGCCGCAAGTCTGTGCCGCGATTGCTGCGGAAAATCCCGATCTTGACGTGCAGATCATCGCGCTGCCGCGCGTGTTCAACCTATCGCGCCGCGAGGCGGATATGGCGATTGGGGTAAGCGCGCCAACGGCGGGGCGGCTGGTGGTGCAGAAAGTCACAGACTACCACCTGCATCTTGCAGCCGCCGAAAGCTATCTGGCGCAGCACCCTGAGGTCACCTCTGTGACTGACCTGCAAGGGCACCGGATGGTCGGCTATATCCCCGATATGATCTTTGACCGCGAGTTGGATTACCTTGCGGATCTTGGCGTTAGTCGGGTGGCGCTGGCATCAAATTCGGTTTCGGTCCAAGTGCGGATGATCCAGCAGGGCGGTGGCATCGGCGTAGCGCATGATTTCTCTCTGGCAGCCACGCAAGGTGTGCGGCGGATCCTTACGGATGCTGTTAGCCTCAAACGCGCTTTCTATCTCATTCGCCATGCCGATGATCGGCGCAATGCCCGACTGGCGGCATTTGCTGAGGCATTGGCAGCGGGACTGCGCGCCGAAACCGCGCGGCTAGAGGCGGCAACGGCAGACAAGAGCGCGCTAAAAGCTTGACAGAAAAGGGTTTCGCGGTGACGCTGGAATTCTCTTTGCCGCGCACCGAAGGAGACGCCAGATGCTTGTATCGCAAATTCTCAAGACCAAACCGGACGATAAGGTGGTTACGACCAAACCCGGACTAGCGATTTCCGAGGCGGCAGCAATGCTTGCCGAAAAGCGCATCGGGACGTTGGTGATCTCTGCCGATGGCAAGACGCCGGATGGGATATTGTCCGAGCGCGACATCGTGCGCGAGCTGGGCCGCCAAGGGGCCGGGTGCCTGCAACAAACGGTCGAGAGCATTATGACGACCAAACTGGTCACTTGCAGCCGCGATGATCGCTCTGACGCGATCTTGCAAAAGATGACCGACGGACGTTTTCGCCACATGCCCGTTTTGGAGAACGGTGAACTGGTCGGGCTGATCTCTCTAGGCGATGTGGTGAAGGCACAGTTGATGGAACTGTCGATGGAGAAACAAGCCCTTGAGGGTATGATCATGGGCCATTGATTTGGCTCAGCTTGTTTTCCTATTGTACTGCCTTGTCAGGTGACTGCAGGGCAGTGCTACCGCTAACCGACTTGCGCTTGGTGCGGTGAAATGGTTGGCTGTGCCGCAACATAGCAGACACCCAGGACAGTTACATGCGCATAGCCCTCTACCCCGGTACGTTCGACCCGATCACACTGGGGCATATCGACATTATTCGCCGCGCTGCGCGCATGGTCGACCGGCTTGTGATCGGTGTGGCGATCAACCGTGATAAAGGGCCGTTGTTTAGCCTCGAAGAACGCGTTGCACTGATTGAAGCGGAATGTGTGCAATTGGCGAAAGAAACCGGTGTCGAAATCATCGTGCATCCGTTCGAGAATCTGCTGATCGACTGCGCCCGTGATGTGGGCGCGCAGACGATTGTCCGCGGTCTGCGCGCGGTGTCAGATTTTGAATATGAGTTCCAGATGGTCGGGATGAACCGCCAGTTGGACGATACGATCGAAACCGTCTTCCTTATGGCCGAAGCCACACATCAAGCCATCGCCAGCAAGCTGGTAAAAGAAATCGCTCGGCTGGATGGGGATGTGAGCAAGTTTGTCACCCCAGCAGTGAACGAAGTGCTGATTAAACGGTTCGCGCAGAGGTAGTTTCTGGACTGGCGAGCGGGGCGGTTGTGGCTATGGTCTGCACGGTATTTTTAAAAGGATGAATGGGAGGTTCAGCGCCGCGCCTACTAGGGGGCGTGGTGCTGGATCGCCTTGAGGTCGGCCGCGGCGGGTGTAAGGTTTGAGGCGCAAAAGACGTGTCGTAGTGAATAACGCTTCGGCAGTAGGGGGCGACATCAGACCATGCGCGGGCCGTGCCTACGTTACCGCCAGAACGCGATCCATTCGATTAATTCGAAAAGCTTTTTCCCGAGAAAGATCATGTGATCCGCGCCGTATGAATAGGCGTCAATCAGCATCGCCCCGGCGATGACGAGGGCCAGCACAATGGCGATGGAATTGGTCATGGCGCGGCTCCGGGCGGGGTTGGCCTGATATTACAGGCCAACCCGCGCCGTGCAAGCTTTAGCCCAGTTTGCCCATGGCCACGGCAACATCGGCCATGCGCACCGAGAAAGCCCATTCGTTGTCGTACCACCCCAAGACGCGCACCGTGCGGCCTGCGACGACGATGGTTTGATCGGGGGCGAAGATGCAGCTTTCTTCGGTGTGGTTGAAGTCGATAGAGACCTTTTGCTCTGGGTCATAGGCCAGCACGCGTTTCATCGGACCTTCTGCTGCGGCGCGGGCGGCGGCGTTGATCTCTTCGACCGTGACGTCGCGGCTGGCTTGGAAGGTCAGGTCTACGGCGCTGACGTTTGGCGTGGGCACGCGCATGGCGGTGCCGTCGAGCTTGCCTTTGAGTGCTGGCAGCACTTCGCCCAAAGCTTTGGCGGCACCGGTCGACGTGGGGATCAGGGCCATGGCAGCAGCCCGCGCGCGGTAGAGGTCATCGTGGCGGCGGTCGAGCGTCGGTTGGTCGCCGGTGTAGCTGTGGATCGTCGTCATCAGCCCGCTTTCGATGCCCACGGCGTCATGCATGACTTTGGCCAGCGGCGCGAGGCAGTTGGTGGTGCAAGACCCGTTTGAGATCATCCGGTCAGAGGCGGTCAGTTGGTCGTCATTCACGCCGTAGACGATTGTTTTATCGACGTTTTTGCCTGGGGCGGAGAGCAGAACGCGTTTGGCGCCATTCTTGAGGTGGACGTTGGCCTTGTTGCCGTCGTTGAATTTGCCGGTGCATTCCAAGACCACGTCGCAGCCGGACCAGTCAAGCTCTTCGAGGTTATAGCTCGACATCATTTCGATGTCGTTTTGACCAAGGTTCATATAGCCGCCGTCGATGTTCACGTCGCCCGGAAAACGGCCATGGACGGAATCGTATTTGATCAGATGCGCGGCGGTGCTGAGCGGGCCGGTGGCGTTAACCTTGATCACTTCGATGTCGTCACGCCCCGAGGCCGCGATATGGCTGAGGGTGCAGCGGCCAATACGGCCAAATCCGTTGATGCCAACTTTGATGGTCATGGTCCATTCCTTGTCATGGGCCGCGCGATTGGGGGCCGTATGTCGGGGTTGCGGGCTCTATATCTGGGGTAGGCCGTCAGGGGAAAGGGGCAAAGCCAAATGATTTCCAGATGTTAGCGTTAAACTTGCATGTTAGCGGTAAAGGTCGCGGCAGCTTCGGGCTTGCCAGATGGGCCGTGCATGCTACTTCGGGTGCAACACGCAAAAAGGGGCACGGAATGAGCGGTTTACTGGCACTTGTGGATGACGTGGCGGCCATCGCCAAGGTTGCGGCGGCGAGCGTGGATGACGTGATCGGGCAGGCGGCCAAGGCGGGCTCGAAGGCGGCGGGCGCGGTGATTGATGACGCGGCGGTGACGCCAAAGTATCTGCATGGGTTCAAGGCCGAGCGTGAATTGCCAGTGATCTGGCGGATCACCAAAGGGTCGTTGCGCAACAAATTGGTGTATCTTTTGCCCGTCGGTCTGCTTTTGGCCAATTTTGCGCCTTGGGCCATTTCACCGTTGTTGATGCTGGGCGGGGCTTATCTGTGTTTCGAAGGGGCTGAGAAGGTCGCTCATGCGCTTGGATGGGGGCATGGCCATGAAGATTACCCCGACAAGGAAAAGGTCATCGAAGACCCCGCGCATCTGGAAGAACAGAAAGCGGCTGGGGCGATCAAGACTGACTTTATCCTTTCCGCAGAGATCATGACCATCGCACTGTCGGCAATCCCGGAAAGCAATTTCTGGATGGAGGCCGCAACGCTGGCGGCGGTGGCGGTGATGATCACGGTCGCGGTCTATGGCGCGGTGGCATTGATTGTCAAAATGGATGACCTGGGGTTGGTGATGGCAAACAAAGGCCGCTTTGCCCTGACGCGGACGTTGGGGCGCGGCTTGGTGCGCGCGATGCCGGGCTTTCTGAAGCTGCTGACGATTGTCGGCACCGCTGCAATGCTCTGGGTCGGCGGGTCGATCATCATTCACGGGCTTGAGCAAATGGGCTTTGCTGGGCCTTACAACTGGATCCACGACATTGCTGTAACGGTGGGCCATGCGGTTCCGGCCCAGATCGAAGGGGCGGTTGAGTGGACCACCACGGCTGCCATCGACGGTGTCTTTGGTCTGGCGCTTGGCTTGCTGCTGATCCCGGTGGGGGAAAAGATCATCACGCCGATCTGGCGCAAGGTCTTTCATAAGGCCGCTGTGTAAAACGCGGCCTTGGTGATGGGACAATAGAAAAGGGGCGACGGATGAACCGTCGCCCCTTTTTGCTGTGCCATGTGATCTTTGGATCAAAGCAGGGCTTTGGCTTTCTGAGCGACATTCTCGGCGGTGAAGCCGAAACGCTCGAACAGCTCTTCTGCCGGGGCGGAGGCGCCGAAGCGGTCCATGCCGACGAAATCTGCTTTGCCGTATTTGCCGCGCTCGCCGAAGAGCCACTGATCCCAGCCCTGACGCACGCCTGCTTCGACGCCAACACGCACGGCACCACCGGGCAGCACGCGCTTGCGGTAGGCTTCATCCTGCGCGGCGAAAAGCTCCATACAAGGCATGGAGACCACGCGTGTGCCAATGCCTTCGGCTTGCAGCAGATCACGTGCGGCCAGTGCCACATGCACTTCGGAGCCGGTGGCGATCAGGATCACCTGACGCTTGCCCTCGGCATCGGCCAAGACATAAGCGCCTTTTTCGGTGAGGTTGTTGTTCTTGTGCTCAAGGCGCACGGTCGGCAGGCCCTGACGGGTCAGGGACAGGACTGACGGTGTGGTCTTGGAAGTAAAGGCGATTTCCCACGCTTCTGCCGTTTCCACCGCGTCGGCGGGGCGGAAGACATAGGTGTTGGGCGTGCTGCGCGAAATGGCCAGATGCTCGACCGGCTGGTGGGTCGGGCCGTCTTCGCCCAAACCAATGCTGTCGTGCGTCATGACAAAGGCGGTGGGGACCTGCATCAGCGCCGCCAAACGCATCGAAGGACGCGCATAGTCGGTGAAGCACATGAAGGTGCCGCCGTAGGGGCGAATGCCGCCGTGCAGTGCCATGCCGTTCATCGCCGCTGCCATGCCATGCTCACGGATACCCCAGTAGACATAGCGCCCACCACGGTTGTCCACGTCGAAGACGCCCAGATCAGAGGTCTTGGTGTTGTTCGAGCCGGTGAGGTCCGCCGAGCCGCCGACAGTCTCGGGCAGGATCGGGTTCAGCACTTCGAGAGCTTTCTCGCTCGCGGCACGGGTTGCAATCTTGGGCGCGGTTTCAGAGACCTGCTTTTTGAACGCCTTGATGGTGGCGCTCATCTTTTTGGGCGCGTCCAGTGCCAAGGCGCGGTTGAAGGTCTCGCGCTTGGCGCGGGGCATCTGGTCGAAACGCTCTTCCCACGCGCGGCGGACGTCGGCGCCGCGTTTGCCGATCTCTTCCCATGCGGATTTTACATCAGCGGGGACTTCGAAGGGGCCGGTTGTCCAGCCGTAAGCCTTTTTGGCCTCGGCCATCTGGTCGGCATCTGTCAACGCGCCGTGGCCTTTGGACGTGTCCTGCGCGGCGTGGCCCAAAGCGATATGGGTCTTGCAGGCGATCATCGTCGGCAGGTCAGAGGCTTTTGCCTCGGTCAGGGCCGCGTCGATCTCATCCGGGTTGTGGCCGTCGATCTCGATCACATGCCACTTCGCTGCTTTAAAACGCGCGACCTGATCAGTGTTGTCCGACAGGGACACAGGGCCATCGATGGTGATGTTGTTGTTGTCCCACATGACGATCAGCTTGCTGAGCTTATGACGGCCCGCCAGCGTGATCGCCTCTTGGCTTACGCCTTCCATCAAACAGCCGTCGCCGGCGATGACATAGGTGTGGTGATCCACGACCTTTGCCCCGTATTGCGCGCGCAGCATTTCTTCGGCCATAGCGAAACCGACCGAATTGGCGATGCCCTGACCCAGCGGACCGGTGGTGGTCTCAATGGCGTCAGCAAGGAAGTTTTCCGGGTGACCGGCCGTGCGTGCGCCCATCTGGCGGAAGTTTTTCAGCTCTTCGATGGGGAACTGCTCATAGCCCGTCAGGTGCAACAGAGAGTAGATCAGCATGGAGCCGTGGCCCGCTGAGAGGATGAACCGGTCGCGGTCAGGCCAAAGCGGGTTCGCCGCGTCAAACTTCAGGTGCTTTTCAAAGAGCACGGTGGCCACATCGGCCATGCCCATTGGCATGCCAGAGTGGCCAGAATTGGCGGCGGCGACGGCATCGAGGGTCAGCGCGCGAATGGCGGTGGCCTTGGACCAGTGATCGGGGTTTGCGCGTGCGAGGGCTGTCAGATCCACGGGGCGTTCCTTTGCGGCTGTGGCAGATTGGGCCTGTGCATACCAGCGATCGGGCAAAGTTCAAGCACAACCGGGCAGGATAGGGTGCGCTGGCCGCGGTCCGGGGTGAACTCTGCGGTCCAAGTCGCTGAAACGAAAGGGGGGCGCAATTGGTTCGGTCTTTGGCTAGGATCGCGGAAACCGGCTTATCACGGCGATTCGGGTGCGTGACATTGCGCAAGACGCGCGCTATCTGCCCAGAACGGCAGGAAACAACGGGCATGGCAGGCAAATAATGCAGCCCTCAGAGCAGGACGAACAAGGAGACTTCATGCGGATGAGTGAACTCGAAGAATATCAACGCCGCATCACGGCCGCGATGGACCGGATGGCGAAGGGGCTGGATCAGCTCAGCACAGCCCCGGCTGAGCCGGATGAGGATATCGTACAGGCGCTGGAAGACGAGCGGCAGGCCAATGCGCAGCTGACCGAACAGATGCAGGGTTTGAAGGAAAGCCACCAAAACGATCTTGTTAATCTGCGCGAGCAGATGGATTTCAACGACGATCGGATGACCCAGCTTGATATGGACGTGCAGCGTCTGCGGCAGGCGAACGAGCAGCTTTCCGCAGCCTGTGAACAGCTCCGTATGGCCAATGCTGAAGGGCTGGCCGACCCTAAGTTGATCGACACCGCCGTGATTGCCGAGCTGGAAAGCCTGCGCGCCACCCGCGCCATTGAGATGGCCGAGATTGACGCTGTGCTGACCGCGCTGGCGCCTCTGGTTGAAGAGGGCGAGCCCGAATACGACGCGCAGGCTGATGAGCAGGGTGCCGAGGATGACCGCGCCGAAGATGAACCCAAGTCAGGAGGGGCCGACTGATGCCCGAAATACGGATCAACATTGGCGGCCGCCAGTTCGAGGTCGCCTGTCAGGAAGGTGAAGAAAGCTATCTGCACGCCGCCGCCAAAATGCTGGACGATGAAGCCCGCGTTTTGAGTGATCAGGTGGGCCGCATGCCCGAGGCGCGGATGCTGCTTATGGCCGGTCTGCTCTTGGCCGATAAAACCGCCAGCGTTGAAGACCGCATCGCTGAGGTGCGCGCCGAATTGGCCGAACGCGAGGCTGAGTTGACCAGCCTGCGCAACACCAAGATCGAGCCGGAGCGCATCGAAGTGCCCGTCGTGCCGCAGGGTGTCAAAGACACGCTGGCCGAAATCGCCGCCCGCGCCGAAGCGCTGGCCGCGGAGATCGAAGAGAAAACTGGCAAATGAGCAGGATGATCAGGGCTGCGATTTGCGCGCTGCTCTGGGCCGCGCCTGTCGGTGCTGAGACCCTCGCGGTTACCTATCTTTGTGACCGTGGGGTGTCGGTGCCGGTGGTCTATGTCCCGGTTGCCGAACCCTCTGTCGCGGTGATCTATGTCGAAGGGCGGCTCATCCATTTGCAGAACATGCCCGCCGCTTCCGGCGCACGATACGGCTGGCCGTCGGATGGATCATCCTATGAGTGGTGGGAACATCAGGGCCGCGCGCATTTGAGCTGGAAAGATGGCGCCAGCGACGAGGTGACACCGATCTACAAGGACTGCGTGCCGCAGGATTGACCAAGCGCGGGATTGCGGCGCGCGCTGCGATATGCTCTGGGGGGCGCGAAAAGCGCCCCTTCGGCGCTGCCCTTTTCGATCTAGCAATCAGGATGCCTTTCCATGACCGCAAAACCCCGCATCATCATCTCAAGCGACCACGCCGACATTGCCCTGCGCCAAGACATCGCGCGCCATGTGGCCGACCGCGGCTATGAGGTCGAAGACATCGGCCCGACAACGGCAGAGAGCACCGATTACCCCAAACACGGCGAAGCCGCCGCGCGGCGCATCGCGGCAGGGGAATTCGACCTTGGGATTCTGATCTGCGGCACAGGGCAGGGCATCATGATGGCCGCCAATAAGGTCAAAGGCATCCGCTGCGGTGTCTGCGCCGATACATTCTCGGCCAAGATGATCCGGGCGCATAACGACGCGAACATGCTGTCGATGGGCGCGCGGGTGATCGGGGGCGGGTTGGCGCTTGAGATCGTGGATGCGTTTCTCGACACTGAATTCGAAGGCGGGCGTCATGGCCGTCGTGTCGATATGATCACCGCGATTGAAGACTGAGAGCGGCACCGCCGGGACGCGCCCAAGCTGGGGGCGTTCGGGACGGTCTCTTTGGTTGCATCGGCGCTGCAAACGCTAAGCCGGTTTAGCCCCGAGATGTCACAACCTCGCCCTTCGACGCTGCTGGGCTGTGGGGGTGCTGACGTACCCATAAAAACACCCCGGAGGGCTAAGCCGCTCCGGGGTGTTGTTCGTTTCGCAGGTCGTCGCTTCAGCCGTTGGCTTCGCGAATCTTCTCCGCCGCGTCCTTATCAAAGGTCACGCCGTTCTCAGCAAAGAGCGTGTCCAACTCGCCCGAGAGCGTCATCTCAGTGATGATGTCGCAACCGCCGACGAACTCGCCCTTGACGTAAAGCTGCGGGATGGTCGGCCAGTCAGAGAATTCTTTGATGCCCTGACGCAGGCCTTCGTCGGCCAGCACGTTCACATCGGCAAAGTTTACGCCCATGTAGTTCAGCACCCCGGCCACGCGGCTGGAGAAACCGCACTGCGGCATTTCCTTGGTGCCTTTCATAAACAGAACCACGTCATTCTTGGTGATCTGTTCTTTGATTTGGTTGGCGGCGTCGCTCATGTCATTTGTCCTTCACATCTGATTTCTTGAACGCAGCGTGATAGCGCCGCGCATAGGTTTCATCGTCGGCCCAGGGCTTTACGTCCAACTCGGCCCCGCCGAGAAAGAACCCGCCCCGTTTCTTGGTCCAATTCGTCTGCCCACGCTCTAGGCTCTCATTGCGCCGGGCGGTGCTGGCCACGGCATCCAAATCCAGTGCCTCCATCCCCAGCGGCACCTTGCCGGTCTCAGGGCGCGGAGGCTGGCGTTGCGAGAGCGGCACATGCCGCCCGCGCCGCGCGCGGTGCTGGGCAAAGGCGGTGGCGGCGATCCCGCCCAGAACTACCGCTGCGGCCCAGCCCCACACCCGTTTAGTCCGGTGTACGCGTGGTCAGCGCCAACGCGTGCAAATCGCCGTTTGAGCCGTCCATCTTGCCCTTAAGGGCCGCATAGACGGCGCGCTGTTGCTGCACACGGTTCATGCCACGAAAACTTTCGTCGATGACCATGGCCGCCATATGCACGCCGTCATTGCCTTCGACGGTGATCTTGGCATCCGGAAAGGAAGCGCGGATCAGGTCTTCAATTTCGCTGGCTTGCATGGGCATGGGGGTGGCTCCGAGTATTGTGATATCTTGGGCTAGATGTAGTGCCGCACAGCGCTGCGTGCAAGGCGAAGGCTTGTGCCGTTCTCGCATTGACCTTTGGCCGCGAAGCAACACACTCTGCCCCCCGATAGGAAAGGAAACCAGATGGACCGGATCCCCGAACAAGCGCTCGATTGGGCCGAGGCCGGACAGCCCGTGGCGCTGGCCACGGTGGTGGAGACATGGGGCTCTGCCCCGCGCCGCGCGGGTGCGCAGCTGGTGGTGGCGGGCGATGGCACGATGATGGGCTCGGTCTCGGGCGGCTGTGTCGAGGGCGCAGTGGTGGTCGAGGCGCTGGAGGCGATTGAGGACGGGCGCACGCGGCTTTTGGAATACGGCGTCAGCGACGGCGATGCCTTTGCCGTTGGTCTGGCCTGCGGTGGCACGATCAAAGTGCTGGTGGAGCCGGTCGGGCCTGAGGCGTTGCCCCTTGAGATGTTGCGCGACTTGGTCGCGAAACGCGCAAGCCGGCAGGCCGTGGCCTATGAGGTCGCGCTTGACGGCAGCACCCGGCAGCTGATCCAGGACCGGCACTCAGACCGCCTTCGCCGAGATCGCTCGGGCGTGGACGAGGAGACCGGGCGTTTCATTGCCATCCACAACCCGCCGCTGCGGCTGGTGATCGTCGGCGCGGTGCATATCGCGCAGCATCTGGTGCATATGGCGGGGGAAGCTGGGTTTGATCCGATTGTCGTCGATCCTCGCGAAGCTTTTGGCTCGCCCGCGCGCTTTCCCGATTGTGACCTTATGAACGACTGGCCCGATGCCGCGCTGCACGAAATCGGCCTCGACGCCCGCTCTGCCGTTGTTTTGCTGACCCATGACCCCAAGCTCGACGATCCGGCGCTGCATGTGGCGCTTGAGTCTGAGGCGTTCTACATCGGCGCGCTCGGATCGACCCGAACACAGGCCAGCCGCCTTGCGCGGTTGGAAGAGGCAGGTGTGGCCCCGGATCAGGCCGCGCGCATTCACGGGCCGGTCGGTCTCGACATTGGTGCTGCCAGCCCCGCCGAGATCGCTGTGTCGATCCTCGCCCAAATGATCCAAAGCCTGCGCCGCCCATGAGGTTCGGCCCGGTCCCATTGAGCGATGCGCTTGGCGCGACGCTGGCGCATTCCGTGGCCGTTGCAAAGGGGCGTCTGCGCAAGGGGCGGGTGTTGGAGCAGTCCGATATCGACGCGCTTTTGGCTGCTGGCATCGAAGAGGTAATCGTCGCCCGGCTCGACCCCGGCGACATTGACGAAAACACCGGTGCTGCCAGATTGGCCCAAGCGCTCTGTGGGCCGGGTCTTCACATGTCGAAACCCTTCACCGGGCGGGTAAACCTGCTTTCCGATGGGCCGGGCGTGGTGGTGATGGACCGTGCGGCGCTTGAGGCGATCAATGCAGTGCATCCGATGATCACGCTGGCCACGGTGCCGCCCCATCAACAGATGGGTGAGAACGGCATGGTGGCGACCATCAAAATCATCTCATATGCCGTGCCTGCCGAGGCGGTAGAGACCGCCTGTGTGGCTGCGGGAGAGGGCGCGCTGCGCCTTGCGCCACCCGTCCTGCGCGATGCGACGCTCATCATCACCGATGTTCCCGGCGGCGCCGGAGACAAGGGCCGCGCAGCGGTGGAAGGGCGGCTGAAAGCGCTGAACGTGGAATTGAAAGATGTCACCACGGTCCCCCATCGCAGCGCCCCTTTGGTCGAGGCGATTGCCGCGGCACAGACCGATCTGATCCTCATTCTCACCGCCTCGGCCACCTCTGACATCAATGACATCGCCCCGTCCGCCTTGCGCCAAGCGGGCGGCGAAGTGACGCGGTTTGGCATGCCGGTGGACCCCGGCAACCTGCTCTTTCTCGGCCATCTGGGCACCCGTGCCGTCATCGGCCTGCCGGGCTGCGCCCGCTCGCCTGCGCTTAATGGTGCGGATTGGGTGCTGTCGCGGCTGGTTTGCGGCATTCCGGTCACCAGCGCGGATATCGCGGGCATGGGGGTGGGCGGATTGCTCAAGGAAATCCCAACCCGTCCGCAGCCCCGAAACCCCGGCAAAAGCGCAGGCGGCGGCTGAGAAAAAAACCTCTGAAAATATGTGTTCTCAACTAGAGCTTGTCGTGCTTAACTGCCTCTAACAAGCGTCAGACTGGGAGGAAGAACATGACACAGGTCAAGATGACCGTGAACGGCAAACCCGCGTCGGGGGAGGTCGAAGGCCGCACGCTGCTGGTGCATTTCCTACGCGATGATCTGGAACTCACCGGCACCCATGTGGGCTGCGATACCAGCCAATGCGGGGCCTGTGTGGTTCATGTGAATGGGAATGCGGTCAAGGCCTGCACCATGTTCGCGATTGAGGCTGACGGCGCCGAGGTTGACACCATCGAAGGGCAGGCGGCCCCGGATGGCACGCTCAACACCATCCAGCAGGCGTTTCAGGATCACCACGGGCTGCAATGCGGATTTTGCACGCCGGGCATGGTGATGTCGGCGGCGGCTCTGCTCAAGGACAACCCCAAACCGAGCGAGGCCGAGGTGCGCCATTACCTTGACGGCAACATCTGCCGCTGCACCGGTTATCACAACATCGTCAAAGCGATCATGGCCGCCAGTGGTCAGGACGTCAGCGCGCTGGCGGCAGAGTAAACCCAAGCACAGCGTCACGCAGAGCAGACCGGTGATGGCGGAGGGAGGACCACCTGAACCGGGCGCCGCGTGACAGATCAGGTGCATCCGCACCGCCACCAAACGGGAGGACATTATGCCTAAGGATCTTGAACCGACGCGGGGAATTGGCGCCAGCAGCAAACGACGGGAGGACATTCGCTTTCTCACCGGATCGGGGCGCTACACGGATGATATTAACCTGCGCCGCCAGACCCATGTGTTTTTCCTGCGCTCGGACGTGGCGCATGGGCGGCTGACCGGGGTCGATACCTCTGCCGCCGAAGACATGCCCGGCGTGCTGAAGATTTTCACGGGCGCGGATTTTGCCGAAATCGGCGGCATGCCCTGCGGCTGGCAGATCACCGACAAACACGGCCAACCGATGCAAGAGCCGAAACACCCGGTTTTAGCCCACGAAAAGGTCCGCCATGTGGGCGAACCCATCGCCGCCGTGGTGGCGGAAACCTTGGCACAGGCGCGCGACGCCGCTGAGGCGATCGTCGTCGATATCGATGAGTTGCCCGCCGTGGTGAACATGAAAGACGCGGTCAAAGACGATGCGCCCAAGGTGCATGACGATCTGACTAGCAACCTGTGCTATGACTGGGGCTTTGTTGAGGAAAACAAAGACGCGGTGAACAAGGCCTTTGAGGAGGCCCACCATGTCACCACGCTGGAACTGGTCAACAACCGCCTTGTCGCCAACCCGATGGAGCCGCGCGTGGCGATCGGCGAGTACGACCGCTCGGCTGGGGATTATACGCTCTATACCACCAGCCAAAACCCGCATGTGATCCGTCTGTTGATGGGCGCGTTCGTTCTGGGCATCCCCGAGCATAAGCTGCGCGTCGTGGCCCCCGATGTGGGCGGCGGCTTTGGCACCAAGATTTTCCATTATCAGGAAGAAGCCTTCTGCACCTTCGCAGCCAAGGCGGTGGGGCGGCCGGTTAAATGGACCTCCAGCCGGTCTGAGGCTTTCATGTCGGATGCCCATGGCCGGGATCATGTGACCAAGATCGAATTGGCGCTGGATGCCGAGAATAACTTCACCGCGCTGCGCACTGATACCTATGCGAACATGGGGGCCTATCTATCGACCTTCGCGCCCTCGGTGCCGACGTGGCTGCACGGCACACTGATGGCCGGGAACTACAAAACACCGCTGATCTATGTGAATGTTAAGGCAGTCTTTACCAATACCGTGCCAGTAGACGCCTACCGCGGTGCCGGGCGGCCCGAGGCGACCTATCAATTGGAGCGTTTGATCGACAAAGCCGCGCATGAGCTGAAGGTCGACCCGATCAACCTGCGCCGCCAAAACTTCGTGACGGAGTTTCCCTACGCCACCCCGGTGGCGGTGGAATATGACACGGGCGACTACAACGCCACGATGGACAAGCTCGAAGAGATCGCTGACCACGCGGGCTTTGAGGCGCGGCGCCGCGAGAGTGAAGCGAAAGGCAAGCTGCGCGGTTTCGGCGTGAACTGCTATATTGAGGCATGCGGCATCGCGCCGTCGAACCTCGTCGGGCAACTCGGCGCACGCGCGGGACTCTACGAGAGCGCCACGGTGCGGGTCAACGCGACCGGCGGCTTGGTTGTGATGACCGGCAGCCACAGCCACGGGCAGGGGCATGAGACGTCTTTCGCCCAAGTGGTCGCGGATATGATCGGCATTGACGAGAACATGGTCGAGATCGTCCATGGCGACACGGCGCGCACGCCGATGGGAATGGGCACCTATGGTTCCCGCTCGCTGGCCGTGGGCGGCAGCGCGATGGTTCGGGCGACGGAAAAGATCATCGCCAAGGCCAAAAAGATCGCAAGCCACCTGCTTGAAGCCTCGGAAGGGGATATTGAGTTGAAGGATGGCGCGTTCAGCGTGGCAGGCACCGACAAATCCGTGGCTTGGGGCGATGTGACGCTGGCGGCCTATGTGCCACACAACTACCCGCTGGAGGAGATCGAACCGGGGCTGGAGGAGACGGCCTTCTACGATCCGTCGAACTTCACCTATCCCGCAGGCGCCTATGCTTGCGAGGTCGAGCTTGATCCAGAAACCGGGCATGTCACGGTCGAGCGGTTCACCGCAGCCGACGACTTTGGCAACGTCGTGAACCCGATGATCGTGACGGGCCAAGTGCATGGAGGCTTGGCACAGGGCATCGGCCAGGCACTGCTGGAAAACTGCACCTACGACGAAGACGGCCAATTGCTAAGCGCGTCTTACATGGATTACGCCATGCCCCGCGCCAGCGATCTGCCGTTCTATGACGTGGATCACTCCTGCCAGACGCCCTGCACCCACAACCCCTTGGGCGTGAAGGGCTGCGGGGAGGCAGGGGCGATTGGCTCGCCGCCTGCTGTGGTCAACGCGGTGCTCGACGCCATGCGCTCGGGCGGGAAGGACATTGGCCATATCGACATGCCGGTCAGCCCCGCGCGGGTTTGGGAGGCGATGAATGGCTGAGCGCTTCGGCCTGCCGAAAATTGGTTTGAGAAAAGAGGCAACGCTTAGCGGCCTCTGGGAAGGATGAAAGATGTATGAATTCGAAATAGAGCGCCCCGACAGCGTGGCTGATGCGGTCAAAGCTCTAGGACAAGAGGACGCGCAACCGCTTAGCGGGGGGCAAACGCTTATCCCGACATTGAAGGCGCGGCTGGCGATGCCGTCGGTGTTGGTGTCGTTGGCGGGGATCGGCGCGCTCAAGGGTGTCGAAATGCGTGATGGCGCGCTCTGGATCGGTGGCGGTACCACCCATGCAACCGTCATGCGCGAGGCGGCAGAGAGCTATCCGGCGCTCGCGAGCCTGGCGGCGCGGATCGGTGATCCGGCGGTGCGCAACCGGGGAACGATCGGGGGATCACTGGCGAACAACGATCCTTCCGCCTGCTATCCGGCGGGTGCCTTGGCCAGCGGTGCCACCATTGAAACCGACCGGCGCGAGATCGCGGCGGATGACTATTTCCAAGGGATGTTCACCACAGCATTGGAAGAGGGTGAGATCGTTACGGGCGTGCGCTTCCCCATTCCGCAGGCGGCGCATTACGAAAAGTTCATCCAACCCGCCTCACGTTTCCCACTGGTCGCAGCCTATGTCGCGCGGTTCAGCGATGGCGTGCGGGTGGCGATCACGGGCGCGTCGAACGAGGGGGTCTTTCGTTGGAAGGAGACTGAAGCCGCGCTGTCTTCGCGTTTTGAGCCAAGTGCGCTGGAGGGGTTGTCCCTTGATGGGGGCGGTATGATTAGCGATCTGCATGGCAGTGGCGCGTACCGCGCGCACCTCTGCGCGGTCATGACACGCCGGGCGGTACAGGCCATCGCCTGATAGCCGATAACAAGTCGTAAACCTTTGCCGCGTCCCTGCCCGGGGGCGCGGTATTTTTATGGGCTAAGGTATTGATATTGGATAGCGGAACAAGAAGACCCATCATGCGTTAGGTGACAAGCGCTGCCCGAACGGCGTTCCCGTAATGATGAGGACGTGAACATGAAAAACCTATTGAGATCTACAACTTCGCTGGGTCTGAGCCTTGCTTTGGCCTTCCCCCATGGTGCCTTTGCACAGGATCAAAATATCGCCGAATGCGGCCCCGTAGGTGAGGCGACTGAGTTCCCCTGCGCGTTTGATGATCAGACTGTAGAAAACGCTGAAGAGCTTCGGGTCATCGCTGGTCTGAGCGCGGATGCAGAAGCAAGCGCTGAAGCTGAAGTTCAGGCGGAAGGTGAAGCTGAAGCTGAGGTCGACGGTGAAGCTGAGGCGGAAACTGGTTCTGTTTTGGATCAGGCTGCAGGTTCTGCTGCCGACGCTTTGGAAAATGCCAATGAACAAGCCGAGCAGGCTGCTGCTGCGGTAGAAGCTGAAGCCCAGGCTGCCACGGAAGAAGCTGCCAAAGTTGCAGGCGAGGCCGAAGCCGCTGCTGAGCAAGCGGCTGCTGAAACTGAAGCCGAGATGACGACCGAAACAGAGGTTGAGGCCGAAGCGGAAGTTGAAGCCGAAGCGGAAGTGGAAGCCGAGACTGAGACATCTGCTGAAACCGAGGCGGAAGCTGAAGTCGAGCAGGAAGCTGAAGTCGAAACTGAGACCGAAAGCACCACCGAAGCAGAAGCAAATGCTGAGCCAGTGGTTGAGACCACCGAGCCTGTTCAAGAGGTTCAGCCCGTTGAAACCACGACAGACACCGAAGCCACAGCAGAGGTTCAAGAGACCGAAGCCGATGCTGAAACAAACGGTGAAGCTGTTGGCGCAGAGGCGGATGCCGGCCTGACCGAAGAGCAAATTCGTGAACGTGATGAACGCCGTGAAGCCCGTCAGGCAGAGCGCCGCGAAGAGCGTCGTGCCGAGCGCCGTGCGGAACGTGAAGCAGCCGCTGCTGCCGCGGCCGCCGCTGAAAACAACTCGGAAGCCGAAGTTGTCACCGAGGAAGTGACCGAAGAAGATGTGCGCAGCTCAAGCGAAGACTTCGACACCAAAGTGAATGCCGCTGCTGGTGCGAATGCCGCAAAGGCAGATGATGACGACAGTGGCCTGTCGGACTTCGAAAAAGCACTGCTTGTAGGTCTGGGTGCTGTGGCCGTGGGGTCGGTGCTGAACAATGGCGAGAAAATCGTCAGCCGTTCGGGTGACCGCGTGGTTGTGCAGGACGATACCGGTGAATACCGCGTTCTGAAGGACGACAACGCGCTGATCCGCCGCCCTGGCGACGAAGTTCAGACACAGACCTTCGATGATGGCTCGACACGTACAATTGTGACTAAGAATGACGGTAGCCGGATTGAGACCATTCGCTCGCGTGATGGTACTGTTCTGCGCCGCACAAACTTTGACGCGCAGGGCCGGGAGTACATTTTGGTTGATGACCTGGTTGAAGAACGCGAGGTTATCGTAAACGATTTGCCGCAGGTACAAGAAACTCAGCAGGCCCAGCGTGCGAGCGTTCAGGACGAAGCCGCGCTGCGTCAGGCGCTGCAAGCTGAACTGCGCAGTGACCAAGGCCGGACATTCTCGCTCCGTCAGGTGCGCGAAATCCGTGAGGTCCGCTCGCTTGCGCCTGAGCTGGAACTGGATGCCGTCCGTTTCCCGACCGGCTCTGCCGCGATCCAGCCTGAGCAAGCCCGTGCGCTTGCAAATATCGGCTCCACATTGCGCGATATGATTGCGAACGATCCGCGCACTGTGATCCTGGTTGAAGGGCACACTGATGCCGTTGGCGATGCGGGTTACAACCTCGCGCTGTCCGACCGTCGTGCGGAGACTGTCGCGCTGGCTTTGACTGAGTACTTTGACGTGCCACCAGCAAACCTGATCACGCAAGGCTATGGTGAAAGCCAGCTGCGCGTCCCAACGACCACGGCGGAGCCTGCAAACCGCCGTGCGGTTGTGCGCAACATTTCGAACCTGCTGCGCTAAGCACAAACAACAACGAAACAAAAAACGCCCCCGAAGTAATTCGGGGGCGTTTTGCATTGTTCGATTGTGTCGTAGGAGCGGCCTATCTCGCCTGAGATGCAGGCCCTAGACCGATCAGATCACTTGCTGGGCAGAGGCCCGATCACCATGACCATCTGGCGGCCTTCCATCTTTGGGAAGTTCTCGACCCGACCGATGTCTTTGGTGTCTGCAGCAACGCGTTCCAAAAGCTCACGACCAAGGTTCTGGTGTGCCATCTCGCGGCCACGGAACCGCAGAGTAATCTTCACCTTGTCGCCACCTTCGAGAAACTTGAAGACGTTGCGCATCTTCACATCGTAGTCATTCGTGTCCGTGTTCGGACGGAACTTGACCTCTTTGATCTCGATGATCTTCTGTTTCTTACGGGCTTCGCTCTCGCGCTTTTGCTGTTCATATTTGAACTTGCCGAAATCCATGATCTTACACACAGGCGGCTTGGCATTCGGCGAAATCTCGACAAGGTCGAGGCCAGCTTCTTCGGCCATTTCCATGGCACGCTGAGGCGTTACAACGCCGACGTTTTCGCCGTCCGCACCGATCAGTCGAATTTCAGTGGAGCGGATCTTGTCGTTGACGCGCGGGCCAGTGTCACGTTGGGGCGGCGCGTTATGAGGTCTGCGAGCGATGGTGATGGTCCTTTGATTGTTACCTATTCCGAGAATGCAAGGTAAACCCGACAGGGGGCATCTTCAAGCCGCAAAATGGCGCTATGCATGGGGTTTGCCTCGATTTCCTCTTGATCCTCGGCCATTGTGGGGCAATTGACGGGTATGCGACTGCGGGGGTAATCTTGAACTCTGCGGGGCGTAGAACGAGGGGAATAAAATGAAGAATCTGATTTGGTTGGTCGTGGCGGCGGTGATTGCGCTGGCGGGCTATATGCTTTTCACGGGCAAGGGGCCGCAGGAAGTGGCGATCGAAGCCTCTGATGCGATCAATGCGCCCGCCGTGGCCGAGGAGGTGACGGAAGCCGCTGAGGAAGCCGCTGACGCAATTGCCGACACCGTTGATGCCGCCGGAGAGGCGATCACTGAGGCGGTTGATGATGCCACCGAAAGCGCCAACGATGCCGCAGAGCCTGCTGTGCAGAACTGAACAACCGCCTAAGACGAAAAGCAAAGGCCGCATCCGGGGAACCGGGCGCGGCCTTTGCTTTGACTAAAATAATGCGCTGCTCTATTCGGCGGCGGGCTTCATTTGGAACCCTTCTTTCACCTGATCGGCTGGGATCACCGGATATTCACCCGAGAAACACGCATCGCAATATTGCGGGCAATCAGCCTTGCGGCCTTCGGCTTCGCCCACCGCACGGTAGAGCCCGTCGAGTGAGATGAACTTGAGGCTGTCGACCTGTAGGTGATCGCGCATTTCTTCTTCCGACATGGTGGCGGCCAACAGCTTTTCACGCTGCGGGGTGTCGACGCCGTAAAAGCAAGGCCAAGCCGTCGGCGGGGAAGCAATGCGGAAGTGCACTTCGGCCGCCCCGGCATCGAGGATCATCTCTTTGATCTTGCGAGAGGTCGTGCCGCGCACCACCGAGTCGTCGACCAAGATCACCCGCTTGCCTTTGATCAGCGCGCGGTTGACGTTGAGCTTAAGACGCACACCCATGTTGCGGATCTGCTCGGTCGGCTCGATGAAAGTCCGGCCCATATATTGGTTGCGGATGATCCCCATCGCGTAAGGAATGCCGGACTCGAGGCTAAATCCAATCGCCGCCGGGGTGCCGCTGTCGGGCACGGGGCAGACGAGATCGGCGTCAACGGGGCTTTCCTTGGCCAGTTCACGGCCAATATTCTCGCGTGTTTCATAGACCGAGCGACCACCGAGGATACTGTCAGGACGGCTGAAATAAACATGTTCAAAAATGCAGAAGCGCGACGGCACGCGGCGGAAGGGAAAGTGGCTTTCGACGCCTTTTTCGGTGATAACCACCATCTCTCCCGGCTCAATCTCGCGTACGAATTCGGCACCGATAATGTCGAGCGCGCAGGTTTCCGAACTCAGTGCCCAGCCATCGCCAACCCGGCCCAGAACCAGCGGGCGTACGCCCAATGGATCGCGCACACCGATCAGTTTGGTGCGGGTCATGGCCACGACAGAGAAGGCACCTTCGACGCGGCGCAGGGCGTCTTCCATCCGTTCGGGGATGTTCTGCTGTAACGAGCGCGCCATGAGGTGAATGATGCACTCGCTGTCCGAGGACGACTGAAAGATCGAGCCGCGCTCGATCAGCTCACGACGCAGGGCATTGGCGTTGGTGATATTGCCGTTATGCGCAATCGCCGCACCGCCCATGGCAAACTCGCCAAAGAAGGGCTGCACGTCGCGGATCGCGGTCGGGCCTTTGTTTCCGGAGGTGGAGTAGCGCACGTGGCCGATCGACAATTCGCCGGGCAGGGTCTGCATGATGTCCTGCGAGGTGAAGTTATCGCGCACATAGCCAAAGCGGCGGGCAGATTGAAAACCAGCTTCGGGGTCATAGCTGACGATGCCGCCAGCCTCCTGTCCGCGGTGCTGGAGGGCATGGAGGCCGAGGGCCACGAAAGTGGCGGCATCAGCAACGCCAACAACGCCGAAAACGCCGCATTCCTCCTTCAGTTTGTCCTCATCTCCGCTGTCGCGCAGATAGGATGTGTCAAAAGGATGGGCAGGTGGCATGAGCTTGGACAACGGGGCAACTCCGAATCCGGGTGGGGTCGGTGTCTATGTAGGGGCTTCGTACCCGGCTGTCACCCCGCATGTCGCACGCAGGGGAAGACAGCCACAATAAAGCGGGACGCTTGACCGTAAGATGAGCAGCCGGGGCGGATGCGGTTGACCAAAATGTGTAACCGACCATCCTCAAACGCAAAACAGGCGGCCCTATGCTCTGGCCGCCTGTCTAAATCTAGTCTGTTAAGGGATTATGAACGCTTAGGCGCTGCATTTCCCGACGAGCGCTTCGTAGCGGTTGGTGATCCAACCAAGTGCCTCTTGGGGGTCTTTTTCTTCGATCTGGCCGGTAAAGCGCGAGAAGACAGCGGCAGAGCGGCTGTTATCGACTGCGGTCGCACGCTCTCCGGTGATGACGGTGTCATAGACGAAAAAGGCGATCGCGACGAGCAAGACGCCCCGCACAACGCCGAAGATAAAGCCAAGGCCTTGGTCAATTCCGCCGAGGATCGAGCGGTGCACCAGCGAAGAGAATAGCGGCGTGAAGAGCGAAACAATGATCAGTGCCGCGGCAAAGACCAGTGCGAAGGCGCCAATCACAGACAGTTCACAGCTATCGGCAAGGAATTCGCCGATATAGGGCAGTTCGCGCACCAGCGGTTCAACCTGCGGTGCAAAGAGAAAGGCCAATACCGCGGCTGCAATCCAGCCAACAATCGCCATCAACTCGCGCACCAGCCCGCGGCCATAGGCCAGCAGTGCCGATAGCACGATGACCACCGCAACCACCCCGTCAATAATGGTAAAACCGTCCATGCGCGTTCTCGCCCTCGTCTAAAGGGGGGATCAGCCCGCCCCGAAAATTTCGCCAACAAATCCGGTCAGATCGCTCATTGTATTCAGCGCAATTCCGGTCGCACCCACGGCTTTCCCGCCGCGTGGTGCAATAGCGCTCGTAAAACCAAGTTTTTGCGCCTCTTTCAACCTGTTTTCCGTCTGACTGGCAGGTCGCAGCGCACCGGATAGGCTGATTTCGCCGAAAACAACTGTTTCGGCGGGAAGAGCCACGTCTTCGCGGGCCGAAAGTATTGCCGCGGCCACGGCCAAATCGGCGGCGGGCTCAGATATCTTCATACCGCCTGCAACGTTGAGGTAGACATCTAGCCCAGCAAAGGGGATGCCGCAGCGCGCCTCCAACACGGCAAGGATCATCGCCAGACGCCCCGAATCCCAGCCCACCACGGTGCGCCGCGCTTGGGAATGGGGCGAGGGTGCAACGAGCGCCTGAAGCTCAACTAAAACGGGCCGCGTGCCCTCGATGCCCGCAAACACAACGGAGCCGGGGGAGGGTTGGCCGCGCTCAGACAGAAAATGAGCCGAGGGGTTGGTGACTTCGGCCAAGCCGCTACCGGTCATTTCAAAGACACCGATCTCATCCGCCGGGCCAAATCGGTTCTTCACTGCGCGCAGGATGCGGAACTGGTGGCCGCGCTCGCCTTCGAAATAAAGCACGGTGTCGACCATATGTTCTACCACACGCGGGCCTGCGATCTGGCCCTCTTTGGTGACATGGCCCACCAGAATCACCGCGACACCGCGCCGTTTGGCAAAACTGGTCAGCTCATGCGCGGCGGCGCGGACCTGACTGACCGATCCGGGGGCGCTCTCGACATTATCGGCCCACATGGTTTGAATTGAGTCGATGATCGCCAGTTGCGGGCGCTCGGCCTCCAGCGTGGTTAGAATATCGCGCAGGTTGGTTTCGGCGGCTAATTTCACCGGCGCTTCGGCCAGATCTAGGCGCTGCGCGCGCATACGGACCTGAGCGCTTGCTTCCTCGCCACTAACGTAGATGGTTTTGAGCCCTGACTTGGCAAAATGCGCGGCGGCTTGGAGGAGGAGGGTGGATTTCCCGATCCCCGGATCACCGCCGACCAGGATCGCCGAGGCCGGCACCAATCCGCCACCTAGAACGCGGTCCAACTCGGCGATGCCGGATTGGGCGCGGGGGGGCGGGGTTTCTTGGGTGGCAAGGTCGGTCAGCTCAATCGCGGACCCGCGCCGCGCGCCCAAGGATTTGCTGGGCGGACCTGCAGAGATGCCCTTGTCTTCGACGATGGAATTCCAAGCGCCGCAGGCGTCACAGCGCCCGGACCATTTGGAATGCTTCGCACCGCATTCGGTGCAAGAGAAACTGGAGGAGGATTTTGCCATGCGCCCTTTTCGCTCAAGGGTGGAATGGCGTCAAAGGAAAAGCATCCGGCCCGTGGGCGATGATCCCGGGGGGGAACCCATGGGCCGGATGCTGCCGCCTAACTTATTCGGCGGCCTTGGGAGGAAGATCAATCACGATGTTATCAAGCGAGGTGGGGTCAGGCTTTCGGTTGGTCGCAGGCGCTTGGGTTTGCACCACACGCTCAAGGCCAATTTCTGGCATGATCTCACGCATCTCTTCACGCAGACGCTCAAGCTGGGCCACAGCGACGCTCTCTTCAAGTTCGACCTCATGCAGCCAATGCTTCATTTCCGTCGAGATGCTCTTTGCCTGGTCCAGGCGGCTGTTAAACAATTCAACCTCTTCTTGACGCTGCTTTAGGAAGCTGCGTGCGCGGGCCAGTTTCTCATCGGAGTAGACCTCGGCCAGATCGCGGGCCACATGGCTCATCTGGGCGGCCATTTCCAAGACTGCAGGCTCAAGCGTGCTGAGATCGGGGTGGTCGCGCAGGTAGGCCAAACGCTCACGAACCGAGTCGAATTCCGAGCTCATCTGAAAGGTCTCTGCCCGATCAGCGGCGTGCACCATGCCGTAGGCGCGGGCCACGTCCTGCATCCCGACATTAAACTGGCGGTGCGAGGTTTCAAGCTGCATCACACGGCGGTTGGTGGGCAGGAAAAAGCACAGACCGACGGCCAGAGCAGTAAGGGCAAGCTGGGCATACATCCCGGCGTTTTCGACAGGCTCCCCGGCATATTGAAGGTCAAGGCTGACCCAATTCCACAGGCCAAATGCGGCCATGAGGCTGGCACCGGTAAGCGCGAGCGCCGCAAGGGCGAAAATGGCCAACGCGAGGCGCTGAAATGCAAATTGAGCGAGGTAGGCAATGGAACGAAGCTGGGACATACTTTCTCCCCCCTGGAAGAGCTACTAAGCAAGTTTCTGCCGACTAACGCCCCTTTATCCTTCTTTGTTCCAACTCTATGCGGAATTATGCTGGGGATTTAGCTAAGTGTTGCCGATAGTATGGCACAACCTTCGGTATTTAGGAAATTTTTCGCTCTAATGTGGGGTTTTATTTTTCCGACGGGCATCGGAAAGCCATGGGAGTTTGCACCGTTTGAGGCCGGTAAATCGGCTTGCATTTCATTCCGAACTCTCGCGAACGGTAAGAAATCGCCGATTTAAGCGATATAATGCCGGTCGTATCTTGCACCGAGCGAGGTGAGAATTTCATAGCCGATCGTCCCGGCCCAATCTGCCAAATCATCAACACCCTGTCCGGGGCCAATTAGCTGCAGTGTTTGGGGCACGTCGGAAAGCGCGGAAATATCGACCGTAATGAGGTCCATCGATACGCGGCCAACGATGGGCAGTGTTTTTCCGTCGTGTTGAAAACATGCCTCACCCACCGCATTTCCTAGGGCACGCTTTAACCCGTCGGCATAGCCCGCAGCGACCGTGGCAAGCGTCACCATGGTATCCGCAGTCCAACTGTTGCCATAGCCTACAGTCTCGCCCGGGGTCACGGTGCGGGTTTGAATGACCGGCACGTCGAGGGTCACCACTGGCTGCGCGTCGTCAAAGGGGCGACCGCCATAAAGTCCGATGCCGGGACGGGTAACGTCAAAATGATAGTCTGAACCCAACAGGATACCGCCTGTAGCCGACAGTGAGCGCGCGACATCGATCCCTTGGGTCATGTCGTGGAAACTGCGCAATTGCGCGGCGTTCATCTCATGGTCGGGCGCATCTGAGCAGGCCAGATGTGACATGATAAGCGTGAGGGGCTGGCTCTGCGCGATGTCGCGCAAAGCGGCCCATTCTGCGGGTTCCATCCCCAAGCGGTTCATCCCACTGTCGAGTTGAACACCAAAGGGGTGGCCGGGCAGGGTTTCAAGTTGCCGCAAAAGTTGCTCGGTTGAGTTGATCATCGGCGTTAACGCCGCGTCGCGGATGGCCTCGGCATCGCCTGCCATATGGCCAGAGAAAACGTTGATGACCGGCCTGTCGCCCAAAGCCTGACGCAGTGCAGCACCTTCCTCGGCCAAAGCTACGAAAAACTGCCGCGCGCCGGCCTGTGCCAAAGCGTTGGCCACGCGTTCGGCCCCTAATCCGTAACTGTCGGCTTTGACCACCGCGCCAGTCTCGGCTTTGGTCAGCCGGTCAAGGGCGCGCCAGTTGTTGGCGATGGCTTGCAGGTCGATGGTCAGGGTCGCTTTACTCATGTGCGGATGTGGGCCGGAATGCAGGGCAAGGTCAAGCGGCCAAGGGCACCTAACGTCATGCGCGACAGGAAGGTGGTCGATTTGATAGGCTTTTGCCTACGGGTTGCCCAAGATGGGCCGGTTGCGCAGGGCAGGGAGGTCAGGCGGGTGACAAGGATCAAGATCATGTTCGGCCATGCGGGCGTGTCACTTATGGCGCTGGCCTGTGTGGTGGCCATTGTGGCGATGCTTTGGGGGGCGCCGCTGTGGTGTTGGGCGTTGGTCCCGCTGGGGGTCGCAGCGCAGATGTTGAACGAATACAACCTACACCGCCATATCTTTCACCTTGATCCGCCGAAACGGCAGTGGGCCTTTGATCTGCTTTACCGCGCGCATTACGGGCACCATGATTTTCCCACCAACCACGGGCTTTTCTTTGTCCCGCTCTGGGTCGCCCTGCCGATGCTGGCAGGCAATTTCCTGTTGGTCTGGGGAATCGCGGCGCTGCTGGGGTTTGAGACTGCGATCTGGATTGCGACAGCAGTTGTGCCCTTGGGCGGGGTGCTGACCTTTTTGATCTATGAATGGTTCCATATGACAGCGCATCTGACCGTCCCTAAAACCGCGGTAGAGCGCCATGTCACGCGGTTGCACAACCAGCATCATTTCCGCGATTTCAACAAGTGGTTCCACGTCAGCCCGGGCGGAGAGATCATCGATCGCGCCATGGGCACGGATATCGACACCGAAGCATTGAAACAGCAGCAGCGCATTGCGTTTATCCGTACCTTGGGCATGAAACCCGACGACCCGAGGCTTCTTGCCGCCCGCGCGAAGTTTGCGTCAAAATACGCTTTGACTGAGACAGAGGTGGCCCGCGCTGCACGGGGATAGGTGTGAAATTCCCCCAAGCGTCACAGGCAGAGTGCCAGCCTGGATGACGTGGGTAGGATTACGCGTATCCCGAAAGGCCAAACCCATTTCACCTCCCTTGTCCAGATTGCCGCCGAAGCAACGTAGGCAGAGGACACGCTTATCGCCCGGAGGGATGCCCCCCGGGCGCTTCAGATCAAGGCTTGATGTAGGTATAACCCATCTGCTGGAGCCGCGAGAGTTCGGCGACGCCAGAGGGCACGATGTCTTCTTCCCAGACATCATAGAGATCGTCTTCGTAGCTAATCTTGCGTCCTCGCAGGGTGTTATCACAAACGTGGAAGCTGACGTTTTGGCCCTTAAGCGATGAGACGGTGGTCTGCATCTTCTCGTTGCCCTTGGCATCGGCCAGCAGGCTTAGACCGTTGCCGTGCAACACGACCTTCACGTCGATATTCTCTGCCCCGACGGCGTTGATATGGTTCTGGATGTTACGCATGGCACCCAAATGCGCCTTAGAGGCTTCGCCGCCGTTGTAATTGATGTGATAGACGACCTTCTGCTTGCCGTAGCGCTCGGTCTCTTCGGCCTGAAGGGCGAAGGCAAAGCTGCTGGCCAGCAATAGGCAGATGGCTCGGATGATGTTTGTCATGTGGTTCCTCCCAATATGAATGACGGTTCAAACGCGGGTGCGCAGAACTGTCCCACCTAGCCTAGCAAGAGAGGGGAGCAATCCAAATCATTTATTCGCAGATGTGAATTTGAAGGGGCGCCGGATGGGCTGAGGCACCATGTCAGCGCCGCAAAATCGGGCGCTGACCATGCCTTTGGGGTAGACTTAAAATTCTTGTTCGTCCCGATCGCCCTGCTGCCAAGGCTGCACAAGGTTGCCAAAGCGGGTGAACTTACCTTCAAAGCTGAGATCGACGGTGCCAATCGGGCCGTGACGCTGCTTGCCGATCACCACTTCGGCGCGGCCGTGCAGACGTTCCATCTCTTCCTGCCACGCGGCCATCTTGTCGAGCTCGTGATCGCCGGGTTTTTCACGTTCTTTGTAGTATTCCTCGCGGTACACGAACATCACCACATCGGCGTCCTGTTCGATCGAGCCGGATTCGCGCAAGTCCGACAGCTGCGGACGTTTATCGTCGCGGCTTTCCACCTGACGCGACAGCTGTGACAGCGCGATCACCGGAATGTCGAGTTCCTTGGCGATGGCCTTGAGACCCATGGTGATTTCCGAGATTTCGTTGACCCGGTTTTCCGATTTACCTGTGCCGCGGACCAGCTGCAGGTAGTCGATGATCAGCACGTCCAGCCCATGTGTCCGTTTGAGCCGCCGCGCGCGGGCGGCAAGTTGGCTGATCGGCAGGGCGGGCGTGTCGTCGATGAACAGAGGGCAGGCTTCGAGGGCTTTGGCGGCGTCGACAAACCGGCGGAACTCGGTCTCGGTCATGTCGCCCGAGCGGATCTGCTGGCTGGGGATTTCAGCAGCTTCTGAAAGGATACGCGCGGCAAGCTGCTCGGCGCTCATTTCAAGGCTGTAGAAGCCCACCACACCGCCATCGACCGCACCTGTGGAGCCGTCGGGCTTTTGGCCACGCTTGTAGGCTTTGGCCACGTTGAAGGCGATGTTTGTCGCAAGCGAGGTTTTACCCATCGATGGACGCCCGGCGAGGATCAAAAGGTCAGACCGGTGCAAGCCGCCGAGTTTCTTGTCCATGTCGATCAGGCCGGTGGAGACGCCCGAGAGGCCGCCGTCCCGCTGGTAGGCCGCGTTCGCCACGTTCACCGCATCGGTCACCGCTTTGAGGAAGGACTGGAAACCGCTTTCGACCTGACCTTGCTCGGCCAGTTTGTAGAGCTCCTGTTCCGCTTCGACAATCTGCTCGCGCGGCTCAGACGCAACATCGACCTGCGCGGCCTTTGCCGAGATGTCACGGCCCAGTTGGATCAGGTCGCGGCGCACGGCGAGGTCATAGATCATCTGTGCGTAGTCGCGCACGGCAAAGGCGCTGATTGCGGCCCCGGCAAGGCGGGCAAGATAGGCCGGGCCGCCGAGTTCTTTCAGCCCCTCGTCGTCTTCCATGAAAGCTTTGAGCGTTACTGGGGAGGCGAGGTTGTTCTTAGCGATACGCTGGGCCGCGATATCGAAGATCCGCGCGTGAACCGGCTCGTAGAAATGTTTGGGGCCAATGACGGAAGCGACGCGGTCATAGACGTCATTGTTGGTCAGGATGGCGCCCAGCAATTGCTGTTCGGCCTCAATCGAATGCGGCATCGATTCCGGTGCCTGCACCGCCAATTGGTTCGCGTTCAGCGATGTAATCTCGTTCATGACCTCACCCATATTTACCCAGATGGTCGTCATAGCCAGTGGGTATGCCCGGCGCAAATTGTATCTTTCTGTGGATATCTCTGCGCGCAAAAGACCCCACCACATCTTGCCTTGTGGTGGGGTCTTACGTCAACATCTTGGTGAATCTCGCTTAACTTTTGCGGGATTCTTGCCACTCGCGCGGGGCATTGAGGAAGGCTTCAACCTCGGTCAGGGTGGCCACATCAAAGGCGTTCTGCGCGCGGGCTTCGGCCAGCACGTCCCACCATGTGCACAATGCGTGCAGACTAACGCCATGGTCACCAAGGGTCTTTTCGGTCTGCGGGAAAATGCCGTAGTGGAAGATTACCGCGGTATGCGCACAACTCGCCCCGGTTTCCCGAATCGCGTCGACGAAGCTGAGTTTCGAGCCGCCATCGGTGGTCAGGTCTTCGACCAGCAGCACGCGCTGGCCCTCGGTCATCTCGCCTTCGATCCGCGCGTTGCGGCCATAGCCTTTTGGCTTTTTGCGTACATAGGTCATCGGCAGCGCCATGCGCTCAGCCACCATAGCGGCGAAGGGGATGCCTGCGGTCTCGCCGCCCGCGATGTTGTCGAAGGCCTCGAAACCGGCGTTGCGCATCACGGTGACGGTAAGGAAATCCATCAGCGTGGATCGGATCCGCGGGTGCGAGATCAGCTTGCGGCAGTCGATATAGGTCGGGCTGGGCAAGCCGGAGGCCAGCGTGAAGGGCTCCTCCGCGTTGAAATGGACTGCGCCGATCTCCAGCAGCATGCGCGCGGTGAGGCGGGCCATTTCTTCGGGGCTAGGGTGGCTGGTGGGGATCATGGCAGGCGTCCTTGGGCAGGGAGAGGTCGGATCGGTATTTAAGAGAGGATGAAGCTTAAGAGGTCCAGTGCAGGTCGAAACCGGGGTCGAAGACCGTGACCGGGCCGTCGGGTGTGTCGATGCTGCTGGGGTGTGCAGGGGCTTCGCGGCGCAGAGTGATGCGGGTCTCGTTTGCGGGCAGGCCGTAGAAGGCGGGGCCGTTGAGCGAGGTGAAGGCTTCGAGTTTGTCGAGCGCGCCGTCGTCTTCGAAGACCTGCGCGAGGATCGACATTGTGTTGGGCGCGGTGAAACAGCCTGCGCAGCCGCAGGGTTGCAGTTTGGCGCCATCGGTGTGCGGCGCGCTGTCGGTGCCGAGGAAGAATCGCGCGTCGCCGGATGTGGCCGCCTGGCGCAGGGCGAGGCGGTGGGTCTCGCGTTTGGCGACGGGCAGGCAGTAGTAATGCGGGCGGATGCCGCCGGCGAGGATGTGGTTGCGGTTGATCACGAGGTGGTGCGTGGTGATCGTTGCCGCGAGGCCACTGTCGTTGCTGCGGACGTAGTCTGCGGCATTGGCGGTGGTGATATGCTCCATGATCACGCGCAACGCAGGGTGTGCGCGGCGGATCGGGTCGAGCACGCGGTCGATGAAGACGGCTTCGCGGTCGAAGATGTCAATCTCGCTGTCGGTGACTTCGCCGTGGGTGCAGAGCGGCAGGCCGATTTCGGCCATGCGGTCGAGCACGGGGGCGACCTTGTCGAAGTTGGAGACGCCGCTGGCGGAGTTGGTGGTGGCGCCTGCGGGGTAGAGTTTGACAGCGTGGATCAGTCCATCTGCGTGGGCGCGGGCCACATCTTCGGGGTCCGTGTCCTCGGTCAAATAGAGGGTCATCAGCGGGGTAAAATCCGCGCCTTCGGGCAGGGCGGCCAAAATCCGGTCGCGGTAGGCGGCGGCTTGGGCACCGGTCACAACCGGCGGCACGAGATTGGGCATGATGATCGCGCGGGCGAAGTCGCGGGCGCTATGGGGCAGTACGGCGCGCAGCATATCGCCGTCGCGCAGGTGCAGGTGCCAGTCGTCGGGACGGCGGATCGTGATGCTTTGTGTCATGGGCGCGGGCTAGCACAGAGCGGGGGCGCGCGCCAGATTGAAAACCTATCCGGTGGCGGTGGCCGCCTCTGCCGTGCGGGCCTGACGGCGGGCGCGCATCCGCTCGAGGCGGCGGGCAAAGCGGGGCGCGCTCATCCGCGAGCTGACATTGGCGCAGACGGCTTCGAGTAGCATCTCGCGCCCTTGGGCGTTGATCGCTTGGCTGAGATTGCGCAGATAGGGCAGATAATCGCGCCGCGCGCGGTAAAGGGCAGCAAAGCGCGTGGCATCCAATGTGCCATCCGCGGCAGCCTGCAGCAGCGGGTCGAGCTGGTCGATCTCCAAAAGGTCAGTTTGCAGTGCGTCCCCCATGTAGGGCATCCGCAGCTTGGTCACATTGGGCCGGGTAAAGAGCGCAGCGTGCATCGCGTCGAGTGTTTCTTTGGGATCATAGAGCACGAAAACCCGTTTGGCGGCGTCGAGCATATCGGGGGCGTAGCCGTAGCGCGATGTGAAATCGAGAATGCGCATATCGGTGAAACGGTCGTCCCATTCGGTGAGGCGTGGGTTGAGCGTGGCCTGCGGTTGGATCGCGACCACGGCAGCGCCCGGAGAGGCGACGGAATAGGCGGCGGCGGCATAGGCGCAGGGACCAGCGCCGTAGAAAAGAACCTGCTCGAATTCGTCGAAGAACCCATCATCAATCAGCCGGTCGAAATAGGCGTAGACCTCTTCGGCGCGGAACCATGTGTCACCGTCGCTGGCCAGACACAGATGCGACCAGTCGTGGTTGCGTACCATGTCCCAGCCCAGGGGCTGCGCCTTGTCCGACAGTGCGTGCATGCCTTGATAGGTTTCAAAGGTGACGAGCAGGGTGCTGTCACGCTCAATAAAGGCCGAGAAATGGCGTTTGCCGAGAGACTGGAAATAACCGTCCTCTTCGGCCACGGCCTCAACCGCGCGCAGCCATTCGCGTTTGGGCATATCGGCCAGTGAGCTTTCGATCGTGGGCGTATCGCTCGGCATCGGGCATCCTCAGGGCTTGTCGCGGCGGGGCAGATCCGCCTTCTCAGCTAGGGTTAGCCGGATAATAGGGCAAAAATGCGGAAAATCCGTGAGAATTTGAAGAGAATGTGACGGTTTTCCGGGGGCAGTGCGCCATCGAGCGTTTTAATGCTGGCTTTCGTGCGCTTGGCCGCGTCTTGCATACTCAACCATAAAGCGTGCAGCCTTGGCGGTCACCGGGCGGCTTGGCGGCGCCATGAGCAGGCGTCCGAAGAGGGCGCGAAAGGGCTCTTGTTCCATCAACGCGTCGAAACGGGTGCGGCGCCATGCGACCGCAGCGTCGTGCAGCGCGGCGAGTTCTGGATCAGCCCTAAGCGCGGCCAGTTCCCGCGCGCGCGCCGGTGCGGTGGCGCTGATTGTCGTATCGGTCTCGGTGTTGAAATTCCGCTCCACCCAATAGTCTAGCCCCAGCATATGGTCGCTGTGCACGGCGCGGCCACGGTCGGCTTTAAGCACGTAGGTTTCCATTGCGCCCAAGGGATAGTGATTGATCTGAGCCAGACCATGATTTTGGCGTCCGTAATTGGAAAAGATCCGGCGGGTTTTAAACAGGTCGGGCAGGGGGCGGCCATGGCTGTCGAACCAGCGGGCTTGATCCAGTCGCGCCGGATCAGGGCCACGGGGGCGGTGCACGCCGGGTTGCGCATAGGTGCCGTCGTTGCGGTAAAGCGTTTTGAACATCGCGGCACGCCACGGCCAATGCATCACGGCGGGCGCGCAGCGTGTGAAGGTCTCGGTCACGGGATGGTCTTTGTAGCGCACCTGATCGGCATTGCCGAACAGCCGCCATGTGAGGGTGATCGACGTGGCCTCGGGCAAGGCGCCGTGCAGCGCGGCGAGACTGTGATCGCCGCAATGGATGTTCACGAACTCATCAATGTCGAGCGGCAAGATCCAGTCGGCCAGTTGCACAACCTCCAAATCGGCAGCGGTCTTTAACGCGGTGAACTGTATCCCGCCTTTATCATAGGGGCCGTCGTTGCGGATGTGGGTCACGCCGCCAAGTGCTTGTAAACGGTCAAGCATCGCATCCGTGCCGTCGTCGCAATCGTTGGAAAACACCAGCGCATGATCAAACCCGATGGCGCGGTGGTGGGCGAGCCATTCGAGAAGGAACGCGCCCTCATTGCGCAGGCAAAGGATCGCGAGGTGGGAGGGGGGCTTACCACTCACGGCGGAATGCCACGACTTTGTTATGCGAACCACGGTGATAGTAGGCCAGGCCGGCGTTCATAAACGCGGCGAAGACCTTGTTGACGCCCTCAGGACCGATCCATTGCGGGTGCAGTTCGATGATGGCCGCCCGAAGATTGGCGAGGGGCAGTGTGGGGATTAGGTCCACCTCTGCGCCTTCGATATCGCAGATCAGCACGGTGGGGTTCAACTCGGCGAAGACCCCAGCGGCATCAAGCACGTCGATTTGATGGGTTTCGGGAGGGTCTTCGCCTTCAAAGCGGGTCATGGAGGACGACAGGATCTGCGCGCGCACATGGAAATCGACCTTGCCCGGCGCGGGGCCGAGAATGGCGTTGGTGACATGCGCGTTGCTTAGCCCATTAGCTGCATGGACGCGACAAATATAGGGGATGAGGTTGGGGTTGGCTTCAAAGGAATGCACCGAGGCGACCTGGCGTTTGCTGGCCACCAGCGTCGACATATAGCCGACACCGCCGCCCAGTTCGATCACCCGGTCGCCTTCGCGGACCACCCGCAAGGCTGCCTCGCTTTCTTTGGTCTCATAGGAATTTTGACGCAGCAGTTTGCGGACCCGACCGCGCAGAATTGTAGGGTCGTCGGGGAACTTCATACCGCGGGAATGGATGAAATTGGCTTCAGTCGAGGTGTCCGTCACGAGGTCAGCTTTCCATATCAAGGGCAAGGGCATAGGCCACCCGCTCGGACGCGCTTAACTGGATGTTAAGGGCTTGGCGGTAGAGATCGCGAAACTCTGGCATTTGGTGCAGGTCTTCGGCCTTGGCACGGTGCCAAGCAAGGCCCGCTTCGTGATGTGCGCGGAGTTGATCGTCTGCCAGCAACCGGTCCATCTCGGCCTGCAGGCGTGGCAGGTTGCGCTGAATGGTGACATCACGGTGATCGTTCCAATCCATGCGGATCCAATAGTTGATCCCGATGGAGCGGTCGACATGCAGCGCCCGTCCGCGTTGGCGTTTAACCAGGAACGATTCTGCCGAGCGTAGCGCGTAGTGGTTCAGTTGCAGCAGCTCATAGCCGATATTGCTTTTGGAAGAGCGCCAGCCGTTGCGCAGCGCTTCGCGCGTCATATCTTGGCCTGAGCCATTGACCCATTTCACCTGGTTTTCCCGCGTATCATCCAGCTTGTTGGGCCGGTGACAGGAAAGCTTTTCGTAGGCACCAATGTTGCGGAACAACGTCTTGAACCCCCATGCAGTATGGGGTTTGGGGCAATAGGCGGGGGCACAGTGGTCAAACTGGCCGATCACCGGGGCGTCTGAAAGCGCCGTCACCCCGTTATGACCAAAAAGCCGCCATGTCATGGCGACGTTCGTCGCCTCCGGCACGGCGGCAAAGAAGTCATCCAGCCTGCCATTGCCGGTGCGAATGTTCACGAATTCATCCACGTCAATATGCGCGATCCATTCAGCATCGCGTATCAGCGGCTGTTTAAGCGCCTGGTTCAGCGCATGCTGCTGCGGGGAGTTTCCCTTCCAATCGTCATTGTTGCGGTGCTGGAGGATGCCCAGATCTTGCAGTCGGGCCAGCACAGCATCGGTGCCATCGGTACAATCATTTGTGTAGATCAGGAAATTGTCAAAACCCACGGAGCGGTGATGGGCGACCCATTCAAGGATATACGGTGCCTCGTTTTTCATGCAGCCGACGATGACGTTGCCGCTGCTGCCGGGCGGCAATTGGCGCGGCGGGACGGCGGTATAGGCGGGCGCGGGCTGGTCTTCATCCTCAAGGGTTGTGCGGTTGTGCGGACGGAAGGGGCTGCTGAGGATCATCTCATGGTTGACCTTCACCCGGTTCAACAGTTGGACTTTGGCCTTGCGCACGTCCTTAGAAGCATCTGGATCGTGCAGCATCGTCTCAAACTTGGTGGCGGAGCGGCGCGCCATCTCAGCCTCCGCGCGTTTTTGAGCCAGCGGGGTTGCAGTGGTGCGGATGCGGTGGGCAAAGGCGGCGAGGTATTGCGTTGCGCGAAAGCCGAATGCGGGGTCCGCCTCGCGCCAAAGGGGGGCGGGCGTATCGGGGGTCAGCGCCTTGGCCAGTGCGGGGAACTTTTCGATCAGTGCGGCATTGTCGGCAGCGAAATGCGCAGAGATCGGGGCGAGGCTGCCGGGGGGGATTGGCGCGCCGCCGATCTGGATCGCCTGCAACATCTGGTTCCACGTACTACGTGGGCAAGAAAGATCATGTACCTGTAGGTAGCGTATCAACACGTCGTTAAATCGCTGCATCCGCGTAAGCCATGGCGCGGGCAGGGCTGCGATCGCGCGACCGGGGTCAACCGGACCGAGGGGCGTGGTCAGGCAAAGACTGTCGGTGACTTCGCGGGCCCCGTCCTTTGACAATAGATGCGAAAGGTTGAGCGGGCGAAAATGGATATTCTCAGTGCCAAAAGCCTCGGCCCAATGAGCATGTAGCGCATGGTAATCGAGCCAAAACGGCGGGTCTTGCACATCAGGGAAAAGGCCGAAGTCAGGCGCGTTCTCAGTATTCTCACGCGCAGCTTGCCACCAGTTGCCCCGTTCAGCCACAGCCAAATCTTGGGTCAAGGCCAGTTCTTGGGTCAAAGAATGGCGGCGGCCTTCGGTCACGGCAAAGGCGTAATGCGCCGTAAGCAGGCGGGCCTGTTCGTCAAGGTGGGCGACGATCTGAATGTCATCGAAATGCGCAGAAAGCAGGTCACGCAGATGGGCAAGCTCTTCGGGTCGGGACAGCAAGTTGCCCAATTGCGCAGCGCTTAGCACTACATGATCGGCGTGTGTCTCGGCCAATTCGCGAGACATCAGCGCGTTGAATTCGTCGGGCAGCGTGGTGTGGATCAAGGGGCTGTCCAGACCCCGTCGATAGCGCAGCAGCCCCACAGCATCGGGCGCGGCGCAGGCGGCATAAAGGCGAACATGGTTCCAATCGGGCGCGTAAACCCCCTGCATTAGCAGTGCATTCTGTTGTTGTTTTAGGATGTTGCGCAGCCGTGCGGCGGCTTTTTCAGTTGGGCCGATGTACAGGGTTAGACGCATTATTCGGCCTCTGCTTTGCCAGTGTTGCTCTGGCCCCACCACGGCAGTTCGATGCCGAGGTAGGCCGCGATCTTGTCGCGTGCATCAGGGTCTTCGATGTCGAATTCCAAGAAATTGTCGCATCCCGCAAATATGCGGCGACAGAAGGCAAAATGCCCCTCAACCCATTTGGCCAGTTCGGCCTCAGTGCGGCCAAAACCCCGTGGCAGGCCCGGCACGTCCGCTTGCGGCAAGCGTTTGTTGCCCAGATTACGCCAGCGCATCATACTGTTGGCCGTCTTAACCGGGTCGCGGTGCGACAGGAGGAACTTGATGTCTGGGTGGTAAGTTTGAATGGCCTGCAACAACCCCCAATCGGTCTGCGGCCAAAGGCTACGGTCATGGCGCACGGCGCTCATCTCGTTGACCACATCGAACTCGCGCAACCGCGCCAACGGGTCGCCGCTGACAAAGTAATCGGCATAAAGGATCCGTCCGACATGCTCTCCAACGATATCAGGCAAATTGCTTTGCCCGCGACGGATGCGCCAATCGGCGACCTTAAGCCCCGCGTGGCGCAGCGCGTCGGTCAGTGTCGTGGTGCCAGTTTTTGGCAGCCCGAGGTTTATGATGCGTGGCCCGGTCATGGCAGGCCTATTTCAGCAAGGATGTCCGCTTCGGCGGCGCAATAGGGGCTGGCGTTAAGAAGTTGTTCGCGCATTTCTACATAGGCCGGGTCAGCCAGAAGCGCATCGCGCCGCGCGCGGTGAGCGGCAACGGCTTCCAAATGCAAATCTGCGATACCCGGCAAGGCCTTAAGGCGGTCTATCTCTGCACCGAGGGCCGGCAGGTAGCGTTGGATTGAGCGATCTTCCCACGCCGCATCGTTGCGCTCGCGCCAATAGGTGTCATCAAAGGCGCGATGCTCACGGTTCACATCGCCCCGGTCATTCTTGACCTGATAGCTGTCGAGTGACCGCAGCGCGTAGTGATTGAGCGTCGCAAAGCGCCGCGCGCCGCGGGCGGGAAAAGCGCGGATGCGGCGTTTGTTGGCGGCGCTGCGAAAGAGGTCGGGGACCTGCCTGCCGGCGCCATCCGTCCAATGGGGCTGGTCTTTCTCGTCGTCATGAAAGGGCCGATGCGCGCCGTAGTAACCAAGAGGGAAGTCGCGCCGGATTAGCGACTTAACCTCCATCGCCGTGTCAGCGCCGCAGATGTCTGGATTATGGCTGTGGGTGAATTGCGCGATGACGGGCCTGTCGACGTAATCGGTAACCCCGCCATTGGCAAAGAACTGAAAATGCACCGAGATCGCTTGTGGGTTGCCGCAAGCCTCAATCAATGCGGGCAGGCGGTGGTCACCCACATGAATGTTGAGAAACTCATCCACATCCGCGACCCAGACCCAATCCGCTCCTGTGACAATGGGCTGACGCCGCGCGTCTTTCAGCGCCTGCATCTGGTAGTTTCGGTTGGTGGCCGGGTTCGGCAGGTGGGTGACGATGCCCTGCGCGCCAAGCGCGTCTAGAAGTCGGTCAGTCCCATCGGTGCAATCATTGGAGTAAAACAGAAAATCCGTAAGCCCGATCACCCGGTTAAAGGCGATCCACTCCAGCAGAAACGGGCCTTCGTTCTTGACGCAGGTGACAGCGGTAATGCGCATGTCAGACCCCGCCGCGCCGGGTCGCGATGATAGTGCACTGTCCCATATCTGCCCCTGTGGCCCCGGTGGTTGTCCCCAGTGGCCGTCAATTATTGGTTAAGACTATGCCAGCGCGAAGAAATCACGTCAATCTGCGCAAGCCCTGTCAGACCCCTTGACGGGGCGGGGCGGGAATGCACCACTGGGCCTATGAAAAACATTGAAACCATCGACGCGGTCCAAGAGATGCTAAGCGCGGAGGGCTATGTCTGTGACCGCGCCCTTGGGGTTGTTGTGTTCCTAAGCCTGACACTGGGGCGGCCCTTGTTTCTGGAAGGCGAAGCAGGCGTGGGCAAAACCGAGATTGCTAAGGCGCTGGCCGCGGGGCTGGGGCGGCGATTGATCCGGTTGCAGTGTTATGAAGGGCTCGACGCCTCAAGCGCAGTGTATGAGTGGAATTTTCCGGCGCAGATGGTGGCGATCCGTACGGCAGAAGCCGGGGGCGGCGCGGACCGGCGTGCACTGACCCAAGAGTTGTTCAGCGATGACTACCTGATTGAACGCCCCCTTTTGCAGGCGCTGCGTCCCGACGAGAACGGCGCGCCGGTGCTGCTGATCGACGAGCTGGACCGGACCGATGCGCCCTTTGAGGCGTTCCTGCTGGAGGCGCTGAGTGATTTTCAGGTGACGATCCCCGAGCTTGGCACGATCCGCGCACCGGAGCCGCCGATCGTGATCCTAACCTCAAACCGCACGCGGGAGGTGCATGACGCGCTGAAGCGGCGGTGTCTTTACCACTGGGTTGACTACCCGGATGTGGAACGCGAGATGGCGATCCTGCAGGCCCGCGCGCCTGAGGCGGCGGAAGCGCTCAGCCGCGAAGTCGTAGCCTTTGTTCAGCAATTGCGCACCGAGGATTTGTTCAAGAAGCCGGGTGTGGCAGAGACAATTGACTGGGCGAAATGTTTGTTGGCGCTGGATGTGACAACGCTGAGCCCTGAGGTGATCGCCGACACGCTTGGGGCGGTGCTGAAATACCAAGATGACATCGCCAAGCTCCAAGGCTCCGAAGCCGCGCGTATTCTTGAGCAGGCCCGCGCGTCGCTGGTCCCTGCCTGAGCAGAATGGCCGAGCAGCTCCCCCTTGAATTGCCGGACGATCCTAAGCTTGCGGGCAATATCACGCATTTTGCCCGCGCTCTGCGCCGGGCGGGGCTGTCCATCGGGCCGGGCCGCGTGGTGGAGGCGGTGGAGGCGGTTGCCGCCGTTGGCTTCACCAGCCGCCGCGATTTCTATTGGACGTTGCATGCTTGTTTCGTGAGCCGCCCTGAGCAGGCGCGGGTCTTTGCGCAGATATTCCGGCTGTATTGGCGTGATCCGCGCTATTTGGAACATATGATGGCTGCGATGCTGCCTGCCATTCGCGGTGTGCAGGAGGACCGTCCCGCGACCCCCGCCGAAAAACGCGCGGCGGAGGCTTTGCTAGACGGGGCGGAAGCACCGGTCCGTGAGGATCAGCCCGCGCCGGAGGAGACACTCATAGAGGTGGATGCAAGCCTCACCATGTCGGCGCGTGAGCGGCTCCGAACGCTGGATTTCGAACAGATGAGCCTTGCCGAGATGGCTCAGGCGAAACGGATGTTGGCCAAGCTTACCCTCCCGGTGCCGCCGATGCCCAGCCGGCGGAATGTGGCGGCGGCGCGCGGGCGGATCGACGTGGCGCGCACGATGAAAGCGGCGCTTCGGCGTGGGGGGGAGATGGAGCGGCTCTACCGGATGAAGCCGCGGGAACGCTATCCGAACCTTGTGGTGCTTTGCGATATTTCGGGCTCGATGAGCCAATACAGCAGAGTGATCCTGCATTTCCTTCATGCGGTGGCCAACCGCAAGGGTGCGGGCTGGGCGCAGGTGCATGGCTTTACCTTTGGCACGCGGCTGACAAATATCACCCGGCATCTCGCCACGCGCGACGTGGATGTGGCACTGGCAACAGCGGGCGCACAGGCGCAGGATTGGGAGGGCGGCACGCGCATCGGCACTGCGCTCGCGGCGTTCAACCGCGATTGGTCGCGGCGGGTTATGGGGCAGGGCGCGGTTGTGCTGTTGGTGACCGACGGGCTTGACCGAGACGATCCGGCGGAACTGGCACGGCAAATGCAGCGGCTGCATCTGACGGCGCGGCGGGTGATATGGCTGAACCCGCTGCTCCGCTGGGACGGGTTCGCGCCCAAGGCTGCGGGCATTCGCGCGATGCTGCCTCATGTTGACAGTTTTCGCGCGGGGCATTCGATTGCGTCTTTGGAAGCGCTGGCTGAGGCGATCTCGCGCCCCGATGATCTGGGCGAAAAGGCGCGGATGTTGGCAGGGTTGAACGCAGCCGTTTAGGCGATGAGGAGAGGGAGGGGGGCTGCGGGTCTCTCCAAAACCAGAAGGTTTCGCACCCACCCTTGATTGATCCCGGCCTGTCACCCGCCTGTCGTCGCGCCAAGCGAAATAGCCGCATCCCCTGAAGGGGCCCCTCGGCGATTTCGCTTGTCCCGCCGCCCTGCGCGCGACCGTTTGGTCACAAGCAAGGGCGGCTCCGAAACCAGAGTTTCTTAGGCGAAGGTCTTGGCAAAGGTGGTGCGGTAGGTCTCGCGCAGATCGGTGAGCGGGGCGGAGGCAGCGCCGAAGCTGACCTTGTTGCCACCGAAGGCGCCAATTTGAGAGACGGGAACGTTTGCTTCTTTGCCCGCGGCGATGAGTGTCTCGGCAGCCTCGGCGGTGCAGGCGATGAGGTAGCGGGCCTGATCTTCGCCGAAGAGGACCGCGGTGTCATCGCTTTCAAGCTCGACGCCAACGCCGGCGGTTTCGGCCAGCTCAAAGGCGGCGAGGGCAAGGCCGCCATCCCCGAGGTCGGTGCAGGCGGAGATATGGCTGGCCTGCGCGCGGATGAATTCGCCGTGGCGGCGTTCGGTTGCCAGATCGACATGGGGCGCGTCGCCCTCGATGCGGCCAAAGGCTTCGGCGAGCAAGGCGGATTGGCCTAGGTGGCTGCCAGCGGCGCCGACCAGCAGGGCAATATGGCCTTCGCGTAGCTGGTTGCTGATGATGTCATCGACATTGTCGAGCAGGCCAACCGCGCCGATGGTGGGCGTGGGCAGAATGCCTTTGCCGTCGGTCTCGTTATAGAGCGAGACGTTGCCCGAGACGATCGGCATGTCGAGCGCGCCGACGGCTTCGCCGATGCCTTTGATCGCGCCGACGAACTGGCCCATGATCTCGGGCTTTTCGGGGTTGCCGAAGTTCAGGTTGTCGGTTGTTGCAAGCGGTTTGGCACCTACGGCGCAGAGGTTGCGGTAGGCTTCTGCGACGGCCTGTTTGCCGCCTTCGGTGGGGTTGGCTTTGACGTAGCGTGGGGTCACGTCGGAGGTGAATGCCAGCGCTTTGTTGGTGCCATGCACGCGCACGATGCCAGCGCCGAGGCCGGGCAGGCGGACGGTGTCGCCCATGACCATCGTGTCGTATTGCTCGTAGACCCACGCTTTGGAGCTGTGGTTCACAGAGCCGATCAGCGCGCGCAGACCCCCGATGGGGTCGATTTGTGGGGTGTCGGCCAGCGGCATTGCGGCGGGAGTTTCCACCCACGGGCGGTCGTATTCGGGTGCGGTCGATGCGAGTTTCGACAGCGGCAGGTCGGCTTTGACCTCGCCATTGAGGCAGATGAGGAAGCGGTCTTCGGGGAGGGTTTCGCCGACGATGGCGAAATCGAGATCCCATTTGTCGAAGACAGCTTTGGCTTCGGCCTCAAGTTCGGGGCGCAGCACCATGAGCATCCGCTCTTGGCTTTCGCTGAGCATCATCTCATAGGCGGTCATGTTGAGTTCGCGCGTTGGCACTTTTTCAAGGTCGAGACGCACGCCAAGGCCGCCTTTGTCGCCCATTTCCACGGCCGAACAGGTGAGGCCCGCAGCGCCCATATCTTGGATCGAGATCACGGCACCGGTCGCCATCAGCTCAAGCGTGGCTTCCATCAGGCGCTTTTCGGTGAAGGGGTCGCCGACTTGGACGGTGGGACGCTTTTCTTCGATCGTGTCGTCGAATTCGGCCGATGCCATTGTCGCGCCGCCGACGCCGTCCCGGCCTGTTTTCGCACCGAGGTAGACCACGGGCATGCCGACACCGGAGGCAGCGGAGTAGAAGATCTTGTCCGCATCTGCGAGGCCCGCCGCGAAGGCGTTGACCAGGCAGTTGCCGTCATAGGCGGTGTCAAAGCGCACTTCGCCGCCCACGGTGGGGACGCCGAAGCAGTTCCCGTAGCCGCCGACGCCTTCGACGACGCCGTGCACAAGCTGGCGGGTTTTGGGGTGGTCGGGGCGGCCAAAGCTGAGCGCGTTCATCGCCGCAATCGGGCGCGCGCCCATGGTGAAGACATCGCGCAGGATGCCGCCCACGCCGGTAGCGGCGCCTTGGTAGGGCTCGATGTAGGAGGGGTGGTTGTGGCTTTCCATTTTGAAGACCAGCGCCTGGCCGTCGCCGATATCGACCACGCCTGCGTTTTCGCCGGGGCCGCAGATTACCTGCGGGCCGTCAGTGGGCAGGGTGCGGAGCCACTTTTTGGAGGATTTATACGAACAATGCTCATTCCACATGGCCGAGAAAATACCCATCTCGGTATAGTTCGGCTCGCGCCCGAGGATGTTCACGACCTCTGCGTATTCCTCGGGGGTGAACCCGTGGCTGGCGATGAGGTCAGGAGTGATGGCTGGATCTTGCATGGAAATTCCCCGGCTGGCGCGTTCGCGCCCTCATACAAGGGGAAGTGGCGGGGGGGAAGTGGGTTTGGCCGCCTGTGGCCTGAAAGAATGGGATAGGCCAAAAAAAAGGCCGAGCACGAAGCTCGGCCAAGTCCAACAGGGAGGTATGAAGCGACGCGCCCTCGGGCTGTCAATCTTCATGACGATGAAATAGGAGGCAGAGCTGCTCAGATCAAGGCTATTTAACATCGCAAGTCATCATGGCCGATATGCGCCTAATGCATGGCTGAGGTGGCGGCGGGGGGTCAGCCTTCGCCTTCGGTCCGTTCGCGCCAGAGTTTGCGGTAGGTTATGATCTCTTCCTGCACGAAATCCTTGAAAGCGGCGACGCGTTTGGATTGGCGAAGCTCTTCGGGGTAGGCAAGGTAGACCGGCACTTCGGCGGATTCGATATCGGGCATCACCTGCACGATATGGGGGAAGTCCTGAATGAGGTAGTTGGGCAGCACGCCAAGGCCAAGGTGATGCACCACGCCCTGCAAAACGCCGAAGTAGTTGTTGACCGTCAGCAGTGAGCGCAGGTCATACATCATCAGCTCTTTGACCAATTGCAGCCCGGCACCGACCTGATCGCTGTCGGTATTTTGACAGATCAAACGGTGATCGGCCATGTCTTCCATGCGCTTTGGGGTGCCATGTTTCTCAAGATACTCAGGGGTGGCGTAGAGTCCCATGCGCACGGTCATCAGGCGTTTGCGGACCAGATCGGCCTGGCTCGGCTCTTTCATACGGATGGCGACATCGGCCTCCCTCATGGGCAGATCGAGAACGCGTTCCTCGAGCATCAGGTCGACTTTGAGGTCGGGGTATTGTTCATAGAGTTTGGGCAGGCGCGGGGCGAGCCAAAGGGTGCCGAAGCCGGTGGTGGTGGTGACCCGTAGCTCACCAAACACTTCTTCTTCGCTGTCGCGGATGCGCGCGGCGGCGGCGTCGAGACGCTTGGCCATGGCCGAGGTCGCATCGAACAGCAGCTCACCCTGTTCTGTCAGGATCAACCCGCGTGCGTGGCGGTGGAAGAGGTTGGTGTTGAGCTGTTCCTCAAGCCCGCGAATCTGCCGGCTGACCGCGGACTGCGACAGATTCAACTTGTCGCCCGCATGGGTCAGCGACCCGGCGTCGGCCACGGCGTGAAAAATTCTGAGTTTGTCCCAATCCATGGCGCGTACTTTCCTTGCCCAGCCTTTCCCCTATCTTAATAGGCGGGAGAAAACAGCACAAACCGTCCCCTGTAAGGCCGACGTTGCGAAAATATCTGCTATACAGGTCAGCAACTGTGACCTATATAGGGGCCAATCATGCAAGACTGACGTGCTAGGGAGGGCCCGCCATGACAACGCAAAAGATCTCACTTAATGACCGTTTCGACCTTGAGAAAAGCCCGGTGCTGCTGAACGGCACGCAGGCGCTGGTACGGTTGATGATGATGCAATCCGCACGCGACCGCGCGGCGGGGCTCAATACCGCAGGCTATGTGACTGGTTATCGCGGCAGCCCGCTGGGCGCGGTCGACCTGCAGATGCAGCGCGCTGAGAAAAAACTCGCCGAACATAATGTGCGTTTCGAGCCGGGGCTGAACGAAGACCTCGCGGCGACGATGCTTTGGGGCAGCCAGCAGGCGGAACTGCGCGGTGAGGGGAAATACGACGGTGTTTACGGCCTGTGGTACGGCAAGGGGCCGGGCGTGGACCGCACCGGCGACGTGATGCGCCATGCGAATATGGCCGGCACTTCGCCTCATGGTGGTGTGCTGATGGCGATGGGGGATGACCATACGGGCGAATCCTCGACCGTGTTGCACCAGTCCGAATGGGCGATGGTGGATGCCTATATGCCCGTGGTTTCGCCCGCCGGTGTGCAGGAAATTCTTGACTATGGCATCTATGGTTGGGCGCTGAGCCGTTTCTCGGGTCTTTGGGTGGGCCTGAAGACGATGAAAGACACCGTTGAGGCGACCAGTGTGGTGAACGGCGATCCGAACCGGATGAAGCTGATCACGCCGGAGTTCGACATGCCGGACGGCGGTCTGAGCATCCGTCTGGGTGATACACCACACCTGCAAGAAGCGCGGATGATCGACTATAAGCGTTTCGCGGCCGAGGCATTCTCCCACGCCAACAAGATGGACAAGCGCATGTGGGGCAAACGCGGGGCCAAGATTGGCTTTGCGGCTGCTGGTAAGAACTGGCTCGATCTGGTCCATGCGCTGAGCCTGCTCAATATTGATGAGAACGAAGCCGAGCGCCTTGGCATCACCACCTATAAGATCGGCCAGACCTTCCCGCTGGACATGCAGGGGTTCCACGAATGGGCCGATGGGCTCGATCTGGTGGTCGTGGTCGAAGAAAAGCGCAAGCTGATCGAAGTGCAGATCAAAGAAGCATTGTTCAACGATACGCACCGCCGCGTCTATGGCTGGCACAAGGGCGGCGCCGGCATGGAGCATGGCGAAGAGCTGTTCCCGACCCGTGGTGCGCTGGATCCGATCCTGATCGCCGAGAAGATTGGCGGCATTCTGTTGGAAGAGGGCCGCGAGACGGATGGTATCCGCGCCGGGTTGGAAGCGCTGAACGAGGCGCGGCGCTCGGACAATGCCGAAGATATCGCGGCACGTCTGCCATACTATTGCGCAGGCTGTCCGCATAACTCCTCGACCAAAGTGCCCGAAGGCTCGCGTGCCTATGCGGGCATCGGCTGTCACTATATGGTGCAGTGGATGGACCGCGAGACCACCGGCTTTACCCATATGGGCGGTGAGGGCGCGAACTGGATCGGTGAGGCGCCGTTCTCTAATACCAAACATGTGTTCCAGAACCTTGGCGACGGCACCTATAACCATTCCGGCGTGCAGGCGATCCGTGCCGCACTCGCCGCAGGAACCAACATCACCTACAAAATCCTCTACAATGACGCCGTCGCCATGACGGGTGGTCAGCACAACGAGGGCGATTTGGATGCCTACCGCATCGTCGCAGAGCTAAAGGCGATGGGCGTGAAGAACATCGCCGTGGTCTATGACGAGAAGGAAGACGTGGATCTTGCGCGTTTCAAGGGAGTCGAAGTGCATGAGCGCGCCGAGATGCCCAACGTGCAAAAGGCCTACCGCGAGCATGAAGGCGTCAGCGCGATCGTCTATATCCAGACCTGCGCCGCCGAGAAGCGCCGCCGTCGTAAGCGCGGTCTGTTCCCGGACCCGGATAAGCGGGTGTTCATCAACGAGGACGTTTGCGAGGGCTGTGGCGATTGCGGCGTGCAATCGAACTGCGTGGCCGTGGTGCCGAATGAGACCGAGTTGGGCCGTAAGCGCGCGATTGACCAATCGTCCTGCAACAAGGATTTCTCCTGTGTGAATGGCTTCTGTCCGTCATTCCTGACGCTCGAAGGCGCAAAGGTCCGCAAAGACCCGACCACCGAGCTTACCATTCCCGACCTGCCGATGCCCGAACTGCCAACGATTAACGGCACTCATAACGTCGTCATCACCGGCGTCGGCGGCACCGGTGTTGTGACCATCGGCGCGCTGCTGGCACAGGCGGCGCAGTTGGATGGCAAGGGCGCAGGCATGATGGAAATGGCGGGGCTCGCCCAAAAAGGCGGCGCGGTGCATATCCATTGCCGTCTGGCCGAGCGGCCCGAGGACATCAGCGCGATCCGCGTGGCCACCGGCGAGGCGCATGCGCTGATCGGCGGCGATCTGGTGGTCTCGGCTGGGCACAAGACGCTGGGCCTGACCCGTGCAGGCCGCACCGGGGCTGTGGTCAACTCGCACCAGATCATTACGGGCGATTTCACCCGCGATACTGAGTTTCAGATGCCTTATGACCGCTTGAGCCTCGCGCTTGAAGCGCGGCTGAAGGACGATGTGGCAATGTTCGACGCGTCCGATCTGGCGAAGGCCGCTTTGGGCGACTCGATCTTTTCCAACATGATGATCTTTGGTGCGGCGTGGCAGCGTGGCTTGCTGCCTCTGACATTGGAGAGCCTGCACGAAGCGATCCGCATGAACGGTGCTGCAGTTGAGCGTAATATGCGCGCCTTTGAGATTGGCCGTTGGGCGGTGCTTTACCCCGAGGATGCGGCGAAGGTGAGCCAGCCCAGCAAGGTGGTGGAACTGCCCAAGTCGCTGGACGAGAAAATCGCCTTCCGTGAGGCCCATCTGACTGAGTATCAGGGCAAAGGGTTGGCAAAGCGCTATGCCAAGATGCTCGACGGGATTGGGGACCGTGACGTAAGGGCGGCTGCCGCTTTGGGTTATCACAAGCTGTTGAGCTACAAGGACGAATACGAAGTCGCCCGTCTGCTCATCACCAGCCGTAACAAAGCGCGGGCCGAGTTTGACGGTGATTTCAAAATGACCTTCCACATGGCGCCGCCGCTTTTGTCAAAGATGGGGCCGAATGGCCGTCCGGAAAAACGCGAGTTTGGTCAATGGCTCGAAGGGCCGTTGCGGGTGATGGCCAAGTTCAAGGGTCTGCGCGGTACGCCGTTCGATCCCTTTGGCTACACCGCGGAGCGCAAGATGGAACGTGCGCTGATCAAACAATATGAAGCGGACATGGCTGAGGTATTGCCGAAGCTAACAGATCAGACCCGCGATGCCATCGTCGCACTGGCCGAACTGCCGCTGCAAATCCGCGGCTTTGGCCCGGTAAAACAAGCGGCAGAGGCAAAGGCCGCGAAACGGCGCGAGGAACTGCTGGGCGTGATCCGCGCAGGGGGCACCGCAACGGCCAAGGCCGCGGAGTAATACATCCGTTACAATCTACCTCTAGGGTCGGGCACAACGCCCGAGCCGGAGGACGCCGTAAGGCAAGAGATCGTATCACCCGCCCGACATAAGCTATGCCCTCCCGCTCGCTCCGTGGGCGGTAGGGCGCTGATCGCACTGATGTAAAACAGCACTGGCCGGGTGTCTTTGCTTAGGCGTGCCGATGGGTATCAAGACGATTTAGCCGCCGGGCATGGGTTCTTCGACGCGATGGCAGGGCGCTGTGGCCTGTCACTGGATGTAATGCGCGGATCGCTTCAGAATATCCCGGCCAGCGGCCCGGTTATTCTGATCACCAACCACCCCTATGGCATTCTTGATGGGGTGATGTTGGGGCATATCCTCAGCCAGACCCGTCCAGACTTCCGGATCAAGGCGAACTCCATCTTTAGCCGCGCGCCGGATCTGACGCGGTATTTGTTGCCGATCAATTTCGACGAAGACCGCGACGCTTTGGCGGTCAATTTTGCTACCCGCCGCAGGGCGTTAAACGATCTTGAGGGAGGTGGCGCCATTGGCATTTTTCCGGGCGGCACAGTCAGCACTGAGGCGCGGCCCTTTTCGCAACCGATGGATCCGGGGTGACGCAGTTTCACCGCGCGGAGGATCGCCCAATCCAACGCGACGGTCGTGCCGATCTGCTTTGACGGGCACACCGGCCTATTGTTCCAAATTGCGGGCCATTTGCATGCCAATCTGCGGATGGGGCTGCTGATCAGCGAATTTCGCGGCCGCGTCGATACCCCCGTGCGGATGGCCATTGGTGTGCCGATTACCCGCGCGGCTTTGGACCCTTTGGCGCGGGATGCAAAAGCGATGATGGATTTCCTGTGCAAAGCCACATATGAGTTGTCACCGAAGCCGGGCCAGTATCAAGGTCTTGGCTATGAGTTTGAGGAACGGCATAGAGCCGACAGGTGACGACGGACCATGGCAGTTGGTATTTTTGATTCGGGGCTGGGCGGGCTGACCGTCTGGAACAAGGTGCAAGAACGGCTTCCAGAGGTGGATTTTGTCTATCTCGCTGACAGCGCCCATGCGCCCTACGGCGTGCGCAACGCAGATGACATCTATAATCTGACCTGTGCCGCCGTGCAGCGGCTGTTTGATGCGGGCTGCGATCTGGTGATCCTCGCCTGTAACACCGCCTCTGCGGCAGCCCTGCGCCGGATGCAGGAGGGTTGGATCCCGCGCGAGAAACGGGTGCTGGGCGTCTTTGTGCCATTGATCGAAGCGATGACTGAACGCCAATGGGGTGACAATTCTCCGCCGCGCGAGGTGGCGGTAAACCATGTTGCGCTCTTTGCCACCCCCGCAACCGTGGCGAGCCGCGCGTTCCAGCGCGAGCTGTCCTTCCGTGCCATCGGTGTGGATGTCGAAGCCCAAGCCTGCGGCGGGGTGGTCGATGCCATTGAAGAGGGCGATATGATCCTCGCCGAAGCGCTGGTGCGCAGCCATGTGGATGCGCTGAAACGTAAAATGCCCAACCCCGACGCGGCGATCTTGGGCTGTACCCATTATCCGCTAATGCAAGAGGCGTTTCAGGCGGCTTTGGGGGCTGAGGTCAAAGTGTTCAGTCAAGCGGAATTGGTGGCGGCCTCCTTGGCGGACTATCTTGAACGGCATCCCAATATGATGGGCAGTGGCGAAGCGGCCTTTCTGACCACCGGAGACCCCGCCCGCGTGAGCGACCGCGCGACGCAGTTCCTGCGACGACAGATCACATTCACCGCCGCCTGAATTCCCATTACAAATCGTTCCGAACAAGGGGACAGACCATGACCCAGAACATCGCCATTCTCGGCGCCTCAGGCTATACCGGAGCAGAACTCATCCGGCTGATTGCTGGCCATTCTTCGATGAAGATCACCGCTTTGGGGGCGAACTCCAAGGCCGGGCAAAGCATGGCGGAGGTCTTTCCGCACCTGCGCCATCTTGACCTGCCGGCGCTGGTCACCATTGATGAGATCGACTTTTCGCAGATTGATCTGTGTTTCTGCGCGCTGCCCCATAAGACCAGCCAAGAGGTCATCGCGGCACTGCCCAAAGACCTGAAGATCGTCGACCTTTCCGCTGATTTCCGCCTGCGCGATCCCCAGGATTATGCCAAATGGTACGGCAACAAACACGCGGCTGTCGACGTGCAGAAAGAGGCGGTTTACGGTCTCACCGAATTCTACCGTGAAGAGATCGCCGCCGCGCGTCTGGTGGCGGGCACGGGCTGCAACGCGGCCACGGGGCAGTTTGCCCTGCGCCCCCTGATCGCGGCGGGGGTGATTGATCTGGATGACATCATTCTGGATCTGAAATGCGCCGTGTCAGGTGCAGGGCGGTCGCTGAAGGAAAACCTGCTCCATGCAGAGCTGAGCGAGGGCTATCACGCCTATGCGCTTGGCAGCACGCATCGCCATTTGGGTGAGTTCGATCAGGAGTTCTCGGCCGTCGCCGGGCGGCCCGTGCAGGTGCAATTCACCCCGCATCTGGTGCCTGCAAACCGCGGTATCTTGGCGACCTGCTATGTCAAAGGGGATGCGCAGGTGATCCATGAAACGATGCAAAGAGCCTATGCGGATGAGCCCTTTATCGAGGTTCTGCCCTTTGGCGAAGCGCCCAGCACGCGGCACATTCGTGGCTCGAACTTCTGTCATATCGGCGTGGTGGGCGACCGTCAGACGGGCCGCGCCACGGTGGTGGCCGCGCTCGACAATCTGACCAAGGGCTCCAGTGGGCAGGCGTTGCAAAACGCGAACCTGATGCTGGGCCTTCCGGAAACGGAGGGGCTGATGGTGGCCCCGCTCTTCCCATGAAGAGCCTCAAGAAACAGCGTCGCATCCAGATCATTGCCGTGGCGGCGGTGGCCTTGGTGTTATCGACCGGATTGATCGGTTACGCGCTGCGCGACGGGATCAACTATTTCCGCGCGCCGAGCCAAGTGATTGCCGAACCACCCGGCCCGGCAGAGGTTTTTCGCATCGGCGGGCTGGTTGAGGAAGGCTCGCTGAAACGCGGGCAGGGCGAGGCGATTCGCTTTGCCGTGACCGATGGCGGGGCGACCGTTCCGGTTGTTTTCACAGGCGTCTTGCCGGATCTTTTCGAAGAGAACCAAGGGATGGTCGGCACCGGGCGCTATGTCGACGGGGTTTTTGAGGCCTCTGAAATCCTTGCGAAACATGACGAGACCTACATGCCCAAAGAAGTGACGGACGCGCTGAAAGCGCAGGGTGTTTACCGCGATCCCGAAGGCTGATCTGCGCGCAACGCGCGGATACATGAACTTGCGTTAACCATTCCGGCAGAGCCTGTTTTCACCCAAGACAGGAGAGCCCGCAATGCAGTCCGTCCGTGAGATCGCCAGTGCCATCGTCGCCCGTGAGGGCGGTTTTGTGAATGATCCCGATGACCCAGGCGGGGCGACGAATTTTGGGGTGACGATCCATACCATGCGCCGTTTGGGGCTGGACCTGACAGGCGATGGGGCGGTCGACACGGCGGACGTGCGCCGCCTCAGCCGTGCGCAGGCGGTTGATATATTCGTCAGACATTACTTCAACGCCCCGCGTATTGCGGAATTGCCCGCAGCTTTGCAGCCGAGCGTTTTTGACATGTATGTCAACGCAGGCAGCAACGCGGTGAAGATCCTGCAAAGCCTATTGCGAGAGATGGGCCAAGACATCGCGGTTGATGGTGCCATTGGGCCACAAACCATCCGCGCCGCCCATGCCGCGATCACCGCCGCGCCCGAGCATTTGGTCGACGCTTACGGCATCGCGCGGCGCAACTACTACTTCCGTCTGGCCGACCGCCGCCCCGCCAGCCGTAAATACGCGCGCAGCCGGGCAGGCGGCAAGGGCGGTTGGATCCGCCGGGCCGAAGAATTCATCGCGCCGCAGTATCACATGACGGATGCGGCCTTTGCACAAAGGGTGGCACAATGGGACTGATCGAACGCATCTTCACGACCGTCTTTGGCGGCGAGCGCAATGTCATCCGCGACACGGTCGAAGTGTTTCGCGAGAATGCCGAAGCCGGGGCGCAGCGGGCCCATGCGGTGCAAGGCCAAGCGATGGCGCAATATGGGGCGGAGTTCGCCCATCCCCGCCATGGCGGATTTGACCGTTTCATGGATGGGCTAAACCGCCTGCCGCGTCCGATGCTGGCTTTGGGCACCCTAGGGTTATTCGTCACAGCAATGATCAACCCGCTGTGGTTTGCGGAGCGAATGCAGGGCATTGCCCTTGTGCCGGAGCCGCTGTGGTGGCTGTTGGGCGTGATCGTTTCCTTCTATTTCGGTGCGCGTCAGCAGGTGAAATCGCAAGAGTTTCAGCGCGCCATCGTGGGTACGATTACACGGGTGCCGCAGGTGGTCGAGAATATCGAGACCCTGCGCAAGTTGCGTGCCGATACCCCGCGTGTGGCCGACACGGGTGCCGACAGCCGACTGGCCCTCGCGGCAGTTGAACCGTCAGACAACCCCGCCCTAGACGCGTGGCGCCGCAGCCGCGCCTGACTGCGACCGATTGACCTTATCCCACGTCTGATTTGCCATGGCTTAGGGGGCGCTGTCCCCCTATAGTCCAGCCCATGATTACAGAGCTTGGACATTTCGCGCTGGTGCTCGCCTTTGGCGTGGCCCTTGTACAGATGGTAGTGCCGATGTGGGGCGCTTGGCGGGGCCGTGCAGCCTGGATGGCGGTGGCCGAACCGGCGGCGGGGGCGCAGTTTATCCTGATTGCGCTGGCCTTTGGCGCGCTGATGTGGGCCTTTATTACATCGGATTTCAGCTTGCGACTGGTCGTGGCCAACAGCCATTCCGCCAAGCCGATGCTCTATAAAATCAGCGGCACATGGGGCAATCACGAAGGTTCGATGTTGCTCTGGGTGCTCATCGTGGCGCTTTTTGGGGCGATGGCCGCGTGGTTTGGTGGCAATCTGCCGCCGCGCTTGCGCGCCCGGGTGCTGTCGGTACAGGCGGCGATTGGCGTGGCTTTTCTTGCGTTTATCCTCTTCACCTCCAACCCGTTCCTGCGCATGGGCACGCCGCCCTTTGACGGCCAAGACCTGAACCCGCTGTTGCAAGACCCCGGATTGGCCTTTCATCCGCCGTTTCTCTATCTCGGCTATGTCGGCCTTAGCATGGCATTTAGCTTTGCCGTGGCGGCGCTGATTGAAGGGCGCGTTGATGCCGCTTGGGGCCGTTGGGTGCGTCCTTGGACGCTGGCGGCTTGGGTTTTCCTGACCATTGGCATCGCGCTTGGGTCTTGGTGGGCCTATTATGAGCTTGGCTGGGGCGGTTTCTGGTTCTGGGATCCGGTTGAGAATGCCAGCTTCATGCCGTGGCTTCTGGCAGCAGCGCTGTTGCATTCGGCCATCGTGGTGGAAAAGCGCGAGAGTCTGAAAAGCTGGACCATCCTGCTGGCCATCCTTGCATTTGGATTTTCGCTAATCGGTACATTTATCGTGCGTTCGGGGCTGCTGACCTCGGTTCACGCTTTCGCAAATGACCCTGAACGTGGGGTGTTTATCCTTGCCATTCTGGGATTTTTTACCGGCGGCGCTTTGATACTCTACTCCCTGCGCGCCTCTGCACTTGAGGCCAAGGGCGTCTTTGGTCTGCTCAGCCGTGAGACCGCCTTGGTGGTGAACAATCTGCTGCTAGCTGTGGCTTGTTTCGTTGTTTTTGTTGGCACGATGTGGCCGCTGGTGGCCGAGATGTTCCTTGATCGCAAACTAAGCGTCGGCCCGCCGTTCTTTAACGCCGCGTTTACGCCCTTCATGGTAGCGCTAGGGCTCATCTTGCCGATTGGCAGCGCCATGCCGTGGAAACGTGCCAAAGTCATGCGCGCCCTCTATCCGCTGCGCTATGTCTTCTTGTTGGCGCTGGCGCTTGGCGGATTGGCATTTGCGATGCAATCCGGGCGCGGGTTGCTTGGGCCGGTGGGCATGTTCCTCGGGGCATGGCTGATCATGGGCACGGTGGTGGATGTGATGCAGCGCCTTGGCCGGGGGCCGGGAAAGCTGCGCCGCTTGCGACGCTTGCCGCGTGCTGATTGGGGCAAGGCCACGGCACATGGCGGTTTGGGCGTTACGATGGCCGGGATTGCGGGGCTGATGGCCTGGGCGGTGGATGACATCCGCGTCGCCCAGCTTAAAGAGCCTTTCAACGTGGGCAGCTATACGCTGACCCTGCACAATGTGAGTGAGGAGCGGGGGCCAAACTACCTGACCACCATTGCAGAGCTTTCCTTGGCGCAGGACGGCAAGACGATTGCCACCCTTCGGCCAGAGAAACGTTTTTATCCTGTGGCGCAGATGCCGACGACCGAGGCGGCGATCGACTATAACCTCGCGCGCGATGTTTATGTGGTGATCGGCGATGCACAGGACGGCGGTGGTTGGGCTGTGCGGACCTATATCAAGCCGATGACCAATTGGATCTGGATCGGTTGCGCGCTGATGGCGCTTGGCGGGGTCTTGAGCCTGAGCGACCGGCGCTTCCGAATTGCGGCGGGTGCGCGCAAGCAGCCAGCGGGCGTGCCCGCAGAATGAAACGCCTTTTGTTAATCCTCACGTTGCTGGCAAGCCCGCTTTGGGCGGTACAGCCTGACGAGATTTTGGCAGATCCCGCGTTAGAAGCGCGCGCGCGACAGCTGAGCCAAGGGCTGCGCTGCCTTGTTTGCCGTAACGAGAGCATCGACGAAAGCAATGCGAGCCTTGCCCGAGACCTGCGGCTGCTCCTGCGGGAGCGGTTGGTCGCGGGTGATAGTGACGCGGAAGCGGTGGATTTCATTGTAGCGCGCTATGGTGAGTATGTGCTGCTGAGCCCCCGGGCCACGGGCGCGAATTGGTTGCTTTGGGGGGCAGGGCCGCTGATGCTTTTACTCGGCGGTGGGCTGGGGCTGGTTTATCTACGTAGCCGCGCGCGCGCCAAGACGGCCACAGAGGCACCGCTTTCGCCCGAAGAAGAGGCCCGCCTGCGAGATATTCTAGATACCTGACGCCCGGTTGTACTGGCCGTTGCAGGTCGCTTTGATATGCTGCCCGTAAGCAATCAAGGATACCAAAATGGACTATGAAACGATCACCTATGCGTTGACGGATGACATCGCGCTGATCACGCTTAACCGCGCTGATAAGATGAACGCTTTGACCACTCAGATGCGGGCTGAGCTTAATCATGCTGTGACCGAAGGCGGGCGCGAGGGGCGGGTCGTTGTGCTGACGGGTGCCGGACGGGCCTTTTGTTCGGGGCAGGATCTGGCAGACAGGGCAGGCGGCGTGGCCGATCTAGAAAAGACCCTGCGCGAGGAATACGCACCGTTGCTGCGCGCCATTATCAACTGTCCGGTGCCGACAATTGCCGCTGTGAATGGGCCAGCAGCAGGCGCGGGCGCCAATATCGCGCTGGCCGCCGATGTCGTATTCGCCAGTGAGAGCGCTTATTTCATGCAGGCCTTCACCCGTATCGGCCTTATTCCTGATGCAGGCGGCACCTATGCACTGCCGCGCCAGATGGGCATGGCCAAAGCCATGGGGGCCGCGCTTTTTGCCGATAAGATCACAGCGCGTCAGGCAGACGACTGGGGAATGATTTGGCAGGCGGTACCCGATAGCGAGTTTGACGCCCATTGGCGGGCCAAGGCGGCGCAACTCGCCAGTGGGCCGACCGCCGCCTATGCGGAGACGAAAAAGGCGATCCGTGCGTCTTGGGACAATGGGTTGGAAGATCAACTGTCGCTTGAGGCCGAGGCACAGGGCCGGTGTGGCAAATCGCATGACTTTGCCGAAGGGGTCACGGCCTTCACGCAAAAGCGCAGCCCCAAGTTTCAGGGCCGCTGAGCGCTAGCAGGTACGTTCGACCAGCAGCACATCATCTGCGGAAGGCGCGGGGCCACTGGCCCGCGCCACCACCGCCACGGCGACCCCATCGGCCAATACCGTATGAACCGAGCGGGAAACCTGCGCGATCGTGATCTGCGGCGGGGTCTGACCCTTGTCGTAAACCACGGCGATTTGGTCACAATCATGCAGCGTGTCCGGCACCAGCGCACATTGAGGGCCGGACAAATCACTGGCTTTTGAAGGGGATAGCCCGGTCGCGCAGTCCCAGCGAAGGCCTTTGGTCCTATCTGATGCGGTCATTTCGCGCTCCTTCGTCAAGGCCCTGCTGCGGGGCAGCATTAAATATCAATTCAACCGGGCGGTCTGATCGCGCGAGGGGTAATCCCAAACCAATGCGCCACCACAGCTCTCCACCCGGAAAGTCATCTTGGCTCTTAGTTAACTTTGATGTGGGAATCCCGTCAAGCGTGTGTGACGCATTGTTACCTGCTGCGAAACAGTGCCGTAATTTCGCCGTATTTTCGGCTTTGGTGTTTCGAAACTGGCAAAACGCTTGGAAACATTCACTCATTTTCAAGCCCATTACCTACGCCGAGCTGAAACGCATATTTATGTCCGATTCGGAAGCACACCATTCGTATAGGTAGCTATGCTCCTATTGTCGCGCTTTGGTGAACAACCCTGATCGCACAAGTCGTTTTTAGGCCTGAGCAGAAACGAGAAACGCCCCGGGAATCCGGGGCGTTTGCTAGGGTTTAAGAGGCGCTGTTCAGCGGTTCTCGATATCGACGTAATCGCGTTTGTCCTCACCAAGATACAGCTGACGTGGACGGCCAATTTTAAGCTGCGGATCGCTGATCTGTTCTTTCCACTGCGAAATCCAGCCCACGGTCCGCGCAAGGGCGAAGATCGGCGTGAACATCGAGGTGGGGAAGCCCATCGCTTCGAGGATGATGCCCGAATAGAAGTCGACGTTCGGGAAAAGCTTCTTCTCCGCGAAATACGGGTCTTCCAACGCCGCTTTTTCCAGCTCTTTCGCAACCTGAAGGATCGGGTTGTTCTCGACCCCCATCAGCTCCAGAACCTCGTCGGCGCTCTCTTTCATCACAGTCGCGCGCGGGTCGTGGTTTTTGTAGACGCGGTGACCAAAGCCCATCAGGCGGAATGGATCGTTCTTGTCTTTCGCGCGGGCGATGAACTCAGGGATGCGATCGGGCGTGCCGATCTCCTTGAGCATTTCCAGGCAGGCTTGGTTCGCACCACCATGCGCCGGGCCCCAAAGGCAGGCGATGCCAGCGGCGATACAAGCGAAGGGGTTCGCACCCGAAGAAGACGCCAGACGCACTGTCGAGGTCGATGCGTTCTGCTCGTGATCGGCATGGAGAGTGAAAATCCGGTCCATCGCGCGGCTTAGGATCGGGTTTACCTCATGATCTTCGGCGGGCACGGCAAAACACATGCGCAAGAAGTTCGACGCATAGTCGAGATCGTTGCGCGGATAGATAAAGGGCTGACCAATGGTGTATTTATAGGCCATTGCCGCAATCGTCGGCATTTTCGCGATCAAGCGGATCGTGGCGACCTCGCGCTGGTGCTCATCGTTGATGTCGGTGCTGTCATGGTAGAATGCCGACATCGCGCCGACCACACCGACCATGATGGCCATCGGGTGCGCATCGCGGCGGAAACCACGGAAGAAATTCATCATCTGCTCGTGCAGCATGGTGTGATTGGTCACCAAGCATTCGAATTCTTCCAGCGCTTTGGGGCCGGGCAGTTCACCGTAGAGCAGCAGATAGCAAACTTCGAGGTAGTGCGATTTGCTTGCCAGTTGTTCGATCGGGTAGCCACGATGGAGCAGCACACCTTTGTCACCATCGATAAAGGTGATCGTGCTGTCGCAGGCCGCGGTCGAGGTAAAGCCCGGGTCATAGGTAAAGACGCCCGCCTGCGCATAGAGCTTGCGAATGTCGAGCACATCAGGCCCGTCGGTCGGGCTGTGGATCGGCAGCTCGTAGGTCTTGTCGTCGATCGTCAGCGTTGCGGTTTTATTATTATTGGTCATGAAGTCCCTTCCCGAATGTAGGCTGCGGAGTTGTCCCCCGCCGTCTGGGCCTAGCCCCAATAGGGGCCGTCCCGTTCAGTTATATCCTGCCGCGGTAAGAAGTGGTTAACCAAAACTTAGGCCGCAGCATCTGTCAGTCGGGCAAGGGTTTCATCGCGCCCCAGCACCAACATCATGTCAAAAACCGATGGGGTGACTGCCCTGCCAGCCAAGGCCGCCCGAAGGGGCCCTGCCAGCTTGCCGAACTTGGTGTCCTGCGCGGCAGCAATGCCGTTCAGTACCTCCTCCAGCGTTTCTTTGTTCCAGCTAGCATTTTGCAATTGCGGCGTCAATTCCGACAGTATGCCACGGGATACCGTATCGAGGTTCTTCGCTGCTTTCTCGTCCGGGGTGATTGGACGCACGGCAAGAACAAAGGTCGCTTTTTCAAGAAGTTCCGGGAAAGTCTTCGCGCGATCTTTGAGGCAATACATGGCACGCTCCAAACCCTCGGCTTGGGCTTCCGTAAGGGAAGGTAGACCGGCAGCATCCAAATAGGCTTCGATTTCGCGCCGCAGCGCGGCATCATCCGCCTGTGCGATATGCTGACCGCAGAGGTTTTCCAGCTTTTTCAGGTCAAATTGCGCGGGGCTTTTGCGGATACCGTTAAGGTCAAACCAATCTTGCGCCTGCGCGTCAGTGAAAAATTCATCATCGCCGTGGCTCCACCCCAGCCGCGCGAGGTAGTTCCGCATGCCAGCGGCCGGGAAACCCATAACCTGATATTCCTGTGCGCCCAACGCGCCGTGACGCTTGGAGAGCTTCTTGCCATCCGCACCATGGATCAATGGAATATGCGCCCAGACCGGCACTTCCCAGCCCATCGCCTCATAGATCATCATCTGCCGGGCGGCATTGTTCAGATGATCGTCGCCACGGACAACATGGGTTACGCCCATGTCGTGATCGTCCACCACAACAGCCAACATATAGACCGGCGTGCCGTCGGAGCGCAGCAGGATCATATCGTCGAGCTGGTCATTGCGAATTGTCACATCGCCCTGAACCTGATCGCGGATCACGGTGGTGCCTTCCAGCGGTGCCTTGATGCGGATCACATACGGCGCGTCGGGGTGGCTCGCCGGATCGGCGTCCCGCCAAGGAGAGCGGTAAAGCGTGCTGCGGCCTTCGGCCTTGGCCGCCTCACGGAAGGCTGTGATTTCATCTTGGGATGCGAAACATTTGTAGGCTTTGCCCTGAGCCAGAAGTTCATTTGCCACTTCGGCATGGCGGGGCGCATTCTCAAACTGGCTGACGATCTCGCCGTCGTGGTCCAGACCCAGCCACGCCATCCCTTTCAGAATCGCTTCTGTCGCCTCGGGCGTGGAGCGCGCGCGGTCGGTGTCTTCGATACGCAGCAGGAACTTACCACCACGGCCGCGCGCATACAGCCAGTTAAACAGGGCGGTGCGGGCACCGCCGATGTGCAAAAACCCGGTGGGCGAAGGGGCGAAACGGGTCACGACGGGGGCGTTCATGGCAGGAGGCCTTTCGGTAAGAGGTATGGCGTTTGGGGCAGTGTTTACCAAATGGTAACCACCCCGATCCTAGAATTTAAGGTCTGTCTACCCAGTGCGATCCGCGGGGGCAAGCATGGGCCTTTTGAACCTTTTCAGCACCGTGATGCTTCGCCAGCGGGGGCATCTGTTTGGCTGGGTGCCGATCTGCCTCGCGGGGGGGATCGGTTGGTACTTTTCACTGCCGGTAGAGCCATCTTTGCCGTTGCTTTGGGGAATGGCGCTTGCCGTGGCAGGGTTGACGGTCGTGGCGCGGCTGCTGCCAGAGGTCACCGCGCCCTTTGCCGTCGGCGCCGCCTTGGTTCTGCTTGGACTGCTCATTGCTGCATTCCGCGCGCATTCCACGGCAGCCCCCGTTCTCGGCTGGCGCTATTACGGCGCAGTTGAGGGGCGGGTCATCGCGCTGGATCGCAGCCAATCAGATGCCCCGCGCGTCACCCTTGATCAAGTCGGTTGGACCGCATTCCACCTGCGCGGACCCCGACAAGGGTTCGGGTATCTTTGCATTCCAAAACCCCCGGCTCAATAAAGCCTACACCGGGTATGCGGGTGATGACGACGGCGCATCTGTCGCCCCCCGCCGGACCGGTAGAGCCGGGAGGCTTCGATTTTCAGCGCCATGCTTGGTTTGCTGGGTTGGGCGCGGTCGGCTACGCGCGTGTGCCGCTTTTGGGTATCGCCAAGCCGACTGAAGGCGAACTGAGCCTGTTGCTTTTTCGTCTTCGTATGGCGGCCTCGGCCCGGGTGCGTCATCATCTGCCCGGCGATATCGGAGGGTTCGCGGCGGCCATCACGACCGGAGATCGCAGCGCCATCTCTCAGCAAGCGCTGCAAGACCTGCGCAGCAGCAATCTGGCGCATTTACTGGCGATTTCCGGCTTGCATATGGGCCTGCTCAGCGCTGTGGTTTTTAGCGGGCTACGGCTGATATTGGCGCTGCATCCGGTCACCGCCACCCGCTGGCCAAGTCGCAGCATCGCGGCAGGTGCTGCACTAATCGCCGCCACCGGCTATCTTGCGCTCTCCGGCGGAAATGTCGCGACCGAGCGGGCCTATGTGATGTGCGCGGTTGCCTTGTGCGCGCTTATGATTGGCCGGCGTGCCATCTCGCTTCGTGCGGTGGGTGTCGCGGGTATCATCGTGTTGGCCCTGCGCCCCGAAGCGCTCATGGGGCCGGGGTTTCAAATGTCCTTCGCCGCAACCACTGCGCTGGTTGCGGTCTTTGGTTGGATGCGCGATTTCGAAGGGGAAGTCATACCCCGTCGCCTGCGCCCGGTGGCTGCTGTGGTGATCTCCTCGGCGGTCGCAGGGTTTGCCACTGCGCCGATTTCAGCGGCGCATTTCAACACGGTTTCGCATTATGGACTTGTGGCAAACTTGCTGTCAGTTCCCCTGATGGGGGTCTTGGTGATACCTGCAGCCGTGTTAGCCGTCTTGATTGCGCCCTTTGGGCTGGAAGGTATTCCGCTTTGGGCAATGGGGCTTGGCCTTAGATGGATACTCTTTGTTGCCGAAGGTGTTTCAAACCTTCCCGGCGCGCGCAGTTTCGTGCCCGGACCGGGAGGCTGGGTGCTACCGCTCTTAGCCCTCGGGTTTTTGTGGCTTCTTATCTGGCAAGGGAGCCTGCGTTGGCTAGGCTGTCCTGTGATGGTGTTGTCGTTGATCGTCTGGCAAGCAACGACGCGGCCAGATGTGCTTGTCGCCGACACCGGCACACTTGTTGGCATCATGACCGCTGAAGGGCGGGCGCTGAGCAGAGAAAAGGGCGCAGGGTTTATTGCCCGAAACTGGCTTGAGAATGACGGTGATGGCGTCAATCAATCTGTGGCAGCCGCACGTTGGGTAAAGAACACGACGGGCATTATTCACCTTTCAGGCAAGCGCGCCGTCGCCGCGTTTCGGGACTGCCGCCGGGGCGAGATCGTCATCGCCTCGGTCCAAATGGAGCCAGACCCCGCCTGGAATTGCCGCGTGTTCGATCCCATTCAATTACGGGAAACAGGTGCTCTGGCGCTTTGGAAAATGCCTAAAGGCTGGCATATTACCACCGCAAAAGAACACGCTGGCGCGCGTCTGTGGAACAGCAGGCCTGCACGCGGCGCAAATCGTTAATAGGTTCGGATAAGCCCCACAAGACGCCCCTGAACCTTGACCTTATCTGAGGGCAGCACGCGTGTTTCATAGGCCGCGTTGGCTGCTTCCAAAGCAACGGAGGCGCCCTGTCTGCGGAACCGTTTCAGCGTGGCCTCTTGGTCCTCTACCAGCGCGACCACGATATCACCGTTATCAGCAACCGATGTCTCACGGATCACCACGATGTCACCATCGTTAATCCCGGCCTCAATCATCGAGTCGCCACGCACCTCAAGCGCATAGTGCTCCCCTTGACCGGCAATCATACCGCCCGGCACCGTAACGGTATGAGATACTTGGGAGATTGCCTCAATCGGAACGCCGGCGGCGATCCGGCCCATGACGGGCACGTCAAATGCATGTTGTGCAGTAACCGGCTGCGCAGAGTGGGGCGGCGGGCTGTCGGGGCGATCCCCGTCAATAACGCGGGGGGCAAAGCCAGGAGCGCCGCCAAGGCTCTCGGGCAGTTTGACCACTTCAATGGCGCGGGCCCGGTGGGCAAGTCGCCGAATGAAACCGCGTTCTTCCAAAGCCGTAATCAACCGGTGGATGCCTGACTTTGACCGTAGATCGAGCGCCAATTTCATTTCATCAAAGCTGGGCGGAACGCCATCCCGCTGAACGCGCTGGTGAATAAAAGCCAGCAAATCGAGTTGTTTTTTGGTCAGCATCGTACGTCCCCTGAAGCTTTTCTTTGTTTTGTTCTAGGGATGTTCTCGTTTTGTGTCAACCTCAGGTTGGCGTTATATCAAAATGTAGGGCTGTAAGTCTTTTGCATTTCGGGCCGGATCATGCGGGGGGCGGATCATCAAAGCGTCTGCCTGCGCAAGGACCGACAAAAGCGAGGAATCCTGACGATCATCGGGGTAAAGCATTCCGTCACGCAAGCGTGCTCGCATGTAGTGGGCACGCGGCCCATTCGGACCAATGTCACGCCCGAGCGGCGCTTCACAAATCGGGGCATGTACCTGCGTCAACCCAAGCATCCGTCGCAACATCGGCAACACGAAGACAGCGCCGCAAACCATTGCCGACACAGGATTTCCCGGCAAACCGATAATCGCAAGATTACCCAATTTTCCCGCCATCAGTGGCTTGCCGGGGCGCATTGCAACCTTATAGAAGGCCTGCTCCATTCCAAGTTCTGCTGCTACGGGGGCGATCAGATCATGGTCGCCCACAGATGCGCCGCCGATGGTCACCAGCAAATCCGCGCCTTTGGCCAGCGAAAAGGCCTGTTTTAATGATGCCGTTGTGTCACGGGCAATGGGCAGCATGCGTACCTCTGCGCCCGCGTCTTCAAACATCGCGGCAAGACCATAGCTGTTAGAGGCGATAATTTGATCGGGGCTGGGGTCTTCGCCCGGTTGCACCAATTCATCTCCGGTGGCGAGGATCGCGATAACCGGTTTGCGGGTCACGGGTACATTCGGGACGTTCATCGCCGCCAGCAAAGCCACATCCGCTGGCCGTAGGCTGCGCGGCGCGGAAAGTTCCTCACCTACGGTGAAATCCCCCCCGGCAGGGCGAATATTATCTTTCGCATCAATATGATGTCCAAGAGTAATAAGGTTCCCACGTCGGGTAACATCCTCTTGGATCACCACAAAATCAGCACCTTCGGGAACCGGCGCGCCTGTGAAAATGCGAACAGCCTGGCCCGCGCGCAGCGTGCCTTCATAGCCGTGGCCAGCGGCGGCCTCTCCAACGACCTTGAACATTGCGTCAGGTTCAACTTCCGCGCGCCGCAGCGCATAGCCGTCCATTGAAGAGGCGGCGAAGGGGGGTTGGCTGCGCTGAGCGGTTACGGGTTTGGAAAGCACCCGTCCATTGGCAACGCGGAGGGGCACAGCTTCGGTCTCTAGTGGCGCAACAAGGTTGAGGACTGCGGCGAGAGCTTCATCTACGCTGATCATGTCGCCTCGTAACGGCCTGATTTACCACCGTCTTTCAGAATTACCCGGGTGCCGCCAATCTCCATCGCCTTATCTACGGCTTTCGACATATCATAGATAGTGAGCGCGGTCACGGACGCGGCGGTAAGGGCTTCCATTTCCACCCCGGTTTGACCCGTGGTCTTGACGGTCGCAACAATGCGAATGCCGGGCAGCGACGCATCGGGCGTCAACTCAATGCTGACTTTGGTGATGGGCAGCGGATGGCAAAGGGGGATCAGATCGGCAGTGCGCTTGGCGGCCATGATCCCGGCAAGCCGCGCGACGCCCAGAACATCGCCCTTCTTTGCCCGACCTTCGGTAATGATTTCAAACGTTTCTGGCGCCATTTTGATGTAGCTCTCGGCTTGGGCCACGCGTGACGTCACGGCCTTGTCCGACACATCAACCATATGCGCGTCACCTTCAGCGTCAAAATGGGTCAGCGCCATCACATGCCTCCGGGGATGAGCGGGCTGGCCAGCAAATCACGCGTGGCCTGTTCGACATCCGTCTGCCGCATGAGGCTTTCGCCAATCAAGAAGCAGCGCGCGCCGTAGATTGCCATATCCGCAAGGTCAGCGGGGGTATAGAGGCCGGATTCGCAGACCAGCATCCGGTCAGGCGGGACGGCCTCAGACAGTTCGCGCGTTACATCAAGAGATGTCTCAAAGGTATTGAGATTACGGTTATTAATGCCGATCATACGGCTTGTCAGTTTCTCGGCGCGGGTCAATTCCGCGGCGTCATGCACCTCGATCAGTGCGTCCATGCCCCAGTCGTCGGCGGCCTGTTCCAGTTCGGCGGCCTGCGCGTCGGATACGGATGCCATGATGATCAAAATACAATCAGCGCCAAGGCTTCGCGCTTCGGCGACCTGATAGGGATCATAAAGGAAATCTTTGCGCAGCACTGGCAGGTCGCAGGCAGCGCGGGCCTCAACCAAGAACTCTTTTGCTCCTTGGAAGCTCGGGGTGTCGGTCAGCACTGAAAGACAGGTTGCGCCGCCCGCGGCATAGGCCCGCGCAAGGGCGGCTGGTTCGAAATCTTCGCGGATCAACCCTTTGGAAGGGCTGGCTTTCTTAACTTCAGCGATCAGCCCATAGCCCTCGCGGGAGGCTTCGTGCAAGCTTTGCGCGAAGGGGCGCACGGGGGGCGCGGCACGGGCGGCAGCCTCTACATCAGCTTGTGATTTTTCGGCCTTGGCAGCGGCGATTTCGTCCAGCTTATAGGCTTTGATTTTTTCCAGAATTGTCGCGGTCATGGCATCCTCACGGGTTTATCCAATGTATGCCGGGCTTGCCTTGGCGCTGCAACCAGTCATTCACCCGGCTAAATGGCCGCGACCCAAAGAAGCCACGCCGGGCAGAGAGCGGCGAAGGGTGTGGCGTCTCAATTTTCAGGTTTTGCACCGGATCAACTGCGGCGGCTGCCTTTTGGGCATGTGCCCCCCAGAGCAAATAGGCGCGGGGACGATCCGAAAGGCGTGTGAGCACCTGAGCCGTCAGCTTTTGCCAGCCAAGTTTAGCATGGCCATTCGCATCGCCTGCGGGCACGGTGAGCACGGCATTCAGTAACAATACCCCTTGGTCGGCCCAAAAACGAAGATCAGGGCTTTGAGGCGATACGCCAATATCGTCCTGTAGCTCTTTGAATATGTTAGATAAAGATCGGGGTAGGGGGCGCACATCAGGTTCGGCTGAAAATGCGTAACCATGGGCGTGACCCGGTGTGGGATAGGGATCTTGGCCGAGGATCACCACATCAACTGCATCGGGTTGGAGGTGTTCGAGTGCGGCGAATACTTGCGATGCCGGCGGGAGCACCTCGCGCGGCTCCGAAGCCAGGTTTTGCGCGATACCGGGCCAATCTTCTGTGAAAAAGGGTAGGCTGGCCCAGTCGCCAAGCGCGCTGCGGTTCAGCGGATTCATTTCGTCTGACTGATGCGCGCTACTTTTCCGATACGGTCCCGCGCAGCACCGCTGTCGATACTCTCTCGGGCCATCTCGACGCCGGACTTTAGATCAGGCGCCACATCTGCCACCACCAAGGCGGCGGCTGCGTTCAACAAGACCGCGTCGCGGTATCCTGATGGAACGCCGTCCAACAGCGCTTTGAAATGTTTGGTGTTTTCTGCAGGCTCACCCCCGGCAATCGCCTCGAAAGGATGCACGGGCAGGCCTGCGTCTTCGGGGTGCAGTTCGCGCAGATTAACCACACCATCTTCCAGTGCAGCAACCCAGCTTATGCCGGTGATGGTCAGCTCGTCCGTGCCATCAGAGCCATGCACGAGCCACGCTTTTTCGGAGCCGAGTTGTTTTAATGTGAGGGCCATAGGCTCGATCAGGTCGCGGGTGTATGCGCCGGTCAATTGTCGTTTGACGCCTGCTGGGTTGGTGAGCGGACCGAGGATGTTAAAGATCGTGCGGGTGCCCAGCTCTGACCGTGTGGGCATGACATGGGCGACCGCAGGATGGTGCATAGGCGCCATCATGAAGCCGATGCCTGCTTCGGCGAGCTCACGCTCGACCACTGCGGGGCCGACCATGACGTTGATGCCCAGCTGCGTCAGCGCATCAGACGCGCCGGATTTCGAGCTGAGGTTGCGGTTGCCGTGTTTCGCCACAATTGCGCCTGCGCCAGCAGCGACAAAGGCGGCGGCGGTCGAAATGTTAAGCGTTCCTTTGCCATCGCCGCCGGTGCCGACGATGTCGATCGCCCCTTCGGGCGCGCGGACGGCGTTGCACTTGCTGCGCATCACCTGTGCTGCGGCGGCGTATTCAGTCACTGTCTCGCCGCGCGTGCGCAGCGCCATCAGAAAACCGCCGATCTGACTGGGCGTGGCTTCGCCTTCAAATAGGATTTCAAAGGCCTCAACAGCTTGTTCGGAGGTCAGGGGCCCATTGGCGGCGGCGTCCAACAGAGGTTTTAACGCAGCGCTCATGCCGGGACCTTCATCTCATTCAGGAAGTTTTGCAGCAGGGCGTGGCCGTGCTCGGACCGGATCGATTCCGGGTGGAACTGCACGCCATGCAGCGGCAGTTCGCGGTGTTGCAGGCCCATGATCGTGCCGTCTTCGAGTGATGCGGTCACTTCAAGACAGTCCGGGAGGCTCGCGCGCTCAACCACAAGCGAATGATAGCGCGTCGCACCAAAGGGCGAGGGAAGCCCGGCAAAAACACCGCGTCCCTCGTGTTGCATCTGGCCCAGTTTGCCATGCACGATGTCATCGGCCCGCACGACTTTGCCGCCGAAGGCTTGGCCCAGCGTCTGATGTCCGAGGCACACGCCCAAAAGCGGCACGCGCGCCTTGGCGGCGGCATGGGTCAGCTCTAGGCAAATCCCCGCTTGGTCAGGATCACAGGGGCCGGGGGACAGCAAGATACCGGCAGGGTCCATGGACATCGCTTCATCCACGCTGAGCGCGTCATTGCGGTGTACCTGCACATCCGCACCGAGGCTGCCTAGGTAATGAACCAAATTATAGGTAAAGCTGTCGTAGTTATCGATGAGCAGCAGCACAGGCAGGCATTTCTTTGTATTAGGACTGGAGAAACCACGCCGGGGCGCGGTATAGGTTTTCGCATACATGTTCAGGCTTGAACCCCATCGTCAAGAGTTTGGGGCAAGCCAATTGAGGGATCGCCGGGCTTTCTGGCCGTGGCGCAGACAGCAGGAGTAGCGCAGATGGCACGCGGAATTCTAAGCGGGCTGATTTGGGGCGGTGTGGCCAGCATCGGCGTGGCGGGTGCGGTGTCGCTGATGATGCCCTTGCCGCTGCCACCGCAGGTGGGCGATGCACCCGGCTCGGGAACGGCGCCGGCGCGGATCAATGTGACGGATGCAGGGGATCAGGGGCGCAGCCGCGATTCCGCGCCTGTGTTGAATGCGCCCGCTCCGCGCGCTGATATGCCTGAGCAAGACAGTCTTGCCGCGCTTGACCCTGACACACAGACCTCTGCCAGCCTGCCAGAGACGGGCGGCGCAGAGGGGCTTAGCACCCCCGCCGCAGCTGAGGGCCAGACGCCGACGTCGCCGAGGGCGGAGGAGCCGGTGTTGCCCAATCCGCAGGCGATGGCCCCCGATGAGCCGCAGGCTGCCGATGAGCTTTCGATCAGCACCGAACCCGCGCAGCCGCCTGCGCCGGATGTGGCCGGTATCGAAGGCGCATTTGATGCCCCACAGGGCATGGCAGCGCCGGAGGTAGAGGAGGCCGATCCCATAACCTTGCCAGCGGAAGAAGTCGCCGTTGAGGAAGAAACGCCAGAGCCACTGCCCGAAGAGACTGGCGTGGCCGAGGCCGAGCCTGCTGGAAAGGCCGAAGCCCCTGCGCCTGCCGTAGAAGCCGAAGCCCCTGAGACTGCCGTGGAGGCCGAAGCCTCTGCGCCAGTGGAGGAGCCGGAAGCCGAAACCACCTCAGAGCCCGAGGAGACAGTTGCTGCAAGCCGCCCGGCCATCGGCACACCTGCGGCCACATTGGCCGACCGCAATTCCGGGGTCGTGATCAACCGCCCCGGGGCGGATATCGCGACGGATGGGGACGCGGAAATTGTGATCGAAGACCCGCGCCCCGTGGTGGTCAACAGCATCGCCAGTGAGCAGGTCGAGGGCAAACCGCTGATGAGCGTGGTCTTGATCGACGATGGCACCTCGGTCACCGCAGGCAGCGCCGGGCTGGCCGCGCTGCGCAGCTTTCCCTATCCGCTGAGCTTTGCCGTCGACAGTGGACTGCCTAATGCGGCAGAGCGGGTAGAGATTTACCGCGAAGCCGGGTTTGAGGTTTTGGCGATGGTCGATCTGCCGCAGGGCGCGCAGCCCAGCGATGCCGAAACCGCCTTTGCCGCCACGCTTGACCGGATCGGTCCAGTGGTGGCTGTGCTGGAAGGGACCGAGAGCGGCTTTCAGGGCAGCCGTGCGCTGACCGATCAGGTGACGGATATCCTCGCGCAGTCCGGCCACGGGCTGGTGACACAGGACAAAGGGCTCAACACCATGCCCAAACTGGCGCGGAAGGCAGGGGTGCCTGCGGATCCGGTGTTTCGTGACTTTGACAGCAAGGATCAGACCGCGCGGGTGATCCGCCGCTTTCTGGATCAGGCAGCGTTCAGGGCCGGGCAGGAGGGGGCGGTAATAATGCTGGGCCGTTTGCGGCCCGATACCGTCTCGGCATTGCTGCTCTGGGGGTTGCAGGACCGCATCAATGATGTGGCTTTGGTCCCGATCTCTGCGGTGTTGCTGCGCGAGGAGTGACCTCGCGCAGGGTTAGATAATCTCGTCTTCGTCAAACAGCGGGTCTTCTTCCAACTGGCTGGCCAGATCGCCAACGGTTGCCTCTGCCGCACGGGGGCCAAGCTTGGCGAGGTGAAAAACCGCATCGCCTTCGTTCACCACCGGCAACATTGCGCGCCCAATCAGGATGCCCGGCGCATCGGCCAATAGCTCGGCCTCTTCTTTGCCAAACGGGTCTGACACGATGGCGAGCAGTTCGCCTTCGGCCACGGTCTCTCCCTCAGCGCGGAAGGTGCGCAAAAGCCCGCCCGCAGGGGCGCGCAGCCAGTGGGACGCGGTGCAGATATAGGGCGCGCTGCGGGCGCGGGCGATGCCCTTGGCGGGCAGCATGTCTTGGCCGCGCATGACCCGTAGGATCCCCGCAAGCCCCGCACGGACGGCCATTTCGTCAAAGCGCAGCCCTTCGCCCGCCTCATAAAGCAGGATCGGCGTGCCTTGTTTTGCCGCGACCGCGCGCAAAGAACCATCCCGCAGCGGCGAGGTCAGCACCACCGGCGCGCCGAAATCCATCGCCATCTGCTGGGTCACCTTGTCAGCGGGCGAGACTCGTACCTGCGGCAGGTTCGTGCGGTGGATCGCCGCTGAATGCAGATCAACACCGAAATCACAGCGCAGCACCACCTCTTGAAGGAAGATATGCGCCAATCGTGCTCCGAGGCTGCCCGAAGGCGAGCCGGGGAAGCAGCGGTTTAGATCGCGGCGGTCGGGCAGGTAGCGTGAGCGGTTGAGAAAACCGAAAGAGTTCACCACCGGCACCACGATCAGCGTGCCACGCAAAGCGCTAAGCTGTGGCGCGCGCAGCAAGCGGCGGGTGATCTCAACGCCAATGACCTCATCCCCATGCACGGCGGCAGAGACGAACATCGTCGGCCCCGGACGTTTGCCGTGAAAGATCTCAAGCGACAGATGCACCGGCGTATGATCCGGCAGGATCGAGACGGGCAGGTCAACCGCAAGGCTACTGCCGGGGGCGACGGAATGCCCCGCGATCTGAAAGGGGGCACGGTTCGGCATGATCAGTTGTTTCCCTTGCCGCCAAAGCGCGCGGCGTCGGCAGCCGCGCGGCGGATTGCACCGGATTTGTGAACGGTTTCCATGAACTCAGCCTCTGGGTCGCTGTCATAGACAACGCCACCACCGGCTTGAATATAAAGTGTTTCGTCCTTCACGACGGCAGTGCGCAGGGCGATGCACATGTCCATGTCGCCGCCCGCGCTGAAGTAGCCCACGCCGCCGCCATAGACGCCGCGCTTCTCGGGTTCCAACTCGTCGATGATCTCCATCGCGCGGACCTTTGGCGCGCCTGAGACGGTGCCTGCGGGCATCCCGGCAAAGAAAGCGTCGAGCGCGTCGCAGCCTTCGCGCAGCTCGCCCACCACGTTGGAGACGATGTGCATGACGTGGCTGTAGCGCTCAACAATGAACTCTTCCGTCGGGCGCACGGTGCCGATTTTGGCAACCCGGCCTACGTCATTGCGGCCCAGATCAAGCAGCATGAGATGTTCTGCCAGTTCTTTGGGATCGCTCAGCAGATCGGCCTCTAGCGCGCGGTCTTCCTCCGGTGTGGCACCGCGTTTGCGGGTGCCGGCGATGGGGCGGATGGTGACTTCGTTGCCGAAGACCCGCACAAGGATTTCAGGGCTCGCGCCGACCACATGGAAGCCGCCGAAGTTGAAATAGAACATGAAGGGCGAGGGGTTGGTGCGGCGCAGGCTGCGGTAGAGCGCGAAGGGCGGCTGCGTAAAGCCTTGAGCCCAACGCTGGCTCGGCACCACCTGAAAGATATCGCCCGCGACAATGTATTCACGCGCTTTTTCCACGGCAGCTTTGTAGCCCTCATGGGTGAAATTGCTGACCGGCTCCGGCGCGTCTTCTGCGTCACCCAGATCGCGGGAGGTTTGCGGCATGGCGCGTTCCAGATCGCGCACCGCGTCCATCACCCGCTCGGCAGCTTGGGCGTAAGCAGCGCGGGCCGTTTGGCCGTCAGAAACCCAAGCGGGGGAGACGATGGTGACTTCGCCCTTCACGCCATCCAGCACGGCCACCACCGACGGGCGCATCATCACCGCATCAGGCAGGCCCAGAGGGTCGGGGTTCACGTTGGGCAGATGTTCAACCAGCCGGATCATGTCATAGCCGAGATAGCCAAAGAGGCCCGCAGCAGCTTGGGGCAGATCATCGGGCAGGGTGATCCGCGATTCTGCGATGATGTCACGTAGGCGGTCCAGCGGAGCGCCGGGCATGTCCTCAAAGGCATCCGCATCATAGCGGGCCGCGCGGTTAAGGGCTGCGGTCTCCCCTCGGCAGCGCCAGATCAGATCAGGCTTCATACCAATGATGGAATAGCGCCCGCGCACGTCGCCGCCGGTGACGGATTCCAAGACAAAGGCGTTCTCTGCCGCGCCGGTGAGTTTCAGCATCAATGACACAGGCGTGTCGAGATCGGCGGCAAGTCGGGTGTAGACGATCTGATTTTCGCCCGCTTCATAGGCGCGGGCGAAAGTGTCGAAATCCGGGGTTAGGGCCATCAAAACTGCCTATCAGGGAAAGTTCACATGCACGGCACTGACCGCGCGCTGGTCGATCTGGGGATCGGCATCGCGCATCACTGCGTTGCTGTAGATATCGAAAAGACCTTGGGCCAGCGCCTGATCCAGCTGCTGCGACAGACGGTCCATCAGCGCTTGGGTCTGATCGTTCTCGCCTGCAGCCGTTACGGAATCAACCCGCAGAACCACCACATGATCGCCCGCGGGAAGCACGGCCACGCCGCCTTCGTCGAGGTCAAAGACCTGATCCATGAAGGTGTCGGGCGTGCCATCCACATAGGAGCTGCGGGTCATGCCTTCGCCAAGCTGCGGCTCAAGACCTGCGGCTTCAAAGTCACCTCCGTCGGCCAGATCGGCAGTCAGGTTTTCGGCCTTGGCTGTCAGGGCTTCAACGATCTGCGCGTTGCGCCAAGCGGCTTCTACCTCTGCGCGGGCGGCATCGAAGGGATTGGGCCGCTCTGGCTTGGTCTCATCAAGGCGCATGGCAAAGATACCGCCGTCGTCGAGTTGGTCGATCTGAGGGAAGGCATCCGCGCTAAGCCCGGCGGCGGCCTCACGGAAGGCCCCATAGGCGGCGATGCCATCGCTGCTGTCTTCGGTCCAATCGATGGTGCCGAGGTTCATCTTGGTTTCCTTGCCGAGGTCTTCCAACGTGGCGCCCCCAGCAAGACGATCGTCAATCTCTTGGGCGCGGGCCTCCACAGCACGAGTAGCGCGGGAAATCGCGAGGGTTTCCTCGAGCACCTCGCGGGCCTCTTCGAACGGTACATTCTGCGCGGGCAGGATCGCGTTCACGCGGAAAAGGGCTGGGCCAAGCGAGCTGGGCAGTGGGCCAACGATCGCGCCGCTTTCGGCTGAAAAGACCGCGTCGCCTGCACCATCAAGATCGGATTTTGCGACATCGCCCATATCTACGTCGGCCAGAGCCAACCCGCGCTCTTCGACCAAAGCTTCAAAGGTGGTGCCATCGACTTCCAATGCCGCAGCAGCTTGATCGGCGGCCTCTTGGTTGGCAAAAACCAGACGTTCGACCAAGCGACGTTCAGGCTGATCATATTCACTGCTGCGGGCGTCATATTCGGCGCGCAATTCTTCTTCGGGCACTTCGACTTCGTCCAGCAGGTCTTCGGGGCGCAGCCATGCGTAGGTGATGCTTTTGCTGGCAGGCAGCATGAAATCATCAGCGTTGGCGTCGTAGTAGGCCTGAAGCTCTTCTTCGGTGGGCTCGGCCACGGGCGTGTCGAGGTCATCCGCGCTCAGCCGTGCCCAAGTAAAGCTGCGCTCTTCGGCGACATAATCCACCAAGGTGCGTGCATAGGTGTCAGGCATGGAAACGCCGCCTAAGACCGCGCGCTGCAGCAGTCCACGGGCGGATTCTTCGCGGATCGACGTTTCAAATTCCGCTTCGCTCATGCCGCTTTGCTGTAGCGCAAAACGATAGCCTTCGCGGTCAAAATTGCCATCGATGCCTTGGAAAGCCGAGATCGCGACGATCTCATCACGCAGGGTGGCGTCGCCGATGGAGATGCCCATCTCTGCTGCCTCGTGGTCCAGTGCGCGGTTGCGGACAATGCGCTGCAAAACGGCGCGGTCGAGGCCCATTTCCTGCGCGCGGGCAAACGACAGGCTTTCGCCTGTTTGCGCCTCAATGGCGCGGATTTCCTGCTGCAACTGGCGGGCGTATTGATCGACCGAAATTGACTTGTCACCCACGCTGCCAATGCTGCGCAGATTGCCACTGAGATTGATCGCGCCAAAGCCGCCCAGACCCAAAATAAGCAGGCCCATCAGGACCCAAACGGCGGTTTTCGAAAAGCTGAAGCCTTTTTTGGCCATGACACGGTCCCTCGTTAATTTCGGACCTGTCTATGCGTTGCGTGGCAGGGCTGCAAGCCTGTCGAAAAGCACCTCAAGACCGGCAGTGTCGAGGTTAGCAAAGGCAATCCGCAATTGGCTTTCACCGCGCGCGTCACCCTTGGGCTGGAACATCGTGCCGGGCAGGCAGAGCACCCCGGCGTCACGCACCAGTTGCGGCGCCAGATCTGCCGATGACATGCCAAACGGATGGCGCATGTAGGCAAAGTATCCGCCAAGGCCCAAGAGCTCCCAACCCAGCGGTTCGATCTTTGGCATCAGCGCCGAGATCGCCGCTCGGCGGGCGAGGATCTCTTCGCGTTCGCCAGCCAGCCACGCGCTTAGGTTCTGCATCCCCCAAAGCGCGCCGTGCTGGCCGATCTGCGCAGGGCAGATGGCCACGGTGTCGAGAAACTTTTCGACCTCCGCCAGCCGCGCTTTGCTGGCGATCAACGCGCCGACGCGGTGGCCGGTCAGGCGGTAGGCCTTGGAGAACGAATAGAGGTGTATCAGCGTGTCGTGCCAATCCGGGTCACTGAACAGTGCGTGGGGCGGGCCGGGGCGGCTGTGAAAGTCGCGGTAGGTTTCATCAAGGATCAGCGCGATGCCGTGGCGGCGGGCCAGATCGAAGAAGTCCTGCACGAGGGCTGCCGGATACTCCACGCCGCCGGGGTTGTTCGGCGTGACCAGCGCGATGGCGCGGGTGCGGGGTGTGATCGAAGCTTCGGCGCGGGCTGGATCGGGCAGCATGTCGGCCTCAACCGGCAGGGGCACCGCGGTTACGCCGCTCATGTCGAGCCACATCTTGTGGTTGAAGTACCAAGGCGTCGGGATGATTACCTCATCCCCTTCACCACAGAGCGTGGCAATGGCGGCGGCGAAGGCTTGGTTGCAGCCCGAGGTGATGCAGACCTGTTCGTCAGTCACCACGCCTGCGTATTTCTCAGCCGTTTGCCGTGCCAATTCCGCACGCAATCCCGGCAGGCCCAGCACCGGGCCATATAGATGCGCCTCATCATTGTTCAGCGTGACATCGGCCATCGCCTGGCGCAGCCCTTCGGGGGGCGGATCGACGGGGGCGGCTTGGCTCACATTGATCAGCGGTCGGTCAGCGGTGAATGTCACGCCATCCAGCCAGCGCCGCGCCTCCATCACCGGAGGGAAGAATGTGGTGGCGGTGCGCGGAAGCGACATGGGTGTATCCGGTTAGATAAGGGGCAGGGAAGGTGGCCTAGGCTCCCTCAGTCCTTGCCGCGGTAGGGTTCGACGTATTGCAGGGCCATGTCCCATGGGAAGAAAATCCATGTGTCTTGGCTGACGCCGGTGATGAAAGTATCAACCTGCGGCTCGCCTTCGGGCTTGGCATAGACGGTGGCGAAATGGGCGTTGGGGTAAAGCTCGCGCACCAGTTCGATGGTTTTGCCGCTGTCGACCAGATCATCAACGATCAAGATGCCGGTGCCATCGCCCATCATCTCTTTGTCCGGTGATTTGAGCACCTTCGCCTCGCGGCGCTGGTCAGCAGCGCCGCCGCCCGAATGGTAGGACATGACCGAGATCGTATCGACCGTACGGATGTCCAACTCGCGCGCGACGATCATCGCGGGGGCCATGCCGCCACGGGTGATCGCCACAACGGCGCGCCATGCGCCTTTGTCCGGGCCAAGCCCATCGAGCCGCCACGCCAGCGCGCGGCTGTCGCGGTGGATTTGATCCCAAGAAATGTGAAATCCCTTTTCGTGGGGCAGGCGCGAGGCGTCCTTTTCGGTGCTCATGATGTTCCTTTGCAGCAGCTGGCGCGGGAACCCGCGCGGAATGTGGTTTGGGGCGCGTTATTCCTTGGACATGTCAGGCGCGTCAACCGCCTTCATGCCGACAACGTGATAGCCCGCGTCAACATGCAGGTTTTCACCCGTCGTACCGCTGCCCAGATCCGACAGCAAGAAGAGGGCGGCCTTGCCAACATCTTCGGTAGTGACATTGCGGCGCAGGGGCGAGTTGTACTCGTTCCACTTCATGATGTAGCGGAAATCGCCGATGCCGGAGGCGGCCAGCGTTTTGATCGGCCCGGCAGAGATCGCGTTGACACGGATGCCGTCTTTGCCAAGGTCTTCGGCCAAGTATTTCACGGAAGCCTCAAGCGCGGCCTTGGCCACACCCATCACATTATAATGCGGCATGACTTTTTCGGCGCCGTAGTAGGTCAGCGTCAAGGCGCTGGCACCGGGCGACATCATCTTTTCCGCGCGCTGCATCACAGCGGTGAAGGAATAGACCGAAATGTCCATCGACATGGTGAAGTTACCACGGCTGGTGTCGACATAGCGGCCCCGCAGCTCACCCTTGTCGGAAAATCCAATGGCGTGGACGATGAAATCAAGCCCGTTCCAGCGTTCTTTCAGCCCATCAAACAACGCATCGATCGAGGCTTCGTCGCCCACGTCGCAGGGCAGAACGATGTCGCTGCCCAATTGCTCGGCCAGCGGGCCCACGCGCTTTTTCAGCGCATCACCTTGGTAGGAAAAGGCCAGCTCGGCCCCCGCATCGGCCAGCGCTTTGGCCACGCCCCATGCGATGGATTTGTCATTCGCAAGACCCATGATGAGCCCGCGCTTGCCCCGCATCAATTCGTTTCCCATTCCGCCGCCTTGTCTATGTTCCGTTTTGGTTGTCTTGGTCTAGGCGATTGCAGCGCCACCATCAAGACTGCACGCGCGCATCTGCGCCCATGGTTTGCCGCAAGGTCGGCACCTAACTGTCGGAAATTGGGTGAGGTTGTCCTTTCAGTTGCCGATCGTTAACAAATGTCATAGCGAATAACTCGGAAACTGGCGAAGACCAGTTCAAGGCTCAAACACTCTAAAAGGGGATGCCGAATGGAGACGCGGACTGGTATCTTTGCAGGGGATGATCCCTTTGCAATTGCACAGCACTGGTTGACTGAGGCGGAGGCGAGCGAGCCGAATGATCCCAATGCCATCGCGCTGAGCACGGTAGATTCGCAAGGTCTGCCCAACGCCCGGATGGTGCTGCTGAAAGAGATCGAAGCGGATGCCTTTGTTTTTTACACCAATTATGAGAGCCAAAAGGCCGAAGAGTTGGATAGCGCGGGCAAGGCGGCCTTTGTCATGCATTGGAAATCTCTGCGCCGTCAGGTGCGGGTACGAGGGCTGATTGCCCGCGAAGACGGGCCGCAGGCTGATGCCTATTACGCGTCGCGCTCGCTTAAGAGCCGCCTGGGCGCTTGGGCCTCGCGTCAGTCGCAACCTCTATCGGGGCGGGGCGCGTTGATGGCCGAAGTGGCGAAAGTCACCGCACAGCATGGGGTGAACCCCAAGCGCCCGCCGTTTTGGGGGGGGTATCGCATCGCCCCATTAGAAATTGAATTTTGGGCCGATGGCGAGTTCCGTTTGCACGACCGCTTTCAATGGCGCCGGGCCGATGTTGCGGCACCTTGGTCGGTCACCCGGCTAAATCCATGACGGTATGGCTTGTGAAGCGATGAAAGACATGTCTGAAAACGAAGCGAAACCAGCAGAGACCCAAGGTCTCCTCGATGGCGTGGTGAAATGGTTCGATCCGGTTAAAGGGTTCGGCTTTGTCGTGGCTGATGCGGGCGGGTCAGACGTCTTGCTTCATGTTAATGTCTTGCGCAATTTCGGCCAAAGCTCGATCGCAGATGGGGCGCGCATAACGATCCGCGTGCAGCAAACAGACCGCGGCGCCCAAGCCGTTGAAGTTTTGTTTATCGAGCCTCCCGACGAATTGCCTACCGCCGTGGTCGATTTCGAAGGATTTGATCCCGAGGAGCTTGCCGCTGCCGAGTTCGAGCCGGCACGCGTGAAATGGTTCGACAAGGCCAAAGGATTCGGATTTGCAAATGTCTTTGGCCGCGCAGAGGATGTGTTTCTACATATAGATGTGCTGCGCCAATCCGGACTTTGTGATTTGCAACCGGGCGAAGCGCTTGCCATGCGTGTTATAGTTGGTGATCGGGGTCATTTGGCGGCGGAGGTAAGTTCATGGGATACGGTGATAGACGGCTGAGGGCGTTGGGACATGTGGCGGGGGCGGCGCTTGCTGGCCTGCTGCTTGCCGGTTCGGCGGTGGCAGAGGTCTGCCGCCCGGATACGGTGACGCTGCGCGGCGATTGGGGCAAGGCGCGATTCTCTGTCGAGATCGCAGATGACCCAGCCGAACGTGCACAGGGGCTGATGAATCGCCGTTCTTTGCCGCTGAGTGCGGGAATGCTCTTTCTTTATGATACGCCACAGCCGCTCAGCTTTTGGATGCGCAATACGCTGATTCCGCTGGATCTGCTGTTCATTGACGAGCGTGGTGTTGTGCAGACGATCCACCATTCCGCAAAGCCTTTGGACGAAACACCGATTCTCGGCGGCGATGATCTTTTGTCGGTGTTGGAGATTAACGGCGGTTTGGCGAAACGTATGGGCATCTTAGAGGGCAGTGAGATCCGTCATCCGGCCTTTGCAGAGAACGCTCCCGCTTGGCCCTGCTAAAGACTTCACAGATTTCGCAATTTTATCACCAATCGGGGCTTTTCAATCGTCCCGCTTATAGCTAAAGAAGCGTCAGTCGGAGCGTGGCGCAGCCTGGTAGCGCACCTGTTTTGGGTACAGGGGGTCGGAGGTTCGAATCCTCTCGCTCCGACCACTTTCTTTCAGTGTCGGGATTGAAGCGCATAAGCGCTCTCAAAGCCGCCATTGTTGGGAACTTTCCTTTCCGCACAAGATATAGTGTTCCCTGCCTGATTTCTGGCAGGTGTCGGGAATCATTGCCCATAGCGTGATGATTCTGCCTCGGTCGCGCAGAACAAGGCGCGAGGCTCGTCGCTCACGTCACTTTTTTCAGACTACGGCTGGCCACTGATGGCTAAGCGACCTTTGCGGCTTGCCGCGCTGTGGAAAAATTCATCCGATATATAAATCCCACCTGCTAACCCTGCCGCCGCAAAAGATTATTTGAAAGTCAGCTCCGGCGCGGGCCTGCGGGTATCTCTGGGGATATCCTGGGGCTGAATCGCCAAAGGTTTACTGCGCGCAAACAGACAGGCTTCGGTCAACCGACAGTGTGAGAATAATTCGTAAAAAAACCGTTGACCGATTAGTCCCATCTACGCCAGTTTGTGTAAGTCAATAAAAGCGCCACAAGATGTTGTGGTAAGCGCAGGCAGGCGCTTTGGCAGTGGGACAGGGTATAAGAACCAACCTTCCGGGAAATTTGGGGCCGCTTGCTATTTTGCATGCGGCAGACGGAGGACCTGTTCCTGCTGCCCGGAAAAAGGGGATGAGGCGGTTTGCCGGGGGGCGGATCGGCTTGCGATTTCAAATGCTGGATATGAGGCCTCGACAATGAAAATTGAACGTAATTTCACTAAAGCCGGGCAGGACGCCTACGCGGATTTGGACTTTGTCACCACGGTGTCGGAGATCCGCAATCCTGACGGTTCGGTGGTGTTCAAGCTCGACAATGTCGAAGTGCCCAAATCCTGGAGCCAAGTCGCAAGCGACGTGATCGCGCAAAAATACTTCCGCAAGGCCGGCGTCCCGAGCGAGACCCGCCGCGTGAAAGAAAAGGGGGTGCCGGAATTCCTGTGGCGCTCGGTTCCAACCGAAGACGCAACCCTGGGCGGAGAGTTCTCTTCCAAGCAAGTGTTCGACCGTTTGGCGGGCGCGTGGGCCTATTGGGGCTGGAAGGGCGGCTATTTTACCACCGAGGAAGACGCCAAAGCCTATTACGACGAAATGCGCCATATGCTGGCCAGTCAGCGTGCCGCACCCAATAGCCCACAGTGGTTCAACACTGGCCTGCACTGGGCCTACGGCATCGATGGTCCGGCGCAGGGGCACTACTATGTCGACTACAAAACCGGGAAACTGACGCGCTCCAAGTCCTCCTATGAGCATCCGCAGCCACATGCTTGCTTTATCCAGTCCGTCGCGGATGATCTGGTGGGCGACGGTGGCATCATGGACCTCTGGGTGCGCGAAGCGCGACTGTTCAAATACGGCTCAGGCACAGGCACTAACTTTTCATCGCTCCGCGGAGAGGGCGAGAAGCTGTCGGGCGGCGGCAAGTCGTCGGGTTTGATGGGGTTCCTCAAGATTGGGGACCGCGCCGCAGGCGCCATCAAATCCGGCGGCACCACCCGCCGCGCCGCCAAAATGGTGATCGTCGATGCCGACCACCCCGATATTCAGGACTTCATCAACTGGAAGGTGCTCGAGGAGCAAAAGGTCGCATCAATCGTGGCAGGCTCCAAGATGCACGAGCAGAAACTGAACCTGCTGTTTGACGCGATCAAAGCATGGGACGGCAAGGCAGAAGATGCCTATGACCCGGCCAAGAACGATCAGTTGAAGCAGGCGATACGCGAAGCCAAAAAGGTCACGATCCCTGAGACTTACGTCAAGCGCGTGTTGGACTATGCCAAGCAGGGCCACACCTCTATCGAATTCCCGACCTATGACACCGACTGGGATTCGGAAGCTTATAACTCGGTCTCCGGCCAAAACTCGAACAACTCAATCCGGGTGACCAACGCTTTCCTCACCGCCGTCGAAAAAGACGCCGATTGGGAACTGATCAGCCGCACCGAAAACCGGGTTACCAAGACGATCCGGGCCCGCGACCTCTGGGATCAGGTCGGCCACGCCGCCTGGGCCTGTGCCGATCCAGGGATCCAGTACCACGACACCGTCAACGACTGGCACACATGCCCCGAAGATGGCGCGATCCGCGGCTCGAACCCATGCTCAGAATACATGTTCCTCGACGATACGGCCTGTAACTTGGCGTCTATGAACTTGTTGACCTTCCTCAAGGACGGCGAGTTTCAGGTCGAAGACTACATGCACGCTTCGCGCCTTTGGACCGTGACCCTAGAGATCAGCGTGATGATGGCGCAGTTTCCTTCGAAGGAAATCGCGCAGCGGTCATATGACTTCCGCACGCTGGGCCTTGGCTATGCGAACATCGGCGGTCTGCTGATGAACATGGGCTATTCCTATGACAGCGACGAGGGGCGCGCCCTTGGCGGCGCGCTCACCGCGATCATGACCGGGGTGGCCTATGCAACCTCTGCCGAGATGGCGGGTGAGTTGGGGGCCTTCCCGGGCTACTCTAAAAACGCCGCGCATATGCTGCGTGTCATCCGCAATCACCGTCAAGCGGCCTATGGCGAAGCGGAGGGGTACGAGCAGCTTTCGGTCAAGCCGGTGCCGCTGGATCACGCCAATTGCCCACAGGACGGGTTGGTAGACGTGGCCAAATCCTGCTGGGACGAGGCACTGAAATTGGGCGAGACGCATGGGTATCGCAATGCGCAGACCTCGGTTATCGCGCCCACCGGCACCATCGGTCTGGTGATGGATTGCGACACCACAGGGATCGAGCCGGACTTCGCCTTGGTGAAATTCAAAAAGCTCGCGGGCGGTGGCTATTTTAAGATCATCAACCAATCGGTGCCTGCCGCGCTTGAAAAACTCGGCTACGGCTCTGCCCAGATCGAAGAGATCGTCGGCTATGCGGTGGGCCACGGCACCATCGGCAACGCGCCGAGCATTAACCATACAACATTGGCAGGCCACGGCTTTGGCGCAAACGAGTTGGCGAAGGTTGATGCCGCACTAAAGCAGGCCTTCGACATCCGTTTCGTCTTTAATCAGTGGACCTTGGGCGAAGCCTTCTGCACGCAAGTTCTGGGCATTCCAACAGAAAAGCTGAACGATCCCACCTTCGATCTGCTCCGTTCTTTGGGATTCTCTAAGGCAGACATTGAAGCCGCCAACGACCACGTTTGCGGTACTATGACGCTGGAAGGTGCGCCGCATCTGAAAGAAGAGCACTACGGTATCTTCGATTGCGCCAATCCCTGTGGCAAAAAGGGCAAGCGCTACCTGTCGGTCAATAGCCACATCTACATGATGGCGGCGGCGCAAAGCTTTATTTCGGGGGCGATCTCTAAGACGATCAACATGCCGAATGACGCGACCATCGAAGACTGCCAGAAGGCATATGAGCTTAGCTGGTCCTTAGGCATCAAAGCCAACGCGCTTTACCGTGACGGCTCAAAACTGAGCCAGCCGCTGGCCGCTGCTCTTGTCGAAGACGACGAAGACGCCGCCGAGACGCTGGAAAGCGGAACGCCCCACGAAAAGGCTGCCGTACTGGCCGAGAAGATCGTTGAAAAGGTGATCATCAAAGAGATCATCAAGTCGCACCGCGAGAAGATGCCGCAGCGCCGCAAGGGCTATACCCAAAAGGCGAATGTGGGCGGGCACAAAGTCTATCTGCGCACTGGCGAATACGAAGACGGCAAGCTGGGCGAGATCTTCATCGACATGCACAAGGAAGGTGCGGGTTTCCGCGCAATGATGAACAACTTCGCCATCGCAGTCTCCGTGGGTCTCCAATACGGCGTGCCGCTTGAAGAGTTTGTCGACGCTTTCACCTTCACCAAGTTCGAGCCCGCAGGCATGGTGCAGGGCAACGACAGCATCAAACAGGCGACCTCGATCCTTGATTATGTGTTCCGCGAGTTGGCCGTGTCCTACCTCGACCGAACCGATCTGGCGCATGTAAAGCCCGAGGGGGCCACCTTCGACGACTTGGGTCGTGGCGAGGAAGAGAACTTGGCCAACGTGAGCGAGCTAAGCGAAGGTGCGGCAAATAAATCTTTGGAGGTGCTGAAACAGATCAGTTCCTCCGGCTATTTGCGCAACCGTCTGCCGCAGGAATTGGTGGTTTTACAAGGGGGGCAAAACATCAATGCAAGCCATGGTATGCGACCCTTAGCGGAGACCGGCAGCGCCAGTGCATTAGCCGTGGCGGTGAAAGACCCGGCCTCAGACGCGCCCCGCGCAGTTGGCTTCGACGCGCGGACCAAGGCCAAAATGCAAGGCTATGAAGGCGAGGCCTGCGGCGAATGCGGCAACTACACACTGGTGCGCAACGGCACTTGCATGAAATGCAACACCTGCGGTTCCACGAACGGGTGTTCTTGATATGTCAATCTGTCTGGCAGGCGTGAAAGCGAGTTCCGGCATTCCGATCCTACGTTATTCGGCAACACATTTTTGAACTTTGTACCGTTTTGAAATGCCGGTTCGCAGGAGCGGCGTCAAACGGACCCACAGTCGGTAACAGCAGCTCAGCCGCTACCGGCCAACTGTAGCTCGGAGGGAACACGCGAAACACTTATCTGTGTAACGTTTCTGCGGAGAACGAACCGCCTTTCTGCGCAGAACGAACCGACTTCGACCCCAAAATGAGTTCGCTTAGGTTTCAGTCCAGCCCATCGCTGGAACCAAGGGTAAGTGCCGCGCGTTGATCTCCTTTGCATTACGAGGCGTCAAGTTTTTCAGGAGGTGAAGCATATGGCTAACAGAAACTCTCAGCCGGGGACTATTTCTAGGAGGGGATTGCTATCGGCCGTTTCCGCAGTCTCATTGCTTTCCCTCACGCAGATACCGACCCGAGCCTTTGCAGAAAATTTGGACGTAGAAGGGTTTTTAGCGCTGTCTCAAAAGACACTTCGCAAGGAAGACCTCTTCGAAGACGTTGCTGCGAAGATGCTTAAAGCCTTCGCTGACATTGACCGCAAAGATGATCTCACGGCTCTTGCAGAGGGTGCGGAGGATCAGGCGCTTTCGAATGAGATTGCAGCTGCGTGGTATTCTGGCGTGTCGCCGGACCCGGACGATCTGGAGGTCCTGACATATACCGACGCACTTATGTGGCAGGCGATGGATTACACCAAACCCATGGCCTATTGCGGCGGCCCGATGGGGTATTGGGCGGACCCACCAGAAAGCTAATAACCCTTTCCGTCTTATTCTGAAATTACCGACCAAAGGATTTTCCCTATGGCATCCGACATCACCGCAGACATTCTCATCATCGGTACGGGAGTCGCCGGCGCGATTGCCGGGGCTAAACTGGCGCAAAAGGGGCTGAAAGTCGCTTTTCTAGAAACTGGCAAGCGGATTGATCGTTTTGAAGCGGTCGAGACCTTCTGGAAGGCCAAAATTAAAGTGCCTGAATCGGCCTATCCCAATGATGAGACGGCGCCGCATCCTGTGTCCCATCGAATTAACGACTACTACCAGCAGATGGGTCCGGAGACGTTCAAATCGACCTATATAAAGTTGGTTGGGGGGACGACGTGGCATTGGCTCGGCACCACGCTTCGGAACGTGCCTGCTGATTTCAAACTGAAGTCGCTTTATGGCCACGCGGTAGACTGGCCGATTGACTATGATACGCTTGAGCCATTCTACCTTGCGGCAGAACAAGAGATTGGCGTGGCGGGGGACAGTTCCGAAGACCTTGGTTCGCCCCGTTCTGGTGATTTCCCAATGCCGATGATCCCGATGACCTATCTGGACAAGCAATTTGTCAAATCCCTTGAGGGTTCAAAATATAAGGTCAGCGCAACACCGCAGGGCCGTAACTCGATGTTCCACGCGGACCGCCCTGAATGCTGCGGTAACGCCTCCTGTATTCCTATTTGCCCGATCCAAGCAAAATATGATGCGACAGTTCACGTGCGTCAGGCTGAAGAAGCGGGTGCCGTGGTGCATGATCAAACCACGGCGACACGGTTGAACCTTGGCGAAGACGGAAAGATCGCCTCTGTCGATTTTCGCCGTGCGGACGGCAGCACCGGCACGGCCAGCGGGAAGGTGATCGTCGTCGCGGCGCACGCGATTGAATCTCCCCGTCTGCTGCTGAACTCGGCGCAGGAGGGCGCGAAAAACGGGATTGCAAATGGCTCTGATCAAGTTGGGCGTAACTTGATGGATCACCCCACCAAACTCAGCTGGGCGATGGCGCCAGAGCCGGTCTGGCCTTATCGGGGCCCGCTCTCGACCTCCGGCATCGAAAACCTGCGCGACGGAGAGTTCCGCAAAGATCGCGCCGCCTTTCGCATTGAGATCGGCAACGACGGCCACGGATGGCCGACCGGCGCGCCGATCTCAACAGCGGCCCGGCATGCTCAGGACGGCCTGCGTGGTGAGGAATTGGACGCGGCAATCAAGGATGAGACCTCGCGGCATATTCGTTTGGCCTCGTTGGTCGAGCAATCACCCAATGCCGAGAACCGGGTAACCTTAGACCCCGACAAAACAGACGCCAACGGAATGCCCTTGCCACGCATTCATTTCGACTATGACGACTACACCCGCGCGGGTCTGGACGCGGCGCAGGAAGCCCATGATGAAGTGTTTGCCGCCCTTGGTGCTACACAGATTAACCATTCGCCTGACATCCAAGGGGCAGGGCATGTGATCGGCACACTGCGCATGGGGATGGACGCGAAAACATCGGTCGTGGACCCTGACCTGCGCAGTTTTGAGCATAGCAATCTGTTTTTGCTGGGTTCAGGCGCGTTTCCAACCTCGGCCACCGCCAACCCCAGCTTGACGATTGCTGCGCTGTCATTGCGTGCGGTGGACGTTATCGCAGAGACTGCGAAAGAGGGGTGAGAAAGCGAAAACGGGAATTCGGGATGCCTCGGTTGCAAAGCCAATTAGCGTCTTAACTCGGAAGATTCTTGGTTCTGTTTTAGTCGCAAGAGCTGGCTCGCGCCAATCCGGATGGGCCAGCCCTAATCGCGGTGAACCCCGGCTCTCTGCTGGCCTCGAAAATGGTCAAGGAAGGCTTTGGCATCGCAGGCAACGATCTCTCCATCGGCGCCGACATCCTGCGCCGCGCAGCACTGTCCGATGACTTTGCCGCCGCCTCGGGGCGCTATTACGACAATGACGCAGGTCAGTTCGCGCCGCCGCATCAAGAGGCAGCGAACGCGGCCAAAGTTGCGGAGATCGTCACGGCGATAGAGGACATCATCTCAGTAAGGTTAAAGGAGAACGGTCATGACTGATCTGGAAATCATGAAACGCGACGTGATTGCCTTCTACGAGATGATGTTTAATGAAAGCCGCCCGCGTGAGGCAATTGAGCGATACGCGGGCGAGGAATACATCCAGCACAATCCGCATGTGGCCAACGGACGTCAGGGGTTCATTGAATATTTCGAGCGTATGGCCGCCGAATATCCGGACAAGCGGGTCGAAGTGAAACGCGCTTTTGCCGAGGGTCGTCACGTCATTTTGCATTGTCATCAAATCTGGCCAGATGGATTGGAATATGCGGGGATCGACATCTTCCGGCTGGATGACGCGGGCAAAATCGTGGAGCATTGGGACGTGCTTCAAGAGCTTCCAAAGACCAGTGCCCATGACAATGGCATGTTCTAAGCGGCAAATTCGGCTTCTTTTTGGTGAGGCCGTAGGGCTATGCTTTGGCAAATTTTGGTGGAGGAGAGAAATATGCCGGAAGTTGTGAGAACGGCCCGCGATATGATTGCAGGTATGACGCCCAAGCTTACACAGGGCGCTTTTGGGTTCATCACGGCTGCTGATCCCGCACTCATTGAGGAACTCTCGCCCCAAGCTATTTCGACGTTCAGGGAAGAAGAAGGGATCTCGCTGATCGTTCCTGTCGAAGTGGCCGAAGCAGCCGGCCTGGATGCCGCCCACTCGATGCGGTGCATAACCCTGAACGTGTATTCGTCACTGGAAGGCGTCGGGCTTACGGCCGCGGTGTCAACCGCGCTTGGAGAGGCGGGCATTCCTTGCAACATGGTCGCCGCTTATCACCATGATCACGTATTTGTTCCGACGGACAAGGCTGCGAAGGCAATGGACGTTTTGGCTCGACTTCAATCTCGGGCCAATTGACGCCACTGCATCGCTTGTTGCCGTTACCCTGCGATGGTTACTCCGATTTTACCCATGTGCGACTTTTCCAGAAATGCCTCTTGCGCCGCGCGCAGATCGCGTAATCCATAGGTTTCAGCGACCACCGGGTGGATTTCGCCCGCTTCAATGTAGCTGACCAAGTCCGTGAAGACGCGCGGATCCTGCCGGGTGCTGCCGATCAGAGTCAGGTCTTTGAGATAGAGTGTTCGCAAATCAAGTTCGACAATCGGCCCGGCAATAGCGCCCGATGTCACATAGCGCCCCCGAGGGACCAACGCATCAAGCAGTTCGGGCCAGCGCGGCCCACCTACGAGGTCGAGCACGACGTCGAAGGCGTCCTTCGCATAGGCATCGCTGCGGTCCATCACCGCATCCGCGCCGAGCGTTTTCAGCGCATCCATCTTCGCCGGGCTGGTGGACGCCGTGACATGCGCACCGCGCCGCTTTGCGAGTTGCACGGCGGCTGAACCAACGCCGCCCGACGCTCCCGTGATCAACACGCGCTCCGCGCCCAGTCCGGCCCGCTGGATCATGCCTTCAGCGGTGGAGAACGCACAAGGAAATGACGCGAGTTCGATGTCGGTGAGCGGACTGTCGATCCGCACTGCATGTTCGTCGTCCACTGTCGTGTATTCGGCAAAACCGCCGTCGCGCTCCGACCCGAAGGTCACAAGCCCATCTGGCTCCGCGCCGGTAGGGCGGTGCATAGGCCGCACCAGCACGCGCTGGCCAATCCGAGCAGTGTCGATCCCATCGCCGACCGCACCGATCTTCCCGCAGCAATCCGCGCCCTGAATGCGCGGAAAGCTGAGCGCACCGGACCAAGCGCCATCGGCATCAGAAGCACCTGCATATCCCTCCGTGGCGGCCGACCCGGTATCGCCGCGCACGGCTTTAGAATACCAGCCCGTTCGAGTGTTAACGTCGGTGTTGTTCACCGCCGACGCGCCCACACGGATCAATACCTCTCCAGCGTCCGGACGCGGAACCGGCATATCCTCCCGCCATTCGAGTTTGTCCAACCCTCCATGGCCAGTGAGGACTACAGCTTTCATGGTTTCGGGAAGTGGCATTTAGTATTGCTCCGGTGTAGAATGATTGCTCTACTTGCGTAGGTAGAGAGATCATTCTACATCGTCAAGTATGAGTGATATGATGAGCAAGATATCCGAGGGGCTTGAACGTGCGTTTGCCAGTCGTGGCTTCGCTGAACCCAGCGTCGAGGACCTGCGTGATGCCGCCGGGGTCAGCCTGCGCACGCTTTATAAATATACGCCGTCTCGGGCAGAAATGGTGCTGGCTGCGCTGGAAAACCGACACCAACGCTATCTCACCCGTGTCTTCGACGCCCTACCCAGAGGGCCTGAACAGGCGCTCGACACGATCCTGTCGCGTATCGGTATGTGGATGGAAACCGAGACATCACACGGCTGCCTCTTTCATGCAGCTGTGGCCGCTGATCCCGGCAGTCAGCCGCTCCGCGCACTTCTTGAACGCCATAAGGCCGAAGTCGCTTCTCGGGCCGCAGCAGCAACCGGGCTGGGTGGTTCTGACACCGCGCTTTTGTTGATCATCGAGGGCCTCACGCAGACATGGCCTTTGCGCGGCGAGGCCGCGGTCGAAGCGGCCAAGCAGCTGAGTCAACCGCTGCGGTCACAGAGAAAGTGATGGACGCGATGACAGATCTTATGGGTTACCGCCCTTGATAATCATGGAGGCACGGTCTTTGCCTTACATTCAACAGGGGCGAGGAAAACCGAACGGCCGTTCAATCGCACGTCAGTTATCAAATCTGCGAAGCAGCTCTGCGCTGCATCCACACTCGGTTGCAAGGTACACCCAAGGGACTTTTCATGAAGCTGCCAAGGCGATTTCCAACACCTGCAAAAACAAGATAAACCCACGCCTTATCCCAGCCCTCAGTCGGACCGGGCAGTCCCGGAGTGTTTTGGAAGCGCGGCTCGTCCCGCATGCCTGTTGGTATTAGTACAAATCAGACAGCACCAAGGCGATGGCTGGGCCTGTGGCGCGCTCCTCAGACAGCAGTCCAGGGTTTGCCATGCTCCAGTTCCGCAATTAGATAGTCGATAAACTGACGCAATTTTTGTGGCATGGGTGATACCGGCGGCCAGACTGCCACAATGGGCAGGTTGCGCGTTTGGGCGTTGGGCAAAATACGTTCCAGCTTACCCTTCCTTATTGGGGCCATTGCTAAGAAGGCAGGCAAAATGGCGACCCCCAGGCCTTCAATCGCCATGTCCCGCATCGCTTCGCCATTGTTCAAGGTAAGGCGGCTGTGAAGGGCAGGCGGCGTGGAGTTGTCGAAAGTCCAGAGCTGCGCGTTAGACATATGCTGATAGCCGATGACCTGATGATCGCCCAGGTGATCGAGTGTTTCAGGTCGGCCATATCGGTCTAGATAGGCGGGACTGGCACACGGAATGGTTTCATCCTCGCAAAGCTTACGCTGCATCAGAGCAGTGTCACGCAAGTTACCGATACGAACGGCCAGATCAAATCCATCCCGGAACAAATCCCGCGCCCGGTCATCGTAGTCGATACGCATTTCCAGCTTGGGATGTTGCGCGGCGAAGCGCGCGATGATGGGCGATAGATGCAGCGTTCCGAAACTCATCGGGGCCGCTATTGAAAGCGTTCCGCGCAAAACATCATCCCCTGCACCGCCCCAGGCGGCACTTTCTGCTGCGGCGGTAAGTTCAGCCAAGGCCGGGCGAAGCCGATCATCAAGTCTTTGTGCTGCTTCGGTTGGTGAGATGCGTCCGGCATTCCGGCGAAACAGCGCGGCACCAAGCGTGGTTTCTAGATCGGAAATGCGCTTGCTGATGACGGATTTGGAGAGGTTCAGCCGCGCGGCAACCGCTGTAATCGTTCCCAACTCCATCACGGCCAGAAAGGTCTCGATCTCATCCAACGTGTATTTCATGCCCTGACATTAACAGCCTCACTAGTGTTCTCAATAGGGGTCTTCGCCCGGTGCGGTCGTGAACAGATCGGCCCATTCCGGGTGGCGGGCATATTGTTTGCGCACATACGGACAGATCGGAATGATGCGGAAAGCGCTTTCGCGGGCATCGGCGAGCATGAAATCGAGCAATGCCCTCGCCACCCCGTGACCGGCCATGTCATCGGGAACGCCGGTATGATCGGCGCTGATGGTTTTCGGCCCGCGATGGGTGAATGTGATCTCGCCTTCGGCGTCGATGCCTTGGATGCGGGCGACGTAGCGTCCATGGCGGCCCACACGGTCTTCCTTTTCAATGGTCAAATCGGTCATGCAGGACTCCTGTCTCAATCGGCGTATCCAGCAAGGATAGCCAACTGGCAGGTGGGTCATAGCCGATGGTTGGCGAATGCCGTGTCAGTCAGAAGCGAACGCAGGGGTATTTCTCAACCAACCCTGTGCTATTTCAACGTCTTCGGATGTTAGCTCATGCCCAGCAGCGAGAGTTCGACTTTCCAATCTTGCGCCGTTTGCGCGCAGCGCCTGTTCCAGGGCGGGGGCCATTTGTCCGAACGGGTCATCAGCGCCGTTAAGCATCAGCACCCGCGTGTCGGTAGCATCGCCTTCTTCCGGTTCCTCCAGAGCCTGAACCGACCGCAGCAGCACCGCCTGACGAACCACGCCGAAATGCAATTGCATGACCGCGCCCAAAAGGTTCGCGCCGTTGGAATAGCCAAGGAAGCTCAAGCGATCGACATCTAGTCCGTAGCCCGATACCGCGCCGTCGATGAACGCGACGAAAGCCTTGGCCTCCGCGCGAATGTCACCCTGATCATAGGTCACTGCATCGAACCTGCGAAACCAGCGGTTGATGCCTTCTTCGGTCGAACGTCCGCGCACGCCCAGCAGGGTGGAACGCGGATTGATGCGGTGCGCCAGCGGCATCAGGTCGGATTCGTCGCCGCCTGTGCCATGAAGCAAGATGATGGTGCTGCCGTCTGGGTCTTCGGGTCGATGAAAGCGGTGGATAAAGGGTAGATCACGCACGGGAAACTTTTCCTCGCCCGGCAGAGCGAACTGTGGAAGCATCACTTTCAGGTCGTGCGCCCGGTCCGCATCCCGCTCAGGCACGAACAATGTCTGCCCCAGTTGAACCAGCGGTTCGTCAACTGTAACGCCGGGTGCGTCGGTGGCGTATTCGATCAACGTCCCAGCAGGCTCGCGCACATAAAGCGACAGGAAATACTTGCGATCATGGACGTTGGTGATGCCGTCGATCTCTTTCAGGTTCAGCCGCATCTGGCGCAGCACGTCCGCATCAGGCGCGCGAAACGCGACGTGATCGAGGATACCCGCACCGGGGACGCTGGGCACGAACCCCGCAGCATCGCGCACGTCGATCACATCATTGTCCGAGATCATCCGCTGGACCGCGCCTTCGGCAGGCCCGTCCTGATACCCGAAGCGGGTTAGAAATTCTGCAGTCTCGATTGGCTTTTCAGATAGGACCGCCACGCTATGAAGCCGCGTCGGCGCAATCGGATCGTGCAGCGGAGCGACAGCCGGACGGTCGGAGCCGACCAGCTTGATCGTCAGATTGTCGGGGTCTTTCAGGCGAAGCACCGTTTCACCAAACTCGCGCTTTGGTCCTTCGACCTGCACACGCGCATCCATCGCGCGGGTGATCCAGTCACCAATACTGGCGGTGGGCACGGCAAAGCCGATCTCGGCAACCTGACCATGACCGACACGTCCCCGCCCGCCATTTTCCCAAACCAAAAAACTGACAAGCGAACCGGGTGACCCAGCGGCGTCGCCGTAGAACAGGTGCAATTGCTCAGCATCTTCGTAGCCGCCTGTGCGTTTCACCAATCGCAAGCCAAGAAAGCCCGCGTAGAAATCTACGTTCGCCTGAACATTGGCCGTGATGCCTGTCACGTGGTGAATTCCGGTGGTCATTGCAAAGCCCTCGATTGATAGGAGGCCGATATCCAAAGTTGGCCGACCGTAAGACATAGATAGGGTGAACGCGCATAAGACCGTAGGCCACCGCCATGAACACCGCGTTCTGCCATGCAGAACGCATGGTGGGTTATAAGCGACATGGTAGTATCCCATATTTGATCCCAACAGACAGGAGAATACAATGAGCTGGAACCCCGCACTGACCCCCGGTTGCCCTGATGAAATCGGGGTAGACGCGATTGAAACGCTAATTATTCCCCGCGCACGCGATCTGGGTGGTTTCGAGGTCAAGCGTGCACTACCTGCACCCAAACGCCAAATGGTCGGTCCGTTCATCTTTTTCGATCAGGCGGGACCAGCCGAGTTCCTTACCGGGCAGGGGATTGATGTGCGCCCCCATCCCCATATCGGATTGGGCACCGTCACATACCTGTATCAGGGTGATTTTCACCACCGCGACAGCATCGGCACCGATCAGATCATCCGCCCCGGCGCGCTCAACTGGATGGTGGCCGGCAAGGGCGTGACCCATTCCGAGCGCACGTCGGACGAGGGCCGCAGCGGGCCGCATTCTCTTTACGGGATCCAAACCTGGATGGCCCTGCCGGAAGAAAATGAGGATATGGATCCGATCTTTGAACACCACGGCAAGGAGGCGATCCCCGAAATCGAAGCCGAGGGCATCAACGCCAAGCTAATCCTTGGAACGGCCTACGGCGAAAGCGCACCCGCGACGATGTTCTCCGAAACGTTTTATCTGGACGTCACGCTAGAGGCAGGCGCGCGTTTCCCGCTGCCCGATGACCACGAGGATCGTGGCCTTTATCTCACCCAAGGATCCGTCAGCATCGCCGGGCAGGAATTCGAGGCCGGGCAAATGATGGTGTTCCGTCCGGGCGACAAAATCACTGTCTCGGCGGGGGCGCAGGGTGCCAGATTGATGGCGCTTGGCGGGGCCACGTTAAACGGGCCGCGTCATATGTGGTGGAATTTTGTGGCCTCCAGCAAGGAGAAGATCGAGGCCGCGAAAGAAGAGTGGCGTGCGAACCGCTGGGGCGAGGGTTTGTTCGACCTGCCTGCCGATGACCGGGATGAATTCATTCCGCTTCCCGACTGATATCCGTCTACCGCGGCCAACAAACTGGCTGAAACTGACTTTGAACACCGTGCGACTGCGCGCTTGTGACCGCTATCGCGTCACCGGTCCTGAAAGGAGGACGCCATGAAAGATACAATGCAGTTGGGACATCCGACACGGCTTGGCTATATGACCGAGAAGACGCAGCGTGACTACATTGCGTCGGCCATAACCAAGGGCGTGTTGCCGAAGAACGCGTATCGCATTCCCGACATCGTGTCGTTGACTGCGCCTGAAGGCCGCTCAAAGCCGATTCAGTTCTGGCAGCTCTTTTCCGTTCTTGGCGTGGACCCTATCGTCAGTATCGTGGAAAACTTCTATGAGCGCGTTTTCAGGGATGAGAACTGGTTCACATCGGTTTTCGAGCGGGTTGGACCGCTTGGTCATCACGTCAACACACAGGCGGCCATGTGGATCGACGTTATGGGCGGGGGCCCGTATTACCACGGTGCCGAATACCGTCTGAGCTTTCACCACACCCACAACGCGATGCAATTGATGAACGACAAGGGAGCGGGGCGTTGGTCAGAACTGATGCTGGACACACTTGAAGACAGTACGGACGAGCTGACTGACGATCCGCGCGTCAGGGTCAGCGTTAACACGTTCCTCGGCCACTTCATGTCGAAGTATGCAGACGACTTCGGATTCGAGAACCGCAGCTTCTTCGGTGACACAAACCCGCCGTTCAAGCATAGGATCGATTTCATGAAGATGTCGGAAAAGGCCATCGCTTCCCTTACCGAGGGCGAAATTCGTCTTGCGTTGAAAGAACGTGGCATTGAAGCGTCAGATTATGCCGACAAGCAGTCGCTGGTGGCAAAGGCTCTTATGATCTGATCATGGACCTGAACCCTGAAAACGGCGGCCTGCGCGACATTGACAGCCGTCTGGTCATTCAAGCGGGCGGTCTGCCGATCGAGATTGGCGGTGCATTGGTTGGCGGCATCGGTGTCGGCGGCGCACCATCTGACGCCATCGCTGCCGAATAGAGCAAACATGACCCGCCTTTTGATGAGGCAGGTCACTGCAACAAAAGGGGACCCCTATGCTTCGTTCTTTGATCATCGCGGCCGCACTGTCACTGAGTGCCGCAGCTTTTGCACAAACCGCTCCGTCCGCCTCCGACATTGCGTCGTACCGCGGCTTGCATCTCGCGGCCCACGAAGGGCGGGTGGCAGAAATCGAAAGCTTGATCGCAGCAGGAGAGGATCCGAACATGCGGGATCGCTCTGGGCGTACGCCAGCGCATATCGCTGCTTTTGCCTCGCATGACGACGCTCTTACGGCGCTTGCGACAGGCGGCGCAGACATGAATGCCCTCGAAAACCGCGCCTACGATGTATTGACGATCGCGGCAGTGGCGAATGACCCCGAGCTGGTGTCTCTTGCCATGGAATTGGGCAACAAGCCGGATCTCGTCACCAGCGTTTACGACGGCACCGCTTTGATCGCTGCGGCGCATCTTGGCCACCACGAGGTCGTTGCCCGCCTCGTCGCTGGGGGCGCGCCGCTCGATCACGTCAATAACCTTGAATGGACAGCCCTGATTGAGGCGGTGGTTCTGGGGGATGGCGGGCATGATCACATCAAGACAGTGGAAATTCTCGTCAAGGCAGGGGCCGATAAGTCCATCCCCGATCGCGACGGGGTCACCCCGCTTCAACATGCACAGGCGCGTGGTTACGAAGAGATGGTTATGCTTCTTAAATAACCCTTGGGTCAAAACGAGCCGCTTTAACCCCGCCCAAAGCAGCTCGTTAAATCACGAACGACCTTTCAGTCCCTTAACCACCTCGCCTGATTGCAGGCGCATGACCACGCAGAGGATAACTCGTCGGAAAAATCTCTTTTACCGGCGGGTGAAACAACGTCCTATCAGGATATTGCGCAACCATCCGATCGAATTGCGCCTGAGCCTGCCGGCGAAATGCACCCTCATCCACACCCGGAATCGCGCCATCGCGCATAACGAAACGCCCGGCGATCATCACGTCCGACACATCCCGGCCTGAGCCGTTGAGCAATAAGGTTTGTATCGGGTCAATGCGCTGGCCAATGTCCGGGGAATCTAGTCGGATCACGTTTAAGTCTGCCGCAGAGCCCGGTGCGAGCCGACCCAGATCAGGCCGGTTCAGCGCCGCCGCGCCTCCCAAGGTCGCCGCGTCGTAGAAATCGGCGGCGCTGACGCAGGTCGGATTGCCCTCTGCAATCCGCGCGGTCATCACGCCAAGGGCCATGTTCTGGATCATATCAGCAGGGTGCGTGTCAGTCCCCATGCCGATGGTCACCCCAAGATCGCGGAAGCGCGCGAAAGAGTGCAGGACTTTGCCCCCGCGTGCCATCACCAATGGGCAATGGGCCAGTGCGGCGCCGGAGCTTATCAAAATTTCATGGTCAGGCGCCTCATGGGTGATCCCATTGATGCCTGACAGAAACAGCCCGTGCGGCAGGATCGTGGCGGGCGCAAAGAACGCGGTATCGCGGAGCAATTCCAACGGGCTTTTGCCATGCTGTTGCAGTACCAAGTCATATTCCAGCCGCGATTGGCAGCAATGCAGACGGATCGGCACATCGTGATCGCGGGCGGCTGCACCGCTGCGGCGCAGGAGGTCGGGCGTGCAGGTCTCAATCCGGTCGGGGGCCAGCATGGTGCGGATCAACCCGCCGTGGGTGTTCTCGTGCCGGGCGATAAAGGCTTCGGCCTCTGACAATCCCGCAATCCCGCGCGGCGCGTCATAGTGAAAGCCGATCTGCCGTTTCTGATCGACAACCAGATTGCCGCTGCGATAGGCGGGGCCGAGGTAGACCCGCAGACCGAGGTCCGCCGCCGCCTCTGCCGCGGCGTCAAACTCCTCCGCCGTCTCCCCCCAAGCGCGGTAGAAAAGCGAGGAAATGGGCAGGGCGGTGGTGATGCCGTTGCGGACCAACCGGGTGAAGGCATAGCGTTTTTGAAAGGCCAGTTCGTCGGGTGTATACATCTCGCGCGGCCCGGCTTGCATGTAGCTTTGCGGCCAGACCCGGCCCTTCAGCTCGGGCGGATGGTTATCATAGCCCAACACCGTGGTGTCGAGGTCGGCCAGCGCGTCAAGGTCGATAAATCCCGGCCCGATCAGCGCCTCGCCGAAGTCTATGGTTTCTGCCACCTCGCCGTCGAAGTCATGGCCGACGTGCAGTACTTTTTCGCCTTCAACGACGACTGTACCGTTGTGGTAAAGGCAGTGCTGGCCATCTGCATGGCCGACCACCCAAGCGGCGGTCAGGGCGGTGCGCTTCATGCTGTTTGCCATGCGCTTGCCGTCTCCCCATTCCGGGCCACGATCTGCCCGCCGGAAATGACCAATCGGCGCGGGGGGCGCAGGGTGATCGCCTCAGACAGCGCTTCGACATCCACCAGCACAAGATCGGCACGGCTGCCTTCGGTGAGACCATAGTCCTTAAGCCCCATCACTCGCGCTCCGTCGGTGGTGCAGGTGTCGAGCGCCCAAGCGACCTCAACATCGGCGCGGAAATTGTTGCGCAGGCCGACAAGCATCGCGCGTTCCAGCATGCAGGCGTTGCCGTAAGGTGTCCAAGTGTCGCGGATGCCGTCATTGCCCGCGCAGATCGCGATGCCGCGCGCGCGGCAGTCGGCGACCGAAGGCACCGGGCGCGACGCGGGCGCCGTGGTGGCCAGCGACACGTCCAACGCGGCGATCCGGTCCAGCAGTGAGGCGACCCGCGCCTGATCGTTCATGCCAAGGCAGAATGCATGGCTCACGGTCACTTTGCCCTGCATCGCCAGCGCCTCGGTCCGGTCGAGGATCATTTCAAGGCTGAATGCGCCCATTTCACCCGGTTCGTGCAGGTGAATGTCGATCTGCTTGCCGTGTTTCTCGGCCAGCCCAAAGACCGCATCAAGCTGCCCTTTGGGGTCACGGTCAATGCCGCAGGGGTCCAACCCTCCGACGATTTCGGCCCCGTCGCGCAGGGCTTGGTCCATCAGTTCTACCGTGCCGGGACGGATCATCATGCCCGATTGCGGGAAGGCGACGATCTCGATCTGCATCACCTCGGCATAGCGCGCTCGTGTTGCCGCGACCCCCTTAAACAGGCTCAACCCGTGGTCAGTGTCGATATCGACATGACTGCGGATCGCCGTCGTACCTTTGGACAGCGCCAGTGCCACCTGCCGCGACGATTGGCGCTCCGCGTCCATGTCCAACACGTGGCGCAGATGACGCTCGGTGTCGATCATCTGCTGTAGGCTTTTGCCCTGCTGGTGCGGATGCCATGGCATGCCCCAGAGCGTCTTGTCGAGGTGCGCGTGGGCATCGACCAGCCCGGGAAGCGCAAGTGCCTCGCCGCAGTCTTCGACGGTGACATCGCCGGTTGGCGTGAGTTCAGGGGCGATCCGGGCGATGCGCCCATCATCAATCAATACGTCTGTTTTCGCGGCACCCATCAGGCGCAGGTTTTTCAGCAGCAGTGGCTTGGTCATGGCTTGTCCAGTCTATCGTGTCAGGGGGGCGACGCGCGGCTGCGCTTCGGCGGCTTGCTTCACGCGGGGTAGGGCGTAGGCACCTGCCTTGCTGGTCAACAGCCCCGTGGCGGCCAAGCCTGCGGCCATGCGGATGGCAAAGCCCACGCCATCGATTACCGGCACCCCGGCGTCGCGGCCCAATTGCTCCAGATGTGCGCTCATGCCCGCGCAGCCCAGCACCACGGCCTCGGCGCGGTCTTCTTCGACCGACTGGCGGATCTTGCGGGCAATTAGGGGCAGTGTTTGCACGGGGGCGAACTCAAGGTCCAGCACCGGGATATCGGCGGCATGCACCGCGCAGAGCGCCCGGCCACAGCCATAGCGATCCCCAAGGTCTTCGATGATCGGCACGGCGCGGGGCAGGGTTGTGACAACCGAAAAGCGCTTGGCGATCCGGCCCGCCGCGATCAGCGCGGCTTCACACAGGCCGATCACCGGCCCCATCGCCACAGCGCGCGCGGCGTCAAGGCCAGGATCGTCGAAACAGGCGATCACATGGGCCACGGCACCCTGTGCTTCTGCGGCGATAATGGCGTCGAGCATGGCGGGCACGGCGCGGGCCTCGTCGGCGTAGCCTTCGATGCTGGGCGGGGTGCCGCGCGCTGTGACTGCCATGATCTCGATCCCCGGCCCGGCATGCGCGCGGGCGGTGCGGGCGATGGCGTCGGTCATCCCCACAGTCGAGTTTGGATTGATAAGGTGGATTTTCATGAAGCGGCTTTCCGTGTCACGCCAGCGGGAGGCTGGGCGGGGGCCTTCAGCTCAAACTGTCGGTCAGAGGTGATGTAATTGTCGGCATGCAGCCGCGCGATGGGCTGGTAGTTCTCGGGGCGCACATAGCGGCCCGCGTCATCAAGGCAGTTGTCGCGGATATGCATTTGCACGACCCGGCCCAGAATAATCTCGCGCCGCTCGTATCGGATGGTCTCGGCCACCACGCATTCCATCGCGCAGGGGCTTTCGGCGATCCACCCGCCTTCGATCTGGCTGGCAGGCGTCATGGTCAGCCCGGCGGTGGCGATCTCGTCGACGTCGGGCGCGTAGCTGATGCCGCAGGTGATCATCGCTTGCGCCAGCGCCATGTCGACCATGTTCACGCAAAAGCTCTGCCGCGCGTTGATGTTGTTCACCGTGTCCTTGACCGTGCCATCTGGCCGGGTCTGGATACCAAGGATCACGATGGGCGGCTCTTGCGAGAAGACGTTGAAAAAGCTCATGGGGGCCGCATTGGCCACCCCGTCAGGACAGAGCGTCGTGACCAGCGCAATAGGGCGTGGGGCGACGAAGCTCGACAGCAGACGGTAGCGGTCGCGCTCGGGCAGGGTGGTGAAATCAAACTCCATCTCGTTACTCCGCCGCCAGCCGCAGCCATGGCGGCAACCGGCCTTCGTCCGCTGCGTGACAGGCCGATTTCTGACCGCCCGCGCGCAGGTTTAACTCCGGTGCCACGCTGCGGCAGGTGTCATTCGCCAGCGGGCAGCGTGGGTGGAACGAACAGCCGGGCGGGGGCGAGATCGGGTTCGGCACTTCGCCCGATACCGGGGTTCGTTCGGTGCCGCCGACGGTGAGTTTAGGCACGGTTTCCATCAGCAGACGCGTGTAGGGGTGCTGCGGGTTCTCGAAGATTTGCTCCTTGGGGCCGACCTCGACGATCTTGCCCAGATACATCACCGCCAGCACATCGGCCATGTACCAGACCACCGCCAGATCGTGGCTGATGAAGATGTAGCTCATGTTGAACTCATCCTGCAGGTCTTTCATCAGGTTGAGGATCTGGCTCTGCACGCTCACATCCAGCGCCGAGGTGGGCTCATCACAGATCAGCAGTTCAGGCCGCGTCGTGAGGGCACGGGCAATCGACAGACGCTGGCGTTGGCCGCCCGAAAACTCATGGGGAAACTTCTTGGCGTCGGCGGGGTTCAGGCCCACTTGGCTCAGCAGTTTTTCCACCTCGCGGGTCACCTCAGCGCGGGTCTTGCAAATGCCGAAATTCTTCAGCGGCTCGCCAATGATGTCACGCACCCGCCAGCGCGGGTTAAGCGAGGCATAGGGGTCTTGAAAGATCATCTGCATCCGGCGGCGCAGTTCGGGGGGATTGCCGGGGGGCATGTGGGTGATGTCTGTCCCCTCAAAGCGGATTGCGCCCGCGCTTGGGGTGTGCAGCCCCATCAGCAGCCGCGCCACGGTAGATTTTCCGCAGCCGGACTCGCCCACCACGGCAAAGGTCTTGCCCCGCGGCACATCAAAGCTGATGTCGTTCACCGCCGTCAGAATGCGGCGTGGGCGGCGTTCGATCAGACGGTTCAAGAAAGGCTCGGACACGTCGAAGCGTTTGGAGATATTCTGGACGCTGAGGATGTCTTCTGGCACGATTTGCGGTGTCATTTCGTCTCTCCATAAAGGTGGCAGGCGACTTGGCCGGTGCCGGCATTTTGTGGAACGGGGCGGATGCTGTGGCAGTGGTCCATCGCACGCGGGCAGCGGGGGGCAAAGGCACAACCGGGCGCGGGATTACGCAGGCCGGGCATCGCGCCTTCGATCTGCGTGAGCCGCCGGTCGCGGTTGCCAATCTGCGGGATCGAGGCCATGAGACCGCGCGTATAGGGGTGCAGAGGGTCTTCGATCACCTGCTTCACATCGCCGATCTCAACCAGGCGGCCGGCATACATCACCGCCACACGATCGGCGGTTTCTGCGATGACGCCCATGTCGTGTGTTACCAAAACCACCGCCGTTCCATTCTCGCGGCAAAGCCGTTTGAGCAGGGCAAGGATCTGCGCCTGCACGCTCACATCAAGCGCCGTTGTCGGCTCATCCGCGATGATCAGCTTCGGCTCGGCACAAAGCGCCAGCGCGATGACAACCCGTTGGCGCATCCCGCCAGAAAACTGGTGCGGGTGCTGGTCCAGCCGGGTTTCGGGGGCGGGGATGCCCACCTCGGCCAGCCATTCAATGGCGCGTTTACGGGCGGCTTTCTGGTCAAGGCCCAGATGCACGCGCATCGTGTCGATCAGCTGATCCCCCACGGTATAGACCGGGTTAAGGCTGGTCAGCGGGTCTTGGAAAATCGCGCCGATTTCCTTGCCCCGGATGCGGCGCATTTTTTCGGGGGGCAGATTGTCAATACGCTCACCGCGTAGGCGCACCTCGCCCGAGCGGATCAGGCCGGGGGGCTCAATCAGCCCAGTGATGGCCGCGCCGGTGATCGACTTGCCTGCACCGGATTCACCGACCAGCCCAAGGATTTCACCCTCATTGAGGTCGAGGCTCAGCCCTTTGACCGCTTCCAGCGGGCCACGGCGGGTGGGGAATTCGACAACGATATTGTCCAGTTCAAGAAGTGACATTGGGGTACCTCACCGCAATTTGGGGTTAAGCGCATCGCGCAGCCAGTCGCCCAGCAGGTTCACCGCCAACACGAGGATAGCCAGTGCTGCGGCAGGAAAAACGACGACCCACCAGATGCCGGAGAACAGAAATTCATTGCCGATCTGGATCAGCGTACCGAGCGATGGTTGGGTGGGCGGCATGCCGACACCCAGAAAGCTCAGCGTCGCTTCGGTCAGCACGGCCATGCCAAGGTTGATCGTGGCGATAACAAGCACCGGGCCGAGGACATTGGGCAAGATATGCTTCATCATGATCGCCACTTTGCCGGTCCCGAGCGTACGGGCCGCTTCGATATATTCCTTGCGCCGTTCGACCATTGTCGAGCCGCGCACGGTGCGGGCGTATTGCACCCAGTTGGTCAGGCCGATGGATAGGATCAGTACGATCAATGCCGATTCGGCCTGCGCCGAACTGGGCAGGGCACCGCGTAGCACGCCGTTGATTAGCAGCGCTACGAGGATCGGCGGAAAGCTCAGCAGGACATCGGCGATCCGCATCAGGACCGCATCGACGATCCCGCCCAAGAAGCCGCCAAGCAGACCGAGGGTCACCCCCATTACTGCGGCGAGGATCACACTGGCGAAACCTACCAGCAGCGAAATCCGCATCCCGTGCATGATTGAAGAGAGCACATCGCGGGCCTGTGTGTCGGTCCCGAGCAGATAGGCGGTGCTGCCGCCTTCTACCCAAGCAGGGGGCAATTCGCTGTCGAAAAGGTCCAGCTCTGCGATGTCGAACGGGTTCTGCGGTGCGAGGCTCGGGGCGAAGATCGCTGTAAGGAACATCGCCAGCAGCACCAGCGCCGAGATGACAGCCACCCGCGATTTGCGGAAACTGTAGGTGATATCGCTGTCCCAGAAGGCGTATAGCATGGGCATGAAATTTGACATGGAAAAGCTCCTCAGACGCCGCGCGCGGGCGTTCTTTCGGCCCGCAGGCGCGGGTCGGCGACATTGTACAAAAGGTCGACCAGCGTGTTGATGACGACGAAGATGAAGGACACCAGCACGAGGTAGGCAGCCATCACCGGCACGTCGGTGAAGTTCACGGCTTGGATGAACAAAAAGCCCATGCCCGGCCATTGGAAAACCGTTTCGGTGATAATGGCAAAGGCGATCAGCCCGCCCAGTTGCAGGCCAAAGATCGTCATGACCGGGATCAGCGTGTTCTTCAGCGCATATTTGAAATGCAACATCCGGTTGGGAATGCCCCGCGCCTTAGCGAACTTGATGTAGTCGGCGCGCAGGACCTCCAGCATCTCGGCGCGCACCAGCCGCATGATCAGCGTCATCTGGAACAGCGCCAACATGATCGCGGGCAGGATGAGCGCCTTAAGGCCAGAGACGGTGAGGAAACCAGTCGTCCACCAGCCCAGATCAACCACCGTGCCCCGGCCAAAGCTGGGCAGCCAGCCCAGCGAGACGGAGAAGACGAGGATCAGCAAAATGCCGGTCACAAAGGTCGGCACTGAAATGCCCAGAAGCGAGATCACCTGCAAGCCTTGGCTCAGCCAGCCGCGCGGGTTGAGCGCGGTATAGATGCCCAAGGGGATACCAAGCGCCAGCGCAAGGCTCGCCGCGACAAGCACCAATTCAGCGGTGGCAGGGAAGCGCTCGGCCAGAAGGTCCGAGACGGGGCGGTTGTTGCGGTAGGACTGGCCGAAGTCGCCCTGTGCAGCATCGACGATGAAACGACCGTACTGAACCAAAACAGGGTCGTTCAGCCCCATTTTCTCGCGCATCTCAGTGCGGTCTTGGACGGTGGCGTCTTCGGGCAGAAGATTGGAAATCGGGTCGCCCAGAAAGCGGAACATCAAGAAGGCGATCGAGGCGACGACGAGCATCACCAACGCGGCCTGAATGATGCGGCGGATAAGAAAGGCAAACATGCTGGCCTCCGGCTGGCAAGGGAAGGGTGGCGGGCGTGGGGAGGTCGCCCGCCGGGGGAGGTTACTCGATCCGGGCGAGCCAGAGGCGCGGTTTGTCGTCCGCGGTCTGGGGGATCTTCACGGCGTCCCGTGCAGCCCAAGACAGGGGCTGCGCGTGCAATGGCAACCATGCGACTTCGTCATCGGCGATGCGGAAGGCTTCGACCATCATCTCATGGCGTTTCTCGGCGTCGAGTTCCGTGGCCACAGCTTGGGTCAGACGGTCGACTTCGGGATTGGAATAGCCGCCGGGGTTCCATGTGCCCATCTGCCCGCCGGGCGTGTGCAGCATGGCCGAGAGCACCGAGTAGCCATCGAGCATTGGCAGGGTCGCCCAGCCCAGCATGAACATATCCGTCTCATTGGCGCGGGCGCGCTCGAAGTGGATCGCCTTGGTCTCTGCCGTCAGGTCTGCCTTCACACCAACACGCGCGAACATCGCCGCCAGAGCCTGGCAGATCGCCGCGTCGTTGACGTAGCGGTCATTCGGGCAGTTCATGTTCAGGCTGAAGCCTTCGGGGTAGCCCGCATCGGCCAGCATTTTCTTGGCCAGTTCGGGATCATAGGCGGGGATCGCATCGACACTTTCGTCAAAGCCCGGCACCTGCGGGGCGACCAGCCCGCCAAGGTTGCGAGACTTACCGCGCATGATCTTGTCGCGCAGCAGGTCATAGCTGATCGCATGAACCAGCGCTTGACGCACTTCGACCTTTTGCAGCGGATTCCCTTCCTGGTTGGGATTGTTCGATTTGTCGGACATGTTGATGCCCATCATGATCGCCCGCAGTCCCGGCGCTTCGAGCACATGCATACCGTCGGTGGACTCAATCCGCTTGGCGTCCTGCAGCGGCGAGGGAAAGATCATGTCGAGTTCGCCCGAGAGCATCGCCGCCACACGGGTCGCGTCGGAGTTGATTGGGTTCAGTTCAATCCGGGTCAGGTTGTGCTGCGGCTCGTCCCACCAGTCGTTGTTGACTGTCAGCACGGTCTGCGCGTCGGGGGTGCGGGATTCAAAGCGGAAGGGGCCAGTGCCATTGGCATTCGACGTGGTGTAGCCTTCTTCGCCCTTTTGCGCATCAATCGGGTCCAGCGCATCATGCTCCTCCAGCCAGCCGCTGTCAAAGATCAGGACGTTGGTCAGGAAGTTGTTGAGCAGCGGGTTCGGCCCGTCCAGCATCAGATCGACAGTCATCTCATCGACCATCTTGGCATCGACCAGCCCGGCGATATTGCCACGAATAGGCGAATCTTCATGCGCCGCGCGCTTCACCGATGCCACCACATCCTCGGCCGAGAAGTCCTGACCGTCGTGGAACTTGATCCCTTCGCGCAACGTGTAGCGCACAGTGGTCTCGTCGATCTGTTCCCAGCTTGTCGCCAAGGCCGGCTCAATCTTGAGGTCCGCGTCATAGCGCACCAACGCCTCATAGACGTGATTGAGGAACGAGACAGTAAAGCTGTCCGTCATGGAATGCGGGTCCAATCCGTAAAGGTCGCCATTGGTGCCCAGCCGGAACGTTTCGGCCTGAGCGCCGCCGGCACAGGCCAGCGCCAGTGCGGAGGTTGCAGTGAATAAGAGGTTGCGCGGTGTCATTGTTGTCTCCCTGTTTCTGTCGCTAAGCGGGCTTGAGGGGCCTTCATGTGAGCAACTGGGGAAAAGCTGGCACAATTCGATTTTTCTGTCTACAATTATTGTTAACAATTTTTGCAAACATTAACTGCTTGCACTTTTGGCGTCGTTTCGGCGACTGTTGCACAAGGTATGAGCAGAAAAATTACGGGTGAGGAAAAGCAGTTGCCAGAAACCAAACTCACGGAAAAGCAGATCTATGAACGGATCTGGAAATCGATCGCAGAACGCCGTTTGCCGCCCGGCACCCGCCTGAAAGAAGAGCGGCTGTGTGAAATCTTTGGCGCGAGTCGTCCAAGAATCCGCCGGGCGCTGGACCAGCTGACCCATGATGGGTTGGTGAGCCACATCCCGAATCGGGGGGCCTTTGTGACCACGCCTTCGGTGGATGAGGCGCGCGATGTCTTCTTCACCCGCCGAGTAGTTGAACGGGGCGTTATCGACGCGCTTAAGAAACATGGCGCGCAAGATAAGTTGGCGGCGCTTGAGACCCATATCGCCGAGGAACGCGAAGCATTGGCCGAGGGCGATACCGCCCGCATCATCCGCCTTTCCGGTGCCTTTCACATGCTGCTGGCCGAACTCGCGGCCTCGCCCTTGCTTGCAGATATTCTGCGCGACCTTGTCTCAAAAAGCACCTTGGTCACGGCGGTTTTCCAACCGAAATGCGACACGCAATGTGGCCCGGATGAACATGCCGCCATCGTCGCCGCACTGGCTGCGGGGGACTTTGATACTGCTAAAACTGCGATGGATGAACATCTGCAGGAAGCGGAAAGAACATTGAAATTGGAAGCGTCAAGTGAAGGCAACGGCTTGCAGGACGATGTCCTCGGCACGGCCTTGAGCGAGGGATAAGAATGACTGTCCATGCGATTACCAACACCACCGCAATTACAATGGACTCCGATCGGAGGGTGATTGAAAACGCGACGATCCTTTTCGAAAAGGATCGCATCACTGCCGTTGGTTTGGCCGATGAGGTGGCCGTGCCCGCGGGGGCAGAACGGATCGAGGGCGCGGATATGATCACCCTGCCGGGGTTGATCGACAGCCATGCCCATGCCGGGCACGGTCTGACACGCAACCTTGGCGGGGGGGACGGTGACGCGTGGTTTCAGGCCTGCGAAGACATCTACACGCGCGGGTCAACCCCTGAATTCTGGCAGGCCGAAGCCCGGCTTTCCGGGTTGGAGCGGCTCAAGGCGGGGATCACCACCTGCACCATGCTGCTCGGCGGTGGGGCCGACCATTACCGCACCGATACGACAGAGGCAGGCGACCTGCATTGCGCCGCCACGCGTGAGATCGGCATCCGCACCATGCTTGCAGTCGGGCTGAACCGGCGGCCTTTTCCCAAGGCCTACCGCAGCCTTGACCTTAGCCGGGATGTCACCCTGACGTTTGAGGACCAGCTTGCAGTATGCGGGCAGTTGGCCGAGGCGCATGGCGATCTGTTGGGGGAGGGCACCGGCATCTGTTTGATCATGCCGGTCTATTCCCCTGATGAAGTCGCTCAGAACTCGGACGAAATCCGCCAGATGTGCCGCGCAGCGATGGATATGCGCGAAAAGCACGGGTTGCTGTTCACCCAGGACGGCCACCGCGAAGGTTCCATCGCGCTGGCCGAAGAGCTCGGCATTCTCGGCCCTTGGGCCTATCTGTCCCATTCTGTCGATCTTACTCTGGAAGACATGGCCGCCGCGAAACGCAGCGGCGCGTCTATCGTGCATAACCCGTCGGCGATCATGTCCGTCCTTGGCCGCTGCCCTGCGCCTGAACTGCGCGACATGGGCGTGAACGTCGCCTTGGGGTCAGACGCCGCGGCGCCGGATCGGGGCTATGACATGTTCCGCCACATGGCCCAATGTCTGCACTACCACCGCCGCCATTTCCGCGATCCTGAGGTGATGATGCCGCTCGACGTTCTGGAGATGTGTACGATCCACGCGGCAAAGGCGATTGGACTGGAGGATGATCTGGGCTCGCTTGAACCGGGCAAAAAGGCAGATATCGTCATGCTCGACCGCCGCAAGCCGCATCTCTACCCGCCGATGATGCCGCTGACGACCGTGGCGCAATTTGCCAACGCGGCAGACGTAGATACCGTGATCGTCAACGGAGACATCCGCATGCGGCACCGTAAGACCGATCTGGACGAAGACGCGATCCTCGACGCCGCAGCGCGGGAGTTACAGGAGGCTGTCGCGCGCTGTAGCCTGACGCATCTGTGGGCTGAGTAGGCTGAGCCAAACGAAGAGCTGGTCTCTCGAAGCGGGGGTTGGCAGCAACTTAACGACCTTAGAACATCGAACCGATATCCGACGTCCCCGTTGGATAAGCCGCCGGCATCGTCTTTATCTGATCAACCGAAAGCCCCAGCTTGATCGCCAGAGAAAAGATGTTGATGAGTTCCGCGTAGTCCGGACCGAACATATGCGCGCCCAAAATCTTGCCGTCTGTATCCGAGATGATCTTGGCACCAGCATGGGTCTCGCCCAAGCGTTTTTGGGAGAACCAGCCGGAAGTGTCTGTGAATGACACCTCTACATCGTCGGTCTGGCGCGCTTCTTCTTCCAGCATGCCGACCCTTGCGAGTTCGGGAATGGTGAATACCACGCTGGGCACGCCCGTGTAATCCGGCTCGGTCTGCTTGCCCTTCAGCATGTTGGATGCGGCGATCTTGCCTTCGAAGACGGCCACCGGGGTCAAAGGTTTGCCCGGGGAGGCCGCGGCGTCTCCGGCAGCGTAAACGCGGGGGTTGGAGGTGGATTGCAACCAAGGGGTAACCTTCACGCCGCCATTATCCGTATCGATGCCCGCAGCGCTTAGATTCAACTCATCGACGGCCGGCACGCGACCTGCGCCGTGAACCATGAGGTCGGCCTCTTTGACCTGAGTATTGCCGTCTTTGCCGTAGAAGATGCGCTGCGCCTTGCCGGCAGCTTCAATCTTTTCGGGGGTTGCTTCGGAAATGATCTCGATCCCCGCCGCGCGACTGCGTTCCAGCAGCATATCGACTAGATCATGATCGAACGTCTTGAGCTGCCGTGCGCCGTGATCAAGGATCGTGACCTCGGCGCCCGCTCGTGCGGCGATATGAGCAAATTCGAATGAGATGTAGCCACCCCCAACGAAGATGATGCGCTTTGGCAGTTCCGGCAGGTTCAAAAAGTCTGTGCTGTCGATGAGGCACTCGGCACCGGGAAAACCCAGCGGCCGCGGTTTGGCACCTGTAGCGATCAAAGCATGCTTGAAGAAGAACTCCCCACGGCCTTCGATCTCAATCCGATCCTCTGCGGTGAAACGCGCCGACCCGTGCAGCGTTTGCACACCGGCTTTCTTCAGCCCGTCTTCCATGTTCTCCGGCACCGGGTCCGTAAAGCTTTCCTTGTGCTTCATCAGCGCGGGCCAATCGATCCGCGTGTCACCGGCCACTCCCTTGCCGCTCAGCAGCCGCGCGGCGTCGACCGCCTCGGCCCCGGCGCGTAGCATCTTCTTTGGATCACAGCCCCGCAGGGCGCAGGTACCGCCGTAGGGCAGTTCGTCCACGATGGCGACGGACCAGCCTGCGTGCGCGGCCTTTTTCGCGGCGTTGACCCCGGCCATGCCGGCGCCGATGACGATCAGATCAAGTGTTTCGGTCATGAAATTTCCTTAAAGTCGAGAGTTCGGAAGGCGTCTGTTGCAGGCTCAACGATATCGGCCGAGCATTCGTTCACTAAGCCACCAGATTCCAGTCACGCCGAAGCCGATCGTGAGCCCAAGCCAACGCCAACCGTCGTCGCCCAACGGCAACACGCCAGCCCCATAGGCAAGCACCGGTAGTGTCATCGCCAGCAGAAACGATCCTGTGTAGCGGCAATGCACGCGGCCACAGCGCCGGTCATTGCGCAGACAGGCGATGCCCATCCAAACCAGTGCGGCGACCCAGATCGCGGTTTTTGGGCCATCGGCAAGCGGAATCGCCAGAAGCATCGCGCCGATAGGGAACCACCATGCGAGCAGGCTGCCGCGCCGGGTGCCCAGCCAATCGTGGTTAGAGTGATCTGCCATGTCTTCACCCTGCGCAGCAGGACAGGGCGGCTACGTCCTTCTCGAAAGTCTGGGCCGCAAGTTTCAGCGCTTCGACCGTGGTCAGATAGGGCATGATCGTGTCGCCAAGGTCTTCGTAGGTCAGCCCGGCTTTCAGCGCCATGGCCGCGGTCTGGATGCTGTCGGCACCCTCCGGTGCGATGATCTGCGCGCCCAGCAGCCGTTTGCTGCCGGCTTCGGCCACCAGCTTGATTAACCCGCGCGTATCGCGGGCCGCCAGCGCACGCGGCACGGCATCAAGGGGTAGGACGGAGGTCACGACCTCATGTCCAGCGTCACGGGCTTGCGCTTCACTCAGCCCGACACCGGCCACCTGCGGATCAGAGAAGACGACCCAAGGCATGGTCGCGTTGTCGTAGGTGCGTGTCTCATCCGCCACGGCATTCCGGGCGGCGATCTTAGCCCCATAGGCGGCCATATAGACGAACTGATCGCGGCCAGTAACATCACCTGCCGCCCAGATGTTGGGGTTCGTGGTGCGCATCTGTTTGTCAGTCGAGATGCCTCCGCGCGCATCTACCGTAATCCCGGCAGCCGCGAGGTTCAGCCCGTCACTGTTTGGCGCGCGGCCCGTTGCGAGCACGAGCCGTTCTGCTGTCAGCACTTGGCCATCCGAGTGATGCAATGCGATGGTGGCGTCTCGTTTCGAGATGCGATCATAGCCTTTTGCACGCACCAGTCGGATGCCCTCGTCGGCCAAGTAGCCCTCAAGCGCCGCCGAAACCTCAGGCTCCGCTTCGGGAAGCACACCACGACGGCTAACCAGCGTCACGGCAACACCGGCCCGCGCGAAAAGCTGCGCCAGTTCCACGCCGATATAGCCCGCGCCGAGAACCAGCATGGAGGCGGGCAGAGCAGACAATTCCAGCGCTGACGTGCTGTCGAGCGTGTCAACGGCCTCAATCCCCGAGATCGCCGGCACATGCGGGCGGGAGCCGGTGGCAATGATGGTCTTTGCCGCGGGGAAGAGGCCGCCATCGACCGTCAAATTGCCTTCATCATCGAATGTCGCCCGGCCTTCGACGTAATCGACATTCTCATGCCGGGGCAGCACATCCGCGTATTTCGCCCTGCGCAACTCTTCGACCAGCGCCTGTTTCTGCGCAACTGTAGCCGCCCAGTCGGTCACGCGGGCCTCGGCCTCAATCCCCTCAAATCGACCCGCCGCACGCGCGTGATGCAGGCTCTCGACCGCGCGGATCAACGCTTTGGACGGCACGCAGCCCACGTTAACGCAGGTGCCGCCAATAGTGCCTGCGCCAATCAGTGCCACGCGGGCACCAGCCTCGGCGGCGGTGATCGCGGCGGAAAAGCCAGCGGAGCCGGCTCCAATCACGGCGAGATCATAGGGGCCGCTTTGGGGTGAATTGATATCTTTCATGTGGGGTTCTCCGAATTGCGGCGCTTCCAGAGCGCGTAAATTGTGATGCCGATAAAGACGGCGAGTGCAGGCAGCAGCACGTAGTCGAGCCAGCCCAGCAACGCCGACAGTCCGACCACGCCGAACAAAATGACCAGCACAGGCGTGAAACAGCAAAGGGCGACAATGACCGTGCCGATAAGACCAACCTTGAGCAGACGGCTCTGGTTGTTGGCTGCCTTTGCCTCCTTCACGATCCGCTCTCCGCGGCCAAGGACGCGCCATAGCCAACGCCAGTCACGGCAGCGACGATGGCCTCCGGATCGGTGAGCGCATCATCGTAGCGCAGGACATAAAGGCCGTTTTCGGCATCACCTTCGGTGAACTCAAGGATTTCGACGCTTTCAACGCGCTTCATTGCGGTGGCAACAATGTAGCCACACGAAGGACAGGTGAGCCCGTCTACAGCCACGCTTGTGGTCGCCTCTGCGGCCATTGCTGCGCCGGCTGAAAAGATAAGCGCAGTGGTAGAGATAAGAAGTTTCATGGGAGACCTCATGGTCAGAATGTCAAAAGGAACGGCGAGATGGCCGGAAAGGCCAGGGCGAGAAGCACAACAAGCAAAGCGCCCCAGAGCAGCCCGCGCATCAGCCCGCGATCAATCGGGCGCGCACAGGTGCCGTCCGCGCAGGCGTCAGTAGGGACCGGGCGGTAAGCTTTCCAGAACCCATAGGCGAGCGCCGCTGCCGCGAAGCTCAAAGTCACCCACTTGTAGGCATAAAGGGCGGTGAGCTGACCAATGAAGACCCCGGTCACACCCAGACTGACCAGAACAAGCGGTAGGATGCAGCAGGAGGTCATGGCGAGCGCGCCAATCACGCCAGCGCCGGTGGCGAGCCAACCGGATCGGTCCTCGTGCTGGTTGGTGGTCGCGGTGGTGTGATCTGTCATCGCTTTGCTCTTTGTTGCCCTGTGATGACTTGCAAGATAGGGTCTGTAGCAACTACAGGATCAAGGAGAAAACGCATGTCTGTTGATCACGGTGTTGCGAGTGACCTTAAACGCTCTGACCTTGCGCGCCTGACTGGCTGCAACCTTGAGACCATCCGCTATTATGAAGGCGTCGGCCTGATGCCCGACCCACCGCGCAGCCCCGCCGGACACCGCCGCTATGGGGCGGCACATGTTGAGCGGCTTGGCTTCATCATGCGGGCGCGTGAACTGGGCTTTGCGATGGAGGAAATCAAAGGGCTGCTTAGCATGGTTGATCGCGGCAGCCATACTTGTGCAGAAGTTGAGAAGCGCGGGCGGCATCATCTCGACGTCGTACGGGCGAAGATAAGGGATCTTCAGAACATCGAGACCATCTTGGCGGAAACGATTGCGAAGTGCAGCGGATCGGACACGCCAGAGTGTCCTCTCCTCACGGTGCTGTCGGATGGGACTGTGGGCGAAGCAGATTGATCCGCACTGGACGCGACAAGAAGGAATGGTGTGTTCAGCGTTTGAAGGTACGGCAAACAAGTGGAGATTGCCCTTTGGATCCCAAAGGATCAGAACGTTCGCCGACTGCGGTGGAATGTCGGCTTTCTGCATCCTGTTGCTCAGCAAGTCGCTAATGTAGCCGCGGGCCGACCGTGAAGACGGCCCCCGCCTTCAGATTTCGATGGCTTTAGCGATAGCCAGCGGTCAAGCTCGACGCCGAGGTATCTGAAAGTGCTGTTCATCTTGGTATGGCCCAACAACAGTTGGACTGCCCGCAGGTTGCTTGTTATCAGCAAACTGTTCCCGTCGGGTCATTCGCCCTTTGGAAATAGAAGCATGGGATCAGACGCTCACTCTGACGGGATGGTGTGAAACCCGCGAAGATTTTCGTGTCTTCCGGCTGGACTTGATATCAAGCGCGCATCTTACCGAACGTGGGTTCAAACCGGACATTGGGAGACCCTTGAAAGACTATCCCGAAAGTTTGAGTGATAAAAATGAACGAACTAACCCCCGCCGAAATTCTGAATGACCTTGTGACCCGATACGAGGGAACCATCGCCGTAGACGCTTGGGGTGAAACATCCCTTTTCTACAATCCGGGCCACGTATTGCCGCGCGGTGTCTATTTCGCGACGATAAAGGAAAAGGATGGCGCAAACGACAGTGCCTCGAAGCTGGACCGGGACGGCGTGTTTCGTCTCAATGCCGGCACGAGTAAGACGCTTTTTATGGAAAGGTTCGGTCCGCCGCCGCGGCGCCCCGGCAAGGGCGGCATTGTAGATGGCCCTTGGGACTTTGCTCAGCTGAATGAGCTGACCCCCCATCCGGTTTATGGCTGGATGGGCTGGGTTGCGGTGCTCAACCCCACACCGGAAACACTGGGCGAGATCAGGCCATTGATTAACGCAGCATATGAAAAAGCGGTTTCGTCATTCCGTAAGCGGATGCCATAGAGAGGGCGTATAGCACACCCTCTCAATATCCACCGCTTGTTGAACGGTGCGCTGAACCGGACATTGGCGCCCTTGCAGCGAAGGCCTGAAAGGTCCGCATTGCGGACCTTGGCAATTCCCCCATTTTTGAGGGGGTCCAGCCGTAGAATTCACGCTGCTGTATTCAGCTTCGTTGTGAGTGTCATGCCGCCGATACCCATGTTGGGCCGCTCGTTGTTGTAAGTCCAGAGCCATTCCGTTGCTTGGTCTTGTGCCTCCTCAATGGCTTCAAGAATATATTGGCCCAACCATTCGTCCCACTGCCCGGCAGTCGAAACGAAGTTTCGATGAGAGGGGCGAACGGTGCGGCTGTAAGGTTCGGCGTAGACATTCTGCCGGGGCCTACCGGGTTGAATGTATTCGAGCCGCACGTTGTGTTTCTCAACCCATTCCATGAGCTTCCTGACCTGCTCCTTTAAAAGTCTCGTTCACGGGGTAACCTGCACCTTGAACCGCACGCTTCCTTCGGCACCTGCGCCGTGCGTTCCGCTGCAATCCCACCTTAGGGGCCCCATATACCCTGGAACGTTTGCAGTGGGGTCCGCCACGTCGCAGACCAGCGAGGGGCTTACAATCTGGGGCGTGGTTATCGCCTCTGCCAACTGTGTATAGGGTGGCGTTCGGTCATGGATGGTGATGGCGGATGCATTCCTCTGACTTGGGTTCACGAGGGTGATGCGATAGATAAGTACATCGCCAGGCGACGCTTGATTTGAGTACCCTTCGTCCGTGCCTTGAGTTTCGTTCTGAACAGTTTTCACTAAGACGAGCTGACTGCCCCCGACTTCGACGGTCACGCGGTCCGTATCTGTCAAAACATGCGAAACCGCGGTCCCGGAAAAGTCAGTAGCGGCTTGGACCTGATAGGTCACAGTGCTGCCCGGGGGAAGGCCACCGCCGGCGGATACTCTCGAAATCAGACAGAGCTCATCGCCTGCTTGAACAGAAATAGGGACGGTGAGCGGTGTGTCGGGTGCGCCGTCGCAATCGTTGTCCAAAAAGAGTGCAATTGAGAATGCGCCGACCGCTGGTTCAGAAATATTCTCAACAGTGAAGGTGACAGTTCCGGTTGAACTCGCCCGATAAAGATGGGGAAGTAGCGTGATTTGGCCAGCACCGATGCGTGCATCCCGATCCTCGCTTAGGGTTGGAAGTGGAACGATACCCAATATGAGCCCGCTGTAATCCGTATCCGGAGCGGGAGTAAAGCTGAACGAACCGTCATGTGGGTCGCTGTTGACCAGACTTGGCAATGTGCCCGGCGTCTCGGAAATTGTCCGCCAACCCTCTGGCGGCACCGTGGAAACGGTCAGAGTACCGGTGTAATCCGGCGCGAGCCGATAGGCCCATTGTCCGTCGGCACCGATCTGCGGATTGGCCAAAAGCGCGCCGCTATCGTCCAGCAGAAGAATGCTACCTGCATTGGTCCCAACCTCATTTCCAGTTGCCAACCCATCATGCGCAACGCCGCCGCGGCCATCATCTTGAATTAACCGGCCAGAGATCTGCCCCCCCGTAGTGGCAAGCGTGATCGTGACGCTGGCTTCGTCATCATCGGCGATGCCGTCCCGCAGATCGTCCTGCGCCAGCCCAACATTTGGATCACTGTCGAGATCCGGAAGGGAGCTGCTCACAATCTCGACGACGTTTGTGTAGTTGCCACCCGATGTTACACGTACCCGTATGGTGAGGGTTTCAGTCGCGCCCGACAAAATTTCATCGACGAACCAAAGGCCTGTGCTTGGATCAAAATAATCTCCGGTCGGGGGGGCAGTGTCGCTGATATAGGCAAAACCCGCTGGAATGCTTTCGATGACCTTGACCCCAGAAGGTGAGCCGGGCCCGTCATTTGTCACGCTGATCATCCAATCAATGATATCGCCTTCGACCGCGGTTGTGACGGGAGAGGTGGTCCCCGCCCGGAACGCTTGTTTGGTGATCGATAGGTCAGAAAATTGCGGGTCGAACCCGAAATCGTATGACACTGTAAACGCACCAGAATCTGCTTTGACACCAACAAGGGGGTTTGACGTTCCGATTTGCGCGCCGGGGGGGAGGTCTGCGTCGTTCACATCCACCTCTAATCGGTAAGTGGCGCCAGCCGGCAAACCAACGAAAGCATAAGTGCCATCCGGATCCGTATCGACAGTGCTGATGAAACTATCGTCACTCAGATCATTTGGCGTCGCATTGTCAGAGTACAGATCAACCCGAATGCCCCCACCCAAATTTACTTCCGACCCGTCTTTTATGTCCGAAGCGTCTTGGTCAACGTAGATATTGCCGCCAAAGCCGGACAGTGCAAAAGGGGTACCGCCCCGGCACGACGTGCCATCGCTGAAGCCACCCTCATCTGTTCCTGTTGCCAGTCTCAATCTATTGCCTGTCGAGGTGTCGATTAGGTATATTGAGTTCGATACCTCTTCATAAGCGAACATCTGGCCGTTTTCGTCGAAGAAGACCGCAGACCAAATGCCAGCGAAAACGCTGGGTCCGAACTCCACCAAAGTGGTGAAACCGGCGAGACCGTTGTTCGCGAAGGCGCGAAACAAGCTGCCCGTGTCTTCGTTGATGCCGTAGATGAAGCCATCCAACGGATTGACGGCGAAATCGGACACAGTGACAGGTTGTGAAAGGGTAAGTTGCCCGGCATCAAGAGGGTTGTTCGGGTCTGTCAGGTCCAGCAACTGCCATGTGACATCGTCAGCTTCGTACACCATGATGCCGTTGGGAAGAATATCGCCCGCATCGTCGGCTTGCGCCGCGCTGCCTGGAAATTCGGGCATCTCGACAAAGTTTCCGGTGCCATCCACGCGCCAAAGTTCGTCTTTTCCGGCCCGAACACCGTAAATATAGCCATCACTCTCATTGTACCCCCAGCCGGCTTCTACCCGGCGCGGCGCTGTCCCAACCGTTTGCGATGACATGGAATACCCTGAACCCGTGTCGGTAAATCGCAGCTTGCTTAGTCGCGTCGGATCGTCGGATAGCAGGTATAAGCCACTGTCGCATGAGACTGGAGGCACATCGTTTGATATCGACAGCACGTAGTCCTCGACCTCTCCGTCAAGTGCGACGGGAACGACGCCTTCGGTTGTTGACCATCGGAACCGGGCGAATGTCGGGGTCAGAACGGCAGTTCCGGGCACAACCACGTCAAATCGGATCTCGCCATTCAACGTGCTGTCTTTGTCGCCTGCGCTGCCATCCTGAAGATCTGATGCGATCTGTTCAGAGGCGTCGAACACGCCGTTGCCGTTAAAATCGATCCACGCTTGAAGATAAGCCACACCACCTGTCAGACTTCCGACACCGCCAGTCACCTCGTTGACGAAAACCGATATTTCGGTGGTGCCGCCCGCATAGAGTTGGGGCAACGTAACCCCATCTTCATCGTCGTTACCGTCGAGATCATCACCCGACGCATCCGGGCTTGCTTGAGAGGCCGCCTCGGGATCGGGAGAGAGCGCCCCCAAATAAGTGCCTGCAATGCCGGTTTCAGCGATGATATGCAAAGGGTCGCCATAGCTCGCCGGGGCATCACCACGATCGACCAAAGGCGCCGCGCCGATGTTGATCGGGTAATCTTCGACTTCTCCATCCAGTGAAATATCTGCCACGCCAACGACCGGGGCAGTAGACCATCGAAACCGGGCAAAGGTCTGATCCAATACCGCATCGCCCGGCACGATCGCTTCAAACTGAATTATGCCATCACCGGCGACCGCATCCCCGCCCGTACCGTCGTCTTGTAAATCGCGCGCGATTTCTTCGGCGGTGGCAAGCGCCATGACATCGTTACCGTCGTAGTCGATCCAAGCCGTCAAGAAACCGCCGTCGCCTTGTACGCGCGCTTCGATTGTTGCGGGGAAACCTTGAACAAGCAGGGGAATATCTACGCCGTCGTCATCGTCAGAACTGGCGTCACCAGCGTTCCCGGGTCCTGCGTCGCTCGTAACGGCATCGCCTAAGTAGACACGCGGCTCTTGCCCCATCGTATGCAGTGCGTCCCCATAGATTGACGGGGCATCGGTAAAGTCGGCGCAGGCCTGAATGTCCGTTAGCTGCAGCGAATCTGCGAAATTTGCACTGTTATTTTTGCGCGTCCCATGATCGATTACGATCCGATCAATCGGGGCACCAAACCCGACTTCTACGGCAAAGTTCTCAGGGAAAGCGGCGTTCGAGAATGTGCTATCACGCTCTGCCAGAACTGAACCGTCTACGTTGGCCAAACGCAACATGGGGGCTGAAAGTGAGCCATTTACAACAGCAGGCTGCACCCGGATACCGTTACGTTCGCCGTAAATCGTTACGGATTCGTCAAGATCGAGGCTTGTGACATTGAGAAGAACCGAACTCATGGGGCTATCAAAATTCACGTCCAAAGTGGCATATTGCTGGGTCAAAACGCCGACGGTTCCGGTAGAATAAACAACCTGCGCGGTTCCGATCTCTGCCGGACGAAAAACACCTGCATCTGCGTTTGCCGTCGCGGTGACCGTGCCGCTGATGCCGTACCGTGAGAAAGTAGCCGTCGCGCCAAGCGCTGTAGGGCTGTCAGATGTCCAATCGACGACAGAGAACCGCGTACCAGAACAGACTGGAAGCGTTTCGGTAGGCACTGCAGTCACGTTTACGCTGACGCTGTCTGTATCGGCGCCACCTTCGTCGTTGGAGTTGGCAGCATCCGCGGTGATGTTGCCTCCCGCCGTTGTGGAAATATAGGCGTCAAACTCGATGGCACCGGACCCAAGGCCGTTCAAATCAGGCAAGGACAGAAGCGAGAATGTGCCGTTTGTTGGTGCGGTGGCGGGGCGGATATCCTCGCCTGAGATAACTTGAAAGTTTGCTGTGCCAGAAATCTCCGGCGGCAGGGTCACGGTTGTCTGCACGTTTGTCATAGGGCTCAGAGATGTGTTCACATAGCTGATGCGGTAGGTGAGCGTAGCACCCTGCGGAATGTCGCCGCCCGAATAGGGGGTGCCATTCACCGCGGAAATCGCGATCGACACAAATAGATCGTCAGGACCCGGAGGTGAAACGGCAGATGTTCCAGCGACCCAATAGCGCCAGGGGTTATCGTTCCCGGCTGCGGCACCTTCAGCTGAATCCCCGCCGTGACCCTCTGCATTGAAATATCCGACGTTTTCGATGTCAGTGATCTTTACCTCCATCACGGCGAAGTAGGTTTCACCCTGGGCGATCCCCCCGAACGCGTAGCGCACCGCATTTGTGTCGCTTGGCAGAGTCGTCGCACTGCTGGTATTCAGGTTAAAGCCAGATGTCGTTTCGGTGCAGACTTCGAAGGAATTGACCCCCGGATCCAACGTTTCGGGAAAAACGGAACCGTCGCCCGTGGCAGGCCCATCTGGCCCCGCCAGTAACGGGTCATTCGCTTCGCAAGAACCAGGATAACTAATGCGGTTCCATGGGCCGGTGGTGCCGTAGCGGTCCCAATCCGACCCTGATTCCGGGCCGGCGACGGGGCTGCCCGCGCGAAAAGGCGTCGCACCCCGACCGCCCGTTATCGATGTTTCCTCTTGCGTAGAAAAACCGTTTGGATCGATTGTGCCACCCGAGCCAAAGGCGTTGATCTGAACCGCATCCCATTTGTTGTGAACCCGTGCCGTGCCCATGCCACCAACACTGGGCCAGGGACTGCCATTTGTGGGATTAACAAGATATCCATTTTCCAACGTTGCGATATCCGAACCGCTCGCAAACAATTGAGTATCCGAGCGCGTAGAGTAAAAAATGCCAGTGTCGCCATAGATATAGGCCAGACCCGCGTTGCAATCGGCAATTGAAAAACCTGCGGCCTGACACTGCGCAGTATCAGATGGGGACCATCCGTTGGGTGAAATATCAAACGTCTGCTGTCCTTTCGGACCCCATCCCTTTGACACGCCGGACCCTGTAGAGGCCCGGGCAGGGCGCGCGTCTAGCGGCGCGCCTGTGGCGTCCGTGATATAAGTGGAGGTTACTTCGGTGCCGGCGGGAACATATAGCGTGGCATACCCCCCCGGACCATCGAGCGTACCCTCGGCTATGACTGGGAAGTCGGCGATTACAGTGACCGTATCACCCGCCGAAAGCGGGGCCAGACCCGCCGCGACATTATCCGCAATCTGCTGCCGGCTGGCATCCGTTAATGAGATGCCGCCACCGCCCAGCCAAGCGCCGTGCGATAGGACCATTGTTGAGAAGCATAGCCAAAAGAACGCGCCCAAGACTGCTTTATAGCTATTGTAGAAAAATCTAGCCAAATCCATAACTTACTCTCAATCTATCAGCGTTAAGGCTGTCATCGGGCACCTTTTGCGTCAATCGGGGCAAGGGGAGCTTGGGCATATGCTTTCGGCTAATAGGCATAGCCTTTGGATAAATTTCTTAACCTTGCGGGGTTAACTATCAATTAATGGCAATCAGGGCGGAGGTCCGAACCTGCTTGGTTATTAGCCCAGGGAGTGCAGATTTCGCTGTAACGGCCTTGGGTGGCAAAGCTGAGCAGTGGGTTCGCGCGGCGCGCCTGAACGTTCGTCAGGGAAACCTAAAGGCTCCGGCACAAACGGGCGTTAATCAAAATTAAACCCTTGTCTCCTTATCGTTTTGAAGAAGAGGAGCATTTTATGAAATTCACTTTATTGATCGCGCTGCTTCCGCTTTTGTTAGCGGGTTGCATAGAGCCGCCGGCGTCTCCGATGGAGTTCGCCGCGCGAAAGGCGGCTGCGGCGGAATTGACCGCGAAACAATGCGCAGGGCAGGCCGGTGGCTATGATAGTGTTCGCAAACTGAGGCAAGACGCCAACCAGAGTGTTGCAACGGCACGTGGGCTGGGCGCGACTGACGCGACCATCGCCAAGGCCCGCGCGGATGTACGGACCGTATTTGACATGCAAGTCGCCTTCACCGACCAGCAGCAAGCCTGCAACGCAATGGTCGGAGAACTGGCTTGGGCAACCGGTTAAATCCGAATTGCCGGACAGGCGATCATGTTAGTGATGTGCGACGTCAAGCCAGATTGGCAGATGGTCAGACGCACGCCGTGTCTGGGGGGTTTCCACGACGCCGCCCTGTAACACGGTAAGATGTTGATCCAACGCGATCCGGTCCAGATGAGCAACAGGCATCCGCGCATGATAACTTTTGCCGGGCGCGTGAATGGTAAAGCGTTTCGCCAGCCGTCCAAGCCCCACTTTTTGCGACCATTCATTAAGGTCACCTGCAATCAGCGTGGGGCAGGCGGCGCAGGCATCCAGATGGGCGATCATCGCGCTTAGTTGCTCCTTTCGCGACGGGCGCAAAAGGCCAAGATGCGAAGCAATCACACGCAGCTGCCGTGCGCCGATATGCAAGTCGGCCACCATCGCCCCACGGGGTTCCACGCCCGGCAGAGTAAGGTGCTCGACCCGGTCAATTTTGGCCGAAGGGCGGACCAGAACGGCATTGCCATGCCAGCCAATGCTCACGTCATTCGGCGTCGGTACAGCACGCAAACCGGTCTCTTTTTCGATCCGATCTAGCGGCAGCGCCGAGGGGCGCGGCGCGCGGCGGCGGTCGGCTTCTTGGAGCACCACCACATCGGCGTGCAGGCTGCGGATGATGCGCATAATCCGCTCAGGGTCGCGCCGTCGGTCGGTGCCCATGGCCTTGCGGATGTTATAGCTGACAATGCGCAGCGATTGTGGGGCAACGGCAGGGATCATAGCACCGGGGCTCCAAGGCGAAACAGCCCTTCGGCCACCTTGCGGACCATACCGGTGGGCGGCTTTTCCATGGCACAGTGCTCTGACAGATGCTCGAACCAGTCATGTAGCTTTGCGACCGAGCCTGCATCATAGACAAACAGCGTCACTTCGAAATTCAATAACATGCTGCGCACATCGAAATTGGCTGAGCCGACCAGTCCCATATCATCGATTATCCCGGCTTTGGCGTGGATCATGCCCGGCTGATAATAAAGCACCTGGCCGCCAGCCTCATGCAGATCGCGTAAATAGGCCCCGCGGGCGAAATCGGCAAGACGCTGGTTGGATCGTTCGGGCACCAAAACACGCACATCCACCCCGCGCCGTGCGGCCGTGGTTAATGCAGCCCCGAGCGCTTCAGTCGGCACAAAGTAGGGGGTGACCAACCAGATCCGTGCCTCGGCCAGATGCAGCGCGCGGATCAAACCATCATGCAGCGGGTCTTCGGCGATATCGGGGCCAGAGGGGACCAATTGCACCGTCGCCGTACCGCCCGTGCCAGCTGCGACCGACGGCGCAGGCTCAAGCGTTTCGCCGCTGGCCACCTCCCAATCAGAGCGGAAGACATCACCAAAGCTCTGCACCGCGCGTCCCTCAAGCAGATAGGCCAGATCGGCCCAGCCATCTTCGCGCGCCACGGGGCCGAGGTAGTGTGCCCCAATATTCATGCCCCCGGAGAAGACGCGCGCGTCATCGGCAATGATCATTTTGCGGTGGTTGCGCAGGTTTAAATGGCCCGAGCCCGGCACCTGCAGCAGCGGGGAGTAAAATCTGACATCGCCCCCCGCGTTCCGCAGACGGCGCAGGGCAGACGCGGGCCCGCGCAGAGTGCCAAGACGGTCCATCAGCAAACGCACCTTTACCCCCGCCTTGGCCCGTTCGGTCAGCGCATCGACAAAAATCCGCCCGGTCTCGTCATTTGCGACGATGTAGAACAGCACGTCCAGCCGTTCCTCTGCCCCTTGGATCAGCGCTATGACGGCTTCGTGAGCCGCAGTCGGATCGCCCAAAAGCCGCAGGTCTTGCCCGTGGGCGGCGGCAGGTAAGCCGAAATACTGCATCGTCGCATCAAGTGTATGCACCGGGCGGGGCGGGGGGCCGCCAGTGTCACCCTTGAGAAAATGTACCGGAGAATAACGTGAGGATTGTTTGCGAAACCCGAGACCCAGAAACAGGGGCACCGCGACCCACGGAAGGGCGATGATGAACAAAAGCCACGCCGCGGTCGATTGTGGCGTGCGGCGCTGCTGCAAGATCACAATCGCCGCCAATAGCGTCAGAACCACGATAATAACAATTTCTAGATGTGTGGTGATCCAAGACATGAGGTCCGGCCTGCTCCTTATCGCTGCCAAGACAAGCAGATAACCCTTTCGGCCTTAACAGCAAGCCTCGTCGCTCTTCGCCTCCTTCTGAATGTTTAATCCCGCCATCAGCTGTCGTTTTCACGGCTCTGTTTACGTTTTGCTTTGGGTATGCCCGTAAACCGTGTTGGTCCGCATCGGTACGATACTGATTGCCCTGCGCGAGACCTTTATAGGCTCAAGTGCCGCGTCGGGCGCTTGATGGACACCGGTGCATTTTCGCATTTAGATTGTGCCATGGAATACACATTCGACCCGCACGCTTTGCTATCAGAACCGCTCATGGCGAACCTTTGTACGTCAGGCAACGAGGGGCCACGCAACGCGCCAGTCTGGTTCCTATGGGAAGATGAGGCGATCTGGATGTTGGGTTCGAAGAACGGCAGCTCGGTGAGCCGCCTAAAGGCAGATCCAAGATGTGCAGTTGAAATCGTGCATTTCGACAATGAGGCTGGCATCTTGCTACACCTTGGCCTGCGGGGACGGGCGTCCATTGAGCAGATGAACGCCATGCGGTTCAGGCGGCTCCTTGCAAAGTATCTCGGGCCGGACGAGGGGTGCTGGAACCCTTGGTTCATTCAGAACGTGGCAGCGATTGACGACCAAGATGGGCGCATGGTCAAGCTCACTCCTGCAACGACCTATACCAACAACGTTTCTTACTTCCGCACGGGTCCAGCTTTGGCGTGGCCGTCTGAGGAGTAGGAGACGACTTTCCAAGTATGTTGCGATCATACCGGCACGCGAAGCCGCCTCTCGCGACAATCGCGGAAAGTTTTTTCGGTCAGTTTCATTTCGGGAGTGTCAAACTGCCCAACAGGGTTTGCGGACGCCCCTCTTTTTTCGCCATGCCATGCCGGGTTATCTGCATCGTACCACTTATGGGGAAGTCACTGGCGCAGTGAGCCGCCTCACAAAGGCATCCACTCCGAGCAGCAAAAATGGAAAGTCATATTCTCGTTCGCCACCGTTTGTAGAATTGGCCATTGGTCTTTATGGGCGGCCTAAGTCGGTTCAAAGGGTTCTAACCCTCTTGCGCGGAAGGGGGCGTGATAGTCGCGCCCAAAACCGCCAAGAAACGGAGCAGGGGCAGACAAAATGTATATTGCGTTATTAACTAACTGAATTTTATAAATAATTACTGGATTTCCTCCGGGTCGCTACGCAGTTTACACATAACTTAAGCGGCGCTTGGCCGACCCTTTGTTGCAAATGTGCGACAATCAGCGCATCGCAAATCTGTGAAGTGAAAAACCTGAAACCGAATACTAGATGAGGCGTTGCGTGAGTGACCCTGCGGCGAGGATCGCAGGTCACCTGTATTTAAGGAGCAGAACATGAAACGCACGACAAAAATCGCCAGCATCGCCCTGATCGCATCCAGCGCATTCGCTGGTGCAGCTGCAGCTGGCTCGCTGGAAAACACCACTGTTGAGGCGCCGGTTTTTACACCAGCACCAATGCCGACACCTGTGGCTGTCGATGGCAACTGGACAGGCTTCTACACTGGTCTTCAAGTAGGCCAAACCGACATCGACAGTGACAGCGGTACGCTTGACGGTGACGACACATCCTACGGTTTCCACGCCGGTTACGACTATGACTTCGGCAAGTTCGTACTGGGTGGTGAACTCGATTATGACAAAACCGACATTGATCTGGGCACGGCCGGCGCAACTGCCGATTCCGTTGCCCGTGCGAAGGTGAAAGCCGGTTACGACTTCGGCAACACACTGGTTTATGCAACAGCTGGTGCGGCCCGTGCCGACACAAGTGTTGGTGACGAAACTGGCCCCTTCGCCGGTCTGGGTGTCACATACAAAGTGACCGACCGTTACACCGTCGGTGGTGAAGTGCTGCAGCACAAATTTGACGACGTTGGCGGCACAGGCGACGATCTGGACGCGACCACGATCTCCCTGCGCGGTTCCATGCGCTTCTAATCTGTCTTAGCGAGTTTTCTCGCTTGGATTGTTTGGCCGGCTTCCGAAAGGAGGCCGGTCTTTTCTTTGCGGTCATGCCTGATAGTTGCATCCGCTACTGGCAGACCGTCTAGAGCTTATCCAGCAAAGTGCTTGGCGCAGGGCGGCGGGCTTGCTACAACCCTGTCATGAACACCGCAATGCTCATTATCTGCTGCATTACCCGCTGAGACTTTCTCGCGGGCCGCTGTTCACGTCATTCCCATTCTGACAAAACTATGCCAAGCCCGCGCTACACCCGCGCAAGGACGCCTGCCCATGACCCGTGACCTGACAATCAAGCTGCACAACACCGCCACCCGGAAGAAAGAGGATTTCACGCCGATTGATGCGGACAACGTGCAGATGTATGTCTGTGGCCCCACCGTCTATGACCGGGCGCATCTGGGCAACGCGCGGCCCGTGATCGTGTTTGACGTGCTCTACCGTCTGCTGCGCCACGTCTATGGGACCGATCACGTCACCTATGTGCGCAACTTCACGGATGTCGACGACAAGATCAACGCCCGCGCCGCGACAAGCGGGCGCAGCATCGGTGAGATCACCGCCGAGACGACGCAGTGGTATCTCGACGATATGGCCGCCGTCGGCGCGCTGGAGCCTGATCACATGCCCCGCGCCACGCAATACATCCCGCAGATGGTCGCGATGATCCGCGGCTTGATCGATGAGGGATACGCCTATGAGGCCGAAGGCCATGTGCTGTTCCGGGTGCGCAAATATGCTGAATACGGCGCGCTCTCGGGCCGCTCGGTCGATGACATGATCGCAGGCGCGCGGGTTGAGGTGGCACCTTATAAAGAAGACCCAATGGATTTCGTCCTGTGGAAACCTTCGGACGAGGGCACACCGGGCTGGCCATCGCCTTGGGGGCAGGGGCGTCCGGGCTGGCACATCGAATGCTCGGCCATGGCGCATGATCTTTTGGGCGCGCAGTTCGACATCCACGGCGGCGGGATCGATCTGCAATTCCCGCACCATGAGAATGAGATCGCTCAGTCAAAATGTGCAGGCCACGGCTTTGCCAACTACTGGCTGCACAATGAGATGTTGCAGGTTGAGGGCAAGAAGATGTCCAAATCTTTGGGCAATTTCTTTACCGTGCGGGACCTGCTGGACCAAGGGGTGCAGGGCGAGGTGATCCGTTTCGTGATGCTCTCGACCCATTACCGCAAGCCGATGGACTGGACCGAGAAGAAGCGCGAAGAAGCCGAAAAGACCCTGCGCAAATGGTATCTTCAAGCCGCCGAGGCCGAGGCCGCACCGCCAAGTGCCGAACTGGTGGCGCTGCTGGCGGATGACCTCAACACCCATGGCGCGCTGACCGAATGCCACCGTCTGTCAAACGCGAACGATACGGCGGGCCTGCGCGGGGCGATGACCCTTTTGGGATTGATGGGCGACCTGATCCCCGAATGGGCAGCCGTGCAAGCGCTGGACCTCAGTGACATTGAGGCCTTCCTCAGCGACGCCCGCGCCACGGCGATGGAGACCAAGGATTTCGCCGAGGTGGACCGCATTAAAACGGCGCTGACCTCTGTGGGGATCGAAGTGCAGATGAGCAAAGACGGCGTGAAACTGACCCCGCCGCCGGGCTTTGACCGCAGCCAGTTGGAGGGAGTGTTGTGACCCGCGAACGCCTCACCCTTTACGACACCACTCTGCGCGATGGGCAACAGACACAAGGCGTGCAGTTCTCCACCGATGAAAAGCGCCAGATTGCCGAGGCGCTCGACACGCTCGGGGTAGACTATATCGAAGGCGGCTGGCCCGGTGCCAACCCCACCGACAGCGCATTTTTCGAGGCCGCTCCGCAGACGACGGCACGCCTCACCGCCTTTGGCATGACCAAACGCGCTGGCATGTCGGCCGAGAATGACGACGTGCTGGCCGCCGTGCTCAACGCCGGGACGCAATCGGTCTGTATCGTCGGCAAGACCCATGATTTTCATGTCAAAACCGCCCTTGGCATCACGCTTGAGGAAAACATCGACAACATCGCCAAATCCATCGCGCATCTGGTCGCCCAAGGGCGCGAGGCGCTGTTTGATGCGGAGCATTTCTTTGACGGCTATAAGGCCAACCGGGATTACGCGCTTGAGGCGATCCGCGCGGCCTATGATGCAGGCGCGCGCTGGATCGTGCTTTGCGACACCAATGGCGGCACACTCCCGGCAGAGATTAGCCGCATCACCCGCGATGTGATCGCCGCGGGCGTCCCCAGCGACCGGCTGGGCATCCACACCCATGACGACACCGAGAACGCCGTGGCCTGCACGCTGGCCGCCATCGACGCGGGCGCGCGGCAAATCCAAGGCACGCTGAACGGGCTGGGGGAGCGTTGCGGCAACGCCAACCTGACCACGCTGATCCCGATCTTGCTGCTGAAAGAACCCTATGCCAGCCAGTTCGAGATTGGCGTTACCCGCGCAGCGCTGAAAGGGCTGACTCGGACCAGCCGAATGCTCGACGAGATCCTCAACCGGGTGCCGATGAAACAGGCAGGGTTCGTGGGCTCCTCGGCCTTTGCGCATAAGGCGGGGCTCCATGCCAGCGCCATCGCCAAAGACCCCAGCACCTATGAACATATCGACCCGGCATTGGTCGGCAATTCCCGCATCATCCCGATGTCGAACCAAGCCGGACAGTCCAATCTGCGCAAACGTCTGAGCGATGCCGGTCTGGCCGTGGCCAAGGGCGACCCGGCGCTTGGGCAGATCCTGGAGGTGGTGAAGGACCGTGAGGCGCAGGGCTATGCCTATGACACCGCGCAGGCAAGTTTCGAGCTGCTCGCGCGGGAGGTGATGGGCCAGTTGCCGCATCTTTTCGAAGTCGAACGCTACCGCGTCACGGTCGAACGTCGCCGCAACTCCAAAGGCCGCATGGTCAGCCTGTCCGAGGCGGTCGTGGTTGTCGAAGTCGATGGCGAAAAGCGTCTGTCGGTGTCGGAATCGCTCGACGCGGATGGCTCTGACCGTGGCCCAGTCAACGCGCTGTCCAAAGCGCTGGTCAAAGACTTGGGCAAATACAGCAGTCTGCTGGATGACATGCGTCTGGTTGACTTCAAAGTGCGCATCACCCAAGGCGGCACCGAAGCCACCACCCGCGTCATCATCGACAGCGAAGACGGGCAGGGGCGGCGCTGGTCCACGGTGGGCGTCAGCGCCAACATACTCGACGCCTCCTTCGAGGCACTGCTAGATGCGATACGATGGAAATTGATCCGGGACCGCGCCCAATGACAGACGATATGACCGCCTTTTTCACCCTGCACCGCGACCTCCCGCGCGAAGGGCCGGGAGAGCCTGCCGACGTCAACTGGGCCGTGGAGCAGGTCGACCTGCCGGCGCGTGCCGAGATCGCCGATGTTGCCTGTGGCCCCGGCAGTGATATCGGCGCACTCCGCGCGGCGATTCCGCAGGGGCATGTTACAGCACTCGATAAAACCGCTCATTTCGTCGATACCGCCCGCGGGCGTTTTGTGGCGGATGGCAATGTCACCCTGCTGCGTGCCGATATGGCCGCCATCGCCAATGAATATGATCTGATCTGGTGCGCCGGCGCGGTCTATTTTCTTGGTGTGACCGAGGCGCTGACCAGCTGGCGGAAATCGCTCCGTAAGGGGGGCGTTGTGGCCTTTTCTGAGCCTTGTTGGTTGACCGATACACCGACGGAAGAGTCCCGCGCGCAATGGGCGGACTATCCTGCGATGAGCGATGCGAACGGCATTGCCGAACGGGTCCGCGCAGCGGGCTATGAGGTTGTTGCAACCCGTGTGCTGTCGGATGAGGCTTGGGAAAATTACTACACCCCGCTGGAGACCCGCATCGAAAAGCTACGGCCCGGCGCCGAGGGCGACTTGGCCCAAGTGCTCGATGCGACGGAAGCGGAAATCGCCTGTTGGCGCGCGCACCGCGAAGAATTCGGCTACCTGCTGACCGTGGCCCGCCCCGTATGACATTCGACGCCGACCTAAACGCCTGCGCCGCCATGGTAGAGCGCGCTGACCCGTGGCGGTTTCGCGCCGCCATGGCCGCGCCTGTGGAAGCGCGCAAGCTGCTGTTTCCGCTCTATGCCTTCAACGTTGAGGTCGCCCGCGCGCCATGGGTGACCCAAGAAGCGATGATCGCCGAGATGCGCCTGCAATGGTGGCGCGACGCGCTGGAGGAGATTGCCAAGGGCGGCCCGGTGCGGCGACATGAAGTCACCACGCCGCTCGCCGGTGTGATCACCCCAGAGGATGCGAAACTGCTCGACGAACTCGTCGCCGCGCGGCGGTGGGATATCTACAAAGACCCGTTTGAGGATGCAGGCCACTTCGAGCGCTACATCGACCAGACCGCTGGTCATTTGATGTGGGTCGCCGCGCGTCGCCTTGGCGCGACCGATGAGGCAGTTGTGCGCGACGCAGCCTTTGCCACTGGCATCGCAGCATGGCTCTGCGCCATACCGAATTTGGAAGAGGCAGGCCGTGTGCCGCTTCTCGATGGCACGCCAGAGGGGGTCTCGGCCCTTGCGTCGGGCGCGTTGCAGCGTTTGAAATCAGCCCGCGCTGGCCGGGGGAAAATCCCCGCGCAAGCCCGTGCGGCCCTGCTTCCTGCCGCCCATGCCGGACCGGTATTAAAGGCCGCTGTCGCAGACCCGCAGAAGGTCTCGCAGGCCGCGCTGCCTGATCCGCGCCGCCATTTCGCGCTGCGGGCCATGGTCTCGCGCTGGTAGGCGCTTAGCCCAGCTGCGTCTCTCTGCGGCTGCGCAACACCAGCCAGATCAGCGACCCACCGGCCAGCACCAAGAACGGCACCATAGCAAAGTTCACCGCGGCCCAGCCTTCCTGCGCCGTGCCGCCCGAGCAGTTCATCAAACCGCCCGACGCCAGCGAGGCGACGGTCACACCACCAAAGACCAACAGATCGTTCAGGCCCTGCATCCGCCCGCGCTCATGCGGCTCATGCGCGCCCGCGAGCATCGTGGTGGCGCCGATAAAGCCAAAGTTCCAGCCCAGCCCCAAGAGGATCAGCGCAATGTAAAAGTTGCCCAGTTCCACCCCTTGCAGCGCCACCAGACCGGCAGCGCCGAGGATCGCGATGCCGAGGCCCATGATCCGCTCAACGCCGAAACGGTTGATCAGATGGCCGGTAAAGAACGACGGTGCGAACATCGCCAACACATGGCCTGTGACCACATAGCCCGCGTTGTCTTGGCTATACCCGCAGCCAACGACGGCCAGCGGGGTTGAGGTCATCACAAGGTTCATCAGCGCATAGGACACCATGGCGCAGATCACCGCGACAGCGATGCGCGGCGTGGTCAGCAGTTCCCACCGGCTGCGGCCCTTGGGCGCGTCATGCGCCGGGATCGGCGGCTTAGGGATGTCGATGAATAGAAACAGCAACGCGCCGATGAGGTTCACCGCCACCACGGCTAGATAGGTGCCGAGGAAGGGCACCACGAGGCTGCCCGAGGTCGCCGTGGCAAGCTGTGGCCCGATGATGGCCGAGACGAGCCCGCCCGCCATGACATAGGAAATCGCCTTGGGCCGGAAATCATCCGACGCGGTATCGGCGGCGGCGAAGCGGTAAAACCCCTGCGCCGACATATAGATACCGGTGAGAAATGACCCCAAAAGGAAGACCGGGAAAGACGCCAGATAAAGCCCATAGGCCGCCACTGCGCCCCCCAAGGCCCCACCCGCAGCGCCGAGGAAAAAACCTGCCTTACGGCCATAGCGCTGCATCACGGTCGAGATTGGCGTGGCGGCAAGCATGGAGCCCAGAACGATCATCGAAATCGGCAAAGTGGCAAGACAAACATTGGTCGCAAGGGAATGCCCGGCAAGCCCGCCGACCAAAAAGATCATCGGCATCTGCGCCCCGAGAAAGGCCTGTGCCGCCACCAGCACCGCTACGTTGCGCCGGGCGCGTCTGTCGTCGATCATGTCTGAATTCCTCACTTCTCGCCAAGGCGTAGCCTTGCCGTGGGGTAAGGGCAAGTCCGGCACCGATTTTTGCGCTTCTCTCGGCACTTGCGCCTGACGCCAAGCTCGCCGATGATCGCGCGGATGACCGCCCCAAACCGTCCTTCGCTAAACCTTCTTCTGCTCGCTGGCACTGCCGAGGCGCGGCACCTTGGCATCGCCTTGGCCAAAGCCGGTCACAGGGTCACCGCGTGGCTGACGGAACCGCCGCGGGGTAATAATCCGATGCCGATGGCGTTTGAAATGCGCGACCCTGAAAACACCACCGCCCTGCGGCGCGACATGACGGGTTTTGATGCGGTGCTTGACCTCAGCCATGGGTTCGACGCGGTCTTGAGCCACGCAGGCTTTGCCGCCGCCACGGCTTTAGGCAAGCCCTTTGTCAGCTTCGCGCGCCCCGGCTGGGATTTGGATGATCCGCTGTTGCAATCGGCCAGCGATGTACCCGCCGCCGCCCGCGCGGTGCCGCCCGGAGCCCGCGTCTTCGCCGCGACCGGATTGGCCAGCCTGCCACAGTTTCTGCCCTTTAAAGGCGCGCGCCTCATGCTGCGCCAAACAAGCCGCCATGACCGGCCTGCGCCCTATGCATTCGTCGATCTGATCTTTGGCGATCCGCCCTTTACCGTCACGGCGGAGACCGCGCTGTTTCGTGACCTTGCCGTCGACTTGCTGATCTGTCGCAACCTTGGCGGAGAAGCCAGCCGCCCGAAGGTCGACGCCGCCCGCGCACTTGGCTTGCCGGTGATCCTCATCGAAAGGCCGCGCCTGCCAGAGGGGGCGCGCTGCCTGACCAACCTTGACGCGATGATGGATTGGGTGGCGCATCTGTGAGCCTCTCCGCGCCGATCACCTGTGACGCCGATGTGGCCGAGGGGGCCGCGTGGCTGGCCGAGGCCGAGCCGCGTTTTGCTATGGCGCTCACCCGAACCGGGCCGTTGCCACTGCGTCTGCGCCCGCCGGGATTTGCCGGGCTGCTGGATATCATCGTTGGGCAGCAGGTCAGCGTCGCCTCCGCCCGGGCTATCTATGCGCGGCTGGTTGAGGCGGGGCTGCACCAGCCGGAGAATGTTCTGCGCGCCGGAGACAGCGGGCTGCGCGCAGCGGGGCTCAGCCGTCCCAAAGCGCGCTATGTCTTGGCCTTGGCCGAACGGGAATTCGATTTTGACGCGCTGCACAGCCTGCACGATGACGACGCCATCGCCACGCTGGTCGACATGCCGGGGATCGGGCCATGGACCGCACAGGTCTATGTGATGTTCTGCCTTGGACGGCGCGATGTGTTTCCCAGCGGCGATCTCGCGCTTCAAGAAGCCGCGCGGGGGCTGTTTGATCTGCCCGCACGCCCCACGCCAAAAGACCTTACCGCGATGGCCGCCGCATGGTCACCTTGGCGGTCGGTTGCGGCGCGCTTGCTCTTTGCCTACTACCGGGTGTTGAAACAAAAGGAAGGATTGTCATGACACGGGTTTTGAACGCCGAGCGCCGCGAGCCGGTCTCTGGCACCACACGGTCGGTTGTGGTGTTCCTGCATGGCTACGGCGCCAATGGCGCTGACCTGCTGGGCCTCGCCGATCCGCTGAGCGAGCATCTGCCGGACACGCTGTTTATCGCTCCCGACGCGCCCGAAGCCTGCGCTGGCGCGCCGATGGGGTTCCAGTGGTTCCCGATCCCGTGGATCGACGGATCGTCCGAAGAGGAATCAATGCGCGGCATGATGAGCGCGGTCGAAGACCTTGACGCATTCCTCGATGCGCTGATGGTGGACGAAGACGTGCTGCCCGAACAGGTCGTGCTGTTTGGCTTTTCCCAAGGCACGATGATGTCGCTGCATGTGGCCCCGCGCCGCGAAGATGCGGTGGCGGGTATCGTTGCCTTCTCGGGCCGTTTGCTTAACCCCGAAGCGCTGGCCGAAGACGCGCGGGTGAAGCCGCCCGTGCTGCTGGTGCATGGAGACGCCGATGATGTGGTGCCGCCACAATCTCTGCCGCAGGCCGCCGAAGCGCTGCAAGAGGCTGGTTGGCAGGATGTCTACGCCCACGTCATGAAAGGCACCGGCCATGGCATCGCGCCGGATGGCTTGAGTGTCGCACTTGCCTTCATGCGGGACAAACTGGGGCTTTAACCCTTCATCTCATCCCAAAGCCACGGTTCGGCAAACTCAACCGAATTGCCAGCGGGGTCGCGCACATAGAGCGAGCGCGCCCCGTTGGGCCAGTCAAAGCTGGTGTCAATCTCGACCCCGGCTGCCCGAAGCCGCGCTTCCATCGCGGCGATCTCTGCCCGTTTCATCGCAAAGCACACATGCCCCGGACCCCGCGCCCCATGGGGTGGGACCGGCATCTTCGGATTGCCGGGAGGCTGACCCGTAGCGGTGGGGTTGAAGACCAACAAGACCGAGGGGCCGAGCGCAAAGAACATATGCCGCCCCGGCACTTCCTGAAAAAGCTGCAAACCCAAGATGTCGCGGTAAAACTCCCGCGCCGCATCCAGAGCATCGACATATACGGCGGCTTCGAGCAGGGCGCGCGGGGCCGGGGCATCGGGCAGGGGGCTTTTGATCATGCCACAAGGTTAACAAACTGTGCCCCTCTGTCACGCCTCTGTCGTAATCTTTAGGCAAAATCGGCGACATCTAGTGGTTCACCTTTGTCTTGCCAGAGAGAAACCGCGAGATATAGTGAAAGAAACGGGCAGAGGACGCGACCAGATGGACGGCGATTTCAGGGCCGAATTCACCCGCCACCCGGCGGCACTCAAACACCACCCCGCGCTGGTGCTCAACGCGGATTACAGACCTTTATCCTATTACCCGCTGTCGCTTTGGCCCTGGCAAGAAGCGGTAAAGGCCAAATGGCTCGACCGGGTCGAGATCGTCGCCGAATATGACGAGGTGGTGCGCAGCCCCTCTACGGTGATTAGGATCCCCTCCGTTGTCGTCCTCAAAGACTATGTCAAACCTCAAAAGCGCGTGGCCTTCACGCGCTTTAATTTATTTCTAAGGGATGAATTTCGCTGCCAATACTGCGGCGCGAAAGGGGATTTGACCTTTGACCATGTGGTGCCGCGCGCCGCCGGTGGGGTGACCAGTTGGCAAAACGTTGTGGCCGCCTGTAGCCCCTGTAACCTGCGCAAAGGGTCGCGGCCCTTGCACCGGACTGGGCTGGCCTTACGCAAACCGCCGCGACAGCCCGCCGCAGAGGAACTGCGCAACATGGGTCGCAAATTTCCGCCCGGGCATCTGCACGAAAGCTGGATGGATTTTCTCTATTGGGATGCCGAGCTTGAAGCCTGACGGACGCGCTTAGATAGCCAGTTCAACCCAGACCGGCACATGGTCCGACGGTTTGTCGCGCCCACGCACGTCGCGGTCAATCTGGCAGTCGCGTAGGCGGTCGGCAACGGTCGGTGACAGCAGGAAATGGTCAATGCGAATGCCGTTGTTTCGGTTCCACGCGCCTGCCTGATAATCCCAAAACGAATAATGCCCCGGCCCTTGGGTCCGCGCGCGGAAAGCATCCGTTAGCCCAAGGTTCACCAGCCGCCGCCAAGCCGCGCGGGACTCAGGGCGAAACAACGCGTCTTCGCGCCAGCTGTCGGGTTTGGCGGCGTCCTCGGCCTGCGGGATAATATTGTAGTCGCCCGCCATGAGGAATGGTGTTTCTTCGGCCAAGAGCGCCTCAGCACGGGCTTGAAGACGTGCCATCCAAGCCAGTTTGTAATCATATTTCGGGCCGGGCACCGGGTTGCCATTGGGCAGGTACAGCCCACAGACACGCAGCGCCATATCGTCACCGACCACAGTCGCCTCGATCCAACGCGCCTGATCGTCCTCATCGTCACCGGGCAGACCACGGGTTACGTCTTCCAACGGCAGTTTCGACAAGATCGCCACGCCGTTAAACGATTTCTGGCCGTGAGTTTCGACATTATAGCCGCGCTCTTCAAGCATCTCGCGGGGGAAAGCTTCGTCGACTGACTTGATCTCTTGCAGCACCACAACGTCCGGCTGTGCCTCATCCAACCACTCTGGAAGCGCCGCCGCGCGGGCCTTGATACCGTTGATGTTGAAACTTGCGATCTTCATGCCGGGCCCCCTTGAGACGTTGACCTGCTATCGCCCAAACGGCGCACCGGGGCAAGGGGAAGGCGTGCGCGCTTAGGGTGATTCTATCACCATGCACTCCCCTATATGTTGAACTTGCGCCTGCAGGTCACTGACTTTGTCATGAAGCGGCCCTGTGGAAGAAAGAAAATTTAAAACGCAGGCTGCGGCAAAAAACGATCAATGAGGCAGAACTGTGGCGTGCCCTTAATGTGGATAAGTATTGCAGGACAATAAGTTACCGGAAAATCCCTTGGCGAAACACTTTTAAGATGCATCAGTAGTCGAACTACACCTTCAGATTGCAAACTTAGTGAAAAGGACGCCGACATGACCGCGATTTTTAAAGCAGCCGCCGCCCCCGTAACAGCGCATGAGACCGACAACAACCTGATGAGCCTAGGTGCGGGAGTTGGTCTTTTCACCACTGGCCTCAATCGTATTGGCAGCGACATGGTGATGGGCGAGGGGACTGAAATGTTCACCACCGGACTACAGCAAGATACGGGCTGCATCGCGCAGGGCGGAGGGGTTGGCCTCTTCACGACGGGGCTTGCTCCAGCCGAGGCGCAAGTGCTGACCTTTGGTGCCTGAAACCTGATCAAGCGGGCGGTTTGGCCGCCCGCTGTTCTTAACCCGGAGGCGTACTTATGACCAACATCGTTTTTCTTAGACCTGACACCAGCGACGCATCAACGCGCACAGCGAGATTGATCCGCGCCTTCGCAAGCGAGCGCCGCGTGCGGGGCGATGTCTTTTGGCTAAAAGAGAACGCAGAATTGCTAGGGGTTCTGGCAAGCACGGGCTGCGTGTTGAACCCCGACGCGCTGGAGCCGCTCGCCGAATTCCATGCAGATTGCCGCGAGATGTTGCGCGATTTCCCACAGTATTACCGTTTTTTTCTGTCGATCTGCCTCGACCTTGAAGACCTTGGTCTGCCAATGACACAGGGTATCGCGCTATGCGAAGATGTTGCCCGCGCGGGCCTAAAGGATGCGGAACTGTCTGATCTGCAACGCGCCGAAGCGCGGCGCCTGCTGCGCCGGCGGGGGATCGGGCAGGAGGTCGGTGACGGGGCGCTTGGGGCGCGGCTGCGCGATTTCATCGCACGCAGCGCCACCTTTGCCGTGCCCAACCGCAAGGCCGCGTATGAGCTGACCCATATTGTCTATTACCTATCCGACTATGGTCGATGCGACCCTAAACTGTCGTCCGAAGCGCAATTAAGTCTACAATTCACCGGGCTGCTAGCTTTCCTAGACCAAGATATGGATCTTCTCGCCGAAGTCTGCGCCGCACTGCGGTTCGCCGGGGCGCACCCCAATCCGCTATGGGAAATATCTGTCACTGCGTGCAATCGCGGCCACCAAATCCAAGCTGATCTGAACGCCCCACTGCAAGATGACGCGCATGAATGGCTGGTCACCGGTTGGGCTGCGCACATTGCAGGCGGCCCGCTGCACGCTCAGCATATCCCCGAAGGTGGGTTGCGGTTTTATTCCCTTCCCAAGGTGCAAGGCGCGCTGCGCCCCTTGGCGGAATGTCTAAGTGATATGGGGGCCCATCGAAGTGCCGATTGGGGACATATGCGACCGCATGTTCTGTCTTATCTCGGGCCCGACAGCCACGCGATCCTTCTAGAGGCCGAACGCTCTGGCCCACATTTTGAGCAGTTCTTTGAAGGGTTTGCCCGGGCGCGCGGATAGACGTGCCCGGAAAGGCTTACATCGAAAATGACGTGCCGCAGCCGCAGGCCGCCGTAGCGTTGGGGTTTTCAATCGTGAACCGCGCGCCGATCAGCTCTTCGGTGAAATCGATCACTGCATCCGCCAGAAACGGCAGCGACACACTATCAACCACCACTTTTTGACCGCTGCCTTCAAGCACGAGGTCATCCTCGGCAGGCGCGTCCAATGCGATTTCGTACTGAAATCCCGAGCAGCCGCCGCCTTCGACAGCGATGCGCAAGGCCTTGCCTTCCTCGGCGGCCCCGATCTCGGCGAGGCGTTCAAAGGCGCGGGGGGTGACTTTGGGGGGCAGGTTCATCTGCAGGCTCCGATGCATCGGTTTTCTTTCGCGTTCCTCTAACATATAGAAACCACAAGGACAGGTCACAAGGACCGCGAGAGAGGACCAGCCGCAATGCGCGCAGAATTCGCCTCGGATCCGGACACCGCCAAGGGACGGTTGGTGCCGGAGGAGGAAAGCACGTTTCGCTCCTGCTATCAGCGGGACCGGGACCGGATCATCCACGCCTCCGCCTTCCGGCGGCTCAAACACAAGACTCAGGTATTTGTGGAGCATGAGGGCGATTATTTCCGCACCCGTCTGACCCATTCGATCGAGGTGGCCCAAGTGGCGCGCACCATCGCGGGCGCGCTGCGTTTGAACGGGGAGCTGACCGAGGCCGTGGCGCTGGCGCATGATCTGGGCCACACGCCCTTTGGCCACACCGGAGAGGACGCGCTGCATAAATTGATGGCGCCCTACGGCGGGTTTGATCACAACGCGCAGGCGATCAAGATCGTCACCACGCTGGAGCGGCACTATGCCGAATTCGATGGGCTAAACCTGACGTGGGACACGCTTGAGGGCATTGCCAAACACAATGGGCCCGTCACCGGAGAGGTGCCCCACGCGCTGGCGGATTATAACGCGCGGCATGATCTGGAACTGCACACCCACGCCAGCGCCGAGGCGCAGGTCGCTGCGCTTTCGGATGACATTGCCTATAACAACCACGACCTACACGATGGACTGCGCGCGGGGCTGTTCACCGAAGACGAGATTGCAAAACTCCCCATGGTGGGCGCGGCCTATGCGGAAGTCGACAGGCTTTACCCCGACACGGACAGCTACCGCCGCCGCCATGAGGCGCTACGTCGGGTCTTTGGCGTGATGGTCGGCGATGTAATCGAAACCTCGGCCAAGCTGCTCAAAGAATCGGGCGCGACATCCGCTGATGATATCCGTTATCTGGGCCGCCCGGTGATCCGTTTCTCCGATCCCGTTTGGCAGGATCTGCGCGAAATTCGAAAGTTCCTTTTTACGCGGATGTACCGCGCGCCATCGGTGATGGAGAACCGCGAGAAGGTGACCAAAGTGGTCGAAGACCTGTTCCCGTTGTTCTTGTCTCAGCCAAACCTTTTGCCCCGCCATTGGGCAACGGCGATTGAAGCCGCAGAAAATGAAACCACGCTGGCGCGGATGGTCTCGGACTACATCGCAGGCATGACGGACCGTTTTGCGTTGCAAGAACACGCCCGTCTTTTTGGCAGTGACTTGCGCAGCTTCCGCTAATCTTTGCGGCATGGTAGCCTGCCCAATGTGATCCATAGGTGACATGACATGATACAAACCCCCGTTCTGCCGGAAAGTTTGGCCGGTGACGCGACCTTCGCGATCCTTTCGGCAGGCCAAGCCCCCGGCCCATCGGTGGCCAAACGCGCGGCGAAGATGGGGGCTGAGGTCGTGGTGCTGGACCGCGATCCCAGCGTCTTGGCAGACCTCATGAGCCAATCGGCAGAGCGTGTCGGCGGGTTGGCCCTATCCGGCGATCTTGTCAGTCGGTTTGAGCCACTGCACCGAAACTGGGGCGCCACGCCGCTTCATATGGTGCTCAACCTAATGCCGCTTGACCCCGAGGACTGCGCCCAAGGTATTGATGCGCAGATCCGCGGGCTTTCTGCGCTGGTGCGCGCTTTGGGTCGTGGATTGGTGGCCGGGCAGGGGTCTGTTGTAACGGTCCTGTCGCGACCCAGTCAGCCATTGGCTCTCGCTGGTTACGGAATGATCGGCGCCGTTGAAGGAGCCAATGCCGCGCTTGATAAGGTCTTTGGCCCGCGGGGGCTGCATTTTCACTTGATCACTGTGCCCGAAGGGCAGGCCGGACTGGCCGCAGACACCGCGCTTTACCTTGGGTCTGAGGCTGGCCGACGGCTCCGAAGTGGGCGTTTGGACCTCGGCTGACAGCGCCGCTTCAAACGCCACCCCCTCACATGGGCTTTCGCGGCCCGCCGCTTCATTGACTGCACCCCCGCACATGATAAACGGGCGGGGAACAAGGATACCCGACATGAACCTATTTGCCGAAATTCGCCATCTCATCATTGCGACACTGGAACAGATGGTCGCGCAGGACGCCCTGCCTGCGACCCTGAACTTTGACCCGATCACCGCCGAGCCGCCGCGCGACCCTGCGCATGGCGATATGGCGACCAATGCCGCGATGGTACTGGCCAAACCCGCAGGTCTGAAACCGCGCGACATCGCCGAAGCGCTGGCCGCACAGTTGCAAAATGACCCCCGCATCACCTCTGCCGAAGTGGCCGGTCCGGGCTTTATCAACCTGCGTCTTGCGCCGTCGGTCTGGCAGAATGTGGCGCGGCAAGTGCTCAGCCAAGGCACGGACTTTGGCCGGGCAATCCTTGGCGCGGGTCAGCGGGTGAACGTGGAATATGTTTCGGCCAACCCCACCGGCCCGCTGCACGTTGGCCACACCCGCGGCGCGGTCTTTGGCGATGCACTGGCCAGCCTGCTGGATTTCGCAGGCTACGACGTGACACGCGAATACTATATCAACGACGGCGGCGCGCAGGTCGATGTGCTGGCGCGGTCCGTGTACCTGCGCTACCTCGAAGCCAATGGCAAAGAGGTGGCCTTCCCAGATGGCACATACCCCGGTGACTACCTGATCCCACTGGGGCAAGCGCTGTCTAAGATGTACGGTGACAAGCTGGTCGACCAGCCTGAGAGTGAATGGCTCGACGACATTCGCGAGTTTGCCAGCGATGCGATGATGAACCTGATCCGTGAAGATTTGGCGTCGCTGGGCGTCGAAATGGATGTCTTCTACAGCGAAAAATCCCTCTACGGCACAGGCCAAATCGAGGCGGCGATTGCGTCACTCGAAGCCAAAGGGCTGATCTACGAAGGCGTGCTGGAGCCGCCAAAGGGCAAGAAGCCCGAAGATTGGGAGCCGCGCGAACAGACCCTGTTCAAATCAACCAAGCACGGTGATGACGTGGATCGCCCCGTCAAGAAATCCGACGGGTCGTGGACCTATTTCGCCCCCGACATCGCCTATCACTACGATAAAGTCAGCCGTGACTTTGACATGCTGATCGACGTCTTCGGCGCGGATCATGGCGGCTACGTCAAGCGGATGAAGGCGGCCGTCTCGGCGCTGAGCGACGGTCATGTGCCGCTCGACATCAAGCTGACGCAGCTGGTGAAACTCTATAAGAACGGCGAGCCGTTCAAGATGTCCAAACGGGCAGGGACCTTTGTGACCCTGCGCGATGTGGTCGATCAAGTGGGCCCCGATGTGACCCGTTTCGTCATGCTCACCCGCAAGAACGACGCGATGCTGGACTTTGATTTTGACAAGGTACTGGAGCAAAGCCGCGAAAACCCGGTGTTCTATGTGCAATACGCCCATGCGCGGGTGGCTTCGATCCTGCGCAAGGCCCAAGAGGCCGGGGTTAAGGTTGCCGATGCCACGCTGAGGGATGCGGATCTGACCAAGCTGGACCATGACGCTGAGCTTGGCCTGCTGCGCAAACTGGCCGAATGGCCGCGTCTGGTCGAGACCGCCGCGCGCAGCAATGAACCGCACCGGGTGGCCTTCTACCTCTATGAATTGGCGTCCGATTTCCACAGTCTTTACCACCTTGGCCGCTCCGAAGACGGGCTGCGTGCGTTGCAAGAAGGGGACGCTGCGACATCGCAGGCAAAAATCGCCCTGTCGCGTGCCGTTGCGATTGTAATTGCGGCGGGTCTTGGTATTCTTGGGGTCACACCGGCGCAGGAGATGCGGTAACCGCACCAGCGCGCCGAAAACAGGCAACCCCATGACCAGACCCGCGTGGCGATGTATCACGCCGGGCAAAGAGGCAGAGATGGCAGATTTTACGTCTTCTTCGACGACGGCGGGCTATGCGCCCGATTCCGCGCATAGCTATGCGGTGGGCGCCACGCCCAAGACACTGACAACGCTCACCAATATCGCGGGCGCCGTGGTTTCTTTGGCGCTCGTCGCGGGGATTGGTGTTTGGGGCTATAAGCTGCTTGTACGCGATGTGACCGGCATTCCGGTGGTTCGCGCGATCGAGGGCGAAATGCGCGTCCGTCCCGAAGAACCGGGCGGCGAATTGGCCCGCCATCAGGGGCTGTCGGTGAACGTCGTCGCCGCCGAAGGCAGCGCCGGACGGCCCGCCGAACAGCTCCGCCTCGCGCCGCGTCAGATGGAATTACAAGACGAAGATCAACCCGTTCAAGTGGCAATGGTTGCTGCAAAGACACAAGACGATTTGACCCAAGCCGTCGCCCGTGACACGGACGGCGACCTGATCGACGCCTCTGCCGCGATCCGCTCCGGCAACGTCCAAGACCTTGTGGCGCAGCTGACGAATGGCGTTGCCCCGCTGACCGGCGCTTCGGCCGATCCAGTAGACGCCGCAGTCGCCATGGCGCTTGCTGATACGTCGGTTCAGCCCAAAGTGGTCAAAGCCGCCCTTAACGCCCCCGGCGTGCGCAACTCACTGCGCCCGCGCCGCCGCCCTGCCGGGGCCGCCGTGGTGACACCCGCCGCCGTGCAAAGCAATCCAGTCGCGACCGCCAGCCAAGAGATTGACCCCGCGGCCCTGCCTGCAGGCACCCGCATGGCGCAACTTGGCGCCTTTGACAGCCCCGAGGTTGCCCGCGAACAATGGGACCGCCTTCAAGGCCGTTTTGGCGCGTACCTCGAAGGTAAAAACCGCGTTGTTCAGAAAGCGACCAGCGGTGGACGGGTCTTCTATCGCCTCCGCGCCATGGGCTTTCAAGACATCGCCGACGCGCGGCGCTTCTGTTCAGCTCTCGTAGCCGAGAACGCAGACTGCATCCCGGTGGTGATGCGCTGATGCGTCCCTTTGGGGCCACGATCCTCGACGCCGCGGGCCTACGGCTTAGCGTCGAGGAAAAAGCATTCTTTCGGGACGTGCGGCCCTTCGGCTTCATCCTTTTTGGGCGCAACATCGATGGCCCAGACCAGCTCAGCGCGCTTTGCGATGAAATGCGCGAGGCGGCGGGCCACGACGCTGTGATCACAATCGATCAAGAGGGGGGCCGCGTGCAACGCATGCGCGGGCCGCACTGGCGCGATTGGATGCCGCCACTCGAAATGGCAAAGCGCGCCGGGGATCAGGCGACCACGGCCTTTTACTTGATGTACCGGATCATCGCGCATGAACTTGCCAGCGTCGGGATCGACAGCAACTGCGCGCCCCTGATTGACGTGGCCTCTGCCAAAACCCACCCGTTCTTGCGCAACCGTTGCTATGGTGACACCCCAGGGCAGGTGGCCGCGATTGGTCGCGCCGTATCTGATGCGCTGCTGGCCGGCGGCGTGCTGCCGGTGATGAAACACATGCCCGGCCATGGCCGCGCCACGCTTGACAGCCACCACAATCTGCCCCGTGTCGATGCCCGCCGGATTGATCTGGAGGCAGTTGATTTTGCCCCATTCCGCAGCCTGCGCGACCTACCGATGGGCATGACAGCGCATCTTGTCTACGACGCGCTTGCGGATACGCCTGCGACCCTGTCGCCAGAGGTGATGCGCCTCATCCGCGAAGATATCGGCTTTGATAATCTGGTCATGACCGACGACATCTCGATGAAAGCGCTGCAAATGACGCCGGCGGAGAGCACCCGCGCGGCCCTTACCGCTGGCTGTGACGTGGCCCTATTCTGCAACGGCTCGCTGGACGAACGCCGCGCCGTGGCCGCAGCTGCAGGCGAGATGACCCCGGTTGCCCAGACCCGCGCCCTGCGCGCGATGGATGCGCGGCAATCCCCCGATGACGTTGACATCGACGCCCTCAGCGCCCAGCTTGAGACGCTTCTGGGCGGGACTTTACATGGCTGATACAGCATTCGAGGAAGACAGAGGCGGGGCTGGCGGCTCCGTTGCTGACCGGCTGGCTGCCGAGGCGTTCATCATTGATGTTGAGGGCTATGAGGGGCCGCTGGATTTGCTGCTGTCGCTGAGCCGTACCCAAAAGGTCGATCTGCGCAAAGTGTCGGTGTTGCAACTCGCACGGCAGTATCTGGCCTTTGTCGAGCGTGCCAAAGAGCTGCGTCTGGAACTGGCCGCTGACTACCTCGTCATGGCGGCTTGGCTGGCGTTTCTTAAATCGCGCCTGCTGCTGCCCCCCGACCCAAGAGAAGAAGGCCCTTCGGGCGAAGAGATGGCCGCGCATCTGGCCTATCAATTGGAACGTTTGCAAGCCATGCGGGACGCCGCCGCACGGCTGATGGCGCGCGATCAACTGGGCCGGGATTTCTTTGCCCGTGGCCAGACCCATGAAATCACCCGCGTCAAAAAGGTGACCTATACCGCCACCCTGCTGGACCTCATGCAAGGCTACGCGCGCACCCGCACCCGCGATGATTTCCGCCCCTTCGTGATGGACCGCGACAAGGTATTCACTATGGAAGAGGCGCTTGAACGGATGCGCGGGCTGATCGGCTATGCAGGCGATTGGGGCGATCTGAACAGCTATCTGCCCGAAGGCTGGGAAACCGACCCAGAGCGCCGCCGCTCGGCCACAGCAGCAACCTTTGCGGCTTCACTCCAACTGGTCAAGGAGGGGCAGATGGAGATCCGCCAGAAAGAGATTTTCGCCCCCATCCAACTGCGTAAGAAGGATTGATGCGTGTCGGAAGACGTTAAAACAAAAGAGAAAAAGCTGTTCGACGCGCCATCCTTGGCCGAGCAGGAACGCATGATCGAAGCTGTGCTTTTCGCAAGCTCCGAGCCGATCACGCTGCGGGAGTTGGAAGACCGTCTGCCGCGTGGTTCTGACGTGGGTGAAGCGATGGCTTTCCTACGCCACCGCTACCAAGGGCGCGGCGTGCAGGTGATGAAGGTGGGCGATGCCTACGCTTTTCGCACCGCGCCCGATCTTGGCTTTCTCATGCACCGCGAAACGGTTGAGACCCGCAAGTTGAGCCGCGCGGCGATCGAAACACTTGCGATCATCGCTTACCACCAGCCCGTTACCCGTGCGGAAATCGAAGAGATTCGCGGCGTTGCGGTCTCGCGTGGGACGGTGGATCAATTGCTTGAGATGGAGTGGATCCGCTTTGGCCGCCGCAAAATGACGCCGGGCCGCCCGGTGACTTTTGTTGTGACGCAAGAGTTCCTCGATCACTTCGGTCTAGAGAGTGCGCGGGATCTGCCGGGTCTTAAGGAACTGCGCTCTGCCGGGCTGCTGGAAAACCGCCCGCCATCTGGGCTTCTGCCGACCGTTGGCGATGGCGAGGATGAGCCGGAAACCACCGAGGGTCAGAGTGAGCTTTTCGAGGATTAAGGGGCCGGGGGGTGACATATGCCCCGTGGCACCTACATCAGACGGGCTGATCCGAGGGAGAGGACCGATGAATTCGATCGTTAACATGGTCATGCGTCAGGTGATGCGCCGTTTGGTGTCGCGTGGTATTGGCGCGGGCACGCGGCGTGCAGGCAAGCGGGGATCGGGCAAAGGTGGTGCGTTCAACGCGCGCACTGCGCAGCAGGGTATTCGGCTGCTGCGGCGGTTCTTTCGGTCGAAGTAAGCCTCCGCGCCCTTAGGCTGAGCGGAAATGTTTCGACAGCTTCAAACCCTGGCCTTGGTAATTCGAGGCGATGTCGGCCCCGTAAAGCTGGCTGGGGATTTGGGCCATATGTTCATAGACCAAGCGGCCCACGACCTGACCATGCTCTAGCACGAAAGGTGCCTCATGGCAGCGGACTTCCAGCACCCCGCGCGAACCTGCGCCGCCCGCTTCGGCATGGCCAAAGCCGGGATCAAAAAAGCCCGCGTAATGCACGCGGAACTCACCCACCATCGCTAAATAGGGTGCCATTTCAGCAGCATAGGCGGGCGGGATCGTCACGGCTTCGCGGCTGACAAGGATGTAGAACGCACCGGGATCAAGGATGATTTGCCCATTGGTGCTGTGCACCTCTTCCCAATAGGCGGCCGGGTCGTAATGGCCAATTTTATCCAGATCAATCACCCCGGCATGCGGCTTCGCGCGGTAGCCGACAAGGCTGGTGCCAGGCAGGCGCAGATCGACTGAAAAGCCCAAGCCTTCGTCGATCACGGCGGTGCCATCTACAAGCGGCGTTTTGTCGTGCAGCGCACGCAAGGCGTCATCGTCGAGGGTGGCGTCGCCACTTCCAAAACGGATTTGATTTAACCGCATGCCCGGACGGACAAGGACGGAAAAAGAACGCGGGCAAATCTCGGCATAAAGCGGTCCAGTGTAGCCTGGTGCTATCCGGTCAAACTCGGTCCCGCCGTCGGTGATGGTACGTGTCAGCAGATCAAGCCGCCCGGTAGAGCTCTTGGCGTTGGCGACCGCAGAGACCCCTTCGGACAGGGCCAGCGTTTCCATCAGGGGCACGACATAGACGCAGCCCTTTTCCAGCACGGCACCTTCGCTCAGATCCACGCGGTGCATCTCGAACTCTTCCAACCGATCGGCGACTTTGGCCCCGTGGCCGGCAAGGAAGGACGCCCGCACGCGATACGCAACCGTGCCGAGGCGCAGGTCGAGGCTTGCAGGCTGGATTTGTGCAGTGGTCACGGCAGGATCAGCGGCAATGGCACCACTTTCGATCATCGCTGCAATCTGTTGGTTGGGGAGCACCCCGTTCATCGCAATGGGCATCAAGCGGGGCCTTTTTAAATGACAAACGCCCGCGCGTTACCGGCGCGGGCGTTTTGTTGTAGTCGGTTGGTCGGGCTAGCAGGACTCGAACCTGCGACCTTCCGTCCCCCAGACGGACGCGCTACCAGGCTGCGCCATAGCCCGACTACGTGGGCTTCATACCCGATCTCGCAGGGGGTGCAAGAGGGAATTGCCGATCTTTCCATCGCTATCAGTAATTACTTTCGAAGCCAGGTTCGGCGGCCATGCGGACGCGCATCTCAGCTAAATCAAGAAGCAATCCGGCGACACGTGGCTGCACCTCGCGCGGCAGGTAATGCACACGTGTGGCCACGCTCAACAGCCCCGGACGGGCTGGAAAATCGGCTTCGGGGGTGAAGTCCGGCAGGTCGATGATCGCGGGTCTGGGCGTGTCATCTATCTCTTCGATCTCCGGCTCGGAGGGCGCTTCATCCGCCACATTCTCAGACCCTGCGTCGTCCTGTACTTTCGGACTTGTGGCGAGGGGGCGCTTCAAGAAATCGGGCAGGCTGGCATTTGTAGCCGGCCCTGCGACTCGCTCTTCCTGAACGGCCTCAGCTTCTTCGTTGGAAGGGGGCATCTCAGGATGCGGCGCGTCGGGGGTTGTGCTGTCAGACGGGGCCAACGGATCGGGCGTGGCGCGGGGGTGATCATCCGCAGGTGGCACGGGCGCGGGGCGCGGGGGCTCGGCAGGGGTGGTCTCTGGGGTCTCTGATCCTGCGACAGGTGCCGCACTTTCCGACTGATGCTCAGGAGCATTCGCGTCTTCCGCCTGCACTTCTGCTTCGGCCATGTCTGGCGCAGTAGCGGGTTCCGCTTTCGAGCCAAAGTTCAAAACGACACCAGTTTCGGGGCGAATAATCTTAGGTTTGGGCGCGGGCCGAGGCTCAAGGAAATCTAATTCATCCAGCGGTGCCGAGAGGGACGAGACATGGGTCATCCCTTCTTCGCGCAAAATCTTCTGTACGCCTTTGATCGTGAGCCCGTCATCATGCAGCAGCTTTTTGATCCCACCCAACAGCAGCATGTCAGCCGGACGATAGTAACGCCGTCCGCCAGCCCGTTTGATGGGCTTTACCTGCGTAAACTTGCTCTCCCAGAACCGCAGAACATGGGCTTGGATGCCGAGCCAGTCAGCGACTTCGGAGATGGTGCGAAAAGCGTCCGGCGATTTGACCATGGGTCAGGACTTGTTGCCTTCGGCAACCCGGTCTTTCATCAAATGCGAGGGGCGGAACGTCAGCACGCGGCGCGGGTTGATCGGAACCTCTTCGCCAGTCTTCGGATTGCGCCCTACGCGCGCGGTCTTGTCCCGCACCGAGAAGGTCCCGAAGGAAGAGATTTTCACCTGCTCACCCTCGACCAAAGCGTCTGACATATGCTCAAGCACCGCTTCAACTAATTGGGCGCTCTCATTGCGTGAAAGACCGACTTCCCGAAATACAGCTTCGCTTAAATCCATGCGCGTCAATGTCTTATTAGGCATTATATCCCCCATGCTTTCCAACAACATATGCTGCTCAGAATTTTAGAGTCAACATCAATGCCCGGATCGAACGCGATTCGGCGGAAATTTTCTACGTTAGCTCAGGGACTTACCAGCGCAGGACAACAGAACCCCAAGCCAGACCACCGCCGATGGCTTCGGTGACGATCAGATCACCCTCTTTAATCTGGCCGCGCTCACGGCCTACAGACAGGGCCAGCGGGATCGAGGCCGCAGAGGTGTTGCCGTGATCCTGTACGGTCACAACCACGCGCTCCATCGGCAGGTTCAATTTCTTGGCGGTGCCTTGGATAATGCGGATGTTGGCCTGATGCGGTACGATCCAATCCACATCCTCGGCGCTGACACCGGCCCGCTCCATCGCGGTATTAGCAGTGGCGGCGAGTTTTTCTACCGCGTGACGGAAGACTTGGTTGCCCTGCATCCGCAGATAGCCCGTCGTGCCGGTCGAAACACCGCCGTCGACGTACAAAAGTTCACGGTAGCGCCCATCGGAATTGAGGTCGGTGGCAAGAATACCGCGGTCCTCGGGGCTGCCGTTGCTCTCTTGTGCCTCAAGCAACAGTGCGCCAGCACCGTCGCCAAAGAGTACGCAAGTAGAGCGATCGGTCCAGTCCATGATCCGGCTAAAGGTCTCGGCCCCGATGACCAGCACGCGGCGTGCTTGCCCCGAGACGATAAGCGCATTGGCGTTGGCCAGCGCATAGACAAAGCCCGCGCATACCGCTTGAACATCGAAGGCGAATCCGCTGGTCATACCCAATTCGGCCTGCACCATCGTTGCGGCAGAGGGGAATGTCAGGTCAGGGGTAGAGGTCGCGACGATAATCGCGTCCACGTCATCGGCCTCACGGCCCGCATCTTCGAGCGCTTTGCGGGCGGCAGCGCTGGCCATGGAGGAGGTGTTTTCGCCTTCAGCAGCAAAATGGCGGCGTTCAATGCCCGAGCGCGAGCGGATCCATTCGTCATTCGTGTCCAGCGTTGCTTCAAATTCAGCATTCTCGACGACACGGGCGGGCAGGTAGTGGCCACAACCAGTGACAACGGCGCGCAGGCTCATTTGGTGGACTCCTCAGCAGGCAGCGTCGCGGCGACGCGGGCGGCCAGCTTGTCATTGAATTTATTCTGCGACAACTGAGCCGCGAGTTTGATCGCAGCAGAGATGCCGGTTGCATCGGCAGAGCCGTGCGATTTTACCACCGTGCCGTTCAGGCCCAGAAAGACGCCCCCGTTCACACGGCGCGGGTCAATCTTTTTGCTGAGACGGCGCAGCGACGTATAGGCCAGCAGCGATGCCAGACGCGACAGAGGCGAATATTTAAACGCCTCACGCAGTCTGTTGCCAATCATGTTGGCAGTGCCTTCGCCAGTCTTGATCGCGACATTACCGGTGAAACCGTCAGTCACAATAACATCGGCCCGGTTGCCTGAAATATCGCCACCTTCAACGAAGCCGACGAATTCGAACCCGGTCGTATCACCCTGCGCACGAATCAGGTCGTAGGCTTCTTTGAGTTCCGTGCGGCCCTTATGCTCTTCGGTACCGACGTTGAGCAGTCCGACGCGGGGACGCTCAAGATCCATGCCGTTGCGAGCATAAGAGGTTCCCATCAAGGCAAAACGCAACAGATCATCGGCATCGGCACGCACATCGGCGCCCACGTCGAGCATCACGTTAAAGCCCTGAGGATTGGAGGAGGGATAGAGCACGGCAATCGCGGGGCGGTTCACGCCCGGCAATTTACGCAGCCGTATCATCGACATCGCCATGAGCGCGCCGGTATTGCCGCAGGAAACAGCCACAGCTGCCTCCCCGCTGCGCACGGATTCGATGGCAGACCACATGGAGCTGTCTTTGCCGGTACGCACAACCTGACTGGGCTTGTCGTTCATGGTGACGACATCCGTGGCGTGACGTATCTCGCAACGGCCCGACAGCTCGCCACGTTTGGCGACCAAAGGCTCCAGCTGATCACGAGGACCATGCAGGATAAAACCGATGTCGGGATTTGCTGTTGCGGAAAGCGCGCACCCGGCAACAACTGCTGCCGGGCCTTCGTCACCCCCCATCGCGTCGACCGAGATCAGGGTGTGTCCGGCTTTCGCGTTATGTTGATCGGGCTGGGCCGTCATCAGTGCGAATGCCTCACTGCCTTAGAGAAAACCTTGGAAACAGCGGCAGCTTAGGCTGCGTCGTCTTCCAGGTCTACTTCTTCGGTCAGGGCGACAACTTCTGCGTCGTCATAGTGACCGCAAGCGGCGCAGATGTGGTGCGGACGCTTCAGTTCACCACAGTTCGAACATTCGTTCGGGTTCGCTGCTGTGAGCGAATCGTGGGCGCGACGGTTGTTGCGACGCGATTTGGATACTTTATTCTGTTGGACAGCCATGTCTGGTGCCTTTGCCTTCGGGGTTGCTGACCTGCATAGAGCGTGCCGCAACCGTGTTTCAATTCGGACCCCGTTTCGGGCGTGACGACGCTTTAGGGCCGCAGCCGCGCAATGTCCAACCTTAATTCGGGTGAGGGCGGCAAAATAACGCGAAAGCACCGTGATGCAACCCAGTATTTCCGCAGTTTTCCGCCCGTTTTCTTAGGATTCGTCTTTCTTTAGTGCATCGCGCAATGCACCCAGCCCCGCAAAGGGTCGGGCGTCTTCGTCGGTCATCGGCTTTTGGCCGGGCTCTGCATGGACCATTTGACCCAGTTCAACTTCGCCCTTGCGGGGATATTCCGGGACTTCCAGCGCCAGCGCCTCAATCATGATCTGCGCCGGATCAATCCACTGTCCCAAAGGCTCAGTGGTGTCGTCATCGGGCATCTCAACCTCTTCCTCATCGGGAAGTTCGAAATCATGCACGAAACGGCGTTTTATATTCACGTCAATGCGTGTGGTCACCGGCTCGAGCGTGACCACGCAGGGCTGCACCACGGTGGCACCCAGCTTCCCGTCAAGCTGCCAGTCTTGCTTGCCCAGTGGCTTGATCTTGCCGACAAAGCTGAGCTTGCGAAGGGCGGACAGTTCCAGCTCCTTAGCGATCTGAGACAAATTATCCGTCTCGGGGCGCAGATCAAAGCCGTTTGGCTCCGTCTGTGACAGGTCTGCGACCCGTAGAGCGGTTGGCGTAGGTGATTTGCGCGACATGAGATCAGACTTTCGTTTCTTGTACACTTGGGGTGCGTTAGTGTATGCGAAATAAAAGCCATAATCCGTCAGGGCAAGAGGGCAGACCAAATGCGCAACACGAAACAGACCGGCAAGATAAGCCTCCGGCTCGCAGGGTTGGGCCTTGCACTGCTTCTGACGGCCTGCAGCCCGCAGTATCAAAACCACGGTTATGTGCCGCCCGAAGATCAGCTAGAACAGGTCGTCGTCGGCAGCGACACCAAGGAAAGCGTCGCCCAAAAGATTGGTGTGCCCACCGCTTCGGGTGTTTTGAGCGATGATAGTTACTATTACGTTAAGATGCGCAAACGGGCTCTTGGCTTTTTGGCGCCCAAAGAGGTTGAGCGCGAAGTGGTTACCGTCAGCTTTAACGAAGCGGGGGTCGTTTCGAATGTCGAACGGTTCGGGTTAGAGCGGGGGCAGGTGGTGCCATTGTCGCGCCGCGTGACGACATCGCCCGTCGCTGACAACACGTTCCTGCGTCAGCTGCTGGGTAACCTTGGCCGCTTTAGCCCGACTGCCTTCGGCAGCTAAGTCATTCCCAGCTTGTCACGGCGGCTGATCGTCCGGGCAGTGCTGCAGGCAACCGAAGGCGACCTCGCAAATGACCCAAGCGCCTCCGGGCCGATATCTGACGCGCGAAGCCACATCGCCCGCCGATATCACCCGTGCGCAGATCTTGCGCGCTCAGTGTTTTCAAACGGATGTTCAGCCTGACATTGATGCTTTCGATGCCAAGGCCCGCCATTTTTTGGTTGAAGAGCGCGCCAGCGGCGCTCTCGTCTGCTGCTTTCGCCTGAGCCTCTTTTACGGCGCGGCCCTTAGGCAAAGCTACGCGGCGCAATTCTACGACCTCACCAACCTCGAAACAATCGCAGGCGCATTGCTAGAGCTAGGCCGCTTTTGCGTCCATCCAAACTGGCAAGACCCCGACATTCAGCGCCTTGCGTGGGGACGGTTGGCGCAAGTGGTGGACCGCAACAAAGTGGCGCTACTATTTGGCTGCTCCTCTTTTGCAGGAACCGATCCCACAGCCTACCGCGACGCCTTCGCGCACCTGAAAGACCAGCATCTAGCCCCCACGAAGTTGCGACCTACTGTCAGGGCCCAGCACATCCACCCCTTCGCGCGCGACACGCATACCGCCGATCCTCGCCGCGCGCGGCAGCAGATCCCGCCGCTGCTGCGCAGCTACCTCAGCATGGGCGGTTGGGTGAGTGACCACGCGGTGATTGACCGGCAGATGACCACGCTGCATGTCTTTACCGGTCTTGAGATTGCCGCGATCCCGCCGAACCGCGCGCGGCTGTTGCGGGCCTTGGCCTAAAGCGCGCGAAAGCGCCTCCCCAACCCCGAGGGACATTGACCTTACCTGCGCCGAGAGATAGCTGGCGGGCATGGCACGCGCACCCCTTTTACAACTCACCGACATTTCGCTGACCTTTGGCGGCGATCCTGTTTTCGAAGACCTTTCACTGGTGGTTCAGACCGGCGACCGGCTGGCTTTGGTTGGCCGCAATGGCTCGGGCAAATCCACGCTGATGAAGGTCATGGCCGGGCTGGTAGAGCCGGACAGCGGGGCGGTTATTGCCGGGCCCGGTGTGTCGGTCGGCTATATGGAGCAGGAGCCGGATCTGTCGGGTTTCGAGACGCTGGGCGACTTCGCGGCACATGGGCTTGATCCGGGCGAGATGTATAAGGTTGAGCGCGCAGGCGAGGGGCTGAAGTTTGACCCCGCGCGCCCTGTGGCGACGGCCTCTGGCGGTGAACGGCGTCGCGCGGCGCTGGCGCGGCTGATGGCTGAAGAGCCGGAATTGATGCTGCTGGACGAGCCGACCAACCACCTAGATATCGAAGCCATCGCTTGGCTCGAAGCTGAACTGAAGGGCACCCGCACGGCCTTTGTCATCATCAGCCACGACCGTGCCTTCCTGCGCGAACTGACCCGGGCCACCCTTTGGATCGACCGCGGCGCCGTGCGCCGCCAAGAGATCGGTTTTGAGGGATTCGAAGCATGGCGCGATCAGATCTGGGAAGAAGAGGACATGCAGCGCCACAAGCTTAACCGCAAGATCAAGTCAGAGGCCCGTTGGGCGGTTGAGGGCATCTCGGCCCGGCGCAAGCGTAACCAAGGGCGCGTTCGCGCGCTGCAAGAACTGCGGGCAGAACGGTCGTCCCAGATCACCCGGCAGGGTACTGCTGCCATGGCGCTGGAAGCTGGCCCCAAGTCGGGCCGCAAGGTGATCGAGGCGACAGGTGTGGCCAAGAAGTTCGGCGACAAACAGATCCTGCGCGATTTCTCGATCACTGTGCAACGCGGCGACCGAATCGCATTGGTGGGGCCGAATGGTGTGGGCAAAACCACGCTGCTCAACATGCTGATCGGCAAGGAACATCCGGATCAGGGCGAGATCAAGCTCGGCACCAATCTGGAACTTGCGCTTTTCGATCAGGCGCGTGCGCAGCTTGATGGCAATATGACGTTGTGGGAAAGCCTGACCGGCGATCCGGACATGCGCGTCTCGGGCAAGGCCGATCAGGTGCTGGTGCGCGGCCAGCCGAAACATGTGGTGGGCTACCTTAAGGAATTCCTCTTTGATGAGGCACAGGCCCGCGCGCCAGTGCGCTCGCTTTCGGGTGGTGAAAAGGCGCGGCTGCTGCTGGCCAAGATCATGGCGCGGTCGTCGAATTTACTGGTGCTCGATGAGCCGACCAACGATCTGGATGTCGAGACGCTGGACTTGATGCAGGAGCTGTTGGGCACCTACGACGGCACCGTGCTGTTGGTAAGCCACGACCGCGACTTCCTCGACCGTGTGGCGGCCACTACCATCGCCATGGAAGGCGATGGGCGTGCCACGGTCTATGCCGGTGGCTGGACTGACTATCTGGCGCAGCGTGGGCAGGACGATTTCTCGGAAAGCGTCGTGAAGGCCAAGCCGGGCAAAGGCGAGGCTAAGGCCGAGAAAAAGCAATCTGCTTCGGGCATCAGCTTTACCGAGAAGCACCGGCTTGAAGCGTTGCCGGGGGAGATTGAGCGACTTGAAGCCGAGATCGCCAAGCTCGAAGAGCTGCTAGGCGACGCCGAATTGTTTACCCGTGAGCCTGTGAAGTTCCAAAAGGCCAGCGACGCGCTTGTCCAACGGCATGAGAAACTTTCAGATGCTGAGGAAGAGTGGATGGCGCTTGAGGAGAAGGCGCAAGGCTAGACCTGCGCACCCTCCAACGCGATTTGCGGACGGTATCCAGCGCGGAAGGCGGTGACGACACTAGGCGGCGTGAGTAAGGTCACACGTCCCTGCGGGCGCTTTTGCGCCGTCTGGTACCCCTCTGGCGCGTAAGGGTAGAACGCATCGCCGGAGAGCACGCCGCTCTTGCCCGCGTGATCTAAGATGAAACTCCCGTCAGGGAGGTCGTGCGCCTCCACATCCGCATAGCGGCGCTGCTGAAAGATACGCGGCACTGCGCGCTCGGCGTGCAGCTGGCAGTCTAAAGCGGCAGCCGGACCCGGCACATCGCAGCACCCCCGAAACCGTCGATATTCCGCGCCCCGGCATTCCGCGCAAGGTCGGTGCCCAACGGCAAAGGCCACAGCTTCATCCAGAAAGAACAGCTCGGTATAGCGGCGCGGGGCCATCAGCTGTCGCCGACGCCCTTTGAAACTCAGCACACAGCAAACCCAGTTCTGATGAGCCCAGCGTCTTTTGGGGTGCAGACCGTCTTCATCGTGCAGGATACCGCGGTTGCCCATAAACCCACCCCGTGCGGGATGGGCGTTGATCTCGCCAGTAGGCTGGACGCGGTTCTGCAGCGGCATCAGCGCATTCTGAGCGCCCCGTCGAGGCGGATTACTTCCCCGTTAAGATATCCCATCTCAACGATGAACCCGGCCAGCCGACCGTACTCCGACGGATCGCCGAGGCGGGCAGGGTTGGGCACATCCTTGGCAAGGTCGGCCTGAACCTCTTCGGGAAGGCCCGCCAACATCGGCGTTTTAAAAATGCCCGGCGCGATCGTCATCACACGAATGCCGTCCTTCGCCAGATCGCGCGCCATGGGCAGGGTCATGCCCACAATCCCGCCTTTGGAAGCGGCATAGGCGGCTTGGCCCTTTTGCCCATCGAAAGCGGCGATGGAAGCGGTGTTAATGATGACCCCGCGCGCGCCATCGTCTTCGGGGTTGTTCTTGGCCATAGCCACAGCCGCAAGCCGCGCCACGTTGAAACTACCGACAAGATTGATGTCTATAGTGCGTTGGAACGCGTCTAATGGGTGCGGCCCATCGCGGCCCGTGGTCTTGATCCCAAGGGCGATCCCGGCGCAGTTCACCGCTGCCGTGATCCAGCCCATCTTGTCTTGGGCATAATCCACCGCCGCCTGAACGGAGCTTTCATCCGTCACGTCGGTCAGAACGAAATGGCCGCCGATCTCTTTCGCGACGGATTCGCCTCGGGCCGCGTCACGATCCAGCAAGGTGACCTGCGCGCCTTGCGACGCAAAATACCGCGCCGTGGCTTCACCGAGCCCCGAGGCGCCCCCGGTGATGATGGCGGCTGTGCTGTCTAGTTTCATGGTGGATCCCCCCGATATGAACGCTTGTTCAGTTCAACACGAAGTCTCGCCCCATGCAAGCCATGCTTGCTGGGACAGGTGTTGAGAAGGAGGGGGCTGGGGGCCGTAAGGCGGCCCCCGTTAACCTTTAGCCGATCTGCACCAGCGCATGGCGCTTCTTGCCAGCGCTCAGCTTGATCGGAGACGACAGCGCGCCCGCATCAAGCATCATGCCCGCATCCGTCAGCGGCTGATCATCAATCCGCGCGCCATTTTCGGCAATCAGGCGCTTGGCCTCTTTGCCGGAGCCAGCAAGGCCAGATTTCACCAGCAATTGAACGATAGAAACCCCATCGCCCACATCCGCCGCCGAGAGGGTCAGGGTGGGCAGGTCATCGCCCACGCCGCCTTTCTCAAAGACTTCGCGCGCCGTGGCTTCGGCATTGCGCGCAGCTTCTTCGCCATGCAGCAGCCCGGTGACTTCATTTGCCAGACGTACTTTTGCTTCGTTGATCTCAGACCCGGCGAGCGCGCCCAGACGGTCGCATTCGTCGACCGGCAGCTCGGTGTAGAGCTTGAGGAAACGGCCCACATCGGCATCGGTGCAATTGCGCCAGAACTGCCAGAACTCATACGGGCTCAGCATGTCGCCATTCAACCAAACAGCACCGCCCGCCGACTTGCCCATCTTCTTGCCGTCGCTGGTGGTCAAGAGCGGCGAGGTGAGGCCGTAAACCTCCCCGTCAATCACGCGGCGCGTCAGGTCGATCCCGTTGACGATGTTCCCCCACTGATCCGAGCCGCCCATCTGAAGGACGCAGCCATAGCGGCGGTGCAGTTCCATGAAGTCATAGGCCTGCAGAATCATGTAGTTGAACTCAAGGAAAGACAGCGACTGCTCTCGGTCTAGACGCGATTTCACACTCTCGAAGCTCAGCATTCGGTTGATCGAGAAATGCCGCCCAATGTCACGCAGGAAATCGAGGTAATTTAGGTTATCTAGCCATTCAGCGTTGTTGAGCATCAGAGCATCGCTCGGCCTGTCACCGTAATCAAGGTAGCGGGCAAAGACCTGCCGGATGCCTTCGATGTTGTCGTCAATCGCCTCGGGCGTCAGCAAGGGGCGTTCGTCCGAGCGGAACGACGGGTCGCCTACTTTGGTCGTGCCGCCCCCCATCAGGGTGATCGGCTTGCCACCGAATTTCTGGAGCCAGCGCAGCATCATGATATTGACCAGATGGCCCACGTGCAGGGATTTGGCCGTGGCGTCATAGCCTACATAGGCCGGCGCCGCGCCTTTCATGAGGGCTTCGTCCAACCCTTGATAATCGGTGCAATCGGCCAGAAAGCCGCGCTGCATCATCGTGTGGATGAACTCCGATTTGGGATGGTATGTCATGGTGACTTGCCTCAAAACTGTGTTGCGCGGCAATCTATATGCGCACGAGCGGCAAAGGAAAAGGCCATGAATAGGGTCCTGCACAGGCAACATGTCGGAACCGGTGTGGTGACAGCGTTGGGAATGATGTCGGGCACCTCGTTAGATGGGGTGGACGCGGCTATCTTGCGCACCGACGGGCATGACATCACCAGCTTTGGCAAAAGCGCCTACCGCAGCTATTCGGCCGAGGATCGCCGGATCATCGCCGCCGGATTCGGCAAATGGCACGGAGCGGAGGTTGAGGCCGCAGCGCAAGCGGTAGAGACTGCGCATCTGACGCTGTTGCGCGACCTTCTGAATGACGACACACCCGTCGAGCTTGTTGGCTTTCACGGCCAAACCCTTGCCCATGCGCCGCGGATGCAAGGAACTTTGCAAGTCGGCGACGGCGCTTTGCTGGCGCGCGAGATTGGCCTGCCCGTGGTCTGGGATTTCCGCAGCGCCGATGTGGAATTGGGTGGCGAAGGCGCGCCCTTGGCACCGTTCTTTCACCATGCCTGTGCGCGCTATGCAGGAAAGACCGCACCGGTGGCCTTCCTGAACCTCGGCGGCGTCGGCAACCTGACATGGGTTGACCCGCGTATTGCGCGGCCCGAGCAAGAGGGCGCGCTCTTGGCCTTTGATACCGGTCCTGCAAATGCCCCAATCAATGATTTGATGCAGGCCCGGCTTGGCCAAGACTTCGACGAAGGCGGCAAGCTGGCGGCACGGGGCAGGGTGGAGCATGGCGCGTTAGAACTGTTCCTCGCTGAGCCTTACTTCGCACGCATGCCGCCCAAATCGCTCGACCGGAATGATTTCGCTGAGATGGTGGCGCTGGTCGGCGAACTCTCTGACGCCGATGCCTGTGCCACCCTCACCGCCATGTGCGCCGCAGGCGTCGCCGAGGCGATGCAGCATTGCCCGGCCCCGCCCGAGCGGGTCTATGTCACCGGGGGCGGGCGGCATAACCCGGTTCTGATGCGCATGTTGGATGTCAGTCTTGATTGCCCAGTGGCGGCAGTCGAAGAGATCGGTCTTGATGGCGACATGCTAGAGGCGCAGGCCTTTGCCTATCTCGCCGTCCGCGTGGCGCGCAAATTGCCGACGTCCTGCCCCGGCACGACCGGCGTGCGCGCAGCCGTAGGCGGTGGCACCGTCAGCCACACCTAGGGCAAAGCCAAGCTACTCATTTTAAAACGATGTCGAGAATTTGCCGAAGCCGTGGTCTTGGGACGACACGTCGCAAAGCCTGTGCGGAAACTTTGGCAAACTCGGCATATTTTTAACAAAGTTGCGCAAAATATACTCTTTTTGAAATTTTATGAAACAATTTGGCGGCCTCATGCGTGTTTTTGGTGTGGGGCAACAGCCAATGCCGCGGCGGTCAAATCATACTGCAAGGCGACGGCTCATTTTGAAGGAGACTAAAGATGACCATTAGTAACCATACTACTACTTTTAGGACTATGTTAGCCGCGACCGCGGCGGCAATTTTGATCGTCCCGACGGCCCAGGCAGAAATCGGCGTTGGCGTCGGTGCCAGCGTTGGTGGCCACGGGGACCGCGGCGGCATTGACGCCGGGGTTGGGGCCAGTGTCGGCGGCCATGGCGGAGTAGGCGTGGGTGCCGATGTAAGCGTCGGTGGAGGCCATGGTAGTTCCGGCGGATCGAGTGGTTCCGGCGGAAGCGGTGATTCCGGCGGAAGCGGTGGTTCCACCGGAAGTGGTGGCTCTGGCGGCGGTGTCGGCGTGGGCGTTGGGGTCGGGGGCTCCGGCTCGGGCAGTGGTACCGGCGGCTCCTCAGGCGGTAGCGGCAATGGCGGCTCCTCTGGCGGTAGCGGCAGCGGCGGTTCCTCTGGCGGTAGTGGCAGCGGCGGCTCGGGCGGGTCCTCTAACAGCGGTGGCAACGGCGGAACCGCGGCTGGCGGAACGAACGGGACGACGGCTGGTGTATCGGCCGGAGTGAGCCTCGGCGGAGGCAACGATGCAGCCAAGAGAAGCAGTGTGAACCTTGCTGCCATTGTGGGCGCGCCCGTTTGGAGCAAGGACCGCTCGCTTATTGGCATGGTCGAAAGGGTCACGCCCGGACCGGCAGGCAAGGTCGATGCGGTGGTGCGGCTCAACGCGGCGCTTCCCACTAAAATGCAAACCGTGCAGATGCGGGTGCTCCCAAGGCTTACTGACAAGGGTGCGTTGCTGCTGGGCTATTCCAAACGTCAGCTTCTTGAGCTCTTTTCGGGCTAAGCTCAGGCAAAAGGGATTGAGGGGCGGCGTGCATGCCGCCCCTTTACTTGTGTTCAGCCTGCGTCAAGAGATGCGCGGGTCAGCGGCAATTCATAAAAACAGATCGCTTCGCGCGCGAAATCGGGCATCGGCTGATAGGGTCCGCGTTCGATAAACCCAAGTGAGCGATAGAGCGCGCGGGCGGGCGCGAAGGCGATGGAGGTGTCGAGATAGACTTTTTCGAACCCATCTTCCCGCGCCTGATCAATCAACCTTTTACAGATCGCACGACCCGCCCCGGTGCCGCGTGCCGCGTCGGGAACAAAGACACGCTTGATCTCGCTCTCTGTATCGCTCAGCGCGTGCGACATACCGCAGCCCAAAGGTTCGCCATCGCGCTCGGCCAGCAGGATGATCCCGCGTGGGCGGGCGTGTTCCTCGGCCAAACGGCCCATCAACGCGCTGTATTTTTCCTGAGGGTAAAACGTCTCGACGATACGCCGCTCTGTGGGGCCAAAACTGTAGAGGAAGTCGCGGTAGGCCCAGCAAAGATCAACCACCGCCGCGAGGTCCGCAGCGGTGGTGACAGGGCGAATGGCGATCTCAGACATCAGCCGCGCAGGATCGAACGGCCAGCATATTGCGCAGTCTCGCCCAGCACTTCCTCGATACGGATCAACTGGTTGTACTTCGCCAGCCTATCAGAGCGCGCGAGCGAGCCGGTCTTGATCTGACCGCAGTTTGTCGCCACGGCGAGGTCGGCAATCGTGGCATCCTCCGTCTCGCCCGAGCGGTGGGACATCACATTGGTATAGCCCGCGCGATGCGCCATATCGACGGCTTTCAGCGTCTCGGTCAGAGTGCCAATCTGGTTGACCTTCACCAGCATGGAGTTGGCGCAGCCGCGCTTGATACCGTCAGACAGACGCGCAGGGTTGGTCACGAAAAGATCGTCGCCCACCAACTGAACCTTGTCGCCCAAAATTTCGGTCAGGGCTTTCCAGCCGTCCCAATCGTCCTCGGCCATGCCATCTTCGATGGAGATGATCGGGTAATCGTTCACGAGGGCTGCCAGATAATCGGCGTTCTCTTCGCTCGACAGGGTCTTGCCCTCACCAGAGAGGACATATTTGCCGTCTTTGTAATACTCAGTCGCCGCACAATCGAGGGCGAGGTACATGTCTTCGCCGGGCTTATAGCCTGCTTTCTCGATGGATTTCAGAATGAAATCAAGCGCATCGCGGGAAGAGCTGATGTTGGGGGCGAACCCACCTTCATCGCCGATACCGGTCGAAAGACCCGCATCGGAAAGCTCTTTCTTCAGCGTGTGAAAGACTTCGGCCCCCATGCGCACGGCCTCGCGGATATTGTCCGCAGCGACTGGCATGATCATGAATTCCTGAATGTCGATCGGGTTGTCCGCGTGTTCGCCACCGTTGATGATGTTCATCATCGGCACCGGCAGGACGCGGGCGGTTGTGCCGCCGATGTAGCGGTAGAGCGGCTGCGTGCAGTAGTCCGCGGCGGCTTTGGCGGCGGCCATCGACACGCCCAAGATCGCGTTTGCGCCAAGGCGGGATTTGTTCTCGGTCCCGTCGAGTTCGATCATCATCTCGTCAATTTCGACCTGCTCGGTCGCGTCGATCCCCACCAGTGCCTCGGCGATTTCACCGTTCACGGCGGCACAGGCTTCCAACACACCTTTGCCCATGTAGCGAGACTTGTCGCCATCGCGGCGCTCGTTCGCTTCATAGGCGCCTGTGGAGGCACCGGAAGGAACCGCTGCGCGGCCCATTGTGCCGTCTTCGAGGATAACGTCGACTTCGACCGTCGGGTTGCCCCGGCTGTCGAGGATTTCGCGGGCGTGGATGTCGATGATCGTGCTCATGGGCTTTGTCCTCATGTTCGGGTTTGGGGCGGTTTACCCCGGCAGACCCGGCTTGGAAAGACCGCGGCGGGGCCGGGGGGTGATTTTGCGTTCGCGCCAGAGGGTATAGACCCCCGAGGCGATGATGATCGCGGCGCCCACCAGCGTCAGCGTGTCGGGGGATTCGTCAAAGACCATGATCCCCACGACCAGCGCGAAGAGCATCCGCATGTAGCGAAACGGTGTGACAAAGCTGACTTCGCCCACGCGCATCGCGGCCACGATGGCGTAATAGGCCAGCACACCGATCACCATCGCCGCACCAAGATAGACCACCTCGGCCCCGCCCGGCATAGCGGCGGGGGTGCCGGCGGCAAGCATCAGGATCAGGCCCGCCGGTACCAGAACGATGAAGGCCAGAAAGCTGAGCTGCATGGAACTGATGCTGCGGGGCACCTGGCGCGTGGCAAGGTCACGCAAGGCTAGGCCGATGACACTGGCAACGGCAAAGAGCGACAGGGCGTTGAACCCTTCCAACCCGGGGCGCACGATGAGCAGAACACCAAGGAAACCAACGACAATCGCGCTCCAACGGCGCCAGCCGACAGGCTCGCCCAGAAACAGCGCAGCGCCTAAGGTCACGGCAAGCGGTGTGGCCTGCAGGATCGCAGAAGCCGAGGAGAGCGGGGTCAGCACGATGGCGGTCACGAAACAGAGCGTGCCCAGCACCTCGCCCACGGCGCGCAGCAAGATCGGTCCGGAGAGCATATCTGCAGAGAACAAACGCCGCCCCTGAATGCGCAAGATAACGGCAAAGATTGCCCCGCCGCCCGCGCCTAAAAGCGCGATGATCTGCCCCACGGGGAGCGCATCGCTCGTCAGTTTGACGAACATGTCTTCGATGGCGAAACCGGCCATAGCCAGCACCATCAGCATCGCACCGCGCAGATTGTCCATGATAACGCCCCTTCGCCCGTAGTATTGCCAGCCGCCCATGAACCTTTTGCGAAGAAAGGGCAAGGGCGCGCGATACGCGTCATGCGTGTGGCTCTGGCGCAGGTTGCAGCGGGGTGCTAGCCCTATGGCATGAGATGGCCCTCCCTTTCCTTTGCCCCGCGTGACACCGTGCTGACCCTCGGGGCTGGCACGCTCGGCGCGGTGTTGTTTTGGTGGCTTGATGCGCCCGTCTATATGCTGCTGGGGCCGGTGATCGCGGTGAGTGGTCTAGGGCTCGTCGGTGTCCGCACGGCGGTCGATCCGCGCCTGCGGGACGCCTGTTTTGTGGTCTTGGGCATCGCCGTAGGTGCAGGCTTTAACCAAGATGCGGTCAACGCCATGGTGCGCTGGCCGCTGGCCTTCGTCTTTATGACCTTGGTGATCTGGGGGATTATGGCCGCCTGTCGCTGGATGCTGGCGCGGTATTTCGGCTTTGACGCGCGTTCAGCGCTTTTGGCCTCGGCCCCGGGGCATCTGAGTTTTGTGATGGCAATTGCCAGCGACGGCGGCTCTGACGTGGCGCGGATTTCGATCACGCAATCCGTACGGCTGCTGGCGCTCACCATCGTTGTACCTTTTGCCGCCCTGCTCATGGGCGTTGATATGACCGGCAATATCGCCCCAGTAGGTGCGGGGATGGGGGTGACCTCAATCGTTGTGATGATCTTTGCGGCCGTGGTTGTGGGGCTAATTTTTGCCCGGCTTTCAGTGCCTGCACCGCTTCTGATGGGGGCGATGGTTGTCTCTGCCATCGCGCATCTTACCAAGTTGGAGACCGGGGTCTTGCCCGGCTGGCTGACCCTCATCGCCTACCTGGTCTTGGGCAGTCTGATCGGCACGCGGTTTTCGGGTATCACGCCCGCGCGGTTTGTCAGCGGACTTGGTGCGGGCCTGGCAATTACCGGCGTCGCGGTCGGGCTCGCGGGGTTGGGTGCGGTGCCGGTGGCTTGGGCGCTCGGCATGCCGCTGGGCCATGTGCTGGTGGCTTTCGCGCCTGGAGGCCTTGAGACGATGATCGCGCTCGGCGCGGTCTTGGCTGTAGTGCCGGGGTTTGTTGCCGCATGCCACATCATGCGACTGGTCGTGCTGAGCGTTCTTTTACCTGCCATGCTCGCCCGCGTGTCCCGACGTGAGAAGCGCCCCGCCGAGTGATACGCAGGCTTTAAGGTTTCAACCGCACCATCAACCGGTTGCCGGTCTTGCGCGTCTCCAATGCTTTCAGATCCGCTGCCAAGGCGCTCAGCTTGCCATGGCCGTATGTCCGGCTGTCAAAATCCGGATGCGCGGCCTGAATCGTCTGACCGATCTGGCCGAGGTTGTACCAATCATCCTCGGTGTCGATCTTGTCCATCGCCGCTTTGAACAGGGGCAGGGCGTCGGCCACCTTGGCGCTGGCGCGTGACGTTGTGTCCGGCTCAGCTCCATCGAGGTTTTCGATCAAGATGAAGCGGTTGTAGACGTTGCGCAGCGAATCGTGGGTCTTCTTTTCGCCGATGCCGATGACGGTCACCCCATCTTCGCGCAGGCGGTTCACCAGCGCAGTGAAGTCACTGTCGGACGAGACGATCACGATGATATCGAACCGACGGCTGTGCAGGATGTCCATCGCCTGAATGACCAGACCGATGTCGCTGGCGTTCTTGCCCTTGGTGTTCGCGGTTTCCTGATGGGCGACCAAACCCAGTTCGCGGATCGGGGCTTTCCAGCCCTTAAGGTGGTCGTTCGACCAATCGCCATAGACGCGGCGCAGGGCAGGCTCGCCAATCGTTGTGACCTCCCGCATGATGGCGCCGGCATGTTTGGCCGGGACATTGTCAGCGTCGATCAACACGGCCAGCAGGGGGCGGTCACGTTCGGTCATGGGTCCTCCTTTTTGATCGGCACACCATAAAGTTCCATCCGGTGGCCTTGCAATCTGTAACCCAGCTTGCGCGCGATACGTTCCTGAAGCTCTTCGATTTCTGCATCGACGAATTCGATCACCTCGCCAGAGTTCACGTCAATCAGATGGTCGTGATGTTCGCGCTGCGCATCCTCATAGCGCGCACGGCCATCGCCAAATTCCAATTTGTCGAGGATGCCTGCCTCTTCGAACAGCTTGACCGTGCGGTAGACCGTGGCGATCGAGATGCCGCTGTCGATCACAGTGGCACGGGCCAGCAGTTCTTCGGCATCTGGGTGGTCGTCGCTGTCGTGAATCACCTGTGCGATGACCCGGCGTTGACCTGTCATGCGCAGGCCCATGGCCTCGCACCGTTTGATGATCGGGTTGCGCATCGTTTCGCCCTTCGTCCGTCGGACCCCGTTCCTAGCATTCTAGCGCGACCGGACGCCACCGCAATTGAACCGCGACGGTTGACTTTTGCTTGCGGACAGCCCATGTGGGGGTCAAGCGAAGCCTTCTGCCGCGTGAGCAGTATCAGCGCCAAGTCCCACAAGGGGCCACTGGATGCTGACGACAAGGCCCGCCGATGTTCCCAAAATCACGCGTGGGGCCAAGCGCAACAGACGGGTGTGTGGCATGTGGCCAACGCCCGCGATCTGGCTTGCGCGACCCCGTGGCGCCTGAGATGGGCGCGGCGACTAAGGATGGCGCGCGCCTTGCGTGCCGGAAAGTGAACGAATGAGCGATTTTGACATGATGGGCCTGCCAAAGAAACTGGTTGCCCGGTTGAATGAAATGGGTCTGAAAGATCCAACCCCGATCCAACGCCAAGCGATCCCCCAAGCCATGAATGGCCGTGACGTGATGGGCCTTGCCCAGACCGGCACCGGTAAAACGGCGGCTTTTGGTGTGCCGCTTCTGGCGCAGATGATGGAGCTTGAAGGCCGCCCCGAGCCGCGTTCGGTGCGTGGTCTGGTACTTGCCCCAACCCGCGAATTGGCGCAGCAGATCGCCGTGAACCTGCGCGGCTATGCTGAAGGCACGCAGATTAAAGTGGCGATGGTCGTCGGCGGCCAGTCGATCAACACGCAGATCAAGCGTCTGGAACGCGGTGTCGATCTATTGATCGCCACACCGGGCCGTCTGCTCGACCTTCTGGATCGCCGTGCGGTCAAACTCGACACGACGACCTTCCTCGTGCTCGATGAGGCCGACCAGATGCTCGACATGGGCTTTATCCATGACCTGCGCAAAATCTCGAACCTGATCCCGAAAGAGCGTCAGACGATGCTGTTTTCGGCGACCATGCCCAAGCTGATGAATGAGATCGCCAACAGCTATCTCAACAGCCCGATCCGCATCGAAGTCTCGCCTCCGGGCAAGGCGGCGGACAAGGTGACCCAAGAGGTGCACTTCATCGCCAAGGCCGAGAAGACAGAGCTGCTGAAGGAACTGCTGGCTAAGCACAAGGGCGAGCGGGCGCTGGTCTTTGGGCGCACCAAACATGGCTCGGAAAAGCTGATGAAGACGCTGGTGAAAGCCGGGTTTGACGCCGCTTCGATCCATGGCAACAAAAGCCAAGGTCAGCGTGACCGGGCGATTGCGGGCTTTAAGGGCGGTGACATTACCGTGCTTGTGGCCACTGATGTGGCGGCCCGTGGTCTGGATATCCCGGATGTGAAGCACGTCTATAACTTCGAGCTGCCCAACGTGCCCGACAACTATGTGCACCGGATTGGCCGGACCGCGCGGGCGGGCAAAGACGGCGCTGCAGTGGCTTTCTGCGCACCGGATGAAATGGGCGAGTTGAAGGCGATCCAGAAGACTATGGGGATTTCGATCCCTGTCGCCTCGGGCCGTCCTTGGGAAGTGATTGATGAGCCGTCCAAACCCAAAGGCCGTGGCCGTGGGCGCGGTGGCCGTCCTGGTGGCGGCGGTGGTCGTCCCGGTGGCGGAGGCGGTGGCGGTGGCGAAGCTGCTGGCAAGCCAAGCGGCGGTCGCCGTCGGCGGCGCAGTGGTGGCGGTGGCAAGCCGGGCGGCCAGCAGGCAGCCTAAGCCGACACTTAGCAATTAAACGATCCAATGGCGCGCTGTGAAAACCACGGCGCGCCATTGACTTATCCAGACCGGGCGGCGCTCTTGGCGGGATGGAACGCAAATCTCATATCGATACGTTCGGCGCGGTGGCATTGGTGCTTTTCGCGGTGAACCTTGGGTTTAACCAAGTCGTCATCAAGGTCAGCACCGGCGGGTTCAATCCTGTCTTTCTGGCCGGATTGCGGTCTCTCGGCGCTGTGTTTTTACTGCTGATCTGGATGCGGCTTCGGGGTGTGAGCCTGTCGCTGCCGCGCTCTGCGCTGATGGGCGGGCTGGCAGCGGGGGCATTCTTCACGCTTGAGTTTGTCTGCCTCTTTCTCGCGCTGGATCTGACCACGGTTAGCCGTGCGTCGATTTTGCTTTATTCCATGCCGGTCTGGCTCGGTATCGCCGCGCATCTCTGGCTGCCCGGCGAGCGCCTGAGCGGGGCGCGTCTGTTGGGCATGGGGCTGGCCATGGGCGGTGTCGCACTGGCGCTGAGCGATGGCGGGGTTGATGGGGCAAACTGGCTGGGCGATTTGCTGGCGCTGCTTGCGGCCTTTTGCTGGGCTGGGATTGCACTTTGCGTTCGGATCACGCCCCTTTCAAAAGTACCACCCGCGCAGCAGTTGATGATGCAACTGATTATCTCAGCGCCGGTGCTTTTGCTGCTCGCGCCGCTCTTTGGCCCCTTATTGCGCGGCGTTGAACCGGTGCATTTGGCAGGATTGGCCTATCAGATCGTGGCCGTTGCCAGCTTTGGCTTTTTGGCGTGGTTCTGGCTGCTGACGGTCTATCCGGCGGCCTCGGTGGCGTCTTTTAGCTTTCTCTCGCCCGTCTTTGCGGTGCTTTTGGGCTGGCTGATCCTGTCAGAAGAGATCGGGCTTACCGTTTGGCTCGCCCTGCTGCTGGTCGCGGTAGGGATCTACCTGATCAACCGCAAACCCCGAGCGCGCTAGGCTTCAGGTGCCGCAAAAGGTCGCCGGGACGATCTCATCTTCTGTCGGGGGGCGCTGCAACTCTGGGGCGGTCTCGTCGAAGGGCGTCGACAGCGCGGTCATCAGTCGCTCGAACGGGGTCATGTCGCCCGCAACGGCGGCTACGATCATCTGCTCGATCCGGTGGTTGCGCGGGATCACGGCGGGGTTTGCCGCTTGCATGACCGCCTTCGGGTCCGGCTGATCCTTGATCCGAGCGCGCCAGCCTTCCGCCCATGTATCAAAGGCATCGCGGTTGGTGAACTGATCACGTGCTTGATCGGTTCCCAGAGCACGGAACGTGTTGGTAAAATCCGCGCCGTCCGTCTGCATCAGGCTCAGCAGTTCATTGATCAGATCGACATCCTCGGGCCGAGGGTTAGAGATGCCGACCTTGGCCGCGAAACGGCGAAGCCATGCGGCTTCGATCAATTCAGGCATTTCGTGTACGATTTCGGTAGCTTCCTCGACGGCGGTCTCTTTGTCGTCCATCTGCTGCAAGAGCGAGGTCGCCAATTGCGCCATGTTCCACACCACGATCTGAGGTTGGTTGCCGTAGGCATAGCGGCCCTGTCGGTCGATGGAACTGAACACACGGCCCTGATGAAACGCGTCCATAAAGGCGCAGGGGCCATAATCGATCGTCTCGCCCGAAATGCTGCAATTGTCGGTGTTCATCACGCCGTGGATGAAACCGAAGGACATCCACTGCGCCACCAGTTCCGCCTGTGCGGCACAGACCGCGCGCAAGAGGCCAAGTGGGCCATCCGCGTCGGGGTAATGCCGCGCGATGGCATAGTCCGTCAGGGTCTTGAGCGCCTCAACCTCGCCGCGATGGGCAAAGACCTGAAAGGTGCCGACACGCAGATGGCTGGCGGCAACGCGGGTGACAATCGCACCGGGGAGGTGGCCCGTTTCGCGCAAGATCGGCTCGCCTGTGGCGACAGCGGCCAGAGCGCGGGTGGTCGGCACGCCGAGCGCATGCATCGCCTCGCTGACCAGATATTCACGCAGCACCGGCCCCATCCACGCGCGGCCATCTCCTCTGCGTGAATAGGGCGTCGGGCCCGCGCCTTTGAGTTGAATATCCCGGCGCGTGCCATCGCTGCTGATGACTTCACCCAGCAAAATCGCGCGGCCATCGCCGAGCTGAGGGTTGAAATTTCCGAACTGATGCCCGGCATAAAGCTGTGCCAGAGGGGTCGCGCCTTCGGGCACTTCGTTGCCCCCGAAAACCTGCGCCTGCACCTGTGCGTCGTCGCCCTTGATCCCCAGTTCTGCCGCCAATTCAGCATTCCACGCCAATACCTTAGGTTCTTTCACCGGCGTCGGGTTCAGCCGGGAGAAGAACCCCTCAGGCAAGGCGGCATAGCTGTTATCAAAGGGAATACGCATCACAGTTTCCGAGACATAAGCATATGATCCTCGCGGGGGCGGAAACCAGCACGGGTGTAGACTTTGAGCGCCGCCTTATTGGTGCGGTCAACTTCGAGATGTATGGCCTTTAACCCGCCCGCAGCCAGCGCGCGTGGCAGAGCGATCAGCGTCTCCGAAGCGATCCCGCGTCCCCGCACGCCGGGACGGACATAGATTTCATCAATGATGGCATCCAGCCCGCCAAATTCAACTGACCAGCCGAAACAGATCACCACATAGCCAATGGGCGCTCGGGGCGGGCCGATCAGATAGGCCGCCCCGTGAGGGATCCCCTCTAGCAACGGCGCAAGACCGGTCCTGCGTTGGTCATCACTCATCTCAATGCCGGCTTCGGCGTGGAATGCTGTCACCAGCCCAACCAGCTTGTCGAGATGTTCAGGGATGCCAAGGGTAAGATGTGCGCTCATAGACGGGCCAGCCTTTCGGTGAGCAGGGCAAAGAAACCATCAGCGTCGAGGTCTCCCACAAAAAGCGCGTTGGGCGCGCGGTCGGTCACGCCCCACCAGTCGGCGACGGTCATGCCCATGGTCAATTCGGACTGGGTCTCAATCTCAACGTTGATGTGGCGGCCTTTGAACAGGTCGGGATTGATCAAATAGGCGGTCACGCAGGGATCATGCAGCGGTGCACCTTCTGAGCCGTATTTCTCTTTGTCGAACCGCTCAAAGAAATCGGTCATCTCGGCCACGGCGATGCCCACGGGCGTGCCAATGGCGCGGAAGGCATCGTTGCGTGGTTTCGTGACCAGCGCTTTGTGGGTCACATCAAGCGGCATCACCACAATAGGGATACCGGATTTAAACACGATATCAGCGGCCTGCGGGTCGACATAAATGTTGAATTCAGCCGTGGGGGTGATGTTCCCGCCCTCAAAATAGCCGCCCCCCATCAGTACAATCTCTTGCACCTTTTCGGCGATATCAGGCGCTTTTTGCAGGGCTGTCGCGATATTGGTGAGCGGCCCCAAGGGGCAGAGGGTCACGCTGCCTGCGGGATGGGCGCGGACCTGCTCGATGATGAAATCCACGCCATGCCCCTCGGCCAGCGGCATGGTGGGATCGGGCAGGTCTGGGCCATCAAGACCAGTTTTACCATGCACATGTTCCGCCGTTACCAACGCACGCCCCAGCGGGCGGTCGCATCCGGCAAACACCTTCACATCCCGCCGCCCCGCCAATTCGCACACGATGCGCGCGTTTTTCGAGGTCAGATCAAGCGGCACGTTGCCCGCGACACAGGTGATGCCCAGAACGTCGATCTCTTCGGGGCTGGCCAGCGCGAGGAGGATCGCGACGGCGTCGTCTTGTCCGGGGTCGGTGTCGATGATTGCTTTGCGCGGAGTCATGGGCTTACTTTCGTCAAATTGCTTGGGGCCGAGCCTTGCCGGAGGCTCATGTCTTTGTCCAGCCGCAGACCCGGCGATTAGCTGCGTTCCGCCAGTTTCACCGCATCCCAAAGCGCATCCATCTCGGCCAGATCACTATCATGTGGAGACTTGCCCATGGCCGCGAGCCGCGCTTCAATCCCTTCAAACCGGCGGGTGAATTTGGCATTTGCGGCGCGTAGGGCGGCTTCGGGGTCAAGCCCAAGGTGGCGGCCGAGATTGGCCATGACGAAGAGCAGATCACCGTATTCCTCTTCGACTTCCGTCTGCGAAAGCTCGTCCTTCGCCTCGACCAATTCGGCGGCCTCTTCGGTGATCTTATCCAACACTTGTGTCGTCTCAGGCCAATCAAACCCCACACGCGCAGCGCGTTTTTGCAGTTTCATCGCCCGCAGGAGCGCGGGCAGGCCAATCGCCACCCCATCCAACGTGCCGCCCTGCGCTTTACCCGCCCGCTCAGCGGCTTTGATTTTTTCCCAATCCACAGTCTGCTGTTCGGCGCTTTTGTCGCGAGATTCGTCGCCAAAAACATGAGGGTGACGGGCTACCATCTTGTCGCTGATATTACGCACCACCGATTGAAAGGTGAAATGCCCCGCTTCTTCGCCCATTGCCGTGTGATAGACCGATTGCAGCAGCAGATCGCCCAGTTCGCCCTCCAGATCCACCCAATCGCGCCGGGCAATGGCATCGGCGACTTCATAAGCCTCTTCAATGGTATAGGGGGCGATGCTGTCGAAATCCTGTTCGATGTCCCACGGACAACCGGTTTCAGGATCGCGCAGGCGGCGCATGATTTCCAGCAGTCGTTCGATCCCCGCATCGGAATCGTGAATGAGATCGGCTTTTGTATCGTCCGGCATTGCAGGCCCCGTATGTCTGGTGTCAGATGCACCCTGACCAAACCAACCCCAAGGAGTCCAGCCCATGCCCGTGGTTAACCGCATCAATGCCTTTGCGGAGGATATGACTGCATGGCGGCGTCATTTGCACACGATCCCTGAACTGGACTTGGAATGCCATGAAACAGCGGCTTTTGTGGCGGAACGGCTGCGGGAATTCGGCGCTGATGAAATACACGAAGGGATCGCGACGACCGGTCTGGTTGCAATCATCAACGGGCAGAGCGAAGGGCCGACAATTGGGCTTCGCGCCGATATGGATGCACTGCCCATTCATGAAGCGACGGGCAAGGACTACGCCAGCACGCGCATCGGCAAGATGCATGCCTGCGGGCATGACGGGCATACGACGATGCTGCTGGGGGCCGCGCGTTATCTGGCAGAGACGCGCAATTTCTCGGGCCGCGTGGCGCTGATCTTTCAACCCGCTGAAGAGGCCAGCGGTGGCGCTGGTATCATGGTCGAAGAAGGCATCATGGAGCGGTTCGACATCGCGCAGGTCTACGGCATCCATAACATGCCAGGTTTGGAAAAGGGCGCGTTTTTCACCACGCCGGGGCCGTTCATGGCAGCGGTGGATGAGTTTCACGTTCACATAACGGGCAAGGGCGGCCATGGCGCGATGCCCCATGATACCCGCGACCCGGTCGTCGCGGCCTGCGGCATCGCGACGGCGATCCAAACCATCGTCAGCCGCAATCATCTCGCCACGCAGGACTTGGTGGTCTCGGTCACGCAGATCCACACTGGCAGCGCCGATAACATCATCCCCGAGACCGCCTATATCAATGGTACCGTGCGCACCTTTGACCGCGAAGTGCAGGCCATGGTGATCCGCCGGATGCAGCAAATCGTTGACGGGCAGGCGGCAAGCTATGACGTCTCTGCCGAACTGGTCTATGAGGTGGGCTACCCCGCCACGGTCAATGATCCGGCAAAGACAGATACCGCCATCGCGGCCGCAGGCGAAGTGGTGGGCGAGGCCCGAGTGCACGGCGATTGTGGTCCTGAGATGGGCGCGGAAGATTTCAGCTTTATGCTCGAAAAGCGCCCCGGAGCCTATCTGTTCCTCGGCGCTGGTGAGGGCGCGGGGCTGCACCACGCGGAATATGACTTCAACGACGAGATCGCGCCCATTGGCGCATCCTTTTTCGCCCGCATCGTTGAGCGGGCACAGCCAGCAGGAGGCAAGTAATGGCACTGGAAGACGCGGCCAAACAGATGGATATGGCCTTTACCCGCGAGGACCTTAAAGGGCCAAGCTATGAGTTGACCTTCGGCGGGGCGACGTCCTTCTTGCGCCGCAAATATACCAAGGATCTGACCGGCGTCGATATCGCCGTAACCGGCGTGCCCTTTGACCAAGCGGTGACCAATCGCCCCGGCACCCGCCTCGGCCCCCGTGCCATCCGCGAGGCGAGCACTCTCCAAGCGCCCGACGCGCCCTATGGCTGGGATTTCGATGTGCTGAGCGAATTCGCCATCGCGGACTATGGCGATCTGGCGTTTGATTATGGTCATGTCAGCCAATTTCCGGCAGCCCTGACCGCGCATATCAAGACCATTCTGGATGCCGGCGCGGCCTCGGTTGTGCTGGGCGGAGATCACTATATCTCGTTCCCGATCCTTAAGGCCTATGCCGAAAAATATGGGCCGATCAGCCTGTTACAGTTCGATGCTCACACGGATACATGGGCTGACGACGACATGGATCGGATCGATCACGGCACGATGTTCTACAAGGCGGTGAAATCCGGTATCGTCGATCCCGCGACCAGTGTGCAGGTCGGCATCCGCACCACCAACGAAGACACGATGGGCGTCAATATCATTGACGCGCGTGAGGTGCATGAGAAGGGGCCGCAGGCCACCGTGGCCAAGATCAAGGAGATCCTTGGCGATCGGCCATGCTATCTGACGTTCGACATTGACGCGCTGGACCCGGCCTTTGCCCCCGGAACTGGCACGCCGGTTTGGGGCGGGCTGACCTCGGCGCAGACCTCGATCATGCTGCGCGATCTGGCGGGGATTAACATTATGGGCGGCGATGTGGTTGAGGTCTCTCCGCCCTTCGACACCACGGGGGCGACGGCGATCGCAGGTGCGCATGTCGCGACCGAGATACTGTCGCTGCTGGGCCACCGTATGAGAATGGCGTGAGCGTCAGCCGTACATTGATCAGGCGGTTCTCAGAAATGAGGGCCGCCAACCACACCGCGACACCTTCCGTCGCGCCATCCTGTCGACCTTCGAAAGGTGCTTAAAATGCTGTTCTGGATCATTGTGATCGCCCTCGTCGCTCTGGTGGCCTATGTCCGGCTTGCCCCTCTCGAACCCGCGCGTTGGCATGTGCAGGCCGAGGGGCAAAAGATGGGCAAGACCCAAGCGGCCAATAGCTACATCTGGCGCGACCCGGTCGAAGATGACGGGGCTGAAACATTGGCTAAGCTTGACCGTACAATCATGCAGACCCCGCGTACCGAAGTCGTCGCAGGCTCACTGGCCGAGGGCCAAGTCACTTACGTGACCCGGACCAAACTGATGGGCTATCCCGACTTCACCACCATCGGCGTCTATGGCGCAGATCCGCGCTATGTTGAGGTCTATGGCCGCTCGCGGTTTGGGCGGTCAGATCTGGGCGTCAACGCCAAACGGGTCAACGGTTGGCTCGCTCAGATTGAGGCGCGATGACAGGCAGCCTTGCTGCACCTCGCGCCACATCGGCACGTTGAGCGACATCTGGCATTGGGCCATGAACATGCGCCCGCCGACCTGTAGGCAAATGGTTTCGCCCAATTCCACACGGTCGCCGGTGCTGTTGGTGCAATAGCAATCAATCGTCTTGCCGCCCGGCGCTTTGACATCCGCAAGGACAGGGTGCAGGGCCGTCAGGGCCAGCAGGCAGGTGAGCGGAAAGATGTGTTTCATAGCCCATGATAGCATAAGCCGCCTCTTGACCAAAGCATTTGCATAAGCGACAGGAACCCCATGATCCCGATGCACCGCCTCGCGCAAATCTCGCAACGTTTCCAGTTTCTGGAAGCCAGCATGTCTGCGGGCTCCGATGGGGCCGATTTTGCTGCTCTCGCCAAAGAATACAGTGATTTGAAGCCCGTGGTGGATCAAATCGACCTTTACCAGCAGCTTCAGCGTGACCTTGAAGAAGCACAAGAGATGCTGAAAGACCCCGAGATGGCCGAACTTGCGCGCGAGGAATTGCCGCGTCTGCGCGCCCGACTGCCCGAGGTTGAAGGCGCGCTGCAATTGGCGCTGCTGCCGCGCGACGCGGCCGATGCGAAACCCGCGATGCTTGAGATCCGGCCCGGCACCGGCGGCGATGAAGCTGCCCTGTTCGCGGGCGACTTGCTGCGCATGTATCAGCGCTATGCCGAGGCGCGCGGTTGGGGGTTTGACCTGATCGAAAGCCAGATGACCGAGTTGGGCGGCGTCAAAGAAGTCGTGGCTCATATCACTGGCCAAAACGTTTTCGCCCGCCTGAAATTTGAAAGCGGCGTACATCGCGTGCAGCGCGTACCTTCAACCGAGAGCGGCGGGCGTATCCACACCTCGGCGGCCACCGTGGCGGTCCTGCCCGAGGCCGAGGACGTGGACATCGAGATCAACGCCAACGACCTGCGGATCGACACGATGCGCTCTTCGGGCGCAGGCGGGCAGCACGTGAACACCACCGATTCTGCCGTGCGTATCACGCATATCCCGACCGGAATCGTGGTGACTTCGTCTGAGAAATCGCAGCACCGCAACCGCGACAAGGCGATGCAGGTGCTCAAGGCGCGGCTCTATGACATGGAGCGGGGCCGGATCGACAGTGAACGTTCGGCAGACCGCGCGGCACAGGTGGGATCGGGTGACAGGTCCGAGCGGATTCGCACCTATAACTTCCCCCAAGGGCGGATGACCGACCACCGGATCAATCTCACACTTTACCGGCTTGAAGCCGTGATGCAGGGCGATTTGGATGAGATCATCGACGCGCTGACCGCCGACGCCCAAGCACGCCAACTGTCGGAGATGGAGGGGTGAGCCCGCAAACCGCCGCCCAAGCCATGGCCGCTGCCGCTGGACGGCTGCGCGCGGCAGGGGTGCCTGATCCGGCGCGGGATGCGCGGCTTTTGCTGGCCCACGCCGCCGCGGTGGACGCCGCGCGGGTGACACTGATTGCGCCCGAAGAGATCGCGCCTGACGTGGCCGAGCGGTTTGAGCAACTGATCGCGTTGCGCGCGGTTCGGGTGCCTGTTTCGCAATTGATCGGGCGGCGTGCGTTTTACGGGCGCGATTTCAGCATCAGCCGCGATGTACTTGATCCACGGCCAGAAACAGAGACGCTTGTTGATCTTGCGCTCGGCAGCCATTTCGACCGTATCTTAGACCTTGGCACTGGATCGGGCTGTATCCTCGTGACCCTGTTGGCCGAACGGGCACAGGCCACGGGGCTGGGCGTGGACCTATCGGAAGCCGCCTGCCTACAGGCCAGCGCCAATGCGGTGCAGCACGGCGTGGCTGAACGTGCTGAAATTCGTCAGTCGGATTGGTTCAGCGCGGTCGAGGGGCGGTTTGATTTGATTCTATCGAACCCGCCATATCTTGCCGCCGAGGAAATGGCCGATGTCTCGCCCGAATTGCGCCAGCATGAGCCGGAAATGGCGCTGACCGATGGGCAAGACGGGCTGAGCATTTACCGCATCATCGCCACTGAGGCGCAGGGCTATCTAACACCCGAAGGGCGCGTCATGGTCGAAATCGGCTGGCAACAGGGTGAGGCGGTACAAGATATCTTTACCAAAGCGGGCTGGGGCAGGGTGACGCTGGCGCATGATCTGGATGGCCGCCCACGTGTGGTTTGTGCAGATAAACCGGCGTGAAATCGCGAAAATTCGGGTCTTTAGCAGGTCGGATCGCAATTTCTTCTTGCTCAAGGCTGTCTGGCATGGTTAGTCAGAGGTGTTGCAGCGGTGGATGCTTTTGGCGGTCCCGCGCGGCATTATGCCCAACATATCGCTTAAGCCGGGACGATGACGTGCTTTGCACCCCCGGTAAACGACACACAGCACACAAGGCTGACATCATTCCATGAATTCTCCCAGATCACGCTCCCGGTCGAAGAACAATCGCAAACGCTCCCCACATGGTGGCGGCGGCGGCAATGTCGTCAATCGGGTGTTCGACAGCTCCGGTCCTGAGGGTAAGGTGCGCGGCACGCCGCAGCAGGTTATCGAGAAATACAACCAGCTGGCCCGCGACGCGCAGCTTAGCAATGACCGCGTGGCGGCTGAGAACTTTCAACAGCACGCCGAGCATTACTTACGTCTGCTGAGCGAAGCACAGCGCGAGGTTGACCAGCGCCGCGAGGAGCAGGAACGCCAGAACCGTGAGCGTCAGGCCGAGCGCGACCGCGAGCGTGCCGAGCGTCAGGAACGCGAAGCACAGCAGGGCGGCCAGCCGCAGGGCGATGAGCCGCAAGCGGAACAGCAGCCTGCCCACGGCAACGCGCCCGAGCAGCAGCAACCACAGCAGCAGCCAACTGAGGCAGAGACAAACAGCGATGAGAGCACGCTGGTTGAGACGCCTGAGAGCAAGCCCAAGCCGAAACGCGCCCCGCGCCGCAAGCCCAAGCCGAAAGCGGCAGAGGCGCAGCCGCAGGACAATGGCAGCGACGGCAACGGCGACACTGCCAAGGTCGCAGAATAAAAAAAAGCCCCGCAAATTGCGGGGCTTTTTCTTTGTGGGGGACGGGCCGGGATGTCTTAACCTTCCATCCCTGCCTGCACATATCTAACCCGCCCATTGCGCCGCAGCACTTCTTCGCGCGGCTCCCAATCATAGCGCGGATCGCTCATGACCGGGGACCAGAACAGCACGCCACTCTGCCGCCATGGATCAAGCACGATCCCCGCCTGCATCGGCGCCCCCGCGGCCGAGATGATGGCAGTGGAATGGTCAATCAGCAGCCGCGTGTCGCCATTGGCAATGGCGCGGTGCATGTCGAGCGTGGCAAATCCTTCGGCCAGCAGCCGTTTCTCCAGATCCTCTGCCCAATGCCAACACAGGCCGCGGGGCTTGCTGCCGTTGTTGACCTTCACGTTATGGATCAGCGGCGGATCGGTGATCTGATAGGCAATCGCCAGTTCATGCGTATGACGGTAGGTGATCTGCGCTGCACGGGCAGCCTCTGCCGGGTCCACGTTGGGAGAGAGCCCGCTAATGGCACGGGTCAGCGCCGCGATATCGGCCTCCGTTCCCGGCGGCGGCGGGCCGTTGCGGGGCAGGACACAGGCGGAAAGCCCCATCAGCAGTGCGCAGACGAGCAATAGACGGTAGAACATTTTCATCCTTTGGCAATTTCCCGGGCAAGGGCGCAAAAGCCCTCCAGCGGCACCTGCTCGGCCCGGTCAGTAGGTTTCAGCCCGGCAGCGATCAGCCGGTCTTCGATATCGGGCGCGGCCCCTTTGAGGGCCGAGCGCAGCATCTTGCGACGTTGATTAAACGCCATGGCCACCACACGGCTGAGCACGGCAGGATCAGCCGGATAGCGCGGCTCGGGCAGGGCGGTCAGATGCACCACGCTTGACGATACTTTGGGCGGCGGCGTGAAAGCCCCGGGCGGCAGCTGCATGACGATCCGCGCATCGCTGCGCCACTGTGCCAGCACGGCCAGTCGCCCATAGGCTTTGGAGCCGGGCGTCGCCACGATCCGTTCGGCCACTTCGCGTTGGAACATCAACGTAAGGCTCTGCCAGAAGGGCGGCCATTGCGGCGGGGTGAGCCAGCGCACCAACAACTCGGTCCCGACATTATAGGGCAAGTTGGCAGCCACGCGGATCGGCGGGGTCAGATGGCTCAGCGGGTCGATCTCCAGCGCATCGCCTTCGATCACCGTCAGACGGCCAGGGTAGTGTTCCGCCACTTCGGCCAACGCGGGCAGACACCGGCGGTCTTTTTCAATCGCCAGCACATGACGCGCGCCTTCGGCCAGCAGACCACGGGTCAGGCCACCGGGGCCGGGGCCAATTTCCAGCACGTCGCAATCGGCCATGTCACCGGCCTGCCGCGCGATCTTGGCCGTGAGGTTCAGGTCCAAAAGGAAGTTTTGGCCCAGCGATTTTCGCGCGGCCAGCTCGTGGGTGTTGATCACCTCACGCAACGGCGGAAGGTTGTCGATTGTACTCATGTTTTCTGGCCCATCTGCCATGCCAGTTTGATCGCTTCGATCATGCTGGTCGGATTGGCGCGCCCTTGGCCCGCGATGTCGAACGCTGTTCCGTGATCGGGTGAGGTGCGCACGAAGGGCAGTCCCAGCGTCACGTTCACGCCCCGGTCGAAGTCGAGCGTCTTGATCGGGATCAGCGCTTGGTCGTGATACATCGCCACCGCCGCATCATAGCCTTCGCGGGCGCGGGCGTGGAACATCGTATCGGCGGGGAGCGGCCCGATCAGCGCATAGCCTTCGCTCTGCATCTCTGCAATCAGCGGCGCGATCCAGTCGATCTCCTGCCGCCCCATGCTGCCGCCTTCGCCCGCATGGGGGTTCAGGCCAGCGACGGCAATGCGGGGACGTTCTATGCCAAAGCGGCTCTGTAATTCCTGCACGGTGATCTCAATCGTGCGGCGCAGGCCCGCGGAGGTTAGTGCCTGCGGCACTTGATCCAGCGCGATGTGAATGGTGGCAGGCACGACGCGCAGCTGGTCGGACGCCAGCATCATCACAACATCTTCAACGCCTGCCAGCGCGGCAAGGTATTCAGTATGGCCGGGATAGGCGAAATTCGCGCCGTCTTGCAGGGCTTTCTTGTGGATCGGTGCGGTGCAGATGGCGCAAGCGGCCCCGGTCTGCACCAGATCGACCGCGCGGGCGATCACGTCAATCACCCCCTGTGCGTGCCCGGGTTGCGGCACACCGGCGAGGGCGGCACTGTCAAAAGCATGAGACAGCACAGGCAGCGCATCGGCGTTTGGCGCGCAAACGTCGTCAGGGCTGTCGATCAAGCGGTGCGGCACATCCTCGGGCAAGTGACGCGGGTCGCCAATCCAGAACATCGGGATGTCAGCCGAAAGCGCCGCCCAAGCACGGGCGGCGATTTCGGGGCCGATCCCGGCGGGTTCACCGCAGGTGATGGCCACCGGCCGGGACGGGCGGCTCATTGGCGGGTGATGCGGGCTTCGGCGCGGGCTTGCTCTAGCAGTTGCGTCGCAAAACCCTCAAGCTTGCGCTGCCGGATCGAGCTGACCACTGCGTCGCGATCCACGTCCGCATTGGCCGCCGTCGTGCGATTGCAGAGCATCAGGAACACCAGCGTTTGCCCATTGGCGCGGGTCAGCGCGGTCGAGACTTCGCCGGGATCAAGCTTTGCCAGTTCAATGGCCACATCCTGTGGAATCTCACCCGGCGCCTTGGTGCCACGGTCGAGCACATTCGCGGGCTGACCCTTGGCAACTCCGTATAGATCATCGCATTGGTCGACCTGACCCCGCAGTTGCGCCGCGCGGGTCAAAGCCGCCTCAGAGCGGCCACCGGGGATGTAATAGGCGGCATAGTCGATTTGCGAATACTCAACGCTCGGCTTGCCGGTCTCTTCGATGCCACGCAACTGGAATAGGGCCACGGCGTTCGGGATCGGCAGGGGCGCTGTCACCTCACCCGGCGCGAGCGCCAGAAGGATGGGCCGCAGGCTGACTGGGAGGTTCTCAAGCGGTGTCCAAGGCATTTTGCCGCCGCGTTCGCGTGAGGCGGTGGCGGAATACTGGCTCGCATAGGAGGAAAACTCAGCCTCGGAACTGCTCTGCGCGATCCGCTCGGCCAGGGCGTTTACCTGATCGGCATTCTGCGGGGGGGCAGGGATGATGATCTCTGACAAAAGGACCCGCAAACCATTGTTGCCCCGGCTGCTGCCAAGGGCGCGCTCGACCTCTTCGTCGGTGATGTTCACCCGGCCATTATAGCGCGCGCGGATCAGGTCGCGCCATGCAGCGCTGATGACGATAAAATCGCGGAAAGTCTCTTCGGAGATCTGCGCTTGACCAAGCACCTTCAGAAACTCTTCGGTAGACAAGTCCGCGCGGCCAGCAAATTCAGTCATGCCTGCCCGTATGCCATCAGGGGTCACTTCAAGGCCTGCTTGCTCAAGGATCTGCCCACGCAGCCGGTCTTCGATCAGACTGTCGATCACGCTGTTGGAATCCGTCCCCGGCGCGCCGATCAGCTGCATAAAGCGCTGGCGCTGCTGAACTTCGTAGCCCGTAATCGCCTCGTCATTCACACGGGCCACTGGCGCAAAGAGGTTCTGCGCCGCTGCGGATTGCCCGATAACCAAGGCAAGGGCGAGCGCGGCAGTCCCACGCATCCCAGCACGGACTGTCTGTTTCGTTACTTCCCACATGAGCGTACGTATCTTTCTGTTCCGGTGTTGGCGGCAAAGCCCCTAAGGCCGATGTTAAAACCGATATCCGTTGAGGGCTCAACACTTGTTGAGGATGAATAACTGCGGCTGACGGAAAGGTCGACCTGCACGCATTCATTGTTATAGCTCAGGCCAAGTCCCGCCGTCGCCGCGCGTTCATCGGCAAGGTCAAAGCGCCAGTCGGCTGAGGCCTGCCATTGGTTATTGATCGAAAAACTGCCGTCAAAGGTGATCTCTGACACGTTCTCGTCGCGGTCTTCAGCTGCGTCTTCTTGCAGCCAAACATAGCTGCCTGCGATTTGGCCGCGTTTAAAATCCCAGACACCGCGCATTTCGGCTTTTGCGACCTCAAAATCATCATCCACCAATCCGCGACCAATGATCGCCAAGCCGTTATCGCTGCGCAATTGGCCAGCCAGCAGGAAATCTGAACGGGTGCCCTGCAAACCCGAGCTAAAGGTGAAAGCGTCATCTGCATTGGCCCGGATCACATGGCCGAAAGAGAAATCAGCATCGAGCCCGGTAGGGTTGAGACGTGCCCAGTTCAGACCAAAGGCCGCGACCGCGCCCCGTTCGCGTCGGTCGGGCCGGGGAAAGCGGCTGAGCGACAAGAGATTGCCTTCGTCATATTCGACCAGCGTGCTTTCTTCGTTGGGTATGTTCAATCGATCGCCACCAGTCCAGCCCAATTGAACAATAGGTTCAAGCTGTTGCACGACGCCACTCACTTCGCGGCGCTGCATGGGGTAGCGCATCGATACAGAGGTGTGCGGTACGAGGTCATAGTGCCGTTCGGTGTAAATGGCGTCTTGGGCGATGTTGAACAGACCAAGGCTCGCCCCTGCCTGCAAATCGGTTACCAGTCCGTTGTTAAAGGTAAAGCGCCGCAGCCAATCGGCCTCGACGTTGATCCGCGAAACATCGCGCCCATCAGCTTCGCCATCGCCATCGCCGTCGGTGCTTAGGTCGGAAGTCCGACGGTGGCTATGGGCCTCCAGAGACAGCTGAACTTCGCCGCCAATCGATGTCGGGAAATATCGTCGTTGATATTCGCCATCCAAAACAAGGTTGGGCAGCAAATCATTGTCCTCGCCATCTCGTAGCGATTGATAATTCAGCAAGCTCGCCCTGACATACTGGTCCCGCCGCGCGCGGCTGACGGTCAACTCACTGGTCAAACGGTCTTTGTCTGAGTAGCCATAATCGCTGAGATAGGCCGTATCGCTGGTGGTTTCGATGTCGAAATACAGCTTGTAGTCGCGTCGCAGATCAAAGGTGCCGGTGCCAAACAGATAGCCGCGCGTCTTATCTGGTTGCAGATCATCACGTGTAATTGCGCCGTTAAACTCAATCCGCCCCGCAACAAACGCCTGTCGATACCGAAATTCCATCGTGCGCGTCGCTGATGACAGATAAGGCGTGAGCGTGAGGTCGCGGTGCTCACCTATCTTGATGAAATAGGGCAGTTTTAGCCCAACATCCAACTGCGACGAAGAGCGGATGGAGGGTGTCAGAAAGCCTGTGGCGCGGTCCAATGTGGGATCAGGCAGGCGCAGCCGGGGCAGGTAGAAGATCGGGATATTCTTGATGCGGAATTGCGCTTCGTCAAAGTAAAGCTGCTGCGCCAGCTGGTCATGCACCACCCGTTTGGCGCGGATCTGCCAAAGCGGCGTTTCGCCATCTTCGCAAACTTTACAGGATGTTACGGCGGCTTTGTAAAGCTGACTATAGCGTCCTTCGACCCGATTGATCTGCACAGCGGCAAGCTGCAATTGCTGCTCAAGGATCATCCGCGCACCGCGCAGCAACCCCGATTGCAGCCCCGCATCAAGCGACGCTGCATCAGCGAGGATCGTTGTGTTCTCACCCTCTGACAGGACAATCGGCCCTTCAATGCTCAGCGCGCCGGTGGTCTGATTATAGCGAATTGCCGTGGCGCGCAGCCGCGTTTCGCCCTGAAAAGCTTCGACATTTCCCTGCGCGACCAAGACCTTATCGCGGGTGATGAACACCTGATCGGCCACAAGAACGGCGGGCCGGTCCGCGGCGGGAGCCGTTTGCCCATTTAGGGAAAGGGGCGCCACACAAAGCGCAAGTCCAACCAGAGCCGCGCGCATGTCAGCCATCCTCCGCGTGCAAAAGCAGGCCTAATGCCAGAAAGATCGCAGCCACGGGCGGTGCCCAAGCGGCGAGGGTCACGGGGATCTGGCCGTTCTCACCAAGGATCTGTGCGAAACTGCGAATGAAATACAAACCGAACCCCAGCAAAATTGAGGCCAGCACAGCAACGCCTGTCCCCCCAAAGCGGGTATGGCGCATGGTGAATGCGCTCGCAACCAGAACCATGGCGACCAGAAAGAAGGGCCGCGCCAATTCGGCCTGCAGCCAGACCTCATGCTGGCGCGTGCTGAACCCCGCCTGTTCCAACTGGCGAATGAATTCGGGCAGCTCATAAATGGAAACGGCGGCCACCCGGGCGATGCTCTCGCGGATCCGCTCTACGGTGAGGGATGAGGGGATGGTCAGTGTCTCATGCTCTTCCGCAGCACCTTCGGCGTTGACTCCGGCCTCCAGCGGCCAGATTTTTGCCCCGGTCAACTGCCAGTCGCCCCCGCTAAGTTGCGCGCTCTCGGCCTCAATCCGGCGGATCGGGCCTTTCTCGGCATCGTAGCTGATGATCGTCACGTTATAGAGGACGGATGCATCGCTGTTGGTGCGCCACGCGCGAATAACCGACTGACCTTCCTCCGTCCCTTGGCGCAACCACAACCCTTCGTCGCTTACCGAGAGAGCCGAGCTGCCGTTCGAGCGGTATTTCTGTGTCAGCTGCTCGGACCGTTCGCTGGTGGCCGCCACAATGGGGTTAAGCACGGCCACCGCCAGCGTCCCAATGATCAGCGCCACCACTACCGGCGCCACCAGCGCCCGCAGGGCAGAGCGGCCCGCCGCGCGGGTCACCACCATTTCCGAGGACCGCGCCAGCCCGATAAACAGCGCCACTGTGGCGAGGATCATGATCAGCGGCAGGATCATATTGATCGTCTGCGGCATATTCAGCAGTGTCATGCCCAGCACCTGATCCCAGCCGACATCGTCGTCAGCAAAACGCCGCGCCTGATCCACGCCATCGACCAGCATCACCAAGGCGGCAAGCACTGCCGTGATCACCATAAAGCTCGTGAAAAAGCGTCGTGCGAAGTAGAAATGCAGGATCATGCGGTCGCCCCCTTGCCACCCAGACGGCGCCTGATCCAGCGCGGGTGCGCCGCTTGCCAAAGCATTGCCAGCGTCAAGACGGCCCCAATAAGGGAGGGCAAATAGGCCAGCGGCCAAAGCGCTGCGGTCTCACGTATCTGCACCACCAAAGTCCCCCGCAGCCCGTCAATCGCGATGAGCAGACCGAAGGCGATCACCGCTTCCCGCCATACGCCAAAGCGCGAGAAGCCGCCAAGGATCAACGTGGCAAAGCCAATCATCGCGGCGACGATACAAAAGAGCGGTTGGGCGAGGCGACTGTGCAGTTCTTCGGCGATGATCCCCGGCGCGGTGTCAAGCTGAGCAGCAAGCCCGGCCCAGTCCCACAGTAGGTCAGGGGTCACCATTGAACTGACCGACTGATCAGTTGCATCGTCAGTGCTGACCAAAGGGGAAATATCAAAAGAAAAGTCGCGGAACTTGGCCGTGGCCAGCCGGTTCTGCTCGGTATCGAGCCGCTGCGCCATGCCATTGAGCATAATCAGCGTGGTATTGTCACCATTGCGCGCCAGATAGGCTTCGGCGGCGGTATAGATCACCCCCTCATCGGCCTTGCGGCGATCCGACAGGAAAACATCGCGCAGCACACCGTCGTTGTCGATGGCGCGGGTATAGAAGGTAACCTCGTCAGAGGGATGCAGAAAGGTTCCCTCGGTCAACAACTGGGCTGTGAGGTTGCGCGAGATTTCGGCCTCGCGTTGTTTTAGCTGACCCTGTGCCATGGGAACCAGAAAATGGCTTAGCGCCGTCATCATCAACCCCACGCAAAGCCCGAAAACAAACACTGGCCGCGCCAACCGCCACGGCCCAGAGCCTGCGGCCTGAAGCACGGTCAATTCAGATTCGCCCGACATGCGGTTGGTGACATAGACCGAGGCAGCAAAGGTCGCGATTGGCAGGACGGTGACGATGAGCTTGGGCAGGCCAAGGGCCGTGAACTCCAAAAACACCAGTGCAGACTGGCCATCGCCGATCAGCCTGTCAAACAGAACCACCGCGCGGTTGATCCAAAACAGCGCCACCAGCACCAGCGCGAAAAAGCCGAACATCACCAGAAGTTGCGACAGAATGTAGCGGTCAATTCGTGCCACTCTGATCCCCCAAGGTGCTCTGACGGCGTTTGGAGAGATCTTAAAGCAATTCGTGGGGCGGGAAAACTGCTATCTGGCCATGCGCGGCGCGGCGCGCTAGGTCTGGGCAAAATCAAACATGAGGCATGCCATGACCGATCTGACCCCCATCACTTTTGCTGAGACTGACATCGACCGTATCGCGGGGCATACCGGGCGGATCGCGGTGTTTCTTGAGCCAGAGGGGCGGCTTGATGCCGGGGCGCGGCGGGTGAATCGATTGACCAAGGGAGCGTTGCAACGGCTGGTGGAAAGCGATCGTTTTGCCAAACTTAAACCCGGTGATGCGCTCAGCATGGGGTTCCCCGCTGGCATGGCGGCAGAGGCGGTCGATGTGGTGCATATGCCGCGCCGCGCCGAGGTGATGACCGCGCGCAAGGCAGGTGCCGCTTTGGCCAAATACCGCGGCGACAGCGACCTGTTAATGGTCGCTGCAGGCACGCGCCGGGTGGCTGATGTGGCTTTCGGTCTGGCAATGCGGGACTATGGGTTTGAAGATCACAAATCCGCCCCGAAGCCGCGCAAGGGCAGCGTTGAGGTGATGTGCTCCAAGCCTGATGACGCGCGTGAGGAGGCAGCACCGCTGATGGCGGTTGCCGAAGGCGCTTTTATGACGCGCGATTTGACGAACGCGCCCGCCAACATCCTGACCACCACCAACTTTGCGGAGCGCCTGGCCGAGATGGAAAGCCTAGGGCTGAAAGTTGAAGTGCTGGATGAGGATGAACTTGCAAGCCTCGGAATGCGAACGCTTTTGTCGGTCGGTCAAGGCTCCGATAGCCCCTCCAAAGTTGTCGTGATGCGGTGGGACGGCGGCGCGGAGGGCAACGCTCCGCTGGCGCTGGTTGGCAAGGGCGTGGTCTTTGACACTGGCGGTATCAGCCTCAAACCCGGCGCGGGCATGGAAGACATGACCATGGACATGGGCGGTGCGGGCGTTGTCTCTGGCGTGATGCGCACGCTGGCGCTGCGAAAGGCCAAAGCGAACGTTGTGGGGCTGGTGGGCATCGTCGAAAACATGCCCTCGGGCAATGCGACCCGTCCGGGCGACGTGATTACCACTATGAAGGGCGACACGGTTGAGGTCATCAACACCGACGCTGAGGGGCGTTTGGTGCTGTGCGATGTGATGTGGTACGCGCAGGACCGCTTTAAACCTGCGGCGATGATCGATCTGGCCACGCTGACCGGTGCGGTGATTATCGGGCTGGGTCATGAAAACGCGGGCGTCTTCTCAAACGACGATGAGCTGTGCAACGCGTTCCTAAAAGCAGCCGAGAACGAAGGCGAAGGCGCATGGCGGATGCCTTTGGGCCAAGGCTATGACGATCAGTTGAAGAGCCGCGTTGCCGATATGAAAAACATTGGCGGCCGTCCCGCGGGTTCCATCACCGCGGCACAGTTCCTCAAGCGTTTCGTGAAAGACGAGACACCATGGATTCACCTGGACATCGCCGGCGTCGCCTCCATGAAGTCCGAAACCACGCTGGCACCTGCAGGCGCGACAGGCTGGGGCGTGGCGGCGCTGAACCGTCTAGTCGCCGACCGTTTCGAGAAGGGCTGAGTTGGAGATGGGGGCGGCTTATTTCTACCACCTGACCCAGCGACCTCTGGTCGAGACGCTGACGATGCTGCTGGAAAAGTCGCTCGCCAACGGCTGGCGTGTGGCTCTGCGCGGGACCGACCCTGAAGGGTTGCAAGCGCTTGACCGAGCGCTTTGGACGTTTTCCGAAGACAGTTTCCTACCGCACGCAATCGCAGGCGGCGACCGGGATGCAGACCAGCCGGTATTGCTTACACTTGAGGATGGTGCGCCGAACCGTGCAGATTGCCTGATGGCGGTTCACGGTGCGCATGTCACGGCGCAAGAGATCGCGGCGCTGCAACGGGTCTGCGTGCTGTTTGACGGTCATGACCCAATGGCGTTGGATCAGGCGCGGGGTCTGTGGAAACGGTTGAAATCCGAAGGAGCCTCGGCGCAGTATTGGTCGGAAGAAAGCGGTCGCTGGGAAAAGAAGGCCGAAACTTGAATACCAGCGAAGCAGGGGCAGGGGCCAAACGACCCCCGCCCCAAATTGCGGTTTAGGCCGCTTTGTCCAGCGCAGGTTTCGCGACGGAGGCGGCATTGCTCGCCTTGGCATTCTGCGCTTCCGGCTCAACCTTGCTAACGTAGGACTTGGCTGACTCGACGGCGCTGTTGTTCACCGGCGCGATGGTGTCGAGCAGGGCACGGGTGCGTACACTGTCGACGTTACGCTGTGCCGCTGCGCGGGCGAAGGCTTCGTTCTCAGCGTCCGAAGCTTTAGGGGCCGCCTCTGCCGGTTTTGCCTGAGCGGTGGCCTGTAGCGATTGAGACTTGGTCGTCTCTTGCGCGGCAGCGCTGTTTTGCGTGGCCTTGGGTTCGCCGGCAGGCTTTGTTTCAGCCTGCTGGGCGTCGTTTTGGTTTTCCTCGGGGGCCTGAGCAGGCTCAGATGCCGGGGGTTTGCTTTGTTGGTAGGAGGAAGACCCCCCTAAAATACCTGACAGCATAGCAACATGTTCTCCAAAATTAGATACAGTTATGCCCTGCAGATATCTGAGCAAAAGGGCGAAAACCTGTCCAATTCACGGCAAATGCGGCGTCATTTTGCGGCGAATTACATTCTTTCTTCACACTCTGGGTCTGGCCAGACCTCGATTCAGCGGCTTAGTCGCAGCTCGCCGCCGCTGATTTCAATGCGGCCCCAGCGTTGCAGATAGCCCATGCCAAGTAGGGACTGGGACATCACGCCGTCATTCACAACCGCTGGCACATTGCGATCAACTGCATGGCCAACCACCACCTGATCTAACCGAACGAATGCGGTGCGCGTCTCGCCATTGGCGGTGCCTGCCCGGCCAAGGTAGTCAAGCTCATCAGGGTCAATGCCAATCCGCGCAGCATCCGATTTGGTCAGAACGATATCGGACGCGCCGGTGTCGACGACAAAACGCACCGGTGCGCCGTTGATTTCTGCCGTGAGGTAGTAATGACCATCGCGCCCGCGCGGCAGGATGATCTCGCCCGCATTGTTGATGCTGAGTTGCTGGCGCGCGCTGTCGCGGGTGATGTCCTGCCACAGCCCCACGCCCGCAGCGGCACCGACAAAGATCAGCCCCCAGACGGCCGCCTGTTGCAGAGTCTTGTTGATGTTAAGGCGGTTCTGAAGGAAGAACCAGCCCGCCAACATGGTCAGCAAGACAATGAGATAGATCAGACGTGCTGTGTCGATGTCGGCCATGAATGCGCCCCCTTATCAGAGATATAGGAACGCAGAGCGCAAATGTCAGCCGGGCATCGGGCCGGGGCCAAAGCCGAAGGCCGCAAGGCCATCGAGCACGAATTGAACCGAAAGGGCCGCCAACAGCATGCCGAGCAGACGGGTGATGATATTGATGCCAGTCTTGCCCATCGCGCGCTCAAGTGCGCCGCTTACTTGCATGGTCAGCGCCATAACCACCAGTGTCAGCGCGGTGATCACGATGATGGTCAGCAGCCCTTCGCCGCCCGGTTTCTCCCCCGTCAGCAGGATGACCGAGGCAATGGAGCCCGGGCCAGCGATCAGGGGAATGGCCATGGGAAATACCGACGGATCGTCGTGGTCATCCTCATCCGCACGGTCCTCGCGCCGTTTGGTGCGGCGATCGAACAGCATGTCGAGGGCGGTGATAAAGAGCAAAATCCCACCCGCGACGCGGAAAGCGGGCATCGAAATCCCGATAAAGCCAAGCACTGCCTCGCCAAAGGCGGCGAAGATCAGCAAGATCAATCCAGCCACACCCACCGCGCGCCAAGCGATTTTGCGCCTTTGCGCGTTGCTCATCCCGCGGGTCAACGCGAGGAAGACTGGCGCGATGGCGATGGGGTCGATCACCACGAACATCGTGACGAGGGCGGTGATCATATAGGCGGTATCGAATGTCATTGGTCTTCCTTGGCGGTTCGCGTTTTGCCAGAATGCACGAGGGCCGCCCTCTAGGCGACCCCCGCAACTTGATAATTTGAACGGTATCGGATCAGGCGTTGGCCTTTTCCAGCTTTTCCTGAGCGCCCATCCAAAGTGCTTCGGCGCGGTGCAGCGCGTCCATCACTTCTGCGTATTTCTTGTTCCAGACCTCAAGCTCGCCGGTTTTAACGTCCTCATAGAGTGCGGGATCGGCCAGCTTCTTGGCCAATTTGTCGCGCATCTCGTTGATCTTTTCCATCCGCGCTTCGGCCTTGCGAACCTCGCTGCGGAGCGCCAGCACCTCGTCACGGCTGGCGCGTTTGGGCTTGGGCGCTTCCTTGGGTTGTTTCGACGGGTTCTTGCTGACCGGCTTTTCCGGCGTCAGCAGCATCTTCCGGTAGGCTTCGAGATCATCCTCATAGGGTTTGACCGTGCCATTCGACACCAACCAAAGCCGATCCGCCACGAGCGACAGCAAGTGCATGTCGTGGCTCACAAGAATCACGGCACCTGAGTAGCGCGTCAGCGCCTCAACCAGCGCTTCGCGGGATTCGATATCAAGGTGGTTGGTCGGCTCGTCGAGGATCAGCAGATGCGGCGCGTGGAGCGTCGCCAAGAGCAGCGAAAGACGTGCCTTTTGCCCGCCCGATAGGCGGCCCACTTCGGTCTCGGCCTGTTCGGGGCCAAGGCCAAAGCCCGCCAATTGCGCGCGCAGTTTTGACTGCATCACCCCGGGGCGGGCGGCGATCATATGCTGCAGCGGCGTCTCTTCGACGATCAACTCATCCACTTGGTGCTGCGCAAAGAAGCCCACACGTAGTTTGCTGGAGTTGATCTGCTTGCCCGCCATCAGCGGCAGCCGGTCTGACAGCAGCTTGGCCAGCGTCGATTTACCCTGACCGTTCTTGCCCAACAGAGCGATGCGGTCGTCTTGGTCAATGCGCAGGTTCAGGCGCGTCAGCACCGGGTTGTCCTCGGTATAGCCGACCGAGCCGTTCTCGATGTTGATAATCGGCGGCGACAGTTCTTCGGGCTCGGGGAAGGTGAAGACCTTACGCGCCACATCCTCGGGCGCGGTGATCATGTCCATCTTCTCGATCATCTTCAGACGTGATTGCGCCTGTTTCGCCTTTGATGCCTTGGCCTTAAAGCGGTCCACGAAGCTTTGCATGTGATCGCGACGGGCTTGCTGTTTCTTGGCCATTGCCGCTTGCAACGCGCGTTTCTCGGCGCGCTGGCGGGCGAACTGGTCGTAGGGGCCTTGGTAGTAGGTCAGCTTGCGGTCTTCGAGGTGCAAGATACCGCCGACGGCCCGGTTTAGCAGGCCGCGGTCGTGGCTGATGATCAGCACTGTATGCGGGTATTTCGCCAAATAGCTTTCCAGCCAGAGCGCCCCTTCGAGGTCGAGGTAGTTGGTCGGCTCATCCAAGAGCAGCAGGTCAGGCTGGGCAAAAAGCACCGCCGCCAGCGCCACACGCATCCGCCAGCCACCCGAGAAGGCAGAGCAGGGCATCTGCTGTTCTTCGTCGTCAAAGCCCAGACCTTTGAGGATCGACGCGGCGCGGCCTTCGGCGGACCAAGCGTCGATATCAGCCAGACGGGTCTGGATGTCAGCGATGCGGGTCGGGTCTTCGGCGGTCTCGGCCTCTAGCATCAGCCGGGCGCGCTCGACATCGGCGGCCAGCACCGTGTCGATCAGCGTGGTCTCGGAAGACGGCACCTCCTGCGCCACGCCGCCGATCTTGGCGCGGGACGGCAGAGAGAACTCGCCGCTATCGAGCGACAGTTCGCCACGGATGATCTTGAACAGCGTGGTCTTGCCCGCGCCATTGCGCCCGACGATGCCCACCTTGTGGCCCTCGGGGATCACGGCGGAGGCTTCCTCAAACAGAGGGCGACCTTCGACGGAGTAGTTGATTTCTGAAATGCGTAACATGGATGCCGTTTGGAGCAACCTGAGCAGAAGGTCAATCGCGGCTTTTCATGTGCAAGACCCCATGCTAGGGAGCGCGCAAATCAACACCCGCTATGGAGTACAGCCAATGGCCCTCGAACGCACTTTCTCGATCATCAAGCCCGACGCAACCCGCCGCAACCTGACCGGTGCCATCGTTAAGAAATTCGAAGACGCTGGTCTGCGCGTTGTCGCACAAAAGCGCATTCACCTGACCAAAGCGCAGGCGGGCGAGTTCTACAAGGTACACGCCGAGCGTCCTTTCTATGACGAACTGTGCGAATTCATGGCCTCCGCGCCGATCGTTGCTCAGGTTCTCGAAGGTGAAAACGCCATCGCGAAAAACCGCGAAGTCATGGGCGCGACCAACCCCGCCGATGCCGAAGCAGGCACTATCCGCGCAGAATTCGCTGAAAGCGTTGGCGAAAACTCCGTTCACGGTTCCGACGCACCGGAAACCGCAGCGGTTGAGATCGCGTACTTCTTCTCCGGTCTGGAACTGGTCGGCTAAGCCACCGTTCTCCGGACAAATAAGGGGTCGCCTTCGGGCGGCCCTTTTGCGTTTAGATTAGTTGTTAAGTGTCGGATGATGCGAGGACATGCGCCCTTCGACGTCGCCCGTCGGTGGCGCTTTGGCAGCTTGGTCTTTCAGATGGCGCTCTAGCAGATCGACATTACGCAGTTTGGATTTCCATCCGATATCGAACAAATCACCCACGAGCGGGACCGAGCCGATCACATAATCGATGCCCGTGTTTACCAGCATCTTGGCCAAAACACCCTTGGGTGCGCCCATGCGGTGCGATTCCTTTAGGATATAAGCGGCTGGCAACAGCGCTAACGTATCACCGACAACGGGCACAAAGCCCAAAATCGAATCCCACCCCATACGCACGCCAACGACCGGCAGTTTGAACGCGCTGTCCATGCTCACCGCCAAACGGCGGAGGCGGGCGAGGTCGGCTTCGTGAGAGGGGGTATGCGGTTCCATGGGCGTCCTTGCGTGTCCTGCTATAGAGCGCAAACGCCGTGCCAGGGCTCAAAGTTCCCCAAAGTACCGTCCCCGTCCGGTGTTCTGCTAGGCCAGCTCAGAGGCTGGCGTAATCCGTGATCAGAGGCGTGGGCCGCTGCGGCGGTTGGGCTGAGGTGCCTTTCGGCGTCTGCTCAGGCTTGGGTTTTTGCGGTTGCGGCGTTCTGTCTAGTCGGGCCATCGGGTAGCTCCTTTGCTGCTCGCTGGGGTTCGATGTCTCTTACCCCTGCAACCAACTTGGGCGCGGTTCAGGTCCATAAGGGGGCCGGATTGCGCCCAAAATGGGGCATTTGTTGCGATTTTGCGACGGAATCCGCTGTTTTCGCCTATGGGTTGAGGCCAAAAAGCGCATCTGCCTGCAACGCACTTTGAGGTGCGACGCGCCCTCGGCCTGTCAAATCGACCAAATGGGCCAACACATTTCGCGTGGCAGCGCCCAGCAAAGCGGGCGGCGTTTCGGTATATATTACGCGGGCCAGGTCCTCGGCTGTGGCGGGGCCGTCGTGAAGCGCTTGAAGGATCGAGGCTTCGCGCGCGCGGCGATGGTCGACCAGCCAATTGAGGCGCGCATTGGGATCAGAAACCGGCGCGCCGTGGCCGGGGTAGAACACCCGCCATTCCCGCGCGGCCAGTTTTTCACAGGACGCCATGAAGTCCGTCAGATCACCATCGGGGGGAGAAACCAGAGAGGTCGCCCAGCCCATAACGTGATCTGCGGTCAGACAGGCGTCCCCCCAAGCCAAACAGAGGTGATTGCCAATATGGCCCGGCGTGTGAAGCGCCTCTAGCGCCCAGCCATCGCCCCGCAGTACATCGCCATCGACCAAAGTGTGATCAGGCGAAAAGTCGTGATCGACACCCTCACCGCCGCCCATCAGCCCCGCTTGCGCCAAATCTTGCATGATCGGTGAACGCCCGGATGTGCCATCACCAAAGGCCCAGACCTCGGCCTCCGTGTGCTTGGCCAAGGGGTGGGCCAGTGGTGAATGATCGAGATGCGTATGGGTCACGATGATATGGCTGACCCGTTGGCCGGGTTCCAGCGCGCTCAGGATCGCCTCAAGATGTGCGGGATGATCGGGGCCGGGGTCAATCACAGCGATATCACTGTCGCCCAGCAGGTAGGTATTGGTGCCGCGATAGGTCATCGGTGAAGGGTTTGGCGCGACAATCCGGCGCAGACCGGGCTCTAAAATCTCGGCAACTCCGATCTCGGGGGCAAAGTCATCGGGTGGCAGCATGGTTTCACCTTTCGCAGGGGCAGGGGGCTGGCTAAGGTCTAGCCATGAATTTTGCTTGGCTCAAACGATATGTGCCGCGCGGCATCTACGGACGCGCCGCGCTGATCCTGCTGCTGCCGGTGGTGGTTTTGCAGTTGGTCGTTGTGGTGATTTTTGCCCAGCGACATTTCGAAGGCGTTACCAACCAGATGACCGACACCGTCCTGCGTGAGCTGGAACTGGTGATGCTGGCCGTTGGCACCGCACCAGATCTGCAATCGGCCCCAATGGCGGTTGAGGCGCGCGCCGGGCCGCTTGATTTCGTGGTGACCCCAGCCAACCGGCCACTTCCAGAAATCGACAAGTTGCTGTGGTACGATTACTCGGGCCGGGTGCTGATCCCACGGCTTAGAAGCGAGATGGACGGGATTGAGGCGGTGGACCTCCGCGATGATGATTTTGTCGTGCTTTATGTGGAAACCGTTCACGGCCCGCTGCGTATTCAGTTTGAGCGGCGGCGCATCTCAGCCTCCAACCCGCATCAGCTTTTCGTCTATACGGTTTTCTTTGGCGTATTGCTTAGCGTCATCGCATCAATCTACCTGCGCAACCAATTGCGCCCGATCAAGCGCTTGGCCCGCGCTGCCGAAGCTTTTGGCCGGGGGCGGCATGAGCCCTATACCCCCACGGGCGCGGTCGAAGTGCGCGCGGCAGGCAATGCCTTTGTCGACATGCGCGCGCGGATTGAGCGGCAGATTGAGCAGCGTACACTGATGCTGTCGGGGGTAAGCCATGACCTGCGCACACCGCTCACGCGGATGCGGCTAGGCCTGTCGATGATCGACGAAGAAGACGCAGCGCCGCTGTTGGCCGATGTCGATGATATGCAGCGGATGCTGGATGAGTTCTTGAACTTTGCCAAGGGTGCCGCCGAAGGGGAGCCGGAGAAGGTGGATCCCCATAAATTCGTGCAGACCATCGTCGACGACGCGCAACGCGGCGGCCGCAATGTGACACTGCTTCCGCCTGAGGGCAGCGGCGAGGGCAGGGTGAAGCTGCGCAAGGTGGCCATGCGCCGGGCGGTCGATAACCTGATCTCTAACGCGGTGCGCTATGGCACGCAGGCCGAAGTCTCGGTCATGCTAAGCGACCGCACCCTGCGCATTCGCGTCGAAGACAACGGCCCCGGCATCCCACAAGAGCGTCGCGATGAAGCGACGCGCCCGTTTTCGCGGCTTGATCCGGCCCGCAATCAAGACAAGGGCGGCGGCGTGGGACTTGGCCTTGCCATTGCCACCGACATCGCCCGTGCTCATGGCGGGGTGCTGCGTCTGGGAGAAGCGCAACGGCTGGGCGGATTGCGCGCGGATATCGTTATTGCACGGTGACCCGGCGGCAGGATTGTATGGCACGCTGTCCTTTGCCAAGGTAGTCGAAACCTAAAGCGGAGCGCGTCCATGACCCCCTATGACATGATCAAAGCCCATCTCGATTCAGCCGTGCCCTTTGCGGGTCATGTTGGGGTGAAACTGCTAGAGCTTGGCGACGGGACAGCCAGCGCTGAATTGGTGCAGCGGCATGAAACCTCCAACCACATCGGCACCCAGCATGCAGGCGCGATGTTTACATTGGGCGAGGCGGCGTCAGGGGCGGCCATGGCCGGGGCCATCGCGCCGGTCATCATGGACATGCGGCCCGTTGCAGCCATGGGGCAGATCGCGTTCAAAAAGATCGCAGAGGGCACGCTGACCGCCCACGCCAAAACCTCACGCCCCGGCGCTGAACTGCTATCGGCCCTGCAAGAGGACGGTAAGGTCGCCTTTGACGTAACTGTCGACATCCGCAACGAGGCGGGCGAGACGGTGGTTGAGATGATGATGAACTGGCACGTCAGCGCAAAACGCTAAAGGGGAGCAGGTGGGACACTGGTTTTTCTATGGCCGGCAGCCCAGTTCAGTCAGCAGGTGGGCGCCTGAACAGCGACAACCGCGGCAGGCGCCCTTCACAGCTGATGTTCTGTGTCGGTCTAAGCAAGTCATTCACGGCTACCCGCGATCAGTCATTCGGAAGACTAGGCCCAGACCACCCCTTTTGAGATCCCCGTTACCCCATGCGCTTTGAGCTATAGCTGCCGGGTGATGCGGGGAACACGACTGTCTTATTGCCGTTCAAAAAGACCCGGTGATGCGCATGGGCATGGATCGCCCGTGACAGTACGCCCGATTCAACATCCCGGCCAAGAGACACGTAGTCCGAGGCGCTTTGCGCGTGGGTAATGCGAACGATGTCTTGCTCAATGATCGGTCCTTCGTCGAGATCGGCAGTTACATAATGAGAGGTCGCGCCGATCAGCTTTACGCCGCGCTCATACGCCTGCTTATACGGGTTCGCGCCTTTGAACGACGGAAGAAAGGAATGGTGAATATTGATGATCCGACCGCTCATCTTTTGGCACATCGCATCAGATAGGATCTGCATATAGCGGGCCAGTACGATCAGTTCAGCGCCAGCATCCTCGACCACCTCCATGATCCGTGCTTCTGCCTCGGATTTGTTCTCCTTAGTCACCTTGATGTGGTGAAAGGGGATGTCATGGTTCACCACAACCTTCTGATAATCCATGTGATTAGAGATCACAGCCACGATCTCGATCGGAAGCGCGCCAATGCGCACGCGGTAGAGAAGATCGTTCAGGCAATGGCCGAAGCGCGACACCATAACCACGACCTTCATCGTGCTGTCCGTGTCGTGGAACTTATAGTCCATGCCAAAGGGCTCAGCGATTTCGGCGAACCCTGCACGCAGATCTTCAAGCGTATTGCCTGTCTCAGCCTCCGCGCTCACCCGCATGAAAAACTGACCGTTGTCGGCATCATCAAACTGCGCGCTGTCGGTAATATTGCAGCCGTTCTCAGCGATATATTTTGCGATTGCGGCAACGATCCCGCGTCGAGAGGGACAGGTAACGGTCAGGCAAAACTTGGTCATCGGATGGTCCTTGAAAATTGGGTTGTGCAGCCGCGACAGCCACGTTGTCTGACCCGGCTGTATGGGCACCTCAGGCTGCGTAGGGCAATAGACATGCATTCGTGAGACAAGCAATCATCTTGAACTTGATGCCGGACAATTCTTGAGCGGCCCTTGCCGCCTTGGCTTGATTATACTCCGTGGTGACACGTCGATTGATCATGCGCGGCACTTGCAAACGCGTGCATCGCAGCCAGCAGCCCGGTAACCCGCGACACGCTAGGATCACCTTTCCCCGACATTGGTCATCCTCGCGCATTTTCCGCAGTTATCTTCAACGAGGTCCGTTAATCGATGCAGTGCTCAGTCTCTCTGTCTAATGCCGACCTTACTGCAGTCTTCGGGATAGGCGGTGCCCGCGAAACCCATTCCGCTGGCGGAGGCCAAACGTAGATGTCTCATGCAGTCTCCCGTTGGTGTCATATTTGGCTTTTATCTGGCATTGAGGTTTAGACCTTTCCGCGTGAACCACAGAAGAGGAAACGACGTCTCAGAAGAATTGATATTTATACTTTGATTAGATGCGATTAGTAAGCTCAGTGTCAGCTGAATTGAGGAGGCCGCCATGTCTCGCACGAAATCCGCCAGAGATATCAGCCTGAAATCGCTCGAGTTGTTTCAGGTCTGCGCCAAGGAAGGTTCGCTTCAAGCTGCAGCGCGAGAGGCCGGTCTGACGGTCAGCACCGTGTCGCACCATCTGCGCAGTCTGGAAGACCACCTGGGCGTTGAACTGTTCAACCATGCGCGGCGCCCGATGGTTTTAACGCCGAAAGGCCAAGTCTTCTCCCGCCAGATTGAGGAGGCGCTGCGGACGATCCGCAAGGCGAAGGCCGAAGCATCCGCAGGCAGTGTTGCCGATGCCAGTTTTCTAAGAATTGGCGCAATCGAGGATTTTGTTAGCGATATCGTGCCGCATCTCGCCGTCTCCCTCTCAGGCGTGATGCCGAATTGCGATTTTGTGTATCACACAGGGGTCAGTCACGATCTGATCAATATGCTGCGAAACAGGCAACTGGACCTCGGCATATGTACCGCGCCGGGCGAAACGATGAGCGATCTTCAAGAGCGCCCTCTTTTGCGTGATCCCTTTATCGTTGTTCTGCCGCGGCTCGCGCCCCAGTCGCTGTCGGATATTATGGAGGGGACGACTAAACTGCCCTTCCTACGGTTCTGCAGCAATCTGATGATTGCACGTCAGATCGATGCGCAATTGCGGCGGCTGGGGGTGTCGTCACCGCATCGGTTTGAATGCAGCAACAACCAGACGCTCATGGCAATGGTCGCGGCAAACGCGGGCTGGACGATCACCACACCGCTGCTTTTTTCCCGGGCCAAGCGGTTCCACAACGATCTGCGGATGCACCGCTTCCCGGGGAAATCTTTTGCGCGCAGGCTCGCGTTGATGACAACGCCCGACTGTTCGCGCTCTGTCATCGAACTGGTCGACAGCAAAGTGCGCGCGTTGATCCTGCAACACGCGATTGAACCTCTGCATGCCAGCGAGCCTTGGTTGGCCGATAGCTTTGGACTGCTTGAGCCCTCGGAAAACGAAGCTGGAGAGACCATCGGCCTGGCGTAGAAATTCGGTTTCTACCGCCGTATCATTAAGTGCGATCAAACTATCGGAACTATCTTAAGATTTTTTCGAATATTGGATTGAGCGTTTGCTGTTGCGAGCGCTGTCTGCCCCTCTGAACCCGGAATATTTCGGAGGCACCACCATGAAATCTCGGACCAAAGTCGTCGTGATCGGCGGCGGCATTGCCGGTTGCTCGACACTTTATCACCTCACTCAAGAAGGATGGAGCGACGTCGTGCTTGTTGAGCGGGACGAGCTGACCTCGGGCACCACGTGGCACTCCGCCGCGCAGGTTACGAATTTTGGGGCCAATCAGACGATGGTGGGGCTGAAGACCCATTCGATCAACCTTTACAAACGCCTTTCCGAAGACCCTGAGTATCCCATCAACTACCATCACGCCGATGGTGGAATCCGGCTCGCCAACACCGATGCGCAGATGCAGGGCTATCGCCATTTTGCCTCAATGGCGCGCGGCATGGATGTGGATCTGGAAGTCATCGACGCCGAGGAATGCGCCCGACGTCACCCACTGATCTCGACCGAGAACCTGCTGGGCGGGCTTTGGGATCCGCTCGACGGGGACATCGACCCGGCGCAGCTTTGTCAGGCTTTGGCCTATCACGCGCGCACAGCCGGGGCCGAGGTCTACCGCAATACGCCGGTCACCGCTCTGACGCAGCACAAAGACGACACATGGACGGTCCACACCAAACACGGCGACATCGACTGCGATATTGTGGTCAACGCCTGTGGCTACCGGGTGAATGAGGTCGGCAGTATGATGGGTGTGCATCACCCCGTCGCCTCGATGGAGCACCAGTATTTTCTGACCGAAGACATTCCCGCGATTGTTGAGGCCGGTCACCGTATGCCACTGCTACGCTGTCCTATTTCCGACTACTACAGCCGACAGGAAAAGAACGGTCTGCTGGTCGGCTTTTATGAGCAGAACTGCAAAACTTGGGGGATGGACGGGATCGACCCGAATTTCGTCAACGCCCTTTGCCCGGACGATCTGGAGCGGGTCATGGACGTGCTGGAAGGTGCCTTTGAGCGTATGCCCGCGCTGGCCGAGACCGGCATCCGATCCATCGTCAACGGCCCCATCACCTATACCATCGACGGCGCGCCGCTGGTTGGCCCAATCCCCGGCAAGCGCAACGCCTTTTGTATCATTGGCCTGCGCGCAGGTCTGGGCGAGGGCGGGGGGCACGGTTGGCTGCTGGCCCAGCAGATCGTCCATGGCGAGGCGCAGTATGACACCTGGGTCATCGACCCGCGCCGCTTCACCGGCCATGCGAATGTTGAACTCACAGCGCTCAAGGCCATCGAAGATTACCAGAACGAATTCCGCTTCCATTTCCCGCATGAGCATCGCCCCGCGGCGCGGCCCGCCAAGACCACGCCGCTGACCCCGGTGATGGCTGCCGAAGGGGCTGAATTCACCGTCGTCAACGGCTGGGAGCGGGTCGACTACATCAAGCCGTCGCCGAACTTCCACCCGACACTAAGCTTCAACTTCGACGAAGCCTTTGACGTGGTCGCGGCGGAGGTGAAGAACGTGGCCGAGAATGTCGGCCTGTGCGAAGTCAACGGCTTCAACCGCTTTGAAATCACCGGCAGCGACCGGCACAGTTTCCTCGATCGAATGTTCTGCGGCGCCGTGACCAAGCGCGATGGACGTGTCGGATTGGGCTACCTGCTGAACCACCACGGGATGGTCAAGGGCGAGGCCACGGTGGCCAATTTGCCCGACTCAGATCGCGGTCCGCAGCGTATCTGGTACGGCTCGGCAGCCGCCAGCGAATATCATGACATGGACTGGTTGCAGATGCATCTGCGCGAAGATGAAGACGTGCAGATCCGCAGCCTGACCAATGACCAAACGATCCTCGTGCTCGCCGGACCCAAAGCGCGCGACGTGCTCAGCGCCTGTTCTCGCGGCGATTGGTCGAAAGAGGCCTTCCCATGGCTCAGCCTGCGCGAATGTTTCATCGGCTTTGCGCCCGCCACGGTGCTGAGCGTGAGCTTTTCGGGCGAGTTGGCCTATGAAATCCACGTACCAAACAATGCGCTCTATGCCGCCTATCTGGCCCTGCGAGAGGCTGGGGAGGCACATGGGATGAAGCTGTTCGGTGCCCGGGCGGTTGACGCGATGCGACTGGAAAAAGGTTTCATGCACTGGAAAGCGGAACTGCTGACCGAATTTGACCCCTTCGAAACCGCGCTGGACCGTTTCGTAAAACCCGAAAAGCCCTCAAATTTCATCGGCAAAGCGGCGCTGCACAAACGCATGGCCGAAGGGCCGCGCAAGAAACTGGTGACGCTTAAGGTCGATGCCACCCACGCTCCGGCCCATGGCGGTGCCTCCCTGATGCAAGACGGCAAGGTTGTCGGTACCGTGACTTCGGGGGATTGGGGGCACAGGGTGGGCATGAACCTTGCCTATGCCTTCGTCGACCCCGCGCTGGCCACGCCCGGCACGCAAATCCCGCTTGATCTCTATGGGGAAATGGTCGGCACCGAGGTGATCGACCCCTCGCCATATGATCCTTCCTATGCGCTAATGCGCGGATAACATGATGGGCAGGGGCCGGTCCAAAGCTGGCCCCCGTCCCGCACCAAGGTCATCCAGCGACAATGTGTTCCGCTGCACACCCAATATCTACGACAAGGATCACCCATGCACCTCTCCCGTTTTCCCCGCGTCCACCTTGCCCATCTGCCAACCCCGCTTGAGCATATGAAGCGCCTGTCAAAAGAGCTTGGCACTGAAATTTGGATCAAGCGGGACGATTGCACCGGCCTTTCGACCGGCGGCAACAAGACCCGCAAGTTGGAATTCCTGATGGCCGAGGCCATTGAGCAGGGCGCTGACATGGTGATGACCCAAGGCGCCACCCAAACCAACCACGGCCGCCAGACAGCTGCTGCGGCGGCCAAGCTAGGGCTTGCCTGCCACATCCTGTTGGAAGACCGCACCGGATATGACGACGCCAACTACAACACCAATGGCAATGTGCTGCTGGACCATCTCCACGGTGCCACGACCGAAAAATTCCCCGGCGGCCACGACATGCCCGGTGAGATGGAAAAGGCTGCAGAGCAGAAACGGGCTGAAGGACATAAGGTCTATGTCATCCCCGGCGGCGGCTCCAACCCCACGGGTGCTTTGGGCTATGTGAACTGTGCGTTTGAGCTGCTGAACCAAGTGAACACGTCGGGCATGAAGATCGACCGGCTGGTCCACGGCACCGGGTCTTCGGGCACGCAGGCAGGGCTTGTCACGGGCATGTGTGCGATGAACGCCCAGATCCCCATTCTCGGCATCGGCACCCGTGCGCCACAGCCCAAACAGGAACAGATGGTCTATGACCTTGCCTGCAAAACCGCCGAGAAGCTGGGCTGCGCGGGCGTGGTCAAACGCGAAGATGTGATGGCCAACACTGATTATGTGGGTGACGGCTATGGCATCCCCACCGACAGTGGTATCGAGGCGATCCAGATGTTTGCCGAGCTTGAAGGCATCCTGCTTGATCCTTGCTATTCCGCCAAGGGGGCTGCTGGTCTGATTGATCTTGCCCGCAAAGGCAAGTTCAAGGACGAGCGGGTGGTCTTTTTGCACACCGGCGGGGCGGCGGCGCTTGGCGGCTATGACTTCGCCTTTGACACCGCTAATCGCTGGGTCAACCTATAAGAGAGGATGGCTTCCGTGGCGCGCAAGTTTACCGGCAATTTCACCCAGCAAGAGGGTCTTTCCGCAGACGCAATCGCAGCCGCGGTTGCGGTCCTGCAATCGGGGCGTTTGCACCGGTATAACCTCGCACCGGGTGAGGTTGGGGAGGTGGCCCAGCTTGAGGCTGAATACCGTGATTGGCAGGGCAGCAAATTCTGCCTTGCCGTCACCTCGGGCGGGCAGGCGTTGCAAATAGCCCTGCGCGCCTGCGATGTGGCGCCGGGCGACAAGGTGCTGACCAATGCCTATACGCTGGCCCCGGTGCCCGGCGCGATCCGGGCGGTGGGCGCTGAGGCGGTGCTGGTCGAGATCGACGAAAACCTAAGGCTCGACCTTGATGACCTAGACGCCAAAATCGCCAGTTCCGGGGCGCGGGTGCTTTTGCTTTCGCATATGCGCGGGCATCTTTGCGATATGGAGCGGCTGATGGCGATCTGCGATGCGGCGCAGGTGACCGTGATCGAGGATTGCGCCCATACGATGGGCGCGCGGTGGAAAGGTCGTCGGTCGGGTAATTTTGGCAAGGTGGCCTGTTTCTCGACCCAGACCTACAAACACATGAATTCCGGCGAAGGCGGGTTTCTGACCACCGACGCCGCCGCAATCGCCGCCCGCGCCACGATCCTGTCAGGCAGTTACATGCTGTATGAGCGCCACGGTGCCGGGCCGGAGCCTGAGGCCTATGCCGATGCGCGCTATGACATGCCCAATTGCTCGGCCCGGATGGACGCATTGCGCGCGGCGATCCTGCGTCCGCAGCTTGCAGCCCTCGACACCAACATCGCCCGCTGGAATGCGCGCTATGCGCTGGTGGAAAATAGGCTGGAAGCACAGGACGGCGTGGCGACAATCAAGCTACCCTCCGCCGAAGCACACGTCGGGTCCTCCATCCAGTTCCGCCTGCCGGGCTTTACCGCCGGGCAGTGCCGCGCCGTGCTGGAGGCTGCTGCCGCGCGGGGCGTGGAGCTTAAATGGTTCGGCGCGAAAGAGCCGGCAGGCTTCACCTCGGCGCATCCGTCTTGGCGCTATGTTCCAGCGCAAAACATGCCCGCGACAGACCGCATCATGGCGACGCTTTTCGACATGCGCCTGCCGCTGAGTTTTTCGGAAGACGACTGCGCGCTGATCGCCGAGTTGATCTGCGAAGCCGTGGGCGAGGTGGCATCATGAGCCGCCCAGTTGTCGGCGTATTGGGGGGCATGGGACCGGAAGCGACGATCCTGTTGCAACAGCGTGTGCTTGCGACAGTCGATGCCCAAGACGACGCCGATCACCTGCCACTTTTGATCGACATGAACCCTCAGGTGCCGTCGCGCATCGCGCATCTGATCGACGGGACCGGGGAAGACCCCACCGCCACGCTAGCTGCGATGGCACAGCGGCTGGAACGGGCAGGGGCCACGGCCCTCGCCATGCCCTGCAACACCGCGCATCACTACGCGCCAGCGATTGAGGCGGCGGTTTCAATCCCATTCTTGAACATGGTGACCCTATCGGTCGACCGCGCGGCGGGGCAACTTCGCTCGGGCGCTTCCGTCGGCATTCTTGCCTCTCCCGCCGTGCGTATGGCCGGGGTGTTTGACGCAGCCCTCGACCGCGCAGGGCTGAAATCCCTTTGGCCCGCCGATGCCGATCGCATGTTGGCCGCAATCCGGTTGATCAAGGCGCAGGGCATCACCCCGCAGGCGCAGCAGACGCTCTCAGAGGCGGCGGATGAATTAACAGAACAGGGGGCCGAACTTCTGCTCATTGCCTGCTCGGAGTTCTCGCTGCTGGCCCCAGCATTGTCAGCCCCCGTGCCTATCCTCGACACGATCGACGTACTGGCCGAGGCGATCCATCAGCACTCCCAAACCGAACCGAGGTAAGCCCATGGCGATCACGTATCTGAAGCAAGTCGAGACGCGCCCTGCGGTTGAGGGCAACGACATCCGCGGCGTTGTTGCACAGATGCTTGCCAAGATCGAAGAGGGCGGCGAAGCAGCCGTTCGGGACTACGCGCGCGACCTTGATGGCTGGACCGGGGATATCGCGATGTCTGAAGCGGAACGGGCCGCCGCCTGTGCGCGGGTGCCGCAAAACCTGAAGGACGATATCCGTTTCGCCCATGCCAATATCCGTCGATTTGCCGAAGCGCAGAAAGCGACGATGGCCGATTGCGAAATCGAGGTCATGCCGGGGCTGATTGCGGGGCAGAAACAAATCCCCATATCCAGCGCGGGCTGCTATGTGCCCGGCGGACGCTATAGCCATATCGCCAGTGCTTTGATGACGATCACCACCGCCAAGGTCGCGGGCGTGCCACATATTACCGCGTGCTCGCCCACGCGTCCCGGCATTGGTATTCCCGACCCGATTGTCTTTGCGATGGACCTGTGCGGGGCAGACCTGATCCTCAATCTCGGCGGGGTGCAGGGGGTGGCGGCCATGTCGATGGGGCTGTTTGGCGGGACGCCTGCCGATATCCTCGTCGGCCCCGGCAACAGCTATGTGGCAGAGGCCAAGCGCATGCTGTTCGGTGCCGTGGGGATCGACATGTTTGCAGGTCCGACCGATTCACTCGTGGTCGCGGACCACAGCGCAGACCCTGAAACGGTGACATGGGACTTGGTCAGTCAGGCGGAGCACGGGGCCGACAGCCCGGTTTGGCTGGTCACAACCGACCGGAAACTGGCACAAGCCGTTTTGCAGCGGGCGCCCGAAATGATCGGCAGCCTGCCGGAACCAAACGCCAGTGCCGCGCGCGTGGCTTGGACAGAGCGCGCCGAGGTGGTCTTGTGCGACACCCGCGAAGAGGCGGCCCAAGTGGCCGACCGCTACGCACCAGAACATCTTCAGGTTCAGGCCGAAGACCTTGATTGGTGGCTCAACCGCCTCTCGGCGTATGGATCATTGTTTCTGGGGCAAGAGACAACCGTTGCCTTCGGCGACAAGACCTCTGGCCCGAACCATGTGCTGCCCACTAGTGGGGCGGCGCGCTATACCGGTGGCCTCTCCGTCCATAAATTTACCAAGACCGTAACGTGGCAACGCTGTAACGCGGATGCCTCGCATGAACTGGCCCTGCGCACCGCGCGCATCAGCCGGATGGAGGGGATGGAAGGCCATGCCCGTTCTGCCGAACTTCGGCTGAAACACCAACCGGCCTGACCCCAAGCCGCGCTTAGGAAAAATAATGCTACTGACTGCCAAATCCCGCATCTCCCCCTATGCCGGGGGGTTGCTGCTTGCGAGTGTGATCGCGGTGGCCGCCACCTTCCTGTCTGACCACTATGGTGCGCCGGTCATGCTGTTTGCGTTGCTGCTCGGCATGGCATTTCATTTCCTGTCGGAAGATGGCGCCTGCGCCGTGGGAATCGACTTTGCCGCGAAGGCGCTGCTGCGCTTCGGGGTCGGGCTGCTGGGGCTGCGGTTGGGGTTGGCAGAGGTCATGAGCCTTGGGCTTACGCCTGTCATTGCCATCATCGGTTTCGTTCTGGCAACATTTGGCTGCGGGGTGGTGATGTCTCGCCTCTTTGGCCGCCGCACGGCCTTTGGCATGCTGGCAGGCGGGTCAGTCGCGATCTGCGGTGCATCGGCGGCCCTCGCGATCACTTCGGTATTGCCGCCGCATAAGGACCGCGAGCAAGACACGCTTTTTGTGGTGATCGGCGTCACTGCGTTGTCGACGATCGCGATGATCGTCTATCCCATTCTTTTCCAATCGCTGGGCCTGAGCAATATCGAAAGTGGTTTTCTGGTCGGCGCGACGATTCACGATGTCGCGCAGGTGGTAGGGGCTGGGTACTCGATCAGTGAAGAAGCAGGCGTTTTTGCCACCTACGTCAAAATCTTGCGTGTCGCGCTGCTTCCGGTGGTGATGCTGGTCGTGATGTTCAGCTTCAGAGGCGCGCAGCAGCAGTCGGTCGGCGTTCCGTGGTTTCTGGTGATGTTCGCAGGCTGTGCGGTTCTGGCAAATCTGGGGGTGGTGCCCGCGCCCGTGCTCGCATTGCTGAACGAGGTATCGCGTTGGTGCTTGGTCATCGCGATTGCGGCCTTGGGGGTAAAAACCAGTCTGGCACGGATTGTGAAGGTGAAACCCAGCTATAGTATTATTTTGATTGTTGAGACGTTGTTCCTGCTCTGTGCAGCGCTTGTCTTTGTTCTGATGATTGGGATTTAGACGGCGGTGTAACTGATGCTGCTAAAAATGTGATGCGATTCTGCACGGTTACAGTCAGCAGAAGGGCCGCACTGACCCCAGTCAGCTTGTGGCGGTTCCAGACAAGTCTTTGAAAACATGGTAGGCCCGGCAGGACTTGAACCCGCAACCAAAGCGTTATGAGCGCTCTGCTCTAACCAATTGAGCTACAGGCCCGCCATGGCGTTTGGGTATGATGCCGCAGCCCCAGCGTCAAGACATTAGCTGCACCAAATGATTGCAGTCGGCGGCGCAATACTCTAACTCCGCGCGCAAGGGAAAATGCGCGCCGGGGGCCATGACCATGACAAAATCCGACAACGGAATCACCTATGCCGAAGCAGGCGTGGATATTGACGCAGGCAATGCGCTTGTAGAGCGGATCAAGCCGGCGGCGAAATCCACCGCGCGCCCGGGCGTTATGTCTGGCCTTGGCGGCTTTGGCGCGCTGTTCGACCTCAAAGGCGCAGGCTTTACCGATCCGGTGCTGGTTGCGGCGACAGACGGCGTGGGCACCAAGCTGCGCATCGCCATCGACACCGGCAATGTCGACAGCATCGGCATTGATCTGGTCGCCATGTGCGTCAACGATCTGGTCTGCCAAGGGGCGGAGCCGCTTTTCTTCCTCGACTACTTCGCGACAGGTAAGCTGGAGCTCGACAGTGCCGCGCGGATCATTGAGGGCATCGCCAAGGGTTGCGCCGATTCAGGTTGTGCTCTGATCGGTGGCGAGACCGCTGAGATGCCGGGCATGTACCACGCGGGCGATTTTGACCTCGCCGGTTTTTCTGTCGGCGCGATGGAGCGGGGGACGGAACTGCCGCGCGATGTGAAAGAGGGTGACGTGCTTTTGGGTCTGCCGAGCGACGGTGTGCACTCCAACGGCTACAGCCTTGTGCGCAAGATTGTTGAGCGTAGTGGTCTGGGCTGGGGCGATGATTGCCCATGGGGCGCGGGCGATCTGGGCAGCGCGTTGCTGACACCCACACGGCTTTACGTCAAAGGGGTTGTGGCCGCGCTGCGTGCCGATGCGGTGTCGGCGCTGGCGCATATCACCGGCGGTGGTCTGACCGAAAATCTGCCGCGTGTGCTGCCCGTCGGGCTGGCCGCTGAAATTGATTTGAATGCATGGGACTTGCCGCCAGTGTTCAAATGGCTGGCCGCCGAAGGGGGCATGGCCGAGGCCGAGATGCTTAAGACCTTTAACGCCGGGATTGGCATGGTCGCGGTGGTGTCTGCCGATAAGGTTGAGGCTGCCAAGGCCGCCTTTGCCGAGGATGGCCATAGCGCCATTGAGATTGGCCGCATCACCGAAGGCAATGGCGTCACCTACTCCGGCGCGCTGCTTTGACCAAGCGGGTTGCGATTTTCGTCTCAGGCGGCGGCTCCAACATGCAAGCGCTGGTTGAGGATATGACCGGCGACCACGCGGGCCGCCCCTGTCTGGTGCTCTCGAACAACGCGGATGCAGGCGGAATCGCCTGGGCGCAGGGGCAGGGGATCGCGACGGAAGTTGTCGATCACCGCCCCTTCGGCAAGGATCGCCCGGCCTTTGAAGCGGCCTTGGGCACAGCGCTTGAGGCCCATGCCCCTGACATCATTTGCCTTGCCGGTTTCATGCGCAAGCTGACCGAAGGTTTTACCGACGCTTGGGCCGGGCGGATGATCAACATCCATCCGTCGCTGCTGCCGAAATACCGCGGGCTGCACACCCATGCCCGCGCGTTGGAAGCGGGCGATACCGAACATGGCTGCACCGTGCATGAGGTAACTGCCGCTTTGGACGATGGTCCGATCCTTGGCCAAGCGCGCATTCCGGTTCTGCCCGGCGACACGGCTGAGACATTGGCCCAGCGGGTGCTGGTACAAGAACACCGCCTTTACCCCGCCGTGCTGCGCCGTTTCGCCGCCGGTGAACGCCAGCCGGTCATGCTCACGGGCTGACGCTGGTCAAAGCTTTCCGCGTGATGTACCTCTTGAGCAAAGCCCGATGACCGGGCGAGCAACTTGTCAAAGAGCATTTATGAAAACCATCACCACGACAGCCGACCTCGCGCAATTCTGTGAAGAGGCGGCCCGCTATGATTATGTGACCGTCGACACCGAATTTCTGCGCGAACGGACCTACTATTCCAAGCTCTGCCTCGTGCAGTTGGCCATGCCCGGCACGGATGACAGCAACGCCGTTCTGGTCGATCCGCTGGCCGAGGGCATCTCGCTTGAGCCGCTCTACACGCTCTTCCGCGATACGTCAGTGGTAAAGGTTTTCCACGCGGCGCGACAGGATCTTGAAATCTTCTTTGTCGATGCCGAAGTCTTCCCCGAGCCGCTTTTTGACACGCAAGTCGCCGCGATGGTCTGCGGCTTTGGCGAACAGGTGGGCTACGAAACTCTGGTGCGCAAGATTGCACATCAGGCGCTGGACAAGACCTCACGCTTTACTGACTGGTCGCGTCGTCCGCTCACCGATGCGCAAAAGACCTATGCGCTGGCGGATGTAACCCATCTGCGCCAGATTTACGAATTTCTGGCCCGCAAACTTGAAGAAACCGGCCGCGCGCGTTGGGTGGCGGAAGAGCTTGAGACACTGCTCAGCCCCGACACCTATGTGACCCAGCCGCAGGATGCATGGAAACGCGTTAAGACCCGGACCAATTCGCCCAAGTTCCTCGCCATTGTGCAGGAACTGGCGGCTTTCCGAGAGGATTACGCCCGCACCCGCAACATCCCGCGCAACCGCGTTTTCAAAGATGACGCGCTGGTCGAATTGGCGAGCCTCAAGCCCACGAATGGCGAAGAGTTGAACCGCGCACGTCTGCTGCTGCGCGAGGCCCGCAAGGGTGAGATTGCCGAAGGCATTCTGAAAGCCGTCGCCGCAGGCGTGGCGTGCAAACCGGGCGATACCCCTCAGCCTGACCGCAAGCGCGATAAGCTACAAGTGAACCCGGCGCTGTCCGATCTTTTGCGTGTGCTGCTCAAGGCCAAGACCGAAAGTGCAGGGGTCGCAGCCAAGCTGATTGCTTCGGCCAGTGATCTGGACATGCTTTCGGCGGGCGAGCGTGACGTGCAAGCGCTGCGCGGCTGGCGGCACGAAGTCTTTGGCGCCGATGCGCTGCTGCTTTGCGAAGGCAAGATCGCCTTGGCGGCAGACGGCAATGACGTGAAGACCGTTAAGGTCTGATACGAAAAGAGCCGCCCGATTGGGGCGGCTCTTTTCGGCACTACGCGGTGTAGCCTCAGCGGCGCGACACCAGCGTGTTCAACTGCCCTTCAACGCGAATCTCCCGCACACCGCTCAGCGTCTGATTGGTCAGACGGCGCGCTGCGATCACTTCGCGGGTGGGGTTGCTGCCTTGCGAGGTTGCTTTGTCGGGGCGGACCCCTTCCAAACGGTAGGTCAGCACCCCATCAACGGGCTGTTCGTCAAGCGTCGCAGGGGTCAGACGTACCGCATAAATGCCTTGCCTCGCGGCCAGCCCGGTGGCCCGCAAGATCGCACCGCCCGGCACCGGCTCAATGGTCAGGTCGGTGATCTGCTCAAAGGGGCGGCCCGCATAGGTGTCGACTTCAACCGCGCGTTTGGCAAACAGCCCGCTGCGCTGTGGAATCAACGGATTAGCGTTTTCCTCAGAGGCCGCTGGGACCGAACGCGAGGGGCCGAACCAATTCATCGGATTGATGCGGCTGTCACGCACCGTGCCGCAGGCGGATACCAAAAGGGTCGAGGCCAAAAGAGCGAGGAGTGTCTTGCGCATGGGATCCGCCGTTAAGTTAACTTGTCTTGTGCTACCGCATCACGCCAGCCATGGGAAGGGGGTGGACCTTTGCGCATCGGCATCCTACCTGTCAGGCAGTGAAATTCACCAAAGAGAGTGCACCAATGGCCACGCCCGCCTTTGAAGAACTGGTCGAAGATTTCGAGTTTTTGGAAGACTGGGAAGACCGCTATCGCCATGTGATCGACCTTGGCAAAGCGATGGACCCGCTGGCTGAGCCCCTGCGCGTGCCCGCGACCAAGGTTGATGGCTGCGCCTCTCAAGTCTGGCTGCATGCGCAGTTCGACGGTGGGAAACTGCATTTCGACGGGGCAAGCGATGCGATGATCGTGTCGGGTCTGATCGCGGTATTGCGTAGGCTGTTCAACGGTTTGGCGCCTGCTGAAGTTGGCAAAGTCGACGCGAAAGCGGAGTTGGGGCGGTTGGGGTTGAACGACCACCTCTCGGCGCAACGTTCCAACGGTCTGCGGGCGATGATTGAACGCATCCGCGAAACGGCTGCGCAAGAAGCGTAAATGCTAGAGACCGCGCAGCGCAGTCTCTAGATCCCCATAGCCGGTAAATCGCCGTTCGAAGGCGAGACCCAAACGGTCAGCGCATTCGCGCGCCTTTTCAGTGAGTGCCGGATTGTTGGTCTGCGCCTGATAGACGAGTTTTTCGTAGTTACCAAAGTACATATCGCGCAGTTCAGGATGCCGGTCGAGACCCATAGGTTTGATAATGAACGCCTCAAACTGCCGCACCAGAAAATCGGTGAGGTAGAAGGTGGTGATCTCATCTTCTGAGGTTATGGCGAAACTGTCGTTGCCTTGGAAAAAGCTATAGCAATGCGGTCCGGCGACCATCTGCACGCCCATTTCTGCGCAGGCCCGTTCAAGACCACCCCCGGTGCCGCAATCGGCATAGACGACAAAGAAATCATCATAGTCTGCGCGGTGTTTGGCGACCGTGTCGCGCACCGCTTGGGTGATCTTTTCGGGGTAGAGATGGTATTTCGCCGGCAAGCAGGTGAGGTCCAGATGGGTCCAGCCGTTCGCGGCTTTCAGATCCAGTATCTCACGGGCCAGTGCACCGCAGGCGATCAGCAAGATGCGGCCCGCGCGGGTGGGCGCGAGCCCCTCTTGGGTGAGGGTCCGATCATCTGGAAGGTTGCTGTCGCTCATACCGTCACCATCGCATGTCATCGACGCCAACGCAAAGCAGGGACGGCAGGTCAGGCGTTGGCAGAATTATGTTTCCGGCCCATCCAGTCTTTCGCCGTCTCCACGGCGACCGCTGCATCGCGGCAATAGGCGTCTGCACCGATGGCTTTACCGAACTCTTCGTTCAATGGCGCGCCACCGACCAGCACAATATAGTCATCGCGTTTGCCCTGTTCGATCAGGGTGTCGATCACGACTTTCATATAGGGCATGGTCGTGGTCAGCAGGGCGGACATCCCGAGTATGTCGGCTTTTTCCGCTTCCAAAGCTTCGAGGTAGGCTTCGACCGCGTTGTTGATGCCCAGATCGACGACTTCAAATCCCGCGCCTTCCATCATCATGCCGACGAGGTTTTTGCCAATGTCGTGGATGTCGCCTTTGACCGTGCCGATCACCATTTTGCCCACCCGAGGCGCGCCAGTTTCAGCCAGGAGCGGCTTGAGGATGGCCATGCCGCCCTTCATTGCGTTGGCCGCCAGCAGCACTTCGGGCACGAACAAGATACCATCGCGGAAGTCTGCGCCTACGATGGTCATGCCACCAACCAACGCTTTGGTTAGGACTTCGTAGGGTTCCCAGCCACGGTCGAGCAGAATTTGAACGGCCTCTTCGATCTCTTCTTTAAGACCGTCATAGAGGTCATCGAACATTTGTTGGACAAGTTCTTCGTCGTCCAACTCGGCCAGGATGATATCGTCTTCTTCTGACATGGTGTTTCCTTCTGCTGGGCGTGCAGGTGCATGACACTTGGGCCCTTGTCTCACGGAACGTTTGCGCCGGGGTCGCGGTTTGCGACATCGCCCGCGCCTTGCGCGACGCCTTGGCGGCAAACTACTGCTTTTTGCGGTGTAAGGACAAGGTGTTGAGGGGGAGATACTTGCTGATGTTCGCGCAATGTTCTAACCTTCTTTCATGGATAGGGAAGACCAGCGATTCCGCGTGCTTGGCCGCGCGGCAGGCAGCAATGATGCGGGCCGGTTTGAGCGTCATGCCCGCGTGGCGGAAGATGACGGTTGGGCGCGCGAAGACGAGCTTCCGGTGCTGCGTACACAGACCAGCATCGAAGTGCCGCGCAAGGTTATCACCTACAACCGCTCGCCGGACTTGCCCTTTGATCGGTCGATCAACCCATATCGCGGCTGCGAGCATGGCTGCGTCTATTGCTTTGCCCGGCCCAGCCACGCCTATCTCGGCCTGTCGCCGGGGCTGGATTTTGAGACGCAGTTGATCGCCCGACCCGAGGCGCCACAGGTGCTGGCGCGGGAGTTGCGCGCGAAACGCTATGAGGTCGCGCCCATCGCCATCGGCACCAATACCGATCCGTATCAGCCGATTGAGAAAACTCATGGCATCATGCGTGAATGCCTAGAGGTGCTCTCGGCGTTCAATCACCCGGTGGCGATTGTTACCAAAGGCAGCCTAATCGAGCGGGACATCGACATTCTGAGCGACATGGCCAAGCGGGGTCTCGCAGCGGTTGGGATTTCGGTAACCACGCTTGACGCCCGGCTCAGCCGGTTGATGGAGCCGCGCGCGCCCGCGCCGCAGCGACGTTTGCAGGTGATCCGAAAGCTGTCAGAGGCTAGGGTGCCGGTGCGGATCATGGCCTCGCCGATGGTTCCAGCACTTACTGACCCGGAGCTAGAGGCGATCCTGACCGCCGGGCGGGATGCCGGGGCGCGTCATGCCAGTTGGATCATGCTGCGCTTGCCGCGTGAGGTGTCGCCCTTGGTGCAGGAGTGGCTTGCCACCCATTACCCCGACCGTGCTGAGCGGATCATGGCACGGCTGCGCGATATGCATGGCGGGAAAGAATACGATGCGAGCTGGCATAAACGCATGCGGGGCGAGGGGCCCTATGCGCAGATGGTGGCGCAACGCTTTGATCTGGCGGTCAAACGTCTGGGACTGACTCGCGCGGGCGTGCCGTTGCGCTGTGATCTGTTTCGACCGCCCCCGGTGAAGGGCGATCAACTGAGCTTGTTCTGAGCGTTTAGCCCCGGCGGCGACCCCGGCGCGGGGCACGCACTGGGCCTTGACCGTCGGTGCCATCGCTCTCTGATGAGAACTCGCCGATCTCTTCGCGGATCTGCTCCAGCGTCGGGGCCGGGCCTTTTTCGGTGCTGTCGAGGGCGTCGCGCATCGCCACCAAATGCTCGGGCAGGGTGCCGCAGCACCCGCCGATGATGCTCGCACCCGCGTCGCGCGCCATTGTCGCATAGCGTGCCATCAACTCAGGCGTGCCGTCATAGTGAATATGGCCTTCGACGTATTTTGGAATGCCCGCGTTGCCCTTGGAAATAATCGGCAGCGTGCCGTTCTTGGCTGCAAAGCCCAATACGGTGCGCAACAGGTCCGACGCGCCCGTGCCGCAGTTGGCACCATAAGCCAGCGGTGTGTTGTCCAGCCCATGCACCATGTCGACCATTCCTTCGGAGGTCAGGCCCATCATCGTGCGGCCAGCGGTGTCAAAGCTCATCGTGCCGCACCACGGCAGATCCGCCAGCGCAAAGCCTTCGGCAGCGGCGCGGTATTCTTCAGGTGCGCTGATCGTTTCCAACCAGCCAATATCGGCACCGCCTGCCTTGAGGCCATCAGCGGTCTCGTGGAACATCTCTACGGCGAGGGAATGGGACAAGGTGCCGACCGGCTCCATGATCTCACCCGTGGGGCCAACGGAGCCTGCAACGATGACCTTGCGTTCGGCGGTATCGGCCACCTCACGCGCCAGTTCGGCAGCGACACGGCTGAGCTCATGAACGCGCTTTTCAGCGCCGTGCAGCTTGAGCCGCGACGCATTTGCCCCAAAAGAGTTGGTCAGAAAAAGGTCGCTGCCCGAATCCACCGCGAAACGGTAAAGCTTCGTAATCTTCTTCGGCTCATCGGTGTTCCACATCTCAGGCGCGTCGCCTGACATCAGCCCCATGTTGAACAGATTGGTGCCCGTGGCCCCATCCGCGAGCAATGTGCCCTTTTCAGCCAAAAGATCGGTGAATGCGTTGCTCATGGGGGCTCCTGTAGGGTCTGGGAATTTCGCCTGATGTCATGATGCCACTATGGGGGCAATCTCATAATATTCATCTTCATTATGAGGGCAGGCGGGAAGGGCACCCCGGCGCGGATGGCCGGGGTGCAGGGGTTTAGCTGGTCTCGTTCAGCAATTGTGTTTTGGCTTCGGCCATCAGCGCCTGCATTTTGGCGCGGATCGTCGCCTCATCAGCGCGGTCGCCCAAGTCGCCGGAGACTTTGCGATATACATCTTCGTCGCCCGCTTCTTCAAAGTCCGATTTTACGACCTCTTTGGCATAGTCCTCGGCGTCACTGCCCGATTTGCCTAAAAGTTCAGCAGCCCAGAGGCCCAAAAGTTTATTACGGCGCGCCTCGGCGCGGAATTGCATGTCTGCATCGTGGGCGAACTTGCTTTCAAAGGCATTTGCACGGTCGTCAAACTTGCTCATAGCGGGTCTCCGATTGCTGCTGTTACCCTAATCATATCGTGTCGCGCCTGCGTTCCCGCAAGTGGCGCATGAAAGGTCGCGGGCCATGCTTGCAGCAGCGAGGTGGTTGCACTAAGAGAAGCGCAAGCGGCGGGGATGTTCCCGGCCCCCTGTTGGAAAGGATGCCCATGGCCCGGCGCAACAAGATCTACGAAGGCAAGGCAAAGATCCTCTATGAAGGTCCTGAGCCCGGTACCATCGTGCAATATTTCAAAGACGATGCCACGGCCTTTAACGCCGAGAAGAAAGCCACGATCGAGGGCAAGGGCGTGTTGAACAACCGCCTGTCCGAGTTCTTTATGACCGGGCTGAACAACATCGGCGTGCCGACGCATTTCATCAAACGTCTGAACATGCGTGAGCAACTGGTGCGGCAGGTTGAGATCATTCCGCTCGAAGTGATCGTGCGCAACTATGCGGCGGGCTCCATGTCCAAGCGTCTTGGCATCGAAGAGGGCACACAGCTTCCGCGCCCAATTGTCGAGTATTGCTACAAAGACGACGCACTTGGTGATCCGCTGGTTACCGAAGAGCATATCGCGGCCTTTGGCTGGGCCACCCAGCAGGACATGGACGATATCCTAAGCCTCGCGCTGCGGGTCAACGACTTCATGTCGGGTGTGATGATGGCCGTCGGCATCAAGCTGGTGGACTTTAAGATCGAGATTGGCCGCGTTTACGATGGTGATTTCCAGCGTTTGATCGTTGCCGATGAGATCAGCCCCGACAGCTGCCGCCTGTGGGACATTGAGACGGGCCAGAAGCTCGACAAAGATGTGTTCCGCCGCGATCTAGGCTCGCTCACCGATGCCTATACCGAAGTGGCCAAACGTCTGGGCGTGATGCCTAAAAACAATCAGCCGGTGACCAAGCCGACGTTGATCAACTAACGCGGCTTCGCCGTTCAATTTGCAGAAGTTACAAAGGGGTGTCGCGCCATGAAAGCACGGGTGCATGTGATGCTGAAGAACGGGGTGCTCGACCCTCAGGGCGAAGCAGTTCGCCACGCGCTCGGAGCCTTGGGCTTTGATGGGGTGAATGGGGTGCGCCAAGGCAAGGTGATCGAGTTGGACCTTGCCGAGGGCACGTCTGAGGCCGAAGTGACCGCCATGTGCGAAAAGCTCTTGGCCAATACGGTGATCGAATCCTATTCGGTGGAGCTGGCCTGATGCACGCAGCGGTAGTTGTCTTTCCCGGGTCCAATTGCGACCGCGACCTTGCCGTGGCCTTTGAAGCTGCGGGCGCCAAGGTTTCCATGGTCTGGCACAAGGACAGCGAGCTGCCGCAAGGCGTTGATATCGTAGGGATCCCCGGCGGGTTCTCCTATGGGGATTACCTGCGCTGCGGGGCGATTGCCGCAAACTCTCCGATCTGTCGGACTGTGGCGGCCCATGCAGAGCGCGGTGGCTATGTGCTGGGCATCTGCAACGGCTTTCAGGTGCTGACGGAAACCGGCCTGCTGCCCGGCGCGCTGCTGCGCAATGCTGGACTGAAATACATCTGCAAGACCGTGGGTCTTAAGGTTGAGACCACGGCGAGCGATTACACCAATGGCTACGACGCCGGTCAGGTGATCAACATTCCGATCGCGCATCATGATGGCAATTACTTTGCCGATGATGAGACCATCGCGAAATTGCGCGGCGAAGATCGCGTGGCTTTCAGCTATGCCGAGAACCCGAATGGCGCGCGTGATGATATCGCGGGCATTCTATCGGAAAACCGGCGCGTGCTGGGCATGATGCCGCACCCTGAGCGAGCAGCCGAAGCGGCACACGGCAACACCGACGGGGCGGCGCTCTTTCGCGCATTGGCCGGCGCGCTGCAGACTGCCTGACTTGAGTGCATCGCGCGTAGGGCGTAGGTTGTCGTGATGAGCGATGCATCCCGTCCCGAACGCAGCAGTATGGCCGTATCTTGGCGGGTACGGTTTGCGATTGCGTTGCTGATGATTTTGGCAGTGGTGACGATTTCGATCACCAACAAGCTGCTGACTGACCGTTTTACCGAAAGCACCCGCAATCGCGCAGAACTGCGGATCGCGCTTTACAGCGGCAACCTGCTCGCGGAGTTGCGGCAAAACGCCATCGTGCCACAGCTTCTGGCGCGGGATCCCACGTTGATCGGTGCGCTGCAGTCAGCGGATTATTCGCTGTCGACGCAGCGGCTTATCTCCTTCGTGGAGGAGATCGGCGCGGCGTCATTGATGCTTTATGACATCGACGGGCGCACGGTGGCCGCGACGGACCGTAACCGCCTTGGCTCAGCACATAAATCCGAGCCTTATTTTGTCGATGCCATCCGCTCCAACGCCACGATCTTCTCGACCATCCAGCGCGAGCAGGGGGGCTACCGTTTCCTCTATTCACGGCGGATGCAATCGGGGGGAGAGACGCTAGGTGTGATTGCCGTCGAGGTCGATCTGCAAAAGTTCGAGCGGGCATGGGCCGGCATCTCTGACGCGGTCATCGTTATGGACAGCACTGGCGAGATTATCCTTGCCACGGAACCCCGCTGGCGGGGTCTGACAGAACCTGAAGCGCTGGCCAATCACACCCCACAAAGCGCGATTGAACGCGCCATTCAGGCCACGACGGATTGGACGGCACTGCCGCCCGATGCCTATTTGCAGGGCGAAGCGGTGATGCGCCTTGAGAACCGGATACCGTTCCGGGGCTGGCGGATGAGCAGCTACACCACCTATGCCTCGGTTCGGGAAAAAGTGAACGGCGTGTTGGCGTTAGAGGTGATGGGCTTTGCAATCCTCCTTGCCCTGGCGTTCTATTTCCTCAGCCGTCGCACCGCCGGACGGCTTGCTATTTTCCAACGGGAATCGGCCAAGCTGCGCGCGCTGAACCTTGCGCTGCAACGTGAGATTGCCGAGCGTAAGCGCGTTCAACAGACCCTCGCAGTGGCCGAGCAGACGCTTGAGCAATCGTCAAAACTGGCCGCCTTGGGCGAAATGTCTGCCGCCGTGAGCCATGAGTTGAACCAACCGCTTGCGGCGATGAAAACCTATCTGGCGGGTGCGCGACTGCTATTAAAGCGGAATCGGCAGGACGAGGCGCTCTCGTCTTTTGGGCGCATCGACGACCTGATTGAACGTATGGGCGCGATCACACGACAGCTTAAATCCTATGCCCGTAAGGGGCAGGAGGCGTTCTCTCCAGTCGATATGGGGGCGGCACTGGCGTCTTCGCTGTCGATGATGGAGCCGCAGTTGCGCCAGCGGCAGGTTCAGATCAGTCGAATTCTACCGGATAACCCTGTTTTGGTGATGGGGGACCGTATGCGGATCGAACAAGTTATGGTAAACTTGCTAAGAAACGCATTGGACGCGACTAAATCGGAACGAAACCCGCAGGTAGACATTATACTATCAGCGGGGGAGACGGCGACATTGACCGTGCGCGACAATGGTCCGGGTATTGAGGATTTAGACGCGCTGTTCGAACCTTTCTACACGACCAAACAGCCCGGCGATGGTGTGGGGCTGGGTCTTGCCATTTCATCGGGGATCGTAAACGACCTTGGTGGACGGCTCATGGCGCGCAACGGACAGAACGGTGGCGCTGTTTTTGAAATGCAACTGCCTATATTGGCAGATGAAACGAAGATTGAAGCGGCGGAGTAAACGCATGGCTCAGGCAATGAAAATCGCGATTGTAGATGATGAACAGGACATGCGGCAGTCGATCAGCCAGTGGCTGGCTCTGTCAGGCTATGACACTGAAACCTTCGGCAGCGCCGAAGATGCGCTGAAAACGTTGGGGCCGGATTATCCGGGCATCGTCATTTCTGACATCAAGATGCCGGGTATGGACGGAATGCAATTCCTGAAAAAACTGATGGGCAGCGACTCGGCTCTGCCGGTCATCATGATCACCGGCCATGGCGATGTGCCGATGGCAGTTGAAGCGATGCGCGTCGGCGCGTTCGACTTTCTTGAAAAGCCCTTTAACCCCGATCGGATGAGCGAGTTGGCTAAGAAAGCCACCAATGCGCGCCGCTTGGTGATGGACAACCGTGCCCTGCGGCGCGAACTGTCCGACGGCGGCCAGCTGATGAAAAAGCTGATCGGGCAGTCGCCAGTGATGGAACGGTTGCGCGAAGACATTCTCGATCTGGGGCAGGCCGATGGTCATGTGCTGATCGACGGTGAAACCGGGACCGGTAAGACTTTGGTGGCCCATGCGCTCCACGCAGTCGGCAGCCGCGCAGGTAAGAAGTTTGTCCTCGTTTCCTGTGGTGCCTTGGAAGAAGACGCGCTGGCCAAACGGCTTTTTGGCCCCATGCAGCCTGAGGATGCACAGCTGCCAGCGATTGAAGAGGCACGCGGTGGGACGCTGGTGTTGGAAGACATCGAAGCGCTTTCCGAAAGCCTGCAGGCGCGTTTGCTTAGCGCTATCAACGAGCAGGGCACACCAGCCGAGACGCGAATCGTTGCGATCTCAAACCTGCAAGAGGCGGGCCGCACATCTGAGGACGCGCTACGCTCTGACCTCTTCTACCGTCTGGCAGCGCTGCGCATTACCGTACCACCGCTGCGCCAGCGCGGCGAAGACATCCTGACGCTTTTCACCCGCCTGAGCGATCAGTTCGCGGATGAATACGGGTGCGACGCACCGCAGGTCTCGGCCCAAGAAGCCGCGCAACTGTTGCAAGCGCCGTGGCCCGGCAATGTGCGCCAGCTGATCAACGTGGCCGAACGCGCAGTGCTGCAATCGCGCCGTGGCTCGGGCACCATTGCGTCGCTGTTGATGAGCGACCATGACGAGATGCAGCCGGTGATGACCACTGAAGGTAAGCCGTTGAAAGAATACGTCGAAGCCTTTGAGCGCATGTTGATCGACAATACCATGCGCCGCCACAAAGGCTCAATCGCCAGCGTTATGGATGAGCTTTGCCTGCCGCGCCGGACCTTGAACGAGAAGATGGCCAAATATGGATTGCAGCGGTCAGACTACCTCTGACCGCGCCTGTGATCTTTGAGGGCAGCGCGGCTTAACCGCTGCGCTGCTCTGCGATCTCGATGGCTTTGCCGTTCTGATCGGTGATGCAGGACCAGCTTGCCGCCCCGGGCACATTCACCACATAGCGGTATAGTTCGACGATTGGCCGGCTGGTGTTGATCGCGACGCCAGATGCACCGGTCTGTTGGCCCACCGCTGCCACACAGCTTTTTTGCCCACGCAGGTCTGCCAATGCTGCTGGATCGTCGGCCACGGCGATCTCGTCGCAGGCGGCGAGGCCAAGAAAGGTGAGACACAGCGCCGGGCGCAGAATTTTTTGCATAGGATGCGGTCCTTCAAGGCTTGGGGGCCGCGCGGCGCGGCAAGGCATATCTATCGCGTCACCCCGACATCAGTCTCGGCGACAGTCTGAATGTTTCCAAGCGCATCCAGCTTGTCAACCGAGCCAAGTTAAACCGCATTTGACTGTTGCTCATTCGATTGACCATTGTGTTTCACCCCCTAAAGCCCTTAACTAGCCGGATAAGTCCCGTAACGCCCGACTGGCGTATGACGACTTTTGACAGTTTCGCTGCTGCGTCACTCCGACACCGGGGGGCAGGCAGACCGATTGGGCCGGAAACGGCCGAAGAACCGCTGATATTCGCAAGGGCTAGCCCGACCGAAGCACAGCTAAATTAATGGATGCAAGCGGCGCGACAAGCCCTTGCGTCGGAGAAGAACCGCGATGACGCGCGCAGTTGCTCAGAGCAGACAGACCGGGGCCAGCACTGGCCTCGCTGTTGTTGCCGCGTCCTCCATCGCCCTGACAAGTCACACCTCCCAGCCCGATGCCCCACCAGGGGCCTTCCGCGCGCGGGTGCTGTGCATAATGGATCTATGTCTAAGAAAATGCTTATCGATGCCACCCACGCCGAGGAAACTCGCGTTGTGGTCGTGGATGGAAACAAGGTCGAGGAATTCGATTTTGAATCAGAAAACAAACGCCAGCTTGCCGGCAATATCTATCTAGCCAAGGTTACGCGCGTTGAGCCGTCCCTTCAGGCGGCCTTTGTGGATTATGGCGGCAACCGCCATGGATTCCTCGCATTCTCGGAAATTCACCCCGATTATTACCAGATTCCCGTGGCTGACCGACAGGCGCTGCTGGAAGAAGAGCGCGCTTATGCTGAAGCACAAGCCGCCAAGGATGAGGATGACGAAAAGCCCAAACGCACCCGCTCTCGTTCGCGTGGCCGGTCCAAAAGCCAAGCCGCTGAGACCAACAGTGATGATGCAGTAGCCACGTCCGAGGTTTCCGACGAAAGCAGCGACCAGATCGCCGGGATGGAAACGGTTGACCTCGACAGCGAAGAGGGCAGTTCGCCCATGGAGCGTGTCGCTGAAACGCCTGTGGAAGAGCCCGAAGGCAATGGCGATGATGGCGACGCGTTCGAAGCAACCGACGCCACAGAAAATAACGCCAACGAGGCGAACGGCAGCGATGCCACGGCCAAGGACGATTCCATCGAATCCGTGGCTGACGAAGACGACAGCGAAGACATTCGCCCCGTGCGCAAGCCGCGCCCGCGTCGGTACAAAATCCAAGAAGTGATTAAGGTGCGCCAGATCCTTCTAGTGCAGGTCGTCAAAGAAGAGCGTGGCAACAAAGGTGCCGCACTCACGACTTACCTCAGCCTGGCTGGCCGCTACTGTGTCTTGATGCCCAACACCGCACGTGGTGGTGGCATCAGCCGCAAGATCACCAATGCCGTCGACCGCAAGAAGCTTAAGGAAATCGCGACCGAAATCGAAGTGCCGAAAGGCGCAGGCCTGATCGTGCGGACCGCCGGTGCCAAACGCACCAAGGCCGAGATCAAGCGCGATTACGAATACCTCCAGCGCCTCTGGGAGCAGATCCGCGAGCTGACGCTGAAGTCGATCGCGCCTGCGAAAATCTACGAAGAAGGCGACCTGATCAAACGCTCGATCCGCGACCTCTATAACCGCGAGATTGACGAGATTCATGTCGAGGGCGAGCGCGGCTACCGCATCGCCAAGGACTTCATGAAGATGATCATGCCGTCCCACGCCAAAAACGTAAAACTCTATAACGAGAGCCTGCCGCTGTTCGCGCGCTATCAGGTGGAAAGCTACCTGTCGGGCATGTTCAACCCCACGGTGCAACTGCCCTCGGGCGGCTACATTGTGATCGGCGTGACCGAAGCGTTGGTTGCCATCGACGTCAACTCTGGCCGGGCGACCAAAGAAGGCTCGATCGAGCAGACCGCGACCAAGACCAACCTTGAGGCCGCCGCCGAGGTGGCGCGCCAGTTGCGTCTGCGTGACCTTGCCGGGCTGATCGTCATCGACTTCATCGACATGGACGAGCGGAAAAACAACGCCGCCGTCGAAAAGATGATGAAAGACAAACTCAAGACCGACCGTGCGCGCATCCAAGTGGGCCGCATCTCGGGCTTTGGTCTGATGGAAATGTCGCGCCAGCGTCTGCGCCCCGGTATGATCGAGGCGACCACTCAGCCTTGTCATGCCTGCCACGGCACCGGTCTGGTGCGCTCGGACGATAACCTCGCGCTGTCGATCATCCGCCAGATCGAAGAAGAGGGCACCCGCCGCCGTTCGCGCGAAGTGCTGGTGCGTGCGCCCGTGGGCATCGCCAACTTCTTGATGAACCAAAAGCGTGAACATATCGCCCATATCGAAATGCGCTATGGCATGTCTGTGCGGATCGAAGGCGACCCATCCTTGGTAAGCCCCGATTTCCACATCGAGAAGTTCAAAACTGCTACCCGCACCGTGCCGCCTGTGTCGGATCACGTTGTGTCGGTCGACACCTCCTTGATGGATCAGATCGACGAAGACGAGAGTGCAGCAGAGGCTGAAGCCGAAGAGGCACCTGCCGCTCAGGACCCCAGCCAGTCCGAAGACGGGAATGGTAACGGCAACGCAAATGGCAATGGCAATGGTGAAGAGGGCGATGGCGAGGGTAAATCCAAGCGCCGCCGCCGTCGTCGTCGCAGCCGGGGTGGCCGTGGCCGCAATGGCAATGGTGAGCAGCAAAATGGTGCCGAGGACCAGAACGACGGTCAGCAGCAGGACGCCGCACAATCAGATGACGCGGAAAAGAGCCAGCCGGTAGAGGCGGAGACGCCTCAATCCGAAGGTGAAACCGCGCCTGCCGCCGAAGAAAAGCCTAAGCCCAAGGGCCGTAGCCGGTCGCGCAAGCCCAAGGCCGGAATCGCACCAGAGGCCGAACCGGCCCCCGAAGCGCTTGCTGCCGCCGAGGGCGAAACGCCCAAGGTTGCCGCTGAAGCTGAGGCGGAAGAGACGTCCAAACCCAAGGCACGACGGAGCCGTGGCAGCCGGGCCAAAAAACCAGCCGCCGATGCACCGGCAGAGGGCAGTGTGACAGTCGATCCGGTGACCACCGAAGACGCTGCCGAACCCGCACCAAAGCGCAAGCGCCGCAGCCGCGCCAAGGCGAAACCGGTAGAGCCGGTCGCCGAAGCAACGCCCGACGCAGCAGCAACGCCTGACGCAATGGCCGACGTGCTGCCGACCGAAGCACCGATTGCAGAGCCGGCCCCTGAAACGGCGCCGATCGCGCAAGAGCCAAAGCCAGAGCCCACACCTGAGCCCGCAGCCGAACAGGTGCAGGAACAGCCCGCTGAGAAGCCCAAGCCCAAACGTCGGGGCTGGTGGTCGCTGGGCAGCTAAATCACAGCGCAGTAAATAGAAACGGCGGGCCCTCAAGCCCGCCGTTTTTGATTCTCGCGCGGATGAATTTCAGGGATAAGTCGCCCCGCGCTGTGCGCTTAGCCGCCTTTGGTAATAATATAGAGCTCAGCCTTACCCTCGGTCCGGGTTTCGGTCAGCGCGTGCCCGGCTTCGGCACAAAAGTGCGGCACGTCAATCACGGCGGCAGGATCATCGGCAAGCATGTGCAGCTGATCGCCCAGTCCCAAAGCGACCAGTCGTTTGCGTGCTTTTAACACAGGCAGGGGGCACAAAAGCCCCGTGGCATCTAGTTTTTCGATTTTCATAAGCTCAGTTAATCCAAGAGTTTCTCAAGGTCCACGATCTTGTGACAATATGACAGGTGACGCCGGGGCTCAGGCGGTCTAGGACTTGGGCATGTTTGATATCAGCCTCCTCGACGCTGGGCTCTTGCCCGCCATGACAATCGCCCTGATCGCCGGGATTTTCAGTTTTCTGTCGCCCTGCGTGCTGCCCATCGTGCCGCCCTATCTGGCCTATATGGGCGGCGTGTCGATTAACGACATGTCCAGCCACGGCACCGCGCGGCGGCGCGCGGTCGTGGCGGCGTTGTTCTTTGTGCTGGGGCTGAGCACCGTGTTCATCCTGCTGGGCTTTACCGCCTCGGCCTTCGGGATGTTCTTTCTGCAGAATCAGGCGCTCTTCGCCAAAATCTCTGGCGTGGTGATTATCGTCTTTGGCCTGCATTTTGTGGGTCTGTTCCGCATTCCGTTCCTTGATCAAGAGGCGCGTTTGGACGCAGGTGATAAGGGCGGCTCAAGTTTCGGTGCCTATGTTCTGGGGCTGGCGTTCGCCTTTGGCTGGACGCCTTGTATCGGCCCGCAGCTCGGCGCGATCCTGTCGCTGGCGGCAAGTGAGGCCTCAGTCTCTCGCGGGACGCTATTGTTGGGCGTCTATGCGGCAGGTCTTGGTATTCCCTTCCTATTGGCCGCAATGTTCATCACCCGCGCGATGACACTGATGAACCGGATCAAACCCCATATGAAGCTGATTGAGCGGATCATGGGCGGGCTTTTGGTGCTGGTCGGTCTGGCGCTGCTGACCGGGGCGTTCACGACCTTCTCCTTCTGGCTGCTTGAGACGTTTCCGATCCTCGCCACCGTGGGATAAAGCCTTATTCTTGCCCCGAATTAAGGCTAGACTGTGCCGGACAAGGGGTTGGGCATGAGCGCTAGCAATAAAGGGCAAGTCAAGACGCGTCGGGTGTTCTACATCCCCGGCTATGATCCGACTCACCCGCGCCGCTACCGCGAGCTTTACCGTAGGGAAGGCGCGGCGCAGGCGAAGATTTCTGGCTATGAGATCGGTTTGAAACCCAAGGCGGGCAAGGGGAACTACGGCTGGCGCGTCGATTCTCAGATTGACGGCCGTCAGGTCACCTCACAGGTGGAGGTGTTGGTCTGGTCCGACATCGTGCGCGAAAGCATGAGCAATTCGATCCCCGCGACCTATTGGCAATTGCTGCGGACAGCTTGGGTCTACATCGGCTCGGGCGCCCTTTGGCGGCTGATGCGTCTGCGCAAGGGGCCTGTGATTGCGGCGCTCTATCCGGTGGGGATGTTGATTTTGCAAGCCTTGCTGGCCATTGCACTTGGCCTGCTGACCTATCGTGCCCTCGGGGTGATGACTGACCACTGGGCGGCGCGGCTGGCTTTTGCAGCAGCGGGCATGGGGCTGGGGACCGCGCTGCTCCGCTGGTTCAAGAAAAAGGACGGCAGGTTTTTCGCCTATTACCTCATGCATGACTACGCCTATTCCGCCGCCACGCGGGGTGCGAACCCGCCGGAGTTGGAGGCCCGCATGGAGCGGTTTGGCGACGACATCGCCCCCGCCTTGGCCGAGGACGTTGACGAGGTGCTGGTTGTTGGCCATTCCTCCGGCGCCCATCTGGGGGTTTCGGTACTGGCCGACCTGATCCGCGCGGGCAGGGTGCCCGAACACGGTCCGGCATTGGGGTTCCTCTCGCTCGGACAGGTGGTGCCAATGGTCTCCTTCCTGCCCCGCGCCGACCGGTTGCGCGCCGACCTGCGCTATCTCTCAACACGCGATGAATTGGCGTGGGTTGATGTCACCGCGCCCGGCGATGGCTGCGCCTTTGCGCTTTGTGATCCGGTGTCGGTGTCAGGTGTGGCCCCCGACGGCAAACGCTGGCCGCTGGTCTTTTCTGCTGCCTTCACCCAAACGCTCAGTCCCGCGCGCTGGAAGGCGTTGCGCTGGCGCTTTTTCCGGCTGCATTTCCAGTATCTCTGTGCCTTCGACCGACCGGGCGACTATGACTATTTTCAGATCACTGCCGGGCCGCAGACCTTGGCCGCGCGATATGATGGGCGCCCGGCCTCCAAATCCCGCATTAACCACGCAGTCAGCAAATACACATCTGTCGCCGCATGAACCTGCCCCCCAAGCCCCCCGCGCGCGCCGATCGCGTGTCGCTCTGGCGCTATGCCAAGCTGTTTCGCGAGGACATCCTTTCGGCCCAGCCCGCGCGGCTTTACCGGGCGTGGATGGCGGAGTTTAAAACGCCGTTTTTCCGTAGCTACCTGATGAACCAACCTGAATTGGTCAAAACGGTTCTGAAAGAACGGCCCGATGATTTTCCGAAGTCAGAACGGATCGGCGAAGGGCTGCGCCCGCTCTTGGGCAACTCCGTCTTTCTGACCAATGGCGAGACATGGAAACGCCAGCGCCGCATCATCGATCCGGCGTTTGAAGGGGGGCGCCTGCGCGAAACCTTTCCAGCCATGTGGGATGCGGCAGAGGCTGCTGCTAAGCGGCTTGAGGGACAAGCGGGGCAGGTGGTCGAGATCGAAGCCGAGACCAGCCACGCCGCCGCAGATGTAATCTTTCGCACGCTGTTTTCGCTGCCCATCGAGCACGAGGTCGCCCGCGCGGTCTTTGACGAGTTTCGCAACTATCAACGCAGCCAGCCGATTCTGAACCTCGGTGCGCTTTTGCCGCTGCCGCGTTGGATGCCACGCTTGTTTCGCAAGGACACCCGGGCCAGCGCCGCCCGGATCAGGGCGCTGCTCACTGACCTGACCCGAGAACGGATGGCTCAGATCAATGCAGGCTCCGCGCCCGACGATCTTGCCACAAAGATCATGACCCAGGCTGACCCCGAAACAGGCGAGAGGTTTGACACCGAGGAAATGGTCGATCAGGTCGCGATTTTCTTCCTTGCGGGTCATGAAACGAGTGCCTCCGCATTGGCATGGGCGCTTTATCTGATGGCCACGCATCCCGAGTGGCAAGAGCGGCTGGCCGAGGAGGCGCAGGCGCTTGAGACTTGCGATTTCGCGGTGATGTCCAAGCTTAAGCTCAGCCGGGATGTCTTTCGCGAGACGCTGCGCCTTTATCCGCCCGTGCCGATGATGGTGCGCGAAAACAGCTGTCCCGAACGTTTCCGGGATCGGGATGTGAAGAAAGGCGCGCAACTGGTGCTCAGCCCGTGGCACCTGCACCGTCACGAACGGCTCTGGGACAACCCCGACGGTTTTGACCCAACCCGCTGGCAGACCGAGAACGGCAAACAGTGCCAGCGCGAGGCCTTCATCCCATTCTCTGCCGGGCCGCGGGTCTGTACAGGCGCGGGATTCGCCATGGTCGAAGGGCCGTTGATCCTGTCGCGTATCCTGCGCGACTTCCGCGTCACGGCGCAGCCCAACCGGGTGCCCGTGCCGGTCGCACATTTGACCGTCCGTTCAGATAAGGGCATTTGGTTAGCGCTATCAAGACGCTAGCTTCTATCATCGGCTTTGCGTTTCAATTAGAAACGCTGCGAACGGAATCAACAATAGGACGTGGGTGACATGGGCTACGACAAGGCGCAACTTGAGCAAATGAACAGCGGCAAGGGCTTCATCGCGGCGCTCGATCAATCGGGTGGCTCCACCCCCAAGGCGCTGAGCCTCTACAGCGTGGAACCGTCGGATTACAACGGCGACGCCGAGATGTTCAAAGCCGTCCACGACATGCGCGCGCGGATCATTCTGGCCGAAGATTTCACCTCTGACAAAGTGATTGGTGCGATCCTTTTCGAGCGCACGATGGATGACACGATCAACGGCAAGCCGGTCGCGCAACTGCTCTGGGAAGACCGGGGTGTGGTGCCATTTCTGAAGATCGACAAGGGTTTGGAAGAAACAAACAACGGCGTGCAGATGATGAAGCCGATCATGGAGATCGACGATCTTCTGGCTCGCGCGGTCAAGCACGGCATCTTTGGCACCAAAGAGCGGTCGGTGATTCACGCGGCCAATGAGAACGGCATCGCCGCCGTGGTGGCGCAGCAATTTGAGCTGGCCAAGCAGGTCTGCGCGGCGGGTCTGGTGCCGATCATCGAGCCTGAGGTGGACATCAACTCCGACAGCAAAGCAGAGGCCGAAGAGATCCTGCGCGGCGAGATCGAAAAGCATCTGAACGCGCTACCTGAAGGTGAGATGGTGATGCTGAAGCTGACGATCCCTGAAAAGGCAGGTCTCTATGACGGTCTGGCGGGTCACGCCAACGTTCTGCGCGTCGTGGCGCTGTCGGGTGGGTATTCTACGGCTGAAGCCTGCGAACGGCTGGGCAAGAACCGGACGATGATCGCCAGTTTCTCCCGCGCCTTGACCGAAGGTTTGAACGTTAAAATGACGGACGAAGAGTTCAATCAGGCGCTTGGTCAGAACATCGACAAGATTTATCAGGCATCAATCTGCTAGATCGGAATTTTTTGAAAATTCCGGGGCCGATTTCTTTAAAAGAAATCGGCTAAACGATCCGCCGGATGGGTTCTCTATTGCAAAATATGATGACCTGTCCGGCGTTTTCTACAGCTTGAAAACCACGACGTTCCAATTCGTTTTCAAATTCTCGCCGTCCGATAAACTTCTCAATATCGCGCGCTTTACGTCGAATGACCTGACCGCGGATCGCCGCCTTAGAGGCGAACATATCATCTAGCCAAGCGGCGGGCGAGAGAGGGGATGCGAGGGCCATGGTCCAACGCTATTCCGCCTTTGGTAAACGTTCCTTTAACGCCCGCAGCACGAATAAACGGATCGCACCAGCGAGCCCGATGTCCAGCCCCCGCGCCGCGTCAATCTCCGTCACCAGCGCATTAATTGGCATGCCGCGCGCGGCAGCAATGGCGCGGAACTCATCCCAAAACTCATCTTCGAGAGAGATAGATGTCCGGTGACCCCGAAGGGTCACCGAATGTTTGCGAGGCCGCGCGTTCATGTCTCGCGCTTATGCGCTTCCAGATTGCGGGCGATCTGTTCGGCGCGAGCCTTCAGCGCTTCTTTCTGCGCTTTGGTCTGGCCAAAACCCACGGCGTTTTCGTTCGCGCGGGCTTTGCGGGACGAACGGTCCCGCTCTTTCTTCACCTTGTTCAGGTTGATGGGCGCACTCATTTTGGTCCGATCATATTTTCGGGCCGCACGACCCGTTCAAAGGTTTCAGCATCCACGAAGCCCAGTGCGATGGCTTCTTCTTTCAACGTGGTGCCGTTCTTATGCGCGGTCTTGGCGACCTTGGTGGCATTGTCATAGCCGATTTCGGGCGCCAGCGCGGTTACAAGCATCAGCGACTCGCGCATCAGCTTTTCGATCCGGTCCGCGTCAGCCTTGAGGTCAACCATAAGATTGTCGGTAAAGGCCGAGGCTGCGTCACCCAAAAGTTGCATGGATTGCAACACGTTATAGGCCATCATTGGCTTATAAACGTTGAGCTCAAAATGCCCCTGAGAGCCGGCGAAACCGACGGCCGCGTCATTGCCCATTACTTGAATGCAGACCTGTGTCAGCGCTTCGCACTGGGTGGGGTTCACCTTGCCCGGCATGATGGACGAGCCGGGCTCGTTCTCAGGCAGGATCAGCTCGCCCAAACCGCAGCGCGGACCGGAGCCCAGAAGGCGGATGTCATTGGCGATCTTGAACAGCGAGGCCGATACGGTTTTCAGCGCGCCAGAGATTTCCACCATCGCGTCATGAGCGGCCAGCGCTTCGAATTTGTTCGGCGCGGTGACGAAGGGCAGGCCGGTGATCTCGGCCATGTTATGCGCTACGGTCTCGGCCCAACCCTTTTTGGTGTTTAGCCCGGTGCCAACAGCGGTGCCGCCTTGGGCCAACTCATAAATGCGGCCAAGCGCGTCGCGCACGCGGACGATGCTCATGGCGACCTGATGGGTGTAGCCCGAGAACTCTTGGCTGAGTGTCAGCGGAGTCGCATCCTGCGTGTGGGTGCGGCCGATCTTGATGATGCCGTCAAATTCTTCGACCTTTTTCTGCAGCGCGCCGTGCAGCTTCTCCAGCCCCGGCAGCAGCACGTCCCGCGCGGTCATCGCAGTGGCGATATGCATGGCGGTGGGGAAAGTGTCGTTCGACGACTGGCCCATGTTGCAATGATCATTGGGGTGCACCGGGTCTTTGGAGCCGATGGTGCCGCCCATAAGCTCAATCGCGCGGTTGGCGATGACCTCATTAGCGTTCATGTTGGACTGCGTGCCCGAGCCAGTCTGCCAGACCACCAGCGGGAAGTTATCGTCGAACTTGCCTTCAAAGACTTCGCCAGCGGCTTGAATGATCGCTTTACCGCGCTCTTCGTCCAGCGAACCTTGAGCCACATTCGCCTGCGCACAGGCTTTCTTGATCACGCCAAGCGCGCGGACAATGGCGATCGGCTGCTTTTCCCACCCAATTGGGAAGTTGATGATCGAGCGCTGTGTCTGCGCGCCCCAATATTTATCGGAGGGAACTTCGAGCGGACCAAAGCTGTCGGTTTCGGTGCGGGTATCGGCCATTTTGCGGCTCCTGCTGTGACTTATCGTTGTCCAGCGGTTTACCTGCGCGATGCGGCCTGCGCAATGCAGGGATGGCGCTAACGGAGCTGTTGCCCTTACTTCCGGAACGAATCCAGCGAGACGATCTCGGCATCTTTGGACGGCTCTTCCGCGACTTCCAACTCGTCCTCGTCAGTCTGATCAAGCGTGTTCTCTTCGCTGTCGTCGTCTTCCTCTTCGCTTTCCTGCTGCTCAAACCGCAGGCCGAACTCAACCGAAGGGTCCACGAATGTGCGGATCGCGTCGTAAGGAATATAAAGCGGCTCTGGCGCGTCGCCAAAGTTCAGCGTGATCGCAAAGCCGTCAGGCGTGACGTCCAGCCCGTCGTACCAATGCTGCATGACCACAGTCATTTCGCCCGGATAGCGATCTGACAGCCAATCGGCCAGTTCCGCGTCAGGATGCGATGTATCGAAGGTGATAAAGAAGTGGTGATTCCCCGGCAGGCCATTGTCAGAAATATCCTGCAAAACCTTGCGGATCAGACCCCGCATGGCTTCGTGCATTAGGTTGCCGTAATCAATGCTGCGGCTCATTCTTCTCTCCGGTACGGGCGATGGGCAGGGCTAAGCATACCCCATTCACGGGCGAGTGAAAGGGGGCGCGGCGCTAAATCACGCTCAATAGCAAGGCGAGGGCGGCAAGCAGGACCATGGAGGTCACAAAACCGCGCTTAAGCCCTAGCATCAATATACCGGCCACGAGGGTCAGCGCCGCGGCCGTGAGGTTGAAGCTCTCCCAAACCGGGGCGGGCAGGGCAAGGAAGGTCGCCGAGGCGACCCGGTCAAACAGCACATGCAAGGCAAACCAAACTGACAGGTTGGCAATCACACCAACGACGGCTGCGGTAATCGCTTGCAACGCACCCGCAATACGCGGCTGCGCCGAAAGCGCTTCGAGATAAGGCCCAGCAAGGAAAATCCACAAAAAGCAGGGCGTAAATGTTACCCAAAGCGCCAGCATCCCGGCAGAAAGCGCGCCCCAAGGCCCACTCTGCGCGAAACCTGCCAGCATGCCCACAAACTGCGTCACTAGGATCAGCGGCCCGGGCGTGGTTTCTGCCAGCCCGAGCGCATCGATCATCTGATCCGTATCAATCCAGCCGAAATCCTGCACCACTGTCTGCGTCATATAGGCTAACACGGCATAGGCACCGCCAAAGGTGACCACCGCGAGTTTTGAGAAGAACAGCCCCAATTGAAGCAGAAATTCATTTCCCGTGAGCGCCAACATAACAAGCGGTGCCGCCCAGAGTGCGCCCCAAACGAGCAAAGTACGCAGACTGCGCGCAGGGGCTAAATGGACGCTTTCCGGCGCAACCGCAGGGTCACCCGCGATCATGCCGATAACGCCGGCGACAAGGATGATAAGAGGGAACGGAAGCCCCAGTACGAAGAGCGCGATAAATGACCCTAGGGCCAGCGCCCAGCCCAGTTGTCCCCGAAGCGCTTTTGAAGAAACCTTCATAAGCGCCTGAAAGACCACGATAATCACTGCCGCCTTAATACCTAAGAACGCAATTTGCACCAAGGGCAGTTGGCCATACCACGCATAGAGCAGAGCCAGTACCGCAATGAAGAGCGCCCCCGGGACTACAAAAAGCAACCCGCCCAGAAGCCCACCTGCCACCCCGCGCAGACGCCATCCCGCGTAAGTCGCAAGTTGCATTGCTTCGGGGCCGGGCAGGAGCATGCACAAGGACAGAGCACGCAGGAATGTCTGTTCGCTGAGCCACGGCCGCTCCTCAACCAGCTCGCGATGCATGACGGCAATCTGCGCGGCGGGCCCGCCAAAAGACATCAGGCCGATCCGGCCAAACACGCGGGTCATTTCGGGCCATGTTGGCGGGATCATTGCGCGCGTCCTGCAGGCCAATCATGGGTTTCGCCTGCACCATCTCGCGCCCAGCGGTATAGCGCGTCGTAAAGCACCATGCCCGCCTCAAGCTGCGCCAGATCATCGCGGTATTGGCGGGATAGGCCCACCGAGATCGCCAACAGACCAGCGGCCTCGGGGGCGAGGTCATGGCGGTTGGTATCTGCCCCGCGTACGACGGCGGCAAGTCGCACAAGCGCCTGCGTTTGCAGATTAAATTCAGCCAGCATTGTGTCGAAGGTACAGAGTTCGCCCCGGTGCGACCAGTGTACATCTTCGATGTCGAAAGGCGTGGCGTCGAACTTTTCGGCGACAGCCAAGACCTGATCCGGCGCGACAAAAAGGAACCGCGCGCCCGGGTCCACGAAACGTCGGATCAGCCAAGGGCAGGCGATGCGGTCGATCTTTGGCCGATGGCGGGTAACCCAGAGCGTCGCGCCGTCTTGTAGCGGCGGCAGCGCGTCAAACGGGATACGGGGCGCCGCTGGCAAATCCCGCCAGCCGTACATGCCGCCAGACAAAAACTGCGCGTTGATAACATCTGCGCGCAAGCGCGCGGCGAGCCCTTGGCTCAGCTTTAGTCCGCGCTGGCAGACAACGATGCAAGAACGTCCTGCAAGCCTTTGTTTCAAAGCGTCTATATCGCTATGGGGATGACGAAAGGAACCGGGGATCAAATAGGGGTCTTCGGCAAAGTCAGGTTCAATGCAACTATCCACGATAACCGGTGCATCCGGCGTGCCGATCAGACGCAGAAGCTGGGCGGGGGTGATTTCACTTGGGGCGGGCATAGGGCATCCTTTGTTTCCGTAACAGGATGCGATCCTCGGGCCTTAGCCTCACGGGGCAATCGCGGACCCCATGTATCTGGGATAAACCGCAAAAACGCCTTGGTCAATGCTCAAGCGAAAAGCGTGTAAGATGGGGAGTAAGTGCAGGTTTCTGTTGCCAGGTACCTGCGAACCCCGCCTTAAGCTGCAAAGCCTAAGGACTTAGATTTCAGTCGCTGAAACCGCTTACGCGGCCATCGCAACTGGAGCACGATTGTCATTTGCAATTGTACATTTTGTACCGATAACGGTGGTAACTCACCGAAACAAAGCAACCCCTTTAGACGTTCGTCGATCCTATTTCGGCCCCATGATCCCCAAATGAAGGATAATTGGTGGAGCCGCCGGGTACCGCCCCCGGGTCCGAACCGCTTATTACGAGCGCGTTTATGTCCATAGTCCCGAAGGACATGACTAAGGTAGGGCCGAGGGGGATGAATTGCAAGGGGCGCGATGCAGTGAAATTCCTAGATTAAAGAAGGAGCGCAACTATATGTTATTTAGCGCAACTTTGAATTCTCGGGCGCAGCGTCAGCCTTTCCGATGTTCCGTGCGGCCCGAGCAGCGAAAACACTTTCCGCCAATCCTTGGGTCTCCGCCTCAAGTGCGCTCAATCCATCCGTTACTGCTGCGCCATCCTGCGCTTCCACCGCATTGGCAATGTCCTGATGTAACACAATAATCCGCTCACGGTCCCGCGCTGTGAAGGTGATCATATTCATCAACGGCTGCATGGCCTCAACGGCGCCGGCGAGTTGATAACTCAGCACCGGATTGCCTGCGCCATCCACCAGTGCGCGGTGAAAGGCCACATCAGAGGCGCAGAAGGCCTCATCGGTCAGCCCCGGCTGCGTTTGACGGTGAATTTCAGCACGCATCGTCGCAAGGTGATCGGCCGTGCGGCGCTGCGCCGTGAGGGGCGCACATGCGCGTTCAAGGGCATAGCGGGCTTCGCAGGCGGTCTCAAAGCTCACCGCATTCATCGACAAAAGCAGGGTCGATGTGGTGATCTGCTGATCGTAGGCATCAGGAAAGCTGAGGCGGTTCACAAAAGCGCCGCCCGTGGCCCCGCGCTGCGTCCGGATCAGCGATTGTGCTGCAAGACGCTTGAGCGCCTCACGTACCGTTGGGCGCGAAACCTCAAACTGTTCGGCCAATTCCGCCTCCGACGGTAGCCGCTGGTCGACAATTAACCGCCCACCGACAATCGCGTCGCGAATGGCAGTGGCGATCTGAGCTGAAAGATCGGCAGGGTTGGTAGGGTCAATTTTCATATGTCTTACAATTAATGTTTGCGAGGACTTTAATTGTCTGACATTAAATTCACAAGAGCTTGCACGGGGGGAGCGCGGGATGTCTGCAGTGGTACGATCCACAGTCTGGTTAGGATTTTTCTCTTTAATCCTAGTCGCTTGGTGGGTGATGTATACCATGGTGATGCAGATGGACCTTGATCTGCTTGGCCGCCCCGGCGCCATGGCCGAACGGATGCGGCAAATGGATCCGGGTATGGATATGTACATGCCCATGGCGCGTTTTCTGCCGCTTTTTGTGATGTGGGGTGCCATGATGGCAGCGATGATGGTGCCAACGATGGTGCCCACGCTGCGCGCTTACGAGGACCTTATGACTTCGGCCAACGGCACCCGTGCGGGCTGGCTGGCGGTGCTGGCGGGCTATTTTTCGGTCTGGCTTGTTTTTGCTGCCGCGATCGCCGCGCTGCAGTTGCTGTTGCTGCATGGCGGGGTGATCGACATGCTGGGTATCGCCAAATCCCGCTGGACGGCCGCGGCACTGCTGCTGGCTGTGGGCTTGTTTCAATTCACCCGCGCCAAGGAGATTTGCCACGGCGTCTGCCATTCCCCGATGATGTATTTCATAGGCAACTGGCGGCCCGGAGCCGCAGGTGGTTTCCGCATGGGGCTTGGGCTTGGGATATTCTGTGCAGGTTGCTGTTGGGGCTTTATGGTGTTGGGCTTTGCCGGCGGGGTGATGAACCTTGCATGGATGGGGCTGGCGACATTGTTTATGGTAATCGAAAAGCTACCCCAAATTGGCCATTACGTAACAAAACCAATGGGTTTCACCCTGATCCTCGGCGCTGTCGTCGTGGCCGGGTGGCCCGTATTAACAGGAGGATAATATGCCAAACCGAGAGATGACGCCCGCCGATTGGGCCGTGAAGGGAGAGCTCTTTCTTAACTGCTCATGCGATGTCTTCTGCCCCTGCGTGGTCAGCCTCGGCGCGCATCTGCCGACCGAAGGGCACTGTCACGCCTGGATGGGCATCGTGATCGACGAGGGCCATTTTGAGGGTGAAGACTTGGCTGGGCTGAACGTTGGCCTATTGGTTGATATTCCGGGCCGTATGGGCGAGGGCAATTGGAAGGTCGCAGCCTACGTGGACGACCGTGCAAGCGAAGCGGCTTATGAGGGATTGTTGAAGATTTTCAGCGGTGCCGCAGGTGGTACGACAGGACTGTTCACCATGCTGGTGAGCGAGATTATCGGGGCCGAACGCGCGCCGGTTGAGATTATTCGTGATGGAAATCGCCGAGTTATCAACATTGGCCGCAAGATTAACGGCGAAATCGAACTGCTTGCAGGGGCCGAACCAGATCAGCCTGTAACTATTACCAATTCCAAATACTGGATGGGCCCCAATATCGTCGCGGCACGTGGTGTGAAATCCAAGGTGCGTGACTATGGCCGGGTTTGGGATTTTGGCGGAAAATCGGCTGAGGTCTGCGCGATTGACTGGCAGGGCACCAAGTGATTACCCCCGGTTACGCCCAAGAGATGGCCCGATATAACGCTTGGCAAAACAAACAGTTGATAAGCGTTATTAAGGTGATGCAGGAAGATGCGTTGACGCAGGATCGCGGGGCGTTCTTTGGCTCGCTCCTCAGCACCCTGAACCATCTTCTTTGGTGCGACCAAATTTGGTTGTCTCGTTTCGATCCGGCCTTCCCGAAGCCTGAGGGGCGGGACACCGAACTCTGTCCCACAGGTGCCGCTTGGTGCTCTGCGCGGCAACAGTGCGACGTGGCTATTTCGAACTGGGCCCAGAACCTCCGTCAGGATGATTTGGATGCCGAGTTAACTTGGTATTCCGGTATCTTACAGCGCGATGCTACTACCCCCTTTGCGCGAACTGTGGTGCATTTCTTTAACCACCAAACCCATCATCGGGGTCAGGTGCATGCCATGCTGACGAGTGCCGGGCAGGAGGCGCCGGTGACCGATCTGATCTTTATGTCGGAGGACGGCTGATGGCTGAACTTTCCCCTTCACGCCGCATCCGGCGCACGCCCTTCTCGGCTGGCGTGGAGGCTGCGGGGGTGAAGGCCTATACGGTCTACAATCGGATGCTGTTGCCAACCGTCTTTGAAAGCACCGAAGCCGATTATCACCACTTGAAGAAAGCCGTGCAAGTCTGGGATGTGGCTTGTGAAAGACAGGTTGAGCTGCGCGGGCCGGATGCTTCACGGCTGATGCAAATGCTGACCCCGCGCGACCTGCGTGAGGTGGCGCCGGGGCGCTGTGTTTATGTACCGATCGTGGATGAGACAGGCGGGATGCTCAACGATCCCGTCGCCGTAAAATTGGCCGAGGATCGTTGGTGGATCTCCATCGCTGACAGTGATTTATTGCTGTGGGCCAAAGGGATATGCAACGGCTATCGCCTTGATGTTTTGGTCGATGAGCCTGACGTGAACCTGCTGGCCGTGCAGGGGCCAAAGGCCGAAGACCTTGTCGCGCGGATTTTTGGCGATGCGGTACGAAACGTGAAGTTCTTCCGGTTCGGCGCGTTTCAGTTCCAAGGCCGCACTATGAATGTAGCGCGCTCAGGCTACTCCAAACAGGGCGGCTTTGAAATCTACACCGAGGGCGCGGACATCGCCATGCCGCTGTGGGAGGCCCTGTTTGAGGCAGGGCGCGATTTAGATGTGCGCGCGGGCTGTCCCAATCTGATCGAGCGGATCGAGGGGGGATTACTGAGTTATGGCAATGACATGACCGACGATAACACCCCCCATGAGTGTGGTCTGGGAAAACTGTGCGACACACAGGCGGCCATGGGCTGTATCGGCAGAGATGCGCTGCTCCGGGTGGCCAAAGAGGGACCGTTGCAACAGATACGGCCCATTGAGATCTCGGGCGATCCGGTACCGCTTTGTGACCGGGCTTGGCCGCTGATGGCAGGTAACAAGCGCGTAGGGCAGGTGACTTCGACCGTCTGGTCGCCTGATTTCTCGGTGAATGTCGCGATTGGAATGGTGCGCATGACCCATTGGGATCCGGGCACGCGGTTGCAGGTTCAAACACCCGAAGGCGTGCGAGACGTGACCGTACGAGAGCGTTTCTGGGCCTGAGACCCACCATATTGAAACCTGAAAAGGAGATGAGAGATGAGCTTTAACGCATTGATTGTGAACAAAGACGACGAAGGCAAGACCCATGCCGAGGTGACCCAGATCACCGAAGATCAACTGCCCGAGGCCGAGGTAACGGTCGCGGTGGAATATTCGACCGTGAATTACAAAGACGGGCTTTGCATTGGCCCGGGCGGCGGATTGGTCCGCAACTATCCGCATGTGCCCGGGATCGATTTCGCTGGCACCGTCGAGACCTCAAGTGACGACCGCTACAAGCCCGGTGACAAGGTCGTGCTGACCGGCTGGCGCGTGGGAGAGGCGCATTGGGGCGGCTATTCTCAAAAGGCGCGTGTCAAAGCCGACTGGCTGGTGCCGCTGCCTGATGGGCTCGACACACGACAGGCGATGGCCGTGGGCACCGCGGGCTTCACCGCGATGCTGGCTGTCATGGCGCTTGAGGATCACGGGATCAAGAAGGGACCGGTTCTGGTCACCGGCGCTGCGGGGGGGGTGGGCTCGGTCGCCACGGCGATCCTTGCCAACCTAGGCTATCAGGTAGCAGCGGTCACCGGGCGGCCCGAGACCGAAGACTACCTTAAGGATCTCGGCGCGACCCAGATCGTCGCCCGCGAGGCGCTTAACGAGACGGTCAAACGCCCCCTCGAAGGAGAGATGTGGGGCGGCTGCGTCGACGCCGTGGGCGGCGCGATGCTGGCCCGCGTCTTGGGACAGATGGAATACGGCGCGAGCGTTGCGGCCGTGGGCCTTGCCGGGGGCGCTGCGCTGCCTGCCACGGTCATTCCATTCCTGCTGCGCGGTGTGAACGTTTTGGGCATCGACAGTGTCTTGCAGCCCTATGACAACCGTCTGCGCGCGTGGGAGCGGGTGGCCAAAGACCTGCCGATGGAGAAACTGGAGGCGATGGTCCAGCCTGCCAGCCTAAGCGACCTGCCCAAACTTGGGGCGGACATCTTGAAAGGTCAGGTCAAAGGCCGTGTGGTCGTCGACGTAAACGCCTGATATTGCCTAGGCGCGGGGCGGTGTGGTTAATGATCTGCGCCGCCCCGGCTGCCAAAAGGAGAGCATGATGGCCGACTATGACGACGACAACATCTTCGCCAAGATCCTGCGTGACGAGATCCCCAGCTTTAAGGTCTATGAAGACGACAAGACTTATTGTTTCATGGACATCATGCCGCGCGCCGAGGGGCACTGTCTGGTGATCCCCAAGTCGCCTTGCCGTAACATGCTGGATGCAAGCCCGACACAGTTGGCCGATTGTCTGGCGACGGTGCAAAAGGTCAGCAACGCCTGCCTGCGTGCTTTTGGTGCTGACGGGATCACGGTTCAGCAGTTTAACGAGGCCGCGGGCGGGCAAGAGGTGTTCCACCTGCATTACCATATTTTGCCACGCCATGAGGGCGACAAGCTGCGCCCACCGGGTGTGCAAGGCGACATGGACCGGATTCGCGAACAGGCCGATGCCATTGCAGCCGCGCTCGGGGCAGAGTAACCCCCTCAAACTTACGTCGCAGCAGATAATGAATTGGTCGTTTTAGCCAAGTTCTTAGGGCACTCGGATGCAAAAGCTTGCCCAATGGTCGCAAGCCTCTATCCTGTTGCGCACGGATGAAAAAAACAGAGGCCATGTTTTCGCATGGCGATCTGTCATCAAAGAGGGAACAGATAATGAGCGATACAAGTTCGCACGGCATCCCCGAGCCTGAGGGCAAGGCGGATGTAATCGACACCGATTATGAGATCGGTCAAGACAATATTGAACGGCAGATCGGGCCGTTCGGGTTGGACATTCACAACCCGGTTTTTCTGATTTCGGGGATCGCTGTCGTGCTCTTCGTCTTCTACACGATTGCTTTGCCAGAGCAGGCCGCCGGCGTTTTCTCGGCAATGTTCGACTTTACCACCAAGAACTTTGACTGGTTCTTGATTGGGGCCGCCGATTTGGTGGTGATTTTTGCGCTGCTGCTGATTGTGACGCCTTTTGGCAATGTCCGCCTTGGCGGCAACGAAGCGGTGGCTGACTACACCTATCTGGGCTGGTTTGCGATGCTCTTCGCCGCTGGCATGGGCATCGGCCTGATGTTCTATGGCGTGTCTGAACCGCTGACCCATTTCTCGACTTCGATGGGTGAGATCTCGACCGAGAACGGTCTGCGCACCGACTGGGCGCCTTTGGGTGCGGCAACAGGTGACGAAGCCGGAGCGCTGCGCCTTGGCATGGCGGCGACGATCTATCACTGGGGTCTGCACCCTTGGGCGATCTATGCTGTTGTCGCGCTGGCACTCGCGCTTTTCACCTATAACAAAGGTCTGCCGCTGACGATCCGCTCGGCATTTTATCCGGTATTGGGTGAACGCGTTTGGGGCTGGCCTGGGCATATCATTGATATCATCGCGGTTTTTGCCACGCTTTTCGGTCTGGCGACATCGCTTGGCCTCGGCGCAACGCAGGCCAACGCCGGTCTGAACGAACTCTTCGGCGTGCCGATGGGGACGACCTCTGAAATCGTACTGATCTCGCTGATCACGGCCGTGGCGCTCATCTCGGTTCTGCGCGGCCTTGATGGCGGTGTGAAGGTGTTGAGTGAGATTAATATGGGGCTGGCGGCGCTGCTGGCGCTGTTCACGCTGATCGTCGGACCGACGGTGTTCCTCCTGACGTTCTTCTGGGACTCTCTGGTTGCCTATGTTGAGTATCTGCCTGCGCTGGCCAACCCCTTTGGCCGTGAAGACGTGAACTTCTCCCAAGGCTGGACGGCGTTCTATTGGGCGTGGTGGATCAGCTGGTCACCTTTCGTAGGCATGTTTATCGCCCGCGTCAGCCGGGGCCGCACCGTGCGCGAATTCATCGTTTGCGTGCTGTTGATCCCATCGTTGGTCTGCGTGCTGTGGATGTCGATCTTTGGTGGCACCGCGATCCATCAGGTGCTGAACGACGGCTACACCGGCGCACAAGATGCCGGCCTGCCGCTGCAGCTTTTCAAGATGCTGGATCAACTGCCACTGGCGTCGATCACCTCGTTCATCGGCATTGTGCTGGTGGTGGTGTTCTTCGTTACCTCGTCTGATTCCGGCTCGCTGGTCATCGACACCATCACCGCAGGCGGCAAGGTCGACGCGCCGGTGCCGCAGCGGGTGTTCTGGTGCATCTTTGAAGGTGCCGTGGCGATTGCTCTGCTGATCGGCGGCGGCTTGGCGGCGCTGCAATCCATGGTGATTTCCACCGGGTTGCTGTTCACGCTGCTGTTGCTGTTCATGTGCTACTGCATCTTCCGCGGTCTGCAGGATGAGCGGAAAATCCGCTAATTTTTAGCGGGTAGACAGAAAATCAGAACGGCGGCTCTTCGGGGTCGCCGTTTTTTCTTTGAGCGCTTGACCTTAGCCGCGCCTCGGTGGACCTTCGCATCATGCATATTGATTCCGACTGGGTCCGCGCCCAATTCCCCGCCTTCGCCGAGCCGAGCCTTCAGGGCCAGGCCTTTTTCGAGAACGCCGGTGGGTCATATACCTGCCAACAGGTCATCGACCGTCTGCATCGCTTCTACACCCAGCGAAAGGTGCAGCCCTACGCCCCATATGAAGCGAGCCGCTTGGGCGGAGGAGAGATGGATGAGGCGCGCAACCGGATGGCCGCGATCCTTGGCGTGACCCCGGAGGAGCTGAGCTTTGGCCCTTCAACCACACAAAACACTTATGTACTGGCACAAGCCTTTGGCCAGATGATGCAGCCGGGTGAGGCGATCATCGTGACCAACCAGGATCATGAAGCAAACACCGGACCGTGGCGGCGCTTGGCCGAGCGCGGTATCGAAATCCGCGAGTGGCAGGTTGATCCGGAGACAGGGCATCTGGACCCGGCAGACCTTGAAGACCTTCTGGACGAAAAGGTGCGTCTGGTCTGTTTCCCGCATTGCTCAAACGTCGTCGGAGAGATCAATCCGGTGACCGAGATCACAGCACTCGCCCACGCGGCGGGGGCATTCGTCTGCGTCGATGGTGTTTCCTATGCGCCCCACGGCTTTGCCGACGTGGGGGAGCTGGGGCCGGATATTTATCTATTCTCGGCCTATAAAACGTTTGGGCCGCATCAAGGCGTGATGATCATCCGCCGCGCGCTTGCAGAGCTGCTGCCCAATCAAGCGCATCACTTCAACGGCGATGTGCTCTACAAACGCTTCACGCCCGCAGGTCCGGATCACGCACAGATCGCGGCGAGCGCAGGGATGGCGGATTACATCGACGCATTCTATGCCCACCACATTGGCGGCGACACCAACGCAAAGGCACGCGGCGTGGCCGTGCATGACGCCATGCGCGCCCATGAAACCGCGCTTCTTCAACCGCTGCTTGACGCGATGTCTGCGCGCAATTCAGTGCGGCTGATTGGTCCTACCAATGCTGAAAAGCGCGCACCGACCGTCGCACTCGCGCTTGACCGTCCCGGTGCGGATATGGCGCAGGCATTGGCCAAGCGGGGCATCATGGCGGGGGGCGGCACCTTTTACGCGGGCCGGGCACTTGGTGCGATGGGCGTGAATGAGGACAAGGGCGTTTTGCGCCTAAGTTTCACCCATTACACAACAAAAGGTGAGATGGATAAACTGCTGAACACGCTGGATGATCTGCTCTGAGCCTTGACCCCCGGGCGGGGGCGCTATGTTTCGGGGTCAAGCCAGGAGCAAGACCCCGAACGTGAGTGAAAACGCCCCCCTTATCGTATGGTTCCGCCGCGATCTGCGACTGAGCGACCATCCTGCATTGGCGGCGGCCTGCAAGACGGGCCGCCCGGTGATCCCGCTTTTCATCCATGACAATCAGTCAGACGCCTTGGGGGCCGCACCGAAGTTTCGGCTGGGGCTGGCGTTGGCCTGTTTGGGGGATACGCTCAAGGAAAAGGGCAGCCGTCTGATCCTGCGGCGCGGGGATGCACTGGACGTTCTGCGCGATGTGATCGAGCAAACCGGGGCAGGGGCGGTTTACTGGAGCCGTCTTTACGATCCCGCCGCCATCGACCGCGATACCAAAGTGAAGGATGCGTTGAAGGAGGATGGGGTCGAGGCCTGCAGCTTTGCCGGTCACCTGATGTTTGAGCCTTGGACGGTCGAGACCAAAACAGGCGGTTTTTACAAGGTTTTCACCCCTTATTGGAAATCCGTGCGGGGCCGCGATGTGGCGGAGCCTTTGGCGACCCCTAGTGAGATTCGCGCGCCCGAAGACTGGCCCGACAGCGACGTGCTGGACGATTGGCAGATGGACGCCGAGATGCAGCGCGGGCGTGATGTTGTGCGCCCCTATGTCCGATTGGGCGAGGCCGCCGCGCAGGCGCGGCTGGGGTCCTTCATCGCGGATATCGTCGACGGCTATGATGAGAGCCGCGACATGCCGGGTGAAGATGGCACTTCTGGACTGTCCGAAAACCTGTCGTTAGGCGAAATCAGCCCGGCGCACTGCTGGCATGCAGGTCAGCGGGCCATGCAAGAGGGCAAGCGCGGGGCCGAGACGTTCTTGAAAGAACTCGCGTGGCGCGAATTTGCGTACCACCTGATGTACCACACGCCGCGCATCCTTGACCAGAACTGGCGCGAGGAATGGCAGGCTTTCCCATGGAACGAAGATGAGCGGTGCGCGGAAGTGCTGGCATGGAAACAGGGGCGCACCGGCATGCCTTTCGTTGATGCCGCTATGCGCGAATTGCAGGTCACGGGGCGGATGCACAACCGGGGCCGCATGATCGTTGCGAGCTATCTGACCAAGCACCTCATGTGTCACTGGCGGATTGGCCAAAAGTGGTTCGAAGAGCACCTGATCGACTGGGACCCGGCCAATAACGCGATGGGCTGGCAGTGGGCGGCAGGATCCGGCCCTGATGCGACGCCGTTCTTTCGGATTTTTAACCCCGAAACCCAGCTCGATCGCTTTGACAAGGGGCGCAACTATACCCGTCGCTGGATCGCCGAGGGGCGTGAGAAACCGAGCGAAGACGCGCTTGAATATTTCGACGCGATTCCGCGTCGCTGGGGCCGCCGCCCGGACGACGACTACCCCGATCCGATTGTCGATCTCTCAGAAGGGCGCGCACGGGCGCTGGACGCCTATCGCAATCGTGATTTTTAAATTTTTGCCAAGCAGCAACCTGCGATTAAAGTGGGTGCCAATAACAAGAACGGAACCGAGGTATGACGCTGACAACCACCGAGGGGCAGACAGGTCTGCCACGCTATTTCCCGCAGGTCTTTGCCATGGCGCAGGCGATGCAGCATGGGCGGGTGGACTTCGTCTTGCCTGATGGCCGTACGTTCCGCGCCGAAGGGGCCAAACCCGGTCCGGTGGCCGAGGTGCATATCCACAATGATGACCTTTTTGCCCGGCTGATCCGCGAAGGCGATCTGGGCTTTTGTGATGCCTACCTAGATGAATGGTGGTCGACACCGGATCTGCAAGCTTTCATGGATTTGGTGCATGCCGGCAATGAGACGGTCTATGATGGCTTCCCCGGCCAAGGGCTGTTGCGCCAGTTTGAAAAGTTCCGGTTTTGGCTGCAACGTAACAACCGCAAGCAGGCCAAACGCAACATCAGCAAGCATTATGATCTTGGCAATGCCTTCTATGGCCTTTGGCTAGATGAGACGATGACCTATTCCTCTGCCATGTTTGAGGACGGCGCCCAGATGTCGCTGGAGGCCGCCCAGACGGCGAAATACAAATCTATGATCGACCAGATGGGTGTCCAGCCGGGCGATCACGTGCTGGAGATCGGCTGCGGCTGGGGCGGTTTTGCGCAGTATGCCGCCGCCGAACGCGGCTTGCACGTCACCGCCCTTACGATCAGCGCCGAGCAATATAACTATGCCGTGGCGCGGATCGAAAATGCCGGGCTGTCCGACCGTGTTACCTTCAAGCTACAGGATTACCGCGACGAGCGCGGGCTCTATGATGGCATCGCCAGCATCGAGATGTTCGAGGCGGTGGGCGAGCAATATTGGCCAATCTATTTCGAGACCCTGCGCCAGAGGCTGAAGCCCGGACGTGCGGCCACTTTGCAGATCATCACCGTCGATCACGCCCGCTGGGACGTCTATAAACGGGGCGTCGATTTCATCCAAAAGTACATTTTTCCGGGCGGCATGTTGCCCAGTCCCAAGGTGCTCCGCGAGCAGGTCGAACGCGCCGGTCTGGTGGTAGACCGCTCGGTCGAGTTTGGCAAAAGCTATGACATCACGCTACGTCGCTGGCATGAGACCTTTAATCAAAAATGGGGCGAAATCACCGCGCTCGGCTTTGATGAACGCTTTCGCCGGATGTGGAATTTTTACCTCACTTCCTGTGCTGCGACATTTGACAGTGGAAATTGCGATGTGACGCAGATTACGGTACGGCGACCTGTGTGACCGCCACTGCGGTCGCCCACGCAAGGAGCCGAAATATGCCGACAGGTGCACGACTTATGGCCGCGATCTCGCTCGCGGTTCTGGCTTTTATCCTATCGGGGATGGTCGTGCCCTTGATGCCGGAAAGCACGGATTTCGGGTATTTCCTACCGCTGAACATCGTATTGGGACTGCTGGTGGGCTGGTCCGTTATGGGCAGGCGTGCCGGGCGGGGTATCACGGCGGCGGTTAACAACGGTCTGGCTGGGGTCGTCGTGCTCATACTTTGGGCGATTTTCCTGCAAGCAGCGAATGAGATGGTCCGACGGGCCTTGCGCCATCGCTATGATGATCCCTTTGAGGCTATCGTCGCCATTTTCCAAATCGGAGCAGAGTTCGGCCTAATGATTGCCACTGTACCGATGGCCGTGGCGCTTGTAGTGGGTGCGGTGATCTCAGGTCTGTTGACCGAATTTGCTTATAATCGTTGGTCCTAACTACAATGCGACATTTGTTTATTTACGGAACTTTGCGGCATCTGCCGCTGCTAGAGCTTGTGCTGGGCCGTCCCACAGCGGCGATAGACCTCAGCCCCGCCGTTTTGCCCGGCTACCGCGTTTTTGCTGCTGCGGAAGGCCCGTTTCCCACTATCGCAAAGGATTCCGGCACCGAGACCGTGGGCCTGGTGCTGCGCGACCTCAGCGCGGATGATTTTGCCCGGCTCGACTTTTACGAAGGCGCGTTTGACTACGATTTGGTGCCGGTGACATTGGCGGACGGGCAGGCGGCAGAGGTTTATCTGCCGCAGCCGGGGCGGTGGACCTCAGAAGGGCCGTGGTCATTGGCGCAATGGGAGGCCGATTGGGCCGCACTGTCGTGCCATGCGGCGCGCGAGGTGATGAGCTATATCGGCAAACGCCCCCGCGCCGAGGTAGATGCGATATTCCCGATGATCCGCCGCCGGGCCTATCAGCAGGTGTTGGCCAAGCAGGGACAGCATGATCCGCGCACCTTGGGCGGCAAGATCGACATCACCCGCCGCAGCCGCGCCTATGCGAATTTCTTTGCCCTTGATGAAATCTCTCTTCGGCATGAAACCTTCAAGGGCGGCATGTCAGCCCAGATTGACCGTGAAGTCTTCATCAGCGCGGATGCGGCGCTGGTGCTGCCCTATGATCCAGTGCGTGACCGCGTGCTTCTGGTGGAACAAATCCGCATGGGGCCGCTGGCACGGGGCGATGACACCTGTTGGCAGTTAGAACCCATCGCAGGCCATATAGACCCCGGTGAGACACAGCAGGCCGCCGCCCGGCGCGAAGCGCTTGAAGAAGCTGGGATCACACTGGGCAAGCTGGAGCCGGTTGCCAACGTCTACGCCTCCCCCGGAAACGCGACCGAATTCTTTCACATTTTCGTGGGTTTGGCAGATTTACCGGACCTAATTACTGGCACGGGCGGTTTGGCTTCCGAAGGTGAGGATATCCGCTCACATCTGATGTCATTCGATGAATTGATGGCTTTGGCTGACGCGCAGGCGCTTGCCAATGCGCCTTTGGTGGCAAGCGCCTATTGGCTGGCCCGTCACCGCGAACGCTTGAGGTCCGATGGCACGACAGCTAAACCGGATGGAACATGAACTGGGGGCAAACATGCAGGTTGCAAAAGATCTGGCCGAGGCCATTGGAAACACACCGCTGATCCGGCTGCGCGGCGCGAGCGAAGAGACCGGCTGCGAAATTCTGGGCAAAGCGGAATTCATGAACCCCGGTCAGTCGGTCAAAGACCGCGCGGCGCTGTTCATCATTCGCGACGCTATCGCGCGGGGCGAGTTGAAGCCCGGCGGCACCATTGTCGAAGGCACGGCTGGCAACACCGGCATCGGTCTGGCGCTCGTTGGCGCATCGATGGGGTTCAAAACCGTGATCGTCATCCCTGAGACCCAATCTCAGGAGAAGAAGGACATGCTGCGCCTTGCTGGTGCCGAACTGGTGCAGGTGCCCGCGGCCCCCTACAAAAACCCCAATAACTTCGTGCGCTACTCTGAACGTTTGGCCAAAGAACTCGCCAAGACCACGCCCGAAGGGGTGATCTGGGCCAACCAATTCGACAACACCGCTAATCGTCAGGCGCATGTTGAGACGACTGGCCCAGAAATCTGGGAACAGACCGGCGGTAAAGTGGATGGTTTCTGCTGCGCCGTAGGTTCCGGCGGTACACTGGTCGGCGTCGCCATGGCGCTTCAGCCCAAAGGTGTGAAAATTGCGCTGGCCGACCCGGACGGCGCGGCCCTGCACAATTATTATACCGAAGGCGAGTTAAAGGCCGAGGGCAGCTCCATTGCCGAAGGCATCGGGCAGGGGCGGATCACCGCCAACCTCGAAGGCTTCAAGCCGGATTATAGCTATAACATCTCTGACGAAGAAGCCCTGCCGGTGGTCTTTGACCTGCTGGAGAACGAAGGGCTTTGCCTTGGGGCGTCTTCGGGCGTCAACGTCGCGGGCGCCATGCGCATGGCGAAAGACATGGGGCCGGGGCATACGATTGTCACTGTTCTTTGTGATTTTGGCACGCGGTACCAATCCAAGCTCTTCAACCCAGAATTCCTGCGCGAGAAAGGGCTGCCAACGCCCGACTGGCTTGATGCCGCGCCGCAATCCATTCCAGGTGTTTTCGAGGATACATGACCCAAATGCTCCGCTTCGCCCTAAGCCTCACCGCGTTGCTGGTCTGGCTGACCGGCGCTGCACTCGCTCAAGAACCGGTCCTGCCGGACTTTGACGAGTGGGAAACCGTCGCCTCGACCGCCGAAGCAGCGGTAGATGATGCGGACACCACCGAAACCATGCTTGAGGTGCAGCGCGCCCGGCTGGTCGAGTACCGTGGGAAATTCGACTCTGCGCGCAATCTGAACGCGGCGCGGATCAGCACCCTGCGCGAACAGTTGGCCGCTCTTGGCACTGCGCCCGAAAGCGAAATCGCCGAGCCGGAATCGCCTGAGGTAGCTGCCAGCCGGGAGGAGTTAAACCGACAGCTCAACACCTTGCTAAATCCGGTGCAGCGCGCCGAAGCAGCATATCTACGTGCCGACGCCCTAATCGGGCAGATCGATGTAGCCCTACGCGATCGCCAGACTGAGCAGCTTCTTGAGGTCGTCCCGACGCCGCTTAATCCCGTGCACTGGCGTACGGCGATTGATGATCTGGCCACCGCGGCAGGTGAGATTGCCGTAGAAGCCCCCACCAATGCCGAAGCGGGGCGTCGGGATTTACTGTCATCACTTCCAGCGGTGCTGGCTCTTTCCGTTCTAGGCTTGGTGCTGATCCTTCGCGGGCATCATTGGTCGACGGCTATCGTCGGACGTCTGCAGCGGTTTGGCGCGCGGGGCTTTGGCATTTGGCGCTTTGTCGTTTCTTTGCTGCGGATCATCCTGCCCACAGTTGGGCTGTTCTTGTTGGTCATGTCCGTGCTGGCAACCGGGTGGCTTGGGCCGCGTGGCGCTGCTTTGGTAAAGCTGATCCCGGTGATCGGCGGCGCGATGTTGGGTGTTCGCTGGGTGGCCGAGCGGGTATTTTCGCGCGATGAAGACGAGGCGCTGATCCTCCTCCCCGCGAGTGAGCGTAAGGCTGTCCGCTTTTACGTGAGCATCATCACCGGCACCATCATTCTAGGGGCGATCATCGACGCCATCTTTGACGGGCACCAACCTGCTGAGACCACTGAAGCGGTGTTGCGCCTGCCTGTTATGCTGTTTAGCGCCTTTGCCCTGTTCCGCATTGGTCGCATACTGCACGGCCACAACGACCCGCAGCCCGAAGAAACACCTGTCTCCGAAGAACCCCGTATTTCGACGCTCAGCCGTGTCGTGCGCGGTCTGGGGCTTGGCGCAATGATCGTTGCCATCTTGTCGCCCCTCTTGCTGATCAGTGGCTATTACAACGCCGCTGTTTCGCTGCTGCCACCCTATGTTAGCACGCTGGTCCTGTTGGGGCTCGTCATGACGCTGCAACGGTTTTTAGCAGATGTTTACGGCGCAGTGACCGGGCAGGGGGTGCAGGCGCGTGATGCGCTGATGCCGGTGTTCTTTGGCTTGATCCTGCTGTTGCTGTCACTGCCGGTGATGGCGCTGGCGTGGGGCGCGCGGGTCACTGACCTGACCGAGCTTTGGGCGCTCTTTAGCCGCGGCTTTGCCTTTGGCGAAACCCGCGTCCGCCCGACGGATTTCCTGTCTTTTGCGGTGATCTTTGTCATTGGCTATGCCGCAACCCGTCTGATCCAGGGCGCACTGCGTAGCAATGTGCTGCCCAAAACGCGGATGGACATCGGCGGGCAGAACGCCATCGTTTCGGGGATCGGCTATGTCGGTATTTTCCTCGCAGCGCTGCTGGCCATCACTGGCGCCGGGATCGACCTGTCGGCGCTGGCCTACGTTGCCGGTGCGCTTTCGGTGGGTATCGGTTTTGGTCTGCAAAACGTTGTGTCAAACTTCGTCTCGGGGATCATTCTGTTGATCGAGCGGCCGATTTCCGAGGGCGACTGGATCGAAGTTGGCGGCCAAATGGGCTATGTGCGCGACATCTCTGTGCGCTCGACAAGGATCGAAACCTTTGACCGCACCGATGTCATCGTCCCCAATGCTGACCTAATCAGCGGCACGGTCACCAACTACACGCGTGGCAATACCGTAGGCCGCCTCATCGTGCCTGTGGGTGTGGCCTATGGCACTGACACCAAGCGCGTCGAAGGCATCCTGCAAGAGATCGCAAAGGCTCAGCCGATCGTGCTTACCAACCCGCCGCCCGCAGTGCTCTTCCTGAACTTCGGCGCCGATGCGCTTGAGTTTGAAGTCCGCTGCTACCTGCGTGACGTTAATTGGATGATGAAGGTAAAGAACGACATCAACCATGCCATCGCGGCCCGCTTTAAAGACGAGGAGATCGAGATTCCATTCGCCCAACGCGATTTGTGGCTCCGCAACCCTGAGGTGCTGAAGCCCGCAGAAACGACCGCGTCAGACGTGGAAAACAGCAGCGAGACGGCGGAACCGCAGGTATGACGGGCGAACTATTCCGGCAGGAAACCTACCTGCGCGATGCACCCGCCCGTGTGGCGGCGCATACGCCTGAGGGCGGCGTGATCTTGGAGAACTCGCTTTTCTACCCCACAGGGGGAGGTCAGCCGGGCGATAGCGGCTGGTTGACGTGGGACAGGCAGGAACTTTCCATCGCTACCACGGTACGGGACCGCGACAGCGGCCGCATCGCGCTGGTTCCGGCAGAGCCACGCGCGCTTCCGCCCGTAGGCGCCTATGTGACCCAAGAACTTGACTGGGACCGGCGTCACAAGCACATGCGCGTGCACACGGCGCTACATCTGCTGTCGGTCGTGATCCCGTATCCGGTGACAGGCGGGCAAATCTCGGCCAGTCATGGGCGGCTCGATTTCAACATGCCCGACGCACCGCAAGATCGCGGGGAATTAGAAGAAGCGCTGAACTACTTTGTCTCGCTGGATGCGCGGGTCAGCGAGGATTGGATCACTGAGGCGGAGCTTGACGCGGCACCTGAGTTGGTCAAGACCATGTCGGTCGCGCCTCCACGTGGGCGCGGAGATATTCGGCTGATCCGTATCGGAGAGCCGCAGGAGCCCATCGACCTGCAACCTTGCGGCGGCACCCATGTGGCGCGAACCGGTGAAATCGGTGCGCTTCGTCTTGGAAAGATTGAGAAAAAAGGCCGGTTGAACCGGCGCATTTACGTTCATCTTGGCGGTTGAATAAATTTATCCGCCTTGGGGGGATTTCGCTCTTGCAACTCACTGTCCCCCCAAGCTAAACCGCGCATCAACGGAGCGGTGGCCGAGTGGTCGAAGGCGCACGCCTGGAAAGTGTGTAGGCGGGAGACCGTCTCCAGGGTTCGAATCCCTGTCGCTCCGCCATTATCTATTTCGACAGTATTGCAGATATCATGCCCATTTGGGCCGATCGCATGAACGTGCAAAAAAGCCCGGCACCTTTCGGGCCGGGCTTTTGCATTTCTATAACGATCTTCAGACCAACGGTTCGTAAAGGACCACACGGGTATTCATCGGCACCCGGTCATAAAGCTCGGCCATTTGGTCATTCACCAGTCGCGCACAGCCGTTCGACACGCGCTTGCCCAATGTGCTGGGGTCATCGGTGCCGTGAATGCGCAAGAACGTATCGCCCCGCTCTTCGGTAAAGAGGTAAAGCCCCCGCGAGCCGAGTGGATTGTTCAAACCGCCTTCCATACCGTCGGAATATTTCGCATATTTCTCCGGTTCGCGGTCAATCATATCTGGGGTCGGGGTCCAGCTTGGCCATTCTTTCTTGGCCCCAACATAAAACTCACCGGATTCGTAAAGACCGGGACGGCCAACGCCCACAGTGTAGCGCCAAGCCATATTATCAGGCAGCGTCCAGTAAAGGGCAAAATTGTCCGGATCGACGTGGATCTCATAGGGTGGCGCGCCTGCAGCAATCGGCACCTTGCGCGGCATCATGTCTGGCGGCACATCATAGCTCGGCATCTCTTTAGGAGCATGTGCAAGCGCGGGTGTTGCGAGAGCTGTACTAAGTGCTGCGCCGCTTACCGCCGCGCCGGTGATGAAATGTCGTCTTCTCATTACGTCGTTCCCCTTTTCTTCGATCGAGTGTTGTGGGTGAAACCAATTTCGGGCCGCGTCGTTCCATCTTAAGCGAAGGATCACAAACTGTTGTGGTTTTGCCATTACTCAGCTGGGCGCGCATTCCGCAATCGCGCAACCACGCCATCCGCCCAGCGGTCGGCAGAGTGCCCAAAGCAATCATGCAGCGAATCCACAGCCGTCACGCTGCCAAGCGCCAGACGTCCCAACAGACAAAGACCAGATACGGGGCTTCCGCTTTGGTCGCGCAGGGTGCCGTCAGGCTCAGTCGCAGCGGCCAGATCGTCTGAGACCGCGACGATCAAGCCCTTTGTGATGAGACCGGGCAGGGGCGGAACACTGATATTTGACAGCGCAGGCGCGGGCAGCACCGCGTCTATGATGATAGAAACCTCAACCTGCTGACCTCCTACGCCCAGCATCCACCCCTGCGATGTTTCAATGATTCCTGGGTCTACGGCGAAAGACAGATCGGTCTGCCCTGCGTCGATCAAGGCCAGAAGCTCACGCGCAGAGGACAGGGGCAGGCCGTAGGAGTATCGTTTTAACCCTTCGTCGAAATCAATTAGGTGCTTCGCGGTTTCAGGCGTGGCGCATCCGGGATTAAAAGCCGCGCGCCATTCGTCCTGCCATTTGCGCCAGACCTGACCGAGCGCATAGCCGATGGTTGGCGCGGCATGTCCCGCGGCCAATGCAATCCCATGTCGCAATGCATCCATCGGCGCTTGCCGATCTTGCGTCCCGGGATCAGCCCATTCTGTCGCCAGCCAGTCCAAGACCTGCGTATCGTTCACACGTTGTGGCGCAAGAATGCGGGTCACGACTGGCGCCAACGCCCCGTTGATATTTGCTGTTGCCTCCTGTGGCGTTGCGCATACGGCCGCCTCGGCCGCCCGGGCGAAGTGCGCGGTTTCTTCGGGTGTGGGCGCAAAAAGCGCATCTAGAACCGCGTCCTGCGGTTTGGGGAAGGGCGGCTGACCGTTGAGTGAGAACGGTAGAATGCAGGCAGGCTCCCGGCCAGAGGGGTGATACCCCGCCGCATCAAAGCGACCGCCCTGTGCGATGGTAAGGCTGCGAAGCACATCGAAGGTTGATAGACCAAGCCCTCGAATGGCCACGCATTGTCCCTGCCACTCCGACGCTCGGTCGCACAATTCAGCTGCTGGATAGGCCGGCGCAACTTCCGCAGTAGATTGAGCCGCGTGGGCCTGCCAACTGGCCCATTGGGCGTCCGGCTCTACCGGGGGTTGGCCGAGGGTAAGAAGGACCTCATCGTAATGCGCAGGCTGGCCGTTCTCTATATGGAGGCACCAGCCAGGTGCCTCCTGCGAGACGCGTTCGACATTTTTGCGCAATAACGTGATCTTAGCGTCAGATTTAGTAAAACCCCGCTTAAATAAATCATCGCGCCGCGCTTCGAGATAGCGGCCCATGTCAGCGCGTGACGGAAAATCATCACGATCAAAGGGTTTGTTTTGCCAATCTGCGAAACTGCCCACGGCGGATCCTTGAGGCGGCCGAATGGCAATATCTTGGTAGGGTATGTTGAGAAGACAATACTCCGGGTCCGACGGCGCGAAATTTGGACCTGCGCCGGGGAAGGGGCTCGGCTCATAGATATCAATCTGCACGCGGCGCCCAGTTTCCCGCAACCGCTGAGACAACGCCTCTAACGCGCCAAGCCCGCGCGGGCCGAAACCGATCACCGCAATTCTTGCCATATCCTTTGCCCGCATGTCGCCGCCCCAGTTCATTCAGCGCAACCGTAAATCCGGGCCAAGGGCGGGGAAAGTCCTGTCGCGCAACAAAAAAGGCACCCTAAGGTGCCCTAATCAAATTATGCATCTAACTGCGTTGGTTGCGATCAACCGCCCCAGCTGCGAACGTTGCCGCAGTCCATATGGGTAAAGTTGGAACCCGAGTAACGCCCGACCCCACCGCCGCCGCAGGCGACTGCCGCGCGGGCCACTTGATGCACAGAGCGCGACGCCAGACGCAGGTCAGCGGCTTGGCCTTTTAGGTGCAGCGAATTCTTAGCCACACCGCTAGAGCGGGAGCGCAGCATCGCGTTGGTTTTAGGGCTGCGGTAGCCAGAGAGGAGCATATAAGGCTCGTTCACGTCCAGCAGGTTATGCGATGCAGCCATGATATCAACGGTACGCAGGTCCATGTTCGTGACCTCATCCGTCCGCCAATCGCGCATAAAGTGGTTGATCTCAGCAAAGGCGTCTTTGATATAGTGGCCTTCGATCCAATAGATCATATCCAGTCGTTCACCTGTACGGCCGGAGTACATGCGGATGCGGCGAATATCGCCAGCGCCACGCAGGAAACCTGCCGCGTTGGAGAAGGTAGGAGCTGCTGCAACAGTGGTTGCTGCGAATGCACCCAAAAGGGCGCGTCGGGTCATACCCGAGGAGCTTTTGCCTGTCATGTGTCTCTGTCCCGTTGTCTGCCTAAGTTACCCAAGATGTTACATGGGCCATTCATCTCATCCCCAGATGCAACATTGTTATTGCATAGCGGGAAAATCTGACCAAGACCTGAATCGAAATGGTTCCCGACCGCATCAAATTTAGGCAAGTTTTTGCGCAAAGCTTATAAAAAGCCCAGTGTTTACAGGGCAAAGCGATGCGCGATGCGCACAATCCAAAGTCAGAATTTTCCACGAACGGAAATTTGAATGGACTTGCGCGTCTATATATTGGCAAACCGAACAGGCGATACGGTCGCTTGGCGGCAGAGATATATTCCACGGGGAACGACATGGCATTCAGCGCGACTTTTTCACGGCAACTGCCCAATCTAATTGCAGGGCTGGCCCTGATGATCGCGGCGCTGGTTCTACCTGGACCTGTCGCGGCGCAAGTCACAGCTTTCAAGCAAGCGGTCGCCGAGGCAGCAGCCCAAGACGATGATATCGCGGCCTTCTATCGTGAGAATGATTATACCGCGATCTGGACAGGGGCGGCCGACACACATCGCGCCCGACGGTCTGAATTGCTGCGCGCGATCAGCGCCGCGGATGATCATGGCCTGCCCATTACCCGCTATAATCCAGACGCCGTTTTGGAAATGCTGCGCAACGCCAAATCCCCGCGCGACCGGGGATTCGCCGAAGTGGAACTTAGCCGTGTTTTCCTGCGCTATGCCCGGGACGTGCAGACCGGCGTCTTGATCCCTAAGCGGATCATCAGCCAAATCGTGCGCGAAATTCCCTACCGCGACCGCAAAACATACCTGCAAGACTTGCCGAAAACCTCGCCTGCCGCCTATTTCCGCGCACTGCCGCCGCGCAGCCTTGAGTATAATGCGTTGCTCAAGGAAAAAATCGTGATGGAAAAGCTATTGTCGCAGGGCGGATGGGGCCCCTCGGTGCCCGCAGGCAAGCTTGAGCCGGGCGATACCGGCAATGATGTGATCGCGCTGCGCAACCGACTGATCGCCATGGGCTACCTTGAGCGCTCGAACGCCGTTGGCTATGACGCAACCCTAACCGACGCCGTGCGCCAGTTCCAAGAGGCCCATGGATTGAACACCGATGGCGTCGCCGGTCCGGCCACCATGAAACAGATCAACATCGGTGTTGAGCAGCGGCTGCAATCGGTCATGGTCGCGTTGGAGCGCGAACGTTGGTTCAACACCGACCGCGGCAAGCGCCATATCCTCGTAAACATCCCCGACTTCTCGGCCAAGATCATTGACGATGGAAAGACTACCTTCCAGACCCGCTCAGTTGTTGGCGCCGCACGCGAAGACCGCCCAACGCCCGAATTTTCCGATGTGATGGAGCATATGGTGGTCAACCCAAGCTGGTACGTCCCGCGCTCCATCGTGACCGGGGAATACCTGCCGCAGCTCAAGCAGAACCGTAATGCGGTGAGCCATATTGAAATCACCGACAGAAGTGGACGGAAGGTGAACCGCGGTGCCGTGAACTTTAGCAAGTACACTGCCCGGACGTTCCCCTTTTCCATGCGCCAGCCGCCCAGCAACACCAATGCGCTCGGGCTGGTGAAGTTCATGTTCCCGAACAAGTATAACATCTACCTGCATGACACGCCCGCCAAGAGCCTGTTTGACCGGGACGTGCGCGCGTTTAGCCATGGTTGTGTCCGTCTGGCTGAACCTTTTGAGTTCGCCTATGCGCTGCTGGCACCGCAATCCGCCGACCCTGAAGGCGACTTCCAAGCGGTGCTGCGCAGTGGCCGCGAGACCCGGATCGTTCTTGAGGAGCAGGTTCCCGTTCACCTGATCTACCGCACCGCCGTCACCAATGCCCGTGGCCACACCGAATACCGTGATGACGTTTATGGCCGGGATGCGCTGATCTGGAACGCGCTGGCCAAGGCGGGGGTGGCCTTGCGCGGCGTTCAGGGGTAACTCTCGGGCGCGCAACAAATAAAGGCCGCCTGAAATGACCTATAATGTTCAGCAAATCGCCAAAGCCGTCGGCGCCAGCGCCGAGGGCGACATTGAACTCGAGGTCAGCGGCGTCGCCGAACCGGCCAGCGCTCAACGCGGCGAGTTGGCGCTGGCGATGGACCCGCGCTATGCCAGCAGCCTCTCTGAAGGTGCCGCCGAAGTGGCGATGCTTTGGGAGGGGGCTGATTGGCGGGCACTGGGGCTGAAGGCCGCGATCCTGCCCAACCGTCCGCGCTATGCGCTTTCTGGCGTGACGCGAATGCTCGACAAGGGGCAGGGGTTCAAGCCGGGCATCCATCCTACAGCTGTGATCGACCCCGATGCCGTGCTTGGCGATGACGTCTCGGTCGGCCCGCTGGCGGTGATCTCCGCCGGGGCTACGATTGGCGCAGGGAGCATGATCGGACCGCTGTGCTTTGTCGGTGTGGATGCGACATTGGGCGAGGGCTGTTTTCTACGCGAACACGTCAGCATCGGCGCCCGCGTCACCATCGGGCCACGCTTCATCGCGCAGTCCGGCGTGCGCTTGGGCGGCGATGGTTTCTCCTTTGTGACGGCTGAGCTGTCCACGGTCGAAAAGGCCCGGCAAACGCTGGGCGATCAGGGCGACGCCGCGCCGCAGCCTTGGTCACGTATCCATTCGCTTGGCGCTGTGACCATCGGCGCGGATGTGGAAATGGGCATGGGCTCCACCATCGACAATGGCACCATCCGCGACACTCGTGTGGGCGATGGCACGAAAATCGACAACCTTGTTCACATTGGCCATAACGCGGTGATTGGTAAAAACTGTTTGCTTTGCGGGCAGGCCGGTGTTGGCGGCTCGACCCGCGTGGGCGACAATGTTGTGCTCGGCGGGCAGGTCGGTCTGGCTGATAACATCACGATCGGCGACCGGGTGATTGCGGGCGGCGGGACGATTGTATTGTCCAACGTGCCCGAGGGCCGCACGATGCTCGGCTACCCCGCCACGCAGATGAGCAAGCAAACCGAAATCTACAAAGCGCTGCGCCGCTTGCCCAAACTGCTGCGTGATGTCGCAGCCTTGCAGAAGCTGGTTTCCAAAGCCGACAAGGCTGACTAAACCTGCCGCGGACATATGTGAGGGACGCCATGAGCACTCAGGATCAGGTCATCACCATCCTCGCCGAACAGGCCATGATTGAGCCGGAGGATGTCACGCTCGACAGCACGCTGGAGGATTTGGGCATCGACAGCATGGGGGTCGTCGAAAGCATCTTCGCCATTGAAGAGACATTCGACATCAACGTGCCCTTCAACGCCAATAGCCCCAGCGAAAGCGATTTCGACATCTCGACCGTGCGCAGCATTGTCGCCGGGGTGGAGCGGCTAAAGGCCGAACAGAGCTAAGCGCATGAAGAGAGTTGTCATCACCGGCGCCGGCACGATCAACGCTCTGGGCCTGTCGGTGCCAGAGACGCTCGCCGCGATGCGCGAAGGCAAATGCGGCATCGGCCCGCTTGAGTTCCGCGATGTGGAGCGGCTGGCCATTCGCATCGGCGGGCAGGTGCGCGGGTTTGAGGCCGAAGGGCGCTACAACCGCCAGCAGATCGCCCTTCATGACCGTTTCACCCAATTCACCCTCGCCGCCGCACGCGAAGCAATTGAGCAGTCGGGGCTGACCTTTACCGATGAGTTGGCCGCCCGCGCCGGTGTGGTTCTGGGCACGGCGGGGGGTGGTGTGTCCACGTGGGACGACAACTACCGCGCCGTCTATGAAGAGGGCAAAAACCGGGTGCATCCCTTCGTGGTGCCCAAACTGATGAACAACGCCGCCGCCAGCCATGTCAGCATGGAGTGGAACCTGCGCGGCCCGTCCTTTACCGTGTCGACCGCTTGCGCGTCGTCCAATCACGCGATGGCGCAGGCCTTTGCTATGGTCCGCTCTGGCATGAGCCCGGTGATGGTGACGGGCGGATCGGAATCGATGCTGTGCTTCGGCGGCGTGAAAGCGTGGGAAGGGCTGCGCGTGATGAGCCGCGATGCTTGTCGCCCGTTTTCAGCCAACCGCAACGGGATGGTACAGGGCGAGGGCGCAGGGGTCTTCGTGTTTGAGGAATATGAACACGCCCGCGCGCGAGGGGCCGATATCCTCTGCGAAGTCGCGGGTTTTGCCATGACGTCGGACGCCAGCGACATTGTTATGCCGTCCAAAGCCGGGGCCGCGCGGGCGATGCAGGGGGCGCTGACAGATGCGGGGATCAACCGCGAAGAGGTCGGCTATATCAACGCCCATGGCACCGGGACGGCGGCGAACGACAAGACCGAATGCGCGGCGGTGGCGGATGTTTTCGGAGCCCATGCCGATCAACTGATGATCTCATCGACCAAGTCGATGCACGGCCATGTGATCGGCGGCACCGGCGCGGTTGAGCTTTTGGCCTGTATCATGGCGCTGCGCGACGGGGTGATCGCGCCCACCATCGGCTATGAAGAACCCGACCCGGAGTGTGCGCTAGATGTGGTGCCGAATGAGGCCCGCGAGGCGAGGGTCGATGTGGCGCTTAGCAATGCCTTTGCCTTTGGCGGGATGAATGCTGTACTGGCCCTGCGCCGCGCCTGAGTAATTAGGCAGAGACGAAAAATGCCGCCCCCTGGGGGAGCGGCATTAATTTCGAAATATGTCGCAGGTCTTACTGCTCGATGACTGAGACTTCGTCGTAGCTGGCGGTGAAGCCGTCGAGCGACAGGGTTACTTTCACTTCTTGATCAGGGGCCAGTGCGGGCACGATGGTCATCACCGCTTGCTTGCCACGCTTGAACGCCGCGATATCTGCATCTGTCAGGCCCATGCGCACGTAACAGCCCACCGGGTTGCAGAAGGCATAGGGATAACGGCGCGCCTTGCCACCGTCGACCGAGAGGGTGAGCTGCGCGGGCAGGGCGGTTTCCAGCGGTACAACAACCGTGGCACCCGCTTTGGCTTGGCCACCGCCGGGCAGACGGAAGAGCGAGAATTCGGCGACGGGCGCGCCTTCACCATCCGCGAGCAATTGATACATCTGGCAGGGATCGACCTCTTCTTCGGTCTTGATGCAGCGCATCTCCCACGATCCGATCTCTTTCTTGGTGTAAGGTTTGCCCAGCTCGGGATCTTTGTTTGCGTCTTCGCCAAGGCTCAGCTGGCTCTCGACCTCAGATGCATTTCCACTGGTGCCAGGCTGGAGTTCCTTATCTGGCGTGGTGCTTTCCTCTGCAGCCGTTTCAGATGCTGCTGTTTCAGGCGCAGCGGTCTCAGACGTTGTGGTATCTGTCGCGGTTTGGGCGAAAGCGGTGATTGGGGCCGTCAGTGCAAGCGCTGCACAAAGCGGCAGGGCGGTCATAAACTTGCTCATGTCATATCCACATTAGTTGCGTTACCGCCCCTTACCATGCCGCCCCGCGAATGTCAGTGGTCAAGGCCGCATTTCACTCATGGTTCGGGCAAATTCATGCCGACAGAGAGTAGCGCGATTTCCCTATGATGTCAGAGGCTTAGCTGCCGGAAAAGCAAAAGGGGACGCAGCGCGCCCCCTTCCGTGTACTTTCTCCCCGTCGGACTGGGCCGACTTATTAATGCCACGTTAGGCAAGCGCGTGGTGCCGGTCAACAGTAAAAATGCGACAATCTGTCAGGGTGATGCGGCAGCCTGTGGTAGAAAAAGGGCCGCACCCGAAGGCGCGGCCAGTCTAACAGGGAGGAAGTATACCCCGCCCGGTAGAAGGACATATGGGCGGGATGTCTTCACTATGGCGCGCAAAGGTTAAGTTTGTATGCTCTAGTGGAACGGACGAATGGCTAAAATTGACAGAAAGGCCCAAGCGTGAGCAGTGACATTTTTATCGGCGGCGGTGGTCCCGACTATGCGACCAAGCAATTTCTCGATCTCGGCTATGCCAACCGCCACGGGCTGATTGCCGGGGCGACGGGCACCGGCAAGACGGTCACGCTGCAAATCCTCGCCGAAGGTTTTGCCAATGCGGGCGTTCCAGTGTTTCTGTCGGATGTGAAGGGTGACCTCTCGGGCCTCGCTGTCGCGGGGAGCGAGGCTGCGAAACTGCACGGCCCCTTCACCGAACGCGCCGCCAAAATCGGCTTTGACGACTATACCTATCAATCCTTCCCGGTGACCTTTTGGGATCTCTTTGGGGAACAGGGGCATCCAGTTCGCACCACCGTGTCAGAGATGGGCCCATTGCTGATCGCTCAGCTTCTGGACCTCAGCGAAGCGCAGGAGGGTATCTTGAACATCGCCTTCCGCGTCGCCGATGAGGAGGGCATGCCGCTTTTGGACCTCAAAGACCTCCAAGCGCTGCTGGTCTGGGTCGGAGAGAACGCGAAAGAACTGGCGCTACGCTATGGCAATGTTTCCGCCGCGTCCGTTGGCACGATCCAGCGGCGGCTGCTGGTGTTGGAAAACCAAGGCGGCGCGCAACTGTTTGGCGAACCGGCGCTGGCGCTGTCGGACCTGATGCGCTGCGATGCCGACGGGCGCGGGCGGATCAACATCCTTGCCGCTGACAAGCTCATGGCCTCACCGAAACTCTATGCCACTTTCCTTCTATGGCTCATGTCCGAACTTTTTGAGGAACTGCCCGAGGTCGGTGACCCCGATAAACCCAAGCTGGTCTTCTTCTTCGACGAGGCGCATCTGCTTTTCGACGACGCGCCCAAAGCGCTGGTCGATAAGGTCGAACAGGTGGCACGGCTGATCCGCTCCAAAGGGGTTGGCGTCTATTTCGTGACCCAAAACCCCGCCGATGTGCCCGAAGACATTCTGGGCCAGCTTGGCAACCGCATCCAACATGCGCTGCGCGCCTTTACCGCGCGCGACCGCAAAGAGCTGCGCCAAGCCGCCCAGACCTACCGCGAGAACCCACGCTTTGACACCGAAGAGGCGATCCGCGAGGTGGGCGTCGGCGAGGCGGTGACCTCCATGTTGCAGCGCAAGGGCGTGCCGGGCGTGGTGGAGCGCACCTTGATCCGCCCGCCGTCGTCGCAGCTTGGGCCGATCACCGTGGGGCAACGTGCCGCCGTGGTGGCTGAGTCCGATCTCGCCGGGAAATACGACACGTTGAAAGACCGCGAGTCGGCCTATGAGATGCTGAAGGCCCGCGCGGAGGCCGCGGCGAAAGAGGCCGAGAAAATTGAGGCTGCCGCAGAGGCAGAGGATGGAGCCGCGCGTGAATTCCAGAAAGCCCGCCGCTATGGCGGGGCGCGGAGCAGTAAGAGCACGCGCAGTACGTCAAATGGGTTTGGCGATGCCATCGCCTCGGTTGTGATCAAGGAGCTGAAAGGCACCACAGGTCGCCGGATCGTCCGCGGCATCTTGGGCGGTCTGTTCAAAGGGCGCTGAGACGGACCACAGACAACAGAGGGGCGCGGTACCAATACCGCGCCCCTTTTTCGTGAGGTGATGTCAGCCGGGTTTACCGCTCGGGGATCAACCCGCGCGGGCTGAAGCGCAGCACCAGCAGCAGCACCATGCCCATCGTCAGCAGACGCATATGGGCGGCACTCTCAATCAGATGTGCCTTCAGCGCGGAGCCTTCGGCCATGCCTGAAGTGATCAAGCTCATCAACCACAGCCCCATCGGCTCGACCTGCACCCAGAGGAACCAGATCAGGAAGCCGCCCAAGATCGCACCGAAGTTATTGCCCGACCCGCCTACAATCACCATCACCCAAATCAGGAAGGTGAAGCGCAGGGGCTGGTAGGTGCCCGGCGTCAACTGGCTGTCCATCGTGGTCATCATCGCACCCGCGATGCCACAGATCGCGGAGCCGAGGATGAAGACCTGCAAATGCCGTGCGGTGACGTCCTTGCCCATGGCCTCCGCCGCGACCTCATTGTCGCGGATCGCCCGCAGCATCCGGCCCCAAGGGGAATGCAGCGCACGCTGGCTCATCCAGAGCAGGACGATCAGCACCACCGCAAAGAGCGCGATATAGAGCAATTTGACCCAGAGCGTCGATGCGTCCACCGGATCAAAGCCGAACCCGGCGGCGCGTTCGACAAAGCTGGGATCGTTCTGCAGATCGATCTCATAGGGCACCGGGCGTGGCAGGCCGATGACGTTTTTGACGCCGCGGCTCATCCAGTCTTCGTTTTTCAGCACCGCGATGATGATCTCGGCAATCCCCAGCGTGGCAATCGCGAGATAATCCGACCGCAGGCCCAGAGCCGTCTTGCCGATGAGCCATGCCGCACCAGCGGCAAAGAGACCACCCACGGGCCAAGAGATCAGCACCGGCAGACCCAGACCACCGAGATAGCCGCTCTGCGCCGGATTGATCGCTTCGACCGCCTCGACCGCAGGGTCGAGCAGGGCGCGGAAGACGAAGAAGCCGATGACCAGTACCGCGATTACCGCAAGCGTGCGGGCCGTGCCGGGGGCCATGCGTTTCATCAGCATAACCGCCGCGACCACCGTGCCCGCGCCAAGCGCCAGCGCACCCAGAATGGCGAAGCCGCCGGTGGACCAAGCGCCCTCGGTCGGGGGCATGGAGACCAGCACAGCCGCAAGACCGCCAAGCGCCACAAAGCCCATGATGCCGACGTTAAAGAGCCCCGCAAAACCCCATTGAAGGTTCACCCCAAGCGCCATGATCGACGAGATCAGGCCCATGGCGATGATCAGCAAAGCGGAATTCCAGCTCTGCTCAAACCCGGTGTAGATAATCATCAAGGCGATGATGCCGAAAAGGATCGTGTTTTTCACAGTCTGGGTCATACCGATTTCCCCTTGAACAGCCCGGTGGGCTTGATCAGCAGAACGATCAGAAGAATGACGAAGCTGACCGCAAATTTGTAATCCGTGCTCATAAGCTGGACCAAGCCGTCAGGCTCCATCCCCTCGGGCATGACGTAGCCCAGCACCTTTTTCCAAGCATAGGTGATGGTCACCTCGCTAAACGCGATGACGAAACCACCCGCAATTGCCCCCACAGGGCTGCCAAGCCCACCAACAATCGCCGCCGCAAAGATTGGCAAAAGAAGCTGGAAGTAGGTGAAGGGTTTGAATGACTTATCCAGCCCGTAAAGCGTGCCTGCGATGGTCGCGAGTGCGGCCACGATCATCCATGTGATCATCACCACGCGCTCTGGGTTGATCCCCGACAAAAGCGCCAGATCTTCGTTGTCCGAATAGGCCCGCATGGATTTGCCCGCACGGGTCTTGTTGAGGAACCAAAACAGCAGCGCCACAACGATGATCGCGGTAACGATGGTGATGCCTTGGGTCGTTTTAAAGGCAAGCCCCTCGTCCAGACCGGTCATCTGTTTGAAGTCGCGCGCCGACATGATGAAACGCTGACCGTCGAGGAAGTTCTGATCGTCCGCGCCAATGATGAAACGGGTGATGCCGTTGTAGATAAAGGTCACACCAAGCGAAACGATCACGAGGATCACCGGCTTTGCCTTTTGTTCGCGGTAGAATTTGTAGACCACCTTGTCGGTGCCCAGCAGCAATAAGATCGCAAAGGCGATGCCGAAGGGCAGGGCGAGCAGTGCGGTGGGCAGGAAACCAAGGCTCAGCCCCATGGACTGGAACAGCCATGTGACAAGGATGGTGGCCATTGTCCCCATCGCCATCGTGTCGCCATGGGCGAAGTTGGAGAACCGCAGGATGCCGTAAACCAGCGTTACCCCAAGCGCGCCAAGTGCCAGCTGCGAGCCATAGGCGATGCCCGGAATGAGGACATAGTTCGAAAGTGCAATAAATGCGTTGAGCAGATCCATGTTCAGCCCCCCAGAAACGATTTGCGGACTTCGGGATCGGCCAAAAGCTCTTTGCCGGTGCCGGTAAAGGCGTTCGCCCCCTGCACGAGCACATAGCCCTTGTCCGCGATCTCAAGCGCCTGACGGGCGTTTTGCTCAACCATCAAGATCGGGATGCCGGTGCGGGCAACCTCGATGATCCGGTCGAACAATTCATCCATTACGATGGGGCTTACGCCCGCTGTCGGCTCGTCAAGCATCAGCACTTTAGGCTGGGTCATGAGCGCCCGGCCTACGGCGACCTGCTGGCGCTGACCGCCAGAGAGTTCGCCGGCAGCCTGCAACCGCTTTTCCTTGAGGATTGGAAACAGGTCATAGACCTGCGCCATCGTATCGCGGAAATCATCGCGGCGGATGAAAGCGCCCATCTCAAGGTTCTCTTCAACCGTCATCGACGTGAAGATGTTGGAGGTCTGAGGCACAAAGCCCATGCCTTTCGCCACGCGGTCTTGGGGGCTGAGGCCGGTGATGTCCTCCCCATCCAGCCGCACATGGCCCTTGCGCATGTCGAGCATGCCAAACACCGCTTTCATGCCCGTGGACTTGCCAGCGCCGTTGGGGCCGACGATCACAGCGATCTCGCCGCGGTCCACGGCGATGGTGCAATCATGCAGAATGTCGGGGCCAGCGCCGTAGCCCGCCGTCATACTGTCACCGATCAGGAAGGGGCCGCCGGGGGCGGGGTGGGTTTTGCCGCTGGCCTTTGGCATGATGCTGCCTTGGCCTTTTGCGTTGCCGACCGACCAATCTTTGTTGCCGCGGTCGCCGTAGGGATCATTGCTCATGCGCCTACCTTGTCCTTGTTTTTCAGGCCGGTGCCGAGATAGGCCTCGATCACCTGTTCGTTCGCCTTGATCTCATCCAGCGTGCCTTCGGCCAGCACGTGACCCTCAGCCATGCAGATCACCGGGTCGCAAAGGCGGCCGATGAAATCCATGTCATGCTCAATGACGACGAATGTGTAATTGCGTTCTTGGTTCAAGCGGATGATCGCGTCGCCGATGGTGTTCAGCAGCGTGCGGTTCACGCCCGCGCCGACCTCGTCCAAAAAGACGATCTTGGCGTCGACCATCATGGTGCGGCCCAGCTCCAACAGCTTTTTCTGACCGCCTGAGATCTGACCTGCCTTTTGCTCGGCCAGATGTTCGATGGTCAGGAATTCGAGCACTTCGTCGGCCTTAGCCTTCAGCGCGCGTTCCTCATTGGCGATCCGTTTCGTGCCAAACCATGTGTTCCACAACGTTTCGCCAGACTGGTCGCCGGGGACCATCATCAGGTTCTCGCGGCATGACATCGACGAAAACTCATGCGCGATCTGGAAGGTGCGCAACAAGCCCTTGTGGAACAGCTCATGCGGCGGCAGGCCGGTGATGTCTTCACCGTCCATCGTGACCCGGCCCGAAGTGGGCTTGAGCACGCCGGCGATAACGTTGAACAGCGTGGTCTTGCCCGCGCCATTGGGGCCGATCAACCCGGTGATCGATCCCTTTTCAATAGACAGGCTGGCCCCGTCCACGGCGTGAAAGCCGCCGAAATGTTTGTGTAAGTCGTCTACGACGATCATATGTCCATCCCCGTGTCCGCCACCTTTGTGGCTGGTTTTTATTGGTCGTTGTTTGCCGCGCAGCCCGAACGTCGGACTGCGCCCATGATTACAGCGAGATGCGATTTTGGAAAGTAACCGTTTCGGTCAGATGAGAATAGAACCGCGCCCGCGCTGCGTTTTTGACAGCAGTTTGAACGCGGATTTCAGCTTTTGCGCCTCCAACGCAAAAAGCCATGGCCTCAGCAGCCATCACATGATTATTCATCTGTCTCTCCCTGACGGGACATGTTTCCCACATCCTCGCGGGGCGCGTTGTAAAGGCCGTGCCCGCGAAAGAAAAGCCGTTTTGCAAAAGCAAAGGCCCGATCGCTGTGCGACCGGGCCCTGCAAGGTTCAATGGCGCAAGGATCAGCGGTAGCCGACCGTGACCATCTTGCCGTCTTTCATCTCGATCTCACGGTAGCTGCCCGCGCTTTCGCCTGGCCCGATCAGCTCAACAGCCGAGGCACCGACATAGTCCACATCGCCACCGTCTTTGATGATCTGAAGCGCTTTGCCCAGCTCACCCGGCAGGATTTTCTCACCCGGTGCGTTGGCGACTTCCATCACCTTTTCTTTGTACTTAGCCGGATCGTTGGACCCTGCCGCCTGCATCGCCAGCAGCATCAAAGCTGCCGCGTCATAGGCTTCGGGAGAGAAGGCGTTTGTCGGCTCGAAACCGGCTTCTTCGCCCATCTTCTTGTAGTTGTCGGGGCCTTCGCCAGCCGCACTTGGGTTCTGACCAAAGGAGCCATCCGCGATCTCGGCAAATTTCTCTTCCAGCGTGTCGGAAACCATGCCGTCGGGGAACATGAATGTATCGAACGCGCCTGCGTCCAATGCACCGTTCACAATGCCCGCGCCGCCCTGGTCGACGTAGCCCGCGACGATCAGCACTTCACCACCGGCAGAAGCCAGCGCGCCGATTTCGGCAGAGTAATCCGCTTTGCCGTCTTCATGCGAGGTGTTGATCGTGACCGTGCCGCCGGATTCCTTGAACGCGGTTTCAAAGCTGTCGGCCAGACCTTTACCATAGTCGTTGTTGGTATAGGTGACGGCGACTTCTTTGATGCCACGGTCGTTCAGGATGTCGGCCATAACCTGACCCTGACGCGCATCCGATGGCGATGTGCGGAAGAACAGACCGTTGTCTTCGACAGTCGACAGGGCAGGCGATGTCGCGGAAGGCGAGATCATCACGATGCCGTTTGGAATGGCGACGTTTTGCAGCGAAGCAGTCGTCTCGCCCGAACACATGCCACCAACGATGCCGCTCACGCGGTCGGAAGTGATCAGACGCTCAGCAGAGGCCACGGCGAGGCCCGCGTCGATGCAGCCGGTGTCGCCACGCTCGGACGAAACGGTGCCGCCATCGAGGAAGTTGCCGGATTCGTTGACTTCGGAAATCGCCAGTTCAGCACCAGCCGCCATGTCATTCGCCAGCGATTCCAGCGGGCCGGTGAAGCCCAGCAGAATGCCGATTTTAGTATCTTGGGCCTGCGCGCCAGTGGCAAGCAGAGCAACAGCCGTTGTGGCCATCAGAATTTTTTTCATTTGGTTCTCTCCCTTAGTTGAACTCTCGTTCTGATGGAACGTTAGGTCGGCGTTTCGGAAAAGAAAAGGCGATTTATCAAGTGTTTTCGCTGGGCGGCTTTTTGCGTGCGTCGGGCAGAACTGTGGAAACGGGCGTCGCGCTGGCTACATCTTAGACCAAGCCCCCCATCCAACAGGAGCCTACCCATGACTTCCGTAAAGCATATTGTCACGACCGCTGCGATTAGCCTTAGCAGCGTTTACGCCGCAGGCCCCGCCCACGCGCAAAGTGCCATGACGATCACGCCAATCGCCGAAGGTCTAGTAGCCCCTTGGGGCGTCGCACCCTTGCCGGGAGGGGGGCTGCTCGTCACGGAAAAAGCAGGGCGGCTGATCTATGAGAAGGACGGCGCGCGACAAGAGGTGTCGAACCTGCCAGAGGTCGCGGTGGTCGGGCAGGGCGGTCTGCTCGACATCACATTGGCGCAGGATTTTGCGCAGAGCCGTGCGTTATTTCTGACTTATGCCAAGCCGCAAGAGGGCGGCGGCGCGGGCACAGCGCTGGCCTCTGCACGCCTGTCGGACGACGGCAGCCGCTTGGAAGACCTGACCGAACTTTTTGCCATGAAACCGGGCAGCACCGGCGGGCAACATTTCGGATCGCGCGTGGTTGAAGCGCCCGATGGCACGCTGTTGATGACCATTGGTGAGCGGGGCGACCGGCCCGCCGCGCAAGACCGCAGCACGCACAACGGCAGCATCATCCGCGTCAACCGCGATGGTTCTGTCCCCGATGACAACCCTTTTATAGACACGCCCGGCGTTCTGCCTGAAATCTGGTCTTACGGCCACCGCAACCCACAGGGTGCCGGGCTTGACCTTGAAGGACGGCTTTGGGTGTCAGAGCATGGGGCCAAGGGTGGTGACGAGGTGAACCGCATCTCCAAGGGGTCGAATTACGGCTGGCCGGTGATATCTTATGGGGCGCATTACTCAGGCGAAAAGATCGGCGAGGGGTCTGCAAAAGAGGGGATGGAGCAGCCCGAATTTTACTGGGATCCCTCCATCGCCCCTGCGGGCCTGATGGTTTACTCAGGCGCGCTTTTTCCTGAGTGGGAGGGCGATATCTTCGTAGGTTCGCTTAAGTTTGACTACATCTCCCGCCTGAGCGGTGACCCCCTTGAGGAGGTAGAACAAATCAAAACCTCAGAAACCGCCCGCGTGCGCGATGTGGTCGAAGGCCCGGAGGGCGGGATTTGGTTCATTTCCGAGGTTAACGGCACCGTTTACCGGATAACACCCTAAGTCTCAGGCGGGCAGCCGAGATGATTGGCTGCCCCGCTCGCGATAAGGCGTGGTCTGGTAATGTGCGCGGTAGCATTTCGAGAAATGCGACGGCGACGCGAAACCGCAGGCCAGTGCCACGTTGATCACGCTCATATCCGTCTGCATCAACAGGTTGCGCGCCTTTTGCAGGCGCAACTCCATGTAATAGCGCTTGGGGCTGCGGTTGAGGTAGCGGCGGAACAGCCGCTCCAACTGGCGGGTCGACATGCCGACATCGCGCGCAAGGATCGACGGGCTGATCGGCTCTTCGATATTGCGCTCCATCTGCTGGATGACTTGGCTAAGCTTGGGATGACGCACGCCGATTCGTGTCGGTACCGACAGGCGCTGTGTGTCTTGGTCAGTGCGGATTGAAGAATAGATCAATTGGTCTGCCACGGCATTGGCTGTCTCTTCGCCATGGTCATCCGCGATAAGCTTTAGCATTAGATCAAGTGACGAGGTGCCACCGGCGGTGGTCAGCCTGTTACCGTCCACCACGAAAACCGATTTCGTCAGTACAACTTCTTCGAATTCCTCACCAAAGCTGTCTTGGTTCTCCCAATGGATCGTGGCGCGTTTTCCGTCCAACAGCCCGGCCTTGGCCAGCGTATGCGCGGCAGTACACAGCCCGCCGACCACCAACCCCTTGCGGGCCTCACGACGCAGCCATGCCAGCAACTTCTTGGTGGTGGCCGCCTGTACGTCGATGCCGCCACAGATCAAAATCGTGTCGTCGCGGCCCAACTCTTCCAACCCGCCATCAAGCGCAAAAACCGCCCCCGAAGAGCTGACACAGGTCGCACCCGTCTCGCCCACGACCTGCCAATCATAGACTTCCCGGTCGAGCATACGGTTGGTGATACGCAGGCATTCCACAGCCGAGGCAAAACTCAGCAACGTGAAGTTCTCCAATAGCACAAAGACAAAGCGCCGCGGCTTGTCGGAGTGGGGGGGCATGCGGGTGGCCGGGCGCGGTGGGGACATCTCGGCGTCTTTCTACTCAGGTCGTCTCTGCCGGCATGTGCCATGGCCGCCAGAACTTGCCCAAACATTGCCCACGGGCCTCTCGCCACGTCAATAGGCCGCATTTCGGTTCTGGTCACTTTCCTTAGGCCTTTGTATAGACAAAGACCACAAAGCGCCGACACTCGGCGCTGTGGAGCGGAGTAGAAAGATGACAGACTGGAGCACCTCGAGCTGGCGCAGCAAACCGCGCGTCCAGATGCCCGATTACCCTGACCAAGCCGCATTGCAAGCGGTTGAGGCGCAGTTGGCACGCTATCCGGTCCTCGTTTTTGCAGGCGAAGCGCGCCGACTGAAGAAGCACCTGGCAGCCGCTGGCCGTGGCGAAGCCTTCCTTTTGCAGGGCGGCGATTGCGCCGAGAGCTTTGAGCAGTTCAGCTCAGACGCCATTCGCGACACGTTTAAAGTGATGTTGCAGATGGCCATCGTGCTAACCCACGGGGCCAAGGTGCCGGTGATCAAGCTTGGCCGTATGGCCGGTCAATTCGCCAAGCCGCGTTCGGCCCCGACCGAGACGGTTGATGGCGTGGAACTGCCCAGCTACCGCGGCGACATCATCAACGATTTGGCCTTTACAGCCGAGTCGCGCATCCCCGACCCGCAAAAGATGCTGCGCGCCTACACGCAGGCCGCCGCCACGCTGAACCTTTTGCGCGCTTTCTCCACCGGGGGCTATGCCGACGTGCATCAAGTCCACGGCTGGACGCTAGGCTTTACCGACGACGAAAAAGCCGAGAAATACCGTGAGATCGCCAACCGCATCTCTGACACGCTGGATTTCATGGCCGCCGCTGGCGTGACCGCCGAGACCGCGCATACGCTGCAATCGGTGGAATTCTACACCAGCCACGAAGCGCTGCTGTTGGAGTATGAAGAGGCGCTTTGCCGCCGTGACAGCCAGACCGGTAAATGGTTGGCAGGCTCGGGTCATATGATCTGGATCGGTGATCGCACGCGGCAGCCAGACGGCGCGCATGTGGAATTCGCCAGCGGTGTGCAGAACCCGATTGGGTTAAAGTGCGGCCCCTCGATGACCAGCGATGACCTCAAGAAACTGATGGCCAAGCTGAACCCCGAGAACGAAGAAGGCCGTTTGACACTGATCTCGCGTTTCGGTGCGGGGCAGGTGGGCGATCACCTGCCGCGTCTGGTCAAAGCGGTGCAGGAAGAAGGCGCGAATGTCGTTTGGACCTGCGACGCGATGCACGGCAACACGATCAAATCCTCGACCGGCTACAAAACCCGGCCATTCGATTCTGTGCTGCGCGAAGTGCATGAATTCTTCGCCGTGCATAACGCCGAAGGTTCTGTCCCCGGTGGTGTGCATTTCGAGATGACCGGCCAAGACGTGACCGAATGCACCGGTGGCGTGCGGGCCGTCAGCGACGAAGACCTGTCGGACCGCTACCATACCGCCTGCGATCCGCGTCTTAACGCCAGCCAATCGTTGGAACTGGCGTTCTTGGTGGCTGAGGAACTGTCAAACCGGCGCGCGACGCAGGCGACACGAGCGGCCGGGTAACAGCAGCCTCGGGCTGAGAACGATTAAGATTAACGCCGCCCACAGTTTGCAGGGCGGCGTTTTCATTTCATCAAGGCTTTTCAATTTTATCAAGGCGTCGGAGCGAGGGTTATTCCTCTTCCGACTTCACCACGCGCAGATAGGGCGGCAGCTGCGCCCGCTCAGAGCGGGTGAAGCGGCCTTTATCCTCGGCAAAGGCAAATTCCTCTGGCAAGCTTTGTTCGGGGCGATGACTGGCATAGGTTAACGCCTTGGTCGCGCTTCCCAACACGTTGTGCCGTGTTTCCTGCGCCAGATCAAAGCGGCGCGGGGTTTGGCCAATCTCGCCCTGCACGACCAAACAGCCCAGCACACGGCTCACATCGCCAAGATCACTTTTAAGCGGCAACAGCAGCATCTGGCCCGTCAAAGCGGGGCGACCATAGGTGGCGGGCGCGCTAAGGTGCAGCGTGGTCTGGCCGGGCATCTGAAAGACTTCTTCAAGCGCTTCAGCCACGCGGGGGCGCGACTGCGTGCCGAAAAAAGCGGTAATCGGCATGCCGCGGACCTCCATCCCCATCAGATCGCGCAGATGCCCGCCTGCGATGCGCAACCGACCGACGCCAACCGCGACACGTTCAAGAATAAAGGCAAACTCCAGCGCGGATTCGATCCCGCGTGGGTCAATATCAGACCGTCGCGGCATCAATCTGTTGCCGCGCAATGCTTCCCAATAGGCTTCGACCTGCGCCAGCGGGCCATAGCCAACATGCATCCGATGATCTGACATGGCGACAACATTCTGCGCGGTTTGGCCTGCATTGTCCATCAAACTTACCCTTAAGGACTTGGCCAATACAGCTGCCGTCTGCGGGACGACAGCGACAGTGAAAGGCCCTAAACATTACCAAACTATTAATAGCCACGTTTAAGACCACTTTCGCCTCTCCTTCAACTAAGTGGTTAACGGGTCATCGTCAGATGCCAGGCGGTCGCGGAAGGTCGGGGGCTTGCCCCTTGCGGGGGTTTCGCCGTAAGGCAATGCATGACCGCCCTAGCAAGGAACGCGCCAATGATCAGGTCCATGACAGGTTTCGCCTCTGCCTCCGGCACGCAGGACAGCTGGAGTTGGTCTTGGGAATTGCGTGCGGTCAACGGTAAGGGACTGGACCTGCGCCTGCGCGTGCCCGATTGGATCGAAGGACTAGAGGTCGCTTTGCGCAAGCAAATGACAGCAGATGTGGCACGCGGAAACGTCACCTGCAACCTGCGCATATCTTCCACCGAAACTGCGAGCACGCAGCAGGTCAACACGGCCCACGTCGACGCGCTTCTCGATGCATTGCACGAGATTGAGACCCGCGCCATGGACGCCGGTGTGTCGCTGGCACCTTCGCGGGCGAGCGATATTCTGACCATGCGCGGTGTGTTGGAGCAGACCGATCAGGTTCAAGACATTGCCGGGTTGCGTGAAGCATTGCTGTCCGAATTCCCTGCCGTGTTAAGCGATTTTAACGCCATGCGCCGTCAAGAAGGGGCGATATTGGCCGATGTAATGCAAAACCAGCTTGGGGAAATTGAAAGCCTCGCCGCTCAGGCAGCAAGGCTTGCCAACGACCGCAAAGAAGACACCGCCGCCAACCTGCGCCGCAATCTTGCTCGGGTACTGGACAACAGCGAGGGCGCGGATGCCGACCGGGTGGCGCAGGAACTGGCGCTGATTGCCGTGAAGGCCGATGTCACCGAAGAGATCGACCGCCTTGCTGCCCATGTCGCCGCGGCACGCGCGCTGATCGGGCAGGGCGGCCCGGTGGGGCGCAAACTGGATTTCCTGATGCAGGAGTTCAACCGCGAAGCCAACACGCTCTGCTCCAAGGCGCAGAGCACGGAATTAATGACGGTCGGTCTGGCCTTGAAGGCGGTGATCGACCAGATGCGCGAACAAGTACAGAATGTGGAGTAAGACGTGACTAAGCCAAGCCGACGCGGCCTTCTGATCATCCTCAGTTCCCCCTCCGGGGCGGGCAAATCGACCATGGCCCGCGCCCTGCGCGCATGGGATCCGACGATAAATTTCTCCGTCTCCGCCACCACCCGCGCGCCCCGTCCGGGCGAGGAAGACGGCAAGGATTACCGCTTCGTCGGCGAAGAGAATTTCCGTCAGGCCGTGGCCGAAGGCGAGATGCTGGAACACGCCCATGTCTTTGGCAACTTCTACGGCTCACCCAAAGCGCCGGTGCAGGCGGCCATTGATCAGGGGCAAGATATTCTCTTTGATATCGATTGGCAGGGCGCACAGCAGATCCGCAACTCGGACCTGAACACACACACGCTGTCGATCTTCCTGCTGCCGCCTTCCATCACAGAGCTGAAACGCCGTTTGGAGAGCCGCGGGCAGGACGATGCTGAGACGATTGCCAAGCGCATGGGCAAAAGCTGGGATGAGATCAGCCACTGGGATGGCTATGACTTTGTGCTGGTGAATGATGACCTCGACCAGACCGAAGCGCGGCTGAAGTCCATCATCACCGCCGCGCGTCTGAGGCTAAGCCAGCAACCCGCGATCAAGGACCATGTCCGTCTTCTGCAATCTGAATTTGAGGAATTGAAATGACCCTTTACGCCCTCGCCGACGCCAGCCCCGAAGTCGCCCCCGAGGCATGGGTCGCCCCAGATGCAAACGTCATCGGCAAGGTGACGCTTGGGCCCGATGCCTCAGTCTGGTTCGGCAGCACCCTGCGCGGCGACAATGAGATGATCACCGTGGGGCGCGGCAGCAATGTGCAAGAGAACTGTGTATTCCATACTGATATGGGCTATCCGCTCACCGTGGGCGAAGATTGCACCATTGGTCATAAGGTCATGCTGCATGGCTGCACCATCGGCGACAACAGCTTGATCGGCATGGGGGCCACGGTCCTGAACGGCGCCAAGATCGGCAAAAACTGCCTGATCGGGGCAGGGGCGTTGATTACTGAGAACAAGGTGATACCCGACGGCTCCCTTGTGATGGGCGTACCGGGCAAAGTCGTGCGTGAGCTGGATGCCGAAGCGATCCAAAAGCTAACCGCCTCCGCCAAACACTACGCTGAAAACGCCGCGCGTTTCCGCCGCGATCTTAAACCGCTCTGACATGGCGACCACCGCCGTTACCTTGGCCGATGTCGTCGCAGCGCTGCCGCTGCCCAGTGTGGCGATCAACGCCGAAGAGCGGATCACGGTTCTGAACACGCCTGCCGAAGATTTGCTGGGCAAGGGGCTGATCGGCCGCCATTTCGTCACAGCTTTGCGCCAGCCGGCGCTGGTCAATGCGGTTGAACGCTGCTTGTCCGGCGAAGGGCCGTGCCAGGCTCGGTTCAACAGCATCGGCGGAGAGCATGGCACCACCTATGACGTGAGCCTGCGCCCCTTGGGCGACCACGGGATCGTCCTGCTCAGTTTCAACGATGTGACAGAGATGGCGCAGGCGGGACAGATGCGCCGCGATTTTGTGGCCAATGTCAGCCATGAGTTGCGCACCCCGCTGACCGCGCTCATCGGGTTTATCGAAACACTGCAAGGCCCGGCGCGCGATGATACCGCCGCGCGAGAGCGGTTTCTGGGCATCATGGCGCAAGAGGCCGAGCGCATGAACCGACTGGTGGGAGAGCTGCTGTCCCTCAGCCGGGTGGAGGCCGAAGAGCGCGTGCGCCCCGAAGCCCCGCTTGATGTGCGCGATGTCTTGGGCGGCACGCTGCGCAACCTTGGGCCCTTGGCGGCGGATAGTAATGTGACGCTGGTCCCTCAGTTGGGAGAAGAGCCTGCGCATGTCTTGGGGGATGCGGACCAGTTGATGCAGGTCTTCACCAACCTGATCGAAAACGCGATTAAATACGGGGGGCGTGACAGTTCGGTCGAAATCTCGACTGAGATTGCCTCCTACGACCCCGCCATGCGCGGCCCGGCGGTGCATGTCAGCGTCCGGGATCACGGCCCCGGAATTGATGCCATTCACCTGCCACGTCTGACCGAGCGGTTCTACCGAGTCGACAGTCACCGCAGCCGTGCGCTTGGGGGGACAGGGCTGGGGTTGGCCATCGTCAAACACATCATGAATCGCCACCGTGGGCGGCTCAAGATCACTAGTACCTCCGGACAAGGCGCTGAATTCCGCGTGATTTTGCCGATGAAAACGGAATCTGACTGAATTTTGCAGAAATTTGGTGATTCACGTCGACTGTCATGAAACTGTAACGTTGCTGTCACAAAAGCACAGCACCGCTTTCATAAACGGGGCGCAGATCACCATGGGGTGGTCACCAATTCGCATCTGACAGGAGATATCATGTCACTCGCAAAACTCACCACTTCCGCCCTGGCCATTGCTGCCGTATCCGCAACTGCTGCTGCCGCGCGTGACCAGGTGCAAGTTGCCGGTTCTTCGACCGTGCTGCCCTATGCCTCCATCGTCGCCGAAGCCTTTGGCGAAAACTTTGACTTCCCGACACCGGTCGTGGAATCGGGCGGCTCCTCGGCAGGTCTCAAGCGCTTCTGCGAAGGCGTGGGCGAGAACACAATCGACATTGCAAACGCCTCGCGCCAGATCAAAGACGCCGAAGTGGCGGTCTGTGCAGAAAACGGCGTGACCGATATCATCGAAGTTCGCGTCGGCTATGACGGCATCGTCTTCGCGTCCGACATCGATGGCAACACATTCGAATTCACCCCGACCGATTGGTACAAAGCCCTGAGCGCCAAGGTCGTCGTCGACGGCGAAGTGACCACAAACCCCTATACAACTTGGGATCAGGTTAACCCCGCATTCCCCGCCCAGCCGATCCAAGCCTTCATTCCCGGCACCAAACACGGCACGCGCGAAGTCTTTGAGGAAAAAGTGATCCTCGCAGGCTGCGAAGAAACGGGCGATCTGGAAGCCTTTGCCGAAGCGGCGGGCGGCGACGAAAAAGCGGCCGAGAAAGAGTGCATCAGCCTGCGGACCGACGGTAAATCCGTGGACATCGACGGCGACTACACAGAGACACTGGCGCGCATTGAAAGCAACCAAGACGGCATCGGCGTCTTCGGTCTGGCCTTCTATGAGAACAACACCGACAAGCTTCAGGTTGCTACCATGGGCGGCGTCGAGCCGACCACAGAGAGCATCGCCTCGGGTGATTACCCTGTGTCGCGTCCGCTGTTCTTCTACGTCAAGAAAGCCCACATCGGTGTGATCCCGGGCCTCAAAGAATACGCCGAATTCTTCGTCGCTGACGAAGTCGCTGGCCCCGACGGCCCGCTGGCCGAATACGGTTTGGTATCCGACCCCGAGCTGGCCGAGACCCAGTCCGTGGTTGCAGATGAGACCGTGCTGGGCAACGGTTCCTAAACCTCACTGACACGACACCGGGGGCGGGTGACTGCCTCCGGTTTTTCGCTTTTTGATCCACCGGGGGACATGTGGGACAAATACTGACAACAGGCGCGGTGCTGCCGCTGGTCATCCTGATCGCAGCTTTGGCACTGGGCGGGTACTTCCTTGCGCGGGGTCGGGCTTTGGCTTCGGCCCAAGGCGACAGCCGCAACCTGCATTCGCTGCCTAGCTATTATGGCTATAACGCAGTGATGAGCGTGGCCGTGCCCGCACTTTTGGTGTTGAGTATTTGGCTGCTGGTCCAGCCGATGCTGGTGCAATCTTCGGTGGTGGAAATGATCCCTGCCGGAGCGGTGCCCGAAGGGTCGTCCGTTAACCTGCTGATGAGCGATGTGCGCCGTCTGGCAGATGGGCTTGATGCTGCGGTTTCTGCTGGGGTGATCAGCGCGGAGGATGCAGCAGATTTGTCTGCCGCAGACGATCTGCGCGCTTGGCTGGCCGAGCAGGGTGTGGCGATTGGCGGCGATATCAGCCCCGAGGTGCTTGGCGCCGCTCAGGCCTTCCGCGATATGACGGCCAGGGGCAATTTCTGGCGCAACATCATCGTCGACCTGATCGCTTTGGCCGGACTGCTCATCGTCCTGCGCGAAACCAACGCAGAGTTTCGCGCCCGCAACCGGGTTGAGAGTGGCATCAAGGCACTGCTGATCCTCGCCGCATCGTTGGCGATCCTCACCACCGTGGGCATCGTGCTGTCGATGCTGTTTGAGACGATTAACTTCTTTAACCTGCATCCTTGGACCGACTTTTTCTTCGGCTCTTCCTGGGCGCCGAACTTCCGCGGTGACAGTGACCTATCGATCCTGCCGCTGCTGTGGGGGACGCTCTATATTTCGTTTATTGCACTGCTGGTGGCCGTGCCCATCGGACTTTTCGCCGCGATCTACCTGAGCGAATATGCGGGACCGAAAGTGCGTGCGACAGCTAAACCGCTTCTGGAGATCCTCGCCGGTATTCCCACAATCGTCTACGGCCTCTTTGCGCTGCTAACCGTGGGCCCGTTCCTTGTTCAAGTGTTTGGTCGTGGTGACGAAGGGCTTTTGGGCGTCGAATGGATGTCGGGGGCGACCTCGGTCCTGACCGCCGGGCTGGTTATGGGCATCATGCTGATCCCCTTCGTCTCGTCCCTGTCCGATGACATCATCAACGCAGTGCCCCAGTCGCTGCGCGACGGGTCGTTCGGCCTGGGCGCCACCCATTCTGAGACGATCCGCCAAGTGGTCATCCCCGCCGCGTTACCCGGCATCGTCGGCGCCGTTTTGCTTGCTGCCAGCCGCGCCATCGGTGAGACGATGATAGTTGTACTGGGGGCAGGGGCCATCGCCCGCATCTCTGGCAATCCGTTGGAAGCCATGACCACCATCACCACCCGCATTGTCAGCCAGTTGACCGGGGACAGCGATTTCGCCAGCCCTGAGACGCTGGTGGCCTTTGCGCTTGGCCTGACCCTCTTCGTCCTGACCTTGGGCCTGAACGTGCTGGCCCTCTACATCGTGCGTAAATATCGGGAGCAGTACGAATGAGCGATATCCCCAACCCCGCAGCCCCCATCACAGACCCGCGCGGCGCATCCTTGCTGGTGCAAGACGGGCGGACCAAACGCCGCAATGCCGCCGAGGGTCGTTTCAAACTCTATGGTATCGTAGCCATCACCATCGGCCTGTTGATGCTGCTGACGCTGCTCTTTACCATCGTCTCGCGCGGCACAGGCGCATTTCAGCAGACCTTTGTCACGCTTTCGGTTCCTCTTCTGGAAGACAAGCTCGACAAGAATGGAAACCGCGATTTGGAAGAGATCAAGAAGGTCTCAACCTTTGGCTATGCGCCATTGTTGAAGGCGGCCTTTGAGACCAAGGTCGAGGACACTGGGATCGAGACTGAACTGAAGTCCAAAGCGATGGCGGACATCTTGTCGAAAGACGCCGCCGCACAGCTTCGCGACCATGTGCTTGCGAACCCCGAGTTGATCGGTAGCGTTGTGGAATTCGAATTCCTGACCAACAGCCGCGTCGATGGCTACCTCAAAGGTCGCGTGACCCGTGAGAGCATTGCAAACGACAAGAACATCAGCGCCGAACAGCTTGATCTGGTCGACGCGCTGGTGGCTGATGGCAGCCTAGCGAAGCGCTTTAACCTCGACTTCATCACCGGCGCAGATGCCTCTGACGCGCGCCCCGAAGCGGCGGGCATGGGCGTGGCGATGATCGGTTCTTTTGCGATGATGCTGGTGGTGTTGGTGCTGGCCCTGCCCATCGGGGTCGCGGCCTCGATCTATCTTGAAGAGTTTGCGCCAAAAAACTGGATTACCGACATCATTGAGGTGAACATCAGCAACCTTGCGGCAGTGCCGTCGATTGTCTTTGGTATCCTCGGCCTTGCGGTCTTTATCAACTACATGCACCTGCCAAACTCCGCCCCCTTGGTCGGGGGTCTGGTGCTGACGCTGATGACCCTGCCGACGATCATCATCTCGACCCGCGCCTCGTTGAAATCCGTGCCGCCCTCGATCCGGGATGCGGCACTGGGGGTAGGGGCCTCGAAGATGCAATCGGTGTTTCACCATGTGCTGCCACTGGCCGCGCCCGGCATCCTGACCGGGACCATCATCGGGCTGGCGCAAGCGCTTGGCGAAACGGCCCCTTTGCTGCTGATCGGCATGGTCGGCTTCATCGCCTCCAACCCGCCGGAAAGCATCGCCGAAGGGCTAATGTCCCCGAACTCGGCCATGCCGGCCCAGATCTACGAATGGGCCAAACGCGCCGACCCGGCCTTCTATGAACGTGCTTGGGGCGGTATCATCATCTTGCTGGTGTTCCTGATCTCGATGAACGCCATCGCCGTACTGCTCCGCCGCCGCTTTGAACGGCGCTGGTAAACAGGGGACGGGACCATGAAAGACAACAGATATTCGGAGAGTGACGTGACAACCCAACCCGTCAAGATCGCGGCCCGCAGTGTGCAGGTCTACTACGGTGACAGCCACGCCATTCGTGACGTGGACATCGATATCAACGATAAAACAGTGACTGCCTTCATCGGCCCTTCGGGCTGCGGCAAGTCGACTTTTCTACGCTGTATCAATAGGATGAACGACACAATTGATGCAGCGCGCGTCACCGGTGACATTCGTATTGATGGCGAAGACATCTATGACAAACGCGTCGATCCGGTGCAGTTGCGCGCCAAGGTGGGCATGGTGTTTCAAAAGCCGAACCCGTTCCCCAAGTCAATTTATGACAACGTGGCTTATGGCCCGCGCATTCACGGGCTGGCGCGCAACAAGTCTGACCTAGACGAGATTGTCGAGCAGGCGCTCCGCCGTGGAGCGATTTGGAATGAGGTGAAAGACCGGCTCCATTCACCGGGCACCGGCCTATCGGGTGGTCAGCAGCAACGTCTGTGCATTGCCCGCGCCGTGGCCACGGAGCCCGAAGTGCTGTTGATGGATGAGCCTTGCTCGGCGCTTGACCCGATTGCCACCGCGCAAGTCGAGGAATTGATTGACGAATTGCGTCAGAACTACTCCGTCGTGATCGTCACACACTCGATGCAACAGGCCGCTCGGGTGAGCCAGAAGACGGCCTTTTTCCACCTCGGCAACCTCGTGGAATATGGCGACACCGACGACATCTTCACGCGCCCCAAAGACCCGCGCACCGAAAGCTACATCACCGGCCGTATTGGATAATATCATGTCAGATCAACACATTGCATCAGCATTCGACCGCGATCTGGAAGCCGTTCAGGCACAGATCCTCAAGATGGGCGGCTTGGTCGAAGACGCCATCCGTCGCGGCGCACAATCGCTCGAAACCCGCGACGAAGAGCTCGCCAATGAGGTGCGGGCAGGGGACAAAGCCATCGACGGGCTGGAAGAGCAGATCAACGAAAGCGCCGCTCGCGTCATCGCATTGCGCGCGCCGACGGCCATTGACCTGCGTCTGACGCTCAGCGTCATCAAGATTAGCGCCAACCTCGAACGTATTGGCGACTATGCAAAAAACATGGCCAAGCGGACCAGCGTGCTCAACCAGATGGAGCCGGTCAGCGACAGCACCGGCGCGATCCGTCGCATGGCCGGCGCGGTTGAGGCGATGCTGAAAGATGCGCTCGACGCCTATATCCAGCGCGACGCTGATTTGGCGCGCGATGTAATCACCCGCGACGAAGATGTCGACCAGATGTACAACGCTTTGTTCCGCGAATTTCTGACCTTCATGATGGAAGACCCGCGCAGCATCACGGCGTGCATGCACCTGCATTTCATTGCCAAGAACGTTGAGCGTATGGGCGACCATGTCACGGCCATTGCGGAACAGGTTGTCTATCTCGTAACCGGCGTCACGCCCGAGGAAGACCGGCCAAAAGCCGATCGCACCTCAGTGACTACGAAGGACTGAGACGATGGACGTAACACGGCCACAGGTTTTGCTGGTTGAAGATGAGCCCGCGCAACGTGAAGTTCTGGCCTATAACCTCGAAGCCGAAGGCTTTGAGGTGCGCCGCGCTGAGGATGGTGAGGAAGCCATGCTCTTGGTATCAGAGGCCGCACCTGATCTGGTGATCCTCGATTGGATGATGCCCTTGATGAGCGGCATAGAGGTGTGCCGCCAGCTTAAGACGCGCGAGAGCACGCGGCATATCCCGGTCATCATGCTGTCTGCACGCTCTGAGGAAGTCGATACCGTGCGCGGCCTTGAAACCGGTGCGGACGACTATGTGATCAAGCCGTACAATCTACGCGAACTCATGGCGCGCGTACGGACCCAGCTGCGTCGCACAAGACCCGCAGCCGCGGGCGCGCTGCTGAGCTTTGATGACATCCAGCTTGATCCAGAGCGTCACCGCGTGAGCCGCGCAGGTAGCGAGTTGAAGCTGGGGCCAACGGAATACCGGCTGCTCACAACGTTGCTGGAAAAGCCCGGCCGTGTGTTCAGCCGAGATCAGCTTCTCGATCATGTTTGGGGTCGCGATATCTATGTCGATACCCGTACCGTAGATGTTCACATCGCACGGCTGCGCAAAGCGTTGACCCGCGAAGGCGGTGGCGATCCGATCAGAACTGTACGTGGCGCGGGATATGCATTGGGATAAGCGCTTTCGCGCACCGGACACCACCGTTTAATTACATAATACCAATTATAAGTATCAATCTATATTCCACGACCCATTGTTGCGATTTTCTCGCCACAGTAGCATCTCAATGCCAGCTGATGCTGGACAGCGCCAGTTTTGCTCCGTTAACACTATCTAGATGATTGTAAGCGAGTAATTATGGCCTCTGTACTTATTTTAAACGGCCCGAACCTGAACCTATTGGGCACGCGACAGCCTGAGGTCTATGGCAAGACGACGTTGGCGGATGTCGAAGCCCTCTGTGCATCGGAAGCTGCGCGGCTTGGATTGGATATGCAGTTTGCACAGTCCAACCATGAAGGCATGATGATTGATTTGATCCATCAAGCGCGCGGCCAGCACGATGGCATTGTCCTAAATGCCGGCGCCTATACGCACACATCAATTGCCTTGATGGACGCCATTTCCTCGGTTGAGCTGCCTGTGGTCGAAGTGCATTTGAGCAATATTCATGCGCGAGAAACCTATCGCCACACCTCCTATATCGCGCCCGTTGCCCTGGGCCAAATTTGTGGTTTTGGCGCCCATGGTTATGTTCTGGCCCTTCAGGCCCTTCAGAATCGCCTCGTAAGCTGATGAATCTGCGCGACTATCTACACAAGATCGCACATAGCCCGACCATCGAAGAACTCTGGGATGCCCACACGCGACAGATGGCAGACTACGGATTCAATCGGTTGATTTATGGCTTTACGCGCTACCGAACGCCGACGTCGCTGGGGGATCCGGCAGATTTCGTCATTCTGAGCAATCAAAGCTCGGAATACCTCAAAGGCTACCTGCACAGCGGGCTCTATTTCCATGCGCCCATGGTGCGTTGGGCGCTCAACAACGAAGGCGCTTGCAGCTGGGGCGCTTTGCGTGAAATCGCGCTCGGTGAAGGTCTGACCGAAACCGAAAGCCGTGTCATTGAGTTCAACCGCTCTATGGATGTTACGGCTGGCTATACAATCAGCTTTCGTTCGATCTCGGCCCGGTCCAAAGGTGCGATTGCCCTGACAGCGAGGCCCGGCATGAGCCAAGCGGACGTTGATGCAATCTGGACCGAGCATGGGCGCGATATTCAACTGATGAATGAGATTGCGCACCTCAAGATTCTCTCCCTGCCCTATAGCAGCCCGAACCGCAGCCTTACGCGCCGCCAGTTGGAAGTCCTTGAATGGGTCGGAGATGGGAAGACCACGCAGGACATCGCCCTTTTGATGGGTCTGACTGCAGCCACCGTGGAAAAGCACTTGCGTCTCGCCCGCGAAGCGCTGTCGGTCGAGACGACGGCACAGGCCGTTCTAAAGGCTGCATTTGCGAACCAGATGTTTGTGATGGATACGTAATATATTAGGGTATGGAATACCTTACTGGAACCTAGAGTGGTAGATGGCCATGGTCCGCTAGTATCGCGGGTGTCCGCATCGGCGGTACGACGGGCCGTATATCCTTGTAATACCAAGGCTCTTTCCGGGCCGCCGGTCTCAGTCAGGTATATTTTTCACCTGGCTGACCGGGTCCCTCCCCCTTTCAGAAAGACCTGCTCGTAAGATGTCGCAATATGGCATCTGCGCTTAGCTCGACCGGCTTCAGAGGCCGCACACAAAAAAGGCGGCGCATTCCCATGCGCCGCCCTTTTTATAACTAAGCTAGAAAGGCTTAGCCTTTGGCAGCTTTTGCCACTTCGGCGGCGAAGTCTTCTTTGACGACTTCGATGCCTTCGCCAACTTCAAGACGCACGAAACCAGTGATGGTCGCGCCAATCTCTTCTGCTGCTTTGCCAACGGTCAGGTCAGGGTTCACAACGAAGGACTGGTTCAGCAATGTCACTTCGGACATGTACTTCTGCATCCGGCCAACGATCATCTTTTCGATCACGGCTTCGGGCTTGCCGCTTTCGCGGGCGATGTCCATCTGAACCTGCTTTTCTTTCTCGACAACAGCCGCGTCCAAATCAGCTTCGGACAGCGACGCCGGGTTCACAGCGGCGATGTGCATCGCGACCTGCTTGCCGAACTCTTCGTTGCCACCGTTCATGGCAACCAGAACGCCGATTTTGCCCATGCCGGGTGCGGCTGCGTTGTGCACGTAGGAAACAACGGTCTCGCCGTCGATGCTTTCCATGCGGCGCAGCGACATGTTCTCGCCGATTTTGGCGATGGCGTCGGTCAGCGTGGTTTCAACGGATTTGCCGTTGATCTCAGCCGCTTTCAGCGCTTCAACGTCATCGGCTTTCAATGCCGCGTCGGCAATGTTGCTGACCATTGACTGGAATTCAGCGTTCTTGCCAACGAAGTCGGTTTCGGAGTTCACTTCAACCGCGACACCGTGACCGCCTTCAACCTTAACGGCAACGAGGCCTTCGGCTGCTGTACGACCGGATTTCTTCGCCGCTTTGGCCAGACCTTTGGTGCGCAGCCAGTCAACGGCGGCTTCCATGTCGCCATTGCTTTCTGTCAGCGCCTTTTTGGCGTCCATCATGCCTGCGCCGGTGGTGTCGCGCAGTTCCTTGACCATGGATGCTGTGATTGCCATCTCGTGGGTCTCCTTTGGAAATAAGGGGGCAGGCCCGAGGCCCGCAAATATTGGAAATCGGGGCAGGTTACCCTGCCCCGTGTTTCAGGTCCGTGACGCTTAGCCTTCGGCTTTGGCGACGGTCTCTTTTTTGGATTCGATGTCCAGCGGCGCGTCTTTGCCCATGGCATCGTTGTGCACGGTCTCATCGGACGCATTGCCGATTTCGACACCAGTGCTTTCGCCTTCGCTCACGGCTTCTTCTTCCGGAGCTTCTTCCATGGCGCCAAGGTCAACGCCTGCCGCACCCAGCTGAGCGGACATGCCGTCGAGCGCTGCACGTGCTGCCAGATCGCAGTAGAGCGAGATGGCGCGGGCCGCGTCGTCGTTGCCAGGGATGATGTAGTCGACGCCATCGGGCGAGCAGTTGGTGTCAACCACGGCCACAACTGGGATGCCCAGTTTGTTGGCTTCGGCGATGGCCAGTGCTTCTTTTTTCACGTCGATGACGAACAGAAGGTCAGGACGACCGCCCATTTCCCGGATACCGCCCAGCGATGCTTCCAGTTTGTACTGGTCGCGCTCCATGCCAAGACGCTCTTTCTTGGTCAGGCCTTCAAAGCCGCGCTCGGACTGCTCATCGATGTTTTTCAGACGGTTGATCGACTGCGAAACGGTCTGCCAGTTGGTCAGCGTGCCGCCGAGCCAACGGTGGTTCATGTAATACTGTGCGCATTTCTCTGCGGCTTCGGCGATCGGCTGAGCAGCCTGACGCTTGGTACCAACGAAGAGAACGCTGCCGCCTTTGGCGACGGTGTCACGGATGATTTTCAGCGCATCGTCCAGCATAGGGACGGTTTGCGTGAGGTCCATGATGTGGATGCCGTTGCGTGCACCGTAGATGTACGGGCCCATACGGGGGTTCCAGCGCTGTGTCTGGTGACCAAAGTGTACGCCTGCTTCGAGCAGTTGGCGCATGGAGAACTCAGGAAGAGCCATGTCTTTATACCTTTCCGGTTTAGCCTCATCGGGGGTATGACAGCGATATGCTGCCAACCGGCGGACGTTTTGGGATTTCTCCCCAAAAGGCCCAACCCCGACTGCGGGTTCAAGTGGGGCGCGTATATGCCAGCATGCGTCGTAGCGCAAGGGGCTTATTGGTGGCTAGTCTGACCGATGCTATGCCCTGCCCGCACTGCCGCTTCGCAGGCTTGCGCCAGTGCTTTGCGGCCCGCGAAATCTGCCACGGGCAGGGCTGGGTGATAGATCACCTCAACCGCCCCCTGTTTTTGCGCGGCCAATGTCGTAAGCAGATGCACCCCGAAAGACATGTCCCCCCACCAGCCGTAAAAGCGCGCGTCCTCACCCTGGGGCGCATGATAGATCACGCTCACCGGTTGCACCGCGATCTCTTCGCGCAGTTCGGGATCAAAGAAGGCCTCAAAGAGCGTCGTCTTAAAGGGCAGCACTTGCAGCCCGTCGGTGCTGGTGCCTTCGGGAAAGAACAACAGCTTATGCCCTGCCATCAACCGGGTGCGAAAGACCTCGGTCTGGCTGCGCGCCTCGGCCCGGTCGCGGCGGATGAATACGGTGCCTGTGGCCCGTGCCAACCAACCGATGCCGGGCCACCCTGCCACTTCGGATTTAGAGACAAAGTAAATCCGCTTTGCCGCATTCAGCGCGAAAATATCCAGCCATGATGTATGGTTTGCCACTACCGCGCCGCGCCGCTCCATCGGTATGCCTTGCCGGAAAAAGCGCATTCCCAGTACCCAAAAGGCCGCGCGACAGACGGTCTGCGTGATAAAAGGCGTCACGGGCCGGTGCAGCCCAAAGATCGGCCGCTCGATCAACCGTAGCAACAACAAGATCAAAAGGCCGCCAAAAACCAAAAGCGCGAGGAGCGTACCGCGTAGGACCACCCTCAGCGTGCCGGCGAGGGTTAGGCGCAGGTTGGGCGGTGGCTGGTCACTGTCCCAAGTTGTGGTCATGCAGCGCTCCCGCCGTAAATCCGCGATTGGCGCGCACTCATCTGTTTCGTATCAAGGATCAGGCAAACATCCGTGGTGTTGAAGGCGCGGTCAATATATGCCCCCTCGCCCACACACCCTCCCAGCCGGAGGTAGGCCTTGATCAAGCTGGGCACTGCAAGCATGGCTTTGCGGCGGTCGAGGTCGGGCTCGGCGATCAGGTCCATCGGTGCAAATTCCCGGGCGCGCACGCGCAATTCAGGCGGCGCAAGGTGCCGGTGATGCAGCAGCGAGAGCGGCTCGGCTAAGGTAGCCGTATCGGTGCCATGAAAGCTCGCCACGCCGAACAGAACTTCGATCTCATGCTCTGCCACATAGCGTGCCAATGCGCCCCAAAGATGGTGCATCGCAGCACCACCCCGGTAAGCCGGGTCGAGACAAGATCGCCCTAATTCCAAAAGCTTGCGCCCTGATTGAACCAGCGGCGTCAGGTCATATTCAGCCTCTGAGTAGAAGCCTCCTGCCCGCGCCGCCATGTCTGCACGCATCACCCGGTAGACGCCAGCCAGTTTACCGTTCCGTAGATCCGTCAACAGCAGGTGGTCAAAGAAGGGATCAAACCGGTCCTGCTCCAGCCCCGCCGCATGATCCACCATCGCGCCGCTGCCACCCAGCTCTTGAACAAAGACCTCATAGCGCAGCCGTTGCGCGGCCTGCACATCGGCGTCCGTTTGCGCCAGTCTGACCTGAAAATCTGCTGCAACGCCCCGCGGCATCGGCCAATCCTGTGCCCAAAAGAAAGTTTCTGCCTGATAGGCAATCAGACCCCAAGGCGCAACACTTGCCAGATCGACAGCACTCAGGTACTCTCCTTATAGTTGCATAACTGAAAATTTGCTCCACCATTAAGGATTTGGAAAGGGTCATCCCTCATCAAAGACCGGTATTAATTCCAAGCGAAAGCTGTCTATGACCATCTTGCCCTGGTCACGAAAGTTGACCGTCACCTTGCCGCCAATGTTGCTTTGTACCTGGCCCGCGCCCCATTCGGGGTGTTGCGGATGCATGACCAACATGCCGGGGCTCAGCAGCGCATTTAGATCATCCATGCCTTTTCCAATCATTCAGGGAGGCCATGATGGGCCCAATTAATCTCGACCTACCTGCGCTTATCGGCAGCCGTATCTGCCATGACTTAATATCGCCCATCGGTGCCATCAACAACGGCCTAGAACTGCTCAACATGGCGGGCACCGGGGCCGCTCCGGGGCCAGAGCTTGAGTTGATTGGCCAAAGCGTGGAAAGCGCCTCTGCGCGCATTCGCTTTTTCCGCATAGCCTTTGGTGCCTCTGGTGATCAGGCCATGGGCCAAGGTGAGGTGACGTCGATATTACGCGACCTTTACACCGACACACGGATCGAAATTGATTGGCAAATCACGGCTCCGCAGTCGCGTGACTGTGTGCGGATGGCATTCCTTTCGCTCATGTGTATGGAAACGGCTTTGCATCATGGGGGGCTTATCACCATTGCCGAGCAGGCAGGCAAATGGCGCCTGCAAGCTGAAGCCGATAAAATCGCCGTAGAGCCTGAGCTTTGGGCATTGCTGTCCAAAGTGGATCAAGACCTGCAGCTTCAGCCCGCGCAGGTTCAATTCGCGCTGCTGCCAATCCTTGCCCGGGCGCAAGGCAAAGAAATCAGCCTGACTAACACGGAAACGGTTCTGACCCTGTCCTTTTAAGCGTTAGCTGCGCACCGTCCCGTCACCGCGTACAATATACTTAAAGCTCGTCAACTGCGTGGCCCCCACTGGGCCACGCGCATGAAGTTTGCCCGTAGCGATCCCAATCTCTGCCCCCATCCCAAACTCGCCGCCATCGGCGAATTGGGTCGATGCATTGTGCATCAGAATTGCGGAATCCAGCCCGTTCAAGAATTTAGCCGCGGTTTGGCTGTTCTCCGTCAAAATACAATCCGTATGACCCGACCCATACTTCCCGATATGGGCCATGGCGGCCCCGACATCCGGTACCGAGCGCGCCGCAACGATCATGTCGAGGTATTCCTGCCCCCAGTCAGTCTCATGCGCTGGCACCGTGCCGGTAATATCTTGCAAACCCGTATCGGCGCGCACTTCGACGCCCGCATCGATCAAGGCACGGATCACGCCTTGCCCAATTGTTTTTGCGATATCTTGGTGGATTAACAGGCATTCAGCCGCGCCGCAGATACCGGTGCGCCGTGTCTTGGCGTTCAACACCACCTTCAATGCTTTTTCTGGGTCGGCGTCGGCATCAATGTAGATGTGCACGATCCCCTCAAGGTGAGCAAAGACAGGCACCCGAGCCTCTCGTTGAACGAGGCCAACCAGCCCCTTGCCACCACGGGGCACAATCACATCAATGGTATCGGTCATGGTAAGCATCTCGCGCACCGCAGCGCGGTCGCGCGTTGGCACCAGTTGCACCGCATCTTCGGGCATGCCGGCATCTCGAAGCCCTTGCTGCAAACAGCGGTGGATCGCGCGGGACGAATGAAAACTCTCAGATCCGCCGCGCAAAATGACCGCATTTCCCGCTTTGAGGCAGAGCGCCCCTGCGTCGGCGGTTACATTGGGGCGCGATTCATAGATGACGCCAATAACCCCCAAGGGCGTGCGCACGCGCTGGATGTTCAACCCTGTCGGCTGGTCCCATTCCGCGATGATTTCACCAACAGGATCAGCTTGTTCCGCGACGGACCGCAATCCGTCGACCATGCCACGAATGCGCTCTTCGTCGAGCATCAGGCGGTCCATCATGGCGTCTGACAGGCCCTTGTCGCGGCCATACTCAAGGTCTTTGGCATTGGCGTCGATAATCTCAGCCCGGCATCTCCAAACAGCTTCGGCAGCGCCAATCAGCGCCGCGTGTTTGCGCTCTGCACTTGCTGTGGCCAATTGCGCCGCAGCCGTTCGGGCGCGGGCGCCAATATCGGCCATCAATTCGGGAATATTTTCGATTTCATTCATAGCCTTATGTCCCTGTCTTGATGTTGCTTGCGTCTATAGCGCCATGTCGTCCCGGTGGACGAGCGCCGCGCGCCCCGGATAGCCCAATATCGCTTCGATCTCTGTGCTCTTGCGGCCTTTGATCTGATTGATCTCCTCCGCAGAATAGCGGCTAAGGCCATGCCCCACAGCATGGCCTGCGGGGTCGAACATGGCGATACTGTCACCACGTTCAAATTTGCCCGCGACCGCCGTCACCCCTGCTGGCAGCAAAGAAGTCCCCCGTGCCAGAGCAGAGACCGCACCCGCGTCTAGGGTCACCCCGCCGCGCGGCTTCATCGCTGCAATCCAGCGCTTGCGCGCAGCTTGCGGATCGCTCTGAGCGCTAAACCAAGTGGCATTTGCCCCGGCCTCCAAAGCAGAAAGCGGACGCATGACAAATCCGTCGGTGATTGCCATCGCGCAACCCGCTGCCGTCGCAGTGCGCGCCGCCATCAACTTGGTCTTCATGCCCCCTTTTGACAGGCCAGACCCCGCATCACCTGCCATCGCTTCTATCTCGGGCGTGATCGTGTCGACCACATCATAGCGCTTCGCGTCTGGATCCTGCGTGGGATTGGCGCTGTAGAAACCGTCAACATCTGACAGCAGGATCAACTGATCCGCCCCCACCGTCACAGCAATCTGCGCGGCAAGACGGTCGTTGTCACCAAAGCGGATTTCGTCGGTGGCAACCGTGTCATTCTCGTTGACAATCGGCACCACGCTGAGGGAAAGCAACTGCTCCAGCGTCGCGCGGCTGTTTAGGTAGCGGCGCCGATTGGCGCTGTCTTCGAGCGTCACAAGCACCTGTGCCGTGGTGATACCATGGGGCTCCAGAACCTCTTCATAGGCGCGGGCCAGGCGAATTTGCCCAACCGCTGCCGCCGCCTGCGCCTGTTCCAGCGCTAAGACGGTCGACGGCAAACCCAAGACGCCGCGGCCAAGCGCGATGGAGCCTGACGAAACCAGTACAACATCGCAGCCCAACCCTTTGAGCCACAACACATCTTGCGCCAAACCGCTTAGCCAATCACGGCGCAAGGTGCCGCTGTTGCGGTCGACTAAAAGCGCGGAGCCGATCTTGATAACGACACGGCGGGCGGTGCTTAGGGTTGCCAAGTCTCTTCTTCCTCAGAGGTGCGGTAACGCAGACGGTCATCGTCGATGTTTTGGCGCAGAGTCCGAAGCACTTCTGTGACGCCTTCACCGGCCACGCCGGACATCATCATGACATCGCCACCTGAGGCTTTTTCCAATTCTTTCAAACGCTCTGCGCGCTCTTCTTCATCCAAAGCATCAACTTTGTTTAACACAGTTACACGCGGTTTTTCTGCCAGTTCACCACCATAGGCTTCCAGCTCGCCGATGATGGTACGACAGTCTTCTGCAACGGTTTCAGATGTGCCGTCGATCAGGTGTAACAACACCGCGCAACGCTCTACGTGGCCAAGAAAAAGATCGCCAAGCCCGCGGCCTTCGGATGCCCCTTCGATAAGGCCGGGAATATCGGCGACGACGAATTCTGTGTTATCCACGCCGACCACCCCAAGATTCGGGTGTAGCGTGGTGAAAGGGTAATCTGCAATCTTAGGCCGCGCATTCGATGTGGCCGCCAAAAAGGTCGATTTACCCGCATTCGGGAGCCCTAAAAGACCAACATCCGCAATCAGTTTCAGCCGCAGCCAAAGCGTGCGTTCGACACCTTCTTGGCCGGGGTTCGAGCGCCGCGGTGCTTGGTTGGTGGACGACTTGAAATGCAGGTTGCCCCAACCGCCGTTGCCGCCACGCGCCAATTGCACGCGCTGGCCCAGTTCTGTCAGATCGCAAATCACCGTCTCCTGATCTTCATCAAGAATCTCGGTGCCTACGGGCACACGCAGGATGATGTCGTCGCCATCCTTACCGGTACGCTGCTTGCCCATGCCGGGCTGGCCGTTCTTGGCGAAGAAGTGCTGCTGGTAGCGAAAGTCGATCAGCGTATTGAGGCCATCCACCGCTTCGGCCCAAACCGAGCCGCCCGTACCGCCATCGCCGCCGTCAGGGCCACCATATTCAATGTATTTCTCGCGCCGGAACGACACGCAGCCGCCCCCACCGCCACCGGATCGGATGTAGACTTTGCACAGGTCGAGAAACTTCATGGTCTTGCCTTTCAGGCGCGGTAAACGGTCCTATAGCTTGCGGCTATAGGTCCATGTGGGTACGGCAGCATCGCGGGCCAAGCAATAGATTTCCGCGTCGCCGAGATAGACAAATCCGGCGTTGGTCAGCACCTTGGCCGAGGCCGGGTTGTCGTGGAAAACAGAGGCAAAAAGCGCGTCGTTGCCCAAAGGATTGGCATCGACCAGCGCCTGCACTGCATCAGACGCCAGATGGGTGTTCCAAAAAGCGGGAGCGACCCAATAGCCGACTTCGGACTGGTTGCGATCAAGCCGGGTCAGGGAAATTACCCCCATGACTTCAGAGCTTTCCTCGCGCGTACCATCCATGACCCAGACAGTTTCTTCCCTGTCATCAGCCATGGCCCGGGTGATATAGGCCTCGACGCTGCCGGGCGGCAGCGGATGCGGGATCGAAGATGTCGATTTGGCCACGCGCGGGTCGCTGGCATACATCTCAATCAGTCCCATATCCGAGCGGCGCACCGGGCGTAGGTCAAATCGATCGGTTTCAATCAAGGGTTGGTTAACTATTGAGTCCATCTGCATCGTCATGTTCCTCCTCCGAACAGACTGAATATCGGGGTATGGCCTAAATGGGTGGCCGAGCCCCCGAACACCGAGTCTAAGTTAAATCCGGTATATTCCTCCCAACCGAATGTAACGTTTTCGCCAAATCTACGCGTTTTTGCCCCGCTGAGCGCTTTACCGCGTTCGAGCGTGAAAGGCCCATTAACTGATAATGAAAACATGGGAAGCTTCCCGTAAAAAGAAAAGGGACCGGCGGTATCGCCGATCCCTGATTTTTTCAAACCCTTTGGGGTACGGCTTATTCAGCGGCCTCCGCGCGTGGCAGAACCGAAATAAACGTGCGGTTTTTCAGACCCTTGTGGAAGGTCACAGCGCCGTCGACGGTTGCAAAGATCGTGTGATCTTTGCCCATGCCAACGCCGTTGGCTGGCCAAAACTTGGTGCCGCGCTGACGCACGATTATGTTGCCAGGGATAACGGCTTCGCCGCCATATTTCTTAACGCCAAGGCGACGACCAGCTGAGTCGCGCCCGTTACGGGATGAACCGCCTGCTTTTTTATGTGCCATCTCGGTCTCTCCTTAGCCTTTGGTCTTTTCTTTGGCCTGATCGACCCAGCCTTCACGCTGGATACGGCCTTTGAAAGACAGTTTCTCGTCAACTTCAGCGATATCCGCTTCGGTCCATGCTGCGATCTGAGCGAAGGAGGTGATACCCGCTTCGTGCAGCTTCTTCTCAAGTGCCGGGCCAACGCCGCTCAGCTCTTTCAGGTCGTCGGAACCCGCGTCGGCTTTCTTGGCCTTCGGCGCGGCTTTCTCGGCCTTCGCCTTAGGTGCGACAGCCTTCTTGCTCTTGGCTGGCTTTGCAGCGTCATCGGACTTGCCGGTGATCGCAGCAACAGCAGCAGCGCTTACGGAGCCGGTGCCGATGGCAGCAGCAACGCCCGACTTATCCGCGCCCGAGGACAGGATGTCGGTGATCTTGATCAAGGTCAGTTTCTGACGGTGACCTTTGGTACGCTTGGAAGAGTGCTTCCGGCGACGCTTGACGAAGTTGATAACCTTTTCGCCTTTGATCTGGTCAACGACTTCGGCCTGAACGCCTGCATCTTTAACCATAGGCGCGCCGAGCACGGGGCTATCGCCGCCCAGCATCAGCACTTCGTTAAACTGGACTGTTTCGCCAGCATTGGCCGCAATACGTTCAACCCGCAGCATATCGCCGGATTGTACTTTGTATTGCTTGCCGCCTGTCTTGATGACCGCAAACATGCGTCTTCCTTTTCTGTCATCCGCGTTCTGTGGCCCCCGGTGGGTGTTGTGGAATGGCCTTCTAGCCAATCCGCCTCGAACAGCGCGCCCATGGGGCGTCATTAAAAATCAATCCCTAAGACGGATTACCCGCCGGGATGCGGGCTTATCTTCGGAATGGGGGCTTAAGTCAAGCAGGTTTTCGGGCTCAGCGGCAAGACGACTGTCAAAGGTCTTCAGCCACCATATTTAACGCCACCGTCCGGCCCAAGGCATAGGAAGTATCCTCATATGCTCGGCCAAAACCATCGAACAACGCGCGGTTCAACGCGCGTCCCGCACTTGTTTCGGCAAAGGTGGCATAACGCGCAACCTCGGCGTCATCCAGTGGATAATAGGCCAGCAACATATAGGCGTACACCCAGACAGAGGTATCTTCGGTCACCGCGTCCAGATCGGCGCCAATATCGGCCAGCAGCTCTTCATCGCTGTCCTCCAAAGCGCCACCATCGCGCATTCCGCGCAGGAACTGAAAATTGCTGTTCAAGGCCGTGCTTACGTTACGGTCGACCATGTCGGCTGCATCGATCAATCGGCCAACCAGCTTAATTCGGGGATCATCATCGCCTGCCAGCACGCCGTAGTTGGCCCGGGCGATCTGCTCAACTTCACGCTCAGAGATGGCGGCGCGGGCGGCGTTCTCAAGAGCGATGATCCGACCGCCCAAGTCCGATGCGTAAAAGGCGATCGCGCTTTCTACCTCGGCGGGCTGCATCGTTTCTTCGAGCGCGCGGCGGACCATCTCGACCATCCGGTCTGCATCGTGAATGCGATCGACCTGCATCTGCCAGCCCGGACCGCCCTGCCCGCCCAACATGTCTTGGTTCAACGCATCCGCGTGGGCACGCCCCTCGTCACTAAGAATCGCCGCCGCTTGCCGAAGCTCCAATAGATCGACAAGCACGGTCATTCGCGCATCTGCCCAAGCGGGCAACGTCAAAAGCCACAAAACGGGCGCGAAGAACCACGCGCGCATTAAAGGTCCTGACTGGGCTGCATGGCGGCCAAACGGGCGGCCACAGCCTCAAAACGATTGGCCATGATCTCATATTGAACGGCATTCATCAGCGTATAGACCTGCTGCATTTTCGGATGCTCCAGCGCTTCGGCATAGGCTTCAAGGTCATCATCCGAAAAGGATTGGTAGGTATAAGCGCCATTGGCCAGCGCATTTTCGGCAATTTGGGCGCCCAATTCATCTGCCTGTGCGCGCATCGCCTCACGCAGATCCGGCTCTTCCATCTGCAACTCGATGACCCCGGCCCCGGCAGCTGCAAGAAGGAACCGTATCTGCACCTCCTGTATGGCCCGGACCGAGATTTCTTCGACATCGCTCGCCACGTTGAGCCGCCGCAAAGTCTCCAACCGCGGGGACTCGATTCCTGCGAGCCCTGCGATAATCGCGGCACCGCTTTCAGCCTTTAATCCGTCATCCTCGGTCATATGCGCTTTGTTCTCAACTTCGACCAAACGCTTGCCAAGATCGCTGGCGTAAAAATCAGCCGCGTGCTCCAGTTGATCGTCGCTTAATGTTTCGGCCAGAATATCCATGGCCATACCGTGCATCAGGTCGGTATCAAACACGTCCTGCACCAAACGAGACCATTCCGAACCGAAGTCCTCGGTCTGCAGCCCCAGCATTTCAGGGGCAGAATCGGCAGAAAGCCGGATGCTGTCCAACGCGACGTCAAAACCGGTCACCTCCAAAAAGCGCTCCAACGCTCCGCGCTCTGCTGCGCGCAGCGGGAGGGCAAGTGCAACCAACACGACGAATGCCATGAGCAACGGAGCAGCGATTGAACGATTTTGACGGAACATGAGCTGTCCTTTCGAAGAATACTCCCTTTGAACTTAGGCCTTCCATGCCCCGGCGCAATGAAAAACCCCTAACTTTCCCTTGATGCGCAAAACCCCTCTTGCCACTGCCAGAAAACGCGACTAAACGGGCCACCCAGACCCCCGCGGAGAGGTGCCGGAGTGGTCGAACGGGGCGGTCTCGAAAACCGTTGAGCCTTCACGGGTTCCCAGGGTTCGAATCCCTGTCTCTCCGCCACTATACTCCTGAAATTATGTAGTATTGTGCAATCCGCCCAGATGGGCAGATACCGATGATAATGCCCAATTTCGGCTTAGCTTGACGACTTCTCTGCCCACCCGACTGCGCCAATTACGCCAAGGCGCGCGAATTGGGATGGTTCAAAACGACAAAGCCCCGCTGGGCGGAGCTTGGAGCCGAGAAGGACTATCATGCAGAAGTTTAAAAACTTACTCAGTAACTTCTACTCTGTCATCTTTACGAGAGGTGCGCTGAAAAACCAGCGAAATCCGTCTGGGTGGAATTCACGCTGTGTTTCTCCTGACGTAATTCCTTGGAGAATAGGGCCGGTCACTTGAGAACCAAAGCCCATTCTTTCCGGTGCAGAAACCGGCGGTCCACCTGATTCAACCCAAGAAATTTCGAGTTTCGGGTCCGGTCCTTGCGCAACCACCCAAGACAGAGTGACCGAGCCAGTATCCTTGGATAACCCGCCATATTTGGCAGCGTTTGTTGCCAACTCAAAAAGTGCCATACCTATAGCTTGGGATGTAGCCTCGTTCATCTGAACAGTCGGACCACTTACCGTTATACGAGGGTCTTCGGGGGTAACTAGATGTGCGAATTGGGATCGGGCCAGCGTTTCTAAATCAGCATGGTTTCCCCGACTATTAAGCAGGGTATCTTGATTTGACGTCAAACTGGCCAAACGCTTGCTAAACGCTGAAAAAAACTCTGATCCTTCGTACATGCGCGCTGTCTGCCGGGCGATAACTTGTACGACCGCAATCAGGTTTTTGGATCGGTGATTAACTTCTTGCAATAGGGTTTGAATATGAGCCTCAGATGCCTTGCGTGCACTGATGTCGCTGTAGGTTGCGACAAAGCCACTATACTCTTGGGTCACATCATGAATGGCTGCAATGCTTCGTTCCACCTGCACCCGGTGACCATCCTTATGGAGCCTCTCCGTCTCACTTCTCACAGTCTCGCCAGAGGTAATGCGCCGCAAATCGTCCCCGAGACCTTTCCGATCATCTGGCGGCACCAAAATCTCGTCAAATTTCTGTCCGATGACTTCTGCTTCGGAGTAGCCGAACAATTGCTCGGCAGCAGGATTCCATGCGCGAATGGTCCCGTCCATGCGCACCGACATGATGGCATAGGGTGACGATCCGACGAGCACTTTGAACGCTTCACTTTCGCGCCGCTTTGCCACCAGTTCATGTTCAAACGCTTGGCGTTGCTCATTGCGGAACATGCTGAACTGGGCACTCACCATGCGACCCTTTGACAAGGTCGCACGCCCATTCATGAAAACAGCCACGCGCGTGCCGTCAGGGCGTTCAAGCTCAAGAGATACTTCAGAAAAGTGACCGTTCACGAGCAGAAGTGGGCGCAGATGCGTTTCGAAATAAATGCGACCCGCCCGCGACAAAATATCCACGAAGCGAACGCCACTGCCCTGCTCAGCAGCATCCATACCCAGCCACTGCCGAAGGAAAGCATTCGTTTTTTCAAGTTGACCCGACGCGTCCATGACCGCAAGACCGCAAGGCCATTGGTCAAAATCCGTCAGACATTCGGAACTATCGCTCATATATTGATGCGCGGCCGCACAAAGTCAGCAAGCACCTTTATTGTCTCTTCTGGATAGCTCATGTGTGGGCAGTGACCCGTTGCGTCCAGCACCGTCAACTCCACATCCTGCATATTTTCTGTCAACCAAGTCCAGACAGAGGGTGGCACCAGAATATCGTCTTTGCATTGCAATACCAAGGTAGGCTGTGCAATCGCCCTCACGTCGTTACGATGGTCGCTGAGAAACGTAACCCTTGCAAAATGTTTCGCGATATCCGGATCCGTTTGGCAAAAGCTATCTGTCAATTCATGGCCGAGTTCTGGACGGTCTGCTGCCCCCATAATCTGCGGCGCCATCTCTTGCGCCCACCCCAAATAATTTACATCGAGAACATTCAGCAGCCCAACAAGATCGCTCCGCTCGAAGCCGCCGACATAGGAGTTATCGTTAGCATAACTGGGTGACGGGCAAATCATAGCCAGTTTCCCTATCAAATCCGGGCGACGTGTGGCGGCGAGCCCGATTGTCATCGCGCTTACAGAGTGGCCGACGGCAACGACGTCCTTCAATTGAAGTTCATCCAATATCGCGATCAAGTCATCCGCATGACCATCCAATGTGGCATAGCGGGCCATGTCATAATGCGTCGTTTCAGACTTCCCGTACCCCATGAGATCATAGGTAACGACACGGGAATCCTTCGCAAAAACTGGGGCCACCTTGCGCCACATGCCACTGTCACAACCGTAGCCGTGCAAAAATACGATAGCCTCGTCGCCAGACCCGGTGGTGTTGACGGCACAACGTTCAACTGTAGACATCCTGCTCTCCATTCGGTCCGAAAAAACATAGACGGCATTCCTATACCGTGGTTCTAAACCGGCGCAAAGAGGCAGCATTTGCGGGCGGGGCCGACGGCATGAGTTCCGCGGTTCTCTTACGGCAAAGTGCTACCGCCCAATGCAAATATCTCAGCTTTCGTCCTACCTTAGCCGGTCTGGCCACTGTGCATAGAATGCAAACCTATCATATCGTCCGTCCTATTGGCGAGCACAACCGCCACCTTCGGCGTTTTCCGTTAAGGTAGAGTGGAACCCATCGTGGCGGCGCCATGCACACGGTTTTAGCGAGCCAACATCTCTAGCAGCGCGATGACCTGCGCGTTTTTAGTTGATCCAGATCAATGCTGCTGCCCCACGGCCACGTCATGCTGAACGTGGCCACACAAGGAGCGCCGCAATGCAGAATTTAACACTCACCGTCGTTCTTGGGGTCGATGCCCAGCCAAATCAACTGGGACCGATCAGCCAGGTGGCACAAGCACATAGCGCACATCTTATCGTTTTGCTGTTGAGCGAAGTCCCCCCTGTTCCGGTTTATTCCATCGGCATCGGAGAGCTGAGTTCCTATTCTCTGCCAACAGGTTGGCAAGCGGATGTGGACGCGGCACGCGAAGCCCTTGATGTGCGGCGCGAGAAGATGTCTCAATACCTTGCTGACCAAGGCACGAGCGCAGATGTGCGCGCGGTTTGTGGCGAGGTTTCAGGCCTTCGAAATGCAGTGGCGCGGGCGGGGCTGACTTGCGATGCACTTGTTATGGGGGACGATCTTCGCAAGGACGAGCGCTTGTTCGACGACATCATGCACGCGGCCCTGTTCGATTCTGCCGCGCCCGTGGTGCTGAATGCCACAAAGGTCGAAGCAGCCCTATCTCCTCAGTCAGTCTTTGTTGCGTGGAAAGCAGGTATTCCAGCCGCCCGGGCGCTCCGCGCCGCGTTGCCAATATTGCGCGGGGCACGAGAGGTTACTGTGGCGCTTTTTGATCCGGTCTCGACGTCCTCCGATGACGGCGAGAACCCCGGCACAGACGTGGCGGCGTGGCTGTCCCATCAAGGATGCCGCGTCGCGGTTCAGCAATATTCAAGCGGTGGGCAGGAAATCGGGGTGGCCATTATGAAACGCGCCAAAGAGGCCGGGGCAGACCTGATCGTTATGGGCGCCTATGACCACTCCCGCTTGCGTGAAATGGTCTTTGGCGGCACCACGCGGACGCTGATCGAGCAAGATACATGCGCTGTCCTTTTGTCTCACTAATTCTCCGAATGACGCCCCCTGATCCAAAGGTAGACCCCGTTATGCGCTTTCGCTTCATCGCCCTCGTCGGACTTTCCGGCGCCCTTCTCTCCGCCTGTTCAGACGGCCCGGCGGAGGATGCCGATAGGGTACGCGAAGGCCAGCGTGTCTATGCAAAGGAATGTGCCGCCTGCCACGGCGCGCGGGCCGAAGGGGCTGGTCCTGCCTCACTGCACTTGGATGTTGTCCCGCCAGATTTGGCCGGGCTGAAACAACGCAATGATGGATATTTCCCCCGGGAATTCGTCAGCCGCTTTGTCATGGGGCAACTGGAAAAAGACGACCCCAGCTCTCCCATGCCTGACTTCTCGGCCGTGGGGCTGCGCCACGTCTACCCGAATGGCGGCGCTGACGGAGAGGTGCTGGAAACCGATTTTGCCAATCTCCTGAACTATCTGGAAGCAATCCAATGGTAGGCGCGTCGAGGGTGTGCAAGGAGCAGCGAGGTTAAGGCTCCCCCGGTGCACATTGCAGCCCTGCCCTGTTTCGCGCTATCGGATAGGTTGCACATATATGGCCGCGCGTGTTTGCTGTTTTCCACGCCCATCACTGACGGAAACCTTGCATGAAGATCAACGATGAAAGCCCCGTCCTGCTGGCCCTTTTGGATGCTGCCGTTGACGCGATGGTTGTGGCCGATCACGCGGGCAATATCCTGCGCGTGAACAAGGCGGCAGCGATGCTTTTCGGCCATTCGGTCGGTGTGTTGGTGGGCCAAAACGTGCGTATGCTCATGCCCCATGCGATGGCCGTGCAGCACGACGGGTTCCTGCGCCACCACCTTGAAACCGGCGAGAAGCGGATCATCGGCGTGGGCCGCGATGTAGAAGGCATCCGCGCCGACGGCAGCGTTTTCCCACTGCATTTATCCGTAGGTCGCGCCGATATCTCTGGCGAGGTCGCCTTCGTCGGCATCATGCATGATCTCTCCCGCAGAAAGGCCGCCGAAGAGGCAACCGCCCGCTCGCAAAGAATGGACGCCATCGGCCAGATGACCGGTGGCATTGCCCATGACTTCAACAATCTGCTGACCGTTGTGATTGGCAATCTTGAGCTTTTAGAGATGTCTGAGACCGCTGCAAAAAGCGGCGCGCTGATTTCGGACGCTCTGGAAGCGGCTGAGGTTGGCGCAGACCTGACCTCTCGGCTTATGGTCTTTGCCCGCAAAAGCACATTAAATGCCGAAGTCATTGATCTGAATGCCGAAGTCTCAAAGGCGGTGGCGATGTTAAACCGGACCATCGGGGCGCATATCACGGTCGAGACTGCCTTTGCAGATGATCTGTGGCAGGCCAAAGTCGACGCGACCCAGCTTCAGACTGCCGTCTTGAACATTGCGCTCAACGCGCAAGACGCCATGCCGTCGGGTGGAAAGATAACCCTAGAGACGCGGAACATGCAATTGGACGACACTTATGTCGCGCAAGAAATTGGCATCGACATGGGCAACTACATTCGTCTGTCGATCGCCGATACGGGCGAAGGCATGACTGCTGAAACCCGCGCCCGGGCGATGGAGCCGTTCTTCTCAACCAAACCCGTTGGTCAAGGGACCGGACTGGGCCTGTCGATGGTCTATGGGTTTATCAAACAATCCGGCGGGCATATCGCGATTTACAGCGAACTGGGCAAAGGAACGACGATCAGCCTATACTTCCCCGCCCTCGTAGACACCGCCCGGCAAAACCCCGCGCCGGGCGACGACCTTAAGCATCATGCCGGAATCGGCGCTGGCCTGCGCGTGCTTTTGGTTGAAGATGATCCGATGGTCTTGCGGCTGTCTGAAACGCGGCTAAAAACCTTGGGCTTTGAATGCGTTACAGCGACAACCGGCGATGCCGCTTGGGAAACGTTAAAGTCGCGAGACGATATTGACGTGGTCTTTACCGATTTGGTGATGCCCGGTGACCTCTCTGGTCACGCCTTGGCCACGCGGGTCGCCCAAGAGATGCCGCATCTGCGGATATTGATCACCTCGGGGTTCTCCGAAAACATACTGCGGGGGAAGGAGGAAGATTACGCTTTCGCCATACTGCGCAAACCCTACAGGCAAGCGGATTTGGCCGAGGCGTTCCGCGCCCTGTTGCAAGACTAATGTGCGACATCGCGGCGTCTCAGGTTGCTGATTAAGAGGCGTTTTCTCGACTTCACCGACGGCGTAGACCACGCGCGGATTGCCACCTGGTCCGAACGTTATGGCATCTCATCTTTGTCCATCTCTGGCGGAAGACCTTCCGCCTGAGTGGGCATATCGTTCTCTAACAAAATGCGCGCGGCGTCGCCTTCAAGGTCATCGTATTGACCATGGCGCAACGTCCACAGGCAGGCCGCAAGCCCTGCCGCGCCAAGGCAGACGGAGACAGGTATCAAGACAATCAGGATGTTCATCGGCGCACCGCATTCAGAACCACAAGGATGGAAGAGGTCGACATCACCACCGCCGCCATCAGCGGCGTGGCATAGCCCATGACGGCCACGGGGATCGCCACTGCGTTATAGGCCGCAGCCAAAGCCAAGTTCTGACGAATGCGGCTGCGCGCCCGGCGGGCCAATCGCAAGGTCTCATCGATAGCGCAGAGATCGCCGCCCAGCATCACCCCATCAGAGGCAACCCGCGCCGCATCAAGTGCCGTGGCCGGCGCGAGAGAGGCATGCGCCCCTGCAAGGGCAGCCGTATCATTCAGCCCGTCGCCCACCATCAACACCAGCTTGCCGCGGTTCGCCATCTGGCGCACCAGATCGGCTTTGTCCTCAGGCCGGACACCGGCATGAACCCTATCAATCCCCAGCGTCGCGGCCAGTGCAGCAGCGCGCGCCTCTGTGTCGCCTGTAACCATAGCCACATTCAGACCCCTCCCCCGAAGCGCTTGGACCACTTCTGCGGCGCCCGGGCGTGGGGTTTCAAGAAGCGGCAAGGGAATGCAACGGTCGGGCAAGTGAAGCTCTGGCCCGTCCTGCCCCCTGCCCAGCCACACCTGCGCCCCGCTCCATAAGCCGCAGACCCCCTCGCCCGGCACCTCATGAAGCTCGCTCAAGTCCGCGGGCAGGTGATTGTGAAGTGCGGCGGCCAATGCACGCGAAGCCGGGTGGTCCGACGCCCGTGCAAGGCCAAGCGCCACCGAAGCCGCTGTTGCATCAAGTTCGGGCAGCCGCGCCACACCTTCCGTCAGCGTGCCCGTCTTGTCGAACAAAACCGTGTCGATTTCGGCCAATCGCTCCAGCGCAGTCGGGGACTTCAGCAACACTCCATCGCGGAACAGCCGCCCCGTCATCGCCGCTGTCACTGCCGGGATGGCCAGCGCCAATGCGCAGGGGCAGGTGATGATAAGCGTCGCCGTCGCCACCGCAATCGCGTGATGCAGATCCCCCGTCAGCCCCCACCAAACGACAAATGCCGCAGCCGCCAGCCCGTGCACCACCGGCGCATAAAGCCGTGCGGCCCGATCCGCGATCCCGCTGTAGCGGTGTTTGCCGGTTTCGGCCACTTCGACCAAAGCCGCCAAACGGCGCAGGGTGCTGTCTTCGGCCCGACGCACGACGCGCAGGGTAAGCGGAGAGCCGAGGATCACCTCGCCCGCGCAGACCGGGTCGCCTGCCATCAAGACGATGGGCGCCGCCTCCCCTGTCAGGGCCGATCGGTCGACCATCGCGGCACCAAGCGCGATGCCATCCACCGGCGCGCGGGCACCTGCGGCCAAAGCGATGCGGTCTTCGGGCATCAAGGTGGCCACGTCAACGGTTTCGCGGCCAACCGGGGTCAAACGGGTCGCGCGCGGCAATTCCAGTGCCGTCAGCTCTGCCGCTGCAGAACGCGCCGTGGCCCTTGCGCGGTGTTCAAGATAGCGACCTACCAATAGGAAAAAGGTCAACGACAGCGCCGCGTCGAACCACGTATGCGCGCCGGTTGCCGCGAAGGTCTCATAAAGTGAGGTCGCCGCCGCCAGCAGAATCGCCAGCGCGATTGGCACGTCCATGTTCATCCGCCCGGCCCGCAGCGCCACGGCTGCCGAAGCAAAGAAGGGCACCGCTGAGAAGGCCAAAGCGGGCAGTGCGATAGCCGCAGAAACCCAGTGAAACATCACCCGCGTGATATCGCCCGCCCCAGACCAGACCGCGACAGATACCGCCATCACATTCATCATGGCAAAGCCTGCCACAGCGGCCCGGGCCAGCAGGCGGCGGCCTGTGTCATCACCCGCCGGGCGCAGGGCCGTGGCGTCCAACTCATGCGCCTCAAAGCCCGCATCATTGAGCGCCTTCAGCGCTCCATCTGCATCATGCCCCTGCGTTAAAACAATGCGGACCCGCTTGGCCCCAAGGTTCACCCGTGCCGACTGAACCGAGGGCAATTTGGCCAAAATCCCTTCCACCCCGGCAATACAAGCCGCGCACCGGATCTGCGGCAGGGCAAGATGAAGAGCGGCCGCGCCGCCCGATCCTTTGTTCGCCGCAGCCTCGACCGAGGGGGCCACCGCAACACAGCCGGGACAAGCGGCGAGGGTCATCGCACAACTCTCAGAGGGATACGGCGGCGAAAGAGTGTTCCATCAGCGGCGCGCATCTCGATCCGCAAATTCCAGTTCCCCGGCCCGGCAGTCACCAGAGCAGTCCACGCCCGGCCATCCCATTTGAACTCAGGCGTTATATCATCGGCGACAGTCGTCGCGCGCCCCAATGTCGCCGTGACGATCTCGGGCTTTACCACAGCGCCCCCCGCATTCTGCACCGCCAACCGCAGGGCTGCCTCAGTCAAATCCGTCTGGACGGCCCAACCCAATGCCTCCTGTGCTGCGCGGTCCGTGTCAAAATTCTGCGAGGCGACATAGCTGGAGTCTGTTTCCTTGCCCGGAAAGGTCTTCACCGCGCTGACCGCCAGAGCAATGTTCACCGAAATGATGATTGTGAAACCGCCCACGAACATCGCCAAGACGTGCCATCCGGTAAGCGGTCGTTCAGTCTGCACTGTGTTCATCGAGACCTTCCTTTCCATTGAAAATGGTATTTCCGTACGCCCGCTCGCCCGACGTGATGTCTTCAACCCAGAGGCGCAGATCACTGCGCGACTGCCCGGCGGCGCGGGTTTGCGGGGGGGCGATCACATAAACACGTTGTAGACGGCTGGTATCAGCGGGCACTTTGACCACCGTATCCAACGCGGCCTCAAGGACCAGTTGCAGACCGGTATCGCCCACCTGCGACAATCGGAAATCCCGCGCCTCGCCATGTTTATTCCGCAGTCGGATGTCATAGGCGTTGCGGATTGATCCGTCGGACAGGGTCACAAACGTTGGGTTGCGAACCGGGGCGATGGTCATGTCGATCTCGGGCCGGATGAATAGCGCAACCACAAGCGCCACCCCGATGGCGGCCCAAGCCGTGGTGTAAAAGATCGTTCTGGGGCGAAAGATGTGCTGCCAGAGCGGTTTGGGCTGCCACGGGGACTGCGTGGCCCCGGCAACATCCCCCGCGGGGCTTTCGGCCAATCCCGCAACGGCGGCGCTTTGCCGGGGTGCGGTCGGTGGCTCATCATCCAGCGCGAGGTAGTCAATCAGCCCCCGTGGACGTCCGATCTTGGCCATCACATCATCGCAGGCATCAATGCACAGAGCGCAGGTAATACACTCCATCTGCTGGCCCTCGCGGATGTCGATGCCCATGGGGCAGACCGCGACGCAGGCGTTGCAGTCAATACAATCGCCCAACACCTCGCCACTGCGCGACTGGCGGCCTCCGGCGGAGTTCTTATCCAGCGCCGCGCCATAGCGCGCCACGGCATCGCCGCTGCCAATCGCCTCGGCCGCTGCTTGCTGACGTTTCACCCCACCCTTACCCCGCGGTTCCCCCCGCCATTTGCGATAGCCTACGGTGAGCGTACCGGGATCCATCATCGCGCCTTGGATGCGCGGCCAAGGGCACATGTAGATGCAGACCTGCTCGCGCATGAAACCGCCAAAAATGAAAGTTGTCGCCGTGAGAACTGCGATGGTGGCATAGGCCACGGGTGCCGCCTGCAGGGTCACGAGGTCACGCGCCAAGCTGGGCGCATCAGCAAAGTAAAAGACCCAAGCGCCGCCCGTTGCCACCGCAATAACCAGCCAGACCGCACATTTGGTCAGCCGCAGCTGCGCCTTGCGCAAGCTCCACGGGGCATTGTGCAGACGGATGCGCGCGTTGCGGTCGCCCTCGATCCAGCGCTCGACGGTCATGAAGAGGTCTGACCAGACGGTTTGTGGGCAGGCGTAACCACACCAAACTCGGCCCAGAGCGGAGGTGAACAGAAACAGCCCAAGCCCTGCCATGATCAACAGACCGGCCACGAAATAGAATTCATGGGGCCAAATCTCGATCCAGAAGAAATGGAAACGCCGACCCGCAAGATCGACTAGAACGGCTTGGTCTGGCAGGTTCGGGCCGCGGTCCCAGCGTATCCAAGGGGTGATATAATAGACCCCCAGCGTCAGGATCAGGATGACCCATTTCAACTGCCGAAAGAAACCGCTGACCCGACGGGGGAAAATCGGCTCACGCGCGGCGAAAAGCGGGGGGGCGGCGTTTGACATGGGCGGTTGGCTCCGGGTTACGTCTTGCGGCCTACACCCTTGGGACGCAGGCCGCTTTGATCTGCATCAAACTGCGGATCCTCTTTTGAACCGGCTCAGTCTGCGGGCATATCTTCGGGGTCACCGACAGCAGCCTCACCGCCGCCCAAACCGTGGACATAAGCGGTCACGGCGCGCACTTCGGCTTCGCCTAAACGCGCCTGCCACGGCGGCATCACCCCCATACGCGGCGCTTTGAGTTGGCGTAGGATCGCGTCATGGCTGCCGCCCCGCAGCCAGATCGCATCAGCAAGGTTGGGGGCACCGATCTCACGGTCGCCTAAACCTTTCTCGCCGTGGCACGCGCTGCAATTATCGGCAAAAACTTCCGCTCCTGCCAGTGCCGCTGCCGCGTCATATTCAAGTCCCGACAAGCTGCGCACAAAATGAACGGTGGCGTCCAGTTCCGCGGTTTCCATCCAGTCGAAGGGCGGCATCTCTGAGAAATGCGCGTCGTTGTCATCCTCATTCCGGATGCCGTGGCGCACGGTATAGGCGATATCCTCCATCGTGCCGCCCCAGAGCCAGTCGTCGTCCAAGAGGTTGGGATAGCCCGAAGCCACCACACCCCCTGCCCCTGAGCCGTGACATTGCGAGCAGTTAGCGGCGAAAACTGAACGACCAGCCTGAACGGCGAAGCGGTGCAACTCCTCATTGTCCTTCAATACGCCCAAATCGACATTCACGAGGCTCTCGGTCAGATCAGCATTCGACAGGTCAACGCGCTTGATCTCGGCGGCGACCTCCGCGCGCGTGGAATAGCCCAACAGCCCCGCCGTCGCGCCCGAAACCATTGGCCATGCCGGGTACAGGATCGTATATATCACGCCCCAAACGATCGTCGCGTAAAAGGTCCAAAGCCACCAGCGCGGCAAGGGGGTGTTAAGCTCTTCGATACCATCCCAACTGTGCCCGGTGGTCTCGGTCCCGGTTTCGGGGTCGATCTTGCGATTGTCGGTCATTTGCAAGCTCCGTCTTGGCGGGCATGGTCATTGCGGGATTGTTCGGGGCGAGATTGTTCGGGGTCTTCGTCCCGAAAAGGCACATCTGCCGCGTCGTCATGCAGGGCGCGCGACCCCGGACGGTAGGCCCAGCCGATGACTCCCAGAAAGATCAGCGTCAGGATCAGCAGCGCCCAGCTATCGGCCAGTTCACGCAGGAAAGAATAGGTGTCCATGGCAGGCTCCTTAGCGGTTGGCGTCGGGCACGAAGGTCGAGAAATCGACCAGCGTACCGAGCATTTGCAAATAGGCGATCAGCGCGTCCATCTCGCTGACACCGGGCTGGCCGTCAAAGTTGCGCACCTGCGCGCCGGGGTAGCGTGCAAGCAGCCCGTCGTAATCACCGAAGGGTTCGACCTGCGCGCGAAAATCCCCACTGGCGCTGGCAATCATTTCATCGCTATAGGGCACGCCGACCATGCGGTGCGTCGCGACCAAATCGGTCACATCATCCCCCTCCAGCTTGGCATCCATGAGGAAGGCATATTTCGGCATGACGCTTTGCGGCACGACAGATTGCGGATCCATCAGGTGATCGACATGCCACTCATCCGAATAACGCCCCCCGACCCGCGCCAAATCCGGGCCCGTGCGTTTGGAGCCCCATTGAAACGGGTGGTCATACATCGATTCAGCGGCAAGGCTGTAATGGCCATAGCGCTCTGTCTCGTCGCGCATCGGGCGGATCATCTGGCTGTGACAGACATAGCACCCTTCGCGCACATAGATTTCGCGCCCCGCCAGTTCCAGCGGTGAATAGGGGCGCATCCCTTCGACCTTTTCGATGGTGTTCTCCAGCCAAAAGAGCGGCGCGATTTCGACGATCCCGCCGATGCTGACAAAACCAAGCGAGGCGATGAGCAGCAAGGTCGCGTTACGCTCAAACCGCTGGTGAAAGGTGATCGTTTGCGTCTCAGGCGGCAGCTCGTTCGGGATTTCGCCCGTCTGCATCCCTTCGCGTGCGGTCACGACCTTGGGATCGTCGGCTGGGTCATAGTTCGGGCTGTGGGGGTTCTTGGCCATTGATCTTACTCCGCTGGCAGGGCGACGGTAATGGGGCGGGCTTCGGGGGCGCGGATGGTCATCCACATGTTCCAGACCATCACGACACCGCCAGCGAGGTAGAGAACCCCGCCCAGACCACGGACCACATACATCAAGTATTTAGCTTCGACGGTGTCGGCAAAGCTGTTGACCAAAAAGCCGTTGGCATCGACCTCGCGCCACATCAGACCTTCCATGATGCCCGACACCCACATCGACGCCGCGTAGAGCACGATGCCCACAGTCGCGAGCCAGAAGTGCAGGTTGATCGCCGCAAGCGAATGCATCTGCGCCCGCCCCCAGAGCCGGGGTGTCAGGAAGTAGAGCGCGCCGAAGGTAATCAGCCCGTTCCAGCCAAGCGCACCGGAATGCACATGGCCAATGGTCCAGTCTGTGTAATGGCTCAGCGAGTTCACCGCCCGGATCGACATCATCGGCCCCTCAAAGGTCGACATGCCGTAGAAGGCGAGTGAGGCCACAAACATGCGGATGATCGGATCGGTGCGGATCTTGTCCCACGCGCCTTCAAGGGTCATCAGACCGTTGATCATACCGCCCCAGCTGGGCATCCACAGGATGATCGAAAACACCATGCCCAGCGTTGCGGCCCAATCGGGCAGCGCAGTGTAATGCAAATGGTGCGGCCCGGCCCAGATATAGAGAAAGATCAGCGCCCAGAAGTGAATGATCGACAGTTTGTAGCTATAGACTGGGCGGCCCGCTTGTTTCGGCACGAAGTAATACATCATCCCCAAAAAACCGGCGGTGAGGAAAAACCCCACGGCGTTATGGCCGTACCACCACTGGGTCATGGCATCCTGCACGCCCGCAAAGACCTGCACCGATTTAGAACCCCAGATCGACACGGGGATGGCCAGATTATTGACCACATGCAGCATCGCCACGGTGATGATGAAGGCCAAGAAAAACCAGTTCGCCACATAGATATGCCGCTCACGCCGCTTCAGGATCGTGCCGAAGAACACGGCGAGGTAGGTCAGCCAAACGATGGTCAGCCAGATGTCGACGTACCATTCCGGCTCGGCATATTCTTTCGATTGCGTGGCCCCCAGCAGATAGCCCGTGGCGGCCAGAACGATGAACAGCTGGTATCCCCAAAAGACGAACCAAGCCGCGTTCCCGCCCCAAAGCCGCGCCGAAGAGGTGCGCTGCACAATGTAGAAGGACGTGGCGATTAGCGCATTGCCGCCAAAGGCGAAAATCACCGCGCTGGTATGCAGCGGGCGCAGGCGGCCGAAATTGGCATAGGGCTGGGCCCATTCGATGTTCAGCGCGGGAAAGGCGAGTTGAAAGGCGATGAAGGTGCCAACGAGAAACCCAACGACACCCCAGAACGCCGTGGCGATAACACCATAGCGGATGGGGCCATCCATATAGCCCTCCGGCCGCGTTGAAATCACCGGCTGACGGTCCTCGACCGGCACTTGGCGTAGCTGCCAGAAAAACAACCCCGCCGCCACGAACATGATCAGTAGGGCATGGACCATATAAGCCGGATCGCGCGCCCAATCCGCGCCCAGTGCCGCCAATAACACAATGAGCGCAAGCACGATCAACTTGAGCGTATCGAACATATCTCGAATCCCTTCATCTTTGGGAGACGGATCGCATGAGGCTCAAAGTGCTGCTTTGATCTAAATCAAATGAGACTGGATCAACGGGTTGGGTGCGCGCTTTTCTTAAGAATAGGTGGTCGACCCTACACTTTGCTGCGGACCCCGCCGGGATCATACATTGGTTTCACGCTCGCCTCGGCCCTGACGCGGCGGCCCGCGATGTCGATCTCATACGTCGAGCCGAGTAGATCAGCCACGCTTTGCCCGGCGCAGGGCACATAGCCAAGGCCAATCGCCCCCCCCAGATGGTGCCCATAGTTGCCCGAGCTGAGATAGCCCGCGATACGACCATCGCGCAGGATCGGCTCGGCATGGTAAAGCAACGGTTCAGGGTCATTTAAGCGGAATTGCAGCATCCGCAGTTTCAGCCCCTCCTCTTTTTTGCGCAGCACCGCATCGCGACCAATGAAATCAGGCTTATCGGTCTTAACAGCAAAGCCCAACCCAGCCTCTAGCACATGATCCTCGCAGGTGATGTCATGGCCAAAGTGACGAAAGCCCTTTTCAATCCGGCAACTGTCCATCGCGTGCAGCCCGCAGAGTTTCAGCCCGAACGCCGCGCCTGCTTCCATCAAAACCTCAAACACATGCGCCGCCATTTCGGTGCTGACGTAGATTTCCCATCCAAGCTCGCCCACGTATGAAACCCTGTGCGCCCGAGCGAGACCCATCCCAATCTCAATTTCGCGCGCCATACCAAAGGGGTGCACCACGTTAGAGAAATCATTCGGCGAAATTGCCTGCAACAGCCGCCGCGCGTTTGGACCCATAACCGCCAGCACCGCCTCGCCCGCGGTTACATCGGTAATCACCACCCGACGCTCGCCCGCATGGCGGCGCAGCCACGTTTCATCGGCCAGACGCGTCGCTGCGGGGGTAACGACCAGATAGGCGGTTTCACTCAACCGGGTCACGGTGATATCCGCTTCAATCCCGCCGCGAGGGTTGAGGAATTGCGTATAGACGATCTTTCCCACTGGCACCGCCATCTGTGCGCCGCAGACATGGTTCAAGAAGGCTTCGGCCTCCGGCCCCTCGACCCGGATCTTGCCGAAGGACGACATATCATACAGCCCTACGCCTTCTCGAATGGCAGCGTGTTCTGCGGCCTGATTTACAAACCAGTTCTGGCGGCCCCAAGAATAGTCGTATTCCCGCTTCTGCCCCTCATCAGCGAACCAATTGGCCCGCTCCCAGCCCGCAAATTCGCCCATCACCGCACCATGCTCCAGCAGATGCGCATGGATCGGGCTGCGCCGAATGCCCCGGGCGGTGGCCTTCTGGCGATAGGGAAAGTGATCGGCGTAAAGCAGCCCCAGCGTCTCGGTCGCCCGTTTGGCAAGATATGTTTTGTTGCCCTGAAAGGGCTGCATCCGCGCGATATCTACATCACCCAAGTCAAAGGGTTTCTCCCCGTCCTCCATCCATTGCGCCAGCGCCATACCCGCACCGCCCGCCGATTGAATACCGATAGAGTTAAATCCAGCGGCGACCCAGACATTATCCATCTCAGGGGTTTGGCCCAGGTGATAGGCATCATCGGGGGTAAAGCTTTCCGGACCATTAAAGAAAGTGTGTATCCCCGCGTCAGCCAGCAAAGGTAGTCGTTTGACAGCCATCTCAAGGATCGGCTCGAAATGGTCGAAATCCTCGGGCAGTTGATCGAATTCAAAGCTCTCTGGAATACCCTCCAGCGCCCAAGGTTTGGCCACAGGTTCGAAAGCGCCGAGCAGGATTTTGCCCGCATCCTCTTTGTAATAGGCAAATTCATCGGGGATCCGCAGCACTGGCAGTTCGCGCAGGCCGGGTATGGCTTCGGTGACGATATAGAAATGCTCGCAGGCTTGCAGTGGCACATTGCTGCCCAGCATTCTGCCCACCTCACGCCCCCACATGCCCGCGCAGTTAATGACGTGCTCTGTCTCTATCCGCCCCGTGCTGCCGTCTTCACCGGCCCAATCTACCGTAGCAATGCGCCGCCTCTCACGGGCGACCCCAGTGGCCTTCACCCGCTCGGCTACGATAGCCCCGCGCGCCCGCGCACCTCTGGCCAGCGCTAGGGCGATATTGGCCGGATCGCCCTGCCCGTCTTTGGGCAAATAGACGGCACCGGTCATGCCTTGGGTCTCGACGTGCGGGTATTTCTCACGCACCTCTTGCGGGGTGATTTCCTCAACCTCTACGCCAAAGGCCCGGGCCATGGCCGCTTGGCGCAGGATCTCTTCTTTGCGTTCCTCAGTCAGGGCCGCCGTGATCGAACCGACGCGTTTGAACCCCGTGGCGACACCGGTCTCTGCCTCCAGCGCGCCGTAGAGTTCTTGGGAATACTTTGCCAAACGCGTCATATTCTGCGTCGCGCGAAGCTGTGCTATCAATCCTGCCGCATGCCATGTGGTGCCTGAGGTCAGCTGCTTGCGTTCCAACAGAACGACATCGGTCCAGCCGAGCTTCGTGAGGTGGTAAGCGACCGAGCAACCAATGACGCCCCCGCCGATGATGACCGCGCGGGCCTTTTGGGGCAATTGCACCATCTTAGACCTCCTGCGCCCGAATGCGCGCGTTTTGGCTGTCCCAAAGCGGTGCCTCAGGCTGCACCACAGCGTGGTAACTCTGGCCAAAAATCTCAACCATAAGTTCGGTGCCCGGCGCGGCGGCCCGGTCCTGCACCATCCCTAACGCGATGGAGCCATCGACCCGGTAGCCATAGCCGCCGCTGGTCACTTCGCCCACGGCCTCTCCCTTCAGCCGCAGCGTTGCCATCGCTGGCGCATCTTGCGCATTGCCCTCAACGATCAGCGTCACGAAACGACGCTTTGGACCCGCCGCCTGCTCTGCAATAAGTGCCGCTTTACCGGGAAAATCTTGTGGCTTATCAAGCCTCACAAATCGGTCCAGTCCCGCCTCCAGCAGGGTGTACTCCTGTGAAAGTTCGCCCTTCCACGTCCGATATCCCTTCTCAAGGCGCATGGAATTAAGGGCGAACATCCCAAAGGGCTTGGCCCCCGCGGCAATCACCGCATCATAGAGCGCGGGCATGTCCGTCGGGGCTGCATGAATCTCCCAGCCCAATTCCCCCGCAAAACAGACCCGCGCGAGCAGTGCAGGCTTGCCCTGAACCGAAGCGTCTTGAAGGCTGAGCCATGGCAGGGACAGGTCGGCGTCCGGCGCCAACTGCGTCAAAACTGCACGAGATTTGGGCCCACAGAGGATCAGTGTCGAGACTGCGTCAGTCCGATCCGCCAAAGTGATCACGCCCCTCGAAGGAAGTGCATTACGCAGCAGTTCATAGTCATGCCATTGCGCCGGGGCGGCGGTGATCAGCGTAAATTCTTCTTCTGCGTGCCGCAGGATCGACATCTCACTTAGCACACGCCCGCGACTGTCGGGAAAATAGCCCAGCGTCATCCGCCCGACTTTGGGCAGCGCGCCAGCGATCTGTCCCAACAGCCAATCCGCTGCCCCATCCCCCGACAGGGCAAACCGCGAGAACCCCGGCAGGTCCAAAACGCCGACATGATTGCGGACCGCCTCGACCTCTTCATGAACCCGCACCGCCCATGGGCCGTCCCGGTCCCATGTCTGGGTGGCTTGCTCTGATGTGTCGTCGCCGGGCCCTGCAAACCAATTCGCTCGCTCCCACCCGTTGTAGGCACCCATCTGCCCGCCGGATTTAAGCAAGCGGTCATGCAGCGGGGACAGCTTGCGGTTGCGCCCGGCGGGCCAAGCATGATGCGGAAAATACATCGCATATTCATGGCCATAGGTCTCTAGCGCCTTGGCGAGAGTGAAGCTTTGGCCGGCATGCGCGGTAAAGCGGCGCGGGTCGACATCCCACATGTCCCACTCCGTCTCGCCATGCATGATCCATTCGGCCATGACCTTGCCTGCGCCGCCACCCTGCGCAATGCCAAAAGTGAAGCTATGCGCCTCGAACGCATTCGGCACGCCGGGCATCGGGCCGAGCATTGGCAAGCCATCGGGCGCATAGGGGATCGGCCCGTTGATGACCCGACCGACACCGCTGCTGCCCAAAAGCGGCATCCGCGCCATGGCATCTTCGATATACCACTCCAAACGGTCCAGATCATCGGGGTAAAGCTGAAAGCTGAAGTCCTCGGGCATGGGATCATCGGGTGTGACCCAATGCGCTTTGCAATTACGCTCATATGGGCCAAGGTTCAGGCCGTTTTTGTCTTGCCGCAGGTAGTATGAGCTGTCGACATCGCGGACCATCGGCATCTTGTGACCTTTCTCAGCGGTCCAAGCGGCCAATTCTGGGATTTCTTCGGTCAGGAAATACTGATGGCTCATCACCACGGCGGGCACCCGGCGGCCGCCATGCGGGCGGAACCATTCGCCCACCCGCTGCGCGTAGTACCCCGCAGCGTTGACAACCTTTTCGCAGCGAATATCGCCCTTCCCTGTCTTTACGATCCATTCATCGCCGTCCCGATCAATCCCCGTGGCGGCGGTAAACCGGTGGATCTGCCCTCCTGCCTCCCGAGCGCCCTTGGCGAGGGCTTGGGTCAATTGCGCGGGGTCGATGTCACCGTCCAGCGGATCCCACAGGCCGCCTGCAAGGTCATGCAACTCTATGAAAGGGTTATGCTCTTGCAACTCAGCAGGGGTGCACATCTCCATCCCCAACCCCTGTGCGCGGGCCATGGAAGCGACATGTTCAAACTCCTGCATGCGCGTGCGGCTATGGGCCAAACGCAAAGCGCCCGTCACATGATAGTTGATCGGGTAGCCCACCGCGTCGCCCAAGCCGCGGTACATCTCAAGTCCGTAGCGCTGCATGTTCATCACCGCCCAAGAGTTTGAAAAGTTAGGGCAATTGCCCGCCGCATGCCAGGTAGAGCCCGCGGTCAATTCGTTCTTCTCGAGAAGCACGCAATCGGTCCACCCCGCGCGGGCGAGGTGAAACAGGGTCGACACCCCCACAACGCCGCCCCCGATGATCACAACCCGCGCAGTTGTTGGAAGATCCGTCATGTTCCGCTCCTCATCCCACGGTTCGCCATTAACCTGGCCGTGGATTTTCAGTGTTTGTTCAGTAAACCGGCGGAGAAATGACCCAAACTACTACGGCGGGCGTGTCGAAAGGGTTATCCCACGTATAATACTCACCCCTGATGCGGAAACTATCGCCAGAGCCGACACTAAAGCTGCGCTCACCGATCATCAGGTTCAACCGCCCCGAAATGACGAAGCCTACTTCCTGTGTTTCTCGCCTGATGGGCGCTTCCAACCCCGCATAGGGGGCGAAAGTAGAATATATCACTTCAAAACTGTCGGTCAGATCGGGCGAGAGCAACTCTTCTGTCAGACCATCTGCAGCACTTCCCATGGCCCGTCTGGCACCTGCGCGCACGACATAGCCGCGCTCTTCGGGTGGCACTGTCGCTTCGCCAAATAGCAAAGAGATCGGCACGCCCAACACCTCTGCGATCCGACGTAGATCGGCAATGGAGGGGGTTGAGATATCGCGCTCGACTTGGCTGACCCAGCCGACAGAGCGATCTAACGCCTCGGCCATGTCAGTTAGGGTTAATTTGCGCCCCTTGCGAATTGCGCGCAAATCCGCGCCAAGTGACCGCGGCGTCACGGCGTCAGAGATACGCGAACTCTCGTGGGTCATGTGAAAATATACTCCATTTTTTCACTGTGGCGTGGGATTCGACTGTTGGCAAGACATTTACTTAGCGCGGAGCGGCGCGGTGGGCGGCGTTAAGACCGCCCTTTCCAAGGCACCAGAACCCGCTCGGCCTTGCGCATCAGCATATCGATGCCAAAACCGATGACACCGATAAGAATGATACCCATCAGCACGATATCGGTGAGCTGGAATTTCGAGGCGACCATGATCATCATGCCCGCGCCCTTCTCTGCCGCGACCAATTCAGCGGCAACCACGGTCCCCCAACAGACCCCCATTGCCACACGCGCACCCGTAAAGATTTCGGGCAAGGAGTTTGGCACAATCACATGACGCATGATCTGCGCCTTAGATGCCCCCAGCGAATAGGCCGCATGCACCTTGGAAATATTCACGCCCGACACGCCAGAGCGGGCAGCGATGGCCATGATCCAAAGGGCCGCAAGGAACAGCAGGATAATTTTGCCAACCTCCCCAATCCCCGCCCAGATGATCACCAGCGGAATCAGTGCCAGAGGTGGGACCGGGCGCATGAATTCAACAATCGGATCGAACCAACCGCGAAACCACCCGGACAGACCCATGGCATAGCCCAGCGGAATGCCCACCAACGCGCCAAGTGCAAAGCCCACGACAACACGGAACAATGAATAGCCCAGATGTTCCCACAGGGTGCTGTCACGGTAACCTTGGCTGGAAATCTCACCCAGTCGTGCGACAACGGCTTCTGGCGGCGGCAACCAGATCGGCTCCATCTGCCAGCCCTTTGCCGGTTCAAAATTCAGCGTGCCCTTGGGGGACATGCCAACACGGCCAAATTCGGTCAGCACCTCTCCACCGGGAACAATCTCTTGACCGTTCACCGCCACCACCCGGTGACCATCGGCGCGGTCTTTCTCATCGTTCTTATCAACGCGCAAAAGACCCGAGCGCCAAGCACCTATGGTAAATGCATCATTCTTGGCCCAACCCTCACCCGGATCGACCTGCGGCGCTTTGGCGTCTTCGCCGACAGGATGCACCAGAACAGAGATCGTCGCATCATCGCGACTGCCGTCATCTGCTTCGGCCGTGTAGGTCATCTGCGCGACCCCCTCAAAGGGGCCGGGCGCGTGCAGAAAGCTTGGCAACAGCGAGGACCCGGTGAAGGCGCCCCAAATCAGAAAGATCGTCAGAATTGAAATCACGCTGGCAAAACGGTTTGAGGTCACCGCACTTTCATCGCCAAAGGTAACTGTCTTGCGCGCGACAAAGCCGTTCGCCGTTTGATCGACGGCAAGGCGTACCAGAAAGAATGAGACTACAAAGATAACGATGTAAATCAGTAAGATAATCATTATGCGTCCTCTGTCCGGCCCATGATTTCTTCTTCCATGTCCCAAATCATTCCAAGAATCTCCTCGCGCCTTTCGGCAAATTCAGGATGTTTCTTAACCTCTCGAAGGTCGTGACCAACGCCAAGGTCGGCGAACGGGAGGCGGTATTCGCGGTGGATGCGCCCCGGACGCGGGGCCATGACCAGCAGGCGCTCGCCCAGCAGCAGTGCTTCCTCGACCGAGTGGGTGATGAGAATGATGGTCTTGCCCGTCTCTTTCCAAAGTTTGAGCACAAGGCTCTGCATCTTTTCGCGGGTCAGCGCATCAAGCGCGCCCAAAGGTTCATCCATCAAGATCACATCAGGATCATTCGCCAAGCAGCGCGCAAGCGCGACACGTTGCTGCATCCCGCCGGAGAGCTCGTAAATCGCCTTTTCCTTAAAGTCTCGAAGCCCAACAACATTCAGCAGATGGTCAACCTCAGCGCCATATTGCTTTTCGCTCTGCCCCTTCATACGCGGACCAAAACTCACGTTTTCGCGCACCGACATCCACTCAAACAGCGCGCCTTGCTGAAAGACCATGCCGCGCTCTGCATCTGGCCCGATAACGTCGTGACCGTTCAGGATCATCCTGCCAGAGGTCGGCGCCAAGAACCCCGCCACAATGTTAAGCAAGGTCGTCTTGCCGCAGCCCGATGGGCCCAGCACCGACATCAATTCGCCCTCGGCAAGGTCAAGCGATACATTCTCGAGTGCTTGGATATGACTGCCATTGGGCAGGTCAAACCGCATCGACAGATTTTCGATTTTTAGTCCCGACATGCGGCCCTGCTACCCCCCAGTCATTTTTTGTAAAGTCGCCCCCCCCCTGCCCGGCGCTTTGTTAAGCGCGCCGGGCAAAGGGGCGACCATTTTTGCGCCGCTTTGGCTTACATCTCGCTCGCAGATTGCAGCGGGCCGGTGTTTACCGCGTCGTCATAGCTATCAAGCGCCGCATCGATTGCGCCCGCCTCGACAAAGACATCAGCCACACCTTTCATGAACTCCTGCGCGCCGCCATCGAGCCACTTCGCGCCCATCTGCTCCTCCACGGATGGGAAGGTGAAGGTCGCAATCGTTTCCATGGTGGCGTCTTCGTCCATGCCCGCATCCTTAGCGATGACAGGCAGCATCTTGGCGTGATTGGCCTCATTCGCCCACATAGTATTGGCCTCTGCCGTGACCTTGAGGAACGAGGCCACCGTGTCAGAGTTTTCTGCCACCCAAGAGGCCGGGCCAGAGGTCACGTCAAAGACGAGGATGCCCAGTTCTTCTTTCTCCGCGCCGGTCATCAGAATATTGCCATGCTCCAACATGCGTCGCAGCGAGCCGCCCCAACCGCACGCCATATCGACCGAGCCTTGCGCGATAGCCGCAGCACCGTCCGGTGGGGCCATATCGACCACATCAAGCGATCCAACATCGACGCCGAAGTGGCTCATTTGCTTGAGAAAACCATAATGCGCAGCAGTGCCAAGGGGCACAGCGACCTTTTTGCCCGCAAGTTCGGCGACGGAGGATTTATCGATCTCCAATTCCTCACGGACGACGCAGTTGTCGTTTTCAGAATAGCTGACTGCCACATCAAGAATTTGGATATCTTGGCCCGCCGAAGTCGCAACCACGAAGGGCGGCACGCCTTGGCTCACCGACATATGGACATCCCCCGAGGCCATCGCTGCAGACATCGCGGTGCCTGAATCAAAACTGACCCAATTCACGGTTGTCCCGAGCGCCTCATCATACATTCCCTCTGACTTGGCGTATTGGAACGGCATCGGCCATTCGAGGAAATACCCAACAGTGAGATCTTGCGCGGCGGACTGGGTGACACCCAGCACAAGCAGGCTAGCGGCGGCGCTCATCAGTTTTACGGTCTTCATGATATTCTCCCTAGGTCTGTTATGGTCGCTTCTTCTGATCGAACGTTCAGTCCACATGTGTCGCGACCATTGACCCCCAATAGAACAGGATGGGGAAGTCCCGGGTTATGTGAAAATATCTAACATGATTTCACGATACGAGCGGAATTGAAATTTTCAACAAAATTTTTGCGCTGCAGCGGAATATAATTGCGAAGTTAAGGGCTCTGCGTGAATTTCGTTCAATCGGATACGCGGCCTTCTTCAGGACCATAAACAGACATTGGTCCAATATCCTAAACAGAAATTTAATAATTTTGGGGGACCGTGAAAATCGACCTTTGCAGAAAGGGAGTTTTCCGCGTCTAAAATGGCCCCCGACCGGGGCCAAAGCACGCTTGACCCGCGCGGGGCGGGTCAAGTTAAGTTTCGCAGGCTCGCAAAGCGGTCCCTTACCAAGAGGTGATAACAGTGCCCTGATAGCTCTCGGCGATAAAGGCCTTCACCTCGTCGGAGTGGTAGGCTTTGAGCAGTGTTTCTACCCAAGCAGCTTCCTCGTCACCTTTACGGACGGCAATGACGTTCACGTAGGGGTTTTCGGCACTCTCCATCGCGATGGAATCTTCCTTGGGGCTAAGGCCCGATGCAATGGCGTAGTTCGTGTTGATCAAGGCGGCGGTCAGATCAGCCAGCGAACGCGGCAGTTGGGCGGCGTCGAGCTCTTTGAACGACAGGTTTTTGGGGTTCTCGGTGATGTCGAGCACAGTCGGCACCAGACCGGCGGCCTCATCAACCTTGATCATGCCAAGCTGCTGCAGAACCAAAAGCGCGCGGCCACCGTTGGTTGGGTCATTCGGGATGCCGAAAGTGGCCCCTTCTTCGAGGTCGGCAATGTCGGTGATTTTGTCGGAGTAGACACCCATGGGGGTGGTGATCGTGGTGCCCACAACGCTCAGCTCAAAGCCACGGTCCTTCATTTGCGCCTCAAGATAAGGCACGTGCTGGAACGAATTAGCCTGAATATCGCCATCTGCCAACGCTTGGTTCGGCACAACGTAGTCAGAGAATTCGATCACATCGATGTCGAGCCCCATCGGTTCGGCGATGCGGGCGACCTCTTCCATGATCTCGGCATGTTCACCCGGGGATACGCCGACTTTGATTTCTTCGGCCGCGAGGCCCGTAGCCATCAGCGCCAAGACGGAAGTGAGTGTGGTAAAACGAAGCATAGTAGTCTCCTTTGATTGAGAGATCGGGTGTTAGGGGTAAAGTCTTATTGCCCGCCGCTTTTCGTGGCGCGCTTATCTACGGCGGTGGCGATACGCTCGCCGACGGATTGCACAAGCTGCACCAAAACGATGAGGATGATAACAACGATCGCCATGACATCGGGCATAAAACGCTGATATCCATAGCGAATACCCAAATCGCCAAGACCTTCACCGCCAACGGCACCGACCATCGCGGAATAGCCAATGAGACTAACGATGGCGAGCGTGAGGCCCAGCGTGATGCTGGGCAACGCTTCGGGCAGCAACACTTTGCGGATAATCTGCACCGGGGTCGCACCCATCGCACGGGCGGCTTCGATCAGGCCGGAATCAACCTCGCGGATCGCGTTCTCAACCAGTCGCGCGATGAAGGGCACCGTTGCAATCGTCAGCGGCACGATGGCGGCCGTGGTCCCGATGGAGGTGCCTGCAACCATACGGGTAAAAGGAATAATGGCCACAACAAGAATGATAAACGGCACGGAGCGGGTGGCGTTTACCACCAACCCGAGGATCTTGTTCACCCAAGGTGCTGACAGCAGCTCTCCACGCTGGGACGTGGCCAAAAACAGCCCCAATGGCAGACCAAACAGCGTGCCGAGGATCGCTGAAATGGCGACCATATAAAGCGTTTGCCCCGTCGCTTCGAGAAGTAGGTTAATAAGGTTAGCCGACATAGCCCAGCACCTCCGTCAGAAGCCCGTGTTGTTCAAGAAAAGCCCGTGCTTGGCCCGCCTGCGCGATTGGCATTGAAACCAACAGGTTACCAAAAGGTCGCGTACCAATTTCTTCGACCGCGCCTGCAAGGATATTGACCGGGATGCCCATATCCTGCGTCAGTCGTGCCAGCATCGGGTCGGTGGCATGGGCGCCGGCAAAGGTCACGCGGACCACCTCCTCGCCATCCACTTCGGGCGCGGTTTGGGTCATGCGTTCCTTGACGAAAGCAGGCAGCGTGACACCGGTCACGCCCGACAGAAACGACCGGGTTGTCGCGTGTTGTGGCGCGGTGAAAATGTCATAGGTAGCGCCATGCTCCACGATCTTCCCTGCGTCGATCACCGCCACGTGGCTCGCAATATCGCGCACCACGGCCATCTCGTGGGTAATCAAAAGGATCGTCAGCCCCAGTTCGCGATTAATGTCCTTTAGTAGTGCCAGAACCGTCTGTGTGGTCTCGGGGTCCAGCGCCGAAGTCGCCTCGTCAGAGAGCAGCACCTTTGGCCCGGTGGCCAGCGCGCGCGCAATTCCGATACGTTGTTTCTGACCGCCCGACAGTTCCGCCGGATAGCGGCCCGCCTGCGCACTAAGGCCAACCCGATCTATCAAATCAGCCACGCGTGGTTTAATCTGAGCTGATGGTACTCCGGCCACTTCAAGCGGCAAAGCGATGTTGCCCGCAACCGTGCGCGATGACAGTAGATTGAAGTGTTGAAATATCATGCCCACGTCACGGCGGATCATGCGCAGCTTGGCACCTTTGGCAGCGCCGACATCCTGACCGCCAACCATCACATTGCCCGATGTGGGCCGCTCTAACCCATTGACCATCCGTAGCAAAGTCGACTTTCCCGCCCCCGAACGCCCGATGATCCCGGTGATGGAGCCGGAAGCCACATCAAGAGAGACCCCCTCAAGCGCGTTCACAGTCGCCCCGCCCGCCTTGGCATAGGCCTTTCCGACCCTGTCGAAGGCAATTGAGGCACCTTGAATGTTGGTATCAGTCATTTTTTGTCCGGATTGGCGTGGGTTTCGGGTAGCGCCCCGTAGACAGAAACACGCCTCGTGATGCAAGGCACGAAGATGCATAGCTGCTTTGTGTTACGGGCCTAGCGCATGGCGGCGCATTCACCCTTGCGACTTCAGCGGAGGGGGATGATTATATTCACGAATCGGAATAAATGGCGGGAGGGGATAAGATGAAGCTCAACAGACGTATGGTACTCGCCGGGCTGGGCGGTGCGGCAGTGGCCCAAGGTCCGCTGCGTGCGTTTGCCAAGACCACAGCGCAGATCGGAGATTACGAGTTTATCAGTGTAAGTGATGGCAATCTGGTCTTGCCGCGCAGCTTTTTCTTCGACGGTTTACCGCAGGACGAATTGGCGCAGGCCCTCGCTTCGTTCGACCTCCCCCAAGACCAACTGGAGCCGCCCTGCAATCTGACCCTGTTGCGCAATGCAGAGCGCGTGGTCCTGTTCGATGCAGGTTCCGGCCCCACCTTCATGCCTTCTGCCGGCACCCTTTTGGATAATCTGGACGCTGCGGGCGTTGCGGCGGACGCGGTGACAGATGTCGTCTTTACCCACGGCCACCCGGATCACCTTTGGGGCGTGTTGGACGATTTTGATGATCTGGTGTTCCCCAATGCAAGCTACCACATGGGTCAGGTCGAATGGGACTATTGGCGCGATCCGGCGACCGTCGACACGATCGGTGAAACCCGCGCGGCCTTTGCCGTAGGCGCTGCACGTCGGTTGGACGCGATCGAAGACAGGATGAGCCATTTTTCCGATGCGGCCGAAGTTCTGCCCGGTATCATGGCCCAAGCAAGTTTCGGTCATACACCTGGTCACATGTCATTCATGGTCGGCGGCGATAGTGACGCCCTGATGATTGGCGGCGATGCCATTGGCAACCATCACCTTGCCTTTGCCCGTCCCGGTTGGGCCAGCGGAGCGGATCAAGATCCTGACCTTGGGGCGCAGACCCGCCAGCGCCTGCTGGATAGGCTTGCGCATGAGCAGACGTTGCTGATGGGGTTCCACCTGCCGAACGGCGGGCTGGGCCGGGTCGCCCGAGATGGGGATAGCTATCGTTTCGTGAGGGCCGATCAATGAAAAAGCTTCTTGTCACCGCCGCGCTGCTTACTGCCACCAACGCCATGGCGAGCGAAGAAATTGCGGATAAATACCCCGGCTCTTTGCTCTATGACAAACCCTATGAGGTCATTCCCGGCGTCTTTTCCGCCATCGGAGCAACAGCGCCGCCGACCTACGAGAACGCAGGCCATAACAACAACCTAAGCTTTGTCGTGACCGGCGACGGCGTAGTCGTCATTAACGGTGGTGCAGCCTATGGACTGGCCAAGGCGCTGCATGATGAGATCAAGGCCGTGACCGATCAGCCGGTAAAGCTGGTGTTTAACGAGAACGGTCAGGGCCATGCAGTTCTAGGCAACGGCTATTGGGCCGAACAGGGCGTGCCCATTGTGGCGCATGTGGATGCGGCCCACGAAGTCGAAAGCTTTGGCGGCAGCATTTTAGAAGGGATGCAGCGCTACAATCGGGACCGCGCCGAGAGCACAGAGGTCCAACTGCCGACCGAAACTTTCGAGGATGAGTATATCGTCGAGATGGGCGATTTCCGTATTGAGGCGCGCCACCTCGGCCCCGCGCATAGCCCCGGTGATATCGTGATCTGGCTGCCCAAGCAGCGCCTCGTCATCTCTGGCGATATGGCATTCCACGAACGCATGCTGCCGATCTTCCCTGACACGATGACGGCGGATTGGATCGAGACGTGGGAAACCGCCTTTGAACCGCTAGAGGCGACCTATGTGATCCCCGGCCATGGGCATCCGACCAATATGGATCAGGTCCGGCGCTACACCCACGACTATCTGGTTTACCTGCGCGAGCAAATCGGCGCGCATCTGGATTCAGGTGGCGGACTGGCCGAGGCTTATTACGTCGATCAATCGCCCTATGCCGGGCTCGACACGTTTGAAGAGTTGGCTACTAAAAATGCGGGCCGTGTGTATGAGCAGATGGAGTTTGAGTGAGTTGAACGATAAACGGCGACTCGCGAAAAGGGCCGCCGTTTATCATTTAATCAATGACTTAGTCAGGGCCGCGTCTATTTCCCCGCCAAGCTAAACGGCAGCTCAGCCGCGCCTGCACGATACCACTGCACAATCTTGCGGCGCTCTTCTTCCTCCATAAAGGATACATTCGCAGGCGGCATCGCGTTGGTCACCCCAGCCTGAACATAAATCTCCCGCGCAGCGCGGGCGATGTCAGACGGTGTCTCCAGCAACAACCCTTTGGGCGCGCGGTGGATGCCGTCATAGAACGGCTCGCGCGCATGGCACATGCCACAGCGGCCCGGCACGATGTTGGACACATCGTCAAACCCTTGGGCGCTGGCAAAAATCTGTTCGGTTTTGGTCAGCGGCCGCGCTTCAGCCGCCTCGATATCATCCTGCATCAGCGGCGCGGTCGACAGCCACATGATGGCTACGAACAGCAGCGCGGTCACGCCCCATGTCCAATGCGGCCCCTTTCCGGTGGCGTGCATGGTGTTGAAGTAATGCCGGATCGTCACCCCCATCAGAAACACCAACGCCGCGATCAGCCAGTTGTATTCCGTGGCAAAGGCCAGCGGGTAATGATTGCTGAGCATTAGGAAAATGACCGGCAGCGTGAGGTAGTTGTTATGGGTGGAGCGCAACTTGGCGATCTTGCCGTATTTCGCGTCCGGTGTGCGGCCTTCTTGCAGGTCCTTCACCACGATACGCTGGTTCGGCATGATGATGAAAAAGACGTTGGCCGTCATGATCGTGGCCGTGAATGCCCCCAGATGCAGCAGTGCCGCACGTCCTGTGAACACCTGATTATAGCCCCAAGCCATCGCCACCAGCAGCACGAAGAGAAGCAGCATCAGCGCCGTGGGGCGGTTGCCGAGCTTTGATTTGCATAAGGCGTCATAGATCAACCATCCCAACGTCAGCGACCCGGCAGAGATCAGGATGCCTTGGAGAGTCGACAGGTCTGCTTTGGAGGGGTCAATGAGATACAATTCCGCCCCAGCCCAATAGACCACCATCAGCAGCGCCGCGCCCGAGAGCCACGTCGAATAGCTCTGCCACTTATGCCAGATTAGGTGCTCGGGCATATTTTCGGGCGCGACCAAATACTTTTGAATGTGGTAGAACCCGCCCCCATGCACTTGCCATTCTTCACCAAAAGCGCCTGCGGGCAAATGCGGCACTTTGCGCAGCCCCAAATCAAGAGCGATGAAATAGAACGACGCGCCGATCCACGCCATGGCGGTGATGACATGCACCCAACGGACGGCAAAGCCGATCCAATCCCACATGATGGCTATGTCGTGCATGGTGTTCTCTCCGGATGATTCACCGGCCAGACTATTCAATCGCGGATTTTACCGCTAGATTTGTCATTCCCTAAACTCTATCAAAAGTTCCCGATAAATGTCCTATTTCGACAACATCCGTACTTTCGTGCGCGTCTATGAACTTGGCAGCATGTCGGCTGCCGCACGCGATCAGCGCGTCTCGCCTGCGGTAGCATCAGCGCGGATCACCCAGTTGGAGGGGCATTTGGGCGTACGCCTGTTTCAGCGCACCACCCGCAGCCTGTCGGCTACCGAACAGGGGCGGATTTTCTATGACGGGGCCTGCAAGATTCTCGCCTCCGTCGCCGAAGCCGAAGCGGGCATCGAGGATGTCACCGACAACCCCCGCGGCACGCTGCATGTCGCAGCCCCGCTGGGTGTGGGTCGTCGGCTGATTGCGCCGCATGTGCCAGAATTTGCGGAGACCTATCCGCTGGTTGATGTGCGCTTGCGGTTAAGCGATCGCAAGCTCGACCTCACGGCCGAGGGGCTCGACGTGGCCTTCTTCCTCGGGCGGCCCGAAGATTCCACCCTGCGCATCCGGAAAGTGGCTGATTGCGAACGCGTGCTCTGCGCCAGCCCGGCCTATGTCGCCGCCCACGGTCATCCGCGCAGCGGAGCCGAGATCGACCGAGGCCAACATAACTGTCTAAACCTCCGCTTTCCCGGCGCGACAGAGTTTCAGTGGCAACTTCAAGGCCCAGAAGGCGCGGCGAAATACGACGTGCGTGGACGGTTTGAGAGTGACGACGGTGATGTGCTCACCGATTGGGCGCTCGCGGGGGCGGGCATCGCCATGAAACCGCTGTTCGAGATCGCAGAACACCTGCGCAGCGGTGCCTTGGTGCGGGTGGTTGAAGACACGCCACCCCTGCCCGTTCAAATGGCGTGTCTCTACACACACCGCCGCCACCAAGACCCGAAGACCCGGCTGTTCATGGACTTTATGATCGCCCGGATGGAGGACTCGCTTAGAGTTGGTTAACTGCCGCGGTAAGTCGAATAGCCAAAGGGCGAGAGCAGCAGCGGCACATGGTAATGCGCGGCCTCCGACATGCCAAAACGCAACGGGACGACATCAAGAAAGCGCGGTTCTTCGGCGGGGGTGCCATTGGCGTCGAGATAGGCCCCGCAGTGGAACAGCAGCTCATAGGTGCCGGTCTGAAATTCCTCGGCAGGCAGAATCTGCTCATCCGTGCGGCCATCCGCATTGGTGGTCAAGCTCCGCAGATGGGTGCGGTTCTCGCCTTCCAAGCGGAAAAGCTCGATCTTCAGCCCCGTTGCCGGACAACCGCGTGCCGTGTCCAATACATGTGTTGTCAGATAGCCTGTCATCATACCCTCCGTGCCTAACCCTTGATCGCTCGGCACGCCTTTCAGTGAAAGCGCCCTTTTTACGATAGTCTTTCAGGAATTTATTGAAAGCAATGCCGGACCTTCCGGTCTAGACAGAGAACGACAGAAGGAGAACGACATGACTCGCTACCCCCGCGACATGCAGGGTCACGGCCCCACCCCCCCGAACGCCCAGTGGCCCAATGGCGCGAAGATCGCCGTGCAACTTGTGCTGAATTACGAAGAAGGCGGGGAGAATAACATCCTGCATGGCGACGCGGCGTCCGAAGCGTTTCTGTCTGAGATCGTAGGCGCCGCGCAATGGCCGGGGCAGCGCCATGCCAATATGGAATCGATCTATGAATACGGCGCGCGCGCCGGATTTTGGCGACTTCATCGCTTGATGAAAGACCTGCCGATCACCGTCTATGGCGTCGCTACTGCGCTGGCCCGCTCACCGGTTCAGACTGCAGCGATGATTGACGCAGGCTGGGAAATGGCGACGCATGGCCTCAAATGGATCGAGCACAAGGACATGCCCGAAGAGGAGGAGCGCGCGGCCATCGCCGAAGCAATCCGCCTGCATACCGAAGTCACCGGCAGCGCCCCGCGTGGCTTTTACTGTGGGCGTTCATCGGAAAACACCATACGTTTGGCGGCTGAGACGGGACAGTTCGCCTATGTTGCCGACGCCTATGCCGACGACCTGCCCTATTGGGTTGAGATCGGCGCGCGTGACCAGTTGATCGTGCCCTACACGCTCGATTGCAACGACATGCGCTTTGCCACGCCGCAGGGTTTTAACGCTGGCGCGCAGTTTTTGGACTATCTCAAGGCCAGCTTTGACGCGCTTTACCGTGAGGGTGCCGAAGGTGCCGCAAAGATGTTATCGGTTGGATTGCACTGCCGTTTGATTGGTCGTCCCGGTCGGGTCGAGGCGCTGCGCCAGTTTATCGAATATGCCCAAAGCCACGAAGGCGTCTGGTTCGCGACCCGTGAACAGATCGCGGAACATTGGGCCGAAACTCACCCGCATGAGCGTCGCGAACGGCCTAGTCAGATGGACCGCGAGACTTTCGTTGCCAAATACGGCAGCATTTTTGAGCATTCCCCGTGGATCGCCGAGGGTGCGCATGCGCTGGAACTCGGCGCGGGGCATGACACGGCGGTCGGGCTGCACAATGCACTGGCGCGGATCTTCCGCAGTGCGAGCGATGAGCAACGGCTCGGCGTACTTCAGGCCCACCCCGATCTGGCAGGCAAGCTCGCGCAGGCGCAGCGCCTAACGGCAGAGAGCACCTCCGAACAGGCCGCCGCAGGATTGGATGCGCTGACGGATGCAGAGCGCGAGACTTTCACCCGTCTCAACAACAACTACGTCGAGAAACACGGCTTTCCCTTCATCATCGCGGTGCGCGACCACGACAAGGCGGACATCCTCTCCGCGTTTGAACGGCGCATTAACAACGACCGCGACACCGAATTCGCCGAGGCCTGCCGTCAAGTCGAACGCATCGCGCACCTGCGGCTGAAAGGCATGCTGCCATGACCCGTCAGTTGATCTTGCAGCCCCTCACTGTCGAGGCCTTTGCGCCCTTTGGCGAGGTGCTGGAAGTGCGCGGCGCACCGGACAAGATCATCAATCAGGGGATGTGTGGGCGGCATCATGATTTGGCCGACCTCGATTTTGGCGACGGCCGCGCGGGCATCAGCGTTTTTGACGCCACGCCCCGCGCCCTGCCCTTCACCCTTGATATGGTAGAGCGGCATCCGCTCGGCGCGCAGGCTTTTTTGCCGATGCACCAAAACCCGTATTTGGTCGTGGTTGCACCCGATAACGCAGGCCAACCCGGCAGGCCGCAAGCCTTCCTTGCTGGTCCGGGTCAGGGCGTGAACTACCACCGTAACACGTGGCACGCCGTCTGCTGCCCGCTCAGCGCGCCCGGTCTTTTCGCCGTGGTGGACCGGATCGGGGACGGTGACAATCTCGAAGAACATTGGTTCGACACAGCTTGGGAGGTGGTCGAAGCCGCAGAATAACCCGTCATGCCCTCAGAAGAAGCGGCAGGCGCAATCGGTCACAAGGGAGAATGAAATGACTGACGCTTCACTGGGCACGCCTGAACAGCTGCGCGACCCCAACTATACCCCTGCGCTGGCCAAGGCGGTGCCTTTGGGCATTCAGCATGTGCTGGCGATGTTTGTCTCCAACGTGACGCCTGCGATCATCGTGGCGGGGGCTGCGGGTTTTGGCTTTGGCTCGGATGCTGGGGCGCAGGGCTTTCCCGACATGACCTATCTGATCCAGATGTCGATGCTCTTTGCCGGGATCGCCACGCTGTTTCAAACCATCGGCATGGGGCCCGTGGGCGCTCGGCTACCCATTGTTCAGGGCACCAGCTTTGCCTTTCTGCCGATCATGATCCCGCTTGTCGCCGGCAAAGGTGTCGAAGCGCTGCCTGCGCTGTTTGGCGGTGTGCTGGTCGGTGGGTTGTTTCATACGCTGCTGGGTACCTTCATTGGCCGGATACGCTTTGCCCTCCCGCCGCTTGTAACGGGGTTGGTCGTCACGATGATCGGCCTCGCGCTGGTCAAAGTGGGCATCCAATATGCCGCCGGGGGCGTTCCGGCGATGGATCAGCCGGAATATGGCAGCCTCCTCAACTGGTCCGCCGCGCTGATCGTGATTTTCGCCACGCTGGGATTGAAGTTCTTTACCCGTGGCATGCTCTCGGTCTCTGCCGTCGTGATCGGTATCGCGGTGGGCTATGTCTATGCGCTGCTCATGGGCATGGTCACGGTCGACGGCATCGCGACCAGCTGGGACCGTGCCGCCGCCGTGGCGCTGCCAATTCCTTTTGCCTATGGGTTCGAGTTCAGTTTTGCCGCCGTTGTGGGCTTCTGCCTAATGGCCTTCGTCTCAGCCGTCGAAACCGTCGGCGATGTTTCTGGCATCACCAAGGGCGGCGCGGGGCGCGAGGCAACGGATGCTGAGATCACGGGCGCGACCTATGCCGACGGTCTGGGCAGCGCGATTGCGGGAATTTTCGGGGGCTTTCCGAATACGTCCTTCAGCCAAAATGTCGGCCTAATCGCCATGACCGGTGTGATGAGCCGCCATGTGGTGACCATCGGCGCGCTGTTTTTGATCCTTTGCGGGCTGGTGCCCAAAGTCGGCGCGGTGATCCGCACCATCCCCATCGAAGTCTTGGGCGGCGGTGTGATTGTGATGTTCGGCATGGTTGTCGCGGCGGGCATCTCGATGCTGTCGGACGTGAACTGGAACCGGCGCAACATGGTGATCTTTGCCATCTCGCTGTCGATCGGTCTGGGCCTGCAATTGGACCCGAAAGCGGTACAATATCTGCCTGATACGCTTCGGGTCCTGATGACAAGCGGGCTGCTGCCAGCGGCATTGATCGCGATTGTGTTGAACCTGTTGCTGCCCGAGCAATTGTCGGATGAGGCGACGGAAGAGGTCTCGGGCGGCCTTGCGGGCGCTGGCAAAGGATCGCTTGAAAAGCGGGTCTGAACAGAAAAGAAGGGGCGCCGGTTAAGCGCCCCTTCTCATTCATACAATCTCTGACGCTCACCCTGGCGCGGAATAAAGCCACAGGCGCCGGGTCATCGCATGCCCGTAGCGGAGGGCTGGCGGTTTGATGAAGATTTGCGCACCTTTGCGACGTCGCATATTGGCCGATCAAAAGTGTGGCTTGGATCGACTGAGTTTCCGCCCTACGGGCAGCCGCTGGCCTTCAGCGCAGCTTCATATGCCGGTTCACGTCCTTATAGAGCAGATACCGAAACGGCCCCGGTCCGCCCGCATAACAGGCCTGCGGGCAAAAAGCGCGCAGCCACATGAAATCGCCGGCCTCAACCTCGACCCAATCCTGATTGAGCCGGTAAACCGCCTTGCCCTCTAGAACGTAAAGCCCATGCTCCATCACATGGGTCTCACAAAAGGGGATCACCCCACCAGGTTGCAGCGTGACGATTGTAACATGCATGTCATGGCGCAGATCGCTGGGATCAACAAACCGCGTCGTCGCCCAGACCCCATCCGTATCAGGCATAACGTTCGGTTCGATGTCCTGCTCGTTCAGGATTAGCGGATCGGGATGATCCAGCCCCTCTACCGCCTCATAGGCTTTGCGGATCCAATGGAACCGCGTGACCGCACCACTGTCGTTCTTTAGCGCCCAGTTCGACCCCGCCGGAATATAGGCATAGCTGCCTTCGCGCATCGCGTGGCTTTCCCCTTCGAGGGTTAGGGTGAAACCACCTTCGACCACGAAGAGCACCCCTTGCGCCTCGCTATCCAGTTCAGGCCGGTCGGAGCCGCCACCGGGCTGCACCTCCATGATATATTGCGAAAATGTCTCAGCAAAACCGCTCAAGGGGCGCGCGATGACCCAAAGCCGCGTATCTTCCCAGAACGGCAAAAATGAGGTTACAATATCGCGCATCGTGCCGCGGGGCAGAACGGCGTAGGCTTCGGTGAAAACGGCGCGGTCAGACAGCAAGGTTTTCTGATCCGGGTGGCCGCCAGTGGGCGCGAAATAACGAGGGGGGGGCATCATTTTTCTCCGTGGGGGGTGGACCGCAGAATTGCCCTTTCCCGCGCTGAGGCCAAGGTCTTTATCGATGAAGGATTGTTTGGTTAAATTTGATAGTCTTCGATAAAGGTCTGCCCACCACCCGAATTTTTCCCCGCGCCCGGCCATTTTCGACCCTCAAGGACGCCGTATTTATCGGTCTTATCTGTATAAAATCTGAAGATTTGCGATTACTAACCGCCCGGAAGCTAGAGATGCCACACCAAACCGCGCCACTGGATACAAGCCGCCACCGCCGCTTGTTTGAGATACTGTGCCACGCCGAACGGGCGGCACAGACCAGCGCGCGGTTGGCGATCGCACATCGTTTGGTGGATGAAGCCGTAGGTCTAGAGCTACGGCAAACTGCTGCGCGCTCCCTAGACCCTATCCCTTTCACAAGGCGAAAGCAGTTTTGGGACGTGATGCGCGGGCTGGTACAGCGGCATCAGAAGAAAGAAGCGGCCTCAAGCTCGACCGTAATTACCCCAATGATCGCGCCATTCGATGGCTCTGTAATGGGCATCGACACGCGGCTTTGATGCGCCTTTGTGCTATCGTCAATGGCAACTTGATCGATCACAAATACCCCTGAAGGCGGCGAAAAACGATTGCTGCTTTTAGGCTTACCCCCTTTGAAATAGACCGATGCCGTACCGCTGGTGATAACGGTCAGACCGTAGGCGTCCAACAGCTTTACTTCGGCGATTTGACCGTCAGATCGCGCAATTTGGTTTTTTAAAAAGGCCACGACCGGCGCGGCCGTCGCGACCTTCGTCTGCGATGATGGCGCAGCGGGCCGTATTACTGCCACCGGTGCGGCTGCTAAGATATTCATCTGGCGGTGCCGAAGATTCTGCTCAGCAATCGCGTCGACAATCCGGGCGTCGTTCACCCAAGTTAGCAATTCCCTATCAATATAATCATTCAACGTTCCAGGCACGTCAGACGCAGAGAGTTTGACGACAGAACACAGGACGAAAATGAGCGATACAATTGGCAGGTGTCGTACCATCGGGAAGCCCTCATATGAATGGCGGCCCAGAGACCGCGGGAGGATTACACCCTAGCCGCGGATTGGTTTACCACTTATGAACGCCCGAATTGCCTTAGGCCTCGTTGCCCTTAAACCCTGTGGCCACAACGAATTTCTCTGAAGAATCCGCACGGCTGGCCGGGGGTTTGATGTTTGCGACCTTGGTAAAGCGCATCTTCAGCAGCTTTTGCAACTCACCCTCAGCACCCCCAGCCAGAACCTTGGCCACGAAAGTGCCGCCGTCTTCGAGGACATCAAAAGCAAAGTAGGCCGCCGCTTCGCACAGCGCGATGATCCGCAGGTGATCGGTCTGTTTATGCCCCGACGCCGACGCCGCCATGTCGGACATGACAACATCAGCCTTACCGCCGAGCCATTCCTTGACCTTCAGGTCCGCGTCGTCTTCCATGAAATCAAGCTGGTGCAATTCACACCCGGCAATCGGCTCCATCTCTTGAAGGTCGACGCCAAGAATGGTGCCAACCTGCTTGCCCGACCGCTCGCCCAGCACGTTACACCGTTTGACGGCCACCTGACACCAGCCGCCCGGTGCCGCGCCCAGATCGACGATCCGTGCGCCGGGCACGAGGAACCGGAATTTATCGTCTAACTCCATAATCTTATAAGCCGCGCGCCCGCGATAGCCTTCGGCCTGCGCGCGTTTGACATACGGATCATTCAACTGCCGCTGCAACCAGCGGGTCGAGCTAAGCTTGCGCCCGCGTGCGGATTTAACCTTTACCTTAAGGTCGCGCTGACCGCGCCCTGAGGTGTTCTTTCCATCCGGTGTCTTGGTCATCAAAAGACCCCTTCTTCTAATACGCCATCGGCGCTCATCTGTGCATATAGCAGGCCTTCGCGCAGACCGCGATCCGCAACTGACAAACGGTCCGTCGGCCAGCAGCGCATCAGCGCCTGTAAGATTGCGGCGCCCGACATGATCAAGGCCGCGCGGTCCTGTCCGATACGCGGATCGGCGCGGCGCCCGCCCGGTCCCATGGCGATATAAGAATGGATCACCTTGTCGATTTGGGCGCTGCTCATGCTGAGCCCGTCGACCTTGGTGCGGTCATAGCGCTTTAGGTTCAAGTGGCTCGCTGCCACGGTGGTCACGGTGCCCGAGGTGCCGACGATCTGGAACCGCTTTTGCGATTGGATCGTCTGGTAGGGCGTAAAATCGGTGAGGTTCTCTTCGAAAAACCAACTCATCAGCGCGAAACGGGCCGCGTCATCCTCTACGTCAGAGAATTGATCACGCAATGTCGCCACACCTAAGGGCACGCTAATCCAATCCACCACGCGGGCCGAGGGCACATCAGACTTCGCCTGATTGAAACCACCCTGAAGCCGCATGATCGAACGCGCGCGGTCGGCCTTGGGGACTTTGGAAATATCAATCCAAACCAACTCGGTCGAGCCGCCACCGATATCCACAACCAGCAGATTTTCCGTCTTCCGGCTCACCAACGGCGCGCAAGAGATCACGGCAAGCTGCGCTTCTTCCTCAGGCCGGATGATGTCGAGTTTAAGGCCAGTCTCGCGCTGGATACGGCGCATGAACTCCGCACCGTTGTGCGCACGGCGGCAGGCTTCGGTCGCCACAAGCCGCATGTTCTGCACCTTGTTGCGCCGCAGTTTCTGCTGACAAATACGCAATGCCTGAATGGTGCGCGCCATCGATCCGCGCGACAATCGCCCGGTTTTTTCCAAACCGGCACCCAATTGCACCGATTTTGAGAAACTGTCCACCACATGGAAACCGCTGCCACGTGGCTGGGCGATCAACATGCGGCAGCTATTTGTACCCAGATCTAGGGCCGCATATAGCTCATTAGATCTGGGCGGAACTGGCGCGGGGCTCAGAGCCGGAATGTCCTTATCGAGCGCACCCGCACCTTTGGGACGCTGTGGCGCCATGGTTACGCGCCTTTCATATCGAGTTATCCCCACGGTATTCTCTGCGCAGGGCCGGTGCAAGAGGCCGCAGTGTCTTGGGCCAATTTCCGCAGCGTTTCCTTCTGCGTGATCCCACGCCCACCTCACAATGATCTTGAGAATAATGGGGGCGCGCAGCCCTCGTGATGGACCGCCCGATGCGCTATCACCGCCATCAAGTCGCGGATGGGTCGTGTTTCGTCGAAAAACGGCCCTGTCCTGACCGCGACCCTCGTTAGACAGGCTTAACCGGACCGGAGGAATCGTCCCATGCCCGCAGTTACAATCGTTTATTGGCGCGATATTCCGGCTCAGGTCATCGTCGGCAAAGGCCGCCGTGGCTCCAAACGCCCCCTGCCCGAACGCTTTGAGCAGGCGATTGACCGCGCTGCAATGAAGGTCGGCGCCGGGGATACCGACGCCTATCTGGCGGAATGGCGCAAGGCGGACCCCTTTGAAGTTGAAGGCGACCCCGATGATGTTGCCGACGCCGAAGCCGCCCGGATCGATGCGGAATACGACCGCGACCGGATCAAGCAACTGATTAACAATGACGGCTGGGCATAGCCTGCCAGCCCTATGATCAAGGACACGCTCATGGCACTTTTGAACTTCCGCAAGAAAGAAACACCCGCCCCACAGGCGCCGGTGGCCGAAGTTGAGGCGCTATTGAAGGATTATTCGATCGAGGTGATGCCCCGCACCGCCATGAAGGTCGAAGATTTCCGTGCTCTGCTGCCCGAGGGCACCCGTGTCTATATCGCCCATATCGATGGCACACCGATCGAGGATATGGTCGCCACCGCAGCGCGGCTAAACGCCGATGGCTTTAAAGTCATGCCGCATTTTCCGGCGCGTATTATTAAGGACCGCGCCACGCTTGCCGATTGGATTGCCCGCTATCAGGGTGAGGCGGACGTGCGCCAGGCGCTGTTGCTGGCGGGCGGTGTCACTACTCCTGTAGGGGAATTCAGCGACTCCATGCAGTTGATGGAGACCGGTCTGTTTGATGAGGCCGGTTTCACCCGGCTGCATGTGGCGGGCCATCCAGAGGGTAACCGCGACATCGACGCTGACGGGGGCCGCCTGAATGTGGATGCGGCGATGAAGTGGAAGAACGACTTTCAGACTCGCACGGATGCGGAAATGGCCATCGCCACACAATTCGCCTTTGAGGCGCAGCCGATCATCGAATGGGCCGACAGCCTTAAAGCGGCGGGCATCACCCTGCCCATCCACATCGGCATCGCTGGGCCTGCCAAGCTACAAACCCTCATTAAATTCGCCATCGCCTGCGGTGTTGGCCCTTCGCTTAAGGTGCTGCAGAAACGCGCGATGGATGTCACCAAGCTGCTGTTGCCATATGAGCCGGCAGATGTGATCAGTGAATTGGCCGCTTACAAGGCGGCGAACCCGGACTTCAACATCAGCCACGTGCATCTTTTCCCGCTGGGCGGGATCAAGACCAGTGCCACATGGTTACAAGAAAATGGCGGCGCCTCTGGGGTGCCAGCCGACGCAGCCTGAAGGACAGACTTACATGACCAGAACCGTCATCGAATCCAAAACCAAGACCGCCGTCATCGGCTTTGACGAGCCGTTCTGCGTGATCGGAGAGCGGATCAATCCCACGGGCCGCAAGATCTTAAGCCAAGAGCTGGAGCGAGGCGATTTTTCCCGGGTCGAGGCCGACGCCATCGCGCAGGTGGCCGCTGGGGCCACGGTTTTGGATGTGAACTCGGGCGCGGTCTTTTCCAACAAGATGGCCGAAGACCCACGCTATGCCGACAACAACTTTGTCGAGCCGATGCTGATGCCGGAACTGATCAAGGTCGTGCAAAACGCCGTCGACGCGCCGATCTGCATCGACAGTTCTGTGCCCGGCGCACTCGAAGCAGGGCTTGAGGCCTGCGAAGGCCGCCCGCTGCTGAACTCTGTCACCGGCGAAGAAGAGCGGCTCGAACTCGTGCTGCCGCTGGTCAAGAAATACAACGTGCCAGTGGTGGCGATCTCCAACGACGATACCGGCATTTCCGAAGACCCGGATGTGCGCTTTGCCGTGGCGAAAAAGATCGTCGAACGCGCCGCCGATTTTGGCATCCCAGCCCATGATATCGTCGTCGATCCACTGGTCATGCCAATCGGCGCGATGGCAACGGCGGGCCATCAGGTTTTCACCCTTGTGCGCCGCCTGCGCGAGGAGCTGGGGGTGAACACCACCTGCGGCGCATCCAACATCTCTTTCGGATTGCCAAACCGTCACGGCATCAACAACGCTTTCCTGCCGATGGCGATGGGTGCCGGCATGACGAGCGCCATCATGAACCCGGTGGCCGTCCCGCTGAATGCTGTGAAAATTGCGGAAAAACGCGCCGAGATGGCCGCTGCGGGCATCATCCTTCCCGAAGAAATGGATGATGAGACCTTCGCGACGCTCTTTAACCTCGGCTCGACCAAATCACGTCCGGGCAAAGAGATGGAGGCGATCCGTGCCGCCAACTTCCTCTTTGACCGTGACCCGCATGGCAGCGCGTGGATCGAGTTCAATAAGGTCGCCCCCAAAGCCGGTCACGAAGGCCGTGGCCGCGCAGGCCGCACCGGCGGACGCCGCCGCCGGTAAGCAACTCACGCTTCCTAAAAGACCCCGTCAGCATCGCTGCGCGGGGTCTTTTTTATGCGTAACGATTTCCTGTACCGCCGCCCGAGAATGCCCTCGGGCAAACGGCTGGCCATCCAGATGCACCAGATGAAAACCATCCGAACACTCAGCTGTGAGGTAGTGACGGGTAACAATATCGAGGAAAATGGCGGACCCTAGAGGATTCGAACCTCTGGCCTCTGCCTTCGGAGGGCAGCGCTCTATCCAGCTGAGCTAAGGGTCCACTGAGGGGCGGTATAGCCAGAGCGCGCCGCCCCTGCAATGGGAAATCAGGGTGCGGGGGCGGCGAAAATGGGCTTAGGCGAAAAGATCGTGTGCCAATTCAAGCGCATCAACCAATGTGTCGACCTCGGCGCGGGTGTTGTACATACCAAAGGACGCGCGGCAGGTGGCCGAGACGCCGAGATGCGTCATCAAAGGTGCCGCGCAATGATGCCCTGCCCGCACCGCCACGCCCTTTTTGTCAAGCACGGTTGAGATGTCATGGGCATGGGCCGCACCGTCCAATGTAAAGCTGAAGATGGCCGCTTTGTCGGGTGTCGTGCCTTGCAGGTTCAGCCAGTTCAAACCGCCCAGCCGGGAGACGGCGTAGTCGCGCAGATCGTCTTCATGCGCGGCAATATTCTCCATCCCCAGATCCATCATGAAATCCAGCGCCACACCCAATCCGATGGTGGCGACGATGCCGGGCGTACCGGCCTCAAACATCATCGGCGGATCGTTGTAACTTACGGCGTCTTTCGTGACCTCACGGATCATATCGCCGCCACCGATGAAGGGGCGCATTTCGGCCATACGTTCGGATTTGATGTAGATCGCGCCCGAGCCCGAAGGGCCATAAAGCTTGTGCCCGGTGACAGCATAGAAATCACACCCGATGTCCTGCACATCCACCGGCATATGCACAGCGCCCTGCGAGCCATCAACCAGCACCGGAACGCCTTTCGCATGCGCCGCCGCGGTGATGGATTTAACATCAACTTTGGTACCCAAGACATTGGAAAGATGGGAAATCGCAACCAGCTTGGTCTTTGGCCCGATGGCATCGATTACCGCCTGTGGGTCCAAGGCGCCCGTGGCGTCCACATCGACCCACTTTAGCACCACGCCTTGGCGTTCGCGCAGGAAATTCCATGGCACGATATTGGCATGATGCTCCATCACCGATAGAACGATCTCATCACCCGCCTGCATCCGAGGCATTGCCCAGGCATAGGCGACGGTGTTGATCCCCATGGTCGCACCGGTGTTCAGCACGATCTCATCTTCTGATCCGGCATTCAGAAAGCGCGCAACCGTGCCGCGGACGCTTTCGTATTTGTCGGTCGCTAGATTAGAAAGGTAGTGCAAGCCACGGTGAACATTAGAATATTCCTGCGCATAGGCCTGCGTGATCGCATCGATCACCACCTGCGGCTTTTGCGCCGATGCACCATTGTCGAGATAGACCAGCGGCTTGCCATTCACCTCGCGGCCAAGGATCGGAAACTGCGCCCGGACGGCTTCAACGTCGAACATGACTTAAACTCCTTGGGCGGTGAGCCCGAACAAAGACAGCAAGAGACCAAGACCCAGCAAGACCCCAAGCGCGGCCCCTGCCAGCACGGCGGCAGCGTGCAACAGCCCCGGCAGATGCAGCAGTTCGGCCACGAAATTCAGCAGGATCCAAAGACCCCAAAAGGTAACGACGAAAGAGGCCAGCAGCGCGACAGGTGGCAGGGCCAAGGTCAGCAGAAGGATCCCCATCTGCGCACAGAGCCGCAGCGCTTGCAGCCACACAACAGCGGCCAAGAGCGGCTCAACCGCGCCCTGCCCGCCCATAGCGCTGCCGACCCAAGAGAGTGCGTAGACATAGAGCAGCATCAACCCGGCCAGCAGCGCAAATAGCACAAGTGGCGATTGAAAATAGGTCGGGAGCGCCATGGCGGGGGGCGCGATCACAAACATCGCCGAAATCACCAGCGCGTTCAGCGCCGCAACCAAGGCGAGCGATGTCCAAATCACCTCTCGCCCCAACGGTAGGGCCGCGATCGTCCGCGCCGCTGTACGGGGGCTGCGCAGCGTGGTTTGCGCAAGTTGGGTCAGCGAAGCAATGTCCATCTCAGCCCCGCTGCGCCGCTAGCAGGCCAGAAATCCAGAACCAGAAAAATACCGCCAACCAAACCACGCCTACGATCTGCGCCTGTACGCCCGGCCCGATAAAGCCAAGCGCAAGGCCCAGCAGGAGCAGGAGCGGCGCAGAGGCGAGAAGCGACCAAACCAACGTTAGCCGCACCGCGTAGCCGGTAAGCCGCTGCCCTGCGATGCGGCTGATCGCCCAAATCATCGCGGCAAAGCCATAGAGCAACAGAGGCATCACAAAAATCCAGAAAAACGCGCTCCAATACTGGCGAACCGAAAGCGGCCCTTCGGGATCAAGATGAGCGGCGCGCGCTTGATAGGGCGACATGGCAACAAAAATCAGCAGCCCTGCCATCAGCGCGAACATCAATACGCGCACTTCGTTACGTCCCTGCGCCAACAGCCCCGACATGACTTTGCCGGGGCCGCGATAGGTCGCAACGATATCGCTGGTGACAGCCATCAGCTGCTACGACGCTCCAACCAAGAGCTGAGACGCCCGTTGATCTCTTCGCGCAGACCTTCGGCCTCAATCTCCTCGACCGCTTCGGCAAGGAAGGCGAGTGTCAAAAGGTCGGTCGCCTCGGCATGAGAAACGCCCCGCGCGCGCAGGTAGAACAGCGCTTCTTCGTCGATCGCGCCCGAGGTGGAACCATGCGAACAGGCCACGTCATCGGCGTAGATCTCAAGCTCTGGCTTGGCAAGGAACTGGCTGTCTCCGTCCAGCAGCAGCGACTGGCTGATCTGGTAGCCATCAGTCTTCTGCGCCCCTTCTTTGACAAGAATTTTGCCCTGAAAGACACCCGTTGCCCCGTTACGAAGCACCTTCTTATAGACCTGACGGCTTTCACAATTCACCGCGTCATGGGTAATGAACACTGTGTCGTCATGGTGAAAATCGCCATCGCCAACACAAGCGCCCGCCACATGAGCCGAGGCATCGTCGCCGGTCAATTCGATCACGCATTCATTGCGCGTCATCGCGCCGTTGACGGTCACGGTAAAGCTTTTGAACAGCGACTCGGTGCCCAACCGGGTGAAAAGATGCGTCGCCGCGCGGCGTTCATGGTCACGCCCCTGAGCACGCACATGGTGGAAACGCGCGGTATCAGCAACGTCGACTTCCATGACTGTGTTAAAGCGTGCAGCCGCGGGGCCGTTCTCCAACAGGGTCACTTCAGCACCAGTGTCGAGCTTGACAACATGGTGCAACATCGCGTCGGAAGTCTCTGATTTATGGTGATAAACCAGATTGATCGGTTTACTCGGCTTACCGGTCACATGGATCAGCACTCCGTCCGTTGCGAAGGCCGTGTTCAGCGCCGCAAGGGGCCGTGCAACAGGCGTTTGGCCGTTCTTCTCAAGCGCACCATAGAGATCACGCGCCCAGTGCAGATCGGTGTTGGCCGCAGCCAGCCGTTCGATTTTAACACCTTCCAATGACAGATCGTCGGAGGCTTCCGCGTCAAAGACACCGTCGACGAAAACGATCCGCAAACGCTCGGTGTCGTCAAAGAGCGGCGCGTCACCGTGATCAAGGATCGCAGCGGGCAGCGCCTCGGCTTGAGTCAGCGTGTCAGGCCGCGTGAATTTCCAATATTCATCGCGACGCTGCGGCAAGCCCATGGTGCGAACCCGTGCCAGCGCGTCTTCACGCGCCGCTTGAGCCCAACCACCCTGCGGCATATCAAGCGATGCAATCATCGCTTCGGTTGAGGTTTCTTGCAGTTTCGCTTCGGCCATTACACCACCTCGGCGAGGATGTCGGCGTAACCGTTGTTTTCAACTTCCAGCGCCAGCTCGGGGCCACCCGTTTTGATGATGCGGCCATCGGACATGATGTGCACGACGTCTGGTTTGATGTGGTCCAGAAGACGCTGGTAGTGGGTGATGACGAGGAAACCACGACCCTCAGTGCGCAGCGCGTTAACGCCCTCGGCCACCAGTTTCATTGCGTCTACGTCAAGGCCCGAATCCGTCTCATCCAAGATGCACATCTTTGGTTCAAGCATGGCCATCTGCAGGATTTCGTTGCGCTTTTTCTCGCCACCAGAGAAGCCCATGTTCACGGGGCGCTTCAGCATATCCGCGTCAATCTTCAGATCTTTCGCCTTGGCGCGGATCACCTTGAGGAAGTCAGCCGCCGACATTTCTTCTTCGCCGCGCGCCTTGCGCTGAGCGTTCACCGCGGTGCGCAGGAAGGTCATGTTGCCGACGCCGGGGATCTCCACCGGGTATTGGAAAGCAAGGAAGAGGCCCGCCGCGGCGCGCTCTTCGGGTTCCAGATCAAGCAAGTCGTTGCCTTCAAGCGTTGCGGAACCGTCGGTGACTTCATAGCCGTCTTTGCCCGACAGCACATAGCTCAGCGTCGACTTGCCCGAGCCGTTCGGCCCCATGATGGCGTGCACCTTGCCGGCTTCGACTTCCAGATCGACGCCTTTGAGGATCTGCTTGTCCTCTTCTTCCAATTTTACGTGCAGGTTTTTGATGCTCAGCATTTCGGTCTCCTTCTGGCGCGCGTTCGCGCCGCAATGTCAGTTATTTCAGTGTTTGAACAGGGGCTTGCCCCTGCGTGTTAAAGTTCATGCCGCCCCCTGACGGGCGCAGAGCGCGGCGGGAAAGCTGTCCACCAGCGCTAGGCGGCAAGCGTCGATTCCGTCTTGATAGGTCAGTGCTGCGTCTGGTTTGGGAGCGCTGGCAATCTGGTCTAAAGCAATCGGTGCGCGCATAGCCCGGCCCACAGATGCCGCATAATCGTGGAACTTGAGCCGACCTTGCCCCTCAGGTGCGACCCATGTGTTGGACACCCCGTAGGCATCTGCGGTAATCAACCCATGGAGGGAAGAAGCAAAAACATGTGCGCAAGATGCAATCGCGGCACAGACAACTTCTGCTGGGCTTCGCGGATCAATCAGCACATAGGCGCTGTCTGATGCGACCAATTCCAGCAGCTTGGGGTCATCCGCCAAGGTATGATGTGGGACAATGCCGATCTTGTCAGTGCGCGCGCCCTCAGCGGGAAGCACATCACCGACCAGCAGACCGGGGTCCCCGAAGACATCGGTTTCAATCCCCAAGAGTGCCGCTGTGATAGGTCCCCGCAGCAAAGCCACATCGACGTTTTTGAGAAAGCCCCGCCCGCCCGGCGGACGCAGCAACCCGCTGCCCCAGATCACAGGTTTGCCTGTTTCGCGCGGCTTGTCGAAATTACGCCGGACAAGCTGCAAAAGCGAACCGAGACCAAAGACATCCGCGTCGTCCACAGGCGCATGCACCACCCGCCGCCCTGAGACATGGCTCAGGATCAGCGGGCTCAGCGCATCGCCGAAATTCGGCTGCGCTTTCCACCAATGCAGGCGAAGAGGCGTATGCGCGGCATCAAGGCTCATTAACCGACAGAGCCTTCCAGTGAGATCGCCACAAGTGCTTGAGCTTCCATAGCAAATTCCATCGGCAAGGCCTGCAGAACGTCTTTGCAGAAACCGTTCACGACCAGTGCGACGGCCTCTTCCTCGTCCATGCCACGCGAGCGGCAGTAGAACATCTGATCGTCGTCCACCTTGGAGGTTGTCGCCTCATGTTCCACCCGGCTGCTGTTATTCTTGACCTCGATATAAGGCACCGTGTGCGCCCCACATTCCGACCCAATCAGCAAGCTGTCACACTGTGTATAGTTGCGCGATTCCTTGGCTTTGGGGTGCATCGATACCAGACCGCGGTAGGTGTTCTGCGCCTTACCAGCCGAGATGCCCTTGGACACGATGCGCGACTTGGTGCGCTTGCCGAGGTGGATCATCTTGGTGCCCGTGTCGGCCTGCTGCATGTTGTTGGCGATGGCGATGGAGTAGAACTCGCCTTGGCTGTCGTCGCCGCGCAGGATGCAGGACGGGTATTTCCACGTCACGGCAGAGCCGGTTTCGACCTGCGTCCACATCACTTTAGCGCGGTCGCCGCGGCAATCGGCGCGTTTGGTCACGAAGTTATAGATACCGCCCTTGCCGTTCTCATCACCGGGATACCAGTTCTGAACGGTGGAGTATTTCACCTCTGCATCTTCTTCGATGATGATTTCCACGACCGCTGCGTGCAGCTGCGACTCATCACGCTGCGGCGCGGTGCAGCCTTCGAGGTAGCTGACGTAAGAGCCTTTGTCCGCGATGATAAGCGTCCGCTCGAACTGGCCGGTGTTTTCAGCGTTGATGCGGAAGTAGGTCGACAGTTCCATCGGGCAGCGCACGCCCGGCGGCACATAGACGAACGACCCGTCGGAGAAGACAGCGGAGTTCAGTGTCGCATAGAAGTTGTCGTTCACCGGCACGACCGAGCCAAGGTACCTGCGCACTAGCTCAGGATGCTCGCGGATCGCTTCCGAGATCGAACAGAAGATGACGCCAGCCTTCTTCAGTTCCTCTTGGAAGGTGGTGCCAACGGAAACGGAATCGAACACCGCATCCACGGCGACCTTGCGGCCCTCGGCAGGTGCGTCCTCGGCACCTTCGACACCGGCGAGGATCATCTGCTCCTTCAGCGGGATGCCCAGTTTCTTATAGGTGTCCAGCAGTTTGGGATCGACGTCATCAAGCGATTTCGGCTTGGTCGCCATGCTCTTGGGCCGAGCATAGTAATACTGCTTCTGGAAGTCGATCTCGGGGTAATCGACCATCGCCCAGTCGGGCTCTTTCTTGGTCAACCAACGGTCGTAGGCCGCCAGACGCCATTCGGTCATCCACTCGGGCTCTTCGTTCTTTTCCGAGATCAGGCGCACGATATCGGGGTTCAGCCCCATAGGGGCATAATCCATCTCGATATCAGTGGACCAACCGTATTTGTATTTGCCGCCGACTTCGCGCACGGCGTCCACGGTCTCCTGGTCGACGCCTTCCTTGACGCCATCTTTTTCTTTCAGGGTCATATTTTCCAAGGTCTCGTTCCTTTCCGTGGGGGCGCTCAGGCGGCCCGCGTTTCGTGCTTTTTCATTTTTGCGGTCCAGCTTGTCGCGAACCGCAGGATATCTTCCCGGGTGGTCTGCAGGCCCAGCGACACCCGGATCGCGCTGGCGGCCTGTGTTTCATCAAAGCCCATGGCGCGCAACACAGCACTGCCTCGCACTTTGCCGCTGGAGCAGGCCGAGCCGGCGGAGATGGCAAAACCTGCAAGGTCCATTTGCATCACTTGCGTCTCACCTTTCCAGCCCGGCGTGACGATGCAGGAGGTGTTGGGGAGGCGCGGCGCACCTTTTCCTACAAAAATAGTCAGCTTTGAGGCGTCTGCAAGGGTCGCTTCCAGCAAATCGCGCAGTTCGGCTACTTCTTTCCAGCGCCCTGCAGCCACATCCGCCGCAGCTGCTTCTGCCGCCGCGCCGAACCCCGCGATGCCGGGAATGTTCTCTGTCCCAGAGCGGCGTCCCATTTCTTGTCCGCCGCCGCGCAGTTGAGCGGCGACATCGATGCCCCGCTTTACGATCAGCGCGCCGACACCCTTTGGCCCGCCCAACTTATGCGCCGAGACAAGAATGAAGTCCGCGCCCGACGTCGCCATTTTGAATGAAGTTTTACCAAGTGCCTGCACAGCATCGACCAAGACGAAGGGTGTCTTCTCCATCGCCCAACACTGCTGCGCCAGTGACATGGTCTGCTGGAGCACACCGGTTTCGCTATTGGCCGCTTGCAGAGCCACCAAATCGGCCCCTTCCGCAGGGCTTAAATCCCCATCCCAGATACCCTGAGCATCGACGCCCAGCCGATCCGCCTGCCCCCAAGAGAGGACCGCATCATGCTCCACCGCAGAGGTGACAATCCGGGCGCCCAGAGAGGCGGCAAGCGCTGCTGCCTCTGTAGCACCGGAGGTAAAGATCACGTCCACCGGATCGCAACCGACCAATCCCGCCACCTGCGCCCGGGCACGCTCAACTACCGCCTTGGCCGCGCGCCCTTCGGCATGCACCGAAGAGGGGTTGCCGGGCAGATCCATCGCCGCGATCATCGCCGCGCGCGCCTCGGGCCGCAGCGGCGTGGTCGCGTTATGGTCGAGATAGGTTCTCACGGCTCGTCCACCACGGCAAAAAGGTTGGGCACCGCAGGACATGGGACCAATTCGTTATCCACCACATCCGACAGCCGTGTCTGATGCAAGAACACATAGACATGCGCGCTTAGCCCCTGCCACAGCCGGTTGGTCAGCGATTGCGCGCGGCTGCCTGACAACCCGCCAGAGGCGCCAGCGCCCTTGTGCATCGCGTCAACCGTTTCATCCACCGCCGCCAGCACATCAACCACGCGAATATCGGTCGCAGGCCGCGCCAGTCGATAGCCGCCGCCCGGCCCGCGGACAGACGCCACCAGCTCAGCGCGACGAAGCTTGACGAACAACTGCTCCAGATAGGGCAACGACACCGACTGCCGCTCGGCAATGTCACCCAGCGACACCAGCGAGCCTTCGGGCTGCAAGGCAATATCGGCCAAAGCGACCATCGCGTAGCGCCCTTTGGTGGATAGCTTCATCGTCTTACCCTCACTCGCCGCGCCATTTGATTGACGCGGGCGGCTTAAATGCCTAAGTCCAAATACTGATCCACGCGAGACTGCGTGGAACCAGATTAGAACCGTTCTAAGGTGGCCTAGCGAATTCGTCAACTATTCGCGGCAACCTTTGAACCCCCAGACAGGGACACCCATGCCCGAGGTTATTTTTCCCGGACCCGAAGGCCGCCTTGAAGGCCGCTACCATCCCCAAAAAGAACGTGACGCCCCGATTGCCATCGTGCTGCATCCGCATCCGCAGTTCGGCGGGACGATGAATCACAAGGTTGTCTATAACCTGCACTATGCGTTCTACAACATGGGTTTCACCGTGTTGCGCTTTAACTTCCGCGGCGTTGGTCGCAGCCAGGGCGAATACGACCAAGGCATTGGCGAATTGTCCGATGCGGCCTCCGCGCTCGACTACCTGCAGTCGATGAACAACAACTCCAAGCATTGCTGGGTTGCGGGTTTTTCCTTTGGCGCGTGGATCGGCATGCAACTGCTGATGCGTCGGCCTGAGATTACCGGCTTCATCTCGGTCTCGCCGCCCGCGAATATGTACGACTTCTCGTTCCTCGCGCCCTGCCCGGCCTCTGGTCTGGTTATTAACGGCACCGCCGACCGCGTGGCACCGCCTGCTGACACCACCAATTTGGTCGGCAAGCTGCATGAGCAAAAGGGCATCACGATCACCCATCAGGAGATCGAAGGCGCCGGGCACTTCTTTGAAGAGCCGCATATGGACACGTTGATCACCTCGACCAGCGACTATGTGAAACGCCGTCTGACGGAATCCACGCGCTGATGGCGGATGCAGTCGTTACCGAACTGGCCAACAAGCTTGCCGAGGAGTGCCTCGCCGTGCAGGCCGAGACCGGTGAAGAACGGCTGTTTATGGAAGTTGGCGAGGTGCTTGGCGCCTCGTCACAAACGCTCGAAGAAGCCTTTTTGACGGCGATCCGTACGCGGATGGCCAATGATAAGGCCCGCGTCTTTCTTGCCCGCAAACTGCGCGCGCATCGCGGCCAAGCAGGCGCATGACCGCTCGGCTTGACCAGCAGATCGCCTTTTTGAACGAGGCCGATAAGCTCAAGACCATCCTGCGCGGCACGACACTGTGTGATGCGAGTCGCGCTGAAAACTCCGCCGAACACTCATGGCACCTGACCCTCTACGCGCTGGTGCTGGCCGATCAAGCCGGGCCGGACGTGGACATCAACCGCGTCATCAAGATGTTGATTCTGCACGATCTTGTCGAAATTGACGCGGGCGACAATCCGATCTTTGGCGACTATGACGCTGCCGATATGGAAGCGCAGGAACAAATCGCCGCGACCCGTATCTTTGGCCTGCTGCCCGACGATCTGCGCGTTGACCTGCGCAGCATCTGGGAAGAATTCGAGGCCGCCGAGAGCCCCTCAGCGCGTTTTGCCAAATCGCTGGACCGTTTCCAGCCGCCCATGCAGAACCTCGCATCAGGCGGTGGGAGTTGGACGGAATACAAGGTTTCTGAAGCGCAGATTGAAGAGAAGGTCGGCCGCAAGATCGCCATCGGTGCCCCGGCCCTTTGGACCTACGCCCGGACCCGGATCAGCGCGTTTTTCGCCGGGGTCGGCGCCTAAGCGCGGCCCTTCGGCATACCGTGGTATACCATCTTCCTCTTTGGCCCCGAATAGGCTAAAGCACGCGCAAAGTCACCCACAAAACAAAGGAATTCGTCATGTCGAAGATTAAGGTAGAGAACCCCATCGTCGAACTAGACGGCGATGAAATGACCCGCATTATCTGGGATTTCATCAAGAAAAAGCTAATCCTGCCCTATCTCGACGTGGACCTGAAGTATTACGATCTTGGCATTGAGGTCCGCGATGAGACGGACGATCAGATCACCGTTGACGCAGCCCATGCGATCCAGAAATACGGCGTGGGCGTGAAATGCGCGACCATCACGCCTGACGAGGCCCGCGTCGAAGAGTTCGGCCTCAAGCGCATGTACCGCAGCCCCAATGGCACGATCCGCAACATCCTTGGCGGTGTGATCTTCCGCGAGCCGATCATCTGCAAAAACGTGCCGCGCCTTGTGCCGGGCTGGACCCAGCCGATCGTCGTGGGCCGCCACGCCTTTGGCGACCAATACCGCGCCACCGATTTCCGCTTTCCGGGCAAGGGCAAGCTGACGATCAAATTCGTCGGCGAAGATGGCGAGACCATCGAGAAAGAGGTCTTCGACGCGCCCTCCGCCGGGGTGACCATGGCGATGTACAACCTCGATGATTCGATCCGCGATTTTGCGCGGGCGTCGATGAACTATGGGTTGAACCGGGGCTGGCCCGTTTATCTGTCGACCAAAAACACCATTTTGAAAGCCTATGACGGTCGGTTTAAGGACATTTTCGAAGAAATTTTCGAAGCGGAGTTCGCCGAGGACTTCAAGAAGAAGGGCATCTGGTACGAGCACCGCCTGATCGACGACATGGTCGCGGCAGCAATGAAGTGGTCGGGCGGCTATGTCTGGGCTTGCAAAAATTACGACGGCGATGTGCAGTCCGATACTGTGGCACAGGGCTTTGGCTCGCTCGGGTTGATGACCAGCCAATTGATGACCCCCGACGGCAAGATCGTCGAGGCCGAAGCCGCCCACGGCACTGTGACGCGCCACTTCCGCCAGCACCAGAAGGGCGAGGAAACCTCAACCAACTCGATCGCTTCGATCTACGCATGGACTGGCGGGTTGAAGCACCGTGGCAAGCTGGACGAGAATACGGCGCTGATCAACTTTGCGGAAACGCTGGAAAAGGTCGTCGTGGACACGGTGGAATCGGGTCACATGACCAAAGACCTCGCGCTGTTGGTTGGGCCGAACCAAAGCTGGCTCACCACCATGGGCTTCTTGGAAAAAGTCGATGAGAACCTGAACAAGGCACTGGCGGGCTGAGCCGGTCGGATGCTGAGATGACTAGGGGGCCGCAGGGATGCGGCCCTTTTTCATGGACGCTTCCGCCCCCGGGGTATGCGAATTGAGGCGGGTGTGACCTCAAGAAGGTGCATCAAAGCCGAACCATAAAGTCGGATGAGGTCACCGAGCATCGCCAACCCACGGGCAGTCGCTAGCCCTCGTCGCCGATTGGCACCGGATGCTGAATATGGGACTGCAAACCGGCGCCCTCTGTCACTGACCCCGGTTATGGGTCCGCGCGTAAAGCTTCGCGATAATCCCGCTCGCCGTCTTTTCGAACAAACAGGGGATCAGCGCATGCACCAAAGCCGCCCCTGCCGCTGCAAACAGCAGACCGGAAAATTTCATCGCAAATGCCATATGTTCAAAAAACGTCTCGTCCACTTTGGCGGGATGGTCGAAAAAGATGCGTGCGATCATGGGAAACTCCTGAAATTGGCTTGGCACCAACATAGACCAGCCGCCCTGTGACGTTTTCTCAAATCATTGCGCTGTTTTTCTTGTCTGTGGGAAAATTTCCCGCCAGATTAGCTGAATGACAACACTTGATGAAATTGACCGTCGCATTTTGACCGAACTGCAACGTGATGCGGCCCAATCACTCGAAGCGCTTGGTGCTGCAGTGAACCTATCCCGTAACGCTTGCTGGCGTCGTATTCGTGCGCTGGAAAAGGCAGGCATCATCAAAAGCCGCGTAACACTTTTGGATGCTGCGAAACTTGGCCTTGGCCTGAGTGTCTTTATCCAAGTGCGGACCAATGCCCATGCGCCCGACTGGCTAGAACAGTTTTCCAAGGCCACCCGATCAATGCCCGAAATCCTTGGTGTGTACCGCATGACCGGTGATCTGGACTATTTGATCCGGGCGCGGGTTGCGGATATGGCGGGATACGATCAATTGTACCAAGATCTCATACGCAAAGTGCCGCTCTCTGATGTCTCGGCCAGTTTTGTGATGGAAGAGATAAAAGAAACCACGCAACTGCCCCTCTGAATAAGGCGTCACCTCATGCATTACCTGTGGCTGTTCATCGCAGTGATGGCAGAGACCCTTGGCACGACTGCCGTGCAGGCCTCGCATCAGTTCACCCGGCTTTGGCCCTCTGTAGCTGTCGTCGTGTTCTACGTGATCTCGTTCTACTGCATGTCCCTGACGCTCAGAGTGATGCCAGTTGGCGTGGTCTATGCGCTTTGGGCGGGGCTTGGGATCGTCTTCATCGCCATCATCGGCTTTCTGCTCTTTGGTCAAAGGCTCGACGCCCCGGCACTTTTGGGGATCGCGCTAATCATCTGCGGTATCCTCGTTATCCATCTATTTTCCAAAACCAGCCCCCATTAAACGGCCAAATGCATGGCGATAGACCGCGCAACCGTGACGGTATCGGCATTAGGGCTAGCAATTAACGCCGTGGCACGTTATTGGCGGCGCAATCTCTCGCGCGGCTTTTGGCCTGCGCGCCACTCCCCAATCCAAAGGCTTACTTAATGGATCTGCGCAACATCGCAATTATCGCCCACGTTGACCACGGCAAAACCACGCTGGTAGACGAGCTTCTCAAGCAATCCGGCACCTACCGTGAAAACCAGGCCACGACTGAGCGCGCCATGGACAGCAACGATCTGGAGCGCGAGCGCGGCATCACAATCTTCGCCAAGCCGACCTCGGTCGTCTGGAACAACACCCGCATTAACATCGTCGACACCCCCGGCCACGCCGACTTCGGCGGCGAGGTTGAGCGTATCCTGTCGATGGTCGACGGTGTGGTCCTCTTGGTAGACGCCGCTGAAGGCCCGATGCCGCAGACCAAATTTGTGACCTCCAAAGCGCTGAAGCTGGGCCTGCGCCCGATCGTTGTGCTGAACAAGGTCGACAAAACCGACGCAGAGCCCGACCGCGCGCTTGACGAATGCTTTGACCTCTTCGCCAGCCTCGACGCCACGGACGAGCAGCTTGAATTCCCGCATATGTATGCCTCCGGTCGCTCCGGATGGGCCGATTTGGAACTTGATGGTCCGCGCAAAGACCTCACAGCTCTGTTCGACCTGATCCTGACGCATGTTCCCGCGCCCAAGCAGATCGAGAACGCAGAAAAGCCCTTCACCATGTTGGCCACTACGCTCGGCGGTGATCCCTTCTTGGGCCGCCTGCTGACCGGTCGTGTGGAAACCGGCACGCTGAAGGCAGGCCAGACGATCAAGGCGATGTCGCGCGATGGCACGCTGATCGAGAACTTCCGCTGCACCAAAATCCTCGCCTTCCGCGGCTTGGACCAAACCGCCATCGAATTGGCCGAAGCGGGTGACATCGTCTCCATCGCTGGCATGACCAAGGCGACCGTGGCCGACACGTTGGCCGAAGCCTCGGTCAGCGAAGCGATCCCCGCCCAGCCGATCGACCCGCCCACCATCACCGTGACCTTCGGCATCAACGACAGTCCGCTGGCGGGCCGTGACGGCAAGAAAGTTCAGTCCCGCGTTATCCGCGAGCGCCTGATGAAGGAAGCCGAATCCAACGTCGCGATCAAAATCTCCGACACGCCGGGCGGCGACGCTTTCGAGGTTGCCGGACGTGGCGAATTGCAGATGGGCGTTTTGATCGAAAACATGCGCCGCGAGGGTTTTGAGCTGTCAATCTCCCGCCCGCAGGTTCTGTTCCAAGAGATCGACGGCGTCCGCCATGAACCCATCGAAGAAGCCACTATCGACGTGGATGACGAATACTCCGGCGCCGTGATCGAAAAGATCACCGGCATCCGCAAAGGCGAGTTGGTCGAGATGAAACCCGCTGGCGCCGGCAAGACCCGGATCATCGCCCATGTGCCATCGCGCGGGCTGATCGGCTATCACGGTGAATTCCTGACCGACACGCGCGGCACAGGCGTCATCAACCGCGTCTTCCACTCTTGGGCACCGCACAAAGGCCCGATCCCGGGCCGCCGCGCTGGCGTTCTGATTTCCATGGAAAACGGCACCTCGGTCGCCTTCGCTCTGTGGAACCTCGAAGAGCGCGGCAAGATGATGATCGGCGCACAGGCTGACGTCTATACCGGCATGATCATCGGCGAGCATTCCCGTGAGAATGACCTCGAAGTGAACCCGCTGAAGGGCAAGAAACTGACCAACGTCCGCGCTTCGGGCACCGACGAAGCGGTCCGCCTGACCACGCCGATCACGCTGAGCCTCGAAGAGGCGATTGCCTATATCGATGACGACGAGTTGGTCGAAGTGACGCCCAACGCGATCCGTCTGCGCAAGCGTTTCCTTGACCCGCATGAGCGTAAGCGCATGGCGAAAGCTGGCTAAGAGCGAGCTTTCATTACGAAAAACGGCAGCGCATCCGGACGATGCGCTGCCGTTTTTATGTCTGAAGGGGGTTGGCGCAAGGCGCTGCTAAGTATCGCTCGCCTCTTGTTCGATATGCCCGCGTTTGGCCAAACTGCGCGCGACGAGAAGACACAGCAGCGCCCAAGCGCCGCCGCCCAGCCATCCGGCTGCCACGTCGGTGGGCCAGTGTACCCCCATATAGACCCGGCTCATGCCCACCAGCAGTGTGAGCATCACAGCGACAGCGAGTGTATAGGCTTTGAGCGCCCATCGCGTTTGCGCCCGCGCCACCATGGCCCCAAGCGTCAAATACGCCACCGCCGCCATCATCGAATGCCCTGAGGGAAAGCTTGCCGTATGCACAAGCGACCCATGCGGCACGAGGTCGGGGCGTGGGCGGTCAAAAAATTCCTTGGCGATGCTGCTCAGCACAATCCCGCCCCCCACGGTCGCGAGGATATAAAGCGCTGTGGACCACCGCCGCTGCAGCATGAAAAATATCGCCACTACCACCGTCGTCATCACCAAGACCGCCACGCCGCCCAAGGCCGTTAGGTCACGCCCGATCTCCTCCACCCACCAAGGGCCGATGGGGTCAGAAAGGTCGCCGGGCGTGCGGAGGAATAGTAGTATCTTGCGATCAAGATTGCTCGTGCTGCCAGCCACGACTTCTTCGGTCAATTCGGCCAAAGTCCAAACTGAGATGATAGATAGGCTCATTAGGGCGAGCGTGGTCACCTCCACATGGCGGCGGCACCAGTGGGCGAAGGCGGATATGCGGTCGAGGTTCATATGGTTCAACCTCAGTTTGCGGGGAAGGTTCCCGCTGGAAAAGCAAAGCGCCCCGCCTATTTGCAGGCGGGGCCGCTCCGATCATTCGTCGGTTTCGACGATCATCAATTCGCGCTCAGACGCGCCGCGCGCATGGCTCAATGCCGCCTGGTAAGCGTCGGAGTGGTAACATTTTTCTGCGGTTTCGACATCAGGGAAACGAGCTACAACATTGCGCGGCCGTTCCTTGCCCTCAAGCTGAACAAAACGCCCGCCCCGCGCGATGAACTTGCCACCATGGGCAGCAATCGCCTGTGTGGCACCGGCGGCGTATTTCTTATACGCCTCCTCGTCGGTGACGGTGACATGTGCAATCCAAAGTGCGCCCATGGGTCTTATCCTTTCAATACGTTTTCAGCTGCAGCAATCGCCGCATCCGCATTCTCAGCCGAGGCACCGCCGCCCTGAGCCATGTCAGGCCGACCACCGCCGCCCTTACCGCCCAGTTCCGCGACCGCCGCCTTGACCATGTCGACCGCCGAAAGACGATCTGTCAAATCCTTGGTGACGCCGCCCGCAACTGCCGCTTTGCCACCGGTGTCGGCGATCAACAGCACCGCGCCCGAGCCGATTTTGGCTTTGTGCTCATCGACCAACCCCGGCAGGTCTTTGCCCGTCACGCCGCTCAGCACTTGGCCAACGAATTTAACGCCATTTACCTCGCGGGCTTCCGGCGCTGCAGCGCTGCCACCCGACATCGCCAATTCACGACGCAGTTGCGCAACCTCATTGGACAGGCTGCGGCGTTCATCAAGCAAAGCACGCACACGATCCGGAACGTCCGCGGTTGATGTTTTCAGTTCCGCCGCGACACGGCTCAGCGCCGCCTCTTGGTCTCGGAGCCAGGCCAGCGCTTCGGTCCCGGTAAGTGCCTCGATCCGGCGCACGCCAGAACTGCTGGCACTGTCGCCCAAGAGCACAAAAGCACCGATGTCGCCCGTCTGGCGCACATGCGTGCCGCCACAAAGCTCCAAGGAATAGGTCGATTTGTTACTTCCCTTGCCAGAGCCTTCAAGCTGCCCCATCGACACAACCCGCACTTCGTCGCCGTATTTCTCACCGAAAAGCGCCTGCGCGCCCATGGCCCGCGCGTCGTCCGGGGTCATGATCCGTGTCTCAACAGGCGTATTCTGGCGAACATAGTCGTTCACCTCACGCTCAACTTGGGTCAACTCCTCGGGCGTCAGCCCCTTTGCGTGCGAGAAATCGAACCGAAGACGGTCATGTGCGTTTAGGGAGCCGCGCTGCGAAACATGATCGCCAAGCGCGTTACGCAGCGCCTCATGCAGCAGGTGCGTCGCCGAGTGGTTGGCCCGGATTGCGCTGCGCCGTGCGCGGTCGACTTCCAACACGGCAGACTGACCCGGCTTTACTTCGCCTTCGATCACATGCCCGAAATGCACGAAAACACCCGCCGACTTGCGCGTATCGGTCACGTTAACGATGCCTGTCTGCGTGCGGATCACGCCCGTATCGCCAACCTGCCCGCCGCTTTCGGCATAGAAAGGTGTCTGGTTCAATGCGACTTGCACGTCGCTCCCTGCAGATGCGGCTTCGACCTTATCGCTGCCCTGCACCAATGCAACGATCTGACCCTCGGCGCTTTCGGTGTCATACCCCAAGAATTCAGTGACGCCACTTTTGTCAGCCACGTCGAACCAGACGGTCGCATCCGCCGCTTCGCCCGATCCAGCCCAAGCCGCGCGGGCTTTGGCTTTTTGCGCCTCCATCGCAGTGTTGAAGCCATCAGTATCCACAGCGCGGCCCTTTTCGCGCAACGCATCCTGCGTAAGGTCAAGCGGAAAACCAAAGGTGTCGTAGAGCTTGAAGGCGGCTTCGCCCGGCAGGGTCGCCCCCTCAGGCAGGCCGTGCAACTCATCGTCCAACAGTTTCAGACCCCTATCTAGCGTCTGTCGGAAACGGGTTTCTTCCAGCAACAATGTCTCACGGATCAGCGACTGCGCCTGACCCAGTTCGGGATAGGCCGCGCCCATCTGCTGTACCAAAGACGGTACCAGTTGATGCATTAATGGGTCCTTAACGCCCAGCAAATGCGCATGCCGCATGGCGCGGCGCATGATACGGCGCAACACATAGCCACGGCCCTCGTTCGAGGGCATGACCCCATCGGCGATCAAGAAAGACGTCGACCGTAGGTGATCCGCAATGACCCGGTGGTGGGTTTTACCCGGCCCATCGGGGTCGGTAGAAGACGCATGAGCGCTGGCTTCGATCAAGCTGCGCATCAGGTCTGTGGCGTAGTTGTCATTGGTGCCTTGCAAAAGCGCCGCAACCCGCTCGATCCCCATGCCGGTGTCAATCGATTGGTTCGGCAATGGCTCGCGCGTGCCATCCTCAAACTGCTCGTATTGCATGAAGACGAGGTTCCAGATCTCCACAAACCTGTCGCCATCCTCCTCTGGCGATCCTGGAGGGCCGCCCCAAATGTGGTCGCCGTGATCGTAGAAGATTTCGGTACACGGCCCGCAGGGGCCGGTTGGGCCAGCGGACCAGAAATTATCATCAGTGGCGATGCGGATAATTCGTTCATCAGGCAGGCCAGTGTGGGCTTTCCAGATTTTTACCGCTTCTTCATCTGTGTGGTAGACAGTCACCAGCAAGCGGTTCGGATCAATGCCGAACTCTTTGGTCAACAGGTCCCAGGCAAAGGGGATCGCTTCTGATTTGAAGTAGTCACCAAAGCTGAAGTTCCCCAGCATTTCGAAGAATGTGTGGTGGCGTGCCGTATAACCCACATTGTCGAGATCGTTGTGTTTGCCGCCTGCGCGCACACATTTCTGCGCCGATGTGGCGCGGCTGTAATTGCGCGTCTCGACCCCGGTGAAGAGGTTCTTGAACTGCACCATACCGGCAGCGGTGAACATCAGCGTCGGGTCGTTGCGCGGCACCAGCGGGCTGGAGGGCACAACCTGATGCCCCTGCGCATCGAAATAATTCAAAAAGGTTGAGCGAATTTCATTCAGCGTCTTCATGGGCGAGGCCTTCCGGGGCAGATTGGGTCGATCCCAAATACCCCTCAGCCCCGGCGCTGTCTACCGTTGCTGCCCACGAAAAAGGGGGCGCAGCCCACGGCCACGCCCCCTTTGTAAAACTCGGCACCCAAAGTAAGTTCAGGCTTCGAGAATATCCGCGTCATCCCGACCGGGGCCGGCGGAATCCAACCCATGTGCGGCGCGGATCTTATCTTCGATCTCCGCGGCCATGGCAGTATTCTCTTTCAAGAAGTTCTTGGCATTTTCACGCCCCTGCCCGATCCGCTCATCGCCATAGCTGAACCACGAGCCCGATTTATCGACCACGCCAGCTTTCACCCCAAGATCAAGTAGCTCACCCATCTTGGAAATGCCTTCGCCATACATGATGTCGAACTCGACCTGTTTGAACGGCGGGGCGACTTTGTTTTTAACGACCTTTACCTTGGTCGCGTTGCCGACGACTTCGTCACGGTCCTTCAGCGCACCAATGCGGCGGATGTCGAGCCGGACAGAAGAATAGAACTTCAGCGCATTGCCGCCCGTTGTTGTCTCGGGCGAGCCGAACATGACGCCGATCTTCATCCGAATCTGGTTGATGAAGATAACCATACAGTTGGATCGGCTGATCGACCCTGTGAGTTTCCGCATGGCTTGGCTCATCAGCCGCGCCTGCACGCCGACACTGCTGTCGCCCATCTCGCCCTCAAGCTCCGATTTGGGCGTCAAGGCCGCAACCGAGTCGACAATGACCATGTTTACCGCACCGGACCGCACAAGCGTGTCCGTAATCTCAAGCGCTTGCTCGCCCGTATCGGGTTGCGAGATCAGCAGCTCGTCAATGTCTACGCCAAGCTTTTTTGCATATTGCGGGTCAAGCGCATGTTCCGCGTCAACAAAGGCACAGACGCCACCGGCTTTTTGCTGTTCTGCAACGCAGTGTAGTGTCAGCGTGGTCTTACCGGAAGACTCTGGGCCATAAATTTCGATGATACGCCCCATTGGCAAGCCGCCAATGCCGAGCGCGATATCAAGGCCAAGCGAGCCAGTAGAGCTCGCTCTAATATCCTGGACTGCCCCTTCGGCGCCCAGCTTCATGATCGACCCTTTGCCGAACTGACGTTCGATCTGGGCCAGCGCGCTGTCGAGCGCCTTTTGCTTTTCTGCGGTTTTCTTGCTGTCCATTGTCAAAAGATCTGCCGTTGCCATTAGGTTCATCCCTTAGTGTCACAGTGGCGTCCCGGCGGCAATCGCCTGCGCGCCGCGCTGCGTATGTTCTTCTAATGTTCTATATGAGGGTAAACGAAGAACATTTCAATCATTTTGTTTGTGCTTTAAGTTTTCTCTGGAATGGTAAAGAAATGGTTTACCCTACAAAAATTTGATCCATGCGGAGCAGGGGATAAGACACGCGTGATAATTTTCTTCAAAGAACGGCTGGCCTTTCTATCGGTGCCCAAGACTGGAACCACCGCGTATGAAACGGCTCTTGCCCCGCGCGCGGATATGGTAATATCGCAGCCCCCGATGCTGAAACATGCGCCCGTTTATCGGTATAATCGTTTTATTCGGCCCATGTTCCTCAAGGTCTGCGATGCAGAGTTAGAGCTTATGGCCGTGATGCGTGAGCCAATTTCTTGGCTAGGTAGCTGGTACCGCTATCGGCGGCGCCCCTTTATGGAAGGCAAGCCCAACAATACCTTTGGGATTTCTTTCGATGAATTTGTGATGGCTTATATGAAAGGGGATAAGCCAGGCTTTGCCGATGTGGGAAGCCAGTTGAAGTTCATGGAAACGCAACCCAATGGCACCGGTATCACCCACCACTTTCGCTATGAAGATCAGCAACGGTTGCGCATTTTCTTGGAGGAGCGGTTGGAAGTAAGTCTATCCCTCGGTCAGGAGAATGTCTCTCCGAAGATGACGCTTGAGCTCTCGCCAAATGTGGAAAAGCGGTTTCGTCGGAAATTTGCGGCAGAATTCGAGCTTTACGAGTCGATCCCTTAATCGACGTTATTAACCCTTCAGTTTGATGGTAGAGTTAGTGCAGCTGGTTATGTACCGTATTGGTCAGATCGGTCAGCGAAAATGGCTTTGGCAGGAAGACTGAGTTCGGAATCTTTGATTGCTCTTCGCCGAAATTATCCTCTGCATAGCCTGAGACGAAAACGACGCGCACATCTGGACGCTGTTTGAGAGCTTGGCGCACCCAGCTTGGGCCATCCATCCCCGGCATCACGACATCTGTTACGAATACATCGATATCAAGATCCTTATCCTCAAGTGTCTTCAGCGCGGCTTCGGCGGATTCTGCTTCCAGCACAGTATAGCCGCGCAGGCGCAGTGCACGGCTGGCGAATGCGCGCACCGGGGCCTCATCTTCAACCAGCAAGATCACCCCGTCCGCACGTGGTGGCGGCCCCTTGTCGGGTGAGGATACTACGGCACGCGACACGGTCGTCGGCTGCCCTTCAAGTACAGGGAAGTAGAGGGTGAACGACGTCCCCCTGCCGACCTCGCTATCAACAAATATAAAACCGCCGGTTTGTTTGACGATGCCGTAAGCGGTTGAAAGGCCAAGGCCTGTGCCCTCGCCTGTCCGCTTTGTCGTAAAAAACGGCTCAAATATCTTTTGTAGCTTATCCCGCGGGATCCCGGTGCCATCGTCGTTCACTTGCACCGTTACAAATCGCCCGGCTGGGACGCTGACGCGGTCCCGTTCTAGCGGATGGTCAAGGGTGGTCACTTCCGTCACGATACGGATCTCGCCCCCGGCGGGCATCGCATCGCGCGCGTTTACGACGAGGTTCATCAAAACCTGCTCCAACTGACGTTTGTCTGCGCGAATGGGGGCAAGCACTGGGTCGTGACTAAGGGTGAGGGTCACCTTTTCCCCGACCAGGCGATTTAGCAGATGAGTTAGATCAGCCAGCGTATCGCGCATGTCGAGCGTTTCTGGCCGCAGGGTCTGTTTTCGGGAAAATGCCAGCAACTGGCCCACGAGAGCTGCCGCGCGGTTGGCATTCTGGTTGATCTGGACCAGATCGCTGAAATCCGGATCGCCTTGATCATGGCGCAGCAAAAGCAGGTCGCAATGGCCAGAAATCGCAGTAAGAAGATTATTGAAATCATGCGCCACGCCGCCGGCCAATTGCCCAATCGCCTGCATCTTCTGGCTTTGTACGAACTGGGCCTCTAGGGACTTTAACTCAGTCGCGTCTTGTAGAACCGCAATCAACGCCGCCTCCCCGGGCTCGGAAATCCGGTTGAGCGAAACCTGCACGAAAATTTCGCGATCCGTGCGGGTCAGCCTTAGAAATTCTGACTTTTGCACCAGCCGCCCAGCCAGACTGTCATCTAACCAATCTGAAATTGAGCGCCCTAAACCTTCCATAAGCTGCGAAAGGTGAGCTTCGCGTCGTAACGACACGCCAAGCAACTTCGCGGCCATGCGGTTAAATGCTAGTACGGTCCCGTCTGGGCCAAGTTTGATCAGGGGCACAGGCAGGTCTTGAAAAGTTTCCCATCCGAGTTCGCTGGGCGAGATGATTTCATCCGGGGGCGGCAGGAGGTAGAGCACGCGGCGGTTGGCACCGGCATCAATTTCAGCCACCAACACCTGTCTACTCCCTTCAGATGTTGATAACTCGGTCACCGCACCGGGCGTTAACGGAAGGGAATTGAACAATCTGTCCAGCGACTTCACCCGGTGCCCGACGAGGGTCCGCGCGGCATCATTCATGAACAATATGGCTCCGCTGCGACCAACCATTACCATCGGTAGAGCCACACCTTCTTGAGAGCTGCGAGGGCCGTCCCGGGCAGGGACCGGGTCAATGCGCCATAAAAATCTTTCGTTGGTAAGTTGGTGTACGGATATTCGGACTGGACCCTTGCGGGTGATCACCTCTTCGCGCGCATTACCGCTGGCCGTTGCCCGCGACTGCAAGCGATAGAGAAGTCCGACAGGATTAGAAAAATGTGCCTGCAGAGCCCGTGCAAGGGTTTCTGCGTTCAGCTCGCCAAACTGCACCTCAGCCGCCTGATTGCGGTACAAAATTTGCCTGTCTGTTGTCACAATAAAACTAGGCGTCCCGTCCTTTGCTATGAAATCTGCCACCCCGGCGCTAGCGGCCTGATCCCGCGTTTGAGCGCGCAGGTGCAGGCCCAAGTAACCCAATAATATTAAAACAAGTGTTACGGCGGAGGCGGCAAGGCCGATTGTCATTACCGCATCGGTGCTTTGAAGCGCGAGACCGGCGGTAGCCAAAGCCATAATGCCAAGCAACCATAGCCGCCCAAGGCCTGTCTGGCCGCCAATCGCTGAATGCCGGACGTCCTGCTGCACACAAATCCCCTCACAACCGAATCACACGACTATTACGTGCGACAGAGGTTAAGCGGGCTTTAACTCAGATCGCTTTGCACGCATTGGTTGATTATGAGGAAGTTTAGTCGCGCGTCAACTGTGCTGAAAAGAAGCCGTCGCCATCAGGGGTTACATCATAACGGTCCATCCGCGCGATTTTCCATGCCGGATGTCGGGTCAAAAAGGCTTCAACCCGCGCCTCATTCTCTTCGCGGAACAACGAACATGTTGCGTAAGCCAACACACCCTGCGGCGCCGTAAGTGCCGCTGCAGTATCGAGAATCTGATCCTGAATGCCAGTCAGCTCTGCCAGGCGGTCAGGGGTCAACGTCCACTTCCCTTCCGCCGCACGCCGCCATGCACCCGAGCCGGAACAGGGCGCGTCACATAGAACAAGATCGTAGGGACCGCCTGCCTTGGCCTGTTCAGCATCGGCCAGAGTAATCGACACGCCTGCACGCTCAGCGCGGGGGGTAAGATCGCTCATCCTGCGCGGGTCAATGTCATGAGCGGTGATTTCGCGAGACGGGTCCATTGCCAAAGCCAAAGCCTTGCCCCCGCCGCCAGCGCAGTAGTCAAGCACCCGACCCCCCAAAGGCAAAGCGGCGACGACCGCCTGGCTCGCAGCATCCTGCAATTCGACATAACCATCACTAAAAGCGCGCGAATTTCGGATGCGGCGTGCGCCTTCGGTAACTGTCAGAGCGGCATCGGCGAGGGGATTGGCGCAGGTTTGAACGCCATCCTCCGCGAGTAATGCCTGTGCGGCAGGAACCTCAATTCGCGCCGTGTTCACGCGCAAACAGATCGGTCCGCGTGCCTGTAATGCCACGGCGACTGCGTCCGCCTTATCGGCAAGCGCCGCGTCGAAAAGGGGCAGGAGCCAATCAGGAAGATTGTTCTTTGTAGCACGGTCTTCGGGCGCGTCCGGGACCTGTCGTTCTTCATCGCTTAGCGGAGTTGGCGCATGGCCTTCGCCCGTGAACAAAGTGTCAAGATCGGCCCCCTGCCCGTGCAGCACACCAATCATCAGCGCGCGACCTGTTTCACCGCATCCATAATGCGCCGCCGTACGCCTTTGACGTAGTACGTCAAAGACATGGTCGCGCACGGCGGCTCGGTCTTTGGAGCCTGCAAATCGGCTCTGCCGTGCCCACCGTGTTAACGCCTGTTCGGCGGCCAGCCCCCCGGCGATCGCATCAAGAACTTCTATTGCAGCCGATACACGCGCGCCCGGGGTCATGCCGTCTTCCTTTGTATTAAGAACGACCCTTAGGCCGTTGCTTTTTTTTCCTTAACCGATCCGATAGTTCGGAGATTCCCGCGTGATCTGCACATCATGCACATGGCTCTCTTTCAGCCCCGCACCCGTGATTTTCACAAAGCTACAGTCGCGGCGCATCGCGTCAACGGTGGCACAACCGGTATAGCCCATGGCCGCACGCAAACCGCCCACCAGTTGGTGGAGCACATTGCCCGCGCTGCCCTTATACGGCACCTGGCCTTCGATACCTTCTGGCACCAACTTGTCCGAAGCCGCGTCTTTCTGGAAATAGCGATCCGCCGAGCCGCGCGCCATGGCGCCCATGCTGCCCATACCACGGTAGCTTTTGAAGCTACGGCCTTGATACAGAATGACTTCACCGGGGCTTTCGTCGGTCCCAGCGATCATGCTGCCGACCATGGCGCATGAAGCACCAGCGGCAATCGCCTTGGCGAAATCGCCGGAGAACTTGATGCCGCCGTCCGCGATAATCGGCACGTCCCCCGCCGCAGCCACACAATCCATGATAGCAGTCAGCTGGGGCACACCGACGCCAGCGACCATCCGCGTGGTACAGATGGAGCCGGGGCCGATGCCGACCTTGACCGCATCGGCGCCTGCGTCGATCAACGCGCGGGTTGCGGCACCGGTGGCCACGTTGCCCGCGACGACCTGTACATCGCCGAAATGTTTCTTTGCCCGCGTCACCGCAAGGGCCACACCTTCGGAATGACCATGCGCCGTGTCGATCACGATCATATCGACACCGGCGTCAACCAGCGCTTCTGAGCGTTCAAAGCCCGCGTCGCCCACCGTGGTGGCGGCGGCAACGCGCAGACGGCCAAGATCATCTTTGCAGGCGGTTGGGTTCAACACGGCCTGTTCGGTATCGCGCAGGGTCAACAGCCCGGTCAGCTTGCCTTTGGCATCGGTCACCAGCAGCTTCTCGATCCGGCGCGCCTTCATCAGGCTGATCGCCTCGTCGCGGTCGGCAGGCTCTTGCAGAATGGCAAGGTGGTCAGAGGTCATCATCACCGAAACAGGCGTACGGTCGTCAGAGGCAAAGCGCATATCACGGTTGGTCACGATGCCCAGCACACGGCCACTGTCATCCACCACCGGGAAACCGGTCACGCGGTAACGTTCCTGCAGTTCCTTAGCATCCGCGAGGGTCTGGTCGGGGCGCAGGGTGATCGGGTTGTAAACGATGCCAGATTCAAAGCGCTTGACCCGGCGCACTTCGCGGGCCTGCTCTTCAACCGTAAGGTTGCGGTGCACAACACCCATGCCCCCGGCCTGCGCCAATGCAATTGCCATGCGGCTTTCGGTCACCGTATCCATCGCCGAGCTGAGCAGCGGGATGTTGAGCGCAATGCTCTGCGTGACGCGGGTTCTTGTATCTGCGGTAGACGGCAACACAGAGGACGCAGCGGGAACCAGCAGTACGTCATCAAAGGTCAGGGCCTCACGAATCTCCATTTAACACCTCGGTCTGGATGGGTTCATTTGGCGGTTTCCTATTTCACGGATGGCCCGGATTGGAAAGACCTATTCCCCAGCGTAAGCCGCAATGCAGGAATGACGTGGGCGGAGCACTAATTGCCGCGCAGCGGCTTTCCCCTGCCGCGCGGAACGCTATGGTGGCGCAAAGCAGTAAAGGACGGCCCCGATGAGCAGCGATCCCCTCGTGATTTTCACCCCCTCTGGCAAGAGAGGGCGCTTCCCCAAAGGCACACCGGTGCTGACCGCCGCACGGCAGTTGGGGGTTGATCTGGATTCAGTCTGTGGCGGGCGCGGTATCTGCTCGAAATGTCAGGTCTCGCCGGGATATGGCCAGTTTTCGAAACATGGCGTCACCGTAGCACCTGATGCTTTAAGCGAATGGAACGCGGTTGAGGAGCGGTACGACGAGAAACGCGGCCTGAAGGAAGGCCGCCGTCTGGGCTGTCAGGCCACGGTGCAGGGCGACGTGGTGATAGACGTTCCCCCAGAAAGCCAAGTCCACAAACAGGTCGTGCGCAAACGCGCTGAGGCGCGGGACATCGTCCTGAACCCTTCGGTGAAGCTGTTCTATGTTGAGGTGACAGAACCCGACATGCATGAGCCTTCGGGCGATCTGGAACGCCTGCGCACCGCGCTCGCTGAGCAATGGGAATTGAAGAAGGTGACTGCCGATCTGCACATCTTGCAGATGATGCAGCCTGTTCTGCGCAAAGGCGCGTGGAAGGTAACCGTCGCCGTGCATTTAGGCGATCAGGAGAACCCGCCGCGGATCATGAACATCTGGCCGGGGTATTACGACGGCACCGTCTATGGGCTGGCGGTTGATCTCGGCTCCACCACCATCGCGGCGCATCTGTGCGATCTGCAAACGGGCAAGGTCGTGGCCTCCTCTGGTGTGATGAACCCGCAAATTCGCTTTGGCGAAGACCTGATGAGCAGGGTCAGCTATTCGATGATGAACCCCGAGGGCGCGCAAGAAATGACCCGCGCGGTGCGCGACGGGATGAACGCGCTTTTTACCCAGATTGCCGAAGAAGGGGCGGTCGAGCAGAGCCTGATCGTCGATGCGGTCTTTGTCTGCAACCCGGTGATGCACCACCTGCTGCTTGGCATTGATCCCTTTGAACTTGGCCAAGCGCCGTTCGCGCTTGCGACTTCTGGCGCGCTACGACTGCGGGCTGAGGACCTGGATCTGAAAATCCACCCCTCTGCGCGGGTCTACCTGCTGCCCTGTATCGCAGGCCACGTGGGGGCGGATGCCGCCGCCGTTGCCCTTTCCGAAGCGCCCGAGAAGTCCGACGATCTGATGCTGGTGGTTGATGTGGGCACCAATGCGGAAATCCTGCTTGGGAACAAGGAAAAGGTGCTGGCATGTTCCTCGCCCACCGGCCCCGCCTTTGAAGGCGCGCAGATCAGCAGCGGCCAACGCGCGGCCCCCGGCGCGATTGAGCGTGTCGAGATTGACCCCGAAACCAAAGTGGCACGGTTCAAAGTGATCGGGTCCGATATCTGGTCTGATGACGAGGGCTTTGCAGAGGCCGTCGCAAGCACCGGCGTTACCGGCATCTGCGGCTCGGGGATCATCGAAATGGTCGCAGAGATGCGCATCCACGGCATTGTCGACGCCCCGGGCCTGATCGGCAGCGCAGAGCAGACCGGCTCTCCGTCAGTTTTTGCCGATGGGCGCACCAACAGTTATCTGGTTTATGACGGCACCGACAAAGGCGGCCCCAAAATCACCGTCACCAACCGCGACATTCGTGAAATCCAGATGGCCAAGGCAGCGCTTTATTCCGGGGCGCGTTTGCTGATGGACAAATTCGGCGTCGACAAGGTGGACCGCGTTGTGCTTGCGGGGGCTTTTGGCGCACATATCAGCCCGCGTCACGCGATGGTGCTCGGCATGATTCCAGATGCGCCACTCGACAAAGTGACCAGTGCTGGCAACGCCGCAGGCACAGGCGCCCGGATCGCGCTGCTGAACACCGACGCACGCGCCGAGATTGAGGCGACCGTGCGCGCGATCCACAAGATCGAAACCGCCGTAGAGCCGCGTTTTCAGGAGCATTTCGTGAACGCCTCTGCCATTCCCAACGCGGTGGAACCCTTCCCCATCCTCAACAGCCTCGTTGCCCTGCCGAACGTTACTTTCAACACCGGCGGCGGTGGCGCAGGCGGTGCAGAGGGCGCGCGTGGCGGACGCCGTCGCAGAAGAAAGACGACGTAATGAGCGATCATAACAACAGCGATCAGATCGAATTCTGGAGCAGTAAAGCCGGGCACAAATGGGTTGCACGGCAGGCAGAGTTGGACACCCTTATGAAACCCGTGCTCGACGGCGTACTGGCACGGGCGGAACTGAACTCAGGACTACGCGTGCTGGATATCGGCTGCGGCGCAGGTGCAGCTTGTCTCGCGGCAGCCGAGGCAGTGGGCACCGCAGGCGCGGTGCTGGGTGTTGATGTCTCTGAACCTCTTCTCAACCTTGCGCGGAAACGCAGCGCCGCCCTGCCCCAAATCGCCTTTCACCATGGCGACGCGACGGCGCTTCAACTTGATCCGCCCTATGACCGCCTGATCTCGCGCTTTGGGGTGATGTTCTTTGCCGACCCTGTCTTAAGCTTTAGGCGCATGGCCGCGCAGCTTACGCCTGGCGCACGGATGAGCTTTGCCGCTTGGGGGCAGATCCCTGAAAATCCCTTCTTCACCCTGCCCGCCCGTGCCGCCCGCGCGACCCTCGGCGCGATGCCCAAAAGCGATCCCGATGCACCCGGCCCCTTCGCGCTTCGCGATCCTGAGCGAATCCAAGCGATCCTCACGCAGGCGGGCTTGACCGAAGTGAGATGCGAGGTGGCCAAGATTGACCTCACGCCCGCAGGGTCGGTCGACGATCTGGCTCAACAAATGTGCGACATCGGCCCCGCTGGCGGGGCAGTCACCCATTTCGAACCGAGTGCAAAACAGGTGGACGAGCTGCGTCAAACAATTGCCGACGCCCTGCGCCCCTTTGCTGAAAACGGCCCTTTTCACTTGCCTGCCGAGATCAATTTCGTCACCGCAATCAAACCCTGACTTGACCTTCCCCGGCGCGCCGATTATCTGACCTTCAGCGCGCGGGTATGGTGAAAAGGTATCACGGCAGCTTCCCAAGCTTTAGTTACGAGTTCGATTCTCGTTACCCGCTCCACGCCGATTTACAGCCCCAGCACTGGCGACGGGTCGGACCTCGCAAGGTCCGATGGCTTCCCTTAGGTCATCCGTATGAAAAGTCTACTGATGTCCGAATTTTGCCATGATTCCCTAGAAAGGTAGCGCCCAACAGGGAAGTAACTTACGCGCAGCTGGCCCAACGATGTCAGAGGCGCCCGGAGGCAAAGGATAAAAGCGTGGCAAACACGTTTCGGGACTACGCGACATCCAAGGCGTTTATTATCGTCAATTTCATCGTGCTGTGCTGCGTGGCCGGCATCAGTTATTCGATCGTCAAACTGGATTACGAGCATCATATCGCCAGCATCCGTCAGGATGCGCGGCAAGCGCTGCATGAAGTCAGCAATCAGGTGCAACATCAGTTCCAAGAAACCATATTAGTTACCAAGAACATCGAGAATATCTTGCTGTCCGGCGAGGCATTCAAAGACAAAAAAATCGAATTGTTGGTGAAAGAGTTACGCGGGCGTAACCCCGGCATTCAAGCCTTTGCCCTCGCGCCGGATTTGAAGATCACGCAAAGCTATCCCAAAGCCCCGAGTGGCGAAATTATTGGGCTGGAATACAAGAATATTCCAGCCCAGTTGTCGGGTGTCGCCAATGCCTATCGACGCCAAAGCCCAACCATCGAAGGCCCGCTTGATCTAGTGCAAGGGGGTAAGGGCTACATCATGCACTATCCGGTGTTTGAACGCCCTATCGGCCTTGGCGCGCCGCGCTTTTGGGGGGTAATGTCGATCGTGTTTCAGCCTGACCGGCTGTTTGAACCGCATCAAAACCCGCATCAGGCTGCTGACTACATCTACAGCCTTCAAGCCTTTCCAACCGGCATATTGCCCCCTGAGATTGAGCCCGAAGCGACAGACCCCGGCTCGCCGGTCCGCACGCGGTTTGAACTATTGGGCAAGACATGGGAAGCCACGGCCAGCCCGGTCAACGGCCTGCCCCCCTATGCCCCGCAAAGCCCTTACCTCGTCGCCTTCGCGCTGGTTGCCACCATCGCGCTGATGGCAGGCCTTTGGGCGTTCCGCCGCGTGACGCTGAAAAAGCAGGAGGCGCACGCGCTTTTGGCTGAGGGCATCGGCTCGATCCAGGAAGGATTTATCGCCTTTGATGAAAAGGAACGGCTGGTCACTGTGAACAGCAAATTTCTTGAGTACCATCCCGAGATTGCCGATCTTCTTGTGCCCGGTAAGACCATTGAAGAACTGTTGCGCCATTGGGTCGCGCGCCATCAGCATCCTAAAGATGTTGAGGAACGTGAGAAATGGATCGCCAAGCGTCTCGCGCGGTTCCGCAACCCGACGGGCACCTTCAACCTAGAGGTTTCCGACAACTTCTGGCTCAAGGTGACTGAATCGCGCACGCCGCATGGGTATACCGTGGGCATTTGGACCGATGTGACCACCGAAAAACGCGCGCTGGATGCGGCCAAAGCGGCAGATCGGGAAAAGACCGAGTTCCTCAATAACGTCAGCCACGAGCTACGCACACCGCTTACGGTTATTTCAGGCCGGGCATCCTTTCTCCAGCATTCAGAAAAACTGCCGCAGGCGCGGCGCATGCAGACCGCCCTGACCAACAGCCCGAATGCCACGCCAGACATTCGTTCAAGCGTTAATGAATTTCAGGATTTCGTCTCTGATCAGGCGGGCGGCATTGCGGGATCGTCAAAGCATATGCTGCGTCTCGTCGAAGACCTGCTCGACTGGACCAAGGTTGCGCGTGGCAAGATGGAATTGGACCTGCAAGAGATCGAGGCCAGCGAAATTGCCCGATCCGTTGCCGATGATCTGCGTCCCGATGCCGAGGCAAAGGGGCTGACCCTCACCTATGAGGACAACGGCACCGCGACAGCCAACGCCGAACCGGTGCGCCTGCGGCAGATCCTCTACAACCTGATTTCAAATGCGATCAAGTTCACCCGCAGCGGCAACATTCATCTCAAGATGCATCAAGCCGCCGAAGAGATCACCTTTTGCGTGACCGACACAGGCTGCGGCATTTCTGAGGAAAACATCAAACGGGTTTTCTTGCGTTTCCAGCAGGTTGACGGATCCATGTCACGAGAGAATGGCGGTCTGGGTTTGGGATTGGCGATTGCCGAACAACTGGCGACGCTGCACGGTGGCGGGCTTTCGCTTGAGAGCGAAGTCGATGTCGGCAGCACTTTCCGGCTCACCCTGCCGCGGCCTCTGGCGAACAGCGAGCTGCGCCGTTCAGCATAAGCGACAGCCTAGAAAAAAAAGCCCCGGTCCGAAGACCGGGGCCGCTCTGCCTCAGCTTTCGTCTTGCAGTAGCACATCGCCAAATTGATCCCGAAGATCGCGCTTAAGGACTTTACCCGTCGCATTGCGTGGCAGCGCCTCTGCAAAGATCACCCGGTCGGGCACCTGCCATTTTGCGACCTGATCTTCGAATACTTTGAGTATGTCGGCCTCGGACGGGTCTGCCCCTTCGGCTTTGATTGCGATCAAAACCGGGCGCTCGTCCCATTTGGGATGGGTCGCGCCGATGACGGCGGCATCGGCCAAATCCGGATGGGCAATCGCGATATTCTCCAGCTCAACAGAGCTGATCCACTCGCCACCAGACTTGATGATGTCCTTCGCCCGGTCGCAGATGGTGACGTATCCGTCCTTGTCCATCGTCGCGATATCACCGGTATCGAACCAACCATCGCGCAGTGTGCTGGCGCGATCAGATTGGTAATAGGCGTCCAAAATCCAATGCCCGCGTGTGACCAGCGCACCTTGGGTTTTCCCGTCCTGCGGCAACGGGTTGCCCTCATCGTCCCAGACCTCAAGCTCTACGCCAAAGACCGGACGGCCTTGGTTCTCACGCAGTTTGTGTTGCTGCGCCTCGGGCAGATCGCCATGTTTTGCCAGCGGTTTGTTCACAGTGCCGACAGGCGACATTTCGGTCATGCCCCAGGCGTGGACCGTTTCAACCCCGAAATCTTCGCGGAAGGTTTTGATCATCGACGGCGGACAGGCCGAGCCACCCACGACGCTGCGTTCCAGGCTCGTCAGTTCGCTGCCCGACTTTTTGGCCGCCGCCAATAGCCCTTGCCAGATCGTTGGCACACCAAGCGCGAGGGACACTTTGTACTTGTCGATCAGCCCTACCAGCGACGCGCCATCAAGGTTCGGCCCCGGCAGCACCATCCGCGCGCCGGTCATGGCGCTGGCATAGGGCGACCCCCAAGCATTGACGTGGAACATCGGCACCACGGCCATCACAATATCCCGCGCGGAAATGGCAATACTGTCGGCCATGTTGATGCCGAAAGAGTGCAGCACAGTCGAGCGGTGGGAATAGAGCACACCCTTGGGGTTGCCCGTTGTGCCCGAGGTGTAGCACAGGCTCGATGCCGTGTTCTCATCCAGATCCGGCCAGGCGAAACCCGCGTCACCTGACGCGACCAATTCATCATAAAACAACAGCCCCGGCAGCGCCTCAGCGGCTTCTGTGTCGGGGCCAGACATCAGCACGAGGTGCTTAAGGTGCTCAAGCTTATCGCGGATCGCTGCGACCAGCGGCACAAAGGTCTTGTCGATGAACAGCACCTCATCAGCAGCGTGATTGAGGATATAGACCAGTTGATCGGGAAAGAGCCTTGGGTTGATCGTATGGCAGATAAACCCCGCGCCAGACGTGCCGAAGTAGATTTCCAAATGCCGCCGATTATTCCACGCGATCGTCCCGCAGCGCGCCTGAGGTGACAGCCCCAGACCCGTCAGTGCCGACCCCAAGCGCCGGGCGTTTTTGGCCACGTCTCCCCAGCTGGTTTCCTCTACCCCGCCCGTGGTCGAAACCGAGATGATCTCGCCTTCAGGATGATAGCGTTCGGCATGGGCAATCAGGCTCGAGATCAGCAGCGGCTGCGTCATCATCTGGCCAAGCATAATGGGATCCTCCAATTATTTATCTTCAGACTGTCCAATGGGCGCAGCAGTTGCAAGCCTTCCCCACGGACAAGTGAGGATCGGCGCTGATGGACATGGGCAAAGGCTGCGCGGCCGGACTTCGCCCACGCAGCCTAGTGGCCAACCTTCGATTGCAAAACCTAGTCGCGGTGCTGATGAATATAGCTGATCAGACTTGCAGTAGAGCCATCTTTGCCTTCGGCAGAGACCTCCCCCTCGATCAACGGCTGCAGCGACTTGGCCAGTTCCTTGCCCAGCTCCACGCCCCATTGATCAAAAGAGTTAATGCCAAGGATGATACCTTCGACGAAAACGCGATGCTCATACAGTGCGATGATCTGGCCCAGAGTAAAGGGATCCAGCGTTTCATAGACCAGCGTGGTTGAGGGGCGATTGCCGGGGAAAACCCGGTGGCGCGCTTGGCGTTCAAGCTCATCGCCCGATAGCCCGGCGTCGCGCATGATCGCCCGTGCCTCGTCCAAAGACCGCCCGCGCATCAACGCTTCGGACTGGGCAAGACAGTTAGCGATCAGCAAGTCGTGGTGATGCCGTAGGTCGGGCTCATGCCCCTTGGCCGCAACCAGAAACTCACACGGGATCACGCGGGTGCCTTGGTGGATCAACTGATAGAATGCATGCTGACCGTTGGTGCCCGCGGCCCCCCAAACCACCGGCCCGGTATGGCGCGGACTGTCAGAGCCATCCATCTGCACGCCCTTGCCGTTCGATTCCATCTCAAGCTGTTGCAGGTAGTCGGGCAGCATCTCAAGCCGTTGATCATAGGGCAGCACGGCGCGGGTGGCATGGCCGCAGATCTGGTTGTGCCAAATTCCGACAAGCGCTAGCAACATCGGCATATTTTCAGCCGGATCGGCGGCACAAAAGTGGCGGTCCATCTCCTGCGCGCCGCGTAGGAAACTGTCGAAGGCCTTGGGGCCAATGGCGATCATCAGCGAAAGGCCAATCGGGCCCCAAACGGAATAGCGTCCGCCGACCCAATCCTCAAATCCAAAAACCTGCGCAGAGTTAATCCCAAACTCGGCGGTCTTATCCTCGGCGGTGCTGAGTGCTGCAAATTGCGTGGCCGGATCGCCGCCATGATCTTGCATCCACGCCCGCGCGGTGCGCGCATTGGTCATGGTTTCAATGGTGGTGAAGGTCTTAGAGGCGACGATCACCAAAGTCGTCTTGGCATCCAAGCCGCGCAACGTATCCGCAATATGCGCGCCATCGACATTCGAGACGAAATGGCAGCGCGGCCCATCGTGATAAGGTGTCAGGGCGCGCGTCGCCATCGCAGGGCCAAGGTCGGACCCGCCAATGCCAATATTGACCACATCGGTAATCGCGCTGTCCCTGATCTGATCAGCGAAGCTGCGCATCCGCGCCAGCGTGTCGCGCACCGGAGGCATGACATCCGCGCCTTCGACCTCAATCGGCCCGCCATCAAGGTTGCGCAGGGCCGTATGCAGCACAGCGCGGCCTTCAGTCTCATTGATCGGTGCACCCGCAAACATCGCATCGCGGCGGCGGGGCACCTCTGCTTCGTCCACCAAACGCAGCAAAGCTGCGCGGGCCTCAGCGTCGATATTCGTTTTGGCGTAGTCAAACAGCATGAACTGCGTGCGCAACGAGAAGTCTTCGGCGCGGTCAGGGGCATCGAACAGCGTTGCAATTTTGCGATCTGCGGTCCCGCGTTGTTTTTCTTGAAGGTCTTGCCAAATGTTCATCATGCTGCCCAGTAAACTTCGGTTCCATCAAGCACCGCTGATATGGGTGCCTCCTCCGGTGAAAGCGTCTCCGCGCGCTCCAAAGCAGCACGTTTCTCATCGCCGAAGATAACGAGGTGTTTGTTCAATGCCCCATCCAACACATGTGCCGGGAGCGTGACACGCGCGGTCGGCTGACCCTGAGGATAGACCGGACATAGAAGCGGCGCATCTGCGGCCAGCGCGTCATGCAAACTTGGGTCGCCGGGAAAGAGCGAGGCGGTGTGCATGTCATCTCCCATCCCTAGCAGCATAACAGAGATCGGCATATGGGCGGCCAAACTGGGCGCCACAGCCTCTGCCCCCTCGCCCGGTGTCAGACCGGCGCGGAAAAACGGGATGAACCGCGCAGCGGCAGCGCGGTCGTTCAGCAGATGCTCCCGCACCAGCCGCGCGTTGGACAGCGGATCATTCCCATCGACCCAGCGTTCGTCGGTCAGCAACACGTCTACCCGGTCCCAATCAAGATCGGTCGCGCTGAGCATCTCAAAGATCGGCCCGGGGGTAGAGCCGCCGGGCACGGCAAACGACACCCGGTCATTACCCGAGAGCGCCGATTTCAATTTGCCCGCCAGTTTGTTGGCGACATTCATGACCAGCATTTCGCGGTCTGCATATTCGATGAAGTTCATGGGGATACCTTTCGCCATTCACGGCCATCGCGCCGCATCATTTCACCTGCATCCGTGGGCCCGGTAGAGCCGCTGTCATAGGGCTTTGGCACATCATTGCGCGCCTCCCAGCCTTGGATGATCGGATCGGTCCAAGCCCACGCGGCCTCGACCTCGTCATCGCGCATGAACAATGTCTGGTTGCCCCGGATCACGTCCATGATCAGCCGCTCATAGGCATCGACCTGATCGCCCCCATCAGGGCCGAGCGCCTCGGCAAATGTCATATCAAGCGGCACATCGACAAGACGCATGCCCCCCGGCCCCGGTTCCTTGATCGTCACGCCAAGGGTGATGCCTTCGTTGGGTTGCAGCCGGATCGACAGCACGTTGCGGTGACGGCCCGCGTCTTCGGCAAAGATCGAATGTGGCGTGTCTTTGAACACCACGGTGATCTCGCTTGACCGGGCGACCATGCGTTTGCCGGTGCGCAGATAGAAGGGCGTGCCATGCCAGCGCCAATTGCTGATATGCGCCTTCAGTGCCACAAAGCTTTCGGTGCGCGAACGCGGGTTCTCCACGGCATCGCGATAGCTGGGCGCCTTCTCCTCATTCCCCGCCTCGGCCTCATACTGACCTCGGACAAGGTGATGCGGCAGCACGGGGTCAAGCGCGCGGATCACTTTGAGTTTCTCATCGCGCACCGCATCAGGATCAAAGCGCGCTGGCGGCTCCATCGCGATCAGGCACAAAAGCTGCATCAGGTGGTTTTGCACCATGTCCCGCATGGCACCGGATTTGTCGTAATATTCGCCGCGCCCCCCGACCCCCACAGTCTCGGCCACGGTGATCTGGATGTGATCGACGTATTGCCGGTTCCAAAGCGGCTCAAACAGCATATTGCCAAAGCGTACGGCCATGAGATTTTGCACCGTCTCTTTGCCAAGGTAGTGGTCGATGCGGTAGATCTGCTGTTCCTTGAAATAGGTCGCCAGCGTTGCGTTCAGCGCCCGTGCACTTTCCAGATCACGGCCAAAAGGTTTTTCCACGACAATGCGGCTGTCTTCGCCCGCCATTCCCCATTGCTGCAAACGCTCGGCCAAATCACCAAACAGGCTGGGCGCGACGGAGAAGTAGTAAACCTCAATCCGATCCTTCCCGGCCATTATCTTCTGCAGTTCGGCCCAGCCGGTCTCTCCCCGTGCGTCGATCGCAATGTAGTCAAGCTTGGCCAGAAATGCGTCAAGGTTGTCGCAAGCATCTTTGCCGCCAAACTCACTGATCGCTTCAGACACCATTTCGCGGTAGCCTGCGACGTCCATCTCTGTGCGTGCGGCGCCGATGATCCGGGCCTCTTCTGGCATCTGACCCGCGCAATAACGCCGGTAGAGGCCGGGCAAAATTTTGCGCCGAGCCAAGTCGCCCGTCCCACCAAAAATAACCAAATCAAAGGGGTCGACAGGAATAACGCGCGAAACCATCAATTAATCCTTGTCTGTGAGAGCTAGCAAAGTTAGCGCAAACATACTCATTTTTACCCAGTTCACAAGACTGTGCACCCCGCACCTTGGACTTTTAGGCAGGGCCGCAATAGCTTAGCACAACTGGACAGGAACAAACGGGATCACGCAAGGACCAATCATGAAAGATATCGCGCAAGCAAACGAGGGCAAGTTCCAGAACCCGGCGGTCACCGCCAAGGGGGAACCACGCGCCACCGTTGCCCTGCGCGGGGCCGAGACGCTGTGGTTCAATACCGGCACCCTGTGCAACATCGAATGTGTGAACTGCTACATCGCCTCCAGCCCGAAAAATGACGCGCTGGTCTATATCACCGCTGATGAGGTGCGCGATTACCTTGACCAGATTGTTGAGCGTGACTGGCCGGTGCGTGAAATCGCCTTTACGGGCGGTGAGCCGTTCATGAACCCGCAAATGGTTGAGATCACGGAAGCCTCTTTGATGCGCGGCTATGAGGTGTTGATCCTGACAAATGCCATGCGCCCGATCATGCGCAAATCCGTGCAAGACGGGTTGTTGCGCCTGCGCGATGCGTACCCCGGCCAAATGACCTTCCGCATCTCTGTCGACCACTACCGCCGTGATCTGCACGATGCGGAACGTGGTGAAGGGGCGTTTGATAAGACGCTGATCGGCATGGAATGGCTGCGCGACAACGGGTTTCGAATGGCCGTCGCGGGTCGCTCTATTTTTGCCGACAGCGATGCCGACAGCCGCGCGGGCTATGCCGCATTTTACGCCGAGCATGGCTTTGACATCGACGCGCATGACCCCGGTATGACGGTGCTCTTCCCAGAGATGGACGAAGCCGTCGAGGTGCCAGAGATCACCACCGCCTGCTGGGGCATCTTGGATATTTCGCCCGACGCGGTGATGTGTGCCTCATCGCGTATGGTGGTCAAACGCAAAGGCGCTGAGAAGCCTGCTGTACTGGCCTGTACCTTGCTGCCCTATGACCCAGAGTTTGAACTTGGCACGACCTTGGCCGAAGCCGAGCGTGACGTGGCCCTGAACCATCCCCATTGTGCCAAGTTCTGCGTGCTGGGCGGGGCGAGCTGTTCTGCCTGACACCCCTGCCCATTAGATTAATGTAGCGTAAACTCACCCACCTGATTTTGCCATTCCCCGGGGCTGATCATCTTGCGGTGGGTAAAGCGCACCGAATGCAACGGGCCGTCTAACTCGGCTTGCCAAAACTCTACGAATTTAAACAGCCGCGGATGATCTGGCGCGATGTCATACTCCTGCCAGATGTAGCTGTTGAGCACATGGGCGTAGTCGGGCATATGATAAAAGAACTCTGCCGTGGTCAGCCCGTAACCTTTCAGCATCATTTCGGTTTCACTGCGGGGCATATTGCGCCTCCTTTGCTGCCTCTGTATGACAAGTTTGCGCGGTGAGAATTACTTTTCAATGAAAACAGCATGTTGGCACTCAGCTTGGAGTGCTGCCAGTGCGTTTTGGCCACAGCCATTGCACCTGATATGCCCCGTCTGCTATAGAAAACCCCAAGATATAGAACCATAAAAATGGTGGGCAAGACACGTGAACGATACGCCGGAAACTCCTGATAACGCAGACGAAAAGCCTATTTTCCACGGGCCGTCGGTAACAATCGAACACGAGATGCGCACGTCCTATCTGGACTATGCGATGTCGGTGATCGTCAGCCGGGCGATCCCCGATCTGCGCGACGGGCTAAAACCGGTGCATCGCCGCATCCTTTTTGCCATGCATGAAACGGGCAACACCCACGAAAAGTCCTATCGCAAATCTGCCCGCCCGGTGGGCGATGTTATGGGCCAGTACCACCCGCATGGTGACTCTGCGATCTATGACGCTTTGGTGCGTATGGCGCAGGATTTCTCCATGTCGCTGCCGCTGCTCGACGGTCAAGGCAACTTTGGCTCGATGGACGGCGATAACCCGGCGGCGATGCGCTATACCGAAGTGCGTATGGACAAGCCGGCCGCATTTCTACTGGCAGACATCGACAAAGACACCGTCGACTATCAAGACAACTATGACGGCAAGCAGAAAGAGCCGACGGTTCTGCCGGCGCGCTTCCCTAACATGCTGGTCAATGGCGCGGGCGGTATTGCCGTCGGCATGGCAACCAACATTCCGCCGCATAACCTTGGCGAAGTGATCGACGCCACGCTGGCCCTGATCGAAGATCCGGATCTGACGTCCGAGCAATTGATCGACTATGTCCCCGGCCCCGATTTCCCCACAGGCGGGATCATGCTCGGCCGTTCCGGCGCGCGCAAAGCCTACCTTGAGGGCCGCGGCAGCGTGGTGATCCGCGCCAAGACGCGGGTCGAAGAGATCCGCAAAGACCGCTGGGCCATCGTGATCGACGAGATCCCCTATCAGGTTAACAAAGCGTCGATGATCGAAAAGATCGCAGAACAGGTCCGCGACAAAAAGATCGAAGGCATTTCCCACGTTCAGGACGAAAGCGACCGTAACGGCGTGCGCGTGGTGGTCGAGCTTAAACGCGACGCGACTGCCGAAGTCGTGATGAACCAACTTTACCGCTTTACGCCGATGCAAACCTATTTCGGTTGTAACATGCTGGCGCTCAACGGTGGCCGCCCTGAACAGCTTACGTTGCGCAAATTCCTCAGCTACTTCATCGACTTCCGCGAAGATGTTGTCGCCCGACGCACCGCCTATCTGCTGCGCAAAGCGCGCGAGCGGAGCCATATCCTCTGTGGTCTGGCTGTGGCCGTCACCAACATCGACGAAGTTGTCGCCACCATCCGCTCCTCCACCGATGCTTCTGAGGCGCGCGAAAAGCTGATGACGCGCCGTTGGCCTGCCGAAGACATTCTGCCCTATATCGCGCTGATCGACGATCCGACCCATACCGCGAACGACGATGGCACCTATAACCTGTCCGAGGCTCAGGCCCGCGCCATTTTGGAACTCCGCCTACAGCGCCTGACGCAGATCGGCGTCAAAGAAGTCACCGACGAGTTGGAAGAGCTGGCGAGCAAGATCAAGGAATACCTTGAAATTCTCGGATCCCGCGAACGTATCCTCGGCATCATCTCGGACGAGTTGCGCGAAGTACGTGAACTCTTTGCCGTGCCGCGTCGCACCGAGATTGTCGACTGGTCCGGTGACATGGACGATGAAGACCTGATCGCCCGCGAAGATATGGTCGTGACCGTGACTTCTGGCGGCTATATCAAACGCACGCCCCTGGTCGATTTCCGCGCGCAGCGCCGCGGCGGCAAGGGTGTTTCGGGCATGCAGACCAAAGAAGAGGATGTCGTTACCAACCTTTTCGTCGCTAATACCCATACGCAGCTGCTGTTCTTCACCACCGACGGCATGGTCTATAAACTGAAGACATGGCGCTTGCCTCAAGGCGCGCGGACTGCCAAGGGCAAGGCCATCGTCAACATCCTGCCCATCCCCACCGGCGTCTCTGTTGCTGCGATCATGCCGGTTGACCGGGATGAGAAGGACTGGGACGATCTGCAAGTGGTTTTTGCCACCTCCGCCGGGACCGTGCGCCGCAACAAGCTGTCGGATTTCACCAACGTGAAGTCCAATGGCAAGATCGCCATGAAGTTCGAAGGTGAGCATGAAGGCACCACATTGATCAACGCCCGCATCGCATCAAACGATGATGACGTGATGCTGGTTACCGACGCTGGCCGGGCCATCCGCTTCCCCGCCACCGACGTGCGGATTTTCAACTCGCGCAACTCGGTCGGCGTACGCGGTATCCGTTTGGGCAAAGGGGACAATCTAGTTTCGATGTCCGTGATCCGCCATTTCGAAGCAACCTCGGAAGAGCGTGTCGCTTACCTCAAACAGCGCCGCTTGATGGCCGGGTTAACGGATGACGACAGCACAGATGACGAGGAAGAACAGGTTCAAGCCGGGCAGTTGAGCACCGAACGCTACGCAGAGATGTCGGCAGCCGAAGACCTGATCTTGACGATCACCGCCAAGGGCGCGGGTAAAGTTTCTTCTGCTCACGATTATCCTGTGCGCGGTCGAGGCGGCATGGGCGTCACAGCCTGGACGAAAGCCATGGCGCACGGTCCAATTGTTGCCTGCTTCCCAGTTGAGATGTCGGATCAGGTCATGTTGGCCACGTCCAAAGGCCAATCAATCCGCGTGCCAGTTGAAGGTATCTCTTTCCGGTCGCGTAGCGCGGGCGGGGTGAAGGTCTTTAGCACCGGCAAGAATGAAGAAGTTGTCAGCGTGGCTTGGATTGCCGATCAGGGGAACGAAGAGGATGACGCTGTCGAGGACGACGGCGCCGCCGAATAATAACCGGTTATCCCGCCCCGAAGTGAAAGCTTCGGGGCGATTTTCTTTCCAAGTCTACGTTTTTCCCAAGTCTACGATCGAACAGAAAAAATCCCCCGCGCCAGAGGCACGGGGGATTTTCTGATCTTAAGCTTATGTTAAGAAATTAGTTGGTAGTAGTAGTTGTCGAAGAGGACGAGGAGCCCGCTGCGATAGCAACCAGAACCAATGCCGCGCCAGCTGCTGCTGCGCCGCCACCAAGGCCAGCACCGGCTGCAAAGAGGCCAGCACCATCTGCGCGTACGCAAACGCGTGCAGTGTTGCCGTCAACTGTGACCGGGTTTGGCTTACAGTTATAAACAACGCCGTTGGCGCCCTGAACCTGAAGCGAATACACGGCATCGTCAGACGCGCCCAGCACAGCTTCTTGAGTTGTTGTTTGGGCGAAAGCAGCACCCGTAAGAGCGATAGTCGCCGCGACCGTTGCAAGAATTTTCATTGATTAGGTACTCCTATGATATCTTAAAAACCGAAACTCTCCGCACCATTGCATATTATCTTACCTAGAGCAAAGCCGAAATGCTAAAGCATAGTTAAGGATTGCAGTGGTGCCCGTTGTTTAAGCAACGCCGGCGAAGGCCAGTTGTTCCCTATTTATGAGCTTAAATTTTATGAGTTTAAATTCCATATAAATCGGTAAACTTATCTTCGAGATAGTTTAGCAAGGGTGCCTCATTCGGCGCCTTTCCGCAAGCCCGCGTAATAACCTCGCGGGGCTCATAAAGCCCACCATGCCGTTGTACGTTTTCACGGAGCCAGTTGGTTGCCGTGCTCGTGTCTCCCCGCGCAAGCGACTCGTCCAGATCCGGCACCGCTACACGTAGGGCTTCATTCAGGCATCCCGCGTAGACATTACCAAGACTATAGGTCGGAAAATACCCCAGCAGCCCGACTGACCAATGAACGTCCTGCAGCACACCGTTTGAAGGACGATCGACCCGGTACCCGAAATCGGCCTCAAACCGGTCATTCCACGCGGCTTCTAATCCATCGACCTGTAGATCGCCCGACATCAACGCCCGCTCAAGATCAAAGCGAAGCAACACGTGCAGGTTATATTGTAACTCATCGGCTTCGGTACGGATGAACCCGTCTGACACACGGTTAACGATTTTATAAAACGTCTCGTCATCCGCGACACCAAAGTCCCCGTAAGCAGTCGTCATTTCTTTATAAAGCCAACCGGTGAAGGCACGGCTGCGGCCAATCTGATTCTCATAGATGCGGCTTTGGCTTTCATGCACCCCCATCGACACACCTCGGCCCAAAGGTGTCAGCAGATAGGCGCTATCAATCCCCTGTTCGTAGGCGGCATGGCCAACTTCGTGAACTGTCGAATAAAAGCAGTTAAACGGATCAAGTGCATTGGTCCGCGTCGTAATCCGAACGTCCAACCCCGAACCGGAGGAAAACGGATGCACAGCCTTGTCGATCCGTCCCGTGGTAAGATCATAGCCAAAGCGCCGCGCCAGTTTAGCGGCAAGGGTCATCTGCGCGGCTTCGTCAAAGTGCCCCTCTAGCACCGGCGGCGCTTCGGCTTCACGCACGGCTGCCCGCAATTCAACCAATTTAGGGCGCAACGCGTCAAACATAGCGCTGAGATCAGCTGCTGTGGTGCCAGGCTCGTAATCCTCCAGCATTGCGTCATAGATGCCGATGCCCCGGCCTTCGGCCAGTGCGGCCCCCTCTTCACGTTTGAGAGAGATCACTTCTTTCAAGGTCGGTGCAAAGGCCGCGAAATCATCGGCGGCGCGGGCTTGGGCCCATGTGCCTTGAGCGGCTGAGGTGACACGTGCAATCCGTGCGGCCAGATCAGCAGGCACGCGAACGGTACGGTCGAAGTCGCGCTTGATATGACGCAGGTTGGCCTGCCCCACTTCATCCAAAGCAGACGGATCAATAGTTTCGAGCCAATCGGCAATGCGCGGATCGATGCGGCGGGCGTGCAGCACGCCTTCCATCGCCGCCATCTCCTCGCCCCGTTGCGGCGCGGCGCCACGCGGCATGACTGTTTCTTGATCCCAGCCCAAGCGGCCCGCGACCTGCGCCAGCGCTTCGGTTTCGCGCTGAAAGGCCATCAAATTGTCATATGCAGTCATGTCTCAGCCTCTCAGCGATGTGGCAACGGGATAGGCGGCAAGGAAGCGCGCGCGCAGGATGAGCACCCAAAGCAGCACAGCCAGTGCCTGATGCATCAACGCCAGATGCACAGGGGCGGCATAGAGCACCGTGGTGATGCCCAGCACCACCTGCAATGCCAGCACCGCCATCACAGCATTAAAGGCAAAACGCGTGCGTGCATGGGCCGAACGGCGGCCGCGCAGCCAGACGACTACGCCAAAAGCGAAAAGCAGATAGCCCGCCATCCGGTGCATGAATTGGACAAGTCCGGGGTTTTCGAAGAAATTGCGCCATGTGGGCGTGATGTCAAAAGCCTCCGGTGGGAAGAACTGGCCTTGCATCAGCGGCCAATCGACGAAGTAGCGCCCGGCGTCGATGCCCGCGACCAATGCCCCTAGCAGAATCTGCAGCGCTGCAAAATGCAAGAGCCCCGTGGCCAGACCGAACTGCTTACCCTCCTTGGCGCGCCGGGCCTGAATCAGGTCACGTTCGCTGCGGCCCAGCAGCAGCACATACCATGTGATGAAGCCAAGGATGACAAAGGCGAGGCCGAGATGGGTCGCCAATCGGTAAGAGGCCACATCCGTCACCCCCTGCCCGCTGGTCACGCCTGAGGCAACCATCCACCAACCAATCGCCCCCTGTGCGCCGCCCAACGCGCCGATAAAGAGCAGGCGTTTGGTCCAGCCCCCCGGGATCTGACGCCGAAGAAGGAAGTAGAGAAAGCCCAAAGCCCAGACGAGGCCGATGACCCGACCGAGTTGCCGATGCCCCCATTCCCACCAATAGATGCTTTTGAAATCAGCAAGTTCCATCCAAGCGTTCTGGACCTGAAACTCGTCGATCTGCTTGTATTTGTCGAATTCCGCCTGCCAGTCGGCCTCGTTCATTGGCGGCAAAGCCCCGGTCACGGGACGCCATTCAGTGATGCTGAGGCCGCTGTCCGTAAGCCGCGTAAGCCCGCCCACGGCAATCATGATAAAGACTAGCGCAAAGAGGATCATCAGCCAGATCCGGATCGGGCCGCGGGCGCCGCCACGGCCTTTGTCGATGCCACCGGTTTGCACCGGAGCACGGGTGGGTTGGTCGGTCCCGACCTCTTCGAAAAGTTTGCGTTTTTCCGCCATGGCGCGCCTCATTTTCCGTTTGGATGCAGTGGTATGCGATGGGCGGGGAAAGGTCTAGCGGGGTGGCGGCATAGCTGTTGCGGGCCATCGCCTGACCGAAGGGTGGCGATCTTAGGGTCGCGTCATGCCACTTTATGGTTCAGCCGTGGCGCGATCCATGTAAGGCGTTGTACCCATTTGTAAAATCGCCTCCCCGTTTGGCGGCAGGCGATGGCCCGGCGCCTGCGGCTTGAGTCCGGGCCAAGGGAAAACTTCAGCCCTTCTCTTTCCACCGGACCATTTGCCGCAGGATCCCATGCAGCATCTGCACATCCGCCCGGGTCAGCGGCATCCGCGACCACATATTGCGCAGGTTCAGCTTCATTGAGGCCGTCTTATGCTCAGGATAGAAGAACCCCGCCTCTTCCAACCGATCCTCATAATGCCGCGCCAGATGGTCGACCTCGGCCCCTTTGGCCCAGTCCGTGCCCGCCATTTCGGTCACCTCATGGGTTACCTCACCCTGCGCGCGCATCCATTCGTAGGACATCAAGAGCACACATTGCGCGAGGTTCAGCGAGGCGAATTTCGGGTTCACCGGGACCGAAACGATGGCATTGGCCTGCGCGATATCCTCATTCTCCAGCCCGGCCCGTTCTGGCCCAAAAAGCACCGCAACCCGTTGCCCTGCCGCGATTTTTTCCGCTGCCAACTTCATCGCAGCTTCCGGGCTATAAACCGGCTTGGTCAGATCCCGCCCGCGCGCCGTGGTGGCAAAGGTGAAGTCACAGTCACCAAGCGCACTTGGCAGATCGGCAGAGTGCTGCGCCTCATCCAACAGCCGCCCCGCACCCGAGGCCATCGCCACAGCAGACTGGCTTGGCCAGCCGTCGCGCGGTGCCACGACCCGCATATGATCAAGGCCAAAGTTCCACATCGCACGCGCAGCCGCGCCGATGTTCTCGCCCATTTGCGGACGTACGAGCACGATTGCCGGAATCGGCGCGGGAAGGACGGGAGATGAAGGTGTCTGGGTCATGCGCGCCTCATAGCCCCTGCGCTGCACCACCGCAAGAAAGCCCGCGCCACACACGCATATCCGTTTTCTTTTGCAACGCCTTGCGCTACTCAGACCTTCAGACCCGAGCAAGGACTTAGACCATGGACGCGCCAGAACAGCCGCAGATTTACCTTATCACCCCGCCCGAAGTTGAACTCAGCCGTTTCCCGGCGCAACTGGCCGCCGTATTGGACGCGCATCCCGTGGCCTGCGTGCGGATGGCGCTTTCAACGCGGGACGAAGACCGCCTGTCGCGCGCGGGCGATGCCCTGCGCGAAGTGACCCATTCCCGCGATGTAGCACTGGTGATCTCGGATCATCTGCTGATGGTCGAACGCCTTGGCCTTGACGGGGTTCACCTCAGCGACGCCGCCCGCACCGTGCGTCATGCGCGCAAAGAATTGGGCGAGGACGCGATTATCGGCAGCTATTGCGGTATCTCGCGGCATGAAGGCATGGCCGCAGGCGAAGCGGGCGCGGATTACGTCAGCTTTGGCCCCGTACAGTCCAGCGCGCTTGGCGATGGCAGCTTTGCCGAGGCCGAATTGTTTCAGTGGTGGTCCGAAGTGATCGAAGTGCCTGTCGTGGCCGAAGGCGCGCTCGACATCGACATGATCCGCGCGCTTGCCCCGCGCACCGATTTCTTCGGCATCGGCGCCGAGATTTGGGATAAGGACGATCCGGTAGCAGAACTCGCCACCTTGATCGCCGCCATGTAGGGCTAAGCGGCCCTTGGGGCAGCCCGGTTAAGGGCTGCCCGCTCGCTTACAGAAACACCCGCTCGACGAACCAATAGGCCCCCACCGCCGCGATCACGCAGGAGGCGGGCACGGCAATGGCGCGGCGATACCAGTCACGCTTCATCGCCCAGCCGACCAGCACAAAAGCGATGGCGATCACCGCAAGCTGGCCCAGTTCCACACCGATGTTAAAGCCGATGAGCGCGGGCACGAATTGTCCCGCAGGCAGGCCGAAATCCCCCAGCACTGACGCAAAGCCAAGCCCGTGCAGCAGACCGAATCCAAAAATCACCAGAGGTCGCCAGCGGTTCAGACCCGAGTGAAAGATATTCTCAACCGCGACGTAAGTGATCGACGCGGCAATCAGCGGCTCAACGATCGCGCCGGGGACATTCACCCAGCCCATCGCCCCGAGCGCCAGCGTCACAGTATGCGCCAAGGTAAAGGCCGAGACCTGCCAGATCAGTGGTCTCAGGTGTGACGAGAGGAAGAAGAGCCCTAAAACAAAGAGGATGTGATCCAACCCTTTGGGCAAGATGTGGTCGAAGCCGACTGGAATATAGCTGACAAACGCCTGCAACCCGCTTTGCGCATCGCCCCCGGAAAGAACGATCTCGGGGCTGGCTTCGCCGCCGGCCAAATATCCAGTATAAGGCTCCTCAACCCCCTGTTGGCGCAAGACCAACGCGCCTGCCCCCTCGGGCCATGTGATCTGCACGCGCGCGGACCCGTCAGGCAACTCTGCTTCCAGCCGCCAGATGCTATCGCGCGGCAGCTCGGCGTCGATCCCGTCGGGCACGTCGACCGATACGCTCTCCAGCGCCACGGCCTCTCCATCCACGCTCAGCAACGGGAGGCTGTTCCAGTCGGGCAAAAGCTCGGGCACGCGGGCGGCGATACGCTCGGCTGGCAGGCTGCGAAGCGCGTCATAATCGCCTGCATTCTCGGCATTGTCGGTGTCTTCAATGCTATCGAGATCAATCCCCGCGAGCAGCGCTTCAAAGTTGATCTGAAGCTCCAACACCGCGCGGCCTTCGGTGATCGTCAGGTCCGCGATCGTGGGTTTGACCTCATGGGCCTGTGCCGCAGCGACCAATGAAAAAAGGATCGCGCTTGACAAAAGCCATAGCAACGCCAGCTTGGATCTTAACCAAAAGAAAGTACTTTTCATGAAAATGTCCCAGTTGTCCGCTATTATTTTCAGTGCCTTACCGGCAGCACCGGCATTTGCCCATGAATACTGGCTGTCGCCTCTGAACTATCAAGTGGAAAGCGGCGAAAAGATCGCAGCGCATTTTCGCAACGGCGAAGAGTTTGTTGGCGCGACCTTTCCCTACCTCCCCAACCGCCTCACGCGTTTTGAAGTCTTGGTAGAGGGGCAGACCTACAACCTCTCCCCGCGCGCTGGCGACAACCCGGCCTTGCAAATCCCCGCGCCGGACAAGGATGCGCTGGTCGTCGTGGTCGCCGAAACGACGCCCTCCAAGGTGATTTATAAGGAATGGGAGAAGTTCCTTTCCTTTGCAGAACACAAAGATTTTCCCAAGGCGGAGGCCGATCATACCGCCAATGGCTGGTCGCAGGAAAAAATCATTGAGACCTACACGCGCCATGTCAAAACATTGATCGCCACCGGCACTGGCATCGGGCAAGATGCAGCAACCGGCATGGCCACCGAATTTGTGGCTATGACCAACCCCTATGACGCGAATTTTGACAATCAGATGAAGGTTCGTCTGCTTTATCAGGACGAACCGCGCGCCGATGCGCAGGTCGAAGTCTTTGACCGCGCGGCCGATGACAGTGTTACCATTTCGCTGCACAGCACAGATGCGGCTGGCGAAGCGGTGATTCCAGTAACAGCCGGCCATGAATACCTTTTTGACGCTGTGGTGCTGCGCACGGCGGCGGATGCGCAGACCGGCGGCAGCTACACTCCCGATGAACCGGTATGGGAGACGCTCTGGGCGGCCTTAACGTTCCAAGTGCCGGAATAAGGCCGCTTGCGCGCGGTGACGCTTGGCGGCTAGAAGCGCCGCATGACCAGAACACCTGACATCCTGTGCATCGGCTCCGTCCTTTGGGACGTGATTGGCCGCTCTGAAAACGCCATGCGCCAAGGCTCTGACATGCCGGGGCGCATTACGCGCCTGCCCGGCGGTGTGGCGTTGAACATCGGCATGGCGCTGGCGCGGTTTGGGCTGACGCCTGCGCTGCTGTCCGCCGTAGGCCGGGATGCTGAAGGCGACGAGTTGATCGCCGCTTGCACGCTGCGTGGGCTGATTACCGATTATGTCTACCGCTCTGATGATCTGCCGACTGATCGCTATATGGCCGTCGAAGGCTCAAACGGATTGATCGCCGCGATTGCTGATGCGCATTCGCTGGAGGCCGCGGGCGATAAGATCCTCCGCCCGCTCGAAGACGGCAGCCTGCCCGCGCCTTACAAAGGGGCTGTGGCGCTCGATGGGAACCTGACCGTCGAGCTGCTCGCCCGCATGGCGCAAAGCCCGCTGCTGGCTGAGGCTGATCTGCGGGTTGCCCCCGCCTCGCCCGGCAAGGCACTGCGGTTAACGCCCTTCCTCAAGGCCGGGCGCGGCACGCTTTATGTGAACCTCGAAGAAGCCGGGCTGCTCTGTCAGGCGAGTTTTGACGATTCCCCGGCCGCCGCTCGCGCCCTGCTGGCCCGTGGCGCGCGCCGCGCTGTGGTGACCGACGGCGGCAACCCGGCCACCGTCGGCGAAGGCGATGAGATCATCACGCTAACCCCACCATCGGTCCATGTGGCACGGGTGACCGGCGCAGGCGATACATTCATGGCGGCCCATGTGGCCGCTGAACTTGGCGGTGCCGTTGCGCAATCCGCCCTCAAGGCAGCACTCGACGCCGCCGCCCTCTATGTTTCCGGAGAGACCAAGATATGACCACCGCGCCCAGCACCCTGCCCCTGACCTTCAGTGCCGAAGTGGCCACGGCCCGCGAAAGCGGCGCACCGATTGTGGCGTTGGAAAGCACCATCATTACGCATGGCATGCCCTATCCGCAAAACCTTGAAGTGGCGCGGCAGGTCGAGCAGGATATTCGTGACGCAGGCGCTGTCCCAGCAACCATCGCCGTGATCCGTGGCGCGCTGCATATCGGTTTGGACGACGATCAGTTAAGCGATCTGGCGCAGGCCAAAGACGTTGCGAAACTGTCACGTGCGGATATGGCCGTCTGTATCGCATCGGGTGGCACAGGTGCCACCACTGTCGCCGCCACCATGATCGCCGCCAACCTCGCGGGCATCGAAGTTTTCGCCACGGGCGGCATCGGCGGCGTGCACAAAGGAGCGGAAGACAGCTTTGACATCTCCGCTGACCTGATGGAACTGTCGCAAACCCCCGTTACCGTGATCGCCGCGGGCGCCAAAGCCATCCTCGACGTGCCAAAAACGCTGGAAGTGCTGGAAACCCAAGGCGTGCCAGTCATCACCGTGGGCCAAGACAGCTTCCCCGCTTTCTGGAGCGCAGGCTCCGCGCTGCAATCGCCGCTCCGTCTAGACGACGCCGCCGCGATCGCCAAAGCCCACCGCACCCGCGCCGCCATGGGCCTGCCCGGCGGTCAACTCGTGGCCAATCCGATCCCAGCGGACGAAGAGATCCCCGCCGCCGAACTCGCGCCGATCATCGCACAGGCGCAGTCCGAGGCCGATGCGCAGGGTGTCAGCGGCAAAGGTGTGACCCCCTTCCTGCTCCAGCGCATTTTCGAGCTAACCGAAGGCCACTCGCTTACCGCCAATATCGCATTGGTGCGCAACAACGCCCGACTGGGGGCCAAGATCGCGGCAAACCTCGTCAACCTGCCGCGATAAAGGCGAAAAACATCGTCGAGCCATTGCCGGACCGGGGCATACGCCTTAGCTATGTTGCGAATAACTCTTCGGAAAACGGCGCAGATGAACACACCTTTTGATCCCGACCCGACGCAGGTCCGGCGCAGCCTTGTCGCAAGGCTGCGGGCGTCCTTCTTGACCGGGTTGGTCGTGATCGCACCCGTTGGGCTGACCATTTGGCTGATCTGGAGCGTGGTGGGCTGGATCGACGGCTTCGTGCTGCCACTGGTTCCTAAAGCCTATCACCCGGATCGCCTGATCCAAGACTTCCTTGGCCTCGACCCGTCGATGCAAATTAACATCCGCGGGCTTGGTGTGGTGATCTTCTTGATCTTCACAATCATGGTCGGCTGGGCCGCCAAGGGGCTGATCGGCCGCTCGATGATCCGCTTTGCCGAAAGTCTGGTGGAGCGTACGCCCGTGGTGCGGACCATCTACTCCGGTATCAAGCAGATTTCTGAGACGATCTTTGCCCAGTCCGAACGCAGTTTTGAGACCGCCTGCCTGATCGAATACCCTCGGCGCGGCATTTGGGCGCTTGGTTTCATCTCGACCGAGGCCAAGGGCGAGGTTTTGGCCCGCACCAATTCAAATGGCGAGATGCTCTCGGTTTTCCTGCCGACAACACCGAACCCGACCTCAGGGTTCTTGCTATTCGTCCCCCGTGGCGATGTGATCGAGCTTGATATGAGCGTAGAGGACGCGGCGAAGCTGGTGATTTCCGCCGGGTTGGTCTATCCGCCGCGCCCCGGTGCTGACTTGCCCGAGGCGCTGTCGCTGTCAGACCCCGAAAGCTCAGCTGAACATCGTAGGTAGATCGACGCTGCTGCGCTGGTTCAGATCGTCGAAGTGGTCTGTCAGGAACCGTTCCGCAGCCGCGACACCAGCCTCACGCAATGCCTTGATGATTGCCGGGTTGGGCAGCATCTTGGTCGCCACCGAAAGCTGCGCCATCAGCGCGTCGTCGGCGATCATATGCATGTGAACCCGCTTCATCCGCCCTTCGGGCAAAGTGCCATCCGCAATCAGACGCTGCACGAAATCGATCGCGCGCATCTCGCGTAACAGACTGGAGTTAAAGCTGATTTCGTTGATCCGGTTCTGGATCTGCTGCGGTGTTGTCGGCAGGTCTTCGCGTTCTAACGGATTGATATTCACCACAACGACATCTTCGGGCAAGTCATCGCGAAACAGCGGAAACAGCGCCGGATTGCCGGTATAGCCGCCGTCCCAAAACGCCTCGCGCTGGCCGGTCTGGGCATCGTCGATTTCAACGGCCTTAAAGACGGTCGGCAGACAGGCCGAGGCCAAAAGCGCATCAGGTCCAATCTCATCGCCTTCAAACACCCTGATCTTGCCATTGCGAACCCGCGTGGCACAAACAAAGAAGAACGGCGGTGTGTTCGCCCCAACCTTTCCATAGTCAAAGCGCGCGACGACGTCCTCCAACGGGTTACGGTAAAACGGCCCGTAGGCATAGGGCGAGACCATCCGTGTCAGAGAGTCCGAAAACGCCACCGGCAGCGAATATTCCATCGCTGGACTGAGCTTATCCAATCCAAAAGGCGCCAGCCAATGCGAGAGCCGTAGGTCGGAGATGCCCGAGACCTGCGCCCACAGCCAATCAAGGTTCTCTCGCGCCCCCTCGCGCCCGCCTGAGATCATGCCAGATTTCAGCGCCGCACCATTCAGCGCCCCGGCAGAGGTGCCGGAGATGCCGCAGATTTCCAGATCTTCCTGCTGCAACAGCCGATCCAACACCCCCCAAGTGAAAGCGCCATGCGCGCCGCCCCCTTGGAGGGCGAGGTTAATGCGTTTTTTGACCGCCACAGCCCTTACAACGCCGTCCAGCCGCCATCGACGCTGATCGTCGTGCCGGTGATCTGGGCTGCCGCATCAGAGCACAGGAAAGTGGCTGTGCCGCCCATTTGCTCAACGGTTGCAAACTCGCGCGACGGTTGGCGGGTGAGCATGACCTGCTCAATCACCTCTTCGCGCGACATGTCGTATTCCTTCATCGTGTCGGGGATCTGTTTTTCGACAATCGGGGTCAGTACATAGCCAGGGCAGATGGCGTTGCAGGTGATCGGCTCCTTCGCCGTTTCCAGTGCTGTGGTCTTGCTGAGGCCAACAATCCCGTGTTTCGCGGCGATATAGGCGGATTTGTAGGGCGAAGCCGTCAGACCATGGGCGGAAGCTATGTTGATCACCCGTCCCCAGCCCGCTTTGCGCATCATCGGCAGCGCTACGGCAGTGGTGTGAAAGGCCGATGAAAGGTTAATCGCGATGATCGCGTCCCATTTCTCGGCCGGGAAATCGGGGATTGGGGCGACATGCTGGATGCCCGCGTTGTTCACCAGGATGTCACAGGTCCCGGCTTCGGCAATCAAGCGCCGACACTCATCCCCTTTGGACATATCGGCCTTGATGTACCGGGCCGTTACGTTGCATTCCTCGGCAATCTGCTGCGCCAGCGCGTGATCCGCTTCGTCGTCGGTAAATGAGTTCAACACGATATCGGCCCCGGCCCGCGCCAGTTCCCAGGCGATGCCTAGACCGATTCCAGAATTCGATCCGGTGATGACGGCTGTTTTGCCGGACAGGTCGATGGTGAAAGCCATGGCGCGTCTCCTTGTTCATGCTGCGACTGCATCATGTACTGCGATCGGGCCAAAGGGAAAGGGTTTGCGCGCGAAAGCGCCAAGCGAATAAACTGGAGGGGCTCAGGCCAAAAAAAAACGCCCGCACGAAGCGGGCGTAAGTTATTGAGGCAGGTTTCATACAGGCAAGAAACCTATCGAGCAGTGATCTCTGTATACGCCTTCTATGGTCACAATCCAAGCTAAAAGTTTGATAAGGCGGGAATCCGCGGGTATGGATTAACTCCAACAAAATAAGGGCAGAACGTGATTGTTTCAAAATTGAGCAGGGATTTTTTCTCGACAGCACGGGGCGTTGCGGCCCTTTCTTCACTGATTCTGCTCTCGGGCACCGCTTTGGCGGCCCCTCAACATGGAATCAGTATGTACGGGGAACCTGATCTGCCCTCGGATTTCAGCGCCCTGCCTTATGTGAACGCCGACGCGCCCAAAGGCGGTGCGATTGTTTTGGGCAATACGGGGGGATTCGACAGCCTCAACCCCTTCGTGCGCAAAGGCACAGCACCTTGGCAGTTGCCGCATTTCACCCATGAGACCTTGATGGGGCGCTCATGGGATGAGCCATTTGCCCTTTACGGCCTGCTGGCCGAAACCATTGAGGTACCCGACGACCGCTCATGGGTTGAGTTCACCCTGCGCGAAGAAGCGCGGTTTTCCGATGGCAGCCCGGTGACCGTTGAAGATGTCATCTTTTCTTTCGAGCTTTTGGGAAGTGAAGGCCACCCGCGCTACCACGGGCTGCGCCAACAGATTGATACCATTGAACAAACCGGCCCGCGCAGCCTGCGCATGACCTTTAACAGCGACAACCGCGAGCTTGCCCTGCTGGCTGGGATGCGCCCTATTCTCAGCAAAGCGCAATGGGAAGGTCAGGACTTCGCCAACGCGCCTCTGGAAGAGTTCCCGCTGGGCACCGGCCCCTATGTCATCAGCGACTATCAGGCAGGCCGCCACGTGACCCTGACGCGCAACCCCGACTACTGGGGCGCTGAGGTGCCATTCCGCCAAGGCACGCATAACTACGACGAGGTCAAAATCGACTTCTACGGCGATGCCAATGTGTTGTTCGAAGCGTTCAAGGCTGGCCAGATCTCAGCCGTGCGCGAATTCAACGCCGAGACTTGGGCCACGCAATACAACTTCCCCGCCATTGCGCGTGGCGAAGTGTTGAAATCCACCTTCCCACACAGCAAACCCTCAGGCATGACCGGCTTTGTCATGAACTCCCGCCGTGCGCCTTTTGACGATTGGCGGGTGCGCGATGCGCTGATCTCGGCTTTCAATTTTGAGTATATCAACGAGACGCTTACAGGCGGCGCCTTGCCCCGGATCACCTCTTATTTCTCGAACTCCGACCTCGCCATGCGCGACGGGCCCGCGACGGGCCGGGTCTTTGACCTGCTGGCAGACTATGCCGATACGCTGCCACCGGGCACCGTGGATGGCTATACGCTGCCCGTGGCCGACGGTTCGGTCCGCAACCGCTCGGGCATCCGTGCGGCGATGCAGCAACTTAACGCGGCAGGCTATAAGGCCGAAGGCGGTATGATGCATCGCGCCGATGGCACGCCGCTGACCTTCACCATTCTACTATCCAAGGGCAGCCGCGAAAACCTAGCGATTGCAGAGCTTTACACGCAGTCGCTAAAGCGACTTGGGATCACGGCACAGATCGAAACGGTCGATGACGCGCAATTTGTAGCACGGCAAAATGAATACGACTTCGACATGACCTTCTTCCGGCGCTCCCTTTCGCTCAGTCCCGGCACAGAGCAGCGCTTTTACTGGGGGTCAGAGGCCGCGGATCAACCCGGCACGCGCAACCTCATGGGGGTCCGTTCTCCGGCCGTAGATGCGATGATTGATCAGATGCTACAGGCCCGCGAAAGCGCTGACTTTGTCGCTGCCACACGTGCGCTGGACCGTATCCTGACGGCGGGGCGCTATGTCATTCCCTTTTGGCAGTTCGACGAGGGGCTGATCGCCCATGACGCGCGGATGGCCTATCCGGACGAAATTCCGCTTTATGGCGATGGGCCGAACTTTATGCCCGAAGTCTGGTGGTGGAAACCGGCAGAGACCTCAGACCAGTGAGGTCACCCAAAGGATCGTCGCGTCCTCGTCGCTGAGCGACACCACATTATGCCCCATGGTAGCGTCGTAATAGGCGCTATCACCCCGTCGCATGTCGACGGGTTCATAAAACTCGGTAAACAAGCGCACCATGCCGGTCAGCACATAGAGGAATTCCTCACCGTCATGGCGCACCCAGCCGTCGAATTCTTCCATCCGGCGGGCGCGGATGCGCGCGCGGTAGGGTAGCATCTGTTTCTTGCGCAGTGCATCGGCCAGCAAGACATGTTCATAGGTGCCTGTGGCCTTGGCCGCGCCCTCTTCGGCACGGGTGACGGCCATGCGTCCGGTAATCTTCTCACCGGCAGGTGGGGTGAACAGCTGCGGCACGGTGATCTCCAACCCCACCGCAAGCTTCTTTAGTGCATCGTAGGTCGGCGACATCAGTCCGTTTTCGATCTTGCTGAGCGTGGAACGTGCCAGCCCGGCCTGCCGAGCAGCTTGTTCCAACGTCCAGTTTCGCGCTTTACGTAATTCGCGCACCCGTGCGCCAAGGTCGACCGGCGGTGCGGTCTCGCTCGCGCCGCTTTCGCGGGCGATTTGGATCATGGAACGGGGCGGGGTGTCTGTCATGAACCTGCTATAGACGCGCCCCCTAACGCTTGCAACGCCCGCCCGCCTTGCGATACGCGCCGCAGCCCGCTATGCCCGACGCGCAGCAACAGATGGGATGTACCATGGCCGAAGCGATCAAACTCGATATCATGTCAGACCCGATCTGCCCGTGGTGTTATATCGGTAAGGCGCATCTGGACCGCGCGTTGCAGGATCATCCCAATCATCCTTTCGCCATCGAATGGCACCCGTTCCAACTGAACCCCGACATGCCACGCGAAGGGATGGACCGCCGCGCCTATCTCGAAGGCAAGTTTGGCGGCAAAGAAGGCGCGGTGAAAGCCTATGCGCCAGTCGTGGAACATGCTGAAAAAGCCGGGCTGAACATTAACTTCGAGGCCATGCAACGCACGCCCAACACGCTGGATGCCCACCGCTTGATCCATTGGGCCGGAATTGAGGGCCGCCAGACCGCTGCGGTCTCAGCCCTATTCAAAGCCTATTTTGTAGATGCCCGCGACATTGGCGATGCCGAGGTGTTGGCCGACATTGCCGATGGTATCGAGATGGACGCCGCCGTTGTCACCCGCTTGTTGAAATCCGATGTCGATACGCAAGACATCCGCGACCGCGATGCGCACAGCCGCCAGATGGGCGTAAACTCGGTCCCGACCTTCATCGTTGCCAATGCCCATGCCGTGCCCGGCGCGCAGCCGCCTGAGCTATGGGCGCAGGTCATTGCTGATCTGACCAAACAGCAGGGCTAAACCGGGCGGAAATCATTGCCAAGTTAAGCGTTCTCGATTATCGAGAGCGCAACCACTAGTTATTCCCCAAAGCCCCCCGCGTTGACCTGTCCGCGAGGATCAACCGCCGGAGCGCCGTGTGACCACTGAAAACCCAAAATTCGCCATGGGTCGGATCGAATTTATCGGTCTGATCGCGATGATGTTTGCCACGATCGCCTTTTCCATCGACGCGATGCTGCCCGCCTTGCCAGAGATCGCTGCAGAACTTTCCCCAGAACTCGCACATCGGGCGCCGTTGATCCTCACGGCCTTCGTGCTGGGTATGGGGCTTGGCACCTTCTTTAGCGGGCCATTGTCCGACGCCTTTGGCCGCCGCAATGTGGTCTTCGGCGGTGCGGCGCTTTATTCGCTGTCGGCTTTTGTCGCTTGGATGAGCAACTCGCTTGAGGTCATGCTGGTGGCGCGGGTCTTTCAAGGGCTCGGTGCCTCCGGCCCCCGCGTGGTGGCCGTGGCGATCATCCGCGACCTCTTTGAAGGGCGAGAGATGGCGCGAATTATGTCGATCGTGATGATGGTCTTTGCACTGGTGCCAGCGCTCGCGCCGATGCTGGGCGCAGGGATCATCCTTACCGCCGGTTGGCGCGCGATATTCATCGCCTTTATGGTTTTCTCTATCATATCTGTGGTTTGGATGGGTCTGCGCCTGCCTGAAACCCTGCCGCGCAAAAACCGCCGCCCATTGCGGGCGCGACTTATCATTGCCGCTGTGCGCGAGTTGTTGACCCACCCTTCGGTGCGCCTATCGATCATTGTGCAGTCTTTGGCCCTAGCGATGCTGTTTTCCATGCTGATGCTGGTCCAGCCGATCTATGATAGCGTCTATGGCCGGGGCGATAGCTTCCCACTGTGGTTTGGCGGCATTGCCGTCGTGGCGGCCAGCGCCAGCCTGATCAATGCGCTGCTGGTCGTGCGCTATGGCATGCGCCGGCTGGTGACCATTGCCCTTGGCGTGCAAATCATCCTGTCGGGGGTCATGTATTTTGCAAACCTCGGCGCCCTGCCCGACCCTTACGGCTTTGCCGCCTTTGTGTTTTTCCAGACCTGCTTGTTTTTCCAGGCGGGCCTGACACTGGGCAACCTCAATGCCATCGCAATGGAACCGATGGGCCATATTGCGGGCATGGCCGCGTCGGTCGTGGGGGCGATTTCTACGGTTTTGGCCGCCCTCATTGCCTCACCCGTTGGGCTGATGTTTGACGGCACCACCAAACCGCTGGCTTTGGCCATGCTTTGCATGGCGGTCGTGGCCTATGGTTTGATGCTTTACATGGGCCGGGTCGAAAACCGGCTCCCGGCGGCGGCGGAATAACCGCCGCCCCTTTGGGGTTTAGCCCTTGGCTTTGGCCTTCTTCGCAAGTTTTTCCTTGGCGATCACATGTTCGGCAAGGTCACGCGCGATGGCAAAGGCGCCTTTGATCTTATCCGCATCCGACTTCCAATCGCGGCGCACGACGATCTTGTTGTCTTTCACTTTGGCCAACCCGCGCTGATCCTGAATGAACTGCACCAGCCCCTCCGGCGAGGCGAATTTGTCATTGTGGAACTGGATTGTCGCGCCCTTTGGCCCGCCATCAAGTTTAGCGATCCCGGCGCGTTTGCACATCGCCTTGATCCGCACCACCAGCATCAGCGTGTTAACCTCTTTCGGCAGTTTGCCGAACCGGTCGATCAATTCGGCGGCAAAGCCTTCAAGCTCCACCTTAGTCGACAGCTCGCTGAGGCGGCGGTAGAGGCCAAGCCGCACATCGAGATCAGGCACATAGTCTTCGGGGATCAACACCGGCACGCCAAGGTTAATCTGCGGCGCCCATTGCTCATCGGCCTCGCTGAGGCCTTCCATCTCACCCGCCCGGATTTTGGCAATCGCCTCTTCCAGCATCGACTGGTACAGCTCAAAACCCACATCGCGCATCTGGCCCGACTGCTCTTCGCCCAAGAGGTTGCCCGCCCCGCGAATATCAAGGTCTTGGGACGCCAGCGTAAAGCCCGCACCGAGCGTGTCGAGGCTGCCCAACACCCGCAAACGTTTCTGGGCCGTATCCGTCAGCTTGGCGCGCGGCTTGGTCGTGAGGTACGCATAGGCGCGGGTTTTCGAGCGGCCCACGCGGCCCCGGATTTGATAGAGCTGCGCCAGACCGAACATATCGGCACGGTGCACAACCATCGTGTTGGCGGTCGGGATATCGAGCCCGGATTCGACAATCGTCGTCGCCAATAGAACGTCGAATTTACCATCGTAGAAGGCGTTCATCCGATCATCCAACTCGCCCGGTGCCATCTGCCCGTGGGCGACGACATAAGAAAGCTCTGGCAATTGCGCCTGCAAGAAATCCTCAATCTCGCGCAGGTCGCTGAGGCGGGGCACGACGTAGAAACTCTGCCCGCCTCGATAATGCTCGCGCAAAAGCGCCTCGCGGATCGTCACCGCGTCGAACTCGCTCACATAGGTACGGATCGACAGACGATCGACAGGCGGCGTGCCGATAACCGACAGATCGCGCACGCCGGTCAGCGACAGCTGCAAGGTGCGCGGAATCGGAGTGGCGGTCAGGGTCAGCACATGGATGTCGGTCCGCAGGGACTTAAGCCGTTCCTTATGACTCACCCCAAAATGCTGTTCTTCGTCAATCACCAACAGGCCAAGATCCTTGAACCGAATGCCTTTGGCGAGCAGCGCATGGGTGCCAATGACGATATCAACCGTGCCTTTAGCCATACCGTCGCGCGTCGCCGTCGCCTCCTTTGCCGAGACGAAACGGCTCAGTTGGCGCACTTCAATCGGAAAACCGCGGAAGCGTTCGGCAAAGCTTTTGTAGTGCTGCCGGGCAAGCAGCGTCGTCGGCGCGATCACCGCGACCTGAACGCCCGACATCGCCGCAACAAAGGCCGCGCGCATGGCGACTTCGGTTTTACCAAAGCCCACATCGCCGCAAATCAGACGGTCCATCGGGTTGCCGCTGGTCAGGTCATCCACCACATCGCCAATGGCGCGCAGCTGGTCGTCGGTCTCGGTATAAGGGAACCGGGCCGAGAATGCGTCCCACATGCCCGGAGGCGGGTCGAGCACCGGCGCTTTGCGCAGCGCGCGTTCGGCGGCGATGCGGATAAGCTTGTCGGCCATCTCGCGGATGCGCTCTTTGAGTTTGGCCTTTTTCGACTGCCACGCGCCACCGCCGAGCTTGTCCAGCAGCCCTTCGTCATGGCCGTAACGCGACAGCAGTTCAATGTTCTCTACAGGCAGATAAAGCTTTGATTGCTCGGCATATTCCAAGACGAGGCATTCATGTGCAGCGCCCGCAGCGGTCACCACTTCCATGCCATGATAGCGCCCGATACCGTGGTCCACATGAACCACCAGATCGCCGGGGCTGAGGCTTTGCGCTTCGGTCAAGAAGTTCTCGGCCCGGCGCTTGCGTTTCGGTGCGCGGATCAGCCGATCACCCAGCACATCCTGCTCAGAGATCACCGTCATCCCCGGCGCTTCGAACCCATGCTCCAGCGCCCAGACGGCCAAATGCAGCCCGCGTTTGCCGATCCGCGTGGCATCTGTCACCGGGATTGCTTCGGCCAGACCTTCGTCTTCGATCAGCCCCGTCAGCCGTTCCCGCGCGCCGTCAGAATAGCTGGCAATCAGCACCGGCCCAACTTCAAGCTTTGCTTTAATTTGAGACGCCAAAGCGCCGAAAAGGCTGATAGATTCCTGCTGACGCTCCGGCGCAAAGTTGCGCCCGATCCGTGCCCCTGCGTCTAAGACGCCCGGTCCTGTCGGCTGCGGCAATGGGTTGAATTGGATCACCCGACGCCCAACCAGCGCTGCTTCCCAAGCGTCATCGGTTAGGTAAAGCCCTTCGGGCGGCGCAGGTTTATAGACGCTGTCCATCTTAGAGCGCGTTTTCATCGCCAGTTGCCGCGTCTCATATTGGTCGGCAATCGTGTCCCACCGCGCGAGGCGCATGGGCGTCAGTTGATCGTCCAGCGTGATCGTGGCCTTGGGCAGGTAATCAAACAGCGTCTCTAGATTGTCGTGGAAGAACGCCAGCCAATGCTCCGCGCCCTGATGTTTGCGCCCGGCGCTGATCGCTTCATACAGCGGATCATCGGTACCTGCCGCGCCAAATTCGATGCGGTAGTTCTGCCGGAAGCGGGTGATTGCCGCGTCGTCCAAAATCACTTCGCTGACCGGGGCCAGTTCGACCAGATCAAGCTTTTCCGTTGTCCGCTGCGTCGCCGGATCAAAGCGCCGCGCGCCGTCCAGCACATCGCCGAAAAGGTCGAGCCGCACCGGGCCAAGATCCCCGGGCGGGTAAATGTCGATAATCCCGCCGCGCACCGCGTAGTCGCCCGGCTCCATCACCGTGGGGCTTTGCACAAAACCCATCCGTACCAGAAAATGACGCAGGGCTTTCTCGTCGATACGGCTGCCCACCCGCGCCGCAAAGGCCGCATCGCGCAATGTGTCGCGCGCAGGGATACGCTGGCTCGCAGCATTCAGCGTCGTCAGCAGGACAAACTGATCCGGCATCCCATGCACCAGCGCCGCCAAAGTCGCCATGCGCTGCGCAGAGATATCAGCATTGGGCGAGACGCGGTCATAGGGCAGGCAATCCCAGCTTGGGAAAGTGAAGACCGGCATATCAGGCGCGTAAAACCGCAGGGCGGCCTGCATCGCGGCCATCCGCTTGTCATCGCGCGCCACATGGGCCACCGGCTGGCCGCCCTTGGCGATTTCATCAAGGATGGCGCGGGCATCAAAGCCTTCGGGAACGCCGGAGAGGGTGATATTGCGCGGATCGTTCATCGGGTCTCAATTGGGCCTGCGGCGTGGCCTGTCAACCCGCGAGCGGGCCAAGGTTTAGATTTTGATACATTCCCCAAAGCGCGGTCACAAAGATCGCGACCATGCCGATGATCTGAGTATAGAGCCGGTGCCGCATCAGACGCCGCTGCAATACATCACCGCTGGACCCCTCAATACGGATCAGCCGCGCGGTCGACAGGCTCAGCAGCCCAACCAACGACATGGGAAAGCCGAGCAGCAGCAAGGCCTGCGCAAATTCGATGTCATAGACAAAGCCCAAAAGCACCAAAGTGGTCAGCGCAAAGAACCCCAGCCCCAACAGCCAAAGCCCTGAAACTTGAGAGATATAGAGCAGCCGGTTCACATTAATCCGCACGATGTCTTCGAGATCAGCCTGCGTGTCACCCCCGTGACGCCGGGCGCGCAACACCATGTCAAAGGGCACGCCCAGCACCCAATGGCTTGCCGTGGACCACATCACCGCCAGCGCGATCCAGAACCAAAGGTTCGAGAAAGAGCGCATGTCGATCATTTCGAAAAGGGTCTGATACCAGTCCAAGGCGTGCTCGTCCGAAAATTAAGTTCGCATCTCTTAGCTGTCCGGTGCGGCAATTCATAGGGTTGAGGCGTTCAAAAATACATGGCAAGCCCGTGCCAAGCCATTCTGAGGTAAAATTGATGCAACCCGTTCAAGCCCCCTTCCCCGCGACACGTCTGCGCCGCACCCGTGCCAACGCCGGTATTCGCGCGCTGGTGCGCGAGAATAACCTGCAACTGGGCGATCTGATCTGGCCGGTGTTCGTGCGCGACGGTGAAGGCGTGGAAGAGCCGATCCCTTCCATGCCCGGCGTCATGCGCCGTTCGGTCGATAAGCTGGTCGAGGCAGTGCGCGAGGCGGCTGAGTTGGGTATCGGCGCGGTCTGCGTCTTTCCCTATACCGGCCCCGAAGACCGTACCGAGGATTGCGCCCGCGCGTGGGATCCGCAGAATGCCACCAACCGCGCGATTGCCGCGATTAAGCAGGCGCTGCCTGACATGGTGGTGATGACCGATGTGGCGCTGGATACCTATAACATCAACGGCCATGACGGTTTTGTCGAAGACGGCATCATCGTGAATGACCGCACGGTTGAGGCGCTGGTCAAAATGGCGCTGGCCCAGGCCGAAGCCGGGGCGGATATCATCGGCCCCTCGGACATGATGGATGGCCGCATCGGCGCGATCCGCGAAGCCCTTGAAAAGGCTGGGCACCACGATGTCATGATCCTGAGCTATGCCGCCAAATACGCCAGTGCTTTCTACGGGCCGTTCCGCGATGCCGTGGGTGCCTCCTCGGCACTCACGGGCGATAAGAAGACCTATCAGATGGATCCCGCCAACAGCGATGAAGCGCTCCGGCTAGTGGCGCGCGATCTGTCTGAGGGCGCGGATATGGTCATGGTAAAACCCGGCATGCCTTACCTGGATATCTGCCGCCGTGTGAAAGACGCCTTCGGCGCACCGACCTTCGCCTATCAGGTTTCCGGCGAATATAGCATGATCCGCGGTGCAGCGGATCAAGGCTGGGTCGATGGCGAACGGGTGATGATGGAGAGCCTTTTGGCCTTCAAACGCGCGGGCTGTGATGGGGTGTTGACCTACTTTGCCCCCGATGTTGCCCGGCTTTTGGCCAAAAACGCGTGACCTAGGGGCGTAAATCTGCGCAAAGGGTCCAATCAACATGACAAAGCGCATGATTATGCGTAATCTCGCGCTCAAGCTGGGAAAACCGGCAGGCAGGCAACCGATCTTATACAGGCAGATAAAATGAGCAAGCAAACTTACAACCGGCGCATCGTGACTTTGGGCGCCCTCTCGGCGCTTGGCGTGACCGCGGCATGCGGCAACGGCGTGGGCGGGCGTGGCAGCGCCATGATCGACGCGCGCGTCGACGCGACTTTGGCCGAGATGTACCGCAGCTATCCTAACACGCGACAACTGGCCGAAAAGGCCAACGGCATGTTGGTCATGCCGCTGGTCACCGAAGCGGGTCTTGGCTTTGGCGGCGCATACGGGCGCGGCGCGCTGCGCGTGAACAATGTAACGGTGGATTACTATTCGGTAACCAAAGCCTCAGGCGGGTTGCAGATCGGTGCACAGCAATACGCGCATGTTCTGTTTTTCATGACTGAACCCGCGTTGCGCGATTTCCGCACCTCGCCCGGTTGGGCGGCTGGGGCCGGTCTGGAATATGTGATTTCCGACAAAGGTGACAGCGTGAGCGCCGATACCACAACCGTGATGGCCCCCGTTCTGGCAGCGGTCTTTGGCCGCGCAGGCCTGCGCATCGGTGCGACGCTGGAAGGCACGAAATACACGCGGATCATCCCCTAAATCTGGGCCGACCTATGGTCTTTGAAGGGCAGCGCCAGTCTTAACCGGCGCTGCCCTTTTTCCTTTGCGGTAAGGCTTAGCCCATCGCGCGCAAGCGTTTGATCAGGCTCGACGTATCCCAACGCCCACCGCCCTGCTTTTGCACGTCTTTGTAGAACTGATCGACCAGCGCCGTGACCGGCAGGCTCGCTCCCGTTTCATCCGCTGTGTCCAAACAAATGCCAAGGTCCTTGCGCATCCAATCCACGGCAAAACCATGCTCGAACTCATCATCCAGCATCGTCTCGTAGCGGTTCGCCATCTGCCAAGACCCCGCAGCGCCTTGACTGATCACCTCGACCACCGCGCGGCCATCAAGCCCCGCCTTCTCGGCAAAATGCAGCGCTTCGGAGAGCCCCTGCACCAGCCCGGCAATGGCGATCTGGTTGCACATCTTGGTCATCTGGCCCGCGCCGCTGTCGCCAATGCGGCGGCAAATCTTGGAATAGACCTCCATGATCGGCAGCGCGCGGTCGAACGCAGCTTTGTCGCCGCCACACATCACCGACAGTTGGCCGTTTTCCGCTCCTGCCTGACCGCCTGAGATCGGCGCGTCGACAAAGCTGACCTGCGCGTCATTGGCAGCGGCATAAAGCTCGCGGGTGACAGCCGCCGAAACGGTCGTGTGATCAACAAAGATCGCCCCCGCCGTCATAGCACCAAAAGCGCCTTCATCTCCCAGACAGACTGAGCGCAGATCATCGTCATTGCCCACGCAGGACATGACAAAATCCGCATCCTTTGCCGCCTCGCGCGGGGTCTTGGCCATAGCACCGCCATAGGTTTTTACCCAGTCCTGCGCTTTACTTTCAGTGCGGTTATAGACGGTCACATCGTGGCCGGCCTTTTGCAGGTGCCCTGCCATTGGGGCGCCCATGACGCCCAGTCCTAGAAACGCGAGCTTTGCCATGTGCTTTTCCTTATCATTCAGTTGCGTTATTGCCTGTGACTACACCTACCACCCTGCGCGCCCCGGTCAATCTGCGCGCCAGTCGAGGACTTTCCGATGGCATTGATGTTTCGCTGGCTTGTCCGTTTGGCGGTGTTTCTCATCACACTGAGCGTCGTGGTGCTGCTGCTGGTCTATTGGTTCGCCGCACGCTCTCTGCCCGACTATGACGATACGGTTCAGGTGCGGGGTGTCAGCGCGCCTGTTGAGGTCGTGCGCGACAACGCCAATGTGCCGCATGTTTTTGGCGAGACGGACGAAGACGTCTTCTTTGGGCTTGGTTTCGCCCATGCACAGGACCGGTTGTGGCAACTTATTACTCTGCGTCGCACCGCCCAGGGGCGGCTGTCGGAGGTCTTCGGCACCTCGACGATCACCACCGACAAGCTGATGCGGCGCTATGACATCTACCGTCTTGCGACACGTTCAGCCGAGCAGTTAGACCCCGAAACCGACGCCGCGCTGGAAGCCTATGCGGCGGGGATCAACGCCCGCCTCGACCAGATCAACACCGAAGCGCTTGGCCGTGGCGCGCCTGAGATGTGGCTCTTTAATGCCCCGATGGCCCCATGGCGCCCGGCGGATTCGTTGGCCATTGCAAAGCTTATGGGGCTGCAAATGTCTGGCCATCTTGAGGCCGAAGTCCTGCGCGCCCGGGTGTCTTTGGCATTGACCGACGAAGACAGAGTGAAAGACATTCTGCCCGATGTGCCGGGCTCGGGCGTCGCAGCTCTGCCCGAATATGCAGCCCTGTTCCCCGATGCCCGGCACTTTGCCTCTGCAACGTCCAATCCGGGCCATCCGCTCTCCCCCTTCAAACCGCAAGCTTTTTCTGGGGCGTCGAACGCCTGGGCCGCGGCGCCTTCGCGTTCAGCGGCGGGCGGCACGCTTCTGGCCAATGACCCGCATCTGGGCTTCAGTGCCCCGGCGATCTGGTATTTGGCCCGGCTGGAGCTTGAAACCGGCGGCGTCATCGGCGGCACCATCCCCGGCATGCCGGTGGTCCTGACAGGGCGCAGCGCCGATTTAGGCTGGGGGCTCACCACCGCCTATGTCGACGACCAAGACGTCTATATTGAAGAGCTGAACCCCGACAACAGCGAGGAATATCGCACCCCGGATGGGTTCAAGAAATTCCGCAAACGCTCCTCAATCATCAACATCAAAGACGCCGACCCCGTGACCGTTACACTGCGCTGGACGGACAATGGCCCAGTGCTTCCCAGCAGCCACTACAACCTTGGCGAAATTACACCGGCGGGCCATGTGGCCTCTCTCGCCTCGACGCTGCTGCGCGACGACGACAGCTCGCTCGCTGCCGCAATGAAGGTGATGCGTGCGAAATCGGTACAGCAGGCCATCAACGCCGCGACCGACTATGTCGCCCCCGCACAAAACCTCACACTGGTGGACCGTGACACGATCGCCATGAAGACCATCGGCGCCCTGCCGCGCCGCGATGCGCAGCATCAAAGCCAAGGTCGCATGCCCAGCCCCGGCTGGATCGCCGAAAACCGCTGGGACGGCATGATGCCCTATACCGCCAACCCCGAATTCATCGCCCCGGCGGGCGGCATCTTGGGCAACACCAACAACAAGACCGTCGACCGCCCCTTCCCCAATCATGTCTCTTTCGTCTGGGGCGACACGCAGCGGGTGCAACGCTGGCAACGCTTGATGCAGAACCGCGAGGTCCACACCCGCGACAGCTTCATCGAGGCGCAGCTTGATACTGTCAGCCCTACCGCACGTGCTCTCTTGCCCCTAATCGGCGCCGAGCTGTGGTTCACCGGAGAGGCCGCCCCCGACGGCACGCCAGAGCGTCAACGCCAGCGCGCGCTGGACCTGCTGGCGGGCTGGTCAGGAGAGATGAACGAACATCTGCCCGAACCGCTGATCTATGCTGCGTGGGTCCGCGCCTTGCAGGACCGTCTGATCCGCGACGAATTGGGCCCCTTGGCCGAGGACTTCACCCACGTTCAGCCGCTCTTTGTCGAACGTGCCTTCCGCGATGTGCAAGGCGCTTCAAAATGGTGCGACGTGCGCCAATCCGCCCCGGTTGAGACCTGCCACGATATGGCGCGACTGGCGCTCGATGACGCGCTTTTGTGGATCAATGAGACATGGGGCACGCAGCTCGAATCCCTCCGCTGGGGCGACGCGCATCAGGCGACACATGATCACCCGGTGCTGGGCGAGGTGCCGCTGTTGCGCTACTTCGTGAACATCCGGCAATCGACCTCGGGCGGAGACAACACGCTGCAACGTGGGCTGACCCGCGGCACTGGGAAAGACCCGTTTTATAACGTGCATGGCGCGGGCTATCGCGGGGTCTATGATTTTGCCGATCCCGACAGTTCGGTTTTCGTAACCTCGACCGGGCAATCGGGGCATTTCCTGTCGCGCCATTATGACGATATGGCGCAACTCTGGCGGCGCGGTGAATATATCCCGATGTCGCTAGACGCCGAATTGGCCCGCGCTGCTGCCGTCGGTGTGACCCGCTTGGAGCCTACACAATGACCGCCCGCGTAATCCTGCTGAACAAACCTTACGGCGTACTATCGCAATTCACCGACAAGGGCACCGAGGGCAGCAGCCGCCCAACCCTGTCGACCTATATCGACGAGAAGGGTTTTTACCCCGCTGGACGGCTGGACCGCGACAGCGAAGGATTGCTGGTGCTGACCGACCACGGCCCGCTACAGGCCCGCATCGCGCATCCCAAGTACAAACGGCCCAAGACCTATCTGGTACAGGTCGAAGGCACGCCGGACGCTGCGGCGCTAGAGGCGCTACGCAAGGGTGTGGACCTGAAAGACGGCCTTACCAAACCCGCTGAAGTCGATCAGATCGACGCGCCCGAGACCCTCTGGCCGCGCGACCCGCCGGTGCGTTTTCGCAAGACGGTGCCGGACGCTTGGCTGCGCATCACCATCCGCGAGGGGCGCAACCGCCAGGTGCGACGCATGACGGCGCATGTGGACCTGCCCACGCTCAGGCTGATCCGCGCCAGCGTAGGCGATTGGGAATTGGCCGGGCTGCAGCCGGGCGCTTGGCGCTGGTCGACCGAAAACGGCCGTTAGGTCAGCGCGCGGGTGAGCGCAACACCAGCTGTTGCCGCCGTGCCGGTCAACAGCGACCCCCACGTAAAGTCTCGCGCCACCATGGCCCATGTCCAATCTTTGAGCGTCGCCAGATTGGTGAATTCATAGGTGCCATAGCCCATCGCGCCGATCAGCAGCGCGTTGCCAAAGACCCAAAGCAGCGAATGGTCCTGCGCCATCGCAGGCCACGATACGAACCAGAGCACCACCGCGACAAAGAAAGCATAGAAGATCAGCGCGGGCGCGACTCGAAACTCATCCAAAAGCCAATCGCCGATGGCACGCTCAAACACTGGTTTGATGAGGTAGGTCAGGCCGAGGAAATCAAGCCCGAGAAAGACAACCACAGTGGAAGCATAAAGAATGACGAGGGTCATGGCCGTGCTCCATAAAAGATCGCATCACCATATGCGGCGCAGCGGACAAATTTCGATCCCAGCCGGGCAAAAAAACTGCCCCGGCGTGCGCCACCGCTCTCAATTCTGCTGAAATTCAGCCTCTTGCCGCGCGGACCAACGGACGGTGATTTCAAATCCGTCTTCGGTCTGACGTTCGCCCTCAACCACATCCTGCGCAAACAGCCAGGCGCGTTTTTTGCCGTCGGAAAAGCCAAGGGTCAGCACCGCCTCGCGCACCGCACCTTGGAGCGCTTCGGCAATGGTCTCTTGCAGCGCCTCTAGCCCTTCGCCGGTGATGGCCGAAATCGCCAGCAAATCATCATTGCGCGCAGCGCGAGCACGCATGGCATCGGCACGGTCTTCGGGCAGCAGGTCGAGCTTGTTCCAAACCTCAAAGCTGCGGGTCTCTTTCGGCACGCCTAAGGATGCAAGGATATCGCGCACGTTTTGGGCCTGTTCTTCGGTCTCGGCGTGGGACACATCGCGCACGTGGCAGATGATATCGGCGGCCAGCACCTCTTCGAGCGTGGCGCGGAAGGAAGCGACAAGCTCGGTCGGCAGATCAGAGATGAAGCCCACAGTATCGCTCAAAATGATCTCAGGCCCGTCCGGCAGCACAAGGCTGCGCATCGTCGGGTCTAGCGTGGCAAAGAGCATGTCTTTTGCCATGACCTCCGCCCCAGTCAAGCGGTTGAAAAGCGTGGATTTCCCGGCGTTGGTATAGCCCACAAGTGCGACGATCGGAAAAGGCACTTTGGCCCGCGCGGCGCGGTGCAAAGCGCGGGTTTTCACGACCTTTTCCAACTGGCGGCGCAAGCGCACCAATTGGTCGTCAATGGCGCGGCGGTCAGCCTCGATCTGGGTCTCCCCCGGACCACCAACAAAGCCCAAACCGCCCCGCTGACGCTCAAGGTGGGTCCAAGCCCGCACCAGACGTGTACGCTGATAGTTCAATGCTGCCATTTCGACCTGCAACACACCTTCACGGGTGGCGGCACGGTCGCTAAAAATTTCGAGAATCAGCCCGGTGCGGTCAAGCAGTTTGACGCCCCAAGCCTTCTCAAGGTTGCGCTGCTGCACGGGCGTGACGGGGCCGTCGACCAACACAAGCTCGACTTCCGCCGCCTTCATGCGCTGCTCAAGCTCTTCGATCTTGCCTTTGCCAAACAACATTCCGGCATGAACGGTGCGCAGGGGCACGACTTCGGCTCCCACAACCTCAAGCTCTGGAAGTGCTTCGGCCAATGCCACAGCTTCGGCCAGCGCGGGCTCTGGCGCGCGCCGGTCGTTATCGGTTTTGATATCAGGATGCAGCACCCAGGCGCGCGTTACGCGGGGTCCGTCGCTGTTATCGATCTGAAAAGTTGGACGGCTCAAGAAGCGTCTTCGCCCTCATAAAGGCTGATCGGCTGGCTTGGCATAATGGTCGAAATCGCATGCTTGTAGACAAGTTGCGATTGGCCATCACGGCGCAGCAGAACGCAAAAATTATCAAACCAGGTAATGACGCCTTGCAGCTTAACCCCATTGATCAGAAAAATGGTTACCGGGACCTTGGTCTTGCGGACGTGGTTTAGGAACGCATCCTGAAGGTTCTGTCTGTCTGACGCCATGGTAGTCTCGCCTTTTGTTCTTGCTGGCGTCCGCGTACCGGACCCCCCCGTTAAGCCAAGTATGGAGTGCGAAAGCGCGAGTTTCCAGCCCCAATATCAGCGGTCTAGGACAGTTCTGGGGACAAACGTGTCAGGCGCGCCACAAATTCGGGGTCATCAGCGCAATAATCGCCAAAGTTTCGAGCCGCCCCAGTACCATTGCGCCGCTCAGAATGATTTTTGCGGCCAGCCCCAGTTCAATCAGGCGAATGGGCGTGTCGGCGGCATGTTCGATCAACGGCCCGGTTGTGGACAGTGTGGCGACCGACATGACCAAAGCCGCATCAAAGGACGTACCGGTGAGGGTCAGTAGCAAGGTGACGCCAGCCAGCGACATGGCAAAAAGCATGAAGAAAATCCACGCGATGAACGCGCCGTTACTTTGCAGCCGCCGCCCCGCCGCACCGGCCCCGCTGACGGAATTGGGATAGACCAGACGGTCCATCTCGCGCACGCCGTTTTGATAGAGCGCGAATACCCGCAGCAGTTTCACACCGCCCGCCGTGGTGGCCACCCCGCCGCCGATCAGCGCAAGCCCCATGAGAACCAGGCCCGGCGTACGCAGGCCCGACCAGCTCTGCGCATCGGACCAATGCTCTGACACAAATCCGGTGGTCGTGAGAAAGGATAGCACCGTAAACAGCCCCCCCCAAAGCGCCTGAAGCGCGCGGGCACCATCGACCTCAACCTCAACCTCAAACGCACCGATCCAGTGGCGGGCGAAAAGCAGCAAAGGCACACCAATAACGACAAGAAGGCCAATGCGAAACTCAGGGTCGGTCATCAGCCCGCCTTGGGTCGCCGTGACCGTATCCTTAGAAAAGGTGAGCCGCGACAGAGCAAAAAGCATAAACAGCATCATCACTGCTTCGCCTGAGACCCCAATCTGCGCATTATCGACCCCGCCGATAGGCGAAATGCCAGAAGTCGCCATCACCGACATCGCGTGACAAAGCGCCACCAAGGCCGTCTCTCCACCGATTACCAGCAAGAGCCAAAGCAGCAGCGTCAGCCCGGTGTAGATCGGCAGCAATGCCTGTGTTGTCCGCAGCAGGCGTTGGCGCGGGGTGATCTTGCCCATCCGAGCGCCCATACGGTCATCGGGCCGACCGGGTTCGGCCTGTGCGGTCACCTCAAACCCACCCAAGTGCAACGGTGCCAGAATCGCCGACGCCGTGACCCACATGAGCAAGCCGCCCATCCAGCCGACCTGCGCACGCCACAGATGCAGCGTGTTACTCAGCCGTGCGGGGTTTTCGAACATCGTAGCGCCCGTGGTGGTCAGGGCGCTGACCATTTCGAAATAGACATTCACAAAGCGCGTGGTCGGCAGCGCCTCAAGGAAAGGCACTGCGAAAAAAACTGGCAGAAACACAAAGGCAGAGAGCAGCGACAAGAGCGGCCCAAGTGCGCCGTCCAAGGGTTTGCGCCCGGCATGGGCGATGGCAATGAGCGTAAAGGCGACAAGTCCCAACAGACCCGCATAGAGAAAGGCGCGGCTGGCCAGGTGGTCATTCACCACCAGCCCGTGAATTGAGGGCAGGATCATCGACACAGCAGAGACGCCGAACAATTGCAGGAACAGCGGCAGCTGCACGATCTCGCGGCGGATGCCGGTCGGGCGGTTGCCGGTGGGACGGATGCTGGTCGGTTGCGTCACACGGCGCTCCTGCGCTTAGAAAAAGTCGATCGAGACCTGCAAAAGCTGCTCAACCCGCGGCACGTCTTCGGCCAAAGCAAAGAGTGCTACCACATCGCCCTCATCAATCCGGGTGCTGCCCATGGGGCGGATCACTTTACCTTCTTTGCGCAGCATGCCGATCAGCACGCCTTCGGGGAAGTCGATATCTGAAACTTTCTTGCCCGCGAGGGGCGAAGTGGAGAGTACCTCGGCCTCAATCACCTCGGCCTCGGCATCGCCGATGGAATAGACCGCCCGCACCCGCCCATGACGGATGTGGCGCAGGATCGAGCTAACGGTCGTGGCACGCGGGTTGATATAGGCGTCGATCCCAAGGTGGGTCATCAGCGGCACCAACGTCGGGTCATTGATCAGCGCGATCACATAGGGGCAGCCTTCGGCCTTGGCGCGCACGCAAGACAGCATGTTAGTCTTATCGTCGTCCGTCACCGCCAGCATCGCATCGGCGCGGCTGATCCCTGCTTCGGCAAGCAAGGCCGCATCAAGGCCATCCCCGTGCAGCACGATGGTCCGCTCTAACGCCTCGGCGGCGCGTTCGGCGGATTTGCGATTTTTCTCGATCATCTTGGTGCGCACGCGCAGCGGCCCGGCCTCAAGGTGTTGGGCCACGGTCAACCCGACATTGCCGCCACCCACAAGCACAACACGTTCTTGCTTGGTGGTCTGCTTGCCGAAAATCTCCATCGTGCGGGCGATGTCATCGTGATGCGAAAAGACATAGCAGTCATCGCCAACGAACAGCTGGTCTTTCGCCTCGGGCGCGAAAAGCGTGCCATCGCGGCGCACCCCCACGACCACGGCGCGCAGGGTTGAGAAGAGATCGGTCAACTGACGCAGCGGCGTGTTCACCACCGGGCAATCGCTGTCGATGTTAATGCCCAAAAGCTGCGCCTGCCCGTCCATGAAAATCTCGGTGTCGAAAGCCGCCGGCGCGCTGAGGCGCTGAAGTGCGGCGGTTGCGACTTCTTTCTCTGGCGAGATCACGACGTCGATCGGCATGTGATCGCGGCGGTAGAGGTCGGAATAAATGGCATCCAGATAGGACTGGCTGCGCAACCGCGCGATCTTGCGGTTGATGCCAAAGACCGAATGCGCCACCTGACAGGTCACCATATTGACCTCATCGGAATGGGTCGCGGCGATGATCATCTCGGCGTCTCGCGCGCCTGCACGGTCCAGCACATCAGGGTAGCTGGCAAAACCGGCGATGCCCTGCACATCCAGCGTGTCAGTGGCGCGGCGGATCAATTCTGCATTGCTGTCGACCACGGTCACATCGTTGCGCTCTCCGCTCAGGTGGCGGGCAATCTGCCAACCCACCTGCCCTGCACCGCAAATGATGATTTTCATGAAGGCTTCCTTACCCTGAGCAAAGATCGTGTGAGGGTTATCTTAGGTCGGTTAGAGGGCATGACAGATGGGTTGGCAAGGGTCAAATCAATTGTCATTCCCTCGCAACAGCGGCATGATGGCGCTATGAAACCGATATCGCTTCGCCCCTCTCGCGCCGCCTTTGCCCTGACGCTCATCGCCTTGGGGGCTGCCGCCTGCGCGCCACTAAATACCTATTATAAACCGGGCGCGAGTGTTGCGCAGGTGAACCGCGCGACCACCGCCTGCGAGGTGCAGGCGCTGCGCGATGTGCCGATCTCTACCCAAGTGCGCCGCGAACCACCGCGCTATGTGCCCGAGCGGCGCCACTGTAATGCCGACAATAAATGCAGGGTTACGGGCGGCTTTTACGTCCCCGGTGAGCTGGTGACCTTTGATCCCAACGAGAACCTGCGCAACCGGGTTGAGGGGCAATGCATGGCCGATCAGGGCTTTGCTCCCGTGTCGATCCCCGCTTGCCCGAACAATATCGCCCGCGCCGCACCACCGCGCGCAACCACGACCCTGCCGGCCCTGAACTCCAATTCCTGCGTGATCCGCAACAAGAACGGGTCTTTCCAGATCGTTACGCGCGGCTAACTGGGATCGCGAGGGGTGCCGCCCCTCGCGCCTGAGCCTTGCGGCTTAGCCCGCCGCTTCGACCTCTTCGTCCACATGTGCGATGCGCACACCTGCCTTGGCCGAAGTCACAACGCCAAGCGATTTCAGCTTGCGGTGCAGGGCGCTGCGTTCCATCCCCACGAAATTCGCGGTGCGGCTGATGTTGCCACCAAAACGGTTGATCTGGGTCAGCAGATATTCGCGTTCAAACGCCTCACGCGCTTCGCGCAGCGGCAGTGTGGCCAATGCGCCCGAAAGCACAACACGCCCATCATCGCCGCCGTTCTCATCGTCGCCGGGCAATTCGCGCGCTTCAATAGGGCCAGTGCCATCGCCAAGGATCAGCACACGCTCAACAAGGTTCTTGAGTTGCCGCACGTTGCCGGGCCAGACCATCGTCTGCATCAAGGCCACGGCATCTTCGGTCAGCGCCCGCTGCGGCAGACCTTGGGAGGCGTTGAACTCAGCAATGAAATGCTCGGCCAACAGTGGGATATCCTCGCGGCGCTCTTCTAGGGACGGCACGGCAATCGGCACCACGTTGAGGCGGTGATACAGCTCTTGGCGGAACGTATCGGCTTTGATCGCCTGATCCAGATCGCGATTGGTGGAGGAGATCACCCGCAGGTCAACGCGCACCTTATCTGTCCCGCCGACGCGGTTAAACTGTTGATCCACCAACACCCGCAGGATTTTCGATTGGGTGCCAAGCGGCATGTCCGCGACCTCGTCAAAGTAGATCACCCCGCCGTGTGCCTGTTCCAGCAGCCCCGGCTCGATCCCCCGGTCCGGCGTCTCGCGGCCAAAAAGCACCTCTTCCATCCGATCCGGGGCCACCCCGGCGCAATTGACCGTGACAAAAGGCGCAGAGGCGCGGGCGGAATGGGCATGAATATAGCGCGCGGCCACTTCCTTGCCCGAACCGGCGGGGCCAGTCAGCATCACGCGGCCATTGGATTTGGTCACCTTATCAAGCTGGCTTAACAAAGCGCGGTAGGGCGCGGAGGTGCCCAGCATCTCAGCCGACGCCACATCGCGCCGCTTAAGGTTCTGGTTTTCACGGCGCAGACGTGAGGTTTCCATCGCGCGGCGGATCACCACCAAGAGTTGGTCAATGTTGAAGGGTTTTTCGATAAAGTCATAAGCACCCTGTTTGATCGCCGCGACGGCAATCTCGATATTGCCATGGCCTGAGATGATCACCACCGGCACATCCGGGTTGTCGCGCTTGACGGTCTTGAGAATGTCGATCCCGTCCATTCGGCTGTCTTTGAGCCAAATGTCGAGAATGATCAGCGCCGGCGCTTCGGTGTTGATCTCGGCCATCGTCTCGTCTGAATTGCTGGCTAATCGCGTGGCAAAGCCTTCGTCCTTAAGGATATCCGAGATCAACTCACGGATGTCGCGTTCGTCGTCTACAATTAGGATGTCACTCATCTGCCTTGTCCCCTTGATCTGTCATTGTGTCGATGGCCATAGGCAGCGCGATGACTGCCATGGCCCCGTGATGGTCTTGCCCGTCAAACGCGGGCGCGGTTTCGAGTGTCAGGCTGCCGCCATGCTCTTCGATGATCTTTTTCACGATTGGCAGGCCCAGCCCGGTGCCTTCGCTGCGCGTGGTCACATAGGGCTCAAATAGCCGTGCGCGGTCTTCGGGCAGGCCGATGCCATTGTCGGCGATGGTCAGCCGCAAAAGCCGGGTGTCAGGTGCAAGCACCACCCGGATCTGCGGAACGTGCCCCTCTGGCGGGCCTTCTTTCTTTAGTGTTTCGATCGCTTCACCGGCGTTTTTGATCAGATTGGTCAATGCCTGCGAAATCATGGTGCCGTCGATATTGGCCATGACCGGCTGTGTGGGCAGGTCAAGATTGATTGTCACGTCTTCCTGCCTGCTTTGCTGTAAGAGCACTGCATCGCGCAGCAGCTGCCGGATGTCCTGACGGCTGGTCTCTGGCTCGGGCATCCGCGCGAATTTAGAGAATTCATCGACAATGCGCCGCAGATCACCCGTTTGACGGATGATCACGCCCGTCATCTGCTCAAGCGCGTCGTCGTCCCCTTCGGCCATTTTGGGGCCGAACTTGCGCCGAATGCGTTCCGCGCTCAATTGGATGGGCGTCAGCGGATTCTTGATCTCATGGGCGATCCGACGCGCCACGTCGCCCCAAGCGGCCATCCGCTGCGCACTAACCAAATCGGTCACATCATCAAAGGCCACCACATAGCCTTCCAGGTCGCCATCCTTGGCACGCCGTGTCGCCATGCGGACCAGCAGGTTTTCCAGCGCCCCTTGGCGAGAGACCTTTACCTCGGCCTGCGCCACCTCATCGGTTGCGGTTTTCACGGTTTCAAACAGCGGTCCGAATTCGGGCACAGCAAGGGTCAACGGCAGGCTCTGCTGATCCTCAGACCAATCAAGCAACCGCATGGCGGAGCGGTTCACAAAGGTCACGCGCCCCTCGGGGTCCAGCCCCACAACGCCGGAGGTGACTGAACTCAGCACGGAATCAAACAGCCGGCGGCGACGCTCAATCTGGTCGGTATTTTCCAGCAGCGTCTCGCGCTGGCCCTTAAGCTGCCGGGTCATTTGGTTAAAGTAGCGGCCCAGCATGGCGATCTCGTCATCGCCATCCTCTTCGCGGACCTGCACGTTCAGATCCCCTGCCCCGACCTGCTGTGCTGCACCGGTAAGCCGACCAACAGGGCCGGAGAGCCGCTCGGCGAACCACAGGCCAAGCCAAACCGCGGCCAAGATCAGGATGACCGCAAAGCCAAGGTAAACCAGCGCGAATTCAAACAGCAGCCGTCCGCGTTCGGACTCAAGCTGTTGGTAGAGGCGCACCGTTTCCTTGGTCTCGTCCAGCAGCGACAAAATATCGCCATCCACCGCGCGGGACACATAGAGGAAGCGGTCGACATAGGCGTCCATGGGCACCAAGGCCCGGAATTCATTGTTGGGCCAATCTTCGATGACAAGTAAACCTTGCTCGCTTGCTGCTTCGATCTGCTCTTCCGTGATCGGGTCAAAATCGAATAGGTAAGATCGATCTCCCCGCGCTCGGATCTGTGCGGTGCTGTCCACCAAGAACGCTTCGCGCAGGCCGCGTTGAATTTGCCGCTGGCCTTCGCCTAAAAGCTCACTGTCGCTTAGGTTGATGCCCTGCGACCGCGCGCTGTCGATGCTGCGGGCAAGGGTCTGGGCATCTGAGATCAAATCTTCGCGCTGCTCGGCCTCATAGGCTTCTGCGGCCGCCAAGGAAGAGCCAACCACGCTACTGACCCGGTCAGAAAACCACCCTTCAAGCCCGACATTCACCGTCAACCCTGCAAAGATCGCCACCGTCACTGTCGGGATCAGCGCCATCAGGGCAAAGACACCCGTCAGTCGCAGGTGAAGCCGTGAGCCCGCCGATTTGGCCCGGCGCGCCGAGATCAGCCGCCCGACTTGAATGAGGACCAGCGCCGCAACCAGCAGCACATAAACGAGATCGGTAAGAAGAATGAGCCGCAGGTTGAGCGTATCCGCCCCCTGCCCCAAAGGCCCAAGTGCCAGATAGGTGGCCAGCGCCAAAACCGGCCCCAGCACAACAAGCCCAAATGTGGACCAGTTGCGCAGCCGCTTAACGCGCCTGAGCCGCCCCAAACGCTCGAGCTTGAACCTACGTGCCCGGGTTGCCACCCCCATACCTCACCGATGTTGTGATGCATCGCTGCATCAACCGCCATATTTTGTGGTCCTGAACGGGGTAGTACCCCGATGGCCACTGTTATGTGGCTCTTTTACATCATCTTGCGGCCCCGTGTCACCTCAATATCGAGGTCGGTGATCTTCTTACGCAAAGTATTTCGGTTGATTCCCAACAATGCGGCACATTTTGCTTGGTTACCCGCGGTTGCAGCCAGTGCGATTTCGATCATCGGCAGCTCAACCTCGCGCAAGATCCGCGCATAAAGTCCCGGAGGCGGCAACATTGAGCCGTGCAAGTCGAAGTAGCGTTGCAGGTGACGCTCTACCGATGCCCCGAGCCGTTCTGTGTCGGCCTCTGTTTGCATCGGGGCCGGGCCGGTCTGCGCGCCAAGCAGCAGCTCCGCCTCGCTGGCTGTAATCTCGGCCGCCTGACTGGCCAGTGCCAGTTGGCGCATCGCATGTTCTAATTGACGCACGTTGCCGGGCCATGGGAATTTCAGAAGTATCTGTGCGGCTTTGTCCGAAAGTTTGCGCGGCGACGCCGGGCCGGGGTTGGCGCGGGCCAAAAAGTGGTCGGCCAAAAGCGGAATATCATCGACCCGGTCACGCAGCGCGGGCACTTCTAATGTAGCGCCCGACAGACGGTAATAGAGGTCGCGGCGCAGTTTGCCGTCCTGCATGGCCGCATCAAGATCGTTTTGGCTGGTCGCCATGAAGCGCGGCGCGTCCTCCCCCGGGGCGTCCATCATGCGGACCAAACGGGCCTGAATTTCTTGTGGAAAATCCGCGATCTCGTCGATCATCAGCGTGCCACCGCGCACCCGCGCCAACACCCGCGATGGGCCTTCGATATCAGATAGATCCGCATCCGTCACCGTCACAAACGGCAGGCTACGCCGGTCGGAGAAGTCATGAATGGCGCGTGCAATCAATGATTTACCAGAACCGCTCTCGCCCCAAATAAGCACAGGCAAGTCGGTGTTTATGACCCGCGCCACAGTACGGTAAAGCGCCTGCATCACCGGGGTGCGTCCGATCATCGGCAGATCGTCGCGTTCGGCGTCGATCTCGGCGCTGTCATCAGCGCTTGGCTTCCGGCTCAGCGTCGCGCGTTGCTCAAGCGCGCGGGCCGTGCGCTTCATCAGGTCCGGCAAATCGAACGGCTTGGGCAGATAGTCAAAGGCTTCGGCCTCTGCCGCCTTGATCGCCGTCATGATCGTGTTTTGTGCCGAAATGACAATGACTGGTAAACCGGGACGATCCTGCGCAATTTTCGGCAGCATTTCCAAACCGTTGCCATCGGGCATGATCACGTCAGAGATCACCGCGTCGCCCTTGCCTTCGCTCACCCAACGCATCAGCGTGGTCAGGCTTGAGGTGGCGTGCACCTTGCAACCTGCGCGGGTGAGCGCTTGGGTCAGGACGGTTCGGATTGTGCGGTCGTCATCGGCGACGAGGATGGTGCCATCCATGTCAATTCTCCTTGATGGCCGCGGCACCAGCGCGCGGCAGCGAAATGCGGAATGCGGTTCGACCGGGGGCAGAACTGACAGAAATCCACCCCCCGTGGTCTGAAATGATTTTGCTTACGAGGGCGAGGCCCAGCCCCGTGCCGTTCTCGCGGCCCGAGACAAAAGGGTCAAAAACATCTGCGCGGATATGGTCAGGTAAGCCGGGGCCATCGTCGATCACCTCGATCTGCAAGGGCAGCGGTTGACCGTCCCCATCGGCGCGGCGCAACTGGAAACCGTGTTCATAGAAACTGCGCAAGCGGATCGTGCCACCCGCGTCGCCTGCGGCCTCAGACGCATTACGGATGAGGTTCAAAAGCACCTGCAAAAGCTGGTCTTTGTCGCCAAGCGCGGGCGGCAATGAAGGGTCGTAATCCTCGCAAATTTTCATCTTCGCGCCGAAGCCCAACAGCGCCGAGCGTCGGGCACGGTCGAGCACGTCATGCAGGTTCACCGGCTTGCGCTCAGGCGGCATGAGATTGCCGAACTGCTCGACCTGCTCCAACAGTTTCACAATGCGGCGGCTTTCAGCGACGATCAGATCGGTCAGCTCCAGATCATCCTGCGGCAGGTTCATCGACAAAAGCTGTGCCGCGCCGGTGATCCCGGCCAGTGGGTTCTTGATCTCATGTGCCAGCATCTCAGCCATGCCGATGGCGGATTTCGCGGCGGACTTCACGCTGTGATCCTGCGTGATGCGCCCGGCCAACTCTCGCGGTGTGATCATCAAGATCATCTGTTTGGCCCCGCCCACCAGTGGCGCAATTTGCAAGGCACATTGAAGCGGCGCACGCTGCATCGCCCCCACATCCACATCATTAACAAACAGCGGTGTTCCCTGCAGTCGCGCGCGGGCAAAAGCGGCCTCAAGCGGTTGATCCACTGCAATCAGACGCCAGATCGACTGGCCGATCGCCGCGCGGGCCGACGCATTCAGGAACCCTTCGGCAGAGGGGTTCAGATCATCAACCCGGTCGTCGTCACTGATGATGAAGGCAGGCACCGGGAGCGAGGTCCAAATCTGACGCTCGGAAGTCTCGGTTCTCATGCTGCGACCGGGGGTTGCAGGGCTGCGGCATCATACTGCATCGCTTCGGTGATCAAATCGAAGGTGGTGTTCACCTCCCGCGCGGTCAACACAGCGCGGCGCAGGTCGGCGGGGGTGCCGCAATGGTCCATATACCAGCCCAGATGTTTCCGCGCGACCTTGGCACCCAGTTCGACCCCGTAAAAACGTAGCATCTCGTCGTAATGCTCAGTGACCATTTCGGCCATCGCGCGCCCTTTGGGGATCACCGGGGCCGGACGACCGTGCAGATCATGAGCAATCTGCGCCAGCAGCCAAGGTCGCCCTTGCGCGCCGCGCCCGACCATCACGCCATCTGCGCCCGAGAGTTTCAGCGCCTGCCGCGCCTCGTCGCTACCGATGATGTCACCATTGGCAATAACGGGGACATTAACCGTCTCTTTCACCGCCCGGATCGCCGCCCAATCGGCGCGACCTTTGTAGAACTGGCAGCGCGTGCGCCCATGGATGGTGATCATCTGCACGCCAGCGTCTTCGGCCCGTTTGGCGATAGGTGCTGCGTTGAGCATATTGTCATCCCACCCGAGCCGGGTTTTCAACGTCACCGGCACGTTGACCGCGCCCACAACCGCCTCGATCAGCCGCAGCGCATGGTCTGGTGTTTTCATCAACGCCGAGCCGGAGGCCCCTTGCGTCACCTTCTTGGCCGGGCAGCCCATGTTGATGTCGATGATCCGCGCGCCCATGGCCTCTACCATGCGGGCAGCTTCGGCCATCGGTTCGGCCTCGCGGCCCGCAAGCTGGACTGAGGTGCCGATGACATCCAGCCCCAGCTCTGCCTTCTCGCGGGTTCCGGGGCGGCGGCTCAGCAATTCTTGGCTGGCGACCATCTCAGACACGACCAATCCGGCCCCGAATCGTGCCACAAGACTGCGATAGGGCAGATCGGTGATCCCGGCCATCGGCGCGAGGAATACCGGCGGATCGAAATTTAGGGGGTCGGCGGTCACATGCTTAATCCTTGTGCGGTCCCTTGCTGTGTAGCTCTGCCACGGCACGACCTCAATAAAACTAACCTGAAAAGCAGCTATGCGCCAAGTGAATGCTTAATTTTTAAGCAATGCCCCCAGATTGCACCCTGCCCGCGCTTTGCCTAGACAGGGTCATGTTCAAAGACTTGCCCGGAATGTCCTCATGAGTATCGCAGCCCTGATTGTCGCCGCCGGGCGTGGCAGCCGCGCAGGCGGTCCGCAGCCCAAGCAGTGGCAGGGGTTGGCAGGCGCGCGGGTGATTGACCACACGCTCGCGGCCTTTCGCGCCCTGCCCCAGATCACCGAGATTGTGCTGGTGCTGCATGAAGATGACATGGATCAGGCCGAGGCGTTTGCCGCGCAAGGCGTCACCGTCACCACCGGCGGGGCGGAGCGCGCGGCCTCTGTTCAGCGCGGTCTTGATGCGATTGGCCAAGCCGACAAGGTGCTGATCCACGACGCCGCGCGACCCTGTGTTTCGGCTGAGATCATCCTTGGGGTGGTTGAGGCGCTTGCGCACCACCAAGCCGCGGCCCCCGGATTGCCTGTCACCGACGCACTTTGGCAGGGCAACGATGGGCACGTCACGGGCACACAAGACCGCAGCAGCCTGTTCGCCGCACAGACGCCGCAGGGATTTGACCTTGCCGCGATCCGCGCCGCCCACGCAAGCTACGGCGGTCAAGCGGCAGATGATGTCGAAGTTGCCCGCGCGGCGGGCCTGACCGTTGCCATCACCAAAGGCAGCGCCGATAACCTGAAAATCACCCGGCCCAAGGATTTCGCCCGTGCCGCCCGCATATTGGAGACCCGCATGGACATTCGCACCGGCAACGGATTTGACGTTCACGCCTTTGGCCCCGGAGATCATGTCACCCTCTGCGGCCTCGACATTCCGCACACCCACGGGCTGGTCGGCCATTCCGACGCCGACGTGGCGCTGCACACGGTCACTGACGCGATTTATGGCGCGCTGGCACGGGGCGACATCGGCCAGCACTTCCCACCGAGCGATCCACAGTGGAAAGGCGCGCGCAGCGATATCTTTCTGCGCCATGCCGCGCAGATGGCCCGCGATATGGGGTTCACATTGACCCATGTTGATTGCACGCTGATCTGCGAGACTCCTAAGATTGGCCCCCATGTACAGCCGATGCGCGCCTCTATGGCTGAGATGGTAGGGCTTGAGATCGACCGCGTGTCCGTCAAAGCGACAACAAGCGAGCGCCTCGGCTTTACCGGACGTGGCGAAGGCATCGCCTGTATGGCCACAGCAACATTGGTGAAATCATGACCCCAGCTCATCTCATTGCGACACTTCTGGGCGTTGGCCATATCCGCCCCGCGCCGGGCACTTGGGGCTCACTTGTCGCTCTGCCCTATGCGTGGCTTTTGCATGTGATCGGGGGCTTTCCGCTGCTGGTGATTGGGATACTCGTGGCCATCCCCTTGGGCTGGTGGGCCACGGCGCGCTATACGGCCGGCGGGCCGGATCATGATCCGGGCGAGGTTGTGATCGACGAATTGGTCGGCCAGTGGATCGCGCTTTTGCCGCTGTCTTATGCCGCTTGGTCCATGCAAATTCCGATCCTTTCCATGTGGCCCGGTTGGATCGCCGCCTTTGCCCTGTTCCGACTATTTGACATCACCAAACCGCTGATCATCGGCTGGGCAGACCGTCAGGGTGGCCCCTTTGGTGTGATGCTTGACGATATCTTTGCCGGTATCTTCGCCGCGCTTGGCGTCATGGCGCTGGCGGCGCTTTACCACGGTGTGTTGTAATGAGCCTTGCCGCGCAACTCTTGGAAAAGGCACGCGAAACCGGCGTAATGGTCGCCTGTGCGGAGAGTTGCACGGGCGGAATGGTGGCGGCCGCACTGACCGACTTGCCGGGGTCTTCGGCGCTGCTCGACCGGGGCTTCGTGACCTATACCAATGCCGCGAAGATCGCGATGTTGGGCGTTTCAGAGGCGACGCTCGCGCAATGGGGTGCGGTGTCTGAACAGGTGGCCGCAGAGATGGCGACAGGCGCATTGGCGAACTCTGAGGCGCAGATCGCGGTGTCGATCACAGGCATCGCGGGGCCCGGCGGATCAGAGCATAAGCCCGAAGGCCGCGTTTGTTTTGGCCTCGCCACAGCGGCGGGCGTTCAGACGGAAACGATTGAGTTCGGTGCACAGGGCCGCGGCGCGGTGCGGCTTGCGGCCCGTGACCATGCGCTTGGCCTGTTGCTGCGAGGCTTCGCGGCGCTTTAGCCTTTAGGGCCGTAAAGCTCTTTCGCACGGTTCTCAAAGGCCCGCACGATGCGCTGCATCGCTTCGTTGAAAACCACACCGATGACCTTTTGCAAGATCATGTTCTTGAACTCAAAATCGACAAAGAAATGCACCTGGCATCCTTCGAGGTTATCCTCAAAATGCCAGTTTGATTTCATATACTTGAACGGCCCATCAAGATATTCAGTGTCGATCTTTTTGGCCTCGGGCCAGAGCACCACACGGCTGGTGAACCGCTCCCGAAACACCTTGAAGGAGATCACAAGATCGGCCTCCATCACCCGGTGATCGCCGCGCTCTTCGTCGCTACGAATGCGCGCAGCAGCGGTCCAGGGCAAAAATTCAGGGTAGCGGCCCACATCGGCAACCAGATCATACATCTGTTGCGCGCTATAGGGCAATTGGCGGGTCTCAGAATGGGTGGGCATTGCGTTCCGTTGCGTAGCGAGGTACCCCCTATCTCACTGTTCGATCCCGCAGATTCAAGGGCAAAACCATGGCACAACGGCCTTACGTCATCGATGAAATGATCTCGGCCAAGGCCATCGCGGCCCGGATCGAGTCTCTCTGCCGCGAAATTCACGACGAATTTGATGGCACCGACAAGCTGGTCGTGGTCGGCCTGTTGCGCGGTTCCTTCGTGTTCATTGCCGATCTGGTGCGCGAACTGGACCTGCCGATCGAGGTCGATTTCCTCGAAGCCTCCAGCTATGGCGACGGCATGGAGAGCAGCCGGGAAGTGCGCATTCTCAAAGACTTGCGCGGCGCGATCGAAGGGCGTGATGTGCTGGTTGTCGAAGATATCGTCGACACGGGCCACACGCTGCACCATGTCACCAACCTGCTGCGTTCACGCGAACCGGCGCGGTTGAAATCCATTGCCCTGCTCGACAAACCCACCCGGCGTGAGGTCGATCTTAAGGCTGACTGGACCGGCTTTGAAATCCCCGATGAATTTGTCGTGGGCTATGGCATCGACTTTGCCCAACGCAATCGCAACCTGCCCTTCATCGGCAAAGTCCGCTTTACATGATGGACCCACGGTGGCTGTTGCGCATGTCCAATTGGGCGCGCAATCCACCGTCGATGAAACGGGTGATCGTAGTCTTCGCAATCATCGCTGCGGCCCTGGCCATCGGCTTGATCGACTGGCTGGGCTACTGGCCTGATTGGGCCACGGCAGAGCGTATCCCCCGCCGGTTCTAAGCCGAACCGCGCCTGTTATCCTGCTGATCACGTTTTTGTTTTTTGTCAGCTTCCTGCCCCGTGTTACGCTGCGGCAATCAAAGGGAGAAAATCATGCATTTAACAAAGAGTATTACAGCGATTAGCCTCGGCGCTTTGGTCATCGCAACTGCTGGCTTTGCGGCCGGCCATAGCGACAAAGCCGCTGCCGCTGCCGTCGGCGCACGCCATGCACAGATGCAGCTTATCGCTTATCACACCGGGGTTTTGGGTGGAATGGCCAAGGGCGAAGCCGAGTATGACGCTGAAAAGGCCAAAGTCGCCGCGTCCAACCTGCATGCCGCAGCCACGCTTGATACATCGACAATGTGGATCGAAGGCACCGAGAATGGGATGGTCGAAGGATCAGACGCCAAGGCCGAAGTCTGGACCGACGCCGAAGGTTTTGCCAGCAAGTTAGAGAACCTGCAAACCGCCAGCGCCGCGATGATGGACGCTGCCGGGACCGATCTTGATGCGCTTAAGGCTGGCATGGGCAATCTCGGCAAAGCCTGTGGCGCTTGCCACGACGATTACCGCGTACCCAAGAGCTAATCCTTGCGACGCATTTTGATGATCCTGCTGGGCTGCGCCATTCTTGGCGCGGCCTTTGGCTGGGTCGTTACCGGGCCCGATCCGCTTGACCCGTCCTATGGCGCGGGGCTGACACCTGATGCCGAGGCTGGCGCGCTCGTCTTTGCCGCCGGGGGCTGCGTATCGTGCCATGCCGCGCCCAAGAGTGAGGGGGATAAGATGCTGGTTTTGGCCGGTGGCCTGCCCTTCCCCAGCGACTTCGGGACCTTCCACGCGCCAAATATATCGCCAGACCCGAACCACGGCATCGGCGGCTGGACCCTACCGCAATTTGCCCGCGCCGTGACGCGTGGTGTCTCACCCGAGGGGCAGCATTACTACCCCGCTTTCCCCTATGCCGCCTACCAGCACCTCGCCCCGCAGGACGTGGTGAACCTTTTTGCCTATATGCAGACCCTGCCCGCCGCAGAGGTCCCAAGCCTGCCGCATGAGGTGGGCTTTCCCTTCAACGTGCGCCGCGGGCTTGGGGTGTGGAAGATGCTGTTTTTTAATGATGAATACGTCATGGCCGAGGTGTCAGGCGCGCAAGTTGAACGCGGTCGATATCTCGTCGAGGGGATGGCCCATTGCGGGGAATGCCACACAGCGCGCAATGCCTTGGGTGGGCTACAGCGCAAGGCTTGGCTGACCGGCGCGCCGAACCCTTCGGGCAAAGGGCGCATCCCTGGTATCACGCCTGCGCATCTGGATTGGTCGCAGGCAGATTTGGTGGAATACTTCACTTCCGGCTTCACGCCGGAATACGACAGCGCAGGCGGTGAAATGGCCGAAGTGGTGCGCAACCTTGCACAACTGCCCGAAAGCGACCGCGAAGCGATTGCGGCCTATCTCAAAGCCCTGCCCGGCGGGTAACGCCGGGCGCAGCTATTGGTGCTTTACCCCAGCCCCAGCTTACGGTTCCGCGCCTCGCGCAGACGCGCGAAATCGTCGCCAGCGTGATAGCTCGACCGGGTCAGCGGCGTGGCCGAAACCATCAAGAACCCCTTGCCGTAAGCCGCCTTTTCAAAGGACGCAAATTCCTCCGGCGTTACAAAACGGTCCAACGCGTGGTGCTTTGGCGTCGGCTGCAAGTATTGTCCGATGGTCAAGAAGTCGATGTCGGCGGCGCGCATGTCTTCCATCACCTGAATGACCGATTGCCGATCTTCGCCCAAGCCCACCATGATGCCCGATTTGGTGAACATCGACGGGTCCAGTTCCTTTACCCGCTGAAGCAAGCGTAGGGAGTGGAAGTAACGCGCGCCGGGGCGCACTTCGGGATAGAGGCCCGGTACCGTCTCAAGGTTGTGGTTGAACACATCCGGGCGCGCTTCGACAACCTTTTCAAGGGCTTCGGGGCCGCAACGGATGAAATCCGGCGTCAGAATTTCGATTGTCGTGTCGGGGCTGCGGTGACGCACGGCGCGGATGGTTTGGGCAAAATGCTCGGCCCCGCCATCTTCGATGTCGTCGCGGTCGACCGAAGTAATGACAACGTGGTTCAGCCCCAGTTTGGCAACCGCATCGGCCACACGGCCCGGCTCGAACACATCCAGATCCTCTGGCGGCTTACCCGTAGCGATGTTGCAGAAGGTACAAGCGCGGGTACAAACCTCGCCCATGATCATCATTGTGGCGTGGCCCTGCGACCAACATTCGCCAACATTGGGGCAGCCCGCCTCTTCGCAGACCGTCGTCAACTTGTTGTCACGCATGATGCGCGCAGTCTCGGCATAGCCCTTGCCGCCGGGCGCTTTGACCCTGATCCAACTCGGCTTTTTCGGCTGGGCGTTGTCAGGCTTGCGCGCCTTTTCGGGGTGGCGCTGTTCGGGAATCTTCAGATCGCGCATCGGGGGCCTCTGATCATTGTGTCGCCGTTTGTTTATCATAGTCCTTGGCCCGATGACCACCTACAGCATGCGCCCTCAGAACAAGGCAGCCATGCGCCAGTGACATTGGCCCATCGTCTTGATTTAGCGCGTTGTTTTCTAACCCGAAAGATACAATGCAGTTGCAGCATTGCGAAAGTTGATCACGCTTCTTATATCCGCTACCAAGCCACAAAGATTCCAATTCGAGAAAGAGAGACGCGATGAAACCCGGTATCCAAGTCCCTAACGTCACCTTCAAAACGCGCGTGCGCGATGACAGCATCGAAGGCAACAACCCCTTCCGCTGGGAAGACAAAACCAGCGAAGACTTCTTCAAAGGCAAGCGCGTTGTCCTGTTCTCGCTCCCCGGTGCTTTCACGCCGACATGCAGCACCTACCAGCTGCCCGGCTTTGAGAACAACTTCGCTGCGTTCCAAGAGCATGGCATCGACGGCATCTACTGCCTGTCGGTCAACGACAGCTTTGTCATGAACAAATGGAAAGAGATGCAGGGTGTTGAGAACATCGACGTGATCCCTGATGGGTCGGGCGAATTCACCCGCCGCATGGGCATGTTGGTCGCCAAGGACAACCTCGGCTTTGGTGCACGCAGCTGGCGCTATGCCGCCATCGTCAACGACGGTCAGATCGAAGCATGGTTCGAAGAGCCCGGCATCAGCGACAACCACGGTGATGACCCTTACGGCGTATCCAGCCCCGAAACCGTGCTGGAATACCTCGAAAACCAAAAGAAAACCGAAGCGGCCTAAGCCCTTCCATGTGATCGGATCGGGCCGCTTGGCCCGGTCCCTTTGACCCGCTTGCGCCTAGTAATTTGCGCGCAGCCGTCCGGTCAGCCCCTCCCCCACCTCTGTTAGCGTTTCGGCCAATTGCGTCGCCCAACCGCCTGCTGGCGTGCCCGCCCGACGCACGAGCCCAATTTGCCGCGCAGGCTCCGGCGTGCCGAAACGGTGCAGGCGCAGCCCCGGTGCGGCGTCAAGCTCGGTTCGGGCGGCGATTTCGGGCATCAAGGTCATGCCAAAACCCGCCTCCACCAGCCGCGACAGGGTGGCGAGGGACGATGCCCCCGTGTGGATGCCCGCCTGTGTGCGGTCGCGCTGACAGACTTCTAGCGCCTGATCGGTTAAGCAGTGGCCATCCTCCAACAACATCAAAGGTGTACGCGCCAGATCGGTCGGATGGTTGACCATGGCCCCGGCCATACGCTCTGCCGATCCTGCGAGGAGAAAGCGGTCTTCGAACAGCGCTACTTCGGCCAATCCGGTTTCCCCCGTCGGCAGGGCCATGACCGCCGCGTCAAGCGCACCTGCGCGCAGATCGGTCAGAAGTTGATCGGTCTGTGCCTCGCGCACTTCGACCCGCAACGAGATGTCCTGCGATCGGAGCGCTGCCAGCACCCCCGGCAGCAGATAAGGCGCAACGGTGGGAATAAGCCCAAGGTTCAGTGTGCCCGCCAACCCCACCTGTTCACGGGCCGTCGCCTCCAGCAGTTTCGCGCGGCGCAGGATGTCATCAGCGCAGCTCAAAACCTCGCGGCCTAAGGGCGTTAGGACCGAAGCGCGGCTCTGCCGTTCAACCAGCCGCCCGCCAAGCGACTGCTCCAAACTGCGGATTTGCACTGAAAGTGCGGGTTGCGAGATGTTGCACGCCTCCGCCGCGCGGCCGAAGTTGCCCAATGTCGCCAGTGCACGGAAATATTCCAATTGTTTGAGCGTGAAGTTCATAACTTTTTCCTATCGCAAATTTACAAAACTGCAATTGGAAATTATAGAGAACCTCCGCCATTCTCCCCTCAGACAATAACCGAGGGGAACCCAAGATGAGCAAGCGTCTCACCACCACCGCCGGCGCGCCGATGCCGACCAATGACACCAGCAAAACCGCCGGAAGCCGCGGCCCGGTGCTGTTGGATGACTACCAACTGATCGAAAAACTGGCCCATCAAAACCGCGAGCGGATCCCCGAGCGCGCCGTGCACGCCAAGGGCTGGGGCGCGGAAGGCACGTTCACCGTCACCCATGACATCAGCGACTATAGCTGTGCGGCGATCTTCTCCGAAGTGGGCAAAACCTGCGAAATCCTCTCGCGCTGGTCCACTGTGGCGGGCGAATTGGGTGCTGCCGACAGTGAGCGTGACGTGCGCGGATTCTCGGTGAAATTTTACACCGAAGAAGGCAATTGGGACGTGGTGGGCAACAACACCCCGATCTTCTTTGTCCGCGACGCCTATAAATTCCCGGACTTTATCCGCACTCAGAAACGCCACCCGCGCACCAACCTGCGCTCGCCCGAGGCGATGTTTGATTTCTGGGCGGCGCAGCCTGAATCAGCGCACCAAGTTACAATCCTGATGTCCGACCGCGGCATTCCGGTGAACCCGATGCACATGCACGGCTACGGAAGCCACACCTATTCGATGTGGAACGCCAAGGGTGAGCGTCATTGGGTGAAGTTCCACTTCCGCTGCCAGCAGGAGATCCGCAACCGCTCGAACGAGGACGCGGAGAAGCTGATCGGGTCGACACGTGAGAACTTCCAAGAGGATCTGTTCAACGCCATCGAAGGCGGCGAATTCCCGAAATGGGAGCTGAACATCCAAGTCATGCCCGAGGCGGAGGCCGAAACCTGCGGCTTTAACCCCTTTGACCTGACCAAAGTCTGGCCGCATGCGGATTACCCGCTGATCCCGGTTGGTATGTTGGAGTTTAATCGCAACCCCGACAACTACTTCCAGAGCGTCGAAAACGCCGCCTATTCGCCATCGAACAAGGTGCCCGGCATCGGTTTCTCACCCGATAAGATGTTGCAAGCACGGGTCTTTTCCTATGCAGATGCGCACCGCTACCGTCTTGGCACGCATTACGAGGCTCTGCCCGTCAACGCGCCCAAGGCCGCGCCGATGCACCACTACCACAAAGATGGCTCCATGCGGTTCTTCCCGCAGCAGACCGGCCACCCAGATGCCTATTACGAGCCGAACCAATACGAAGAATCGGCCCGTCCCGACCCGTCGGTTCAGGAACCGCCGCTGCGCATTTCGGGCGATGCAGATCGCTATGTCCAAGAGGAATCGGATGCCGATTACGTGCAGCCGCGCAAGCTCTACCTTGAGGTCTTTGACCAAGGGCAGCGCGACCGTCTGCACGCGAACATGGCCGGTGCGATGGCCCCCTGCTCGCAGTCGGTGAAAGAACGCTGGTATGCGGTGCTTGAGAAAGTGCACCCAGACTATGCCGCCGGTGTGCGCAACGCTTATGAGAAAGACGAGGTCGCGATTTCGGTGACAGATGAGACGCCGACGACGGTCGCAGACTAAAACGATTGGGGCGGCAGGGTCCTTTCCCCTGCCGCCCCTTCTTTATCCGATCATCGGCCCCCCCGGCCCTACGGTTTCGTCGTAGTGCCGCTTGAGCCGCATGAGCGCGATCCGCAGCACGATCTTGCCTGAGCGTGCCGACCACCCCAGCCGCTTTTCAGTGGTCTCTAACCCTTCCAAATAGCAACAACAGCGCAGCACCACATCCGACAGGCCGGGTCCAAGATCGGCCATCGCATCGGCCACCCGCTTGCGTGCCTCTGCAGCGGCCATGACGCCCGAATTGTCGCCCCGCCCGGTTGGTTTGGTACCGGGGGTCAGAAAATGATCCCAGTTCTGCGTGATTCCGCCGCCCATTTGCGCCAATTCGAAATCCTCGCGCAGCCGCTCTCCTGCGTGCACCAGCCCATCCTCTAAAAACGGCGTGCCAGATTTGTCCCGTCGCCGCGCCAGTGCAGAGAGCGGGCTTTCCGACAGGCAATAGCGGTTGCGACGGGGTGTTGGTTCTGTATCGCCGTCCTCTTCCATTTGCGGATCACAAGACATGCTCAGAAACGCCGTTTGATCTTCGGCAAAGCCATCGGCTGCCACCGCGCCCTGGTCCTCTATCATGCGCCGCAACGCGCCCCGGCCTGCGCTGGTGATGTGATAACGCGTCACCCGGCCTGTGCTGCCCGGCGCGATCCAGTCCTTCAAAGCCATTGCTTGCGCCACGGCGCTGTCGACCACAGCAGTGCGCGCGCCGGGGCCGGCATCTGTTTCCCGGACGACGACGGCCTTCTCCATGCCCTCGGCCACGGCGAGAACCGCGCCTGTTTCATGCAAACGGCGCAACACGCGCAGCGCCTCTGCGGCAAATGTATCTTCGTCCAAGAGGGGGGCGGCTGTTGTATTCATTGTTGTTGTCTTTCCTGCTGGGGGGCCAGCATTACAATCCAAGTCACGCCGCACCGCGCCGAGCCTGCGCAAAGCTGCATCCACCAGCGGATCGTCGCGCCGGGTCTCGATACGGCGAATTTGGCGCATGATCGTTGAGGCATGACAGCCAGCTTGGCGTGCCAAAGCCCGGATCGGTGCGCCGGTCTCCGTATGTGCGAGGTAATGCAGGGCTCCATGCGGCACCCATCCCGGCATAACTGTCTGTTGGGTTTGGTGATGCGCCTTCAATTGACTGCCACTTCCATTTTTTGGCGGGTCCCCAAGCTGGAGAGCTATCCCCAGAGACATTCACAACCTATGGATGTTTTGGTTACCCGTTCGTTAAAATCATCTTGTTTGGCAATGATTGTTTCCAAAAGGTAAACGATGCCGGAATGCGCCGTACGCCGGGAAAGTGCACGACGCAACACCCGCAAAAGTTGTGACACACTTTCCGAGATGGGGTGATTCACCACCCGCTTACCGGAGAGTTGTGATGCAAGATCTACTGACAATGCTGCAAAAGCTTCACCGCCCGCGCCTCTTGATGCGGGCCGCGCGAATTGGGTCTGAGGACTATCGACGTGGCACCCATCTGCCCCGCATCTTGGGCTTTGGGGTGTTGCCACGTCACGGTACTGCGCTGATCACGCTCATTGAAATTGAGGCGGAGCTAAACACCCAGCGCAAGGCGGCAGATGCAAGCTATAGCCTGATCCGCCATGTTGATGTGTTGATCGCCATGATTGGCGAAGCGCGTTATCTTAAGGCTGCGCAAACCCCCAGCGCCTGAAAGCCAACGCGGGGGGACCGCCCCCCGCCTGAACGCCTTAAGTAAAACTGTCAGGCTCGGCCGCTTTGCGCTCCGCGACAAACGCATCTAGCGCCTCGCGAATGGCCGGATCCAATGCCGGTTGCTGATAATCCGCCAGCATCTTTTCCATCCGTGCGGTGGCAAGCGCCTGCGTATCGCGCGCGCCTTCGTCCGACCATGTCTCGAAGGGTTTGTAATCCAGCAGGTCCGACTTCCAGAACGCCTCGCGGAAGTTGTTCTGTGTATGGGCGCAGCCAAGGTAATGCCCCCCCGGCCCGACTTCGCGGATCGCGTCCATCGCCTGCGCGTTTTCGTCAATCTCTATACCACGGGCGAGGTGATGCAGCGTGCCCAGTTGGTCAGCATCCATCACGAATTTCTCAAAGGACGATACAAGCCCCCCTTCCAGCCAACCGCAGGCATGCAGCATAAAGTTTACGCCCGACAAAAGCCCCATATTCAGACTGTTCGAGGTCTCATAGGCCGCCTGCGCATCGGGCAGTTTCGAGCCGTTGAACGACCCGGCACTGCGGTATGGCAGGTTCATGCGCCGCGCCAATTGCCCAGCGCCATAGGTGATATGCGCAGCCTCTGGCGTGCCAAAGGTCGGCGCACCACTGTTCATATCGATGGAGGTCACAAAGGCCCCCATGATCACGGGTGCACCGGGGCGCACAAGCTGGCTATAAGCGATCCCTGCCAAAGTCTCGGCCAGCACCTGCGTGAGTGTTCCTGCTACACTCACTGGTGCCATAGCCCCTCCCACGATAAAGGGAGAGATGATGCAGGCCTGATTGTTCTCGGCATAGACCTTAAGCGCGCCCATCATCACATCGTCAAAAGTCATCGGCGAGTTGATGTTGATGAGCGAGGTCATCACCGTGTTTTCCTGCACGAAGTCCTTACCAAAGAGGATCCCGCACATATCGACACTGTCCTGCGCCCGAGACGGTTCGGTCACCGAGCCCATGAACGGTTTGTCGCTCAGCGTCATATGCGCGTGCAGCATATCAAGGTGGCGCTTGTTCACCGGGATGTCCGTCGGCTCGCATACCGTCCCCCCGGAGTGATGCAGCCATTTGGACATATAGCCCAGCTTCACGAATTTCTCGAAGTCCGCCATTGTGGCATAACGGCGTCCCCCAGCGGCATCGCGCACGAAGGGCGGGCCATATACGGGGGCGAGCACCAGGCTCTTCCCCCCTATCACAACATCACGGTCCCGGTTACGCGCCACTTGGGTAATCGTAGAGGGTGCCGTGGCACAGAGCTTGCGGGCCAACCCACGCGGGATGCGCACCCGCTCCCCCTGCACATCCGCCCCGGCGTCACGCCATAGCGCCAGCGCATCGGGGTTATCGGGGAAGTTTACGCCGATCTCTTCGAGCACCGTGTCGGCGTTATGCTCAATGATCTCCAGCGCCTCTTCGGTCAGCACTTCGAAGTTCGGGATGTTGCGCTCAATATATCGCGCTGTCTCGAAGGAAACCGCTGTGCGTGCCGCGCGCCGTGCTGCACCTCCGCCACCGCGTGCCCGTCGTGCTGATTCCGCCATTGCTCTGTCCTTCTCGCAAGTCTTGCTTGTGACTACCCCATTCCCAGCGCCCCCTTCGCGCGGATAACGCCCCTCCGCGGCAAAAAGCGACATCGCGTGCCGTCCCCGCGTCATTGCGGCGCATTAAACGCCTTGGGGCTGCCTCTTCGGCGCCCTTGAGGCTTGCCAGCACGCGCCCACGGGCCTAATCACACCCCCATGACAGATATCACCCATGACCGCCTTCTCATCATCGACTTCGGCAGCCAGGTCACGCAGCTTATCGCGCGTCGCCTGCGGGAGCTGAATGTCTTTTGCGAAATTCACCCGTTCAACGTGGTGGACGATGCTTTCCTTAAGGAATTCGCGCCTAAGGCGGTGATCCTGTCGGGCGGCCCGTCCTCTGTGTTTGCCGAAGGCGCGCCAATGCCGCCACAGGCCGTGTTTGAACTGGGCGTGCCAATCCTTGGCATCTGCTACGGCCAACAGGTCATGATGCACTGTCTCGGTGGCCATGTGGAGCGCGGTCACGGAACGGCTGAATTTGGCCGGGCTTTCGTGACCCCCACGGGCCAACAGCTTGAACTGCTCGAAGGTTGGTTTGCCACCGACCGCGAACAGGTCTGGATGAGCCACGGCGACCACGTCAGCAAGATCGCTCCTGGGTTTGAGGTCTATGGCACCTCCCCTAATGCGCCTTTCGCCATTACCGGCGACGTGTCGCGCAACTTCTACGCGGTGCAGTTCCACCCCGAAGTGCACCACACCCCCAACGGCCCGCGCCTCTATGAGAATTTCGTGCGTCTTGCGGGCTTCAAGGGCGACTGGACCATGCGCGCCTACCGTGACGAGGCGATTGCCGCAATCCGCGAACAAGTCGGCGATCAGAAGGTGATTTGCGGTCTGTCGGGTGGCGTAGACTCCTCCGTGGCCGCTGTACTGATCCACGAAGCGATCGGTGACCAGCTGACCTGCGTCTTTGTTGACCACGGTCTGCTGCGCAAGGGTGAGGCCGAAGAGGTCGTCACCATGTTCCGTGACCATTACAACATGCCGCTGATCCATGCGGATGAGCAGGAACTGTTCCTTGGTGAGCTCGACGGCGTTTCGGACCCCGAGACCAAGCGCAAGATCATCGGCAAGCTGTTCATCGACGTGTTCCAGAAACACGCGAAAGACGTGGGCGATGCGACCTTCTTGGCCCAAGGCACGCTCTACCCAGATGTCATCGAAAGCGTCAGCTTCTCCGGCGGCCCCTCGGTGACCATTAAGAGCCACCACAACGTCGGTGGGCTGCCCGAGAAGATGGGCCTCAAACTGGTTGAGCCGCTGCGTGAGCTTTTCAAAGACGAAGTGCGCGAGCTGGGCCGTGAGTTGGGCTTGCCGCCGTCGTTCATTGGCCGTCATCCTTTCCCCGGTCCGGGTCTGGCAATCCGCTGCCCGGGTGAGATCACCCGCGAGAAACTGGCGATCCTGCGCGAAGCCGATGCCGTCTATATCGACCAGATCCGCCGCCACGGCCTCTATGACGAAATCTGGCAAGCCTTCGTGGCGATCCTGCCCGTGCGCACCGTGGGCGTCATGGGCGATGGCCGCACCTATGACTTCGCCTGCGCCCTGCGTGCGGTGACCTCCGTCGACGGCATGACAGCGGACTACTACCCGTTCACCCATGACTTCCTTGGTGAAACCGCCACGCGGATCATCAACGAAGTGCCGGGCATCAACCGTGTTACCTATGACATCACTTCGAAACCTCCGGGCACCATCGAGTGGGAATAAACATGAGGGTGGCCCTAACCGGCCACCTTCGCTGCGCCACCCCGGCCCAAGCGGACCGGGTGCGCGCGGGGCTTGACGCGCATCTGCGTCTCACCCGTGCCGAGCCGGGATGTCTACGCTTTGACGTGACCCCCACCGATGATCCACTTGTCTGGCAAGTATCAGAGCTTTTCACCAACCGCGCCGCCTTTGACGCCCACCAAGCCCGCGCTGCGGCTTCAGACTGGGCCACACTTACCGCCGGGATCACACGCGACTATCAGATCACGAGCCCGGCATGACCCCGACCTTCCGCGCCGCCCTTTGGATGATCGGTTCCATCGGCTCCTTCTCGGCCATGGCGGTGGCGGGGCGTGAGCTTTCGGCGCGTTTCGATACGTTTGAGGTGATGCTCTACCGCAGTGTGATCGGCGTGATCATCGTCGTTACACTTGCCGGCGCCACCGGGGCATGGCGGCAGATCAACACCCGCAACTTTGGCACACAACTGCTCCGGAACCTTGCGCATTTCACCGGGCAGAACCTGTGGTTCCTCGCCGTATCCCTGATCCCGCTCGCGCAGGTTTTCGCGCTAGAGTTCACCTCACCGCTTTGGGTCATCGTACTGTCGATCTTTCTGCTCGGCGAACGGTTGACCGCCACGCGGGCACTGGCGGCCGTTTTGGGGTTCATCGGCATCTTGATCGTCGCACGCCCTGATATTGGCAACCTTAACACCGGCATTCTGGCCGCGGCGGGCTGTGCCGTTTTCTTTGCGCTAACTAATGTGCTGACCAAACGGCTGACGCGCACCCAAGGGATCACCACGATCCTGTTCTACCTCACCACACTGCAACTTATTTTCGGCCTGATCTCTGCTGGCTACGACGGCGATATCGCTTTGCCCACGGCAGACACGGCACCCTTTCTGCTGCTTGTCGGTGCCTGCGGTCTGCTGGCCCATTTCTGCCTGACCAACGCGCTTAGCCTTGCACCGGCAACCGTGGTGGTGCCGATTGATTTTGTCCGTCTCCCGGCCATCGCCGTGGTCGGTATGCTGCTCTATGGCGAGGTGTTGGATGTCTGGGTGTTCATCGGTGCCGGTATCATCTTTGCGGGCAACTATCTGAACCTCTGGTTCGAGACCCGCAAACCACACATTTGGTAATTTTGTCTCAGATATCAGCCTGACCTTAGGTCAGGAATTGACGCAAACGGCAGCAATCCGCTTAGATCATTCCAACTCGCGCCGGGGAGGTTCGGCGCAGCATCTTGGGAGAGAAACATGAAATCACATTTCTTGGCAATTCCGGCGCTTATGGCGTCGACTGCCGCCGTTCATGCGGGCGGTATTGACCGCTCTGGTCAGTCCATCAATGCTCTGTTTGAAAGCGGGCGTTATGCGGAGTTCAGCTTTGGGCATATCTCGCCCGATACGTCTGGCACTTCCGTGGCCGCGCTCGGCAGCCGGAATTCGGGCAACGCGACCGAAGACTACATGCAGTTCGGTGCTGCTTATAAAGCCGACATTAACGACAAGCTGTCCTATGCAATCATCTATGACCAACCTTTTGGCGCGGACATCGATTATCCAACAGGCACCGGATACTATGCCGCAGGCGCGCAGGCTGATCTTGAGGCGCACGCTCTGACCGGCCTGCTGCGCTACCGGATGAACGATAACTTCAGCGTTCACGGCGGTCTGCGTGTGCAAACCATCGAAGCCACAGCGGCTGTCCCCTTCGTGGGCGGCTATACGGTTGATGGTGAGCGCGACACAGGCGTCGGTTATGTCGCTGGTGTCGCCTATGAGCGCCCCGACATCGCCATGCGCGTGGCGCTGACCTATAACTCCAAGATCGAACATGACGTCGACACGACCGAGTTCGGCGCAGCGATGAGCACGACCGAAATCGAAACACCTCAGTCGGTGAACCTCGACTTCCAGACCGGTATCGCTGCTGACACGCTTCTGTTCGGTGGCATCCGCTGGGTTGATTGGTCTTCCTTCGACATTTCTCCGGCTGCCTATGCAGGCGCCACAGGTGGTGCATCTCTCGTCAGCTACGACAACGATGTCTTTACCTACTCGCTGGGTGTGGGCCGCCGTCTGAACGACAACTGGTCGGTCTCCGCCTCTGTCGGCTATGAGAAGTCCGAAGGCGGCTTTGCCTCGAACCTCGGCCCGACCGATGGCAACAAGAGCCTCGCACTGGCCGCTGTCTACACCCGCGATAACATGAAGGTCACCACCGGCATCCGCTACGTGAACATCGGCGACGCGCAGACTGCGATCCCGACCAACGCTCCGGCGGCTAACTTCGAGGACAACGACGCGGTCGCCTTTGGCGTCAAGGTCGGTTTCACTTTCTAAGCCACCTCACAAACCAATCTATCACGCCGCCCGAAGCATTCGGGCGGCGTTTTTCGTACATGCGCATCTTTCGGGTCGTCCGCGCCGCGCCAAACGCCTAAACCCATGCCATGATCACACAAAAAACCATCCCCCCGCGCGCTTGGATTGAAATGGGCTTTCTTGCCCTCCTCTGGGGCGCGTCCTTTCTAGCCGTGCGTGTAGCACTAGATGAGATCGGCCCGCTCACCTCGGTCGCGCATCGGGTGTTCTGGGCGATGCTGGTGCTTTGGGCTGCGGTCGCCGTCATGCGCTTGCCCATACCGCGTGAGCCGCGCATTTGGGCGGCGTTCCTGCTGATGGGACTTTTGAACAACGTGATCCCCTTCTCGCTGATGGCTTGGGGGCAGTTGCACATCCCCTCAGGGCTGACCTCGATCATCAACGCAGCCACGGCGATCTTTGGCGTGGTAGCCGCGGCGATCTTTCTGGCAGATGAGCGTATTACCCCTCGTAAAGCTGTCGGCGTCTGCCTCGGCTTTGCCGGGGTCAGCACCGCCATCGGTTTGGAAAACCTCACGAATTTCGACCTCGGCAGCCTTGCGCAACTGGCCGTGCTGGGTGGGGCGATGTCCTATGCTATGGCCGGGGTCTGCGCGCGTAAATTCCTGCCCGGCCAGCCGCCGCAACTGGCCGCTGCGGGGATGCTGACCGGGGCCACGCTGATCATGCTGCCGCTGGCATGGGCCGTTGAAGGGCCGCTGACGCTCGACCTTGCCCCGACCACGGTCATGGCCATCGCCTATTACGCGCTGGCCGCCACGGCGCTGGCCTATCTGCTTTATTACCGCGTGCTGGCCATGGCGGGCAGCAGCAACCTTATGCTGGTGACGCTGCTGGTTGCACCCGTGGCGATCCTGCTGGGCGCATGGCTGCGCGATGAGACCCTGCGCCCTGCCGCCTACATCGGCTTTGCCCTTCTGGCGCTTGGGCTTTTGGTGCTCGATGGCCGCATCTGGCGTCTTGTCAAACACTGGGGTAATCAGGGGAAACGAAGCACTTAACCTTGGTGATACATGCTCTACCCCACGGCTGACGACTGGCGCGCGGCCCCGCGCCGCAAAGTTCTGATCTTTGGCATGTCGGGCTTGGGCAAGACCCATCTGTCCAGCCTGCTGCGCGCCAGCGGGGATTGGTTTCACTACTCCATCGATTACCGCATCGGCACCCGCTATCTGGGCGAACTCATCGCCGACAACGCCAAGGCCGAGGCGATGAAAGTGCCGTTTCTGCGTGATCTGTTGCTCAGCGATAGCATTTACATCGGGTCAAACATCACCTTCGACAATCTATCGCCCGTGGCCACGTGGCTCGGCAAACCCGGCGATCCGGCGCGCGGCGGGCTGCCCATGGCGGACTATGCAACGCGCCAAGAGGCGTTCCGCCGGGCCGAGATCAGCGCGCTGAAAGACACCGCCTATTTCGCCAACCGCGCCGAGCAGCTTTATGGCTACCCGCATTTCATCTGCGACACAGGCGGCTCGATCTGCGAATGGGTCGATCCCGAAGACCCGAACGACCCGCTGTTGCAGCAATTGGCCGACGAATGTCTGCTGGTCTGGATCAAAGGCGATGAGGCCCATACCGAAGAACTGATCCGCCGCTTCGACAAAGCCCCCAAGCCAATGGCCTACCAGCCTGAATTCCTCTCCCGTGCTTGGGCTGACTATCTCGCCGAAAAGAACATCACCGAAGACTCCGTGAACCCCGATGAGTTCATCCGCTGGACCTATGCCGCCGCGCTGTCGCACCGCCAACCGCGCTATGCCGCCATGTCGAAATGGGGCGTCACCATCACCCCTGCCGACATCGACGCGCTGAAAGCTCCCGAAGACTTTACCGATCTTATCGCCCGCCACCTACCCTCGGGCGGTTGAACCCACCCCGCCCAAGATTATCTGACTGCTCTGGCTACCCCTGAAAGACCTGTCTCATGCCCATCAAGATCCCCTCCCGCCTGCCCGCCTTTGACGTTTTGCGTAACGAAGGGGTCATGGTGCTGGACGAGGAGCTGGCATCGCGGCAAGACATCCGGCCTCTACGCATTGCGCTGCTGAACCTGATGCCTAAAAAAATCCAGACCGAGAACCAGTTTGCCCGCCTCATCGGCGCGACGCCCCTGCAGATTGAGCTGAGCCTCATCCGCATGTCCGACCACCAAGCCCGCAACACGGCAGCGGAACATATGGAGAGCTTTTACCGCCCCTTTGAGGAGATGAAGGCCGAGAAATTCGACGGGCTGATCATCACCGGTGCGCCGATTGAGCATCTTGAGTTTGACGAGGTGACCTATTGGGACGAACTGGGCGAGGTGATGGAATGGACGCAAACCAACGTCCACTCGACATTCGGCGTTTGCTGGGGCGGCATGGCGATGATCAACCATTTTCATGGGGTCAAAAAACACATGCTGAGCGAGAAGGCCTTCGGCTGCTTCCGTCACCGCAACCTTGCGCCCGCATCGCCCTATCTGCGCGGGTTTTCGGATGATTGCACCGTGCCCGTCTCTCGCTGGACCGAGATGCGCCAAGACGAGGTGAACGCGCACCCCGGCCTCACCACGCTCTTGGGCAGTGATGAGGTTGGCCCCTGCCTGATCGAAGACCCGGCGCATCGCGCGCTCTATGTCTTTAACCACTTTGAATATGACCGCGACACGCTGAAACAAGAGTATGACCGCGACGTGGAAAGCGGCGTGCCGATCAATGTGCCGTGCAACTACTACCCCGAGGATGACCCATCGCGCACCCCGGTGAACCGCTGGCGCAGCCACGCGCATTTGCTTTATGGCAATTGGATCAACGAGATATACCAGACCACTCCCTTCGATATGAATGAGATTGGCCATTAAACTGTTGCTCGTCCTTCTGCTTGGGCTGGCCCTGCTGGTGGCGCTTGTCCAATGGCGCGCCGCGCGGCATGAAGCCCGCGCCGAAGCCAGCCATCCGCCCGAGGGCGAGATCATTGATGTGGATGGCCTGCCGGTCCATGCCAAAGTGATTGGCAACGGGCCGGATCTGGTGCTGATCCATGGCGCCAGCGGCAACCTGCGCGATTTCACCTTCGACTTCGCGCAACGGCTTAGCGACCGCTACCGCGTTATCATGTTCGACCGCCCCGGCATGGGCTATACCGCCCGCCTGCCCGGCGCCCGCGGCGCGTGGAACCCACGGGGTGAGTCGCCGCAAGAGCAGGCCGCTTTGCTGCAAAAGGCTGCCGATAAACTCGGCGTCGAGTCTCCTATCGTATTGGGCCATTCCTTTGGCGGCGCCGTGGCGCTGGCTTGGGGCGTGCAGCGCCCAAAGGACACCGCCGCGCTGGTGCTGGTCTCAGCGGTATCAGAGCCTTGGCCGGGTGGGCTGGGCTGGATCTATAACCTCAGCGCATCTCGTCTTGGCGGCGCGCTCTTTGTTCCTACCGTGACGGCCTTTGTCCCCGACAGTGTGGTGCAAAGCAGCATTGAATCCATCTTTGCCCCGCAGCCTGCGCCCGATGGCTATGCCGATCACATTGGCACCGGGCTGACCCTGCGGCGCAGCGCCAGCCGTGCCAATGCCCAGCAAGTTCACCAGCTGCGCCCCCATGTGGTGGAAATGGCGAAACTTTACGACCGTCTGACCATGCCGGTCGAAATCATCCACGGCGATGCCGATACCATCGTCCCGATGCATATCCACGCCGAAGAACTGATCAACGACATCCCCAACGGCACCCTGACGCGATTGCCCGGCATGGGCCATATGCCCCAACACACCGCGCCGCAGGAAGTCATTGATGCCATTGACCGCGCCGCCGCCCGTGCGGGTTTGCGTTAATCGCCTTAACATCCCATATTGAAACAAGAACACCCGCAAGGAGCGCCCATGGACCTGCCCTTTGACGGCGCAATCAGCGCCTTTTTCGAGAATGACGCCCCCGAGGACATTCGCCAAGCGATTCAGCGGGCCGATAAGGACGACATCCTTTCGCCCAGCTACCCGCATGACGAGCGCATGTCGCGCAAGACCTATGAACGGGACTACGAGCGGTTGCAGATCGAAATGGTCAAACTGCAATCTTGGGTCCGGGAGACCGGGCAGCGGGTGGTCATGGTCTTTGAAGGGCGCGACGCTGCCGGAAAAGGCGGCACCATCCGCCGCATGCGCGAGAACCTCAATCCACGCGCGGCACGTGTCGTGGCCCTGGCAAAACCCACCGAGACCGAGCAAGGCGAGTGGTATTTCCAGCGCTACGTCAAACACTTGCCGACCGCAGGTGAAATGGTTTTCTATGACCGCTCTTGGTACAACCGCGGCGTTGTGGAAAAGGTCTTTGGCTTTTGCACCCCCGAACAGCGCGCGCATTTCTTTGAGCAAGTCACCCCGTTTGAACAGATGCTCGTCGAAGACGGCATCCACCTGATCAAATTCTGGCTCAACGTGGGTCGGGGCGAGCAGTTGCGCCGCATGCTGTCACGCGAATCCGATCCGCTGAAACAGTGGAAACTGAGCTCCATTGACGTGAAAGGCCTCTCGAAATGGGCGGAATACTCAGCCGCCATCGACGAGACCCTGTCGCGCAGCCATACAGACCAAACCCCTTGGACCGTGATCCGCTCTGACGACAAACGCCGCGCCCGGTTGGCCGCGATGCGCCATCTGCTGCACCGCTTCGACTATCCCCAAAAGGACGCCAAAGCGATCGGCAAGGCGGACGATGAAATTTGCGGCGGGCCGGACATCTGGGATGCCTAAGCGCGGCTACCATCACGGCAATCTGCGCCAAGCCCTGATCGATGCGGCCCTTGAGCTGATCGAGCAGCGCGGCCCTACGGGCTTCACGCTCTCAGAGGCTGCCAAACGCGCGGGCGTCACCCCCGCCGCCGTTTACCGCCACTTTGAAGGTCGCGAAGACCTGATCGCCGAGACCGCGCATCAAGGCTATGATATCTTTGCGGAATTGATGGAATTCGCCTATGAATCCGGCCAACCTTCGGCCCTAAAGGCCTTTGAGGCCACGGGCCGTGCCTATCTCGCCTTTGCCCGGAAATACCCCGGCCATTATATCGCCATGTTCGAATCCGGTATCTCGGTCAACCGCACGCCAGAGCTGGCCCATGCCGCCAACCGCGCCAACGGCGTTCTGGAACGCGCAGCATCCGACCTCAGCCAGCATATCCCCGAAGACAAACGCCCCCCTGCTTCGATGTTCTCGGCCCATATCTGGGCGATGAGCCATGGCGTTGTCGAACTTTTCGCCCGCAACTCGCCGGGTCGCGCGTCACCCTTCCCAGCAGACGATCTGCTGGAAACCGGGATCGGCATTTACTTGCGGGGGTTGGGGTTGGTCAGCCCTGACGAGTGACGGGGCAGCGGCCCTTAAGCCGCCACCTTCATGTCTTGCATCACATCCGCCGCAATCTCAAACGAGCGCAGCCGCGCCGCGTGATCGTGGATCTGCCCGGTCAGGATCAACTCATCCGGACGGTGCTGCGCGATCAACGCCTCAAGCTCGCGTTTCACCGTCTCGGGGCTGCCAACTGCCGAAATCCGCAGCGCTTGATCCACCCCCTGCCGCATCCCTGCGCCAATCTCGGCATCAATGTCGCGCACCGGGCGCGGCAGCTTGCCGGGGCGGCCTGTGCGCAAACGGGCAAAAGCTTGCTGCATGGTGGTGCGCAGATAGGCCCCCTCTTCATCGGTATCCGCCGCGAAGACATTCACCGCCAACATGAAACGTGGCTTCGGGCAGGCCTCAGACGGCTTGAAATCCCGGCGGTAGATCGCGGTGGCCTCTTCCAACGCGTCCGGCGCGAAGTGAGAAGCAAAGGCGTAAGGCAGCCCGAAATGCGCTGCCAGTTGCGCGCCGTATAGCGAAGAGCCGAGGATCCAGATCGGCACATGCGTTCCCTCACCGGGATGCGCCCGCACCGGGGCACTTGGGTCTGGATCGCCCAGATAAGACATCAACTCAGCCACATCATCGGGGAAGTGATCGCCGCCGCCCATGCCACGCCGCATGGCCCGCATCACCGCTTGATCCCCGCCCGGCGCGCGGCCCAGACCCAAATCAATCCGGTCGCCATGGATCGCGGCCAGCGTGCCAAACTGCTCTGCAATCGCCAACGGCGCGTGGTTGGGCAGCATGACACCGCCCGCCCCTACGCGGATATGCTGCGTATGGTCCGCCACATGCCCCAGCAAAACCGATGTCGCCGCAGAGGCGATGCCGGGCATGTTGTGATGCTCTGCCATCCAGAACCGGTGATAGCCCTTAGCTTCGGCCAGTTGCGCCAGCGCGACGGAATTGCGGATCGCCGTTGGCGTGTCTGACCCTTCAGGCACCGGGGCGAGATCGAGAACTGAATACTGCATGTCTATCTCCTGTGTTCTGCCTGATATAGGCAGCCTCCCCCCCGCCCGGAACCGCGGAGCCGCAAGAAAAACCAAACACTTGGGCGAAATATCCGCCAATCACGATGTTATGTTCTAACGCATGCCAGATATGCGCGAACGGCGCTTGCAGCTCTCCCATCACGGGCATATCCGAAGGGCCTTCACAACCAGACCTCGCCAGTCGCAGACAAGCCACGGTCCAAAACTAGGCAAAAGCTATGAACATCAAACACCTTATCGGGTTCGGCCTCACCGCCGGGCTGCTCTCTTCTGCGGCCTACGCTCAGGACAATATTACAACCGGGTTCGACCCCGTCATCGAAGACCGCGGCTTCAGCTCAATGGTCGGCTGGACCGCTGGTGTCTCTGCCGCCACGCGCTTCAACACCTCGGACGACTTTGACCACCTCGACAACGAAGTCGAAGGCTTTGTTGAGCTAACTTACGGCGGCTTCCACACCGGCCTGAGCGCGACATCGCTTTACCAAGATCCCACAGACGACGCTGAATTCGAAGCGAACCTTGGCTATGGTGCAGACTTTGGCCAGGGCATGAGCTGGGATCTGAGCTATTCCTACACCTGGCTGGACGATTCCAAAGACCACAGCGAAGAAATCACCGCGACGCTGGGCTTCCCCATCGGCCGTGACGCCTCTGGTGCATTCGCCGTGATCATCGACCCCGACAATGGCGAAAGCGATCAAGAAGTGGCGTTTGAAGCGCCCCTGTCTGAGCGTTGGACCGCCGTCGGCCTGATCGGCAACAGCGACCGCGACGACAACATCTATGCCGAAGCCGGTGCCGTCTATGACTTTGGCGATGGCGTCAGCTTTGAAGCTCTATACGAAGACACCAACGATGGTGACGGCGTGCTGGGCTTTACCGTGAGCTACGAAATCGGCGGCTAATCCCGCAAGGGATCATCCCTGATCTTGACTAAGGGCCGTTGCGGGAAACTGCAGCGGCCTTTTTCATGAGCAATGGCCAGACATGCCTGCTGCACGTCCCCAACGAAAAAGGGCCACCCCTGAGGGCAGCCCTTTCGCAAACTTGATCGGAAAGCTTAACGCTTGGAGAACTGGAAGCTCCGGCGCGCTTTGGCCTTACCGTATTTCTTCCGCTCGACGACGCGGCTGTCACGGGTCAGGAAGCCTGCCGCTTTCAGCGCACCGCGCAGGGAGGGATCATAAAGCTGCAGCGCCTTGGAGACACCGTGCTTAACCGCACCCGCTTGACCGGACAGACCGCCGCCTTTGACCGTTGCGAACACGTCGAACTGGCCTTCGGTGTTGGTGATGCCGAAAGGCTGCGCCAGGATCAGCTGCTGCACGGGGCGCGCGAAGTATTCGTTCTGCGGCTTGCCGTTTACGATAACCTTGCCGGAGCCGGGCTTGATCCAAACGCGGGCGACCGCGTCTTTACGTTTGCCGGTGGCATAGGCGCGGCCCAGTTCGTCACGAACCGGCTCACGAGGGGTCATTTCGGTTTCAGTGCCCTGCACGCCGCCGATGTTCTCGGTTACAGCGGCTTCGAGCCCTTCGAGTGTTTTGATTTCGTCAGCCATGCTCATGCACTCCGCGTGTTTTTCTTGTTCATGGACTTTACGTCCAGAACTTCGGGGCTCTGGGCCTCATGGGGGTGATCGCTACCTGCATAGACGCGCAGGTTGGTCATGATCTGGCGGCTCAGGCGGTTGCCGGGCAGCATACGCTTGACGGCTTGGGTCACCACACGCTCAGGATGCGCGCCTTCAAGGATCTGCTCCTTGGTGCGCGACTTGATCCCGCCGGGGTGGTTGGTGTGCCAGTAGAAGTTTTCTTCACGCTTCTTGCCCGTCATCTGCACCTTCTCGGCGTTGATGACGATCACGTTGTCACCGCAATCCATATGCGGTGTGAAGGACGGCTTGTGCTTGCCGCGCAGGCGCGTGGCGATGATCGAGGCGAGACGGCCCAGCACGACGCCTTCGGCGTCGACGATGATCCATTTCTTGTCGATATCTGCCGGTGTCGCAGAAAAGGTTTTCATGGAAGAATTCCCGTTTGAGGTTGGTCGAACGAGGATTCCCCCGTCCGCTATCTGATGAGGGGGTTATAAACACCTGCTTGACCGGGTCAAGCGCAGCAATCACGGATTATATCAATGAAAACAGTACCTTATTATTTAGGTATAATAATACCCCATATTTCTACACGCTGATCTGCTCTGGCGGATTGTCCAAAAGACAACGCAGCCGCTGCATCGCCGCCTCGAAGGAGCGCAGGGAGACATGGGCATTCACCGCAATGCGCACCGCATGGGGCGCGCGGCCATCGCGCAGGGCAAATTCATCAGCAGACCGGATTTGCACGCCCTGCGCCTCTGCGGCCCGACAAAACCCCGCCGCCCGCCAGCCGGGGGGCAGGTGCAACCACAAAAACGGCACATCGCGCGACCATTGCAATTCATGGCCGCCCAGATGGTTCACTGCGACTTCTACATATTCACCCAACCGCTCGCGGATGTCGTTGCAGATACCTTTCATCCGGGGATCGGTCAGCAGAATGCGCGTGGCCTCAGCCAAGGGGCGGGCAAGTCCGAAGTATCCATATTCCGCCACCCGCCGCAAATCCGCTGACCTGCCTTTCGGTGCCAGCGCAAACCCCACACGCAGCGCCGGCGTAAGCTCTTTCGAGATCGACGAGACATGCCAGACATGTTCCGGCCAAAGCGACCGATAGCTCGGCGCGCGGGCCGAGCCCATGCGATAGCAATCGTCTTCCAATATCTCCAACCCGTGCCGCTTGGCGACCTCTAGCAATGCGCGCCGCCGCTCTAGGCTGGTGTGGCTGCCGGTCGGGTTGTGCACCTCAGGCGTGGTACAAAACACCTGCGCACCACTGTCGCGCGCGGCTTTGTCCAGCGCCTCGGGCAAGACGCCGTCTTTGTCCATCGCCACGCCGACCACTTCTGCGCGCAACACCTCTGCTGCGCGGCGAAACCCAGCATAGGACAGGTCTTCAACCAGCATCACCGGCTTTGGCCCAGTCAGTATCGCCTGAAGTACCAGTACAATCCCGCTCTGCCCGCCATGAGAGAGCACCACGTCTTGCTCGCTCAGCGGCCCGAGGGACAGATGCGAGAGCCAATCAACCGCCGCCTGCCGGACCGGCGCATAGGCATCGCGGGTCGGGTAGTTCATCAGCTCTTCGCCCGGCACATCCGCCACCTGCCGCAAGGCACTGCGGATCACCGCCACCTGCCCCATATCCGGCAAACGCGGGCTAAAAAGGCTGACCGCATCGGTATCGGCAATCTCTAGCTCTTTGATCCAGCTGTCTTGTTCGCGGTTCCAGACATCTTCGCGAATGGCCGCCTGTGGTGGCGCCACAAAGGTGCCCCGGCCCACCTCAGCCTCAAGCAGCCCTTCATCCGTGAGGATCGTATAGGCTCGGGCCACGGTGCCCGGCGTGATCCCCAACTGCCAGGCCAACTCTCGTACGGGCGGTAATTTATCCCCGACGTCTAGGGCACCCGATTTGATCCCCTCGCGAATCGTGAGGGCCACGAGCTTGTATTTTGGCCCCTGCCCTTCGGCGAGCGTCGGCTGCCAAATTGTACCCATTACAATATTCCTGTGGTCAAATTGTATCGCGCTTTGTACCCTTATACTTGTAGAGTTTCTACACTTTGTGTCAATACAATTTCAAGGAGTTCCCCCATGACACAGGCTCGCCCTATCAGCGCTGATGCAATGACATTGATGACATACCGCGCTTTGCCGGTCCCTGCGGTGATCGCGCTGCGCTTTGCGGCGGTCGTGACCACATGGGCGGCCCGCCGACGCACCCGCCTCGCGCTTGCAGCGCTAGAGCCGTGGGAGCTTGATGATGCGGGACTTACACCGGAACAAGCCTCAGCCGAGGCTTCCCGCGTGTTCTGGCAAGCGTGACTTCCCTGTGGCGCCAGCCAGACCTCTTCCTTGGGCCGGGTTTTTCCCGGCCCTTTTTTATTGCTTTCGGGTAAATCCACAGCCCGGAATCAAGCCGCAGGCGCCGGGCCATCGCCTGCCCGTCCCGGCGGGCTGGCGATTTGGTGAGGCTGGGCCTACCTTCGAGAAGGCACAACACGGCTGCACCATAAAGTGGCACGGATCGCCCTCACAATCGCCACCCCACGGTCAGGCGCTGGCCCTCCTCATCCCATCGACGCGGGCGGAATCGCATAAGTAAGGCTCGCCCGCGCGACAGGCTTGTCTGACCCTTCCGAATAGATCAGCACATCCGTCACCGACAATTGCCGCCCCAGCTTGAGCAGCTTCGCCTTAGCAATCAAATGCACATCCGCCAGCGGCTTGCGCATGAAATCAATCGAGCAATTTGTCGTCACCGCCAGCGCCTTAGGCCCAATCATCGCCAGCGTCACCAGATAGGCCGCGACATCCGCCAGCGCGAACATCGACGGGCCCGAGACTGTCCCGCCGGGCCGCAAATGGCGGTGGCTGGTCAGCAGACGCATGGTGATCTCGTTCTCGGCCACGTGATCCACGGCGAAATCATCCGCCACCTGATCAAACACCTCACGCATGAACGCTTGCAGCGCTTCTGCATCCATCACCACGGCCATACTTGTTCTCCCTGCCTGCCTCGGCCTAACGTTGGCGCGACCAGCTTGGGAGGGCAAGGTGACAATTCTTGACGTTACGGCACAAGGGCCGATCACCCATCTGCGCATGAACGCGCCCGAGCGGCTGAACGCGCTGTCAGACGAAATGTTGGCCGCCCTGCACAGCAAACTCGACGTATTGGCTGAAGACCGGCAAACACGGGTAATTGTCCTGTCGGGCGCGGGCAAAGCCTTCTGCGCGGGCCACGACCTGCGCCAAATGACCGCCATGCGCCAAGCCGAAGATGGCGGTGCGGCGGCCTTCAAAGACCTCTTTGATCGATGCGCCGCCCTGATGGCCCGCATCCAAAGCCTCCCGCAGCCGGTCATCGCCCAAGTTCACGGCATCGCCACCGCCGCAGGCTGCCAGCTTGTCGCCACCTGCGACCTCGCCATCGCCAGCGAGGACACCCGTTTTGGCGTCAACGGCGTGAACATCGGCCTCTTTTGCTCTACCCCCATGGTCGCGCTGACCCGCAGCATCCCGCGCAAACAGGCGTTTGAGATGCTCACGACAGGCGAGTTCATCTTTGCCCCCCGCGCCGCCGAACTGGGTCTGATCAACCGCGCAGTGCCAGCCGACCAACTGGCCAAAGAGACCAACGCGTTGGCCGAAAAAATCGCCAGCAAACTTGGCACCGCTGTCGCCCATGGCAAAGGGGCCTTCTACCAGCAAATGCAACTGCCCACAGACCAAGCCTATGCTTTCACCGGCGAGGTTATGGTACGCAACATGCTTGAGGCAGACACCCGCGAGGGCATCGACGCCTTCTTGGAAAAACGCGCCCCCGACTGGCAGCAGTGATTGTTTCCAAATCCGCGCAACTTTGTTGCCACGCTAGGGCTGGCAAATTAGGCGAAATCGGGGCACTGTTATATTAGGGTGCAGAAGCCCCGATGATTTTGGGTCGCCGCCGGCGGAAGGTCCCTCCGGGTCAGCCTCTCACTGACCGACCATTCCCGCAGCGGCGACCCCAAAACCATACCCCCGGCAAAGCGGTCCATCTCGATATTTCAGCGCGCAGCGGCCCGCATCCGCGCTTGCCTGTTGCGTGCGGCGCAGCCCTGCCCTACATCGCCCCCATGACAGATACATTGCATATCATCGGCGGCGGCATGGCCGGATCAGAGGCGGCTTGGCAAGCGGCAAACGCAGGCGTCAACGTGGTGATCCACGAAATGCGCCCCAAGGTCGAAACCTTCGCCCACCAAACCGGGCTTTTGGGCGAGATGGTCTGCTCCAATTCTTTCCGCTCAGATGATGATGAGCAAAACGCCGTGGGCCTCCTGCATTGGGAAATGCGCGCCGCCAATGGCCTGATCATGGCCTGTGCCGACAAGAACCGCCTGCCCGCAGGCGGTGCACTGGCCGTCGACCGTGACCCCTTCGCGCAGACTGTCACCGACACGCTGCTCGCGCACCCCAATATCACTGTGGAATACGGCGAGATCACCGAGCTGCCGAAAGACGGCAAATGGATCATCGCCACTGGCCCGCTGACCTCAGGCGCGCTGGCCGAAGCCATCGCCGCCGAAACAGGTGCCGAAGCCCTCGCATTTTTCGACGCCATCGCGCCCATCGTCTATTTCGACAGTATCGACATGTCGCAGGCATGGATGCAGTCGCGCTATGACAAGGGCGAGACCGAGGAAGAGCGCACCGCCTACCTCAACTGCCCAATGGACAAGCAGCAATACGACGACTTCATCGACGCACTGCTTGCGGCCGACAAGACCGAATTCCGCGAGGGCGAGACGGCGGGTTATTTTGACGGCTGCTTGCCCATCGAAGTCATGGCCGAACGCGGTCGCGAGACCCTGCGCCATGGCCCGATGAAGCCAGTTGGCCTGACCAATCCGCACCAGCCCGAGATTAAAGCCCATGCCGTTGTGCAGCTTCGCCGCGATAACAAGCTCGGCACGCTCTACAATATCGTCGGCTTCCAGACCAAGATGAAGTACGGCGCGCAAACGGATGTTTTCAAACGCATTCCGGGTCTTGAAAACGCACGTTTTGCCCGCCTTGGCGGCATCCACCGGAACTCTTTCATCAACTCGCCGACGCTAATTGACGATCAGATGCGCCTGCGCAGCCGCCCGAACATCCGCTTTGCCGGGCAGATCACTGGCGTCGAAGGCTATGTAGAAAGTGCCGCCATGGGGATGCTGGCAGGCCGTATGGCCGCGGCGGAGATCAAGGGCGGGAGCCTCTCCACCCCGCCAGACAGCACCGCCATGGGCGCGCTGGTCACCCACATCACGGGCGGCGCGGATGCCAAAACGTTCCAGCCGATGAATGTGAACTTCGGCCTCTTTCCGCCAGTTGAAGGGCTGAAATCTGGACGCCGTGGCCGCAAGGATCGGTACAAAGCCTATACCGACCGCGCAAAAGCGGATTGGCAGGATTGGCTTAATCAAGGTTAACATCGGCCGGGTTAACACTGGACCCTTCGTGCCATCCCCCATACTCTAGGGGGATGACACAACATTATTTCGACAAGGCCTATGCGGCACGCGGCGCCGAGGTCATCCGTAGCCTCTACGACGAATGGGCAAGCAGCTACGACGACGACATCAAGGCGCAGGGCTATGCCACTCCCGAACGCGCCGCTGCAACCCTCGCTGAATTTCTACATGACAAAGACGCTCCAATTTTCGACATTGGTTGTGGTACCGGGTTGTCTGGTGCGGCGCTGAAACATGTAGGTTTTACCACGATCGACGGCGGTGATGTATCTGCCGCGATGCTGGCTGTGGCGCATAAAAAAAACATTTACCGCAAGCTTCTAGAGCTCGAAGTTGATGCTCCCCTTCCGTTCGCCCCCGGTGCCTATGCGGCAATCACCGCGATCGGCGTGATCGGTCCGGGCGCCGCCCCGATCAGTTTATTCGACACTTTGATGCACAGCTTAGGAAAACGCGGAAAGCTATTGTTTTCCCTCAATGAAAAGGCATTGGCAGACCGTGGCGCTTTGGGCATGATCCACGAATGGACCGACTGCGGCGCGGCAATCCTACTCCATGCTGAGGAAGGCGCCCATCTGCCCGGAATTGACCTGAAGTCCACAGTCTATCTGATTGAAAAGAATTGACTCTTACAACTAGGTTTGCCCCATCTCCAACCGGCCCTTTGCACCTTGGCCACGCCTATTCTGCGCTTTTGGCCTATAATTTGGCTCAATTGGCGGGAGGCACCTTTCATCTTCGTATTGAAGATATTGATCAATCTCGCGCCCGTCCTCAATGGGAAGCGCAGATTTATCAAGAACTTGCATGGCTCGGGATCCAGTGGTCAACGCCAGTAATGCGCCAGTCGGATCGGATGGAGAGCTACCGAACCGCCCTCGATGTGCTATGGGCCGACGGCCTGCTCTATGCGTGCACCTGCAACCGCCGCGACATCGCCGCCGCCACAACGGCCCCCCAAGAGGGCGCGGAACCGCCCGTTGGCCCCGACGGCATTATTTACCCCGGAACCTGTCGCGATGCCGGTCACCCGCGCGAGGATGGGGCCCTGCGGCTAGATATGGCTAAGGCCTTGAAAAGAATTGAGGGTACACCGCTTAGTTTTACTGAGAACGGGCACGGCCCAACGGGGGAAACCGGCGAAACCACCATCTCCCCCGACCAGCTCATCCGCTCCGTCGGTGACGTGGTCCTTGCGCGGCGGGACATGGGCACGTCCTACCACCTTTCGGTCGTGATTGATGACGCGGCGCAGGGCATCACGCTGGTCACCCGAGGGGCCGACCTTTTTGATGCGACCTATATTCACATCGTGCTGCAAGCCCTGCTTGAGTTACCAAAGCCCAGCTATCACCACCATCATTTGATCCGAGATGAAACTGGTAGAAGGCTCGCCAAACGTGACGACGCCCGTGCCATCGCGCTCTACCGGGAAAACGGCGCGACACCCGGAGATATCCGTTCTATGGTAGGACTTTAGTGACAGACCTTAAACCATAGGCCTTAAACCATAGGCCTCATCAATTCGACTTCTTCGCCGCCTTGAATGGCAGTGTAAAAGCAGTTGCGCCGCCCTGTGTGACAGGCCGGACCGCTCTGCTCAACCAACACCAGCAGACAATCGCGGTCGCAATCAACGCGCATCTCTACCAGCTTTTGCACATTCCCGCTGGTCTCGCCCTTAACCCAGAAGGCCTGCCGCGAGCGGCTCCAATAAGTGACTTTGCCGCTCTCCAATGTACGCGTGATGCTTTCGGCGCTCATCCACGCCAGCATCAACACCTCATAGGTCTGGGCATCCTGCGCGATCACCGGAATCAGACCGGCCTCATTAAATTGAAGGCTTGCAGGATCAAAAGTCATCGGGCACCTCGTGGAAATATTTGCATCTTTGTCTGCGGCGCTTATGTAGGGTTTCAGCACGAAAAGGAACAGCCATGTCGGATGAGACGGACCTCATCAAGCTCTACTCGGCGCGCATTCTGGCGCTTGCAGCAGAGATCCCACATCTGGGCCGCATGGAGGATGCGCAGGCCAGCGTCAAACGCCGCTCGCCCCTCTGCGGCTCTACGGTGACGGTGGATGTGCGCGTCAAGGATGGACATTTGGCTGAGATGAAGCAGGACGTAAAAGCCTGCGCATTGGGTCAGGCTGCCGCCGCCGTTGTGGGCGCCGCTGCCCCCGGAGCTTCGCTCGCGCAGGTCACTACCGCCCGTGATCAACTGCGCGCTATGCTTAAAGGCGAAGGCCCCGTGCCAGACGCCCCGTTTGACGGGTTCGAAGTGCTGACCCCAGCGACCGCTTATAAAAACCGCCATGCGTCCATCATGCTTAGCATCGAAGCACTGAATGAGGCGATGCAAAATGCCGAAGCCCCTGTTGAGGCACGCGAGCGCTAAGCCTGCTGGGCTTCTGAAGACGTCTCTTTCCCAACAGCTCCCATAAAAAAAAACGCCGCACATCCTGATGGGGATGGCGGCGTTAGTAGGCGTTACTCATGTGGGACCCGCTTGGTCATAGTCCGACGCGGACAGGCAAATCGGTGCATCAAATTGGGACGGATGCAGCAGACAAAGCGGCATGAGAGCCTCAGGCAGAACTCAGATAAAGGCGGGCAGATGCAAACCGACGACCAGCATCACAATCAAAGCTGCGGCCCCTGCTGCATCTTGCAGCAATGTGGCCTGCGACCTTAAGGCGATCGTTTTCAACGTGGTGTAAGTCATCATCGTTACCTCCTCATCTTTGTTGCCTCTTTGTTCTCATTTTCAGCCCCACCTGTAAAGAACTTTATGAGAACATTCGCGAACAAAAATGGCTGCCTGATGCTAACCTACTGAAATCAAACGGATCGCCTCATCTTGACGCATGAGCCATAGCAGCAGGCGAACAGCCTTGCCACGCGGCCCTTCAAGGGTCGGATCGTCCGTCAATAGCTTGCGGGCATCTGACTGCGCGACAGCCAGCAGCCCCGCTTGGCGCTCCAAATCCGCCACGCGGAAACGTGGCACGCCCGACTGCGCGGTGCCAATGAGATCGCCAGTGCCGCGCATCTTTAGGTCGGTCTCGGCGATGACGAACCCGTCTTCCGATTCGCGTAACACCTCCAGCCGTTGACGGCCTGTCTCACTCAGCGGCGCTTGATACATCAGCAAACAGGTCGAGGCCCCCTCGCCCCGCCCGACACGCCCCCTGAGCTGGTGCAGCTGCGCAAGACCGAAAATCTCGGCCCGCTCTACCACCATGATCGTCGCATTGGGTACGTCCACCCCCACTTCGATCACCGTCGTCGCGACCAGTACCTTTGTTTCGCCGGTCTGAAAGGCGCGCATCGCCGCGTCTTTTTCAGCTGGTGGCATCTGGCCATGCACCAATCCAACGACACCCTCGCCAAAGGCGGCGCGCAACCGCTTAAACCGATCCTCCGCTGCGGTTAAATCACTGACTTCGCTTTCTTCGACCAGTGGGCAAACCCAATAACACTGCCGCCCCTCGCTGATAGCGTGACGCATCCGTTCGATGACTTCGTCCATCCGCGAAGTCGAGACCAGCGCGGTGCGAATGGCCTGCCGTCCGGGCGGTTTTTCATCTAAGATTGAGACATCCATATCGCCATATTGCGCCAACGCAAGACTGCGCGGAATTGGCGTCGCGGTCATAACCAGCACGTCGGCCAACCGGCCTTTGCGGCCTAATTCCAACCGCTGGCGCACACCGAAACGATGTTGCTCGTCGACCACCGCAAGACGCAGATCAGCAAAACTCACGTCTGCTTGGAATACCGCATGGGTGCCGACAAGAATTTGGATATCGCCGCGCTCGAGCGCTGCAAGTTTGGCACGCCGTTCCGCCCCCTTGTCGCGCCCCGTAAGTATTTCCAGCACCACGCCAGCCTGTTCTGCCAGCGGTTGCAGCCCCATAAGGTGCTGCCGTGCAAGGATTTCTGTCGGGGCCATTAGCACCGCTTGGCCGCCCGCCTCTACCGCGCGGAGCAGCGCCATGAAGGCAACCAGCGTCTTGCCCGCACCGACATCGCCTTGCAAAAGCCGATTCATCCGGGTCTCTTGCCCCATGTCGGCGGTGATCTCGTCGATCGCACGGCGCTGCGCCCCGGTGGGGCTGTAGGGCAACGATTTCAGCACCCGTTGCTCCAAACGACCGTCGCCATGACTCGCCCGGCCCTTTTTGCGCCGCTCGCTCTGCCGCGCGAGTGCCAAGGTCACTTGATGAGCGAGTAATTCATCGTAGGCCAGCCGCTCGCGGGCAGGCGCCGTGGCGGTAAGGTCTTGGGCGGTTTGCGGATCATGCGCGGCCTCAGCGGCGGCCGCAAAATCAGGCCAATTGGCCTGTGCCACCTGCCCCGGATCGGCCCATTCTGCAACCACCGGCAGCCGCGCCAATGCGCCCCGCGTGGCCTTATACATCACCTTTTGCGTCAGACCGGCGGTCAGCGGATAAACCGGCTCGAAATCCGGAATGTCGCCCGCCTGTTCTTCTGGCACAGCAAAATCGGGGTGGACCATCTGCGCGATGCCATCAAAAAACTCCACCCGGCCCGAGACGATCCGACGGCTGCCTTCGGGCAATTGCCGCTGCCAGTAGTCCCCGCGCGCGTGAAAATAAACCAGCTGAAAACTGGTCTGTGCGTCTTCGACCGTAATACGGTAAGCGCCGCCCTTGGTGCGCGCTGGACGGTGCGCGCCAATTGTTACGGCCACCGTAATGGTCGCAGGCAAATGCGCGTCCTGCACGCTGTCGCGCAACCGGCGGTCAATGCCGGAATGCGGCAGGGTAAAAATGAGGTCGCGCGGCGCTTGAATGGCCAATTGGTTCAACAATTGCGCGGTCTTCGGCCCCACCCCTTCGAGCGTTTCCAACCCGGCAAAAAGCGGGAAAAGCTGTTCCGGTCTGCCGCTCATTGACCCTCAATCAAGGCAAGCCAGCCGTCCTCATCCAAGGTTTCGATGCCCAAATCAGCGGCCTTCTTTGCCTTGGACCCCGCGCCCGGCCCGGCCACCAAAATGTCGGTTTTCGCGCTGACCGACCCGGAAACCTTGGCCCCCAAACGCTCAGCACGCGCTTTGGCCTCAGCTCGGCTCATTTTTTCCAAGGTGCCGGTAAAAACGACGGTTTTGCCCGCCACTGGGCTGCCCTCGGTGTCGGGACGCTCAGTCGGGACGACGGTCAAATGCGCCACCAAACGGTCGATTGACGCGCGCTCGGCCTCCTGCGCGAAGGCCGAGACGAGCGATCCCGCCATAACGCTGCCGACACCATCGACCGCGATCAGATCGTCCCATGCGGGGCCTTCCAGCCCCCGTGCCTCGGCCATGGCGGTCTCAAAACTGTCCCAATCACCGTAATGCAGCGCGATAAGGTTTGACGCCGCATCCCCCACATGGCGGATGCCAAGGGCAAAGATCAGCCGTGACATTGGAATTTTGCGCTTATCCTTAATGGCTTGAAATAGGTTATCCGCCGACTTTGGTCCCCAACCTTCGCGGTTTTTCAACTGTTGGACGCCGTTGCCGAAACGCTCTTTCAAGGTAAAGATATCCGCCGGTTCCGCTATCCACCCATCGTGGTAAAATTGCTCGACCTGTTTGGCACCCAACCCATCAATGTCGAATGCCCCGCGGGCGACGAAATGTTTCAGCTTTTCCACAGCCTGAGCCGGGCAAATCAGCCCGCCCGTGCACCGCCGCACTGCGTCTCCCGGCTCGCGGATTGCGTCAGAGCCGCATTCAGGACAGACAGAGGGGAAAACAAACGGCGCCGCATCCTTGGGGCGTTTCGACAGGTCCACATCCGCCACCTTGGGGATCACATCGCCCGCGCGGTAAATCTGGACCCAGTCGCCGACGCGGATGTCTTTGCCGCCGCGAATTTCGGCACCTTTGCTGTCAAGACCCTTGATGTAATCCTCATTATGCAGCGTCGCGTTGGAAACGACGACACCGCCCACCGTGACCGGCTGCAACCGCGCCACAGGGGAAAGCGCCCCGGTGCGGCCAACCTGAATGTCGATGCCTTCCAACCGGGTCCAGGCCAGTTCAGCGGCAAATTTATGAGCGATCGCCCACCGCGGTGTGGTGGAGCGAAAGCCAAGCCGTTCCTGCAGTGCCAGGTCATCGACCTTGTAGACCACACCGTCGATATCATAGCCAAGCGTGGCACGCTGCGCTTCGATCTTCGCGTAATGGGCGACCATATCGCTCGGGCCGTCGCAAAGTGCTGTGAGAGGGTTGGTGACAAAGCCCAGTTTCGCCAGACGGTCGATGGCGCCCTTTTGTGTTTCGGCCAATGGTGCCGACAGCGCGCCCCACGCGTAGGCGAAAAAGCGCAGTGGACGCGCACGGGTGATTTCCGCATCCAACTGCCGCAGCGATCCCGCAGCCGCGTTGCGCGGGTTGGCAAATGTTTTGCCGCCCCTTTCCGCCTGCCGTTCGTTCAACGCCGCGAAATCGGCGTGGCTCATATAGACTTCGCCGCGTACCTCTAGCAGATCTGGAGCCTCATCTATTTGATGCGGTATGTCTTGAATGGTGCGTGCATTGGCGGTGACATTTTCCCCCACCGCGCCATCGCCGCGGGTGGCCGCCTGAACCAGCAAGCCGTTCTCATAGCGTAACGAAAGTGACAGCCCGTCGATTTTGGGCTCCGCTGTATAGGCCAGCGGTGCATCGGCTTCGACCCCAAGGTATTTTCGTATCCGGGCATCGAAATCGGTTACTTCCTCTGCATCAAAGGCGTTGGCAAGTGACAGCATCGACACGGCGTGGCGAACTTTTCCGAACCCTTCGGCCACTGGCGCGCCGACTTGTTCTGTAGGGCTATCGTCCCGCTTAAGGTCAGGGTAGCGGGCCTCTATTGCCGCGTTCCGGCGCTTGAGCGCGTCATATTCCGCATCCGAAATCTCGGGTGCATCCTCTGTGTGATAGGCCGTATTCGCCGCGTTCAGCAATGCTGCCAATCGGGTAAGTTCTGTCTCTGCCTGCGCCCTGTCCAGGGCCGCCACTTCGATCTGGGATGTCACGATCTGCCCCCGATATTGTCACCTGTCGCTTAGATAGGTGGCGATCCGGGGCAGGTCTAGCGGTTTTAGGACATGCAGTCAGCCTGTCAGGCGCTGGCCGCCAGATCCATCGTTGCAGGCTCAGGATCGCGCAGCACATAGCCACGCCCCCAGACCGTTTCGATATAACTTTCACCGCCTGTTGCCTGGCTCAGCTTTTTGCGCAACTTGCAGATGAAGACATCGATGATCTTCAACTCGGGTTCATCCATGCCGCCATAGAGATGGTTCAGAAACATTTCCTTGGTCAGGGTCGTCCCTTTGCGCAGGCTAAGCAGTTCCAGCATTTGGTATTCTTTGCCCGTCAGATGCACGGGGCTATCATTCACACTGACAGTTTTCGCGTCAAGGTTAACAGCCACCTGTCCAGTTTCAATCACCGATTGTGCATGCCCCTTAGAGCGGCGAATGATCGCGTGGATACGGGCCACCAGTTCTTCGCGGTGGAACGGTTTGGTCAAATAGTCGTCAGCACCGAACCCAAATCCCCTAATCTTATTTTCTGTGTCATCTGCACCAGAAAGGATCAGGATCGGGGTATCAATCCGCGCCAGCCGCAATTGGCGCAGCACGTCATGGCCGTTCATATCTGGCAGATCGAGATCAAGCAGAATTAAATCGTAGTCATAAAGCTTTGCCAGATCGATCCCCTCTTCGCCGAGGTCGGTTGCATAGACGTTGAGATTCGCATGGGTCAGCATCAATTCGATGCTGCGCGAAGTGGTCGGGTCATCTTCAACTAACAATACACGCATTCGGTTTCTCCGGCTCAACTGGGACGATGGTCCAACCCTGAGCATAAAAGGTTAACTACCCGTTACCGATACTAAGTATGCTATCTTAACAACTTAAAGTTGTCTATATTTATATAGGGCCGTGGCCTTCAACGCCCCCTCTCCATGCTCTGTAACCGCTTGAAGCCACTCCATAAACTCATCCTCACTGATGCCATATCGCTCCAGAGCTTCGGACTGGGTGATCAGCCCATAGACCACGCCGCGCACAACTGCCGCCTTGCGAGAGGCGACCCACCTTCGGATATCGGCACTGGGCAGGTCGGCACGGGACATCACGCTCCCGTCAGCGAGGGTAACAGACCGTGGCCCATCGACTTTTTTCAGGTACATCGCATCATCCGCCATTGTTCTGGCGCCCAATAACCCCCATGTGCCTTAACGCGGAGTGAAGCCTGCCCTTGTGACTAGGTAGGATTTTCCTATATTCGCGCACAAACTCCGGAGATACCCATGGCCCTTGATCAGACCCCGCCGCTCAATTCGCTTGGCTTTGCCAAAGCCCCCGCTGACACGCGGGTGGTTGTGGCGATGTCTGGCGGTGTGGACAGTTCGGTGGTTGCCGCCATGCTGGCGGATGAGGGGTATGACGTCGTCGGCGTCACCCTCCAGCTTTACGATCACGGTGCGGCGCTGGCCAAAAAAGGTGCCTGTTGCGCGGGCGTTGATATTCAGGATGCGCGCCGCGTGGCCGAAGAAATGGGCTTTCCGCACTATGTGTTGGACTATGAAAACGTCTTCAAAGACGCGGTGATTGATGAGTTTGCCGACAGCTACCTTGGCGGCGCGACACCCGTGCCCTGCATTCGCTGTAACGAGCGGGTGAAATTCAAGGATTTGCTGGAAACCGCCAAGGACCTTGAAGCCGACTGTATGGCTACGGGTCACTATATCCAGCGCAAGATGGGCGAAAACGGCCCCGAGTTGCACGCTGCTGCCGATGGCAACCGCGACCAAAGCTATTTTCTATTCTCCACCACCGAAGAACAACTCGACTACCTGCGCTTCCCCCTGGGCCATCTGCCGAGCAAGGATGACACCCGTGCGCTGGCAGCAAAATATGGGCTGGTGGTGGCTGACAAACCCGACAGCCAAGACATCTGTTTCGTCCCCAACGGCGACTATGCTGCGGTGATCCGCAAACTGCGTCCTGAGGCTGCCGATCCGGGTAATATCGTTGATACCGAAGGCAATGTGCTGGCGAAACATGAGGGCGTGATCCACTACACCATCGGCCAGCGCCGGGGCTTGGGCATAGGCGGTCTGGCGGATCCGCTTTATGTGGTAAAACTGGATGCTGAGCGTAAAGAGGTCGTTGTCGGCCCGAAATCCATGCTTGCCACCCGCAAAATCCCGGTGCGTGAGATCAACTGGCTGGGCGATGAGCCCCTGACCTCGCGGTCAGAGTGGAACATCACCGTGCGCGTGCGCTCCACCCGTCCGCCGCGCGATGCGATCCTGCGTCCGATCAGCGCGACAGAGGCTGAGGTTGAACTGCTGACCGCCGAGGAAGGTGTGTCACCGGGTCAGGCTTGTGTGTTCTATGATCCTGAAAGCACCCGCATCTTCGGGGGTGGCTGGATCCACCGGGGCTAGCCGCGCCTACAGCCGCGCAAGCACGGCGCGCGCGGCCCGCAGGCCCGGTGCCTCACCACCCTGCCCCAATCGCTCCATCGTCAGCGCCATTGCGTCCTTCTGTGCGCCGGGTGCGCGCAGCACCTGCAAGACGCCTTCGGCAATGGGTCCGGGGCGGCAGTTGGCGCCGATAAATTCCGGCACCACGCGGGTTTCTGAGACCAGATTAACCAGCGTCACCGTATCCACCCGCAGCATCCGCCCGATGATCTGACGGCTGATCCAATTCATGTCATAGGCAATGACCATCGGCGTGTTCACCGCAGCAAGCTCCAGCGACACTGTGCCCGAGGCCGCCAATGCCACATCCGCCGCGCGAAAAGCGGCGCGTTTGGTGGCGGTGAACTCTTCGGTCGTATGGTCGCGCGGATCGAGCACCAGCGGGTTGCCTGCCCAATTGCGCGTCACCTGTTTGACCAGCGCGGCCACCGGAGCCGCCGCAGGCACCACGACGCGCAAGGAAGGCTCCGCCTCCACCAGCCGTGCTACAACCTGCTGAAACACCGGCGCCAGCCGCGTGACTTCGCCCCGGCGCGAGCCGGGCAAGGCCAGCAACAGCGGCGCATCGGCCAGGCGATGTTCGGCGCGGAAGGCCGCAGCGGCAGCATCATCGGCGATCGGCTCGGCCACAACCGGATGGCCGACGAAATCACAGGCCATACCCGCCGCTTCCATATAGGGCGGCTCAAATGGGAAAAGCGCCAGCACATGATCGACCGAGCGCGCCATCTTCTCGGCCCGGCCGGGGCGCCATGCCCAGACGGTCGGGGCCACGTAATGCACTGTTCTGATGTTAGATTTCTCTTTCACCTTACGCGCCACACGCAGGGAAAAATCGGGACTGTCGATGGTGATGAGCACGTCTGGCTTGGTCTCAACCACCGCCTGTGCCGTCTCATTGATCCGGGCCATCAACGCGCGGTATTTGGGCAGGATTTCGGCCAACCCCATGACGCTCAGCTCGTCCATGTTGAAACGGCTTTCCAGCCCCTGCGCCATCATCATTGGCCCGCCGATGCCGTCAAAGGTCACTTCAGGACAAAGCTCTTTCAGCCCCGCCATCAGCGCGCCGCCCAACCGGTCTCCCGAAGGCTCGCCTGCCAGAATGAACAGTCTCATGTCGCGTCTTCCTCTCGGACCCAGAGCACCAGACCAAGCTCATCAGCCAGTGCCACGCAGGTATCACGCTCGAGCAGCATCACGCCGCCCGCAGTGACAACCACGCCCGCCAGCCCCGCCGCATGGGCGGCACGCAATGTGTCTGGGCCGATGGTCGGGAGATCGATCTCACGGATTTGGCCAGCCTTCGGTCCCTTACAGAGCACTGCACGCGCCGCGCCCACCGCTTCTGGCAGGGTCGCCAGCAGGTGATCCGTGCCGCCGATGGTCTCAACCCCGTAAACCTGTTCGCGCCCGATGACGCAGGCCTGCCCGATGTCGAGCGCCGCCAAGCCACCCAGCACGGCCGCCCCGCGCGCGGCATCCCGGCGCATCTGCTCATCTGGCAACTCGCGCGAAAGCACGCCACTATCGGACAACAGGTCCGGCACCAGTTCATCAGCCCCGACAACACGCAGACCGTGGTCTTCGAAAATCGTCTTGATCACCTCAAGCGCGCCATTATCGCCCGCCGCCAGCGCCTGTTTGAATTGCGGCACCAAAGGTGCTGTGCGCATATCGAGTTTCGCGGGATCAAGCGTCGGCCGGTCGATTGCGCCGCAGAGACAAACCTCGCGAATGCCCACGCCCAAAAGATGCGCCAAAATACTGCCAAGCGTCTCTAACCGGAACGTCAGGTCTGCCTTCAACCCATCCGGCGCGCTGCCTTCATAGACGCAAACCAAAGGCGGCTCGGCCTGCGCTGCCGCCACCCGTGCGGGCAAGCCGCCGCGTCCGGCGATCAGCGCAAGGCTCATTTCGGCGTCAAGAAATGGCGGCCCGTGTCGGCCATGACAAAATCCACGATCTGGCGGACGTAATCGCTTTGGGTTTCTTCGCCCAAGCGCCGCGCCCGGTCCGAGAACGTCCCCTCGCCCTGCGCCAACATCTGAAACGCCGCACGGAGCGCGGTAATGTCGCTGCGCGCCACGCCTGCGCGCTTCAACCCGACAAGGTTCAACCCATCCAGATCACCGCGCGACGCTTGCACAAGGCCGTAGGGGATCACGTCATTGGTCACCATCGTCACCGCGCCAATAATCGCGCCCTGACCGATGCGCACCCATTGGTGGATGCCCGAGAGCCCGCCAACGATCACATCGTCTTCAAGCACGCAATGCCCCGCGACAGCGGCAGAGTTCACCACGATCACCCGGTCGCCGATGATGGCGTCATGGGCGATGTGACAGCCCGCCATGAACAGCCCGTCGTCGCCCACGCGCGTCACGCCGCCACCGCCTTCGGTGCCGCAGTTCATGGTGACATGCTCGCGGATGCGGTTCCGCGCGCCGATAACCAGACGGCTGGCTTCGCCCTTGAACTTCAAATCCTGTGGAATTTCACCGATCACCGCGAAGGGGAAAATCACCGTGCCTGCGCCGACCTCAGTCTGGCCGGTGACGATCACATGGGATTTCAGCTCCACATCCGCCTTCAGCACGACCTCAGGGCCGACCACGCAAAAAGGGCCGACGCGTGCCGAAGGGTCGATCTGCGCGCCCTCTTCGATCACGGCACTGGGGTGGATATTGCTCATGCTGCGTCCTGTGGCAGGTCCATCATCGCCATGAACTCGGCCTCGGCAGCCATTTCGCCTTCAACGGTGGCAACACCACTGAACTTCCAGATCTTCGCACCTGGCTTGCCGCGCAGGGTTTTCAGGTCCATCCGCAGCACATCGCCGGGGCCAACCTTGCGGCGGAACTTACATTTGTCGATCGACATGAAGTAGATCAGCATGTTGCGGTCTTCCATGCCAAGCGCGGCACCCACCATGACACCCGCCGTCTGGGCCATCGCCTCAACGATGGTGACGCCCGGCATGATTGGCGTGCCGGGGAAGTGGCCCTGAAAATGCGGCTCGTTCATGGTCACGTTTTTGTAGCCGACAGCACTCTCGGTGCCGTTGATCTCTTCGACCTTGTCGACCAGCAAAAAGGGGTAGCGGTGTGGCAAAATGCGCTGGATCAATTGAATATCGGCGCGCAGCAGCTCTTCGGTCATGGACTGTCCTTTGTCTCAGAAGGTTGCTGAATGGCTACCAATTTGGGCGGCTGGGGGCAAGCATCCCCGCAGGCCGCAGGGCTCAATCGGCCTCGGGCAGCCCGCTTCCGATTGTCTCATCCAACAGCGAAATGGCCTGATCCGTGACCTCAATCGCCGAGGAGGACACAAAGACCCGCCGCCGCTCAAGAATGACCGCCGCATCTGAATTGCGCATCAACTGCTCCAGCACCGGACCCGCGGCCGAAAGGAAACGGTCCCGCTCTAATTCTAAAGTCTCACTCAACACGCGGTTTTTCGATGCTTGCTCTGCCCGGGTGCGCTGGACCTTTTCGTCAAAGGCATCGGCCAGCACGCGGAACGCTGACGGTGACATCTGGGCGCGCTTTTCGGTGAGCTCACGTTCCTCGGCTTCGAGCGCAGCCTCGATCTCGCGGTTTTCGTTGGCGAGTTGCTCACTTTGCATTTCGATCTCACGGGTGACCCGCTCGCCAAAAGCGCTTTCCCGAAAGAGACGTTCAGAATCGATGGTCAACACCGGGCTGATAACACCCTGCGGGGTGCTGGCCTCGCCCATCTGAAGTGCCGCTTCCGGGGTCTGCTGCGCATGGCCGGGGGTGACCCCGGCCAGCATCATCACAAAAGGGATGAACGCGCGCTGCATTTGCTTAGAACGTGGTCCGCAAAGTGACCTCAAAGCTTTGTTCTTTGTCAAAGCTCTCTTTCTTCAGTGCGTCAGAGACGTTGAACTGAAGTGGTCCCAGCGGTGTGTCCCAGAAGAGGGATAGGCCGACCACATGGCGGAACGACCCACTTTCACCGACGATCGTGCCGCCGCTGGTGTTCACATCACTCAAGTCCCACAGGTTGCCCACATCATAGAAGACGCCGCCGGTGATGCCATATTCCTCAGGCAGCCCCAGCGGGAATTCCGCCTCAAAACGGGCCACGGCGAAAAAGTTACCACCAAGTGCATCGTCTACGCCATTGCTCTGGTCACGTGGGCCAATGCCGCCCGGCTCAAAGCCGCGCATGATCGATGGGCCAAGAATGAAGCGGTCAACAGCACGGTTGGTACCGCTGTTCCACGCCAGTGCACCGCCTTCGAGCGTGGCCCGGAGGGTCACATCCTCATTGAAGATGAGTTTCTCGCCTGTGACCTTCGCCGTGGTTTTGATGAACTCGTTGTCGCCGCCAAGACCGGCAAAGTCCTGCCCGAACTCGAACAAGACACCCTGCGTCGGGTCCAATCCGGTGCGGCGGGTGTCATAGGTATAGGTGTAGCCCACCGAAGACGAGAAAAGCGCGCCGGCGCCGATTTCGTTCGCGATCGTCGCGCTGTTGTCCTCGTCGTCACGCTTCAGCATCTCGATGCCCTCAAGCGTGTAGCGCGTCGACAGACGGCCATTCTCGCTCACTGGGAAGGTCAGGCTGGGCTGAAATACCAGACGCTCGGTGTCATAGCTGGTGTAGGAGGAATTCGTCTCTGCGTAATCAAGCTTGAGGCCGAAGGCCAAATCACGCCCAAGGAAGCGCGGCTCGACAAAGGTCAGACCATAGCGGGTGGCGTCCTCAGCGGTAGAGATAGACAGGCTCAGCCTTTGACCACGGCCAAGGAAGTTATCCTCTTGGAAGCTAACGGCCACGCCGAAACCGTCGTTGTTGGAAAAGGAGCCGCCGAAGTTCAGCGAGCCGGTAGGTTTCTCTACGACATCCACATCGATCACGACCTGCTCAGGGCTAGAACCCTGACGCGCGTTGACCTCTGCCGTTTCAAAGTATTGCAGTGCGCGAATACGCTCTGCCGATTGCCGGATTTCGCGCGGATTGAAGGGGTCGCCCTCCACACTATCGAACTCGCGGCGAATGACCCGGTCAAGCGTGGTGGTGTTGCCCTCGATGTCAATTCGTTCAACGAAGACGCGTTCGCCACGGGTCAGCTTGTAGGTCACGTTCAACGACAGATCGCGGTCGTTGCGGTCGATCACCGGCTCGACGCGCAGGAAATCAACACCATCACGGATGGCTTGGCGCTCAATCCGGGCGACGTCGGTTTCGATCAGGGTCGGCGAATAAATCACACCGGGACGGATCTTGAGCAGGTCACGGTAGGCCGCAGCGTTCAACCCCGGCACTTCGGATTCAAGCGACACTGTGCCAAAGCGGAACTGCTGCCCTTCGGTGATGTTATAGGCGACAAAGACGCCATCACGCTCTTCGGTCAGTTCGGCATTGACCGCTTCGGTGCGCATATCGACATAGCCGCGCGAAAGATAGAAATCGCGCAGCATTTGTTTGTCTGCCTCGACCCGGCCCTCGACATAGGTATCGCGCTTGACCAAGCGGCGGAACAGACCCGCCTGTTTGGTGCCCAGAACGCGGCGCAGTCGGCTGTCGGAATAGACGCGGTTGCCGACAAAGCTCAGGCGCTCGATCTCGACGTTGTCGCCTTCGAAGATTTCAAACACCAGATCGACGCGGTTCTGATCGCGGCGGATGATGCGCGGCTGCACACGCGCCGACAGGCGGCCTTCGTTGCTATAGGCCTCAGCGATGGCGGCGGCGTCTTGTTCGGCTTGGCTGGGGTTAAACACCCGACGCTCGGTTGAGCCGATCAACTCGGCCAGCATCTCATCCTTGATGCGGCGGTTGCCTTCAAAGCTCACACGGTTCAGCGTCGGCAGTTCGACCACCGTGATGACCAGCGTGCCGCCTTGTGGCTCAATGGAAACGGATTCAAACAGGCCCGAGTTTTGTAGGTTCTGATAGGCATCATTCAATTGCCCGCCCGACACTGCCTGCCCCTGGCCGATCCCGGCCTGACGCAAAATTGCGCTATCGCCGATCCGCTCGTTGCCGTCGATGACCACAGTGTTGAACTGATACTGCTGCGCCAGCGTTTGGCTGCCCGGCACCAGCCATGCAACGGACAGCATGACACATAGTGATGCGCCCCGCAGAGACTTGCCGACATTGCTGCGCTGCGCCCACTCGATGGGCATTCTGCCCTCGTTCCTCAGTCCCATTACACCGACCCGTTTTTTTACGACATTAATTGTCAACCTGACTACGCAGGTTAACGGGGTTTGTCAAAAGCAACGGAGGGAAAAATCTACCATATCATGCGGCAGGAAGCGCGAGAATGACAGCATACGCCAATAACGGACAGAACGGCCCGCCCTGGCAAAGCATTAAGATCAGAGAGAAGCGACAAAGGCGCCGGCAGAGAGGGCGGCACCAATGGCCGCCGCGAAAAGCGCGCGGTCCCAGTTCAGGTCCAGCAGCAGGCTCAGGCCGCGGTATGATCCTTGAATCACATGCATCTTCGGTTCCTTCTCATTGAGAAGAGATTTTACCCAAAGATTACGGCACGATTTTGTTCAATTGTGGCGATTTGAAGGCAATTTGCCCTGCCCCCCTTTGGGGCAAGGCGGTTGCATAGCGCGGCGCGCTTACGGACAGAACAGATCGTTCCCAAGCGCAAAGAGCATCAAGGTCAGCACCAGCGTGATGCCGATGGTCATCAAGACCCGCAGCGCGCCATCGCTGGGCGGTTTGCCGGTCACGGCCTCATAGGCGTAAAACACCAGATGCCCGCCATCCAAAGCCGGGATCGGGAAGAGGTTCAGCAGCCCGACCGCCGTGCTCAGCACCGCGATGAAATATATAAACGACTGCGCCCCTTGGCTTGCCATCGCGCCCGAGGTCTGGGCGATGCCCACCGGGCCGCTCAGGTTACAGGTGCTGATATTGCCCACGATCATCTCCCGCAGGCCCGACAGAGAGCCTGTGATGATCCGCCACGTGTTCTCCACGCCCGAGCCAAGCGCCTCGCCCACGCCGGGTGTTTCGGTTGCGGGCACAAAGGCCATGCCCCCGACGATGCCGATGCGCAGGTTTTGTTTAAAGCTGCCATCGGGCTGGGGCTCATCCGTGGCCTTGGGGACAAGGGTGAACTCCAAAGTTTCCCCGTCGCGCCAAACGGTCAACTGCTGCGCTGCACCTTCAGAGGCTTCCACCACTTCTTTCAGCTCACCAAAGGCCACGATCTCTTGGCCGTTGACGGCTGTAATCACATCGCCACCACGCAGCCCCGCTTCATGGGCCGCCGATTGTGGCGCGACATTGCTGACCAGCGGCGGCAAGAGATAAGGGCCGGGTACGGTCATTTCCGCATTATCGCGGGTGATATCATAGCTCAGCACCGCCTGCTGCGGCAGGTTCGTCAGAAAATTGCTATACCCTTCGCCCGCGGCCAATGACGGCACCGGCGTACCTTCGACTGCACGCAGCACATCGCCCGACTGCAGCTCATAGGCCGCATTCGGCAGATCACGCAGCTCGCCCACGGTCAGCGGGTCACGCGCGGTGCCTGCGGTCATCGCCACGGCGAAGAAGATAATGATCGACAGGGCGAAGTTGAACACCGGCCCTGCTGCCACGGTCAGCGCGCGGGCATAAAGCGGCGCGCCGTGCATCGTGTGGCGCAGCGCTTCGGGGTCTTCGGCCAGCGCCTGCATCGCGGTTTCATCCTTGCCCGATGCGGCATTGGAATCGCCCGCAAACTTCACATAGCCGCCAAAGGGCAGCAGCGCGAACTGCCAGCGCGTGCCGCGCTTGTCCATGCGCGAAAACAGCACCGGGCCGAAGCCGAGGCTAAATACATCCGCCTTGATCCCGGTCCAGCGGCCAACGATGTAATGGCCGTATTCGTGGATCGCCACGATCACCGAAAGCGCCACGACAAAGGCCAATATCGTCCAAATCAGCCCGCCGAACTCCGGCAAAAATCCCATGATGTCCAACGTGCTACCCTGCCCTTTTTAGAATTGCGGCCTTAGCAGCCTTACGTGCGAGATGGTCGGCTTTGCCCACCAGATCAAGTGTCATATCGTCGCTGCCCCGGCCCAAAGACGCGTCAGACGCGCGCGCGTCCAGAACCTCTTCGACGATCTCGGCCATTTGGGTAAAGCGCAACTGCCCGGCGATGAAGCCATCCAGCGCCACCTCCTTAGCCGCGTTAAACACCGCGCCCATAAGGCCGCCTGCCGCCATAACCTCCCGCGCGAGGCGCAGTGCGGGCCAGCGGGCGTCGTCAGGTGCGGTGAAATCGAAACGTCCGATCTTGGTCAGATCCAGCCGCTCCACCGGCAACGGTGCGCGCTGCGGGTGATGCAGCGCATAGCCGATCGCGTGGCGCATGTCAGGCGGTCCGACATGGGCCATCAACCCACCGTCGCAGAACCCCACCAGCGCATGGATCATCGACTGCGGATGCACCAGCACTTCAATAGCCTCGGGCGAGACGCCGAAAAACTCCCGCGTTTCAATGACTTCCATCGCTTTGTTAAACATCGAGGCCGAGTCGATGGTGATGCGCTGGCCCATGTCCCAGTTGGGATGGTTTGACGCCTGATCAAGTGTCGCATTGTGCAAGTCTTCGAGCGGCCAATCGCGAAACGCGCCGCCGCTGGCGGTGATGATGACGCGCTCAACGGCGGCCATATCCTCGCCCACCAGCGCTTGAAACACGGCGGAATGCTCGCTGTCGACCGGCAGAATGGTGGCGCCGTGACGCTCGGCCTCGCCCATGATCAGGGCACCGGCGCAGACCAGCGATTCCTTATTGGCCAGTGCCAGCGTGCCGCCTTGACGCAGGGCGGCCAGACCGGGCGCAAGCCCCGCGGCACCGATGATCGCAGACATCGTCCAATCCGCCGGACGCGATGCCGCCTCGGTAATCGCCTCTGCCCCAGCGGCGGCCTCAATCCCACTGCCGCTAAGCGCATCGCGCAGATCATCCAACAGGTCTTCGCGGGCGGTCACGGCCACTTCGGCGTTCAGCGCTTTCGCGTCCGTTGCCAGCTGCGCGATATTGCTGGCGCCGGTCAGCGCCACAACGTCATAGGCATCAGGCGCACGGCGGATCAGATCAATCGTGTTCTGACCGATGGACCCAGTGGCCCCCAGTATCGAAATTTTACGTGGCATATCGGGTTAATTAACGCCCGGAGGGAAGCCGATCAGCGGCCCTACAATCAGCAAAAAAACAGCAGCGCCCAGCATACCGTCGAAACGGTCCAGCAGACCGCCATGGCCCGGGATCAGGGCCGAGCTGTCTTTGACGCCCATCTTCCGTTTCATCCCCGATTCCGCCATATCGCCCATCTGCGAGGCCATCGACAGTGCGACCGAGATGCCAACAAGTTGTAGCCCAAAGCCGGTGTTGAACGAAAAGATCAGCCCGACCACAGCCGCCCCAACCCAGCCCGAGGCGGTGCCGGACCATGTTTTCTTGGGGCTGACCTTGGGCCAAAATTTCGGCCCGCCGATGGCACGGCCTGCAAAATAGCCGACCACATCGGTGACCACGACCACCAGTACCAGCCACATCAGCCAGCCAAACCCCATGTCATCGCGCAACTGGATCAGACCAAAGCCCGCCAGCAGGATCAGCGCGGTAAAACTCATGTAAAGCGTGCGGTTGGCACTCAACAGCGCGAACCCCAGAAGCGCTGGCGCCAGCAACAGCGGCAAGCCAAAGCCCACCGGCAGATAGACCGACGCCAGCACCGCCACGCCCGTGACCAGCCCAAGCTGCCAAGATTCCGCCTGCCCCGGCCCGCGTAGCATGCCGACCAATTCCCAGACCATCATGCCGCAGATCAAGGCCACCAGCAGATGAAACACCACACCGCCCAGCCAAATGCCCAGCAGGCCCACAAGGATCATGGCGCTGGCCGATAGCATCCGCGCCCGCAGGTCGGACCATTGTTCAGGTGATTTCATCGCAAGTCTCCTCAGGTCTTGACCGCACCGAACCGCCTGTCACGCCCGCCATAAGCGGCGCAAAGCCGGGCAAATTCCTCACGCGTGAAGTCCGGCCACAGCGTGTCGATAAACTCATATTCCGCATAGGCCGACTGCCACAGCAGAAAGTTCGAAATCCGCGCCTCGCCGCTGGTACGGATCACCAGGTCGGGGTCGGGTAGGACATGGGTATCGAGGTAGCGCGGCAGGGTCTCTTCGTCCACGCTATCGGGGTCAAGTTTGCCGCTGGCGACATCTTGGGCCAAACGATGCGTGGCGCGGGCCACCTCATCGCGGCCCCCGTAATTCAGTGCAATCGTCAGATTGATGCGGGTGTTATGCGCGGTGTGGTCCTCAAGCTCGCCCATCAGCTTGATGAGCTTGTCATCCAGCCGGTCGCGGTCCCCGATGAACCGAACCCGCGCGCCATATTCGCTGAGGCTGCGCATTTCCTTGGAAATATAGCGCCGAAACAGAGACATAAGACCCGCCACTTCGACCTGCGTGCGCTTCCAATTCTCGGTCGAGAAGGCAAAGATCGTCAGATACTCCACCCCCACGTCGGGGCAGGCCTCAACGATTTCGCGGACCCGTTTAGCACCGGCGTGGTGACCAAACAGCCGGGGCCGCCCGCGTTGGGTGGCCCAACGGCCATTGCCGTCCATGATGATCGCCACATGGCGTGGCCCGCCGGGAATTGTCTTGGGCTGAATGTCGGCGGTGCTCATGTCTCGACCTTTTCTTTCAAGTTCTATGTCCCTGCGCGAAAGCGCGGGTCAGACTTGCATGATCTCGGCCTGTTTCGTCTCAAGCTGGTCATCGATGAGGGTGATGAAGCGGTTTGTCAGGTCCTGCACTTCGCCTTCCCAAATCTTCTGGTCATCTTCGGACATCGCGCCGTCGTTCTTAGCCTTCTTGATCTGGTCCATCCCGTCGCGGCGGATGTTGCGGATCGAAACGCGGGCGTGCTCAGCATACTGGCCAGCAACCTTTGTCAGCTGGGTGCGGCGCTCTTCGTTCAGCTCAGGGATCGGCAGCATGATGATGGTGCCGTTGAGCTGCGGGTTGATGCCCAGACCGCTTTCGCGGATGGCTTTTTCAACCTTACCGACAAGACCTTTGTCCCAAACATTGATCGTCACCATGCGCGGCTCGGGCACGTTGACGGTGCCCACTTGGTTCACCGGGGTCATCTGGCCGTAGGCCTCAACCATCACCGGCTCCAGCATAGAGGCCGAGCCGCGGCCTGTGCGCAGCGATGCGAACTCGGTCCGAAGCGACGCAATTGCGCCGTTCATCCGCCGTTCAAGATCATCGGTATCGAGCATAAATTCGTCTGACATGGCGAGGCCTGCTTGTTGTTTCCTTGCGTTACGGCTTTCTAACGGTGGCGCGGCGCTTTCACAACTGCCCATTACTTCGCCACCATGCGCCAACCGCGACCCCAAGAGAGCCGCGGCGGCCTTAAGCGTATCGCCCCGCCGTAGGACGATCACCTGCGGTGCATTTTGCGTTTAGCCGACGCGGGTATAGGTGCCCTGCCCGGCCAAAATGCCTTGGAACCCGCCCGGCTCATCCAATGAGAAGACGATGATCGGCAGGTTGTTGTCGCGCGCCAATGCAATGGCAGAGGCGTCCATCACGCCAAGCCGCTTTTGCAGCACATCGTCATAGCTCACCGTGTCATAGCGTTTTGCATCGTCGAATTTCGCCGGGTCTTTGTCATAGACGCCATCGACCTTGGTGCCCTTAAAGATCGCCTCGCAAGACATCTCATTGGCGCGCAGGGTCGCGGCGGTGTCGGTGGTGAAATAGGGGTTCCCGGTGCCTGCGGCAAAGATGCAAACGCGCTTCTTCTCAAGGTGGCGCACGGCGCGGCGGCGGATGTAAGGCTCGGCCACTTCGTTCATCGTGATGGCCGAGATCACCCGTGTGTGGATGCCCAGACCCTCAAGCGCCGATTGCATCGCCAGCGCGTTCATCACCGTGGCAAGCATGCCCATATAATCCGCCGTGGTCCGCTCCATCCCCTGTGCGGAGCCTTGCAGCCCGCGGAAGATATTGCCGCCGCCGATGACCATGCAGATCTCAACGCCAAGCGAATGTACGGTTTGCACTTCGCGGGCGATGCGCTCAACGGTTGGCGGATGCAGGCCGTAGCCGAGGTCACCCATCAGCGCCTCCCCGGAAATCTTCAGCATCACGCGGTTAAAGGAGACTTGGGGGGTGTCTTGGGACATCGGGCACACCTTATTGTTTCACCAACCGGGGGAGATTTGAGCCTTGCGGCGGTGAAGGGTTTTCAATTCGCGCCAAAATGTCGCAAATACGTCCAAGGTTCAATGCGAGACGTAAGGAAGACGCAAAGAAATGCCGGATATTCCCAAGGCCCAGATGGACGCGCTGCTGCAAGGGCTGCCGCCCGAGCGCCCGGTGCTGATCGCCGGGCCGACCGCCAGCGGCAAATCCGCCCTTGCGCTGGCCATCGCCGAGTCACAGGGCGGTGTGATCGTCAACGCCGATGCCAGTCAGGTCTATGAGCCTTTGCGCATCATCAGCGCCCGCCCCTCAGCCGAGGAAGAAGCCCGCGCACCGCATCTGCTCTATGGCCATCTGGCGGAGGATGCGCCCTATTCCACCGGCCATTGGCTGCGGGAGGTTGCCCCCCTGCTCAGCGGCAATCAGCGGGTGATCATCACCGGCGGCACCGGGCTTTATTTCTCGGCTCTGACTCAAGGCTTGGCCGAGATACCGGAGACTTCGCCCGAGGTGCGCGCCCAGGGCGATGAAATGGCGCTTGAGGACTTGCTGTTGCAGCTCGATGGCGACACCGCCGCAGGCATCGACCCGCGCAACCGCGCGCGGGTGCAGCGTGCTTGGGAGGTCTGGCAGGCCACTGGCCGCGGCCTGTCGGACTGGCAGCGCGATACTGGCGCGCCGCTTCTGCCGCTCGAAGAATGTTTGCCGATCGTATTTGATGTTGAGCGCGATTGGCTCAACGCCCGCATCGCACAGCGCTTTGACATAATGCTAGCGCAAGGCGCACTTGAGGAAGTCGCCGCCCTGCGCCCGCGCTATGATCCATCGCGCCCCGCCCATCGCGCGATTGGCGTGCCGGAACTGATCCGCTACATTGATGGCGACTGGCCGCTTCACCGCGCCCGCGAAGCCGCCGTAGTTGCAACGCGCCAGTTCGCCAAACGTCAGCGCACTTGGATGCGTAGCAAAATGGCAGACTGGCAGCGCGTGACGCCAAAATAGGGTTTGGCCTGCTCGCCACCCTTGCAAAATAGCAATCATCGGATAGCATATTGTTAAAGAATGGCCCCGTGGGGTTTTCAATTCTCAACGATAGGTGCCTGTGCAACAGCCGCAGATACAGCTTCTCACTCTGGCGCAGCTTTCCGCTGGGCAGGAGTGGCGGCTATCCCTTGCCCATGACCGCGACCACCATCTTTTGATCTGGATCACCCGTGGTCAGGGTCGGCTTTTGCTTGACGGGCAGCGCCGGGGTTTGGGCGCCTATAATGCGCTTTGGATACCGGCGCGGTCGCTCTTTGCGATGGAGCTGGGCTTTCAATGTGTGGGCCATGCTGTCGTTATTCCCGAAAACACGGGCCTGTGCCTGCCGGACAGCCCGCGTCAGTTGCGGATACGCGAGGTGCAGGCGCAATCCGAACTCTCGGCCTTGATCGAACTTGCCCAACGCGAAGTGCATCACGGCCGCCCCCTCCAACAAGACGCGCTCAAAGCGCAGGCGGCTTTGATGTCAGTCTGGCTGCGCCGCCAGATCATGCTAGAGGACCATATCACCCAACGGCCCAACGCGGGCGCAAGGCTCAGCGCGCGGTTCTGCGCCCTGCTCGCCCAGCGCCATCCAAAGGGTGGAAGCATGGCCGATCACGCGGCAGAATTGGGCGTGACCCCCACCCACCTTACCCGCGCGGTCAAATCCGCCACTGGAAAATCCGCCGCCGACCTGCTTCACGAACGCAGTTGCCATGCCGCCCGGCGGCTGTTGGGAGAGACCGATCAAACCGCTGCAGCAATCGCCGCGTATCTGGGCTTTGGCTCTGCCGCCTACTTCACCCGTTTCATGCAACAGCACAGTGGGCTGCCGCCTAGCAAACTGCGCTAATAGCACCTAAGTGTGCGGAAAGTGTCGCTTTCAGACCAAAAGCATGTCGCAAAAACTCTACCAAGTGCGGCCACGAAATGTTGACGCGCGACGAGTTTCCATGCCTCATGGCCGAACTGATCTGCAAACCTGCGGTCATACCAACGCGCAACGCCGTGTAACGGGCCTTGTCTTAGCACCATCATGGCTTAGTTCACCGAAACGGCAAAAATCTGCGCAAACAGAACCGGCGCTGTCATGGCGCCGCACAAATCAAAAAAGGCCGCAAAAGGCCGCATCGTCGGGCCAAGTCACCGCCCGACCCTGCTACAGGGGACCACATGGGACTATTTATTTTGCGCCGGCTGGGTGTGATGTTGCTGACGGCACTGTGTCTGACGTTCATCGTATTCTGGCTGACCAATCTCTATCCGAACCTCGAAAAACTCGCCAAAACCCAAGGCAACTTCCGCATGTCGGACGAGGCCGTTGCCAGCTATCTCGAAGATCGCGGCTATCTGCAGCCCACGGTCGATAAGTTTGGCGAATGGCTTGGCGTGCTGCCCGGTTGGGTCACGACGGGTGAAACGCCGGATGAAACCTTTGGTCGCTGTTTTGCCGCTGGCACCCCTGCAGAGGATCGCCCCACCCGCTGCGGCATCCTGCAAGGCGATTGGGGATTTTCCACCGTCTTCAAAGAACCCGTGGGCGAAACCGTCCTGACCCGTCTCGCACTGACGGGCAAGCTGATGTTCTGGGTGCTGATGCTGATGGTCCCCTCGGCGCTGATCGTTGGCGTTTTGGCGGGGATGCGTGAGGGCAGCAAGCTGGACCGCTCGCTCTCGACCTTTTCCATCGCCACCACGGCGACGCCTGAGTATGTCTCGGGGGTGATCTTCATCGCTGTGTTGGCCTCTTCGCGCTTTGGCCTGTCGCCGCTCTTGGCAGAGTGGGGTTGGATCGATAGCAAGACGCTCTTTCTGGGCTCCGCAACCTCAGCCATGAAAGACGCCAACTTCTGGAATTTCTTCCTGCCGGTGCTGACCATCTCGCTCTATGGCATGGGCTATATCGCGCGGATGACGCGGGCTTCGATGACCGAGGTGATGACTGCGCAATACATCCGCACCGCGCGTCTGAAGGGGGTCAAGTTCTCTGAAATCGTGCTGAAACACGCGCTGCGCAACGCGCTGATTGCACCCTTTACCGTCATCATGCTGCAAATCCCATGGCTGCTGAACGGTGTGGTGATCGTTGAGACCTTGTTCAACTACAAGGGCTTCGGTTGGCTTCTGGTACAGGCGGCGGCCAACAATGACATCGAACTGCTGCTCGCGGTCTCGGTCGTGTCGGTGATCGTCGTTCTTGTGACGCAGCTGATCTCAGATATCGGCTACGTCTTCCTCAACCCGCGCATTCGCATTTCTTGAGGGAGCATGGACATGGAACAACTGACATGGACCGGGTCTCTTGCGGGGCTCAATATCATCTTCCTCGGCCTTTGCGTTATGCTGGCCTTGGCTGTCGCGGCGCAGATCGTCGTTTCCTTCCTGCCGGCCATTGACGCGCAGGAGATCAACCCCGATGGCACCGTCGCCCGACGTGGCGGGCTGGCGGGCGGGTTGAACCGCGCGGTAATCCTGCTTTTCGCGCTGCTGGTGCTGGTGCTGCTGATCTATATCATTGCGGGAGCCTTCATGGGGCCGCAGGCGGGTATCTTTGGGGGCATGTCACAGCAAATGCTGCCGGTCTGGATCGCGCTGATCCTCACCTTTGCCGTCTCTATCCACTTTAAGCGCCGCCTTGGCCTCTATGGCAAGCTCTTCGACAGTACCGTGGGCATGATCGGCTTTGCCATCGTGATGTTCTGGGTCTTTACTGGCATTTTCGGTGGCCTTTTCGATCTATTGGTAACGCACGACAGCCTCAGCCAAACCTCGGGAATGAAGAACAAGCTGCCCGGCACCCCGCTGCGCAGCCCCGACGATGGCGAATACCCGTGGTTCCTTTTGGGCGGTGATAACCTTGCGCGCGACGTTTTCTCGCGGTTGATCAAAGGCTCTTGGGTTGTGGTGCAAATCGCACCATTGGCGACGCTCTTTGCCTTTATGGTCGGGATCACGCTGGGCCTGCCGGCGGGCTACTACGGCGGTCGGCTCGATACGATCCTTAGCTTTCTGGCAAACCTGATCCTCGCCTTCCCGGTGATCTTGCTGTTCTACCTGCTGGTGACACCCGAAATCGTGCTCACCGGCATTCCGAACTATATGGCAGTGTTCCTGTTCATCTTCCCGCTGATCTTCCTCGCGGTGCTGCTGAACTCGCGCTATTACACGCAGCCGTCCTTCCGCACACCGCTGTTGATCGTGGTGCTGGGTATTGTCGGCTGGCTGTACCTATCGCTGGTGTCCACCGACGGCGCGATCGTCGCCACAGGTACCTACCGCATCCCCGGCCTACCCAGCATGATTGACCTTTTTGACATCGACGCGGGTGTGCTGGTGGTCTTTGTCTCGGTGGTCTTCGTGAATTCGCCCACAGTGTTCCGCATCGTGCGCGGCCTCGCGCTGGATATCAAAACGCGCGACTATGTCGCCGCCGCTCAGACCCGTGGCGAAGGCCCGTGGTACATCATGCTGTGGGAAATCCTGCCCAACGCCCGTGGCCCGCTGATCGTCGATTTCTGTCTGCGCATCGGCTATACCACCATCCTTTTGGGCACCCTGGGTTTCTTCGGCCTTGGGTTGGAAAGCGAAAGCCCGGATTGGGGCAGCACGATCAACGCAGGCCGCCGCCTACTGTCGCTTTATCCGCATGCGGCCATCGCGCCCGCGCTGGCGCTTTTGAGCCTTGTGCTGGGTCTGAACCTGCTGGCCGATGGCCTGCGTGAAGAAAGCTTGCGCGACTAAGAAACGTCATCCGGGGGTGTTTCCCCCGGACCCTCTTTGATCCCCCCGACTGGGAGAGACATATGCCAAAAACTGATTACGATGGACCCATTCTTGAGATCAACAATCTCTCGATCTCCTTCTTCACCCGCCTACGAGAAATCCCCGCAGTGATGGATTTCTCAGTCGTCGTCCAACCGGGCGAAGCCGTGGGGCTGGTGGGTGAAAGCGGCTGTGGCAAATCCACGGTCGCGCTGGGCGTGATGCAGGATTTGGGCCGCAATGGCCGCATCGTCGGCGGCTCGATCAAGTTCAAAGGCCGCGATCTGAGCACGATGAGCGCCGAGGAACTGCGCGACATCCGTGGCAGTGAAATCGCCATGATCTACCAAGAGCCGATGGCCAGCCTGAACCCCGCCATGCGGATCGGCAAACAGTTGATGGAAGTGCCGATGATCCACGCGGGCATGAGCGAGAAAGAAGCCCATGCGCGGGCCTTGCAGGTGGTCACGGATGTCAAACTCCCTGACCCTGAGCGCATTCTGAAGGCTTATCCGCACCAGCTTTCCGGTGGGCAGCAACAGCGCATCGTCATCGCTATGGCGCTGATGTCCGAACCCTCGCTTCTGATCCTAGATGAGCCGACCACCGCGCTTGATGTGACCGTCGAAGCGGCGGTTGTGGACCTGGTCAAGGATCTGGGCAAAAAATACGGCACCTCGATGCTGTTCATCTCCCACAACCTCGGGCTGGTGCTGGAAACCTGCGACCGCATCTGTGTGATGTACTCCGGCGAGGCGGTGGAGAAAGGCTCCATCCACGATGTCTTTGACGAGATGCAGCACCCCTATACGCAGGCGCTGTTCCGCTCCATCCCGCTGCCCGGTGCCGACAAAAACGCGCGCCCCCTCGTTGCCATTCCCGGCAACTTCCCCCTGCCTCATGAGCGCCCGCCCGGCTGTAACTTTGGCCCCCGCTGCGATTATTTCGTGCCGGGCCGCTGCGACGCTGCGCCGATCCCGATGGACGCCGTCCCCGGCAACGATCGGCATGAGACCCGCTGCATCCGTTTCCATGAGATCGACTGGCAGGCACCGCTGGAACTGGCCGAGGTCAAGGAAAAGGGCGACGTGGGTGAAGTCGTCCTTAAGATGGATAGGCTCAAGAAATACTATCAGGTCGCGGCCAACGCCATGTTCGGGGGCGGCAATACCAAGGTGGTGAAAGCCAACGAATCCTTAAGTTTCGAAGCTCATGAGAGTGAGACGCTGGCCATCGTCGGTGAGTCGGGCTGCGGTAAGTCTACCTTTGCCAAGGTGTTGATGGGGTTGGAGACGGCGACCGAAGGGCACATCTATCTCGACGGCAAAGACATCGGTGGCGTGCCCATCGACAAGCGCACGACCAAGAATGTTGCTGATGTGCAGATGGTGTTCCAAAACCCTTTCGACACGCTCAACCCTTCAATGACCGTCGGGCGGCAGATCATCCGCGCGCTGGAAATTTTCCGCATCGGTAAGAACGAGAAAGAGCGCAAGCAGCGCATGCTGGAACTGCTCGATCTGGTGAAGCTGCCGCGCGAATTCGCAACCCGTATGCCGCGCCAGCTCTCTGGTGGGCAGAAACAACGCGTCGGCATTGCCCGCGCCTTTGCCGGGGACGCGCGGATCGTCGTGGCGGATGAGCCGGTCTCGGCGCTTGATGTCTCGGTACAGGCGGCGGTGACAGACCTGTTGATGGAGATTCAGCGCGAACAGAAAACGACGCTCTTGTTCATCAGCCATGACCTGTCGATCGTGCGCTATCTGTCGGACCGGGTGATGGTGATGTATCTCGGCCATGTGGTTGAACTTGGCACCACCGATCAGGTCTTCTCGCCCCCCTATCATCCCTATACCGAAGCGCTGCTCAGCGCCGTGCCGATTGCCGATACCAAGGTGAAGAAAAAGCATATCGTGCTGGAGGGTGAGGTGCCTTCGGCGATGAACCCGCCCCCCGGGTGCCCGTTCCAGACCCGTTGCCGTTGGAAATCCCAGGTGCCCGGCGATCTGTGCGAGCGTGAGGTGCCGCCGATGGTCACGATGGCCGATGGGCATCAGATCAAATGTCACCTCTCTGCCCAGCAATTCGCTGAAATGGAGCCGGTGATTGAGGTCGACACCGCAGCGGAGTAGACATCAAAAAGGCGCGGCTCCAAAGAACCGCGCCTTTTCACTCAGGCCGACATAGGGGGGGGAACGGCCTGAGGTGGTGCCAGCGTGCGTACTGCCCAGATTTATGGATCGACAGGCGAACCCGCTGTGTTCACATTCGCCAAACCTTCGGCCACGACATCGGCAAAGGTCGACACAAGCGCCACGTAGAATTCGGTCTCTGTCGGCTGCACGTTGACATAGCCTTCGGGTGCGATTTCATCACCGCTATAGGCCGAAATCATTACTGGAAAGCTTAGGCCAGCATTGTCGCCAGTTGGGCTTGTGATATCAACAACACCTTCCAACTGGTTGAATTCTTTGCTGTCTGGCAGCATGGTTGACCCATTGAGTGCAATCTTGCGGATGTCGATTTTGATCTGCGGGTCCGCACCATCGCTGCTCAGTGGCACGCGCTGTGCGACTTCGGCGCGCAGGTCTTCTTCCAGATCAGGATAGAAATCCATGCCGTTGCTCTCTGTGGAGGCGGTGACTGAGGATTCAACGTCGATCTTCGAGACCATGATTTTCTCAGCCGCAAAAGCAGAACCACTCAGGGCGATTGCGCTTACGCCGGCGGCAAGGGCGATCTTTTTCATATTCGTGAACATATTGTTCTCCTACGATCTTTTCCGTCTCTGCTGCGGGCCAATCCCGCTGCAAGAGGTTCTGATCAGAGAACACCACAAATGCCTCGGTGGTTCCCGAGGGTGCCGTCTATGCGTGCCTAGATAGGCGCCATCCGGCTGAAAAGCCGTCAAACGCGCGGCAATCGCGCTTATCGTAAAGGTCTAACTGCCAGAGATAACTTTGACGTAATTGCGCGTTTCTTGGTAGGGCGGCACGCCGCCGTATTTCTTCACAGCACCCGGACCGGCGTTGTAGGCGGCCAATGCAAGCTCCCAACTGCCAAAGGCACGGTACTGCATTTTTAGATAGCGCGCCCCGCCTTCAAGGTTTTGTGCCGGGTCGGTCGGATCAACACGCAACGCGCGTGCGGTTTGCGGCATCAACTGCGCCAGCCCCATCGCCCCCTTGTGCGACAAAGCTTTGGGGTTCCACCCGCTCTCCTGCTGAACCAGCCTTAAAAACAAATCAACCGGGATACCGTGGCGCGTTGCCGCATCGCTGGCTGCGCCAAGGTAGGCGCCTTTGTAAGAACCGTTAGACTTTGGCACGTCCCATTTCGTTGGAGTGACAACCTTGGGCGGTTGCAGACGCACAGAGGCCGAATACTGCTTGGAAGCGCGGTTATCGAGGATGTTTTTCTGCGAGGCAAATAACCCCGCGCGGCTCTTGGAAGCGAACATATCAGCAGCGGCTGGCGCCGCGCCCATTGCGATCATCCCAACTGACGCCAAACCTACCGCGGCCAAACTGGCCACAAGTCCTGTCTTTCGCATCTACCTGCCCCCTGCCGTTGCATCGGACGCAGTATACCTAAAACCGCGCCGCGCGCTAGACCCGCATCACCACCAGCTTGAAGGCGCACAAGGATGCGCGCGCAGATGGGAATGCCGGTGTCATCCGGCGGATAACCACGATATAAACAGCCGAATTGGGCGCGGTCGGATTCGCGCCCTGAGCAATGACACAGCAATGATAAACGAGGGGGCAAGATGGCCGGCTCAGTGAACAAAGTGATCCTAATCGGCAACCTCGGGCGCGACCCCGAGGTGCGCAGCTTCCAGAACGGCGGCAAAGTGTGCAACCTGCGCATCGCGACTTCCGAGACATGGAAAGACCGCAACACCGGTGAGCGCAAGGAAAAGACCGAATGGCATTCGGTGGCGATCTTCCAAGAAGGTCTGGTGCGCATCGCCGAACAGTACCTCAAGAAGGGCTCAAAGGTTTATATCGAAGGCCAGTTGCAGACCCGTAAGTGGCAGGACCAGTCCGGTGCAGACCGCTACAGCACCGAAGTCGTGCTGCAGGGCTTTGGCGGCACGCTGACCATGCTCGACGGTCCCGGCGGCGGCTCGGGCGGCGGCGGCGGTGGCGGCGGCTACGGTGGTGGCGGCGGTGGCAATGACTACGGCGGCGGCTATGACAGCGGCCCCTCCTCGCAAGGCGGCGGTGGCAACGACTACGGCAGCGGCGGTGGTGGTGGCGGTGGCGGCGGTAGCCGAGACCTCGACGACGAAATCCCGTTCTAAGCCAACAAGTGCAGAACATTCGGCGGGGCGCTGTTGCGCCCTGCCCACCCTCTGCGGCCGCTGGCGTTATCCGCGCTTAACCTTGCCGCAATAGAACCCTCTCCATCGCGATACCCGCCGGGCAGTTATATGTTCGGCACTAGGATCAGAGGCTCCAGCTAGGGGCCATGTCGAGGCGTTCAGACATGCAGGGTGACGCCTGTCTCACACATCCGATTTGGTGGCGCCGCCCTTTTTAAACGGCCCCGAAACCAAACAGATCAGACGATAGGAACCGCCGGGCCATGCCCGCTGCGGATCACTGTCGCGCGGCTAATGCGTCGCGCAGCAGGGTCAGCACGTCGGCGTTGTCGACCTCAGCGCCGGCAAACGCCTGTCCGATGCCCCGCGCCAGAACAAAGCGCAACCGGCCATCGACCACCTTCTTGTCCTGCCCCATGAGCCGCAGCAATTCTTCGGCGTTCGGCAAATCACCGGGAATGTCACGCAGGTCGGTCTTCATCCCCATCTGCGCCAAATGCGCACGCAACCGGCTTGGGTCTTCTTGCGGGCACAGCCCCAGCCGCGCCGAGAGTTCAAAGGCCAGCGCACAGCCGATCGCCACGCCTTCGCCATGCAGTAGACGATCAGAGTAGCCCGTCGCCGCCTCCAGCGCATGGCCGAACGTATGGCCAAGGTTCAACAGCGCGCGGTCGCCTTGCTCTGTCTCGTCGCGCTGAACAATGTCCGCCTTCATTTGCACTGAATGGCGCACCGCCTCGACCCGCGCGGCCATATCGCCTGCCGCCATTGCCGGGCCTTGCGCCTCGAGCCAATCAAAGAAACCAGCGTCGCCCAGCAGCCCGTATTTGACCACTTCGCCATAGCCCGCCAGAAAATCGCGGTCGGCCATGGTGCTCAGCACCTCGGTATCTGCCAAGACAAGGCTCGGCTGGTGGAAAGCGCCGATCAGATTTTTGCCTTGTCGCGCGTTGATGCCGGTCTTGCCGCCCACAGAACTGTCGACCTGCGCCAACAGCGACGTGGGGATCTGCACAAACCGCACCCCGCGGCGCAACACGGCGGCGGCAAACCCCACCAGATCGCCGATCACCCCGCCGCCAAAGGCCACGACGATATCGCCGCGCTCAACCTGCGCATCCAACAACCAGTCAACGCAGCGTTGCAGGTTTTCCCAATCCTTGGTGCCTTCGCCCGGCGCCAGTTCCAGCGCCGACATCTCAATGCCTCCGGCTGCCAGCCCTTCGCGCAGGGTCTCTAGATGCAGCGCAGCAACACGGCTTTCGGTGATGACCGCCACACGCTTGCGGCGCAGCAAGGGTGCGATGAGCGTACCGGCCTCCGCCAGCAGCCCCGGCCCGATTACTACATCATACTCGCGCCCCGGCAGGGCGACAGAAACCGTCTCACGCATCCAACTTCTCCAAAACGTCAGGCCGGGTCAGCAGCTTGTCGATCACCCGATTGGCCATCGCATCAATCGACAGACGCGGATCGCAGCGCACCGACAGGTCCGCAAGCCGGTAAAGCGGCACCCGGTCGCGATAAAGCGCGCCAAGCGTGGCCTTGGGGTCTGCCGTGCGCAACAGCGGGCGGCTGTCTTTATAGCGCACCCGGTTCCACAACAGATCCAGATCCGCATCCAACCAAAGCGCCACACCATAGGCCGCGATATTGTCGCGGTTCACCTCGGCCAAAAACGCGCCGCCCCCCGTGGAAAGGATGCAACGTTCCTCGGCCAATAGCCGGGCGATCACCTCGGTCTCACGCTTGCGAAAGAACGGCTCGCCATCACGGGTAAAGATTTCCGGCACGCTGAGATTGGCGGCCGCCTCAATCTCAGCATCGCTGTCCAAAAAGGGCGCGCCGAGTTTGGCAGAGACCGCACGCCCCACCGCCGTCTTGCCCGCCCCCATCATGCCAACCAGCGCCACCGTCTTGTTCAGACGGTAACGGGGCGGCGTTTCTTCGCCATCGGTCATGCTGTGCTTAATTCCGCTCATTTTCCTTTGAATGACGTGATCTTGCCCAAAAGGCCATATATAGTTTGGCAAAATAGCAGAATTTCGGGCAGGCATGGTTCATGGGTAAACTTTTTAAGCTTTTGATATTTCTATTAATTGTCGGATTTATCGGGCTGGTGGGCTATGCCTATGTCGGTCCTTTCTTTGGCGTGGATTTTTCGCCTGAGCAAATCGAGACTCGCCAGCCTGTTACACTGACCGCGGATTGAACGGGGTGGCAACCGCCCGAACAAAACGCGGCTGGGCCGTCTGTGCTGCGTTGGTCTGCTCAGTCAGTGCCAGCGCCCTGCTGGCTGAATCCGCCGAAGACCGCGATCTGGGCCGCGAATCGCGCAAAGAACGCGCGGCAGAGCAATTGCCCCCCGCGGCCAATGACCAACCACTTTCGGTGATCGACTGGCTCGGCGCGCAATCCCCGCCCGAAAACCGCCCCAAACGCCCGCCAAACCCAGGCCGGGCAGAGGAACCCCCAGTCGCCAAAACCGCCCTTGCGCCTAAGGTGCAGGTCACCCCGCTTGGCGATGGTGCGCCGCGCCGGATCGGGTTGGTGCCCGGATCGGTCACCGGGCTGCGCGGGGATATCTGGCTGGGCAGCGACACCGCCGCGCTGATTGACCGCATCCGCGGCCTGCCTGACCTGCATCTACCTGCCGCCCAAGCGCTGCTCTACACCGTGCTTCTGGCCGAAGCGCAGGCCCCGCAGGGCGAGGCGCGCAATGGCGATGAACTGGCCTTGGCGCGGGGGCAAAAGCTGATGGAGTTGGGCGCGCTTGATCCGGCTCTGTCGCTGATTGAACAGGCCGGGGTCACCACCTCGACCGCGCATTTTGACCTCTGGATGCAGCTTTCCCTGCTGACCGGCACCGAACACCGTGTTTGCGAACGCCTTGTGAAAGCGCCGCATCTGACCCGCGACTATGGCACGCGCATCTTCTGCAACGCCCGCGCCGGCAATTGGGAGAACGCGGCTCTGACCTTTGGCTCGGCCCAAGCACTTGGCCTATTGCCGCAAGAGCAGCTTGAACTCTTTGATCGTTTTCTGAACCCCGATTTCTACGAAGGGGCTGAACCGCTGCGCGTGCCCCGGCAGATGGACCCGATGACCTTCCGTCTGTTTGAAACTATCGGAGAGCCCCTCCCCTCCAGCATCCTGCCCCGCGCCTATGCGGTGGCCGATCTTCGCGACATCGCCGGGTGGAAAGCCCAGCTTGAAGCCGCCGAACGGCTCACCCGCGCGGGCGCTTTGCCCGACAACCTGTTGTTGGGCCTTTATACCGACAGGCAGCCCGCCGCATCAGGGGGGATATGGGACCGTGTCGCCGCCTTGCAGCGGTTTGAAACCGCCCTGCGCAGCAGCAGCGCCGAAGCGGTCGCCAAGACCTTGCCCCCTGCATGGGAGGCCATGCGCGAAGCCTCGTTGGAGGTTGCGTTCGCCACGCTCTTTGCCGAACCCCTTTCGACCATCCCGCTGGCGGGCCATACCGCCACATTGGCGCGGGATATAGCACTGCTTTCTCCGAACTATGAGGCCGCTGCCGCACGTGTGCTTGGCAAATCGCGCGAAGACGAATTGCTACGCGCCGTGGCGCGCGGCGAAGCCCCCGCTGGTCCGGCCCCCGAAGCGCCTTTGGCCGCTGCGGTCCATGATGCATTTACCAACCCCGCCCCGCGTGCCGATCTGATGACGCTGGCGCGGGACAAAGAGTTGGGCTTGGCGATTTTGCGCCTGCTCTCGCTTTTGCATGACGGGGCGAGTGGTGACACATCAGCGCTCCGCGACGCCCTAGCCACCCTGCGCGCCCTTGGGCTGGAAGACACCGCCCGCCGTGCCGCCTTGCAGATTGTTTTGCTTCAGCAATGATGATGTCCCACACCCAGACCTTCCACTGGATCTCTAGCTTTCTAGAGGCCGCCGCCGCCGAACAGGGGGCAGCCACCAACACGCAGCTTGCCTATGGCCGTGATCTCAAGGATTTCGACGCCTTTCTGGCGCGTCAAAACCACGATTTCCTCACGGCGAGCCGGGGCGAAGTTGAGGATTACCTCGTTTATTGCGATGCCCAAGGGCTCGCCAAGTCCACCCGCGCGCGACGTCTGTCGGCGATCAAACAGCTCTACCGCTTTGCCTTTGAAGAGGGGCTGCGCGAGGATAACCCGGCGGTACAAATTGCCGGGCCGGGGCAGGATAGACGCCTGCCAAAGATCCTGTCCGAAGAAGAGGTTGACCGGCTGCTGGATGCCGCGCGCAACTCAGGCCGGGCCCTGGCCGATCAGCTGCGCAACACCTGCTTGATGGAACTGCTTTACGCCACCGGTATGCGGGTCAGCGAATTGGTCAGCCTGCCGGTCAGCGCCGCGCGCGGCGACCCGCGCCTGCTACTGATCTCGGGCAAGGGCGGACGGGAGCGGCTGGTGCCCCTGTCGGAACCCGCACGTGATGCACTGGCGGCGTGGCTGGTGGTGCGCGACAAGGCGGATGAAGCGGCCCAAGCCAAGGGCAAACCGCCTGCGCGGCACCTCTTCCCCTCACGCGGGGTGATGGGCCATCTGACGCGGCATCGATTTTATCTGCTGATCAAGGAATTCGCCGTAACCGGCGGTGTGCCGCCAGAAAAAGTGACACCGCACACGCTGCGCCACGCCTTTGCGACGCATCTACTGGCCAATGGGGCCGACCTACGCGCGATCCAGACCATGCTGGGCCACGCCGATGTCGCCACGACCGAGATCTACACCCATGTGCTGGAAGAGCGCCTCTCCGACCTCGTGCTGGAGCGTCACCCTCTGGCCAAGGACGGCACCCGCAAACCGGGCGGCAGCACGTCCTCCGACGGCCAATAACCGCTCTGCAGCGCGTGCGAATAGGCGCGCGGCAGACCGGCCCTTTCCATGTCTGCCACCGCCCCAGCCACGTCATAGCTGAGCCGGTGGAAGGTCACCTCGCCCCCGTCCAACAACGCGAACCGCGATTGCTGCCCCCCGTCATGGGGTGGCATGCCAATCACGCCCGCATTAATCCAGCGCCCGCGCGGCGTCTCGCGGATAAAGGGCAATCCCGAATGCCCGGCAATGATGTGATCAACCGGACCCACGATCTTCTCAAGCGCCTGCCACTCCTCCTCGAACACCGCCTCCGCACTCTCGGACCAGATGAACCGCGCCACATCGCGCACCCCGCCGTGGATCACGCCATAGCGTTCCCCCTGATGGCCGAAGGTGGCCACATCCGGCAGCGCCCCCATCCACGCCTTCGCATCCGCGTCCAACCGCTGCGATGCATGGGCAAACCACGCGCCCGACAGCATGTCGCACCTGCTGCCCGGCGCAAAACCGCAGCCGCAGTCCTCGGCCCCGCTGGCCAGTTGCAGCTCACAATTCCCCGCCACCACGGCACAGCCAAGCGCACGGATCGCCGACACGCTCTCGCGAGGCGCGCCGCAATAGGCCACAATGTCGCCGGTGCAGATCATCGTGCTGCCGTCAATGCCACGTGCCTTGGCAAAACGCGCCAGCGCCTCCACCGCCTGTATGTTCGAGTACGGCCCGCCGAACAGCAGAACCGGGCCATCCAGTGTCCCAAGGTCCGCGCTCTTGATTTCCGCCTGCATCACACCACCCTGCCCGTTGCGACCCTTGAATGACGCAGCCCCTGCGCCCATAACATTCGCAACACATAATGGATGGAAATAGACCTCATGGAAACGGGCCCCGCCCTTTTTGACACCGCTTTCTGGATCAGTACCGGAATTATCCTTTTTCTGCTCGTCTTGTCGGGCTTTTTCTCGGGCTCCGAAACGGCGCTGACCGCGGCCTCGCGTGGCAAACTGCGCGCACAGGCCGACAAAGGGTCGCGCGGCGCCACACGGGCGCTCAAGATCACCGAGGATAACGAGCGGCTGATCGGATCGGTTCTTTTGGGCAATAACTTGGTCAACATCCTCGCCGCGTCTATGGCAACGGCGCTGTTCACCCGCATTTTCGGGGAAAGCGGCGTGGCCTTGGCAACGCTGGTGATGACGCTTTTGGTGCTCGTCTTTTCCGAAGTGCTGCCCAAGACCTATGCCATCACCAATGCCGAGACAGCCGCCGCACTTGTGTCGCGCCCCATCAGCGTCGTGGTGCTGCTGTTCTCGCCGATGGTCACAGCGGTGCGCTATTTCGTGCGCGGTGTGCTGCGGCTGTTTGGGGTGCAGATTGACCCTGATAGCAACATCCTTGCCGTGCGCGAAGAGATCGCCGGTGCGCTACAGCTAGGCCATTCCGAGGGGGTTGTCGAAAAAGAAGACCGCGACCGGATCTTGGGCGCGCTGGATCTGCGTGAGCGCGCAGTCGAAGAAGTCATGCTGCACCGTTCTGGCATTGAGATGATCGACGCGGCGTCTGATCCAACCGACATCATGGAAAAATGCCTCCAATCGAACCACACGCGTCTGCCCGTATTCCGCGATGATCCCGAAAACATCATCGGTGTGATCCACGCCAAAGACCTGTTGCGCGCCATGTACAAACTGATCGGCGGCCCCAATGGCGACGCGGGCGCGCTGAAAGGGTTCAACGTGGCCGACGTGGTGATGAAACCCTATTTCGTGCCCGAAACCTCGACGCTGGACGAGCAGATGCGCCAATTCCTGCGCCGCCGCACACATTTTGCGCTGGTGGTGGATGAATATGGATCATTGCAGGGTCTGATCACGCTCGAAGACATTCTGGAAGAGATCGTCGGTGAGATTACGGATGAATTCGACCCCGATGCGGATCACCCTTTGAAGCAATCCGAAGACGGCCATCTGATGGTCGAGGGCGCGATGACAATCCGCGACCTGAACCGCGCCACCGATTGGTCGCTGCCCGATGATGAGGCCAATACTGTCGCCGGGCTGGTGATCCATGAGGCGCAGATGATCCCCACCGTGGGGCAGGTGTTCTCCTTCCACGGCTTCCGTTTTGAGGTCATGGACCGGGACGGCAACCGCATCACCCAGTTGAAGATCCGCCCGCTTTAAGCGCCGCTTATTCCGGGGTCTCCACTGCCTCGCGCACTTCTTTGCGCGCGGCGGACCAAATGCGCGCCCGGTCCGGACCAAAGGGCACGTCTTCAAATGCGCGGCGCAGGTGGTTCTCTGCCGCGGCACGCGCTGAGGCGGCCAGACCGGGGTCAGGGTGTTGCATCAATCCGGCCAGCACCTCCTGCAAGGCCATCTGCACTTCGACCACCGAACTGCCATCACGGGCCAGCGCACCAAATCCGTCTTCAATCAACGCATCAGAGGAAATCGGCGCGATGTGCAGGTTTGGCAAATTGACCTTGCCGCCGGGCTTTGCCTCATCCGAGTAATAGGACAGGATCCGCCCGATGCGGGTGATTACGTCGATCGCCGTCCCGCCGTCGTTGATCCCCGGAGACAGCGCCTTAGACGCAACCTCTCCCAACACCCGCAGGCCAAAGCGCGGGTCTTGGTCAAAGGTACGCAAATCGCCCAGTTGCACGGTGTCAAAAACCTTTTGCTCAAGACTGTCCCAATCGTGGTCTTCGTCCTGCGGCGTGCCACAGCGTCTTACCTGCACAAGCGGTTCTCCGACAAATATGAAGTCACCAATGCGCCGGGTAAGATAAATCTCAACCCCATGATCCTGTGCCTGCTGGTCCAACGCTTCGGGGTAGATATGTTTTAGATAGCCGCTTTCGGGTGCAAAGATCGGGCGCGCGTCATCCGGCGCGGGGCCGGTCAGCGGGTGGCCGCCCATACAGGGCGTTTTCAACCGCTCTTTGAACAGCGACGTGGTCACGCTTTCGATCTGGCGAGTGGTGTCGATCAGGCTGCCAAAGCTTTGCAGATGCAGCACCCAGCGGATCAGAAAGATCACGATAATCGCCAGCACCATCACTGTCGTTAGGAACAGCACGAAAGAGCGTTCGTCGACATAGACGCCCAGCTCGCGCATGATGATCGCCACCAGCGCATAGACATAGGCACCGATGAACACCGCCAGCGTATTCTGCGTGGTCCGGTCTTGGATGATCAACCGATGCGCACGGGGTGTGAACTGCGCCGAGGTCGAGCGGTAGACGGTGACCATAATGGTGATGGAAAAGATCGTAACGGCCAACATCGCATCCGCGATGATCTGCAGCAATCGGTCCGCCGCTTCGCCGGTTAGGCGCGTGGCGACCTCCTTGGGGACCAATGGTTCAAAAAGCTGCGTCAGGCCAAGGGCGACAAAGGCCAACAGCCCCATGATGACGACCCGCACCCATAGCTTGCGGGAATATTCACGGGCCTTGCGAAACAGGGTATGCGGGATCAGTTCTTTGATGTTCATGGCCCAAGGGTAGCACGAAAAAGCGCCGTGCCAACGGCAGCTTAGCGGGAATTTTGCGTCTTGGGGCCGGTTCTTTTCTCTTTCGTAATGCACCGGTCCAGAAGGGTCTTATCCCCGCGCGCTTCGCCGGTTAGTCTGACTGTATGACACCAAGCCCCCTGCCCGTGATCCTTCTTGCTGCCGGTGCCTCAACCCGGATGCGAGGGCGTGACAAATTGATGGAAGACGTGGGCGGCCAGCCCCTGCTGCGACATCAAGCGCGCATGACGCAGAGCATCGGCCCCGTCACCGTCGCTCTGCCGCCCGCACCGCACCCGCGCTACACAGCGATCAGTGGGCTGGACGTTACCGCCCTTCCCGTGCCGGATGCCGCAGAGGGCATGGGCGCTAGCCTGCGCCGCGCTTTTGCGGCGCTGCCTCGGGGCACGGCGGCGGCGATGGTCATGTTGGCCGATATGCCAGAGTTGGAAGCCAGCGACCTTGCCAGCCTTGCCGCCTCGGTTGACTTGAACAGCGATACTTTGATCTGGCGCGCAGCGACGGAGGACGGCACGCCGGGGCATCCGATCATTTTCGCTGCGGCCCTGTTTGATCAGCTGAGGCAGCTTAGCGGCGATGATGGTGGCCGTGCGGTGGTACGTGGCGCGGCAAGCCGGATGCAACTGGTGCCCCTGTCCGGCCAGCGCGCGCGGCTGGACCTCGACACGCCCGAAGACTGGGCCGCATGGCGAGAGCAGCAGAGATAGCGAGCGCGCACCTTTCAACCGGCGCGGCTGAACCTTGACACGCCCGAGGATCGGGCCGCGCGGCGGGTGCAGCAGAGATCGCAGAACACACATCGGCCAATGGGCGGGCCTGAACCTCTGCTGCACCTCTGGGCCACGTAGTGCAATCGCTCAAATCAGCCGCGCACAAAAGAAAACGGGGCGGTCACCCGCCCCGTTTCTAAGCTGCATCGCTTCCCGCCCCCGCGGGTTTATTTTACCAGCAGGCTGGCTTCGTGCTTTTTCAGCGAACGCCGAGCGGCGGCATAGCCTTCGATACCGTCCTGTGTCGCAAGCTCGGGGAAGAGCTCGAGAATCTCGTTGCGCTGCTCTTCACCGATACCGGCCAGTGACATGTCACCAGGCTGGAAGCTTTCGGTCCATGTGCCATCCGACAGGATCACCTCATGGCGGTCGAACATCACGTGGATGTAGGTGGTGCCAGAGACTTCGACCACGTCGATGCCGTCCATGCCAGTCAGGTGTTTCGCCGCGACCAGAACTTCACGCTCTTCAAAGTAGAGCGCCGTCTTCTCGTTGGCGACCAACACGCGGTGGTTGGGGCTGACCATCATGTCACGCTCTGGCAGTGCATTGCCAAGCGCGCCTTTGCGGATCAGCACCGGCTTGAGATGGGCGGCCATTTCGAACTCGGCCCCGGTCATCTCACGTGCGCCGACCCAGCGGATTGTCTGGATGCCGTTGTCGCGGGTGATGACCCGGTCACCAACCTGAAGCTCCTCGACACGGATCTCGCCTTTTGGCGTGGCGATCTTGGTGCCCGGTGTGAAACAGGGGATGATGACATTCTCGATCTCGACAAAGTTCAGACGCCCGGCATCGCTGCCATCTTCGTTGAAATAGTCAACAAAACCGTCTTCGCGGTCGTCAGAGGTATAGGTAACTTCGAGGCGGCCGCCCTCGGGCGCAGAGCCGCGCAGGTCAAGCGTGTCATAGTCTACGCCCGCACTGCCACCGTCGACATCATCGCCCGCATTCACATTGACGAAGGTATCCTGATCGGCACCGCCGTCCATGATATCAACACCAGCACCACCGTCGAGCAGATCATCGCCTTGGCCGCCTTGCAGCGTATCGTCGCCCTCGCCGCCCATCAGCGTGTCGTTCTCGCCGCCACCGTCGAGCACATCGTCGCCCGCGCCGCCTTCGAGATAGTCGTCATCACGGTTGCCGCGCAGGGTGTCGTCGCCGGTGCCGCCATAGAGCATGTCGTCGCCCTGACCGCCGGAGATGCTGTCGTCGCCTTGACCGCCAAGCAGTGTGTCGTTGCCGGTGTTGCCTTCGATGATGTCATCGTCGATCTGACCGTCGATGTAATCGTTGCCCGATCCACCGCGCAGCATGTCGGCGTCATCAGCACCATAGATCACGTCGTCGCCGGATCCACCGTCAACCGTATCCATCCCGTTGTTTGGGACACGGTCGGGGGTGAAGGGGTTCGACGGGTCCATATCGTCGGGGATGTCGAGCACGTCGAGGCCCAGCTCGGGATCGTTGCCCGCATAGATCGTGTCATTGCCAGCGCCGCCGAAGATGCTGTCATTGCCTTCGCCGCCGACGATACGGTCATCGCCGTCGCCGCCATTGACAAAGTCGTCGTCGATGCCTGCGTTGATCACATCATCGCCGGTGCCGCCATAGATGGTGTCGCGGTCGTCGCCGGTGCTGATTGTATCGTTGCCAGCGCCGCCATCGACATAGTCACGGTCGTTTTCGGGATCGGCGTCGGGGTCAAAGCTCAGGCTGTCGCTGTCGCTTTCCGGATAGCCGAGATCGGGTGCGATATCGCCGTTGCCGGTGATGATCATATCGTCACCGTCGCCGCCATAGACTTCGTCAGAACCTGCGCCGCCTTCGACGATGTCATCGCCGTCGCCTGCGAGAATTGTGTCGTCGCCGTCGCCTGCGCGGACATAGTCGTCATCGCCTTCCGCGCCGGGCAGCAGCGCGTCGTCGTTGTCGATCATGTCGCCATCGGGGTCGCCGGTGTAGGCGGTGTCGATCAGGTCTGCGCCTGCTGTGCCATCGACATAGCCATCACGGGTTGCACCGCCGTCACCAACAGAGACAGTCACAACACCTTCGTCAGTCAGACCATCTGGATCGGACACAGTGTAGTTGATCGTCGCATCACCGGTGAAGCCATCGTTGGCGGTGAAAGTGATGGTGCCATCGCCGTTGATGGTCACGGTGCCATCGTCGCTGGAGGCATCCGCAACGCTCAGCGTGTCGCCGTCAACGTCGGTGTCGTTGTCAAGAACCGGGATCACAACTGCATCGGTGCCGGTGGTGCTGGCCGTGTCGTCGTTTGCGACCGGTGCATCGTTCACCGGGTTCACAGTGACATTCACGGTGCCAGTGTCGGTGCCGCCATTGCCGTCATCCACAGTGTAGGTGATTGTGGTGTCGCCGTTGAAATCCGCGTCTGGTGTGAAGGTCAGCGTGCCATCACCGTTGATGACGACCTCTCCGAACGGGCAGCTTGCCATGGTGACGGTCAGCGTGTCGCCATTTGCGTCGCTGTCATTGCCCAGCACGTCAACGGTGCCGGATGTATCTTCGTCGATCTCCAGCATGTCGTCTTCGGCCACGGGCGCATCGTTGCCGCCGCCTTCTGGCTTGCCATCATCAAAGATAAGGTTGTCGATCGCCCCGGAGCCTTCGAAACGCACTTCAAAGCGCGATACACCTTGGACGTTGAACTGCACGAATTGCTCGCCGCCGTCGCCGGTGGGCCCGACAAAGTGGTTGTCGATCACATCGCCATTTTCGTCGTAGAAGATGACACGGGTGCCGTCGCCGCTGGTCTCTTCGATGTCCTTGAAGGTAATGCCCTTCATGCGCACCATGTCATCAAAGTCAAAGAACAGGCTGCCGCCGGTCGCATTATCGTCTGGATCGCTCTGATCGCCATCCTCGGACACGATCAACAGACCTTCAAGCGTGTCGGACGCCAAGTCTTCGTCGCCGCCTGTGGGGTTCGAGCTGTCAAAGATCATCGCCTGACCGGAACCGCCGCTGGCCGAAACCGTGACCCCCATCGCTGCGTATTCGTCGTCAATAATGGTGCCTGCGCTAAACGCGTTGAAATCAAGTGTTCTAATCATTGTGAAGTCTCCTGAGCGGTGTTGCACGCGGCGCGCAACGCGGCCGTCTTGGAAGTGAATGCAGTTTCAATCTGACGAATAGAGCGCCGAACGGCAGAGCGGCTAATTTGGGCATTTCTTGCCACGCAGAAGGCCAGTGGCAGGGCCTGTTGCTTAGGTATCATTTTGTCTCTCCCTCCGTTCACACGCGCCCCGCTGGCTGAAATCCAGATCAGACGGCACGCAGCTTGCTGCAACGAAGGGGAAAAGTCGGCACAAGGCCCATGACCGAGAAGAAGACCTTCCCAGTGACGATGTGTATACGGTCGCAAATTTCGCGGCGTACCCACATTTCCCGCATACTCGATGCGCTCAATGCGGCCGCCCCCGTGACCTACAGACTTCTTATGCCCCCCAGTTGGGCACCTATAGGAATAGCCAAGCTATACGATTGGACAAAGAGAAAAATGTTTGAAACTTGCCGGAACAAAATGGAGTTTTGCCGCAATTCAGGTGGTTTAGCGGGTCTGAAGCCATCCATTGTTTCCCACAGGTTTTCGCACCAAACAGCGGTTCGCCATAGTATTAAGGGAAATTAACAGGGCACAACGGCATCTCTATGAAAGCACTTACCAAAACTGTTTCGCTATAAGAAACAGTTCTGCCGTAAAAACGCCCCAAGCGCGCCGCCTTGTTTTCGTCATTCTTTTCGGTTGCTTGTTCTCAAGCTGGAACCAATGCCGTCAAAACCTGCGTAACTGGTGACGATAGCCTGCATTGAACGCCTTATTCCCGCCGAATCAGTTTGCGCCAGGGACGGGCCTATGCCACGCGCTTAGAATGTGCCGCGCCTCAGCAAGAAGAATACATGTTCAAGTGTATAGACCGCGCTTCCTTTACCCAGCCATGCCACCTCTCGTATCGCGTCCGATACAAATGAGAGACGCTTTGGAGCTTCGGCAGCTTTGTAAAAGACCGCCCAAGCCTGTTCGGATATCTTGAGCCAGTACGCCGCCTACCCCCTCTCAAAACGACCCTTATTCGGTCGCAAACGACACGGTGCAGACGGGGCGCAAACCCCTGCCATAGCGCGCCTTGCGCCCCACCTCTGTGGCAGGTTGTCGCACCCCCGTTTCACCCTATTGCAATAGACGCTTGGGTGAACGAAATGCGCGGCATGTTAATGAATGCTGTTCATAAGAGGCGCCCGCGTAGATCGGGCAATTTGCTGAACCGCCGGTAACCCCGGTCGGACAGGCCGATCCGCCTGCCCGGACCATGGGGGTTCCAACTGACTTTCCGGATCACAGCTAAGATGAGACCCGCATGAGCGACCCGGCCCGGCCTTTTGGCATTGGCCGTCTTGTTTTGCGGATCCCTCGTTCCTCAAACCTTATTCTTATGGAGCATGCCATGCATTTCCGCCTGCTGAAGAACACCAACCAAATCGCCGGTATGCCGGGAACTGCCTTTGCCGGTGGGGCCATGGGTCAAGTGGCCGCCTCGGAAGGTCTGGCCCTTGTTGCCATGCTGCGCCGTGCGCTGCGCGACACCCTGCGCCGTTGGGAGCGTAACCGCACCCTGTCGACCCTGAACGCCATGGACGACCGCCTGTTGCAGGACATCGGCCTGAGCCGCAAAGACATCCCCCAGCATATCCGCGACATGGAAAGTTTTTCCCGCCGTTGATCAGCCCAAATCGCGCCTCTGCTGAAAGCGGTGCGAATGGCCTTATAAATATAGCGCTTCGTTTATAGGTGCTGCATGCTTTTTCACCGCGCCCATCTTGGCGCGGTGCCCCGAACTTGCGCCTTGCGCCCGGCAATCGTGTTGCACATGGGCGACCGACCTGCTTTCTTATCTCCAGCAAACCCGGCCATTTAGAGCTGCCGCGTCCTATGACGTGACTGGCTTTTTCATGATGCAACGGGCTCAAAGATCAGCGGTGCGCGCCTGCGTTGCACTGTGGATGCAATAAAGGAGAAATCACTATGAAACGCTATTTGCTTGGCACGGTTTTCGCCGTCGCGACCCCCATGGCTGCTGCCGCTCAGGACTGCGGCGAAGTCTCGATCGCGGAAATGAACTGGGCCTCGGCACAGATCGTCACCGCCGTCACCGAATTCCTGCTGGTTCAGGGCTACGGCTGCGACGTGACCACTGTGCCGTCTGACACCACGCCCGCCGTGACTTCGCTGTCGGAAAACAACGAGCCGGACATCGTGCCGGAAATGTGGACCAACTCTGCCGGTGATGCCTACAAGAAGCTGAAAGAGAACGGCAAGATCGTTGAGCTGACAAGCGTGCTCGACCCCGGTGGTGTCGAAGGCTGGTGGATCCCCACCTATCTGGCCGAAGCGCATCCTGAGCTGACAACCCTCGACGGCATTCTGGCAAACCCCGAACTGGTCGGTGGCATGTTCAACAACTGCCCCGATGGCTGGGGCTGCCGCTTGGTAAACGACAACCTCGCGCGCGCCTTTGACCTCGAAGGCAACGGCATCGAAGTCTTCAACCACGGCTCGGGCGAGACTTTGTCGACCTCCATGGCTTCGGCCTATGAAAGCGAAGAACCATGGTTCGGCTACTACTGGGGCCCCACCACGCCGCTGGGTAAATTCGACATGACCAGCGTCGACATGGGCGCGTATGACGAAGCCGCGCATACCGCAAACCAGAACGCCGACAATCCCGATCCCAAGCCGTCGGCCTTCCCAACGGCACCGGTTCTGACCGTGATGACCAAGGATTTCCACGACAACAATCCTGAAATCGCGAAATTCATCGGCAACGTCACTTTCAAGACCGACGAGATGAGCAAGCTGCTGGCTTGGCAAGGTGAAAGCAACGCCTCCAACGAGGAAGCGGCTGTTTACTTCTTGCAGAACAACAAAGACGTCTGGGCCGATTGGCTGAGCGACGACGCGCGCGGCAACCTGTCCAAGCTGCTTGAACAGTAAGACCGTATAACAGATTTTCGGGCGGGGACCTTTTTTGAGGTTCCCGCCCGATTGTTTCATAAACGGCGGCAGGACTTACGTCTTTTCACACCCACTGCGCGCGGGCTTAGGCCGCGCTCCGCAGTTTCTTTGCAAGGACATAGGTGTAGATTTGCAGCCTCTCGTGAGAGCAGACTGTTCCGTGCACATCGCATGTTGAACGGCGCTCTCGTTAAGGTAACGGCCTGATCCGGGCCGGGAAAGCGACAGATGGCAACTTACGACAACTTCTTTGACACGCTCGGCCTGCGCGGCTGGTGCGGCGACGACCAGGGCGGTGGGCTCAGCTCCATGGCCGACCTTATGGGGCAAGCAGGCGGCGACGCGGACACGACCCTTTGGGATACGCCCTTCCCTTCGCTTGACGCATTGCACGACAGCTGCGACGCGATCCCCCAATCGCGCGATCTGACCCAAGGGTTGGAGCAAGGGTTTCTTGCGATCAAAGACAGTTTGAAGGTCGTGGTCGATCCGATAACCCAACCGCTAAGCTGGGCCTTAGAAAACGCGCTGTGGATCATGCAAGCGGTGCCGTGGTTCATCATGATCCCGCTCTTGATGCTGATCACCTATGCGGTGGGCCGTTCGCTCAAGCTGGTGGGTCTGGTGGCGCTGGTCTTTGGCTTTCTGGCGTTTATCGACTTTTACGACCACACGATGCAGACGCTGGCGATTATTTTTGTCTGCGCCTTTATCTGTGTGCTTTTGGGCGTGCCCATTGGCATCGCCATGGCGCGCAGTGACCGGGTCCAACGCAGCATGATTCCGGTGCTGGACATGCTTCAAACGCTACCGCCCTTTGTCTATCTGATCCCGCTGATCTTCTTGTTCTCGGTGACTGAGCCGAAACTCTACGGCATCGCGATCATCCTTTACGCCATCGTCCCGGTGGTGCGTCTAACTGACTTGGGCATTCGTCTGGTTGATCAAGACGTGATTGAGGCCGCCGATGCCTTTGGCATGACCAACCGTCAAAAGCTTTTCAAGGTGCAGATCCCACTGGCCCTGCCCAACATCATGGCCGGTGTGAACCAGACCATCATGATGAGCCTCGCCATGGTGGTCATCGCCTCGCTGGTCTCGGCCCCGGGTCTCGGTGTGCTTGTCCTGCGCGGTATCCGGAGCCTTGAGCTGGGCGTCGGTCTTCTGTCGGGTCTGGGGATCGTCCTTCTGGCGATCATCCTTGACCGGGTCACCAAAGCCGCGCTCGCGCGGATCAATGCATCGCAGAAGTGAGACCAGCCATGACAGACGATATCAAAATCTGCGTTCGCAACCTGTATAAGATCTTTGGCGACGACCCGCAGGGCGCGTTGGAGAAGGTGCGCGGCGGCATGAGCAAGACCGATCTTCAGGCTGAAACCGGCCATGTGCTCGGCCTCAATAACATCAACGTGGATATGCCTGCGGGCAAGACCACGGTGATCATGGGGCTGTCGGGGTCGGGCAAATCGACGCTGATCCGGCACCTCAACCGGCTCATTGACCCCACGGCGGGCGAAGTGATCATGAACGGTGAGAACATTCTTGATTATAACGAGCGTCGCCTGCGGGAACTGCGTAAGCACGAAATGTCGATGGTGTTCCAAAAGTTCGCCCTGCTGCCGCACCGGACCGTGCTGGAAAACGCAGGGCTAAGCTGGGAGATCGAAGGCAAAACACGCACGAAATACGCCGCCGAGGCCACCAAGTGGCTCGACCGTGTGGGGCTGGAAGGTCAAGGTGAGCAGTTCCCTGCACAGCTTTCGGGCGGGATGCAGCAACGTGTGGGCATTGCGCGGGCGCTGACCTCGAACTCTGACGTGATGCTGATGGACGAGGCGTTTTCCGCGCTCGATCCATTGATCCGGACCGACATGCAGGACCTGCTGATCGAGTTGCAGGAGGAGTTGCACAAGACGGTAATCTTCATCACCCACGATCTGGATGAAGCGCTGAAACTGGCGGACCATCTGGTGATCCTCAAAGACGGCTTCATCGTTCAACAGGGCGAGCCGCAGCACATCCTGCTGAACCCGAACGACCCCTATATCGAAGCCTTCGTCAGCGACATCAACCGCGCAAGGGTGCTGCGGGTCCGCTCTGTCATGGAGAAGACCGATGTGCCGCCGACCGATGTGGCGGGTGAGGTCGATTACGACGATACGCTGGAATCGATCATCGCCGTGTCAGAGGGCGATACGACAAACAACTACCGCGTCATGCGTGAGGGCCGTCAGGTTGGCGTGCTGCACATGCGTGATCTGGTGCGCGCGCTCGTGCCGCGCCACCCCGGCGAGGCCGCAGAATAACCCGGCTGCTGCCGAAAGGCTGAAAATTACGGGGGGCAGCATCAGGTAAAAACGCCGGTGCTGCCCCTTTTTCAATCGGCTCCGCAGAAAACCCATCGCAAGAGCGCGCGCAATAACAGCAGCTTATCAGCCGCTTCCCTTTGACGAACGGCATGTTGCCGCCGATCAAATGCCTTGCATCCTATTGACACTTTGCCTCACGGTTGGCCTATGGGGCTTGAAATAAACACTGGGGTTCAAGATGCCGCAATCTGCTACGGCGAATATACTGACTGTTCTCGACACCGATTTTAAAGGGATCATCGAGGAGTGGCTGGGAACGCAGGTCAAAGAAGGCGTAAAGCGTTCTGACCTCTTTTCGGACGCCGAAAGCCGGAACCAGAACCGCGAACTGCTCAAAGCCTTCTCGAAAGGTGTGCGCGATGGCGTCACGGGCGAAGATTTCGATTTCGACGACAATCAGTGGGACGATCTGCGCGCCGTTCTGGCCGATGTCAGCCGCGAGCGGGTCAACCGCGGTGTGACCCCGACCGAGATGGCAACGTTCGTTTTGGCGCTGAAAACCCCGCTTTTCAAACGGTTGGAATCGCTGCAGGACGTTGATCAAGGCGTGCTGATCCGCGATGTGATGCTGGTGACCCGTCTGGTCGATGCTTTCGCAATCTATACCAACGAAATCTTCATCGTCGAGCGTGAGCAGATCATTGATCGCCAGCGCCAAGAGATGCTGGAACTGTCGACCCCTGTGGTCGAACTTTGGGACCGCGTCCTGACGCTGCCGCTGATCGGCACGCTGGATTCCGCCCGCGCCCAAGAGGTGATGGAGAATCTGCTTCAGACCATTCTTGAGCGTCAGGCCGAAGTGGTCATCATGGACATCACCGGCGTTGGCACGGTCGATACGCAAGTGGCACAGCACCTCTTGCGCGCCGCTGCAGCCGTGCGTCTGATGGGTGCTGAATGTATCATCAGCGGCATCAGCCCGATGATCGCCCAAACCATGGTGCAGCTTGGCATTGATGTCGGTACTGTTTCCACCCGGTCCAGCATTCGCACCGCCCTGTCGGACGCGCTGCTGACCGTAGGCTACGTGATCAAGAAGACTGAGGATCAATAAGGTGGCTGGTGTCACGCCGATCAATCTTGTCGAACATGCGCTCCTCGTTTCGATACAGGATGACATCACGGACACCGAGATCTTGGAGCTTCAAGACCGGTTGTCGACCAAAATATCCGAGAACCGCATTGACGGGGTGATCCTTGATATCTCAGCGCTTGAGATCGTGGACACTTTTGTAGGACGTGTGATCGCGCAGCTGGCGGGGATATCTCGCCTGCTGGCAGCAGATACCTATGTTGTCGGCATGCGCCCCACCGTGGCGGTCACGCTGGTCGAGCTTGGCATGTATCTGCCAGAGATCCGCACCGCGTTAAGCCTGACACATGCCCTTGCCCAGCTACGACGCGTTTGACGAAAGGGACCTTGGGGCGCAGGTTCTTCTCTCTCAGTTCAAGTTAAATACCAGCGGCGACGCGGTGACAGTGCGCCAAGCCGTTGCGCGCTACATGAAAGAACACGGTGCCTCGGCGCTGACTGTGACACGTTTTGCAACCGCAGTTAGTGAAATCGCGCGCAATGCGATCGTTCATGCTGGCGGGGGCGAATTTTCAATCTATGTCGATCCGGGGCGCAAGCAGCTAAGCGTGGTCTGTTGGGACAAGGGTCCGGGGATCGAAGACATAGAATTGGCACTGAGCGATGGATATACTTCGGGCGGCGGGCTTGGCCGTGGCTTGGGGGGTGCAAAGCGGCTGGCCAAGAAATTTGAAATCCGCACCGCCGTCGGCGGGGGCACCAGCGTGTTGATGAGTGTAAATCTATGAGACAATGGGTCGAAGTACAGGATCAAAGCGCCATCGCCGTGGTCCGCCGTGCGGCGCGCAGTCTGGCTGCACGGCACGATTGGCCTAAGCTCAGGATCGATGAACTGGCCATCGTTGCCACTGAGGCCACGACCAATATCCTGCGCTACGCCGAACAGGGTCGGGTTTTGATCGACGCCCCGGCAGAGGGCAAGGGCGACGTAATCTTGATGATCTTTACCGATCGCGGCCCCGGCATTAGCGATATGGATCACATGTTCCAAGACGGCATGAGCAGCGGCGATTCCGCCGGGCTGGGCCTTGGGGCAATCCGCCGCCTGTCGAGCGCTTTTGATATCTTTAGCGGGCCTGAGGTTGGCACCACCATCGTGTGCAGCTTTGCCAAGGACGCCCCCCGCCCGACCCACGGGGTTGAGGCCGTGGCCCTGCGGGTTTGCCACCCAAACGAAGATCAATGCGGCGACGACTATCTGCTGCGGCAGACGCCGAATGCCACTGACATCTTGCTTTGCGACGGGTTGGGCCACGGCCCCGAAGCCGCGGCCGCCTCGCTTGAAGTGACAGATGCCGTGTCGCAGTCGCGCAGCTTTAACAGCGAACCCGGCGCGGTCATGTATGAGGTAACCGAACAGCTAATTGGCAAGCGCGGCGCAGTTGCGGCCCTTGTGCATATCGCCCATCCGCAGATGGAGCTGCGCTATGCCGCCTTGGGCAATATCGCGACCCTGCGGGTACGTGACGGAGAGATCAAACGCCTGCCCGTTCGCGACGGGCGCATCGGCGCACGCGCCACCCGCGGCTATGAAGAGAGCTTTGATCTTGTGCCGAATGATCTGCTCATCCTGCACAGCGATGGCTTAAAAACCCTGCGCGACAGCTATTTGCCTCAAGGCCTGCTTTGGAAATCCCCGCTTTTAATTGCTGGTTTCCTGCTCGACCGGGCCTTCCGCGGGCGTGATGATGCCTCTATCGCGGTGATCCGCATTGCGCGAGATGCTGACTGATGAAAGCCACAAACCTTGCCTCAGTGAACCTCGAACAGGGCAGCGATATTGCGGCGCTGCGCCAGATTGCGCTGACCTTGACCGAAGCGATGCGCTTTACGTCTTTTGAGCGCACACGCACCGTGACCGCCGCTGTGGAATTGGGGCGTAATGCGATTGAGCATGGCCAGAAAGGCCGGGCGCGGTTTTCACTGACCGAGGTTAACGGCAAGCCCGCCCTTGGGCTGACGGTGATCGATCAGGGGCGCGGGATCGAGAAGGAAAAGCTCGATCCGTCGCGCGATATCGTGTCTGAGACGGGCTTGGGTCTGGGTCTGCGCGGCGTGCAACGTATCGCGGCGCGCTTTGATGTGGACTCTGGCCAAGAGGGCACCCGCGTCCATGCGGAGTTCTTGCTGCCAGAGCCGCAAGGCGCGGTAGAGCAAATCAAAGCGGACGCTTTGGCAGCCTTAGAGGCCTACAACGCCAAAGACCCCACCGCCGCGCTGACCGAGCAGAACCGCGAGCTGAGCGAAGGCATCGCCGACCGCGACCTTCTGATGCAAGAGCTCCACCACCGCACTGGCAACAACCTTGCGCTGATCGTGGCGCTGATCCGGATGAGCAAGACCCAAGCCAAGGCGGATGAGACGCGCCAAGTGCTGCGCGAGCTGGAAACCCGTGTCGGCTCACTCTCCAAAGCGCATGAGTTGATGCAACGCGCCACCGATAGCACCGACCTTGATCTGGCGGATATGTTGGATGAGGTCACCAAAAACGCCGAACGCGCCTTTACCGGAGAGCGCCAGAGCATCAGCATCAAGCTGATCTGTCCCAGCCTCAAGATGGACAACAAACTGGCAGTCGATATCGGGCTCATCGTTGGGGAGCTGATCACCAACGCCTATAAACACGCCTTTAAAGGGCGCGACAAAGGTGTGATCACTATTGAGGTCAGCCAAATGGATGGCGAAGGGCTGACGCTTAAGGTCTATGATGACGGGGTTGGCCTGCCCGACGATGCCAAACGGCCCGAACGGTCAGACTCGCTGGGTTGGCGGATGATCCGCACGCTGACCTTCCAGCATGAAGCGACCCTAAAGGTCGAAGGCCAAGACGGGTTCTGCGTTGAGATTAAGTTCCCGGCGCAGGATTAATCCACCCACGCCCCGTGGTTGCTCCCGTGGTTTCTCCCGTGGTTTTTCACCGCCGGACCTGTCTTTTTGATCAAAAACAACCTCTGAACTTTTCCAGCCCGCAAAATTGTCCTAGGCATATCGGGAGCCGGCGATTCCCGGACACATCTAGGCGGCAGCCGAGACGCCCGCCTGGCCAATAACGGAGACAGAGCATGATCGAAAAACGTGATTTTTATATCAACGGCAAATGGGTCGCACCCCTTGAGGGCAGCGAACATAAGGTCATCAACCCTTCGACCGAAGAGCCCTGCACCGTGATTTCGCTCGGCGGGGCCAAGGACGTGGACGCCGCCGTTGCCGCTGCCAAGGCCGCCCTACCCGGCTGGATGGCCACCGCCCCCGAAGAGCGCATCGCGCTGATGGAGAAACTGGCCGAGGTCTATAAGTCCCGGACCGAGGATATGGCCCAAGCGATCAGCACCGAGATGGGCGCACCCATCGATCTGGCGCGCAGTTCGCAATGGGGTGCAGGTTATAGCCACCTGAAGAACTTCATCAAAGCCGCCAAAGATTTCAAATTCGTGAAGCCGCTGGGTGATCACGCGCCAAACGACCGGATCATCCATGAAGCGGTTGGTGTTGTGGCGATGATCACGCCTTGGAACTGGCCGATGAACCAAGTGATGCTGAAAGTGGGCGCTGCCGTCGCCGCTGGCTGCACCATGGTGCTGAAACCGTCCGAGGAAAGCCCGCTGAGCGCCGTGGTTTTCGCCGAGATGATGGATGAGGCAGGCTTCCCCGCCGGTGTTTTCAACCTTGTGAACGGCGATGGCATGACCGTTGGCACCGCGCTAACCGGCCATGAGGACGTGGATATGGTGAGCTTCACCGGCTCCACCCGCGCGGGCATTGCGATTTCCAAGAACGCGGCGGATACGCTGAAAAAGGTCCATCTGGAGCTTGGTGGCAAAGGCGCGAACCTTGTCTTTGCTGATGCCGACGACAAGGCCGTGAAGCGCGGCGTGCTGCATATGATGAACAACACTGGCCAAAGCTGTAACGCGCCAAGCCGGATGATCGTCGAAGCCAGCGTCTATGACCAAGCGGTTGAGACCGCCGCCGAAGTCGCCAATAAGGTCGAAGTTGGCCCCGCCAGCGAAGAAGGCCGCCACATCGGCCCGGTCGTGAACGAAGCACAATGGGGCAAGATCCAAGACCTGATCCAAAAAGGCATCGACGAAGGCGCGCGCCTTGTCGCCGGTGGCACCGGACGGCCTGAGCATCTGAACCGCGGCTTTTATGTCAAACCCACGGTCTTTGCGGATGTGACCCCCGACATGACCATCGCGCGCGAAGAAATCTTTGGCCCGGTCCTGTCGATCATGAAGTTCGAGGACGAAGACCAAGCCGTCGAGATGGCCAATGACACGGTCTACGGCCTGACGAACTACGTCCAATCAACCGACGGCGCGCGGCGCAACCGTCTGGCGGCCAAGCTGCGGTCGGGCATGGTTGAGATGAACGGCGAAAGCCGTGGCGCAGGGGCGCCCTTTGGCGGCATGAAGCGCTCGGGCAACGGGCGCGAAGGTGGCGTCTGGGGCATCGAGGACTTCTGCGAAGTCAAAGCCGTTTCAGGCTGGTCTAACGATTGATCGCTTTTTAGCGTGACATGATGCGGCAGGGCTATTTGCGTGGCCCTGCCGTTTTTCTTTGCAGCGTTCGTATTTGGCGCGCTGTGCAGCCCACGGCCCAGAGGGGTCGGCCACTGGTTTCTAGCCAATCGCTGTCGCGCACTTAATTAGAGCCGCGATAGCCCCTCTGCGATTTCGCGCGCAATGGCATGGGCGTCGATCCCCTCGCGCTCTGCCGACACTCGCAGGCCCAACAGATCGCTTTGATAGCGCCGCGCGAGCGACTTAGGATCATGCGCCGATGAAATTTCGCCCTTATCTTGCAGCTGCGCGAAAAGTGCTGCGAATTGCTCCTCCATCCCCATAAGGTGCGCGCTGGCCCGTTTTGCCAGTGGGTGCCCATGAGCCTGAAGTTCCAGCAAAGTCTTGGACAGCATACAGGCTTTGGCCGGAGCTTCCTCTCGGCAGATGGCAAGTCCGGGATAGCGTTTAAGCGCCTCCATCGCACCGTGTGCCTCTACCAATTCTGCAAGCCGCCCGGCCCCATCCTCGGCATATTTATCCAAGGCAATCTCAAACAGCGCCTCTTTGGAGCCGAAAGCCGCGTAAAAACTGCCGGGCTTCATCTTCAACACTGCTTCGAGGTCTTTCAGCGACGTGCCCGCCCATCCCTGCCGCCAAAACAGATCGCGCGCGCGGGCGATGAGTTCATTTCGGTCGTGGTTCGGCTTGCGGGGCATGAGATCACCAGATGTTGAACGATCGCTCAAATATATACTTGAGTGATCGCTCAAGAAACCCTAATTAACACCTATCAACGAATTACAAAGGCAAATCACATGACATTCCCTTCCCACGACCAAGACACCGCGCCCGAAGCTTCAAAGCCGCTGCTGGCTGAATCGCAAAAAGCCTTTGGCCGCCTCCCCGGTCTTCATAAGGTGCTGGCCGAAAGCCCGCAGGCCTATGAAGGGTATCAGGTACTGCACAAGCTTTTCACTGAAACCGATTTCGATGCCGAAGAGCTGACCGTTGTTTGGCAGTCGATCAATGTCGAAAACGAATGCCACTACTGCGTGCCTGCGCACACCGGCATCGCCAAGATGATGAAAGTCTCAGACGAGATCAGCGACGCGCTGCGCAATGAAACCGCGCTGCCGACGCCAAAACTCGAAGCATTGCGGACCTTTACCGTGAAAATGGTGCGCAGCCGCGGCAATGTGACCGAAGCCGAGATGAAGACGTTCTTTGACGCAGGTTACAGCCACCGTGCGGTGCTGGATGTGATCCTGGGCATGGCACAGAAAACCATCTCGAATTACGTTAACCACGTGGCCGAAACCCCCGTGGACGAAGTGTTCCAACCGTTGGCATGGAGCCGCGGCGACAACAAGCTCGACGTATAAAACCAAAGGCGCGCCCGTCTGCGGCGCGCCTTTTTCGCAATTGCGCGGGCGTAAACGCCCATTCTCCCCTTCCATGGCCGACAGATATCTGCCCCCAAAGCCTGATCGGCGGCTGGGGTCCAAATGTGCTGTCTTTTTTCAAGAGAACCGCCCCCATGCCCCTTACTCAGACGCTTCGCACCCTCGCACTGGCAGGGCTTGCCGGTGAAATCGCCTTTGAGCTTTACGCTTGGCTGCTTTCCCCCCTCCTCTTTGGCGTAGCGCTCGCTCCGGCGAACCTTTTCGTTGCGCTTGGCAACCTCATCGGAGTCACCCTGCCCTATTGGCTTGGGTTCGCGTTGCATATTTCCATTGGGATCGCAGGCTTTTCCGCAACTGTCTGGCTGATGCACCGTGTGACGCGGCTGGGGCTCGTGCTGTCGGGGGCGCTGTCGGGCCTTGCGCTTTGGTTCATTGCGCAGGGGCTGCTGGCGCCGCTGATCGGGCGCAGCTTTATGATGGGGTTTGGCGCCTACACGCAGTCATCCTTTGTCGGGCATGTCGGGATGGCGATGGTGATCGGCTATGTCATCGCGGTGCTGCAACGCAGGCAAGAGATATAGGTTATACGCGGCAGGTGGAGTGCCCCCTGCCGCGCCCGTCGCCTGTATCAGGCGGCCGTTTTCCATCTGTCGAGCGTCAGGGAGACCAGCGCGTCTTCCAAGTTGACCGTCACCTCACCGTCTTGAATCATCACCTGAAGCTTCATCGCGCGGCCTGCAAGTTCGGCCAGCGCCTTTGTTTCACCTTCGGGCAGGTTCACCACTGCGAGGTTGTCAAAGCGGGTGGTGCTGTTTTTGATCTTATCCCACCAGACCTCAGCCGTTCTGCCGCCATAGGGGTAGACCAGAACCTTGGCCGCTTTGTTGCAGGACTGGCGTAAGATTTTTTCGCTGGGCAGGCCCAGGGTCACCCAAACGTCCAACTCGCCACTTAGGCTTTTTTGCCAGATGTCCGGTTCATCATCCGTGGACAGCCCCTTGGTCATTTCCAAATGCTCATGCGCGTTCAGGGCAAAGGCGACAAGGCGCACCATCAACCGCTCATCGGTTTCCGAAGGGTGTTTCGCGATGGTCAGTTTATGGGTCTCGTAATAGTGGCGGTCCATGTCAGAGACCGACAGCTCAACTTTGTAGATGGTGGCATTTTGCGCCATGATATGTCTCGATTTTACAGGGTTAAGCGCTGCCTACGCCCTCGGGCCGCCCGTGGAAAGCGGATAGAGCATACCGCCCTGCTGAGAAGGTAAAATCGCGCACGCCTTAAGGCCGGGTGTGGAAGGTGTTGCCGCCTTTCGGCGTCGTTAGTTTAGGAGACATCTGCCTAGCCCTCCGAAGGCAATGCAACGTTAATCGCCGATTTTCAAAGCAATAGCAGCAGCACCCGCCAAGTCCTGTAAAATTCGAGCAGTTTTCCAGTAGCAACAGCGACGGCAGCACGGGTTCTCATCGGGATGGGAACCTGTTTATGTATATACTTATTATTATTTTGCGCATCAAACACAGGCCAGATAAGCATTGATCAAAGATCGCATGCCAAGAGGGAGTAAATATTCCATGCAGGTTGTGAAATGTACCGAACTGACAGATCTCCCCTGGAAGAACGGTGGTGGGATCACCCGGAATATCGCCAAGGGGCGGACAACAGATCAGGTGGCTTGGACCATCAGCCGTGCCGATGTAGCGCAGGATGGACCGTTTTCGGACTTTGCAGGAATGATACGAATTCTAACTGTAGTTTCGGGTGGCAAAATGGCATTGATAACCCCCGAAAAGCCACTGGAAGCGACACTTTGGACCCCTATCCGCTTTGATGGTGGCTTGCCGGTTTCAGCGCAGTTGACCGACGGCCCGTTGACCGATCTGAATCTGATGTTCAACCCCACGCTCTGCGACGGTCAGGTTAAGGTACTGCGCGGCCCCATGGAAAAAATCATCTCCAGTCCTGCCCAAGGGCTGCGCGCCCTTCATGTGCTGGCGGGCACCCCGCGCATTAATGAAATTCCGCTGGCCATTGGCGACACCGCTTTTGCTGACGATGCTGATCAGACGTTATCAATGGCCAGCACCGACGCCGCTTTGGAAATTCGCCTGACCTATCTAGATCAGACCGAGGCCATTAAGCTTTGCAGTGCCGCCCGATAGTTTGCGATAATTTCATCGCGTTTGATGTGTCGCCCGTCCCGTACCGCATGGCGTCCTGCGGACCAAACATCAGTTACAACATCATCTTTCGCGGCAAACACCAGACCGTCCAATAGCTGGTCTTGGCGGAGGGCACATAAAGAGGGTGCTGTGCTGTCAATCGCCACCAGATCCGCCAGCACGCCCACGGCGATTTCGCCTGCGCCGCGCCCCAGTGCCTGCGCTCCACCCTTGGCCGCGCCGGTGTAAATTGTATCGCCAACAGAACCCTCGCCAACAACCATAACATTGCGCGCAATGTCGCGCAGGCGTTGTGAGTATTCGAGGGTGCGCAATTCTTCGGTTAGAGAGATCAGCACGTTGGAATCCGATCCGACCCCAAACGCGCCCCCCGCAGTCAAGTAGGCGGGGCCATTGAACGGCCCGTCCCCCAAATTTGCTTCTGTGATGGGGCAAAGGCCCGCGACGGCACCGGATTTTGCCACGCCTCGTGTTTCATCCGCGGTCATGTGGGTCGCATGGATCAGGCACCAGTCCAAATTGATATCTGCGTTTTCCAGAAGCCATTCAACCGGCCTTGCGCCCAACCAGCTTTCTATGTCGGCAACTTCTTTGGGTTGCTCGGCGATGTGAATATGGATGGGGCCTTGGGTGTTGTGGGCGAGAACGGCCCTTAAATCATCCGGCGACGTCGCCCGGAGTGAATGGGGCGCAATCCCGACGCCGCAGTCATCGGGCAAATGCCCAACATGCTGACGCGCCCGCGTGACCAATTCATTGAACTGATCGACCGTATTGCCAAATCGTGCCTGCCCCGGTTGCAGCGCGGCCTGCCCGGCCCCGCCGTACGTATACAATACAGGAAGGTGGGTCAGGCCGATCCCCGTCGCAGAGGCCGCCGCTGCGATCCGCCCCGACAATTCGCCAAGATCATCATAGGGTGTTCCGTCCGGCTGATGATGCAGATAGTGGAATTCGCCAACGCTGGCATATCCTGCTTCTTGCATCTCAAGAAACACAAATGCAGCAATCGCTTCGACATGTTCCGGCGTGAGATGGCTGGTAAACCGATACATCAGATCGCGCCATGTCCAAAAGCTGTCTTTGCCCGCCATACGGTACTCGGTCATGCCCGCCATGGCCCGCTGAAAACTGTGGCTGTGCAGGTTCGCAACTGACGGCAGCAACGTATCAACACAGATATCAGACGCCTGCGCAGCCTGTTCAGACGCAATGGTGGTGATCCGCCCGTCAATGACAGTAAGGCGGACGTTCTGGGCCCATCCGGTTGCGAGCTTGGCTTGCTTGGCGAAAATCACTTGGCGACTCCTGATTTTTATGTATAGACATATTGCACATCCTCACATACTAGAAAAGCGAAATAATGAGCGATTGGTGAATGCAAATGCCCCAGAAAAGCACCGTCTTTGTTGATCTAAGCGCCGCGACAATGGCTGCTTGCGGCGCGCCCTACGGCCTGATTTCCAATGCCGCGATTGCAGTTATCGACGGATTGATTGACTGGGTCGGCCCGGTCGCAGACCTGCCCGAGAGCTACAATTCGCTGCCGAAAGCCAGCCTCGGTGGTCGTCTCGTTACCCCCGGTTTGATCGACTGCCACACTCATATTGTACATGGTGGCGACCGCGCTGTTGAATTTGAGATGCGCTTGAATGGCGCCACCTACGAAGAGGTCGCACGCGCCGGCGGTGGTATCGCATCCACCGTCAAAGCAACCCGCGCGGCGAGCGAAGCGCAATTGCTGGCCGATGCCTTGCTGCGCGTCGATGTCCTGATTGCCGAGGGCGTGACTGCTATCGAAGTCAAATCCGGCTATGGCCTTGATACCGATACAGAGTTGCGGATGCTGCGGGTTGCCCGCGCGATCATGGACAACCGCCCGCTCATCGTCAAAACCACCTTCCTTGGGGCACATGCGACGCCTTCGGAATATGCTGGCCGCGCTGATGCCTATATTGACGAGGTCTGCATTCCCACCCTACGCGCAGCCCATACCGAAGGGTTGGTCGATGCTGTTGATGGGTTCTGCGAAGGCATCGCATTCCAGCCCTCCCAGATTGCCCGCGTGTTCGATGTGGCACGTGAATTGGGCTTGCCTGTCAAACTACACGCCGAACAATTGTCCAATCTAGGCGGCGCGAAATTGGCCGCGCAATATGGTGCACTTTCAGCCGATCATATCGAATATCTCGACCAGGACGGCGTGATCGCCTTGGCCAATGCAGGCACCACTGCCGTCATCCTGCCCGGCGCGTTCTACACCCTGCGCGAAACCCAAGCCCCGCCGATAGACGTGCTGCGCAAACACGGTGTGCCGATGGCATTGGCCACGGATATCAACCCCGGTTCATCGCCGCTCAACTCCTTGCTGCTGACGTTGAACATGGGCTGCACCCTCTTCCGCATGACGCCCGAAGAAGCGCTACGCGGTGTTACCCAAAACGCTGCCCGCGCCCTGGGCCTTACCGATATGGGCACAATCGCAGCAGGTATGCGTGCTGACTTGGCTGTTTGGGACATCAAACACCCGGCCGAGCTGGCGTACCGCATCGGATTTAATCCCCTTCATTCTCGCATCTTTTCCGGAGGCATATCGTGACGACACTTACCCTCACTCCTGGCAATGTCACATTGGACGACCTGCACAGCATCTTTTGGAACCAAGATGCCGTACGCCTCGATCCGGCATGTCACCCCGCGATCGAACTGGCCCATTCGCGCATTGCGGCTGCGGTGGCCGGGACGGACGCGGTTTACGGTGTCAACACGGGCTTTGGCAAACTGGCCTCTGTCAAGATTGAGGCCAAAGATACCGCGACACTCCAACGCAATCTGATCCTGTCCCATTGCTGTGGCGTTGGCCCCGCGATCCCGCGTGCCCATGCGCGGCTGGTGATGGCGTTGAAATTGCTCAGCCTCGGGCGCGGCGCGTCTGGAGTTCGGCTTGAGATCGTAACGCTGCTTGAGCAGATGCTCGACAAAGGTGTCACGCCTGTGATCCCCGCCCAGGGTTCTGTGGGCGCGTCGGGTGATCTGGCCCCGCTGGCCCATATGGCCGCCGTTATGATGGGCCACGGCGAGGCAGAATTTGGCGGCACCGTCATGTCTGGTGCTGACGCGCTGAAGGCTGCTGGGCTTACGGCGGTAGAGCTTGGCCCCAAAGAGGGGCTTGCCTTGATCAACGGCACGCAGTTTTCCACCGCGTTCGCCTTGGCCGGGTTGTTCGGCGCGTGGCGTGGCGCGCATTCCGCGTTGGTGACATCGGCTTTGTCGACGGATGCGATCATGGGCTCCACGGCTCCATTACAGCCTGAGATCCACACATTGCGCGGCCATCGGGGCCAGATCGAAGCCGGGGAAACCATGCGCGCGCTGCTGGCAGGGTCCGAAATTCGCGACAGCCATATGGTGAATGATGCCCGCGTCCAAGACCCCTATTGCATCCGCTGCCAACCACAGGTCACGGGCGCTGCGATGGATGTGTTGCGCATGGCTGCGCGCACGCTTGAAATCGAGGCCAACGCCGCGACGGACAATCCACTGGTGCTGATCGACGCCGATGTTATCGTCTCGGGCGGCAATTTTCATGCCGAACCTGTTGGCTTTGCCGCTGATATGATCGCGCTGGCGATTGCCGAAATCGGGGCCATTGCGCAACGCCGTGTGGCGCTGATCGTGGACCCTGTGCTGAGCTTCAATTTGCCACCGTTCCTGACGCCTAATCCCGGCCTGAACAGCGGATATATGATCGCCGAGGTCACCACCGCCGCATTGATGAGCGAGAATAAGCACCTCGCCAATCCCTGCGTGACCGACAGCACACCTACATCTGCAAACCAAGAAGATCACGTATCCATGGCCGCCCACGGTGCGCGCCGTCTGGGCCCAATGATCGACAACCTAAACCGCATTTTGGGCGTTGAGTTGCTGTGCGGCGCGCAGGGCATCGATTTCCGCGCGCCCCTGGCGACAAGCGACATCTTGCAACGGGTCGTCGCGCGGGTTCGCCAAGACGTAGAGACGCTGGCCGACGATCGCTACCTCGCCCCCGATCTGGAACGCGCCGCCACGATGATCGCATCGGGCGAGATCACCCGCGCCGCAGACATCAAAATGCCGGAGCTGGCTCTATGAGCGCGCCAATGAACCCTGTTGAAATTCAGCAAGGCAGCGGCCCCATCGTGTTGGGCTTGCCCCACACAGGGACCTATGTGCCCGAGGATGTGCTGGCAGATTTAAACACAGGTGGGCGCCGCCTCAATGATACCGACTGGCACATTCACCGGCTCTATGACGGGCTTTTGCCAGGTCTGACCACTGTGCGGGCCACGTTCCACCGATACGTGGTGGATGCCAACCGTGACCCGTCTGGCGCCTCGCTATACCCCGGCCAAAACACCACAGGGCTGGTGCCACTGACCGATTTTGACGGCCACGACATTTGGAAGACCAAGCCCACCGACGCCCAAATCGAAAGCCGCCGCAAAACATTTCATGCGCCCTACCATGCGGCCTTAAAGGCGGAACTGGACCGTGTACGCAGCATCCACGGCGTCGCTATTTTGTATGATTGCCATTCTATCCGGTCCGACATCCCGTTCTTGTTTGATGGCACCCTGCCGGACTTCAACATTGGCACCAATTTGGGCACCACATGTGCCCCCGAAATTGAAACAACAACGCAGAATATCTGCGCCAATGCTGCTGGATATACCTCCACCACGGATGGCCGGTTCAAGGGCGGCTGGACAACGCGCCACTACGGCCAACCTGGCGACGGGGTCCATGCCATCCAAATGGAATTGGCTCAATCCACTTACCTAAAAGATCAAGCGGCGCCCTGGGCCTATGACATCGCCGGGGCCACGCGCCTTCGGGTGCACCTAACCGAAATCCTGACCAAGCTGGCCGAATTGGCCCCGACACTGAAAGGCACAACATGAGCGACCCGCGCAAAAACTCCCGTGACGTGTTCCCCGCAACTGGAACCGAGCTCACCGCCAAAAGCTGGCTCACCGAAGCCCCGTTGCGGATGTTGATGAACAATCTGCACCCAGATGTGGCAGAAAATCCGCATGAATTGGTGGTCTATGGCGGCATCGGCCGTGCTGCACGCACGTGGAAAGATTACGACATGATCGTAAAGTCCCTGCGCGAGCTGGAGGAAGACCAAACCCTGCTGGTGCAATCAGGCAAGCCTGTCGGCGTGTTCCAAACCCACAAGGACGCGCCGCGCGTTCTGATCGCGAACTCAAACCTTGTACCTCATTGGGCCAATTGGGATCACTTCAACGAGCTCGATAAAAAGGGTCTGGCGATGTACGGCCAGATGACCGCGGGCTCATGGATTTACATCGGGAGCCAAGGCATTGTTCAGGGGACTTACGAGACATTTGTTGAGGCGGGTCGGCAACATTATGGTGGCGATTTAACGGGCAGATGGGTTCTGACAGGCGGTTTGGGCGGCATGGGCGGCGCGCAACCCTTGGCCGCTGTTATGGCAGGCGCTTGTTGTTTGGCCGTCGAGTGCAACCCAGACAGCATCGATTTTCGCCTACGCACCCGATATGTGGACGAACGCGCCGACACGCTGGATGAAGCGCTGGAAATGATCGAACGCTGGACTGCCGCGGGCGAGGCAAAGTCCGTCGGCCTGCTGGGCAATGCGGCAGATGTTTTTGCCGAGATCGCCGCGCGCGGTGTGCGCCCCGACATGGTGACCGATCAGACTTCCGCCCATGATCCCGTCAACGGCTACTTGCCCCAAGGCTGGACGATGGCCGAGTGGAAACAGAAACGCGAAAGCGATCCTAAGGCTGTCGAAAAAGCCGCGCGGGCCTCTATGCGCGTCCATGTTCAGGCGATGATTGACCTGCAAAAAATGGGCATTCCGACGTTTGATTATGGCAACAACATCCGCCAAGTCGCGCTGGATGAAGGATTGGAAAACGCCTTTGATTTCCCCGGCTTCGTGCCCGCCTATATCCGTCCATTGTTCTGCCGGGGCATTGGCCCGTTCCGCTGGGCGGCCCTGTCAGGCGATCCCGAAGATATCTACAAAACCGACGCCAAAGTGAAAGAAATCTTGGCCGAGGACAAACATCTGCACAACTGGCTGGACATGGCGAAAGAGCGGATTGCGTTTCAAGGCCTCCCCGCCCGCATCTGCTGGGTTGGCTTGGGCGTGCGCCATAAACTTGGCCTCGCGTTTAATGAGATGGTCCGAAATGGGGAATTGTCAGCGCCCATCGTGATTGGCCGCGATCACCTCGATTCAGGGTCCGTTGCGTCGCCAAACCGCGAAACTGAAGCGATGAAAGACGGCTCTGATGCTGTGTCCGATTGGCCGCTTCTCAACGCGCTTTTGAATACTGCATCGGGGGCCACTTGGGTATCTCTGCATCACGGCGGCGGCGTCGGCATGGGCTTTTCGCAGCATTCCGGCATGGTGATTTGCTGTGACGGAACCGAGGACGCAGACCGCCGCATCGCACGCGTGCTGTGGAACGATCCCGCGACTGGCGTGATGCGGCACGCGGATGCGGGCTATGACGAGGCGCTCGACTGCGCCCGCGAGAACGGGTTGAACCTGCCCGGTATTCTCTGAAATTCAACGGGGGGGGGGGCTTAACACGGCTCCCCCGTCCTCCAAGAGTTAATAACGGGTCGTAAGCCGGTATCCGGGGCGATACGACAACCGCACGTAGGTTACAGCGTCACCTTCCCACCATGTGGACCGTTCCACCGAAAACACCGGATCGCCGACCGAACAGGCCAAATAGTCGCATAACTTTTGATCCGCCAGTTCCGCCGAGAGGTTAATTTCTGCCTTTGAAAAGGGTATCGTGGCGAGCAACCACTCGGTTGGACATTCATTTGAAAAATCTGCGTCCGCGGCATCGGGCAAGGCTGTCAAATTTATCCAGCGATCCTCGTGTTCGTAGGGGACACCGTCTGAATAATGCATGCACACCAAATGCAGAGCCTTAGCATCTACTGGTAATTGCAAACGCGCCCGCAGCCAATCGGGCGCGACATCAACCGTGCGGCTGACCAGTGAATAACGGTAGTCACCCCCTTTTTCCGTGATCTCGTCGCGAACAACAGAAATGTCAAAACGGGCCTGACGCACAGGCGTCATACGCACACGCGTTCCTGCCTTGCGCCGACGTTCAATAATCCCGTCATCGGCCAGTTCACGCATCGCGCGATTTACAGTTGCGCGCGCGCAACCATAAGTCGTGGCCAGCTCAACTTCGTTTGGAATGAGATCACCGGGCGCCCATTCGCCCTTTGTGATTTTAGACAAAAGGTCGGACTTAACATCTTTGTAGGTGGATTTCATATACCGACCAATCATAGGGCTACGTGACTGTTTTGTGCTGATTTACATCAGATTTATAAGCGCACCAAGCGAGCAAATCCGGCTGTTTTCAGTTCAGCTAAACAGTACCTCAACGAGCCTATACAAGCGCGATATATCAGCATAAATCTAGACATAATGAAATCAATCAAGGCAAAAGTGGTGAATATAAATCCCACCCTGTCTATCGTCGTGAGCGCCTGCTGATTGCTTTCTTTTCACTTTATATTGTCACCATTATCATCTTTGAAGCGGTCGGATTGCAGCCCAGTGACATAGCCACCGAGGTGTTGGACCAAGCCGCCACCGAAGAAAGGGTGGCGCTGTGTCGGGCGATTCAGGTCTCTCGCACGCCAGCCAGCGCCTGACATCGGAGCCCAGCAGCGCGACCTCTCAGCAATCAACAACCAGAGGTTAAAAGCCGGAGATCAGCTTAAATCAGCCGTAGACATATAGATGAATTTTTACGGAAAACCTGCCAAAACAAGTTGGTACCCAAGGCCGGACTCGAACCGGCACGCCTCGCGGCGGGAGATTCTGAATTTTCGTGAAAGTTAAATTTGACAGTCACTTACGAGTTTTGACCCCCACGCAGTATGGCTATGAACGTGTTGTAGGTGGGAATCGTCGGATGTGAAGCCAAGCAAACTGGCCCGTTAAACCTTTCACAGATTTCCTCTCAATAGACGTTCGTCGAAAACGCGGAAAATTGTCGATTCCCGCCACTTGTTTTAAGAAACACAAACGGCCCATAGCAGACCTCCATGTTCGGCGGGCCGAATGACCGATTAGAGGAAATAGTATTCGCCGAGCCAAACCTAATCAGCCGGCGGCAGTCGACGCGAGCGGCTATCTCGCCGATTGTGATGCAGGAGAGTTCTTGCTTCATCACGCCCATCGATCATCACCTGCGGGGGTGACAGCGACCTTCTGCGACACCCCCGCGTTAGTTTATGCGTCCGTTCAACGTCAGACCTGAAGTATCCTCTTCGGTCAGTCCCCTTCGGCCACACCAGCGGCCCGCGCCCGGGCGCGGCGCGCGCGGTAGCTTGGCAACACCACCAGAATGACCGCGATGATCAGCAGACCCAGTGTCATCGGGCGTTCCCAGATAAAGGCGACACCATCATAAAGCTGCATCGAGCGGGAGAAGTTGTTCTCCATCATGCCGCCCAAGATGAAGCCGATCAACAGCGGTGCCAGCGGGTAGTCGGCAAATTTGAGCGCGGTGGCACAAACCCCGAAGCCGACCAGCAGCAGCAATTCGGTTGCGTTGTTCTGGCCGATATAGGCCCCCATCAGCGTGAAGAAGAGAATGAAGGGGATCAGAAAGGTCCGCGGCACCGACAGCACCTTAGCGATATAGGGGATCAGCGGCAGGTTCAGGATCAAGAGCACCAAATTGCCAATGAACATCGACATGATCACCGCCCAAAAGATCTGCGGCTCGTCGATCATCAGGCGCGGGCCGGGAGTGACGTTCAGCGCGATCAGCGCGCCAAGCAAGATCGCCGTGGTGCCCGAGCCGGGGATGCCCAGCGTCAAAAGCGGCACAAAAGACCCGGTGCAGGCGGCGTTATTTGCGGTCTCAGGCGCGGCCAACCCTTTAATCGAACCTTTCCCAAATTCGTCCTGCTCATGTTTGGGCGCGATGTTGCGTTCCACCGCGTAGCCAAGGAAACTCGCGATAGTGGCTCCGGCACCTGGCAACACGCCGATAAAGAACCCCTGCAACGACTGCCGCCCAATCACCGGCGCGATGGCGCGGGCCTCGGCCCGGCTGATCCGCATGTCCTTGATCTCGCCCTCGCCGCCCTTGAGGTCCTTAGGCTTGAGTACCAGAAATAGCGCCTCGGGCAGCGCAAACATCGCCATGGCCAGCGTGATGAAGCCAAAACCAGACTGCAGGTCCATGATGCCCATGGTGAAGCGCGGCAGGTTAAACAAGGCGCCTTCGCCCACGGTGGCCATAATCAAACCCAGAAGGGTCATGATCAGCGCCTTGGCGACCTGCCCCGTCCCTGCAAAGGCGGCGATGGCCGAAAGACCCACCACCATCAGAGCGAAATATTCGGCCGAATGGAACAGCAGCGCAACCGAGGACAGTGCAGGTGCAAAAATCATCAATAGGATCGCCCCGATCGTTCCGCCGGCAAAGGACGCGATCGCGGCAATGGTCAACGCCTTGCCGGCCTTGCCCTGTCGCGCCATCGGATAGCCGTCAAAGCTGGAGGCCACGGTGCCCGCCACCCCCGGTGCATTAAGCAGGATCGAGGAGGTCGAGCCGCCGAAAATGGCACCGTAGTAGACCCCCGCCAGCAGAATAAGCGCCGCCGAAGGGTCCCCCATGGAGATCGCCACCGGGATCATGATGGCGATGATCGACATAGGTCCCAGCCCCGGCAACATGCCGATGAAAGTGCCGATCAAACAGCCCGCGACAACCATCAGCAGGTTTTGCAGGGACAGGGCCGTGGTCAGGCCCATCAACAGTCCTTCAAGCATATCAGCCTCCCAAAAAGCCCGGCAGCGGGCGCATGTAGATGCCCAGCACTTCTTGAACGAGGTACCAAACGGAGAACGTGGCGATCAGCGCCACTGGCAGCATCACATGCCACTTGCGCTCACCGAGGATGAAGGATCCGAGGATCAAAAAGGCCGAAGTAGAGAAGAGGAATCCCAAGGGGCGCAGACCAAGCGCATAGGCCACCATGAGCGCCAAAAGCAGCAAGGCCTGCCACAGGTGGTAGTCGCCCAAGCGACGGTAATCGATCTCGCCGACCTCAGAGCCGCTTTTTTCCAGTCCCAGCAGGATGATCAGCGAGGCGATCACGCCGAGGATCGACAGAACCTTGGGAAAAGTGCTGGGCCAGATCGGGTTGCGCCGCATGAAGGGGGCAAGCTCTGCATCCATCGTGAACCAGGCCGTGTATCCATAGGCCAGACAAAGGCCCAGCAAGATAAGTGCAATCCAGCGGTCAAGCGCCATGACGTCTCCTCCCAGAGATCAAATATGGGCAGGACGGCGAACCGCCCTGCCCTTTGGGTCTTAAAGGAAGCCGAGCTTCTTCATCAGGTCGCCGATTTCCTTTTCCTGCTTTTCGAGGAAGACCTGAAAATCGTCGCCGGAGTTATGGATGTTGACCCAACCGTTGCGCGCACGCACTTCTTCCCATTCGGGGGTGTCATACATTTTGGCGATGGCCTCTTGGTACTTGGCCTTTTCAGCCTCAGGCAAACCGGGGGCCCCAAAGAAACCGCGCCAGTTGACGAAGCTGGTGTCGATGCCCTGCTCCATCATGGTCATGGCATCGGGTGCGGCGGGGATGCGCTCTTCGGAGGTCACACCGATGATCTTCACTTCACCCGCTTCGGCCAGATCGACCGCTTCGGAGAAACCTGTGGAAAGCGCCGCGATCTCGCCTGAGAGCAGCGCCGCCATGGCCTTGCCGCCTGCGTCATAGGGGATGTATTTCACCCCGAGCGCGTCTTTGCCCGCGGCTTCCATCACCATGGCTGCGACCAGATGGTCCATGCCGCCGGGTACCGATCCGCCGCCGATGGCGGTGTTGCTGGGGTCTTCGTCATAGGCCGCCAGCAGGTCTTCCATCGAATTGACCGGGCTGTCCTTGCCGACCACGATGGCAGCATAGTCGCCGATCGTGCCCGCTACCAAGGTCAGGTCACGGAAGTTTTGCGGGAACACGCCGGTCAACGAGCGGATGATGATCGGTGTGGAATTGACCATCAGTGTGTTGTGGTTGCTCTCGGCGTTCTCAATCAGATAGCCGATGGCCTTGCCGCCGCCGCCGCCTGACATGTTTTCGTAAGACGCGGTGCCGACCAGACCGGATTTGGTCAGCGCTTCGCCAGTGCCGCGGGCAGTGCCGTCCCAGCCTCCGCCGGCACCGCCGGGAATGAGAAAGTGGATGCTATCGAGCATCTGGTGACCATCTGCGGCAGCAGGCCCGGCGATGCCCACGGCGGCGATGGCGGCGATAAGGGCGCGGCGGCCCAGTGTGAATGTCGTCATGTTATCCTCCCATTTGACAACCGTCCGCCCAGCGGATCAGTTGGCGGGGAAATAACCACGTGAAGCTGACACAGACCTGTCACGGTACAAAAAATGGGCGACGTTGCATGAAATTCTTGCTGGTTGAAGACAATCCGGATCTCGCTCAAGCGGTCGTGTCACGCCTGAGGCTTGACGGTCATGTCATTGATCATGCAGAGAAACTTGACGATGCTTCCGCCTTTGTCGCCACCGGAGAGTATGATCTCATTCTGCTCGACATCATGCTACCTGACGGGGACGGACGGGACTTTCTCAAGCAGCAGCGCGCCCGTGGCTTGGACACGCCGGTCATCGTGCTGACCGCCCGCAGCCAAGTCTCAGATCGCGTCGGTTCGCTCGATCTGGGCGCGGATGACTACCTGACCAAACCCTTTGACCACGCCGAGCTTGAAGCCCGTTGCCGGGCAGTTCTGCGCCGCAGATCTGGCAGTTCAAAGACCCGAGTTGAGCTTGGCGGCATCGTCTTTGACCCGGTCGCAGGGTCGCTGTCGGTGCGCGGCACGCCGGTCACTCTGCGCAACCGCGAGTTGCGCCTGCTGGAGCTGTTCCTGAACGCGCGGGGGCAGGTCTTTTCCAAGCAAAAGCTGGCGGACAGGCTGTTTTCCTACGAAAACGATGTGTCGGAAAACGCGATCGAGGTCTATGTCGGGCGGCTGCGCAAACATCTGGAACATTCAGACCTCACCATCACCACAATGCGCGGTCTTGGCTATCGGCTGGACCAGAATGAATAACGCCCGGGTCTCAGGATCGCTGCGCAATCGGCTGGTGCTCACCCTCCTTGGCGGGGCGGCATTGCTGGCGCTTTTGCTGGTGCTGGCGGTGCGCAGCCATGCCATCCAAGTGGCGCAGGAGGGACAGGACAATATCCTTCTGGCCTCGGCCACCTCGATCCTCGATTCGGCCGCGATCCGTGATGGAAGCGTACAGGTCGATATCCCCTATGCTGCCTTCTCGATGCTAAGTACCCCTGCCGATGACCGGCTGTTCTATGCGGTCTTTCAAGACGGTCAGTTCCTGTCGGGCTACGCGGAGCTAAAACTGGCGGAAGCGGGTGAAAATCTTGGGCCAAATTTCCGCGCCGGACATCTACAAGACACCCCGGTGCGTATCATCGAGGCCAGCCGCACCATCATCGGGACCGAGGGGCGCCGGGACATTCAGCTGCTGCTGGCCCAAACCCAGGATGCCCTTTCCGAGACCCTTGACCGAATTTCGCGTGATGCAGCGCTCTTTGGCGGCGGGTTCTTTCTGCTGGCCGCGCTGCTGTCGCTCGCAGCCACAAAGGCGACCATCGGACCCCTGTCGAGGCTGACAGCCTCCGTCACCCGACGGGGCCCGCAGGACCTGCGTCCGTTCCAAAGTCCCGTGCCGCGGGAAATGGCCCCTCTGGTGACGTCGCTCAATTCTCTTATGGGCCGCCTCAACCAAACTCTCAGTCAATCTGAGGACTTCATTGCCGAAGCCGCGCACCGCGTCCGCACGCCGCTCGCCACGGTCCGCTCTCATGCCGAAGCGACGCTGCAGCGCGTCGAAAAAGAGGAGAACCGCGAGGCCGTACGCGCCATGATCAAGGCGATCGACGAAAGCTCGCGCGCAGCAGGACAGTTACTGGACCATGCGATGATCACCTTTCGTGCCGACCATCTGGAGCGCAATGAGATCGACCTTGCGGTCCTTGTACGCGAGTTGACCGAGCGGCTGGCGCCGATTGCTGACATGCGTGACCTCAGCCTCCATGTTAAAGGTGACCCGAGGGTGCAGATGACCGGGGACCAAATCCTGCTTCAGAACGCCCTGCGCAACCTAATCGACAATGCAATGAAATACGGGCCCGCCGAAAGCGTCATTGAGATTGCCGTCACCGCCGCGCCGCGCCCACAGGTCACCATCCGCGACCACGGGCCGGGTTTCCCTGCTGATGAGATCGCAACCCTGACCAGCCGATTTAAGCGCGGCCGCAACGCGGCACAGACCATCGGCTCGGGCCTTGGGCTGACCATCGCTTTAGATGTCGCCACAGCACACGGCGGCACCATTGCCTTGCACAACCATCCGGAGGGCGGCGCATGCGTTACCTTATCGTTCTGATACTCACCCTTCTGACGTCGCCCGCCGCCGCGCAGAACTGGGAGGACCGGCGTGTTTTCAACCCCGAGGGCCGCACGTCTCTGCGCATCATTTCCAGCACCGACACGGCCTTTTTTGCCCCGCTGATCGAAGCCTTCATTGCGGCGGAGCCGGATGTATCCGTTGAATATCTGGTTACCGGAACCACGGATCTCGATCAGCGGTTCCGCGGCGCTCCACAAAGCTTTGACATCGCAATTTCAAGCGCAATGGACCTACAGCTCAAGCTGACCAACGACGGATTTGCTCTGCGGCTTGATAACATAGCGCATCCTGCCTGGGCGCAGTGGCGCCAAAGCCTGTTTGCCTTCACTTCAGAGCCGGCCGTCATCGTGCTGAACCGCGAAGCTTTCGAAGGCCAGCCGATCCCCCGCTCCCGTCAGGCGTTGATCGAGGCGCTGCGTGCCCGGCCGGAGGTGTTTCGCGGCCGGGTCGGCACCTATGATGTGCGTCAGTCGGGGCTTGGCTATCTTTTTGCCACCCAAGATTCTCGCGCCTCCGAGACCTTCTGGCGGCTAATGGAGGTCATCGGTAGCCTGAATGCGCAGCTCTATTGCTGCTCAGGTGAGATGATCAGCGATCTGACTGAAGGCCGGATTGTTGTCGCCTATAACGTGCTGGGAAGCTACGCCGCGGCGCGGGCCAAGTATCAAGACCATATCGAGATCGTCATGCCGTCTGATTTTCCCACCACGATGATGCGCACCGCCTTGGTCTCCCGTCGAACGAAGAGCCCAGAGGCGGCGCAGCGCTTCCTCGCGCATCTGGTGGCCTATCAATCGACCGAAACCGAAGACGCGCCTGCCCTACCGCCACTCAAAGGCAGCGAAAAAGGCGCGATCCGCGGCACCATAGCCTTGGAACCCGCACTGATGACCTATTTGGATACGTTAAAACGAGCCCGTTTCCTCGCCGAGTGGGAAAACGCATTGATACAAAAATAAGGTGTTTTGTTCTTATCAGGGCCCGGCTGGCGCAGTCTTTCGAGACGCACGCGGATTGCCCAAACATGCTTCGGCATGAGCGGTCGCTTCTGGCCGACGATACGGCCCTTGTTCCAAACTGGGCGGCAGAAACGGACGGCTGGAAGATTGTCAGCGGACATGAGGTTTTTCTCCGTTCCGCCGCACGCCTCTTCTTCGCCGACCCCGTGTCGGCGCTACACTGTATCACGCCGCGTTGCCGCAGGTCTGCTTTGACCCCAAACTGCCAAATGCTGTGATGCAGCATCTTGCAGGAGCAGAAGATCCAGCCTGTTTCAATCGGCCCTTACCTGCCGTTCGCTTCACGGCCGAGCGCTGCAGTGTAGCTTCACCAAACCGGCCATTCATGCAGGGCGCAGCATTTTCGAAGAGTGAAGGTCGACAGATCGGACGAAACGTCAATTCGCGGTGCCCACGCCAATGGCCGCAATTGACGTCTGTGCTGTGAACTCCCGTGACATCGGCCAATACGCCACAATAAAACGCAAAGAAGTGCGCAACGGGCGTTGAGATGCCTGCGCCTATGACGATGCTGCCAATCGCGATAAAGAGCAGCGATTAAAACGGCGAGCATTTCGTCACTATAAATATTCCAAAAGCGGCATCACGATGAAAGCCGTTGCGCGGCACCAATTGACCTCTTCAATCAACCTCTGTCGATCACAAGGCAGGCGGATAGGCCGACGGGCGTGTCCTTGAACGACAACGACCCGCCATGCAATTTTGCAATCGCTGCGACGATAGTAAGGCCAAGGCCATAGCCGTCTATCGTTGCTGTGTTGGTACCTCGCTGGAATGGCGCCATCAGAGCTTCCATATCCGCAGCGGAGCTTTCCGAGCCTTCGTCTTCGATAACGATTGTTGCCGTCTGGGCATCGGCTTCCAACGCGACGGTAGCGCGTCGGCCGTATTTGAGGGCATTTTCAATCAGGTTTGTTACCGCGCGTTCAAGCGAGATTGGCCGCCCCATCACGGTGACGTCCCGGTCTGGTGCGAATACGCTTTGGCCCTGTCGCGACGTGAAGACGGAACGCGCGCCCTGCACGACAATGTCAGAGCCTTCGCGGAAGGTCACATCCTTGCCCATATCCTGGTAGTCCGCGACAATTGAATCGATCAGCGAGCCGAGCGAGAGTTTACGGGGCGCTTCGACGTTCATCTCGGCCCGCGTATAAGTCAGCACGCTTTCAATGATGCCTGTCATGCTGTCGATATCGGCCTCAAGCTTCTGGCGCAGTTCTGAATCCGGGATCAGCGCAGTCCGCAGCCGAAGCCGCGTGGCGGGTGTGCCGAGGTCGTGACTGACGCCTGAAAGGACGGCGGCGCGGCTCGACAGTTGCTGGCGCTCATCCTCGAGGAAACTGTTCACGGCGGCGACGATCTCCTGCAATTCTTGTGGTCCGGGCAACTCATAGCTTGCCGGGCCACCGATGCGTCGGCGGCTGCGCAACTGTTCGGCGAATTGCGAAAACTCAGCCGAGAGGTTCAGGATCACCGTGAGGATCGCCCCCATGGAAAGTGCGGCAAGCAGAACCGCCCACATGCGATGGTCAGCGGGCGCTGCGTCGCAGTTGAGCACCGAAGCGCCGTCGATCTCGAACCACGGGGCGCTGCCCATCTGGGCAAGCACGACCGGATCGGTGCAATAGGAGGCTACCAGTCGAAAGACCTCGCCAGTCTTTTCCGCTGCCGTTTGATTAGCGCGGTTGGGAATCTCGGCCAGTTTGTAGATAAGATCGGGCGACAGGATCGCCATGGTGAGGGGCGCACCGGTCTGACTGTTGGCGCTGTCGGCAGAGATCAAGACGATGGTCACCCGCGCGGCGTGAGGGGCATGCGAAATCTGGCGAAAGGCTCCGTTAGCGGCTTGGGCCTGATCTTCCGAGGATAGGGCCCGAATTTGCACATCTTCGGCCGGGACAGTGCCGTTTTGCACAGCGTAATAAAGGTTGATGCCCGCGACATAGGCCCGCTCCTGATGCGCCCGCCAGCTTGCATTTGAATGGCCCCAAAGCCAGACGGCAAGCCCGCCCGCTATGAAGGCCCCGATAACGAGGAGGCTGCCGATCGTCCGAAGGCTGCGGCGCTTGATCACGTGTCCTGTTCCATCACGTCGACTGCAAAGACGTAGCCGACCCCACGTTCGGTTTTGAGGAATTTGGGGTGCTTGGGGTCTGCCTCAATCTTTGAGCGCAGCCGCCCAACCAGCACGTCGATGGCGCGGCCAAGCCCTTCGCCCTGCGGCTCTGCCTCGCCTGTGACGTCAAGCGCGGCGGCGATCTCCTCGCGGGTCAGGGGAATATGGGGATTTGCGAGAAGCACCCGCAGCAGGGCTGTTTCGCGCCGGGAAAGGGAAACCTGCACCCCGGCAGGCGAGCGCGCCTCGTTGTGCTTTGCGTCATAGGTCCAGCCGGAAAAGGTGAACGTCTTGGTGTTGCGGCGATGTACCAACGAAGACGATCGCTGCGTTCGGTGCAGCACGGCCTTTACGCGAGCGAGCAGGAGTTCGGGATTAAACGGCTTGGCGATGTAATCATCGGCCCCGACGGCATAGCCCTCCATGCGCTGGTGGTCTGCCGAGAGCGCCGACACCATGATGATCGGCACGTCCTGCTCCTGTCTCAACCGCCCACAGATATCGAGCCCGTTTTCGTCCCCCAGCATGACGTCGAGCAAAATCAAATCGACACGCCCGCTTTCGAGATGGGCCGCAACCTCAGCTTCCGTGGCGGCGGGCAGCGCGATTGTCCCGTGTTTACGCAGGAATTGCGTCATCATCTGTCGCATTTCAGGGTCGTCATCGACCACCAGAATTCGGGGAATCGTCAACCGCTCTCCTCCTTGGGCTGGCGCGCGATACCGCTGCCTCGCCTTTGTTTATGTAACATGATGCAACAAAATCCATGGCTAAGTAACAAGCTGTAACGGGCGGCGGGAATAAATGCATGTCGGGCGCAAATACCCGCTATGTCCACATTGCATGCTTTGCCCTTCCGGCTCAGTCTCCCGTTATCCGGTCTGGGAGGGCCGTAATTTCCACGGGAGGAAATCTAATGAAAACCTATGTAACTGGGGCAGTCTCTGCTCTGTCGATGATTGTATCAACTTCGGCTTTTGCCGAACCGACCGCCGAAGTGCTGCACTATTGGACATCTGGCGGCGAAGCCAAATCCGTTGCCGTTCTGCAGAAAGAATTCGCTGACAAGGGCGGCAGCTGGACCGATATGCCGGTGGCCGGTGGCGGTGGTGACGCGGCGATGACCGCACTGCGCGCCCGCGTGCTGTCGGGCAATGCGCCGACGGCGGTACAGCTTAAAGGCCCCGCAATTCAGGAATGGTACGAAGAAGGCGTTCTGGCCGATATCACTGATGTCGCCGAAGCCAACAATTGGGAAGCGGTGCTGCCCGCCTCAATCGCCGGTCATATGAAGTGCGAGGGCACATGGTGCGCCGCACCCGTTAACGTACACCGGGTCGATTGGATCTGGGCCAATGCGGAAGTACTGAGTGCCAATGGCATTGAGATGCCGACGACTTGGGACGCGTTCAATGCCGCCGCCGAGAAGCTGCAAGAGGCCGGGATCATCCCGCTCGCGCATGGCGGACAGGCTTGGCAGGACGCCACGATATTCGAGGCCGTGGCCCTGGGCATCCTCGGGCCGGAAGGCTATCGTAAAGCCTTTGTCGAGCTCGACAAGGAAACCCTCACCTCTGACGCTATGATCGCGGTGTTCGACCAGATGCGCATCATGCGTGGCTTTGTCGATAGCAACTTCTCGGGCCGTGACTGGAACCTCGCCACTTCGATGGTGATGAACGGCGAAGCCGCCTTCCAGATCATGGGCGACTGGGCGAAGGGTGAGTTTATGGCCGCGGGCAAAGTGCCGGGCGAAGACTTCCTCTGTGCCTCTACGCCGGGCGAAGGCTTCCTTTACAACGTAGACAGCTTCGCGATGTTCGACGTCGATGGCGAAGACAAGAAAGCCGGGCAGCAACTGCTTGCTGAACTGGTCGTGGGGCAGAACTTTCAGAAGGTCTTCAACCTTAACAAAGGCTCAATCCCGGCCCGAACCGATGTGACCTTGGATGAATTCGACAGCTGCGCACACCTGTCGTCCGAAGACATGAAAGCCAGTTCCGAAGGCGGTTCACTGCTGCCGAGCTATGCCCATGGCATGGCCCTGCGCGGCGCGCAGGCCGGTGCGATTACCGATGTGGTGACGGCGCATTTCAACTCGGACATGTCCTCTACCGATGCGGTCCAGATGCTCGCAGACGGTATCGCGAACAGCATGTAACGCCTGTTCCTGCCCCTGCGATATGGTGGGGGCAGGCCAAATTCGGGACAATCAAATGATCAAGTGGCTTGAAGAAAATACGCCCAAATTGGTTCTGGCGCCCTCGTTCATCGCAGTTCTGATCTTCGTCTACGGCTTCATCGCCTGGACCGCATGGGTCTCGCTGACGCGCTCGCGCCTGCTGCCAAAATATGAAATCGAAGGCTTCATTCAATACGAGCGGCTGTTTGCGTCGCCCCGTTGGGAGACGGCCTTTGGCAACCTCTTCGTCTTCGGTATTCTGTTCATCGTAATCGCAATGGTGCTGGGCCTCGCGCTGGCCATCTTGCTGGACCAGAACATCCGCACCGAAGGCGCGATCCGCACGATTTACCTTTACCCCATGGCGCTGTCGATGATCGTCACCGGCACGGCGTGGAAATGGATCCTCAATCCGGGGCTTGGTCTTGAGGCCATGGTGCGCGGCTGGGGGTTTGAGGACTTCACCTTTGACTGGCTCGTTGACCCCGACAGGGCGATCTACACGATCGTCCTCGCGGCAATCTGGCAAAGCTCCGGTTTCGTGATGGCACTGTTTCTCGCCGGTCTGCGCTCCGTCGATGGGGAAATCATCAAGGCCGCTCAGGTCGACGGTATCCCGACATGGCGGGTCTATACAGCGATCATCATCCCGGCGATGGCGCCAATCTTCTTGTCGGCCTTCATCGTGCTGTCGCACCTTGCCGTCAAAAGCTTCGATCTGGTCATCGCGCTAACTGGCGGCGGCCCGGGTTATGCGACCGATCTGCCTGCCACCTACATGTATGCCATGGCGTTTTCGCGCGGCGATATCGGTCAGGCGGCCAGTTCCGCCATGATCATGATGCTCGTCGTCTTCTCGATCGTGGTCCCTTATCTTTATTCGGAATTGAGGTCCAAAGATGGTTGAACTCTCAATGACTCAGGCGCAGGCTCCGGCGGATCGCCAGACAGGCAAGATCGTCCTACGGTGGGTGCTTTACATCGTACTGGTGCTCTTCGCCCTATTCTACCTGCTGCCGCTTTTCGTGATGCTGACGACCTCGCTGAAAAGCCTTGAGGAGATCCGCACCGGTGATCTGATCGCCCTGCCCCGCGAGGTGACTTTCGCCGCATGGCGCACGGCATGGTCAGAGGCCTGCACCGGCATCCAATGCGAAGGGGTGCGGCCGTTCTTCTGGAACTCTGTGCTGATCGCCCTTCCGGCGGTGGCAATCTCGACGCTGCTTGGTGCGATGAACGGCTATGTCGTAGCACAATGGAGTTTCCGCGGCGCGAACCTGTTCTTTTCGCTCATGTTGTTTGGCTGCTTCATCCCCTTTCAGGTGGTGCTTTTGCCAATGGCGCGGGTGCTGGGGCTGATGGGCATGGCGGGCACCATTCCGGGGCTGATCTTTGTCCATGTGATCTATGGACTCGGCTTCACCACGCTGTTCTTCCGGAACTACTATGTCTCGATCCCGTCCGAGCTGACCAAGGCGGCCAAGGTGGATGGTGCGGGGTTCTTCCGCATCTTCTGGTCGATCTTCCTGCCGCTGTCGCTGCCGATCATTGTGGTGACCGTGATCTGGCAGTTCACCCAAATCTGGAACGACTTCCTCTTCGGCGTTTCGTTCAGTCAGGCAGGCACCCAGCCCGTCACCGTGGCGCTCAACAACATCGTCAATTCGACCACTGGCATCAAGGCATACAACGTGGACATGGCCGCTGCGATCATCGCAGGTCTGCCGACCCTCTTGGTCTATGTGATTGCCGGGAAATACTTTGTCCGCGGTCTGACCGCCGGATCCGTGAAAGGATAAACAAATGGCCCCGATCCTCGAAATCAACAACCTTTACAAGAGCTATGGCTCGATTGAGATCCTCAAAGACATCAACGTGTCGATCGAACAGGGTGACTTCCTCGTGCTGGTCGGTCCATCTGGCTGCGGCAAATCGACCTTGCTCAACTGTATCGCCGGGCTTGAGCCGATCAGCGGCGGCGAAGTCCATATCGGTGGGCGCGACATGACCAATGTCAGCCCCAAGGACCGGGACATCGCCATGGTGTTCCAATCTTACGCCCTCTACCCGACCATGACCGTGGCCAAGAACATCACCTTCGGCATGAAGGTCCGCGGTGTGGATCAGGCGACGCAGGAGAAGAAGCTCGCCTATGTAGCGCAGCAGTTGCAGATCGAGCAATTGCTCAACCGCAAACCCGGCCATCTCTCGGGCGGTCAGCGGCAACGTGTGGCCATGGGCCGCGCCTTGGTGCGCGATCCGAAGCTGTTCCTTTTTGACGAGCCGCTGTCCAACCTTGATGCCAAACTGCGCGTCGAAATGCGGACCGAGATCAAGTCCCTGCACCAGCGTCTGGGCGCCTCTATGGTCTATGTGACTCACGACCAGATCGAGGCGATGACCCTTGCCACCAAGATCGTCGTCATGAAAGGCGGAATCATTCAGCAGATTGGCACGCCTGCGGAGATCTATAACCACCCGGCGAACCTCTTTGTGGCGGACTTCATGGGCAGCCCGGCGATGAACCTGATCCCAGCAAAGGCCCGGTCCGACAGTGCCGGAACCCGGATTGAAATCGCCCGCAAATCAGGCGGGCCGATGGTGCTAACGGACCGCAAAAATCTCAGCTTGCCGGAGGATGTTATCATTGGCGTGCGCCCCGAGAACATTGCGGATGCAAACGCGCAATCTGGGTCGGACTCGCAGGAAGCCGACTGCGTGATCGACATTGTGGAGCCTGCTGGCGCGGATACCTATGCCGTTATGGAGTTGGGCGGCAAACATGTCACTGCGCGGCTGCACGCCGAAACCACCGCTTCACCGGGCGTAATGCAGCGGTTGGCATTCGATCTGGGCAAAGTCTCCTATTTTGCGCCCGACACTGGCCTGCGTCTGAACTGATGTCACCGCGTCTTGTTGCGGATATCGGGGGCACCAATGCCCGTCTGGCGCTTAGCCAGGCGGGCAACCTGACGGCTGGCTCCGTCAAGAGAAATGCGAATGAGGACTGGGCAAGCATCGACGCGATCAAACTTCTTATAGAGACTATCACCCCATTGTTCCTCTAGCCCAGCCAACACTGCCGCCGTGTATAAGCCCATGTACCCGCCGCCGGAGAGTGAGAGAATTCTCGACGCCATCGCTTTTTCCACATACCTGACCCGTTGCTTGTCGTTGGGCGTCCCCTTGTCATGATCATGTGTCAACTTGGATGCCGGCATGCGCCCGCCAAGATAGCCAACCAAATGCCCGCTCTCGCAATTGCAGCGAAAGTCAGGTTGCCACTGTTTGTGAAGAAATACCGCGTCTAGCCCAAAGCCTGCAGCCAGCAATCAAGTTGTTCACATCGAAGATAACAGGGCTTAGTCGAAGTGTGCTATGCTTGTATGGAGCGGAGGAAGATCAAATGAGCTTTGTATCAATCACGACTTGGCGAATGATCAGCGAAACTGAGAGCCTCCAGCATGTGACAGAACTGATGCAGCGAAAATACTTCCCTGGGCTGCTAGCTTTGGGCGCGAAGCATTCAATGCTCGTAGACGTTGAGTTAGACCGTTTCGCCATCGTGACGGTTTATCCAAGCCGTGAAGTGCGCGATGGTGCCATCGCCCAAGTCTCAGCCCTTCGCATTGAAGGCGCAGAGGAGTTCGGCGCAGAGATGATGGATGCCTATGGCGGAGAGTTACTGGCCTCGTCCGAAGATTAGAATGCTCGATTTAGTATGTCCGCCCAGCAGAGCTTGATGCGTAATGCAGCGAACGATCGGCCCCCGCCCTAACGTTGAAAAGTGCTTAATGCAGTTTTTGGCTACAAGGTGTCCAGATGCCAACAACTAACTCTTCAATTTGCTGGCGTGGTATTCAATCGCGCTTGCCAAACCTTTCAGTGATCTCTTTTCTTCGACAGTCAAATCCCCGAAAGCAGTTTCAATCTCCTTAAATAGCTGACCTAATCCAACTTTAAACGAACGGCTGGTTTCGGCGGTTCGCGACACCGGTCGGATCGGAATAGCAGAAACCGACTGAATTCTTGTGCGGTGATGTAGCGTGCAAAACAGCCGTTCGAGGATGAGCGTAGCCCAAATTGTTTCCAGATGGATGAGTCGCGGACGAAGCCGCCATTTGAAATGCGCAGGAAAAAAAGGCTCTGCGGAGCAGAATAATTGCCGCGAAAACCTAACGCCGGATGGCGCGCCGACGAATTTATTCGGCTACGCCGTCGTGCTTTGGGTGCCTGCAGAGATCCCTTGTGTGTGCTCGCCGTGGTGCCGCAATTAGATTGTCCAAACAACACACTGCATTGGATCGCCTTCGCAAAATGGTTCCAAAAATCGCTGCTGGCTTCATGCCGATTAATGAGGCTCTCACACTAGAGAAACCACGCTATCTGAGAACATTGTTTCTAATATTGCAAAAATATGCTAGTTTTGAAATTGCCCCGATTTGACACTGCTAACTGAATTTTCCACCTTTTTATGAGGTTTGGTATGACATTAGTGATTCAAACGCACGGCGGTGAACGTCGCACTGCCCAACCTGCACCACGCGCCGATATTACGACCGATGCCCTTCTGCCAGAGGTTGCCGACACGGCAGTCGACGAGGCTGCAGATTTTGGATTCTTGTTTCCACCCTCGGGCAATCCGGGAGATTATCTGCCCGATAACGTACTGGCTGAGCTGGACGAGCTGGGAGACCGGATGGTGCCAAACGCCCCCAATCCGCCGCCACCGCAAACCGCTGATCCTACTGTCACTGCAGACTCGTCCCTCCCTACCGTGTTAACCTATTGGGGCCAATTTCTTGACCACGAGCTGACCGCGCGGACCGACCGCGAAACAACAATTTCCCGGATCGAAACTGCGCTACCCACCAAATCGACCGCGGAAATCGAAGCCGAACTGAAAAACGCCCGCAGCCCGCGCTTTGATCTGGATAGTGTATATGGCGGATTAGCCATTGGTGCGAACATTCCTCCGGCAACTGGCACCGTGATTTCCGGGATGCGACATCCTAACCATCCGGAAAAGATGCGTGTGGGCACCTGTGAGACAGGAGGAGCCACGACTGGACCGATCCCTGACGGTCTTGATCACCATCGCGACTTACCCCGTTTTGCGCAAGTCGAACAGAAAGTGCGAGATGCCTATCTGTCGCTTATTCAAAACCGGCTCAGCGCCGTGGAATTCCAGAAATTTCAAGTTGGATTGGACAAGCGCGCCATCATCGGCGACATGCGCAACGACGAAAATCTCATCATTGCGCAATTTCATCTGAGCTTTCTTCGGTTTCACAACAAAGCCGTGGACTATCTCAACACACATGATACCGGCTGGATTGCGGACTTTCATTCCGCCAAAACGCTGACGAAGCTTCATTACCAATGGCTTATTGTCGACGGATACCTGAAGCGCATTTGTGATCCAGCGGTTGTGGATGCTGTTCTTGCAAACCGCGCCAGACATTTCTTTGAATTTCGCGCGGCCTACAATGATCGCAACGGCGGCACAACTCTGGGCAATGTGTTGCCTTTAGAATTTTCAGTTGCGGCCTTTAGGTTCGGACACACGATGGTGCGCAATTCATACGACTACAACAAAAACTTCGGACGTCCCGGCGGGCTGCTTGGAGACGCATCCTTTGAGTTGCTGTTCGATTTTACGGGTGGCGGCTCAATGAACGGTCATTCGCGTCTCCCGGAGAACTGGATCATCGACTGGGATCGTTTTGTTAACGCCGACCCGGACAATTCGGATAACATCGCAGCACGCGTAGCCCGGGCAATTGACACCCAGATTGCACCGCCGCTCGGCGACATGATCAAAGAAGGAGGAGATTTTCCGCCCGGTTCCGACTTACACAAACTGTTCCGTCAACTTGCCCGGCGTAATCTGCGGCGTGGCTTAAGCCTGCGGTTGCCCACGGGCCAGGCCTTACACGCCCATCTGAAGTCTATCGGTGCGGTCAATTCACCCCCGATTGCCAATATCGGCGACAAACTGGACAACAAGCCAGATCTGAAAAACTTCCTTGAAAACAGCACGGCGCGACTACACGAACGCACACCCTTGTGGTTCTACTGTCTTGCAGAAGGGGAAGGAGCCGGTGGACAGCATCTGGGCGAGGTCGGTAGCTGGATCGTTGCAAGTACTTTCATTGCAACACTGCTTGATGATCCAGAAAGTGCATTGTCGCTGGAATTCGGACCAACGCACTCTCCGCTCCGCATGCCGGACGATACCCCGATCGACACAATAGAGCAGTGGATGAAATTCGCCCTTGTTTTGGAGTGATCTACTTCTGACGGTGCGATTGTTGATCGCGCTTTCGTTGCACTAACCGGGAGGTTTTCATGCGAGACAGAAAGAAAGTCGATCCGCGCCTACGCAGACTGATGGCAGGTCAAGATCAACGTGAAATGATGTCGATGGCCATTGAACGTGGCGAAGTGGCTGCCAGCAGCGAGACACCAACGGCGGACCAAATCACCAAACGCGTGTTGATCGAACTGAAATCATCAGAGCTAATCGATGAACTTCAGAATGTATCCTTATCTCATGTTTCCGGAAACATCTATTCAGCCACGGTTGCCCTGTCGCACCTCGCCGACCTTGAGCAAGAAGTAGAGGTCGACGCGATTGAAGCGGGGCGGCGCTGGTATCCAATGCTGGACACGTCGCTGTCAGAGACGCGTGCCGACATCGTACATACGGGAAGCGGGACGGCAACAGGGCGCACTGGTGAAGGCGTGATTGTCGGGATAATCGATTTTGGGTTTGATTTTACGCTGGATGATTTTCGCAATGCGGACGGCAGTTCAAGGGCTGCTTTTCTTTGGGATCAGAGGCTCGTACCCCGGGCTGGAGAAGCGCAGCCAAACGACTTTCCATATGGGACAGAATACAGCCGCGCCGACATTGATGCGGCGCTTGGTTCCAGCAATCCATTTCAGGCAATTCGTCACGACCCCGGGGTCGCATCGCATGGCACGCATGTCGCCAGTACCGCCGTTGGGAACGGGAGATCGAGTGATGCAGCTTTTCCGGCTGGGCGTTTCATCGGTGCAGCACCCGGTGCCACGATTATTTTTGTGCAGCCGAATTCGGGCGATCAGAGCACTAGCTTCACTGACTCCAGTAACGTAGCGGATGCGGTCGCCTATATTTTCCACAAGGCGCAGGAAATGCAGATGCCCTGCGTCATCAATATGAGCCTCGGCCAGAACGGTGGCAGCCACGATGGTGAAAGCATTGTCGAGCGCGCAATTGACCGGCTGGTTGTACCAAGCGGGCGTGCTTTTGTGAGTGCCGCGGGCAACGAACACGTCTGGCGTGGCCACGCATCAGGGACGCTTGCACAAGGCGACACACGCACGTTGCGTTGGAAAGTCGGTGGAGGCATGCCCGTTCCCAATGGAGGAAGCACCGGCTCGGGCATCGACCGCACGCCGAGCGAGATGGAAATATGGTATTCGAGTCGCGACAGATTTCGCGTCACATTGACCGACCCGCTGGGAAATACAGCTACGTCAGTAGAGCCGGATGGCACACCACTGCTTGTGCAATTGAACGCAACATCAAACGTGTTCCTCGACTCTGAGAGATTCACGACGTTGAACGGGAACAGTCGTATCTATATCGAGATAGAACCGGCTGGCATAGGGCAATCCGTGACGCCGGGTGAGTGGCGCGTTGAGATTGAAGCTCTGGAAGCTGCAGACGGGCGGTTTGATGCTTGGATCGAGCGTGACACGCGCGATCCCAACAATAATTTCGCCGACCAATCGTTCTTCGTCGGTTCGGATTTTGACCCAGTCAGTACACTTGGAACCCCTGCAACAACGCACCGCGCGCTGGCAGTGGCAAATTATGATCACAGGCTTCTCGCACCCAATGACAGTTCGAGTCGGGGACCGACCCGGAACGGGCTTCATAAACCCGAGATAGCAGCCCCCGGCACTGCCGTTATTGCGGCTTGTTCTTTTGGTGGTCGGCCCGACGGAAACGGTGGCATGCATCCGATGCGCGTGAGTAAGTCAGGGACCAGCATGGCTGCCCCGCATGTCGCGGGAATCGTCGCCCTGCTTTTCGAGGAAATGCCTGATCTGAGTGCTGCACAGGCCGCAAGAATACTCGAAGCAACCGCCGATAATCCTGACGGCGTAACCGATTTTGACATTTCGTGGGGATATGGGCGAATTAACGCGCAAAGGGCTCTCGCACTACTACGGAACCCCAACCAGTCCGGTCAGTCAGCTACCAGTTGAGTGAGGTCGACGGTCTTAAGCACTTGTTAAAGGTGGAAGCCCTCAATTCGGCGGATCACTCGGGTTGGCCAGAGTTTCGCCAAGCTCGACGTATGTAACGCCTCGTGTTTCCGCCAAATTTCCGAGATGGCTTGATGGCAGTTTTAACGTTACGATGCGGCTATGCGTGCTCCAGCCTTGCAAAGTGGCATCAAGCGCTTTCAGGGGCAAATCGGTTTCTGCGTCATAGCCAGCTGACAGCTCCACAAGTGCTGTGACCTGAACTGGTGCATCTGTCGCTAGGATCAGTGCTTTTTTGGCCTGCGGGCTTAGCTTACTGAAATTCGCCATATTCGCAATCATAAGGGAATTACACGTGTATGGCTAGCTCTACGGCTTGAGACTACCTTGGCCATTTACGGCACCGTCGAAGACCTTGCATCGCGCGCCGGTGGGACGGGCTAGCGCGGCGTATGCTGATATTTTGATGCACGACGACAAGGTAGGTCTCATTATCATAAATCAGCCTGCTTGCTGTCAGCTCGAACCATCTTTTTACAGTGGGACTGTCACAGGGGTATTCGCACTTGGCTGGGGCGCCTGAACTCAATTTCAAGCAAGTGATACGCACTTTTTAACAGTGCCCCTTGGTGCTGCATCCGGATAACTTGGCACATAGCTTAACCCAGTGCCAAGTTATTGGCTTAGGCACCCATGCCGCTCAGGCAGTAACATCGACCGCTGACGATCCAAACCTTCGATAAATTGCGCCATGGACAACCTCCGTACCGAATACAGAGGTCATATCATCATCGAAACAAAGTCAGGGAGCTTTCACACGCCCTCTCCGCCCAGCGAAACAGCAGGATATGAGGACACCGCTCATAATTTTAGTTTGCGAGCTCGATCAAGAGCGTTCACGCGCAGCGAAAGGCATAAACCTGGCATCAAGTCGACTTTTTGATCCGCAGTCGCAAACACGCTCCTAAAAAGCCGGTTCAGCATAACATGCGATCAAGATTATACATTTTGATGAAAGTTTGATGGATGCGATCAAAGTCGCGTTCATCAAGAGTTTCGTCTTTCCACGGAAATCCTTGTAAAAACAAGGTGGTACCCAAGGCCGGACTCGAACCGGCACGCCTCGCGGCGGGGGATTTTGAATCCCCTGCGTCTACCATTCCGCCACTTGGGCACGAGGGGCGATGTAGCCTGCAAAGGCGGCGTGAGCAAGAGGATTTTCATAAATTCTAAGTCCTGCTTGCTTGACCTTGGTCACGCGACATGGTGAGGCATATAAAACAGCCGGAGCCCCCGAATGATCCGCCGACTTTATGACTGGACACTGGGCTTGGCCCAACATCGCCACGCCCTCTGGGCGCTTGCCGTTGTCGCTTTTGTTGAAAGCTCCTTCTTTCCCATCCCCCCTGATATCTTGATGATTCCGATGATCATCGCGCGGCCCAACCGCGCGTGGTTGATTGCCGGCGTGGCGCTGCTGGCGTCGGTTCTGGGCGGGCTTTTGGGCTATGCCATTGGCGCGCTGGCGTTCGAGAGCCTCGGACAGCCGATCCTTGCGAGCCTGGGCAAGGCGGATGCCATGGCGGAGTTCTCAACCCGGTTCAACGACATGGGCTTCTGGGCCGTACTGGTCGCGGGGGTCACCCCCTTCCCTTACAAGGTCATCACGATCATGTCGGGTTGGACGGGGATGCCGCTAGGCATCTTTATCATGACCTCGATCCTCGCACGCGGGCTGCGGTTCTTTGTGGTGGCAGGGCTGCTGTGGCGCTTTGGCGCCCCGATCCGAGACTTCATTGAACGGCGTTTGGGTTTGATGTTCACATTGGCCGTCGCCTTGCTGATTGGCGGCTTCATGGTGGTAAAGGTTCTATGACTGGTAAGACTTTGACTTCATTGGCGACACTCGGCTCTGCTGCGCTGTTGCTTGGTGCCTTTGGCTTTCAACATCTGGGCGGCTATGCGCCCTGTCAGATGTGTCTGTGGCAGCGCTGGCCCCATGCGGTGGCGGTGCTGATCGGTGCGATCGTGCTGCTTGGCGGGCTGCGTGTGCTGGCATGGTTCGGCGCGTTGGCGGCGGCGGTGACGGCGTTGATCGGCGTCTTTCACGCGGGTGTGGAATGGGACTGGTGGCCGGGGCCGAGTTCCTGCACCGGGGGCGGCATGGACTTGGGCAGCCTCGACGGGGGCTCGCTGTTGTCTATCGAGGGGCCAAGCGGTTTGGTCATGTGTGATGAGGTCGTCTGGCAGTTTCTAGGTCTGTCGATGGCCGGGTGGAATGCGATCTTCTCCTTTATCCTGGTTGGTCTTTGGGTCGCTGCGGCGCGCAAAGCAGTCTAACCGACAAGAAATCGACAAACTGGATAGACACCCTTCCAGTTTGTCAAAAACACCCCCCGAAACGGTCAGTTTGACGGCTTGCCGTTAGACAGATACGCGGATTATCTGGGTTTAAATAGCTCAGGAGTCCCCCATGTCGAACCAACAAAACTGCATCTTACTGGGTGTCCCGCTGGACAGCGGCAAGCGCCGCCGTGGCTGTCTGATGGGGCCGGACGCCTACCGCACAGCCGGGCTGGAAGGCGCCCTTCGCGACCTTGGCCACAGTGTCACCGATCGCGGCAACGTCGCGCCCGCGCCTTTCCACGCGAAAGAGCATGAGAAGCTGCACGCGCTGGAAGAGACGATCGCATGGACCGAGAGCCTCGCCGCTGCCGCCAATGCCGCGATGGACGACGGCTTGCCGATCTTCATGGGCGGCGATCATGCGCTGGCCCTTGGCACTGTGCTGGGTGCCATGCGCCACGCTGAAAAAGCAGGCCGCCCGCTCTTCGTGCTGTGGCTTGATGCGCATACGGATTTTCACACGCCTCAGACCAGCGATAGCGGCAACTTGCACGGCACGCCCTTGGGCTATGTCACCGGGCGCGAAGGGTTTGATGGCTTCCCAAAAATCGAAACACCCCTGCCCCATGACAACATCGCCATGATCGGTCTGCGCTCGGTCGACGCGCTTGAGCGGGCTGCCTTGCAGGAAACCACTGTCACCTACGTCGACATGCGCGAGATTGACGAGAGCGGCATTGCCAAGCCACTGCAACGCTTCCTTGATAAGGTCGAAGCCGCGGGCGGGATGCTGCATGTCTCGCTGGATGTCGATTTCCTTGATCCCTCTGTGGCCCCTGCCGTGGGCACCACGGTGCCGGGCGGCGCGACCGTACGCGAGGGCCATCTGGTGATGGAAATGCTGCATGACAGCGGCCTGATGACCTCGCTTGATCTTGTCGAGTTGAACCCCTTCCTCGACGAGCGTGGCCGCACTGCGCAACTGATGGTGGACCTCACCGCCTCGGCCTTTGGCCGCCGCGTGTTTGACCGCCCAACCCGTGCCTACTGATAGAAAGACCTGAACATGACCAACCTCAAACCCTCCGACAAGGCGCTGGTGCCCTTCGTTTCTGTCGACAAGATGATGAAGCTGATCCACCACATCGGCGTCGAAGACATGCTGCGCGGGCTGGCTGACTATATCGAGGCCGACTTCAAACGCTGGGAGCTGTTCGACAAGACCCCGCGTGTGGCGAGCCATTCCGAGAAGGGTGTTATTGAGCTGATGCCCACCTCGGACGGCGATGTCTACGGGTTCAAATACGTCAACGGCCACCCCGACAACACCAAGGACGGGTTTCAGACCGTGACCGCCTTCGGCCTGCTCGCGAATGTCGACAATGGCTATCCCGTGCTGCTCACCGAGATGACGATCCTTACGGCGCTGCGCACGGCGGCGACCTCGGCCGTCGTTGCCCGGCTGTTGGCGCCCAAGGGCGCGCATGTCATGGCGATGATCGGCAATGGCGCGCAGTCCGAATTCCAGAGCCTTGCAATGAAGGCGATCTGCGGCGTGGATGAGGTGCGGCTTTATGACATCGACCGCGCGGCGACTGCGAAATGCGCGCGCAACCTCGCGGGGCATGGCATTAAGGTTGTGGAATGCGAAACGGCAGAGGACGCGATCCTTGGCGCGCAGATCATCACCACCTGCACGGCGGACAAGCAATATGCCACGATCCTGACCGACAATATGGTCGGCTCTGGCGTGCATATCAACGCCATCGGCGGCGACTGCCCCGGCAAGACGGAGCTGGCGCCCGCGATTCTGCACCGCTCTGATATCTTTGTAGAGTTCCCTGAGCAGACGCGAATTGAGGGTGAAATTCAGCAGTTGGATGCAGATCACGAAGTCACCGAGATTTGGCAGGTGTTGACCGGCCAAGCCGAAGGCCGCCGCAGCGCGGAACAGATCACGCTTTTCGACTCTGTGGGTTTCGCAATCGAGGATTTCTCGGCCCTGCGCTATGTCCGCGACCAGATTGCCGAGACGGGGCTGTTCCAGCCGCTTGATCTGCTGGCCGATCCTGATGATCCGCGGGATCTTTTCGGGATGTTGCAACGGGCGGGCTAAGCCTTTGGGCCACCGGCTAAGGTCGGTGGCCTCTACGCTTTGGTAACGTCATGGGCGTAGAGCCAATCAAACGCACTCAGCATCACGCCGGGGGCGAGCTTGGAAGCGATGCGCAGCCCGCTATGGGCTGCGAAACGGATCGGGCCGGGCCGCAGGTGGTAACGTGCGGCGTTGCCCTGTGATGTTTTCACAATGCGCCGTGCGCGGTCGATGCGGGCGGCCTGATAGGTGGCGAGTGCGGCGTCGCGGGGTTGGCGGGTCAGGCAATCGGCTAAGACCCAAGCATCTTCCAACGCCATATTCGCGCCCTGTGCAAGAAAGGGCAGCGTCGGATGGGCCGCATCGCCCAAAAGCGCCACGCCTTCTGCGTGCCAGTTGGCGGCGACGGGGTGATGGTGCAGCCCCCAAAGGGTCACCTCTTCTACAGCATTGACCATCTGCGCGGCCTCCCCACCGAAGCCCGCAAAGGCGCGGCGCAGGTTTGCGGGATCGTCGGGATGTTGCCAGCCTTCCGCGGCCCAATCGCGGCGCTCCTCTACGGCGACGAGGTTTACCAGCCGCCCTTCTCGCAACGGGTAGCTGACCAGATGCCGCCCCGGCCCCATGGTGACCCGCGCTTCTGGCCCATGATCCACCTCATTGGGGATCAACGCGCGCCACGCCACCTGCCCTGAGAAGCTGGCCCTGTCCGCGCCGTTCAACTGCACGCGACCGACCGAGTGGATGCCATCGGCTGCCACGACCAGTTCCGCCCGCCGTCGCCCCCCGCGCGCCATCTGCACCTGCGGCAAGACACCGGGGTGGATGGAGGCAACCTGTGCGTCGGTCTCGAAACTCACATTGGCGCGCTGTGCGGCCTCGCGCAGCAGGTCGATCAGATCGGCACGATGGAGGAAATAATAGCGCTGTTCGTCTGGGAGACGGCTCAGTTCAAGCCGCGCCACCTGCTTGCCGTTAGCATAGTCGCAAAGGCGTACCGCCTGCCCCCGTACGGCACCGCGGGCTTTCAACCCATGTTCCAACCCAAGCGCGCGCAACACGGCAAGGCCGTTGGGGCTGATCTGCAGCCCTGCCCCAATCTCGGAAAACCGCGCGGCCTGCTCCAGTAAGGTGACGGCGACGCCTTTGCGCGCCAATGCCGTGGCCAAGGCCAGACCGCCGATCCCGCCGCCGACGACAATCGCATTGGAAGGTTTCATTCACGCCCCAGATCACGCGCCCCAGATTGAGCTGGCCCCGCGTCCCAATCACAAACGCCGAAGCATGAGCCTCGGCGTGTGATGTTTCAGGTAATGTCAGTCGTCGCGGTGGACTTTCTCGCGTCGCTCGTGACGCTCTTGCGCCTCAAGTGTCATGGTCGCGATAGGCCGTGCATCCAACCGCTTGAGCGAGATCGGATCGCCGGTTTTCATGCAGTAACCGAACTCTCCCTCATCGATCCGGCGCAGCGCTGCGTCAATTTTGCCGACCAGCTTGCGCGCCCGATCACGGGTCCGCAATTCCAACGCGCGGTCTGTCTCTTCCGAGGCGCGGTCGGTCACATCCGGAATGTTCCGGGTGCCGTCTTGCAAAGCTTCGATGGTGTCACGGCTGCCTGCCAACAGTTCCGATTTCCAGTGGATCAGCTTGCGACGAAAATACTCAAGCTGACGGTCATTCATGAATGGCTCGTCCTCAGCCGGACTGTAATCGTCCGGCAGGAAAACTTCCTGCTTCATTTTTTTATCCCCGGCGGTTTTCAACTCAGACATTAAAAAGCCTGTCTCCCGACATCTTCCCTGCCGCAGCATCTATCTGAGCGGGTAACAATTGTCACTACACAATCCCTTTGATTTTTGGTTAAAGGCCAAGGATCAAGCGCCCGTCACACGAGGTTGAAAACAAGATGAAATTTCAAGGCACCAAAGACTACGTCGCCACCGATGACCTAAAGATTGCTGTAAACGCAGCAGTTACCTTGGAGCGGCCGCTTCTTGTGAAAGGCGAACCGGGCACTGGCAAAACTGAATTGGCACGGCAGGTCAGCGACGCTTTGGGCCTGCGTATGATCGAATGGAACATCAAATCGACGACCCGCGCGCAGCAGGGGCTGTATGAATACGACGCCGTGAGCCGCCTGCGCGACAGCCAATTGGGCGATGAGCGGGTGCACGACGTCAAGAACTACATCCGCAAGGGCAAGCTCTGGCAGGCGTTTGATGCCGATGAAAAGGTCGTGCTGCTGATTGATGAGATCGACAAGGCCGACATCGAATTCCCCAACGATCTGTTGCAGGAATTGGATAAGATGGAGTTCTTCGTCTATGAAACGGGCGAGACGATCCGCGCGCGCCAGCGGCCCATCGTGATCATCACCTCCAACAATGAAAAAGAGCTACCCGACGCTTTCCTGCGCCGCTGCTTCTTTCACTACATCCGATTCCCCGAAATGGAGACGCTGAAACAGATCGTCGAAGTGCACCATCCCGGCATTAAACAGCAGCTTTTGACCACCGCGCTCACGCAGTTCTATGAGATCCGCGAGCAGCAGGGGCTAAAGAAAAAACCCTCAACCTCTGAAGTGCTGGACTGGCTGAAGCTGCTGCTGGCCGAGGATATGGAAGCCGAGGATTTGGCCAAGGATGGCCCCAACGCCCTGCCCAAATTGCATGGTGCGCTGCTGAAGAATGAGCAGGACGTGCATCTGTTTGAACGGCTGGCCTTTATGGCGCGGCGTCAGCGGTAGCCTAGCAACACCTAGACGACTTTACGTCAAAAGCGGGTATTTTCCTCGCTTTTGATTTTTTGCCTGCCTAGGCTGAGGTCAATCACGGGCGTCAAGACCCGGGTTTAAGCGACCGATGGGGCAGGCAAATGCAAGGACAGACCGCGGCAGCGCCGTACGCAGTTTCTGATAGATCACTCGGGACGTGGCAGCACAAAGGGCCAAGCGCATGAGGCGCGGGGTGAAGGCAAGGTTGATCCTGCCGCTGATGATGTTGCTGAACGCCTGCGTGCCCGCCTCCCATTCCGAAGTCGCCACCCGCGCGGTGATCGCCGACAGCACCCTGCCCCCGATGAAGCAGTTCGCTCAAGCCCGTCCCGCAACGCCGCATGTGTCGAATGCATCTCTGGCCGAAGATTTCCTTGATCTGTCCTTCCGCATGGAAAGTGGCCGCGCCCTGCCCGTTCTGAGCCGCTTTGAAGGGCCGGTCACCCTGCGCGTTCTGGGCCAGCCGCCCGCGACCTTGGGCCCGGACCTTGCGCGACTGCTCGCCCGTCTGCGCCGCGAAGCCGGGATTGAACTGCGCGAGGTCACCGGCGACAGCGCAAACATCACCATTCAAGCGGTAAGCCGCAGCCAGATTCGGCGGCTTTTGCCGCAGGCGGCCTGTTTCGTGGTGCCGAATGTCAGCACGCTTGAGGAATATCGCCGCACACGGCGCTCATCCGCCACCGATTGGACGCGTCTGACCGAACGGCGCAAGCTGGCGATTTTCCTGCCCAATGACGTGAGCCCGCAAGAAAGCCGCGATTGCCTGCACGAAGAGCTGGCCCAAGCGCTTGGGCCCCTGAACGATCTCTACCGGCTGCCGGATTCGGTCTTCAACGACGACAACGTGCATACGGTGCTGACCGGTTTCGACATGCTGGTGCTGCGCATTTACCATGACCCGGCGCTGCACTCTGGCATGCGCCGCGAAGAGGTGGCGGCACGTCTGCCGGGCATTTTGGCGCGGTTGAACCCCGGCGGCGGCACCGTCACCCCCCGCCCTACGCGCGCCACGCCGCAGGTCTGGAGCCACGCCATCCAAACGGCCCTTGGCCGCGAAGTCAGCCGCAACGCCCGGATGTCTGCAGCCCAAGACGCTCTGCGCATCGCCCAAGCGCAGGGTTGGCAGGACAACCGCCACGCATTTTCGCATTACGCCCTGGGCCGCGTCACGCAGATGACCGATGCAGCCGCCGCGCAGGCGCATTACCAAACAGCCGACGCCCTCTATGCCCGCACCCCCGGCACCACGCTGCACCGCGCCTATGTCGCCACCCAGCGGGCGGGCTATGCGGTGACCACCGGCGACGGCGCGGGCGCGCTTGCCCTGATCGAGCCGCATCTGCCGATTGCCGAAGCCAGCGAAAACGCCGCCCTTCTGGCCACACTTTTGCTGCTCAAAGCCGAAGCGCTGGAGATCGAAGGCCGCGGCATTGAGGCGCGCCGGGTCAGGCTGGACAGCATCGGCTGGGCGCGATACGGCTTTGGCCCTGACTGGGCCGTGCGGGCCAAGCTGCGCGAGATCGCGAGCCTGAACCCGCGCAATGGATAGGCCCGCAACATAGACGGGCGATAGACAATGATAGCAATCGGATTGGCGATACTCGGCGCGATAATCGGCGGGCTGACCGCACGCAAACGCGGCGGCAACCGCAAGGACATCGCGCAATATGCGACGGGCTACGGCTTTGCCTTCCTGATCGTCGGCATGATTGCCACGGTTCTCTTGGACCGCGCGCTGAGCCTCTGATGTTTCTGCCGTTCTTCGATCAATTGCGCCGCCACGGTGTTCCGGTCTCGCTGCGCGAGTTTCTGGCCTTTCTTGAGGGCATGAAGGCGGGACTGGCGACCTATGACGTTGAGGCGTTTTACTATCTCGCCCGTGTGTCGATGGTCAAAGACGAGCGCAACATCGACAAGTTCGACCGCGCCTTTGCGGCAGCTTTCAAGGGGTTGGAAAACATCAGCTTTGATGATGTGCTTGAGGCCGTGGACGTGCCCGAAGACTGGCTGCGCAAGATGGCCGAAAAGCACTTGAGCGAGGAAGAAAAAGCCGAGATCGAAGCCATGGGCGGGTTTGACAAGCTGATGGAGACGCTGAAAAAGCGGCTCGAGGAACAAAAGGGCCGGCATCAGGGCGGATCGAAATGGGTCGGCACGGCAGGCACCTCGCCTTTCGGAGCCTATGGCTACAACCCCGAAGGCGTGCGCATCGGCCAGAAAGAAAGCCGTCACCAACGCGCGGTCAAGGTCTGGGACAAGCGTGAGTTCCGCAATCTTGATGACAACGTCGAGATCGGCACCCGCAACATCAAGCTGGCGCTGAAACGTCTGCGCCGTTGGGCGCGGGACGGCGCGGCGGAAGAGTTCGACCTGAACGGCACCATCCGCGCCACGGCGGAGCATGGCTATCTTGATGTGAAAACCCGGCCAGAGCGGCGCAATGCCGTGAAAGTACTGCTGTTTCTCGACATCGGCGGCTCAATGGATCCGCATGTGAAGGTCGTTGAGGAACTTTTCAGCGCCGCGCGGGGCGAGTTCAAACATCTTGAGCATTTCTACTTTCACAACTGCCTTTACGAAGGCGTCTGGCGGGACAATCGCCGCCGCTGGGATGCGCAGATCCCCACCCATGAGGTGCTGCGAACCTATGGGTCTGATTACAAATGCATTTTTGTCGGTGACGCCTCCATGTCGCCCTATGAGATCGCCTACCCCGGTGGCGCGAATGAGCATTGGAACGCGGAGTCGGGCGCCACTTGGCTGGCGCGGGCGCGGGACCAATGGCCAAACCACCTATGGATTAACCCGGTGCCCGAGCGGCAATGGGGCTACACCCAGTCGATCGCGATGATCCAAGAGGTTTTTGGCCCCGAGGCCATGGTGCCCATGACCCTTGAAGGGCTGAGCCGGGGCATCAAGGCGATGACCCGCTGAGTGAGACTGCGCCTTGAAACTTTGCCACGCCGCGTCAGTTGAGAGAACGAACGCAAGCACAGTGAAAGGACATTCCAATGGCTTCGATCGTACAATCCGGCAATGCAAAATGGGAAGGCTCGCTCAAAGAGGGCAAGGGCCATGTCTCAACCGAAAGCGGCGTATTGTCTGACCAGCCCTACGGCTTCAACACGCGCTTTGAGGGCAAAGAAGGCACCAACCCAGAAGAGCTGATTGGTGCTGCCCATGCGTCGTGCTTTTCGATGGCCCTTTCAATGATCCTTGGTGAAAGCAACCTGACACCTGACAGCATCGAGACGAAAGCAGAGGTGCATCTGGAGCAGAAAGACGGCGGTTTCCACGTCCCCAAAGTGCATCTGACGGTCGAGGCGAAAATCCCCGGCGCGAGCCAAGAGGACTTTGACAAGGCCGCCAAGACCGCCAAGGAAAACTGCCCGATCTCCAAGCTGCTGACGGCTGAGATCACGATGGACGCCAAACTCGTCTAATCGCCGCAGATAGCACCGGGGCGCAGGCCATGGCCGCTTGCCCCCGGTCCCCCCGCTCCCCATATTGAGCGCATGATCCGCATAATCCCCATCCTTCTCGCAATCCTCTATGCGCTGGCGATGTACCGCTTTTCCGCTTGGCGCACGGCGCGAGAGTTGGATGCGAAGTCGACACCGTTGGTGGACCCCAAACTCAATGACATGAGCGCGAAGATGGCCAAGGCGCTCGATCTGCCGCGCATCAAGGTGCATCTCTATGAAATTGAGCCAGTCAATGGATTGGCCGCGCCCGACGGGCGAATTTTCATCACGCGGGGCTTTTATAACAAGTTCCGTCAAGGCGCTGTAACGGCTGAAGAATTGGCCAGTGTTATTGCGCATGAGTTGGGCCACGTCGCACTTGGCCATTCGCGGCGGCGGATGATTGATTTCTCCGGCCAGAACGCCCTGCGCACGGCGCTGGCGATGGTGCTGGGGCGGCTCATTCCCGGCATCGGCGTCTGGATCGCCAGTGGGCTGACCAGCCTGCTGGCCGCGCGGCTGTCGCGCAACGATGAATACGAGGCCGACGCCTATGCCGCGGCGCTGCTGACCAAGGCAGGTATCGGGATCGGCCCACAGATTTCCCTATTTGAGAAGCTGGATGCGCTGAGCCAATCGGGGGGCAACCGTCCGCCTGCTTGGCTGCTCAGCCATCCAAAAACCGAAGAGCGCATCGAAAAGCTGCGCCAGATGCAGCTGCGGTGGGATGGGTAAGAGTTAACCCAGAGCCTTCGCCAGACGCGGCAGACGCGCCTTTTTAAGCAAGGCGCGCATCTGCCAGTCCTCCCCAGACAACCTCCGTGCCTCTTGCAAGACCGCTTCGGCCACGGGGGCGACCAATTCCGGGGTCGCTTGCCAAATGCCATGCAGATAGCTGTCGGGATCGGCTCGGCTTAGCCCCTCTTCGGCGAGGATCTGGCGTGGGAAGTCTTTGTTATTCAGGGTCAGGATTATATCGGCGCTGCTGGCCACGGCGACGGCCAGCACGTGAATGTCATCCGCGTCTGGCAACCATAACCGCGCTTGCAAGCCGGGAGCCTCTTCACGTTCGGCCCCGGGCCAGTTGCTGCGCAAGAGCGCAATCTCAGCCCGCGCCTGAGCTTCGCCCGCCGGGCCAAGCTTGATCGCCGCGCGCGCCCATTCTTCCAAAATACGCGCGGACCAGATCGGTTCAAACGCGCCCCGTGCCGCCACGCCGACCACCATTTCGCGCATCACCGTGGGGTACAGCACGCAGGTGTCGATCAGCACACGGGGGCGCGTCACCATTACAGGCGGAAGAACAGCGACTTCAGATACCCGCTTTCCGCAAGCTGCGGCAGCTGCGGGTGGTCCGCCCCGGCGAAACCGGTGTGCAGCAGCATCGCACGGCGCCCGGCCCGACCAATGCCGCGCACGGAGGCGGTGCGGAATTGGCCAAGGTCAGCGGCATGCGAGCAGGAGCAAAGGCCCAGAATGCCGTTTTCCGCCACCAATTGCGCCGAAAGACGCGCAATACGCTCATAGGCGCGCAGACCCGCCTCGACCGCTTGGCGCGAGGGAGCAAAGGCAGGCGGATCGCAGATCACCACGTCAAAGGTCTCGCCCTCATCGCGCAGGGCGGTGAGCACGTCGAAAGCATCGCCTTGGCGCGTGGCGAAACGGTCTTGCATGTTCATCGCGGCGGCACCGGCTTCGGCCAGCTCCAACGCAGGCGCGGAGCCGTCAACGGCCAGCGCTGAAGACGCGCCGTTGGCGAGGGCGGCGAGAGAGAAGCCCCCAACATGGGCAAAGACATCCAGCACCCGTGCGCCGTTGCGCGCGAGGTTGGCGGCAAAGGCATGGTTGGGGCGTTGGTCATAGAACAGGCCGGTCTTCTGGCCACCGGTGAGGTCGGCCATATAAGTGGCACCGTTCATCGGCACGGGCAGCGGGCCTTCGGGCGTGGTCCCAGCGAGCGTGGTCGAGGTATCGTCCAGCCCTTCGAGCTTGCGGGTCCGGCCAGAGGCGTTTTTCAACACATTCGCCACACCAGTAACCGATTGCAGCGCGGCGACGAGTGGCGCGAGCAGCGTATCGGCCCAAGCGGCGTTGGGCTGGATCACGCAGGTGTCGCCAAAGCGGTCGATGATGACGCCGGGCAGACCATCGGCCTCGGCATGGATCAGGCGGTAGTAGGGCTGATCGTAAAGCTGGCTGCGCAGGGCAAGCGCGCGGGCGATGCGGGTCTCAAACCACGCCTGATCGATCTCGGCTTCCGGGTCTTGATCAAGCATCCGGGCGATGATCTTGGAGGTCGGATTGACCGCAACCAGCCCCATGGGCGTGCGGTTCTCATCCTCAAGCCGCGCCAGCGTGCCGGGGGCAAGGCCGCGCGTGCGGCGGTCGGTGACCAGTTCATTGGCATAGACCCAAGGAAAGCCGTGGCGGATGGCGCGGGCGTTGGCCTTGGGCAAAAGGCGCACCACGGGAAGTGTGGCGGGCTGCGGGGCGGAGGGGGTTTGAGGCGTTGTCATAGCGCCCTCGTACTGCTTTCGCGCGCTTTGGGAAAGGGGTTTTGCGATGCCACGCGGGCGATCAGTTGCGCGCCCTGCCCCGCCACCCGCCACGACGGCGCGGCGTGGTCATCGTCGCCTGCCCATCGCGCAGCACCTGCGTCATCGGATGCTCGGGGGCCGCAGGGCCGTAGCGGTCCAGCAAACCGCTGATGGCCGTGCCGCTGTCACGTCCTTCGGGCAGACTTAGCGCCCAATCAAGAAAGATGCTGCGGCACTCCGCAGGGCCGATCCCCTCCATCCGGTAGGATTCGCGGATCAGCCCCTTAGGGTCGTCGAGGTCCCGTTCGGTCATGACCCCTCCTGCGTCCGATCGGGCAACGCAGCAGCGATGATTTCGGCGGCGGTTGCGTAATCGGCCTCTACCTTGGCCACCAAAGCGGGAAGATCATCACAGGCAAGCACCCGACAAAGGAAGCTCGTTCCTGCCTGCCCTAACGCTGTGGCGTCCAATGGTTTGGCCGAAAGCAGGCGTTTGGCACAGATCAGGGTCCATGCGTTGGTATAGGCACTTGATAGTGCAGCCTCGGCATCTGCATCAATCACCCCTGCCGCGCGCGCAGCAGCAAGCCCTGCGTCGATCTCACGCGCGCCGGTGCCGCCGATCAGCGCGCCTGCTTGGGCGAAAAGTTCGATGTCCTGCAAGCGCCCCGCCCCGGTTTTGGCATCCAGCGGCCCGGTTGGGCTGCGCGCAGCGGCGATGCGCACGCGCATCTTTGCCACCTCGCCTAGCACCTTGTCGCGCGGTGCGGCGCGGCCCAGTATCTCTTCGCGCAATGCCTCCACGTCGTTGGCCAGCGCCTCTGGCCCCGCTATCACCCGCGCGCGGGTCAGGGCCAGATGCTCCCACACCCACGCCTGTTCTTTTTGATAGCTTTCAAAGCTGGCGAGGCTGGTGGCCACCGGCCCCTGATTGCCCGATGGCCGCAGCCGCATGTCGATGTCATAAAGCTTGCCCTGCGCCATCGGCGCGGTCATCGCCGTGATCATCGCCTGCGTCAGCCGGGCATAATAGGTGCGCGTGGCAAGCGGTCGGCGCCCGTTAGAACTGTCGACCCCATCTGCATCATAGATCACCAACATATCAAGGTCCGAGGTCGGCGTCAGCCGCCCCGCCCCGAGCGAGCCCATACCAAGGATCACCGCGCCGCGCCCCGGCGGCGGGCCATGGCGGCTGGCGAATTGATCGACAACCACGGGCCAGAGCGCCTGCAAAACGGCTTGGGCCAGTTCAGCATATTGCCGGCTGGCAGTGGCCGCATCGATCAACCCGCGCAGCAGATGCACGCCGATGCGGAAGTGCCATTCGCGCGCCCAACGCCGGGTGCCGTCAAGGCGCAGCTCATAGTCTGCCTCTTGGGCCAGATGGTCTTGCAACATTTCGGTCAGCGTAGCTTGCCCCGGCCAATCTGAGAAGAAATCCCCGCCGATTACCGCATCAAACACGCCCGAATTGCGCGACAGATGCGCGGCCAATGCGGGCGATGTGGCGACGATATCAACCAGCAGATCGCCCAGTTGCGGATTGGCCCGCAGCAGCGAGAACAGCTGCACCCCGGCTGGCAAACCCGAGAGGAACCCGTCGAAGGCCAAAAGCCCTTCATCCGGTTTGGCCGATTGCGCCAGACGGTCCAGCAGCAGCGGCTTTAACCGCCCGAAGATATCCGCGCCCCGTTCCGAGCGCAGCGCCGGGTAGCTGGGCCAACGGTCGAGCACCGAGGTGTCGAATTGATGCGCCGGGCGCGCGGCTTCAGGCTCTTCGCGGGTGGCGGCAAAAAAGCTTTCGATCAGATCGTGCACGGCCTGAAGGCGGCTGTGAAGTTCGCCCTGCAAGTCTTTGACATCCATATCCATCATACAGGCGAGACGTTCGAAATCCGCGTCGCTGCGGGGCAGCGTGTGGGTCTGGGCGTCTTGCACCATCTGCAATCGGTGCTCGACCGTGCGGTGCACGCGGTAGTGATCGCTGAGTGTCTCGGCGACCGTTTCGGGCACCCAGCCCTTCTCGGTCAGCACCTGCAACCCCGCCAGCGTCCCCCGGGGCCGCAGGTCCGGATCGCGGCCCCCGGCAATGAGTTGTCGGGTCTGGGTAAAGAACTCAATCTCGCGGATGCCGCCGCGGCCCAGTTTCATGTCATGGCCCGGCAGGGTGATCGGGCCGCCCAGACCTTTGTGTTCACGGATCGCCAGCCGCATGTCATGGGCATCTTGGATGGCGGCGAAATCCAGATGGCGGCGCCAGACGAAGGGGCGCAGCGATTGTAGGAATTTCTCTCCCGCTGCAATGTCACCCACCGCGGGACGTGCCTTGATATAGGCGGCACGTTCCCATGTGCGGCCCAAGCTTTCGTAGTAGCGCTCTGCCGCCTCCATCGCGATGCAGACGGGGGTGACGGCAGGATCGGGACGCAGGCGCAAATCTGTTCGAAAGACATAGCCTTGGGCGGTGATATCGCTCAGCGTGCCTGACATGGCCCGGGTCGCTTTGACAAATGCGCTGCGGGCGGCGTGGAAATCATCGGGCTCGAAACGGCTCTCGTCGAAGACGCAGATGAGGTCGATGTCGGAGGAATAGTTCAGCTCCCGCGCGCCCATCTTGCCCATGGCAAAGACGACCATGCCCGCGCAATCGGCCAGATCGTCCATTGTCATACCGGGCAATTTCCCGCGTTTGATCTGGGCGGCAAGCCCCGCGCGAAGTGCCGCGCCGCACGCCGCATCGGCGTAATCGGTCAGCGCGCCAGTCACTTCCTCCAGCGACCAAACCCCACCGAGATCGGCCAAGGCGGTCAACAGCGCCATGCGCCGCTTGCCCTGCCGCAGCCCATCAGACAGACGGTCGGGCGCGAATTCTGCTGCCGCGTCTCGGTTGGCCGCAAGCGCCGCTTCAGGGTTCTCTACAGCTTGCGTAAGCCAATCGGCTTCCTTCTCTAAAAGGGCCATCAGATAGGGCGCGGTAGAGGCGGCAGCCGAGACCATATCGCGCAAGTCTGGTGCGAGATCAGGCAAGAGTGCCGCCGCATCCTGCGCGCGTTCGCGGTGGTAAATGCGGGGGGAACGGGTGATCCGTGCGGCAAGAGATTGGTCTGTCATGGGGCCAGCTTTGCGGGCTGATCCGCTTGGCGTCAATGGGGGTTGCAGCAAGGCGCGGCCTTGGTAGGACGTTGACCAGCGCCCCGCCACGGGGGCCGAGCAGTCGAGGGTAGGAAATGAGCAAGAGTTTGAAACGGGTCCGCGCGACACTTGAGGCCGCTGGGGTCACGCCCGATATCCGCGAAACGGCACTGGCGCGCACGGCGGTTGATGCGGCTACCGCACTGGGTTGTGACGTCGATCAGATCGCGAAATCCATCGTGCTGCGCGGCGAAAACAGTGGTGAGGCGTTGCTATTCATTACCGCAGGTGCGCAGCAGGTTGATCTGGCCCGTGCAGCCGCGCTGGCCGGAGAGCCATTGGGTAAGGCAGATGCCGCGCTGATCCGCGCACAAACCGGTTTTGCCATCGGGGGTGTCGCCCCCTTGGGCCATCTCACCCCACCCCGCGCGTGGTTTGACCGCAGCCTTCTGAAATTCCCGCTTGTTTGGGCCGCTGCAGGCACACCGCATCATGTATTCTGCCTTGGGCCCCAAGAAATGGCGCAGCTTTCAAACGCACAAGTCTCTGACTTCGTTGTTAAAAACTGACCAATGTAAAAAACATTCACATAGCCCCTTGCGAAACAGGCCCGGCGTGCCGATCTATTTAATGTGAAAGACATTCACATCATCCGAAACGCCCGGGCCGGCGACAGGCCCGTCACGAACCGAAAGGCTCTACAATGACGACAGTGACCACCGACCCGACCTATGGCAGCCGCGGCAACTGGTTTGCCCGCACAGAAAGCTGGATGGACGCCCGCGGCAAAGGCGCTTGGATCGCCGCCATGGTGCTTGGCTTTATCTTCTTCTGGCCTGTTGGCCTCGCCCTTCTTGCCTATATGATATGGAGCAAACGCATGTTCACTTCGAAATCCTGCGCCCGCAAATCCAGCCGCGTGATGATGTCGCGCAGCACCGGCAACAGCGCCTTTGACGCCTATAAGGCCGACACGCTGCGCCGTCTGGAGGAGGAACAGGGCAATTTTGAAGCCTTCCTTGAGCGTCTGCGCGAAGCCAAAGACAAGGCAGAGTTTGACCAGTTCATGAATGACCGCGCCAAGCAGGACGATACGCCCACCAGCGCATAACTCCCCCTAGCCCCCCGCCTTCCGGCCCCGCGCCGGGAGGCCTTTTGCAGGATATGATATGACCCAGACCCCTGACCCCGATCTGCACCCGCAATTCTATGACGGGATCGCTGGCAAACGCCTGTTGGCTTGGATCATTGATGTGGTCCTGATCGTCGGCTTTTGCTTGCTTATTGTGCCGTTCACGGCCTTTACCGCGCTGTTTTTCTTTCCCTTCCTTATGTTGGTGGTTGGCTTTGCCTACCGCGTGGCGACGCTGACCAGTGGCTCGGCCACATGGGGGATGCGCTTGATGGCGATGGAGCTGCGCGACCACCGCGACCGGCCCTTTGATTTCATGACCGCGCTGCTACACACCATCGGCTATTCGCTGTCGATGACGGTCACGATCATTCAAGTCGTCTCTGCGGTTTTGATCTGCACCACTGCGCGGCGTCAGAGCCTAACAGATATGGCGCTTGGCACTGTGCCGGTGAACCGCCGCCTTAGCCGCTAGGCGCTCACGCAGATTTGCTCTTGGCGCAACGGGGGCAGGTTGATAGCATCGCGCGATCAATGCTGGAAACCCATGCGACATACACTGCCTTTGACACCGCAATTTTATGTCACAGCGCCGCAGCCCTGCCCCTATCTGGAGGGCCGGATGGAGCGCAAGCTGTTCACTGCTCTGCAGGGGGAGAATGCTGCACGCCTAAATGACAGCCTGTCGAGCCAAGGGTTCCGCCGCTCTCAAAACGTGCTGTACCGCCCCTCTTGTTCCGATTGCGCCGCCTGCCTTTCGGCGCGGATTGATGTCGCAGCGTTCCGCCCCAGCAAAAGCCAGCGCCGCATCATAAACCGTAATGCGAGACTTGAGCGCCGTGCGACCTCTCCTTGGGCCACGGAAGAGCAATATGACCTCTTCCGCAGTTACCTCGACAGTCGCCATGCGGATGGCGGCATGGCCGATATGGATGTCTTTGAATTCGCTGCAATGATCGAAGAAACACCGATCCGCAGCCGGGTCATTGAATATACCGATCTCGAGGCCGATGACGCGTTGGTGGGTGTCTGCCTGACCGATGTCTTAGGCGACGGGGTGAGCATGGTCTATTCCTTCTACACCCCAGATCGTCCGCGCAATGGCTTGGGCAATTATATCATTCTTGATCATATCGAGATCGCCCGTGCTGCCGGCCTGCCCTATGTCTACCTTGGCTATTGGGTGCCGGGCAGCCAGAAGATGGGCTATAAGGCCAAATTCTCGGGGCTTGAGGTCTATATGGGCGGGCATTGGCAAAAGATGCGCGATCCTGAGCGGTTTGTGCCTGACCAGCACCCGCTGAGCAATGATCCAATCGCCGAGCAGGTCGCCAATATCACCCTGCCGGACGTCAGCCCGCGCTGAAGCTTTCTGATTTCGCAATGACAAGAGCGGCGGTCTTTTTGGGCTGTGGCCCCTTCGAGCGCGCCTTTACGCCCGAACCAATTCGGTAAAAATACGCTCAGAGCCAGAATTCTTTCCGAATATGTCCCAAAAACGCCCATCCCAGAAATAAAACATCATTTAATACCCTGCCAAGTCCAAGGTTTTTGCCATTTCGCTGTTGACGCCCCTCTTTAGCCCTCATAATCTCACGCCACGCTAAGAGGACCCTGAGATGATAGACCTAGTCATTATTGTAGGACACACGCGCATGGGCCGGTAACGGTTAACCATAATCTCTCCCGTGCGCCCCCGTCAGACCGGGGGTTTTTTTATGCCAAACGCCAACAACCTGCCTTACGGAGCACCTAAGATGAAACGCCAGATGACCGGAGCGAAAATGATCGTTCAAGCCCTGATTGACCAGGGTGTGGACACCGTCTTTGGATATCCCGGTGGCGCGGTGCTACCGATCTACGACGAAGTCTTTCAGCAGAACTCGATCAAACACGTATTGGTGCGCCACGAGCAAGGCGCGGTTCATGCTGCCGAAGGCTATGCCCGCTCAACCGGTAAACCCGGTGTTGTGCTGGTGACCTCCGGCCCCGGTGCGACCAACGCGGTCACTGGCCTGACCGACGCATTGCTCGACTCGATCCCGCTGGTGGTGCTGACAGGTCAGGTGCCAACCTTCATGATCGGCTCGGATGCGTTTCAAGAGGCCGACACAGTGGGCATCACCCGCCCCTGCACCAAGCACAACTGGCTGGTAAAAGAGACCGACAACCTTGGCGCGACCCTGCACGAAGCATTCCACGTCGCCACCCATGGCCGCCCCGGCCCGGTGCTGATCGACATTCCGAAAGACGTGCAATTCGCCACCGGTCACTACGAGTCCCCCAAACCCTCCACCTCGCGCTATCAGCCGCAGGTCAAGGGCGACATGGCCGAGATCACCGAACTTGTGGCCGCGATGGAGACCGCGAAGCGCCCGATTTTCTACACTGGCGGCGGGGTCATCAACTCTGGCCCGGCGGCGAGCCAACTGTTGTGCGAATTGGTGGAGGCCACGGGTTTCCCCATCACCTCGACGCTCATGGGCCTTGGCGCCTACCCCGCGTCGGGCGACAAATGGCTGGGCATGTTGGGGATGCACGGCCTTTACGAAGCTAACATGGCGATGCATGACTGCGACCTGATGATCAACATCGGCGCGCGTTTTGATGACCGGATCACCGGCGTCATCGACAGTTTCAGCCCCAAATCCACCAAGGCGCATATCGACATCGACCCCTCGTCGATCAACAAAGTAATCCGCATCGACATTCCGATTGTCGGTGACGTGGGCCATGTGTTGGAAGACCTGTTGAAGGTCTGGAAGTCGCGCGGCCGCAAGACCAACAGCGAAGGGCTCGCCAAATGGTGGTCCAAGATCGAAGAATGGCGCGCGAAAGATTGTCTGAAGTTCACTCAATCCGGCAAGGTAATTAAACCGCAGTACGCCCTGTCGCGGCTTGAAGCGCTGACCAAAGACCACGACCGCTATATCACGACCGAAGTGGGCCAACACCAGATGTGGGCCGCGCAGTACCTTAATTTTGAAGAACCGAACCGCTGGATGACCTCAGGCGGTTTGGGCACCATGGGCTACGGCTTCCCCGCCTCAATCGGTGTGCAGATGGCGCATCCTGAAAGCCTTGTGATCAATGTGGCGGGCGAAGCGTCTTGGCTGATGAACATGCAAGAGATGGGCACGGCGATGCAATTCGGCCTGCCAGTGAAACAGTTCATCCTGAACAACGAACGCCTTGGCATGGTGCGCCAGTGGCAAGAGCTGCTTCACGGCGAGCGCTATTCGCAAAGCTGGTCCGAGGCCCTCCCCGACTTCGTGAAATTGGCCGAAGCCTTTGGTGCCAAAGGGATCATCTGCTCCGATCCCGATGATCTCGACGACGCGATCATGGAGATGATCAACTATGACGGGCCGGTGATCTTTGACTGCCTGGTCGAGAAGCATGAAAATTGCTTCCCGATGATCCCCTCAGGCAAAGCACATAACGAGATGCTGCTGCCGGGTGATCATGAGACCCAAGGTGTGATCGATGCAAAAGGCTCAGTGCTGGTGTGACCCGTTTTCTTTCAAAGAAAACGACCGGGAATTTTTGAAAAATTTCCGCAGCTGGATAGAAGGACAAAGACATGGCAGCCCTAAAAATCAAAAAAGGTGCGACCTCGCATTCCGCCTATAACCTACGGCCCAATTTCTCGGATGTGGTCGAAAAACACACGCTGGCGGTGCTGGTCGAAAACGAACCCGGTGCACTGGCGCGGGTGATCGGCCTGTTCTCGGGTCGTGGCTATAACATCGACAGTCTGACCGTGGCCGAGGTCGACCACACCGGGCATCTGTCGCGCATCACCATCGTCACCAGTGGCACACCGCAGGTGATTGAGCAGATCAAGGCGCAGGTGGGTCGGATTGTGCCGGTGCATGAGGTGCATGACCTCACCGTCGAAGGCCCAAGTGTCGAGCGTGAGTTGGCGATGTTCAAGGTTGTCTGCAAAGGCGAACACCGGGTTGAGGCACTGCGTCTGGCAGATATCTTCCGCGTCAACGTGGTTGATAGCACGCTCGAAAGCTTTGTATTCGAAATCACCGGAGCACCGGAAAAAATCGATGCCTTTGCAGAGTTGATGCGCCCCCTTGGCCTTGTCGATGTGGCGCGCACCGGCGTTGCCGCCCTCGCCCGCGGCATCTGACCCTCGGTTCCGGTTTATTGCTGGGCTGCGCGTAATCGGTGCGGCCCGGCTTTTTTTATGAAGGGAATAATCTGCGCAGTCATGTGCGGAGTGTCCGGCGCGTCTCGCGTGGCGGTCGTCTTGCCATCGTTGCGCAGCGCTTCTGGCAGATGGGTGCCCGCGCGTCCTTGAACAAGTTGCGGGGTATCCGCGATGCGCAATTTCCGGTGAACTGAAACATTGAACTGAACCAAATCGCCGGTATCAAATTCAGCGCTGCCGCCAACCCGCGCCGCCGGCACTTCGTAATAAGCCAGATCGCCTTGATCTTCGCACCAGAAGACTGCTTTTCCAGCGCTATTATCGCTCCACAGAACCACACCAATCATAGTACCCCCGCTTTCGGTTAATGACTCTCATTCTGCGACAATCGAAAGCGGTAAAACATAGGTTAAGATGCAACGTGCGCTTGCATTTTGTGACGGTTCCAGTAGGGTCAGACCCAAGTTTGCGTCACAGCTGACGCGCTTTAGCATCAGACTGTTAAGAAACGCGCCAGCAACAGCCTTTACACGTGGCTGCGACGAAAATCAGAACGAGGCAGAATGTCCGCACCTAACCGCTCCCCTTCAGAGCTCCGCAGTATGTTTGGCGCTAATCTGCGGCAGCTGGCAGCCGATCACCCCTCGATATCAGAGCTTGCACGCAAGCTTGGGATCAACCGCACACAGTTCAACCGCTACCTGTCGGGTGAAAGCTTCCCCCGGCCTGATGTGTTAGCGCGCATCTGTCGTTTCTTTAAGATCGACGCGCGGGTATTGTTGGAACCGGTCACAGAAATTTCGCTAGACCAAGATCCGATTAACAACACGTTTCTGCGCGATTTTCTGGGCACCGGGGTTCAAAACGTACCCGAAGCGGACTTTCCCAGCGGTTTCTATCGTTTCGCGCGGCGGTCTTTCTTAGATCATGACAGGTTCGTCACCGGCGTGGTTTACGTGGCACGATACGGCAGCAACACCTTCCTACGCGGATATGAAAGCGCCCGGTCACTGCGTGAGCAGGGATTGCCCACCAGCCCTGCAGCACGGGAATATCGCGGGATCGTATCACAGCAGGAGAACGGCGTATCTATTGTGGTTTCGCGCCGCAGGACGCTGACTGGATCGTTCAACTATCTGAACCGCGTGGCCTCTTTCGAGAATAACTTTTGGGTGGGCTATGTGACGCGAACCGCCCCTGAAAGCGCTGCTGGAACACGGGTCACACGGTTGAGCTATGAATATATCGGCAATGATCCCAAGACGGTTCTGCCCGCTGCGCGATTGGCGGGGTTCATCAGCATCGACGCGTTGATGCCCTATCACCGCCGCCTGCTTCAGCCCGACGCGCCGTTTAACTAACCCGTCTCACAGTTGCGGCGGTCGCGCCTGCGGATAGCCCGTGGCCTTATGCCAGCCCTGCGCCAATTGCAGCAATTGCGCATCGCTGCCGCGTTTGCCAATCAATTGCAGTCCCAAAGGCAAGCCACGCTGATCAAAACCTGCGGGGACGTTCACCACCGGCAGACCAATGAGGCTTGCTGGCACCACCACCTGCATCCAGCGATGGTAGGTATCCATTAAGTGACCATTGATCTCAGCTGGGTGCACCTGCTCAACATCAAAGGGCCAGACCTGCGCCGAGGGCAGAACCAGAACGTCGACCTTCTCAAACAAAGCATGTGCCGCGCGGAACCAATCAGACCGGATGCTGCTAGCGCGCTGGATATCGGCGGTCGAAAACCCCTGCCCCCGCGCGACCTCCCATTGCGCTGCAGGTTTCAACCCGCCCCGCCGCGCCGGATCGTCGTAGATAACCCCCAAGGAAGCCGCCACGGCAAAGGACCGCAACGTGATCCAGCTTTCCCACATGGCATCTGCATCAAAGGGCGCGGCGATAGGCATGACCTCATGCCCCAGCCCGGTCAGACGGTTCAACGCGGCTTCGCTCAGGTCGATGATCCCCGGCGCGCAGGGGAAAGCACCGCCCCAATCGCCCAGCCAGCCAATACGCTGCGCAGACAGCGCGGCGTCGATTTCTGGCGCCGTATCTGGGCCGGAGTGTGTCAGCGGTTGGCGCGGGTCAGCGCCGCGCATCACATCGAGCAGGGCGGCGAGGTCACGTGGGCTGCGCGCCATCGGCCCCAAGGTTGAGAGCTGGTGCAGAAACAGATCGCCGCCATCGTCGGAGGGCACGGTGCCCCATGTGGGCCGCATCCCGTAGACGTTGTTCCAGCCCGCCGGGTTGCGCAGCGAGCCCATCATGTCAGACCCGTCGGCCACCGCGACCAACCGCGCCGCCAGTGCCGCCGCCGCCCCGCCTGAGGATCCCCCCGCCGAGCGGCTCAGGTCATAAGGATTGCGCGTCGCGCCATGGACCGGGTTGAAGGTATGGCTGCCAAGGCCAAACTCTGGGGTGTTGGTTTTGCCGATGAAAATTGCCCCGGCCGCGCGAAGCCGCGCTACGGCCGGATGATCTCGCGTGGCTGGTTCTAAGCCAAAAAGGGGCGACCCTTGCGAGGTTGGTAGCCCCTCAGCATCCGCCAGGTCCTTGATCGCCATGGGGATCCCATGCAGCCAGCCTTTACGGGGGCTCGCATCCGCCGCCTGCGCCTCGGCCAACAGCGTGTCACGGTCGCGCAGCGACACGATGGCATTCACCTTGCCATTCACCGCCTCGATCCGAGCCAGCGTCGCCTGCATCAGCTCAACCGCAGAAATCCTGCGCGCGGCCAGCGCCTCGGACAGGTCCGAAGCGTCCCAATCTAATAAATCCATCATGCCCCCCCTTTGCTGCGTATCATCCATGAAGGGGGATGGCGCGGCTCAGTCGCCCTGCGCCTCAGCCCGGCTTTTGCCAGCAACGGCCAACGCCAGTGTCGCCCCCATCAGCCCATCAAGATCACCGTCGAGCACACCTTTGGTGTCCGATGTCTCGTAATTAGTACGCAGGTCTTTGACCATTTGGTAGGGCTGGAGCACGTAGGAACGGATCTGGTTGCCCCAGCCCGCATCGCCCGCGTTCTCATGCGCCTCGTTAACCAGCGCTGAGCGCTTGTCCAACTCCATCTGATAGAGCCGCGACTTCAGCGCTTTCATGGCAATGTCACGGTTTTGGTGCTGCGACTTCTCCGAAGAAGTCACAACGATCCCGGTGGGATGGTGTGTGATCCGCACCGCCGAGTCGGTGGTGTTAACGTGCTGACCGCCCGCGCCGGAGGACCGGTAGGTGTCGATGCGGATATCAGAGGGGTTCACCTCGATCTCAATGTTATCATCGACCACGGGGTAGACCTTAACAGAGGTGAAGGAGGTGTGCCGCTTGGCCGCCGAGTCGAAGGGCGAGATGCGCACCAGACGGTGCACGCCGCTTTCGGATTTCAGCCAGCCATAGGCGTTATGCCCTTCGATCTTATAGGTCGCGGATTTGATCCCCGCCTCTTCGCCCGCGCTTTCAGCCTGAAGATCGACCTTATAGCCCTTCTTCTCGGCCCAGCGAACGTACATCCGCGCCAGCATGCTGGCCCAGTCGCAGCTTTCCGTGCCGCCCGCGCCCGAATTGATCTCTAGGAAGGTATCGTTGCTGTCGGCCTCGCCGTTCAGCAGCGCCTCGAGTTCTTTTTGCGCAGCGGTTGCGGCCAAGGATTTCAGCGCGACTTCGGCCTCTTTGATGACCTCCTCATCGCCTTCCATCTCGCCCAATTCGATCAGCTCAACATTGTCGGCAAGCTCTTGTTTGATGCCTTCATAGGTGTCGATGGCATCCACCAGCGACTGCCGTTCGCGCATCAGTTTCTGCGCGGCGTCGGGGTTGTCCCAGAGGTTCGGGTCTTCGACGCGGGCGTTGAATTCTTCCAGCCGGTAAGGCGCGGTGTCCACATCCAGTCGCTGGGCCAGCAATTCCAGCGATTTGCTGATCTGGTCCGCGGTATTCTGTGCCTCTGCGCGCATGTGTGCCTGCCTTTGATAAGTAATGCGGCCCCGAATACCGGAGCCGCATGAGAGATAGACCAGCGCGCCCGCGGCGACAAGTAGGCTGCCACCGCGGCGCGCAGGATGAAAGGTTAGTAAAGACCGCCCGAGCTCAGCGTACCAAAGCTCGCTTTAGGACCAACGGTTGCCTTCTTGCCAGTCGATGTGGTGACCTGACGCGAAGATGATGCCGCAGCGCCGCCCAGTTCCTCGACCAGTGGCAGATCAGCGCCCATGGCAAAGCCCCCATCGAAGGAAATGCCGAACAGGGGCTCTTCGCCGTCGCGGAAACATTCAGAAACCACATTGCCGCCCGAGGCGCTGTCGCTCAGACGTGCGCCGGTGAAACGGTCGATCTTAATAAAGCGGCACTGCTCGGGGACTTTGAAGTCACCACCACCGTATTTCTTGATCGCTTGGCTCATGAAGTTTTGAAAGACCGGCGCACAAAGCCTGCCACCGCCGGCACCCCGACCCATCGGGCGCGGCGTGTCATAGCCAATGTAGCAGCCCGCCACGACATTCGACGAAAAGCCCACGAACCAAGCGTCTTTTTCGTCGTTTGTAGTGCCGGTTTTGCCGGCGATCGGTACGGGTAGATTGATGGCGTTACGCGCCGTGCCGCGCTCAACCACGCCCCGCATCATGGAGGTCAGCTGGTAGGCTGTTACCGGATCCATGACCCGCTCACGATTAGAAATAATCCGTGGTGCTTCGCCGGGCGCGAGGTTTATTTGCTCGCAGTCGTAGCACTTGCGCTGGTCATGTTGATAAACGGTGCGGCCATAGCGGTCCTGCACCCGGTCTACCAATGTGGGCTGCACCCGCTCGCCACCATTGGCGAACATCGCATAGGCCGACACCATTTGATAAAGCGTGGTTTCCTGACTGCCGAGTGCGTTGGACAGCAAAGGCGCCAAATCGTCATAGACGCCGAAACGCTCCGCATAGCTGCCGACGACATCCATGCCGACCTCTTGGGCCAAACGGATGGTCATCAGGTTGCGCGACTGTTCAATCCCGGTCCGCAGCGGCGTGGGGCCGTAGAACTTATGCGATGCGTTCTGCGGGCGCCAAACACCTTGCGGCGTGTCAATTTCAATCGGCGCGTCCACGACGATGGTCGCGGGGCTGTAGCCACTGTCGAGCGCTGAGGCATAGACAAAGGGTTTAAAGCTCGACCCCGGCTGGCGTTTCGCTTGCGTTGAGCGGTTGAATACGCTCGCCTGATAGGAGAACCCGCCCTGCATCGCGATCACACGTCCGGTGTGCACATCCATCGCTACGAAGCCGCCCTGCACTTCTGGCACCTGTCGCAGGGTCCAGCGGATGAATGATCCGTCGCTGTCAGCGGTCATGCGGCGCACCAACACCACTTCGCCCACCTCAAGCAGATCACCGGCAACCTGAGCTTTGGGCCCAAGTTTGCCGTCGTCCAGCCGCTTGCGCGCCCATTGCACGTCTTTGGCGGGGATCCAGTGACCGTCTTCGTCTTCGTCGACCCCTTCGATACCGATCCGGGCGTCGCTCGCCCCGACCTCAAGCACCACCGCCGGATACCATTGGTTTTCCAGATCAATATCACGCGGCACCCGCAGGTCCGCGAGGGCGGCGCGCCATTTCTCTTCGCTGGTCAACTGCTCGGCTGGGATGTCAAACCGCGTGCCGCGCCAGATGCCCTGCCCGCGGTCATATTGCTCTAGCTGCCCGCGCAGTGCGTTGGCGGCGATGGGCTGCATTTCGTTGTCGATGGTTGCCCGTACGGTCAGACCGCCGGTAAAGAACTCACCCTCGCCGAAATCCTCGCTCAGCTGGCGGCGGATTTCATCAGTGAAGTAATCGCGCGGCGGCAGTTCGGCTTTAAAGCTTCCGAAGTCGCCATTCTGGACCGAGCGCAGCGGCAGTGCGACTTCGGTTTCATAGACCGCCTCAGAGATATAGCCGTTTTCTTTCATCTCGCGCAGCACGAAGTTCCGCCGGGCCAGCAGCCGATCCTTACGGCGCACCGGGTGATAATCCGACGGCGCCTTGGGCAGCGAGGCAAGGAAGGCCGCCTCATGCGGGTCCAATTCGCTCAGCGTTTTGTTGAAATAGGTCTGGCTGGCGGCGGCCACGCCATAGGAGTTCTGGCCGAGGAAAATCTCGTTGAGATACAGCTCAAGGATCTTCTCTTTGCTCAGCGTCTCTTCGATCCGGGTGGCAAGGATGATTTCCTTGATTTTACGCTCTGCCCGCCGATCGCCGGACAGCAGGAAGTTCTTCATCACCTGCTGGGTGATGGTCGACGCGCCGCGCACGTCGCGCCCACGGGATTTCACCGCGTCCACCGCAGCCGCGCCAATGCCGCGCAAATCGTAGCCTTCGTGGGTGTAGAAATTCTTGTCTTCCGCCGAGATGAACGCCTGTTTCACCAGATCGGGGATGGTGTTCGCTGGCGCGAAAAGGCGGCGTTCTTTAGCGAATTCGTCAATCAAACGGCCCTGACCCGAATAGATCCGGCTGATCGTTGGCGGCGTATATTGCGCCAGCGACTCGTGGCTGGGCAGATCCCGGCCATACATCCAGAACACCGCGCCGATGGTCAAAGCCACCATGCCGACGCTCAGGGTTAGGGTGGTAAAAATACCCCCGAAAAAGGACATGACAAATCGAAACACGCGCGCGGACCACCATTGGCTAGGGACAGTTCCGAGCCTATACAGGAAGCACCGGCTCGGGTCAAAACACATGGCCGCCAGCGGGGGGCGAATGTCCGCCCATTGGCAAACCGGCAACCTTTCGCGATTTTACTTTCTGATCAAGGGCTTGAGTGCCGCATCCTGATCGCGCCATGTAACAATCGCATCGGCCATGGCGCTTACCATCGACGCGCGCCAAACCGGATCGCGCAGATTGGTTAAATCCCGCGTGGAGCTCAGAAACCCCACCTCGACCAGAACCGATGGAATATCCGCAGATTTCAGCACAGAGAACCCGGCGCGCCGCAGCGGTCGACCGTTCATCGGCCCACCTGCCCCGCGCATGCCTTCGACCAACACTTTGGCCAAGGCTTCTGAGCGTGGCTCAGTTTCTTGGCGCGCAAGATCGAGCAGGATCCCCGCCACTTGGTCGTCAGACCCCGTCAGATCAGCGCCTGCGATAATGTCAGACCGGTCGTGCCGCGCGGCTAGATGTTCGGTGGCCACATCGCTGGCATCGTCTGAGAGGGTATAGACCGTGGCCCCGCTTGCCCCGCCCTGCGACAGGCTATCCGCGTGGAGCGAGATGAAAAGGTCGGCCTCGGCCTGATGGGCAATCGCAACCCGGTGTTCCAGCGCGACAAAGAGATCATCGTCACGTGTCAGCAGCACATCCACCCCCTTACGGCGCAGCGCATCACGCAGGTCGCGGGCGAAATTCAGCATCAGGTCTTTTTCATCCAGCCCCTCGCGCTGTGCACCGGGGTCGATCCCCCCATGACCGGGGTCCAGCACGACGGTGAAGATGTCTTTGCCCGCAACCGGGGGTTTCGGCGGCGCGGTGAGTGCGGTCGTCCAATCGGGGTCAATGGGCACACCCGCGGCTTTGGCAAAGACCTCGGCGTCGACAGATTCCAGCGTGATCTCAAGCCGTGCCTTACCGCTGGCGGCGTCAACCGGCATGCCGATTTCTGCGGGCACCATCGGCTCGGCCAAATCGGCGACCAGCCGCGACCAACCGGGTTGAAACGCGCCATACCGCAGGGCAGAGATGCGACCGGGTTTGGCCAATAGATCGCCGCGCGCCACCTCACTCCAGTCCGCCTCACGGAAGTCAACGATTAGCCGCGCGGGGTCGTCCAGCAGGAAAACGCGGAAAGGCACGCCTTGGCTTAGCGCCACGGTTAGGTCAGTCTTGCCGAACCAACCGTCTTTCACGGTGCTCTCCACCGGATCGACCCGTGCCAACGCGGTCAATTCCTGCGCCGCTAGCCCGCCCGGCGCTGCACAGGCCAGCGCCACTGCCAGACCCTTTAGAACTGCCCGCATGTTTTATCACCCTGCTCTTTTTCGGTCTTCTACCAGTTGCCGCGCGTGCAAACCAGCGCTCAGCGTGCGGCCATGAAAGCTTTGAGCCGGGCGATGCCCTCTTCCATATCCGATGTGCTGCGCGCATAGGAAAAGCGCAGCGTCTTATGCCCCCGCGCCGGGTCAAAATCGAGGCCGGGGGTCACGGCAACGCCTGCCTTGTCGAGGATCTCTGCGGCGAAGGCGCGGCTGTCATCCGTAAAGCGTGATACATCGGCATAGACGTAGAACGCCCCATCCGGCGGCGCGATGTCGGTGAAACCCGCCTCCTTCAGCCCGTCGATCATCAAATCGCGGTTGCGGCGATAGACGGCAAGGTTGGCCTGCAATTCATCATCACAATCCATTGCCGCCAGCGCGGCAATTTGGCTGGCATGGGGCGCGCAAATGAACATGTTTTGGGCGATCCGCTCAACCACGCGCTCCTGATCTTCGGGCACCACCATCCAGCCGACGCGCCAGCCGGTCATTGAGAAATACTTGGAGAAGGAGTTGACGACATAGCAGTCGTCGGTGACCTCAAGCGCGGTCACGGCCTTCTTGTCATATTCGATGCCGTGATAAATCTCGTCCGAGATGAAGGACATTTCATTGGCCGCACAGGCGTCGGTCAGCGCATTCAGCGCAGGCTTGTCGAGCATCGTGCCCGAGGGGTTGGCAGGCGAGGCCACCAACAACCCGCGCAGGTCTTCGCCCGCGAAGTCCGCCGCGACGGGCTGGTAGCGGCTTTCGGGCGCAGCGGGCAGATCGACCGGCTGCATCCCCAAGGCGCGCAGAATTTGGCGGTAGCTCGGATAGCCCGGCGCGCCGATGCCGACCCGATCACCGGAATCGAACAACGCGGTGAACGCCAGCAGGAAACCGCCCGAAGAGCCGGGCGTGATGACCACCCGCGCCGGGTCCAGATCGACGTTATACCATTCGCCATACATTTGCGCGATGCGCTTGCGCAGCGCAGGCAACCCAAGCGCCACGGTATAGCCAAGCGCGCCCTCTCCCATCGCCTTGGTCAGCGCCTCGGCAGCCCCCTTTGGCGCACCTGTGCCCGGCTGGCCGACCTCCATGTGAATGATGTGGCGGCCTGCTTCTTCGGCGGCGGTTGCGGCCTGCATCACGTCCATCACGATAAAGGGATCGACGGCGGACCTTGTTGAATTGCGCATGGGCTTGCTCCTACTCTCGGCATATGCTTTCACCGTGCCTGATGCCGGGCGTCAACCCTTGGCCCCTATTTCGCAGCTTTACCGAAAGGACCGCCCATGTTCACCCGCCTCATCGCCCCCGCCTTTGCCAGCGCGCTGGCCCTCGCCGCCCCTGCTGGCGCGATGGACCTGACCGAATTGACCGACGCCGAACGCGCCCAGTTCCGGGCCGAGGTCCGTGCCTATTTGATGGAAAACCCCGAGGTGATCCTGCAAGCGGTAGAGCAGATGCAGAACAATCAGGCCCAAGCGCAAATGCAGGCGGATTTCGACCTTGTTAGCGCCAATGCAGACGCAATTTTTGACGACGGCTATTCTTGGGTTGGTGGCAACCCGGATGGCGATATCACGTTAGTCGAATTCCTTGATTACCGCTGTGGCTATTGCAAACGCGCCCATGGCGAAGTGGCCAAGCTTTTGGAAACTGATGGCAATATCAAGCTGATCGTCAAAGAATTTCCGATCTTGGGTGAGCAATCTATGCTGGCCTCGCGCTTTGCCGTGGCGACCAAACAGGTTGCGGGCGGTGACGCATACAAGCAGCTGAACGATGCGCTGATGGCCTTCAATGGCGAGGTTTCCATGCCCGCCCTGCGCCGCTTGGGCGAAAGCTTTGATCTGGATGTCGCGGCGATTGAGGCTGAAATGGGCAGCGACGCAGTCGCCCAAGAGATCGCCACGACCCGCGCGCTGGCGGAAAAGCTACAGATCACCGGGACGCCTACGTTCGTTATGCAGGATGAAATGCTGCGCGGCTACCTGCCTTACGATCAAATGATGGCACTCGTGGAAGAAAAGCGCGGTTAAATTGCGCGCAATTGCGGTGTTGGCCGCGCTCGCGCTGGCCATGCCCGCCAAAGCAAATGACTTCAGCGCGCTTGGCCCAACCGAGCGCGCTGCATTAGATGCCGAGTTGCGCGCGGCAATATTGGCCAGTGGGGATGTGATTGCAGACGCGCTGGCGGGACCGCAGCCTGCGCAGTCGGAAATGCAGCAATACATTCAAGATGATCTCAGCTTGCTTGAACGGCTGGCTCCCAACCTGTTGGAAGGTCATGCGGTAGCGCTGTTCACCTCACCCGATTGCAGCACTTGCACAGCGGCAATCAGTGAACTAAAAGGATTATCAATGCGTTACGGGACCACCTTCATCTTGCACGACCTCAGCGCGCCACAAGCAGCCGAATGGGCCAAGGCCCTTGGATTGAGCGAAGCCCCCTTCTATGTCCTGCCTGACATGGTGCTTAAGGGGCATATGCCAGCTGTCGTCTTAGCGCGCTACCTGACCCGTTGAGTTAAGGCGCTGCATTAAGAGGATGGCATAACCCACTATTCTGCAGCAGTTTTTGCCTCTTCCGCCTCAAGCACAGCGGCGCGTTCTTCGACCTGTTCAACGATATGGTCGATCATGCCTTCATTGCCGAGTTTATGGCTCTGCTTGCCCGCGAGATAGACCATGCCGGAGCCAGCCCCCCCGCCGGTGAAGCCCACGTCAGTCATCAGCGCTTCGCCGGGGCCATTCACCACACAGCCAATGATACTGAGGCTCATGGGCGTCTTGATATGCTCCAGCCGCTTTTCCAACGCCTCGACGGTCTTGATCACATCAAACCCCTGCCGCGCGCAGGAGGGGCAAGAAATGATGTTCACGCCGCGGTGGCGCAGACCGAGCGATTTGAGAATTTCGTAACCAACCTTCACCTCTTCGACAGGGTCAGCCGACAGGGAGACGCGGATCGTATCGCCGATGCCGCTCCACAGCAGATTACCCAGCCCGATGGCCGACTTGATCGTGCCCGACATCAGCCCACCCGCCTCTGTAATGCCAAGGTGGATGGGGGCGTCGGTGGCGTCGGCGAGCTGCTGGTAGGCAGCGGCGGCCATAAAAACGTCAGACGCTTTGCAAGAGATTTTGAATTCGTGAAAGTCGTTATCTTGCAGAATTTTGATGTGATCCAACCCGCTTTCGACCATCGCGTCGGGACATGGCTCACCGTATTTCTCTAACAGATGCCGCTCAAGAGAGCCCGCATTCACGCCGATGCGGATTGAACAATTGTGGTCACGCGCGGCTTTGATGACCTCGCGCACGCGCTTTTCGTCGCCAATGTTACCGGGGTTGATCCGCAGACATGCGGCGCCAGCCTCGGCGGCTTCGATCCCGCGTTTGTAGTGGAAGTGGATGTCTGCCACGATTGGCACAGTGACTTCGCGCACGATCTCGCGCAGCGCCTTTGAAGACGCCTCATCCGGGACGGAAATCCGGACAATATCCGCACCTGCATCGGCCGCGGCCTGCACCTGCGCGATGGTTCCTGCCACGTCAGTGGTCAACGTATTGGTCATCGTCTGCACGGTGATCGGCGCGTCGCCCCCGACAGGCACATTGCCCACCATGATCTGCCGGGATTTGCGACGCGGAATATCGCGCCAGGGGCGAATGGAATGAAGCGACATGATGACACCTTTCGCGAAATCGAGAGCAGTAGCCCCTACCTAGCCAGGCGGGGTCGCATGTGCAATGGGAAGCGGAAGTTGGGAGGTTATTGCCCCTGGCAGGGCATCGCGGCCAGTACAGATGGATCAAGCGAGCCTTCCAAATCTGCGAACATCCGGCTGAGCGACTGTTCTGCCGTGGGATCAACCGGTTGGTAACGGTCAGCCAGTGCTTGCGCCTGAAGTGCCACGTTGGAGGTCACAGCGCCACGCGCGCCAACGGGGCCAAAGCAGCCATCGGCCATAGCAAAATAGAGCGCGCCGGATTCGCCAGTGCGCAGGGTTGGCGGCTCTTCGGTGACCGGGACATCCCAAGTGTCACCCTTGTTCATCACGCCTTCGAAAATCACAGTCCCATCCGCTGCGCGCACCCGCACCCATGATGGGTAGGCTGCAACCATCCGGACCTTTTCGCCCAAAGGCTCCACCACTTGTGGTTTGGGCAGGTCGGTGTCGGCATTGGCAAGCATCAAGGCTTCGTCAATGGCATTATTTATGGTGTCATTCTCTGCAACGGCAGCGGCTTGACCGCTCGGCTCGGGGCGGTCGGGGGTTGGGAAATTACTGACTGAGCGCGGATCGATAGATGCGATAGGCGCATCACGGGCGACTAGAACAGGCACGTCCAGCGCCTGCGGACGGTAAAGCCGGTCGAGCGCATCAGAGCGGGGGCTTTCAACGCTTTGCGGGGCGGCGGAATCATCGTCCGTATCAGGCGCGCGGGCCAGTGCGCCGTCCAGCGGATCAAGGTCAGAAAGAACGATTGGCGTTTGGTCCACCGGTGCGACCTGCACACGCTGCACCTCTTTTAACACCGTCCAGCCACCAAATCCGATCGCCGAGATCAGCGCGATCAACACCATCGAGGAGCCTACGGCACCCGGCTCAATCCGGCTGAGAAGACCGTCACCCGTGGGCACGAAGGGCGTGTTGGGCCGCGCAAAAAGGTCGTCTTCTTTCACGGACTTACGCCGTTCCTCAAAGCTGGGCTTTTTGACGACAGAGGCTTCGGCAGACATGCCATGGGCAACGGCAAAGCCGGATTCTTTGCAAAAGGCGGTAAAGGCCCGATCGGGGTCCATGTTGAGGTAGCGCGCATAGGACCGCACGTAGCCCGCGATAAACCCAGGCGTGTCAAAGGCACCGGGATCGCAGTTTTCAATGGCAGCAATATAGGAAGCTTTGATGCGAAGTTCACGCTGTACGTCGAGCAGGGATTTACCAAGTGTCGCGCGTTCGCCACGCATGACATCCCCCAACCGCAATTCGAATGCATCGAACCCTTTGGGTTCGACTGTCTCGTCCTTAGCGGATTTGGAGGCCCAACGCCCGATCATCAATATGCCCTGTCCCAATTGTGCCCGTAGCTTTCATCCAAACACGCCCCAACGATTCGGATGTAGCCTTTTCTTGACAGAAGACTAGCACAAGACAACGCAAAACACGAATAGCGCTGCGTTATCCGGCAGCTTCGGCACGATTCAGCGCACAATGAGACCAGAGTGTGTCCATCCCGCGGACGAGAGCGTCCATTTCTTTGGGTCCATGGACGGGCGACGGGGTAAAACGCAGCCGCTCTGTTCCGCGCGGCACGGTTGGGAAATTGATCGGCTGGACATAGATGCCGTGATCTTCAAGCAGCATGTCCGACAAAAGCTTGGTGTGCACCGGGTTGCCCACCATCACGGGAACGATGTGGCTGCCATGGTCGATGATCGGCAGGCCCAATCCCTTTAGCCGCAGCTTCAATGCCTTGGCCTGCTGCTGATGCTTCTCACGCAGCTCAGGCGCGCGTTTTAGATAGGCCACCGAGGCCGCCGCCCCCGCCGCAACCGCAGGCGGCAATGAGGTGGTAAAGATGAAGCCCGGCGCATAGGAGCGGATCGCGTCACACATCTTGGCCGAGGCTGCGATATAGCCGCCCATGACACCGTAGGCTTTGGCCAGCGTGCCGTTGATAATGTCGAGGCGGTGCATCAAACGGTCCCGTTCGGCCACCCCTGCCCCGCGTGGGCCGTACATGCCCACCGCGTGCACTTCGTCGATATAAGTCAGCGCGCCAAATTCATCGGCCAGATCGCAGATCTGCTCAATCGGGCCGAAATCACCATCCATCGAATAGATTGATTCAAATGCGATAAGCTTGGGTGCGGCCGGATCATCGGCCTCCATCAACTCGCGCAGGTGGTCCAGATCGTTGTGGCGGAAAATGCGCTTGGCCCCGCCATTGCGGCGCACACCTTCGATCATCGACGCGTGGTTCAGCGCGTCGGAATAGATGATCAGCCCCGGAAACAGTTTAGGCAAGGTCGAGAGCGTGGCATCGTTGGCGATATAGGCGGAGGTGAACAGCAACGCCGCTTCCTTGCCGTGCAGATCGGCCAATTCAGCTTCTAGCTTTTTGTGATAAACTGTCGTGCCCGAAATATTGCGCGTGCCGCCCGAGCCTGCGCCGGTTGCGCGCAACGCTTCTTCCATCGCCTCTAACACGACAGGGTTCTGCCCCATGCCGAGGTAGTCATTCCCGCACCAAACGGTGATGTCCTGCTGGCTGCCGTCCGGCTTGGTCCAGACTGCATGGGGGAATTGGCCGTTGCGGCGCTCAATGTCGATGAAAGTACGGTAGCGGCCTTCGTCATGCAGGCGCGCAATCGCCGCGTCGAGCTTCTCGTTATAGTCCATTGCGCGTCTCCATCTTCTTGGCGCGAACAGGAGGCGGCCCCTCCATATTCAGCTTTTAGAATGGTTACAGATTTGAGACCAAAGCTTCAATCTTTTATCCGGTGCCCCTGCGGGGCGAACTGTCGCAGGCAAATGGGCGTATTGATGGCCATTGCGGTTTGCCTGCTTGTCTTTTCAGGCGCTTTCATGTCTTCAAGGGGAAACCCAGAAAGGGGCCTGATTTGCGCGCCAATCCACATCCACAGCAGGACCAGCGGCTTCGGACGCTCTATAGTTATGACATTCTTGATACCCCGCGCGAGGAGGAGTTTAACGAGATCGTTGAGCTGGCGGCCGAGATCTGTGACGCGCCCATTTCAGTGATCAACCTGATCGACAAGGACCGGCAATGGTTCAAGGCCGAGGTTGGCTTGAACGCACGGGAAACGCCGCTTGATACCTCGCTTTGCTCTCATGCCATTCTAGAAGCCCCCTTTGTGGAAATTCCCGACACGCTGCAAGACCCCCGTATGGCCGATAACCCGCTTTGCACCGACGGCGATGGGCTGCGTTTTTATGCAGGTGCCTTACTGGTGGCCCCCGATGGGCTGCCGCTCGGCACACTTTGCATCCTGGACAACAAACCGCGACAGCTGACTGCCTTGCAACGCAAGACCGTCGCAGTGCTGGCCCGTCAGGTGATGAAGCAGTTAGACCTGCGCCTTGCCCTGCGCCAACAAGACGTCTTGATGAGCGAGGCCGATCACCGCATTAAAAACTCGCTTCAGACATTGTCGGCCATGGTTCGGCTGCACGCCCGGCAATTGGATGACAAGGCTACGGTCAATGTGCTCGACGGCATCCAGCGCCGCGTCAACGCCATGGCGACGCTTCATGGCGAGCTGCAATCCGGCGGGGGCCGTGATGAGGTCGACGCAGGCAAATACCTTGGTAAAGTTGTGAGCCTTTTGCAAGAAACCGCGCCGGGTCATGTGCAGATCAGCTATAGCGCCGATCAAGCCACGCTGCGCTCTAATATGGCCTCATCTTTGGGGCTCATCATCAGTGAGTTTGCCGCCAATTCGATCAAACACGGCTTCCCCGACGCCAGCCCCGGCCATATCGAAATCGAGCTGACGCTGCGCGATGGGCATTTCCGTCTGGCCTGCAAAGACAATGGCATCGGCTCAAAAAACGAGGGCAAGCGGCGCCCAGACAGCATTGGCCAGACCTTGATGGCGGCGGCGGCCTCGCAGTTGGATGCGCAGGTGGATCACAGTCTCACGCCCGAAGGCAGCCGCCTCTCGCTCACGTTCTAAGCCCCTGCCCTGCGGCCACTGGACACGCCCTGCCCGCCTGATACCTTCGCGCCGAAATCACAGCGCAAGGAATTTAAGCCATGTCCCTCGACGATGTTCTCACCCAGATCGACAACGATCTGCCCGCCGCAACAGACCGCCTGCTAGAGCTGCTGCGCATCCCGTCGATCTCAACCGATCCGGCCTTTAAGGCCGATTGCGACCGCGCCGCCGATTGGCTGGTGGCTGATCTTAAATCCATGGGTGTGGAGGCCGAAAAGCGCGCCACGCCGGGCCATCCGATGGTTGTGGGCCATGTCGGTGAAGGCAAGCCGCACCTGCTGTTTTACGGCCACTACGACGTGCAGCCGGTTGATCCGCTGAACCTGTGGGACCGTGACCCGTTCGATCCCGCCATTGAAGACACCGACAAGGGCCGCGTGATCCGGGGCCGTGGGGCCGCTGACGACAAGGGCCAGTTGATGACCATCCTTGAAGCCCTGCGCGCGTGGAAAGAAGTAAAGGGCGATTGGCCCTGCCGCATCACCTTCTTCCTTGAAGGCGAAGAGGAGTCCGGCTCGCCCTCGCTGATCCCCTTCATGAAGGAAAACGCCGAGGAACTGAAAGCCGATGTGGCGATGATCTGCGACACCGGGCTGTTCGAATCTAAGACGCCGGCCATCGTCACCATGTTGCGCGGGCTTTTGGGCGAAGAGTTGACGATCACGGCTCCCGATAAAGACCTGCATTCCGGCATGTTCGGCGGCATCGCGATGAACCCGATCCGGGTGTTGAGCAAGGTAGTGGCGTCCCTGCATGACGACGAGGGCCGCATCACCGTCCCCGGCTTCTATGATGGCGTGCCTGACCTGCCCGAAGAGCTAGAGGCGCAGTGGCAGGGTTTGTCCTTTGACCATGCCGCCTTCCTTGGCGACGTGGGCCTAAGCAAACCCGCAGGCGAGCAAGACCGCACCCCGCTCGAGATGATCTGGTCGCGCCCGACCTGTGACGTCAACGGCATCTGGGGCGGCTATACAGGGGACGGGTTCAAGACCGTCCTGCCCTCGCAGGCCCACGCAAAGATCAGCTTCCGCCTTGTCGGCACACAAGACCCGTTCGCCATCCGCGAGAGCTTCCGCACAATGGTGCGAGAGATGCTGCCCGAGGATTGTACGGTGGAGTTCTCCGGCCACGGCGCTGGCCCGGCCTCAGGTGTCGAGACTGGTCACCCGATGTTCGAGCCTGCACGCAAAGCGCTCAGCGATGAATGGCAGATTCCGGCGGCCTATATCGGCTGCGGCGGGTCGATTCCGATTGCTGGCTATTTTCAAAGCATCTTGGGCACCGAACCCATGCTCATCGGCTTTGGCAAGGACGACGACCAAATCCATTCACCGAACGAAAAATACGACATGGAAAGCTTTCACAAGGGCATCCGCTCTTGGGCGCGAATCCTTGACGCACTGACCTGAAATTTGGGGTGATCGGGCCTGCCCGGTCACCCAACACGCGACTGTGCATGCGTGTGCATTGGTACGCTACGCAAACTGGCGCTCTGCCCGGAGGGGCAAATCTAATCATAGATGATAGGAATAAAGTGGCGCGGTTGACGGGGCTCGAACCCGCGACCCCCGGCGTGACAGGCCGGTACTCTAACCAGCTGAGCTACAACCGCGCGATGTGGGCGGAATAGGCCAAGGGGCGGGGGGCGTCAAGCGTATTTGAGCGAGAAAATTCGTCTTTGTGAAAAGAAGTTCTGCGGCAGATTTTCCAGGGGTTAGAAACGAAAAAAGGGACCTCGAAGAGGTCCCCTTTTCAGGCAGCGGTGGCGCGGTTGACGGGGCTCGAACCCGCGACCCCCGGCGTGACAGGCCGGTACTCTAACCAACTGAGCTACAACCGCCCGCTGCACTCTCCGGGTCACCCCGAAGCGTTTGGGTGTTCTATGGTGGGGGCGCTCTGCCGTCAAGCGCGGTTTGCGCGAAAATGCGAAATTTTCGTATTGCCTGTTTGTGGCGTTTATTGCGCGGGTTGGGCCCTTCTTCCAACGCCAAACCATACGGCAAGAACAAAGGCTCACCGCCGCTGCTTCCCTTAGCGTCTACGGCACCCGCATCGGCAAAGATGGCCAGCGGATCACTTATGGTTCTAGCCATCAGATACGTAGCAGACTAGGGCTCAATAGCCGAGCTACAGAACGCGAATGACACGTTCCGGCGATAGATAGAGCATACCCTCAGAGACTTTGCGACAAGCGCATTTAGCGAGAGGACATATTGGATCGTGAGAGGCTCGAACTCCCGGCCCAGACTGACCGCAAAGCGGGCGGGCGTCGGTCGGGACATCCCCTGTGGCAGCCGATCAAATGGAACGCAGCGAGAGGGAAAATGGTGGGTCGTGAGAGGCTCGAACTCCCGACCCAGACTGACCGCAAAGCGGGCGGGCGTCGGTCGGGACACCCCCTGTGGCAGCCGATCAAATGAAACGCAGCGGGAGGGGAAATGGTGGGTCGTGAGAGGCTCGAACTCCCGACCCAGACTGACCGCAAAGCGGGCGGGCGTCGGTCGGGACACCCCCTGTGGCAGCCGATCAAATGAAACGCAGCGGGAGGGGAAATGGTGGGTCGTGAGAGGCTCGAACTCCCGACATCTTCGGTGTAAACGAAGCGCTCTACCAACTGAGCTAACGACCCGACTTGGCCCTCATAGCGCAAGGTGGGGGCGGGCTTCAACCCTATAATGTCAGCCTTTTTTGCTGACCGCCCTCAAGGTGGAATACAACCCCCTGCCCGCCTTGCATATCACGCAGCACGGCAAGGTCGCGGCCTAATAAAATAAGCCGTAACATGCGCGAGGTGATGCCGTGGGTCACCAGCACATGGGGGCCGGTCAAACTGTCGAGAAAGGCACGACAACGCTGATAGAGGGCGGCGAATCCTTCGCCTTCGGGGGCGTGTTCATAAAGATCATAGGAATCACGCGCGGCGGGGGTTTGCCGGAGTAAAGCCTCGCGACTTTCGCCTGCCCAAGCTCCGATCCCGATCTCAGCAAGCTGCGCGTCGGTCGCCAGATCAATGCCAAGCCCATCAAGCGCGATCTGCGCTGTGATGAGCGCCCGCCCTTGTGGGCTGCTGAGAGCAGAAAAACCCGACAAATTGCACCGCCGCAGGATCGCGTTTTGTGCTGCGGCCTGCGCGCGACCCGTTTCGGTCAAGCGGGAATCGAAATGCCCCTGAAGCCGGTTGGCGAGGTTCCACTCCGTCTCTCCATGCCGCAAAATATAAAGGGTCGGATAGTTGCTCATCGGGTCATGTCGCGCTGACCTTCCAGGCAGAGCGATCTGTTCCAACCATTTCGACCATGGCACGGAAGCCAGGCTTTAGGGTGTACTGACATGCTCACTCCGCCGGTTTGGGCTTGGTATAGGGCAGTTTGCGGGCCAAGTGCCAGACCCATGCTGCAGCCGCGCGGGCCACATGTAATCAGATGAGTATAGGAAATGGTGGGTGATAAGAGATTTGAACTCCTGACATCTTCGATGTGAACGAAGCGCTCTACCACTGAGCTAATCACCCTTGCGGGGCGAAGTAGCCAATTGCGGCGAGGCATGCAAGAGGGGTTTGCGCAAAAATCACTCGAGAATATGGGCGCGACCACACCCGTCACTTCAACGGAAAACGCGCGCCCCGGAAGGCGCGCGTTTCTGATTTGTAGTAAGGACCTAACCTTAGTGGGTGGTGGTCGCATCCATGCCGCCAGCGCGGGCTTTTATCGCGGCGGCCTCGGCGGCCTCTTGGGCCGCTTCATCCCATTCAATCGCCTTTGGCTTGCTCACCAGCGCATGCTCCAGCACCTCGGATACGTGGTTCACCGGAATGATGGTCAGCCCTTCTTTCACGTTGTCCGGAATATCCGGCAGGTCTTTCTCGTTTTCCTGCGGGATCAGCACCGTGGTGATGCCGCCGCGCAGGGCTGCGAGAAGCTTTTCTTTCAACCCGCCGATGGGCATCGCATTGCCGCGCAGAGAGACTTCGCCGGTCATCGCAATGTCGCGCCGCACGGGGATCTGCGTCAGCACCGACACAATCGAGGTCACCATCGCCAGACCGGCCGAGGGGCCGTCTTTGGGCGTGGCACCGTCGGGCACGTGCACGTGGATATCCAGCGTGTCGAACTTCGGCGGTTTCACCCCAATCTGTGGGCTGATCGAACGGACATAGGAGCTGGCCGCGTCGATGCTTTCCTTCATCACATCGCCCAGCTTGCCGGTGGTCTTCATCCGACCTTTGCCCGGCAGGCGCAGCGCTTCGATCTGAAGCAATTCACCGCCCACGGAGGTATAGGCCAGCCCGGTCACGACACCGATCTGGTCTTTTTCCTCGGCCAGACCGTAGCGGTGCTTGCGCACACCAAGGAAGTCTTCGAGGTTGTCACCAGTGACGGTAACATTCTCGGCCTCTTTCTTGACGATCTTGGTCAGCGACTTGCGCGCCACCTTGGCAATCTCACGCTCAAGGTTCCGCACGCCAGCCTCGCGGGTGTAGTAGCGGATCATGCCGGTCAGAGCGGAGTCCTCAATCTTGAACTCCTTCTCTTTCAGGCCGTGGTTCTTGATCTGCTTTTGCACCAAATGCTGCTTGGCGATCTCGCGCTTTTCGTCTTCGGTGTAGCCCGAAAGCGGGATGATCTCCATCCGGTCCAAAAGCGGCCCGGGCATGTTGTAGCTGTTCGAGGTGGTCAGGAACATCACGTTCGACAGGTCATATTCCACTTCGAGATAGTGGTCCACGAAGGTGCCGTTCTGTTCGGGATCAAGCACTTCCAGCATCGCCGAAGCGGGGTCACCACGGAAGTCCTGCCCCATCTTGTCGATCTCGTCAAGCAGGATAAGCGGGTTCGTGGTTTTCGCCTTTTTCAGCGCCTGAATGATCTTGCCGGGCATAGAGCCGATATAGGTCCGACGGTGGCCGCGGATCTCAGATTCGTCACGCACGCCGCCCAGCGAAATGCGGATAAACTCGCGCCCCGTGGCCTTGGCGACCGATTTGCCCAAAGACGTCTTGCCGACGCCCGGAGGGCCGACGAGGCACATGATCGGGCCTTTCATCTTGGTCGAGCGCTGCTGCACGGCGAGGTATTCGACGATCCGCTCTTTGACCTTCTCAAGGCCATAGTGATCGTCATCCAGCACCTTTTGCGCCTTGCCGAGGTCTTTCTTAACGCGCGATTTCACGCCCCATGGGATCGACAGCATCCAATCGAGGTAGTTGCGCACGACAGTGGCTTCGGCAGACATCGGGCTCATGTTCTTGAGCTTTTTGATCTCGGCATCGGCCTTTTCGCGGGCTTCTTTGCTCAGCTTGGTCTCGGCCACGCGGGCTTCCAGCTCAGCGACTTCGTTCTTGCCGTCTTCGCCGTCACCCAACTCCTGCTGAATGGCCTTCATCTGCTCATTCAGATAGTATTCGCGCTGCGTGCGCTCCATCTGGGATTTGACGCGGGTCTTGATCTTTTTCTCAACCTGCAGCACGGACATTTCGCCCTGCATCAGGCCGTAGACCTTCTCCAGACGCTCAGAAATGCTCAGCGTTTCCAGCAGGTCTTGCTTTTGCTCAACCTCAATGCCGAGGTGGCCAGCCACGAGGTCCGCCAGACGTGCAGGCTCGGCGCTTTCGCCCACGGCGGCGAGCGCTTCTTCGGGGACGTTTTTCTTGACCTTGGCGTAACGCTCAAACTCATCCGCCACCGTGCGCAGCAGCGCTTGAGTGGTGGCGGCGTCGCCCGGCATCTCGGTCAGATACTCGGCGCGGGCCTCAAAGAAGTTGTCGTTGTCGAGGTATTCGGTGATGCGCACGCGCGCCTGACCTTCGACCAGCACCTTGACGGTACCATCGGGCAATTTCAGCAGTTGCAGCACATTGGCCAGCACGCCCGCTTTGAAGATACCGGCGGTGTCTGGATCATCCTCGGAGGGGTCGATCTGGCTGGAAAGCAGAATCTGTTTGTCGTCCGCCATCACCTCTTCAAGGGCGCGGACGGATTTTTCGCGGCCAACGAAAAGCGGCACGATCATGTGTGGAAACACGACGATGTCGCGCAGCGGAAGCACCGGGTAGGATGCGTTCAGTGGCTCTAACATGCTCAATTCCTTATCTTAGCAAGACATCCGGGCCCCTGTTATAGGCGGCCTCTGACATCCCCTTTTCTGGACAGGATATGTGTGCATCCTATCCGCCTGTTTCAATCCCTTGCGGGCTTTTAAGCCGCCATCATCGCGGTTTGGCGAAGTGGAGGCAAGCGCGGGATTGGCTGTTTTTAAGCCATTCCCCTTGCTGTTTTAACGGGGGCGCCGCGCAGGCACCCCCGGATCGGTCAGGCTTTGGCCTGCTCAAGCGCCGGGTAATCGGTAAAGCCTTCGCGCCCGCCCCCGTAGTAGGTATCGGTATCGCCCTTGTTAAGCGGCCCGTTCATCTGCCAGCGGCGCGGCAGATCGGGGTTGGCAATGAAAGGCCGGCCCACGGCGATCAGATCGGCTTTGTCATTAGCCAAGGCGTCAATCGCCATTTCGCGGTCATAGCCGTTGTTGGCCATGTAGGGCCCTTTGAACAGCGCGCGCAAGGCAGCAATGCTTTCACCTTCGTCCAACTCTCGCGATCCGCCCGTCGCGCCTTCGACAAGGTGCAGATAGGACAGGTTGTAGCGGTTCAGCCCTTTGACGACATACTCGAACGTCTCTTGCGGATTGGCGTCTTCGATCCCGTTGGCGGGCGAGAAGGGCGAGAGCCGCAGCCCCACACGTTCACCACCCCAGACCGCTGTCACGGCATCCAGCACTTCAAACAGCAGCCGCGCGCGATTTGCCACGCTGCCACCATAGGCGTCGTCACGTTTGTTGCTGCCGGTTTTGAGGAATTGATCCAGCAGGTAGCCATTGGCGGCATGCACCTCGATCCCGTCGAAACCGGCCTTCTTGGCCATCTCGGCGGCATGGGCATAGTCGGCGACCAGACGTGGCATCTCATCCAGCTCCAGCGCGCGCGGCTCGGAGGTGTCTTCAAATCCATTGGCGGTGAATGTTTTAACCCCAGCAGCGATGGCAGAGGGCGCGACAGGTTTGCCACCGTCGGGCTGTAGCGAAGTATGGCTGATCCGGCCCACGTGCCACAGTTGGATCACAATGCGCCCCCCTTCGGAATGCACCGCGTCGGTCACCTTGCGCCATGCGGCGACCTGCCCTTCGGTATGAATGCCGGGGGTCTGGAAGTATCCTTTGCCCTCTGGGCTGATCTGTGTGGCCTCGGTGATGATGATGCCTGCGCCTGCCCGTTGGCGGTAATAGTCGACATGCATGTCCGAGACTTCGCCAGTCTCGTTGTCCGCCCGGTTCCGGGTTAGAGGTGCCATAACCAGACGGTTGTCGGCTTCGATCTCGCCTGCGGTGAAGGGGGTAAATAGCTTCTCGGTCATATTCGGGCCTTTCCTTGCGATAGACTGTGCAAGGGCACCTAAGACCCTGCCGCGATGCAGCAAGGACCGTTAGCACAATTTCGCGTGAGAATACGCCGCCCTGCCCTTACAGCGGGTCGATATCGCCCTGTTCACGCCCCGCGTGGAAATCCGCCTGCCATTGGGTAAAGCGCCCCGCTGCGATGGCCTCCCGCATGCCCGCCATGATGTCTTGGTAATATTGCAGGTTGTGCCATGTCAGCAGCATCGACGAGATGATCTCTTGGCTGCGGAAGACATGGTGCAGATAGGCCCGCGAATAGTTCTGGCAGGCCGGGCAACTGCAATTCTCGTCCAAGGGGCGCGGGTCATCCATGTGACGCGCGTTTTTGATGTTGAGCACGCCCATCCGGGTGAAAACCTGCCCCGTGCGCCCCGAACGGCTGGGCAACACGCAGTCCATCATATCAATGCCCCGCGCCACGGCGCCGACGATGTCGTCGGGCTTGCCCACGCCCATCAGATAGCGCGGCTTATCCTCGGGCAGCATGTCGGTCGAGAAATCGAGGGTCGAGAACATCGCCTCCTGCCCCTCGCCCACGGCCAAGCCGCCAACGGCATAGCCATCAAAACCGATTTCGCGCAGCGCCTCAGCGCTCTCTTGGCGGAAGTCTTGCTCTAGCCCGCCCTGCTGAATGCCAAAGAGCATATGCCCCGGACGGTCACCGAAAGCCTCGCGGCTGCGTTTGGCCCACCGCATCGACATGCGCATGCTGCTGGCAATACGGTCGCGGTCGGCAGGCAGCGCGGGGCATTCGTCGAAACACATGACAATGTCAGAGCCCAGCAGCTCTTGGATTTCCATTGAGCGTTCGGGCGTGATCTCATGTTTCGAGCCGTCGATGTGGCTTTTGAAGGTCACACCGCGTTCGGTCAGCTTGCGCAACCCGGCAAGGCTCATCACCTGAAAGCCGCCACTGTCGGTCAGGATCGGCTTGTCCCAGTTCATAAATTTATGCAGCCCACCAAGCTTGGCGATACGCTCCGCCGTGGGGCGCAGCATCAGATGGTAGGTATTGCCCAGCAGGATATCGGCACCTGTCGAGGCCACACTCTCGGGCATCATCGCCTTGACCGTCGCCGCCGTGCCCACAGGCATGAAAGCTGGCGTGCGGATCTCGCCACGCGTGGTCTGGATCACGCCGCTACGTGCCTTGCCGTCCTGCGCGTGTTTGGTGAATCCGGTGCTGGTCATACTCTGGCCCTCTCTGGCTGCGACTGGGGCGATAAACCAGTGGCGTGAAACTTGCAATAAAGGTAAAATACAGGGAATTGCACGAAATTATCCCTTTAAAGGATTACCGCCTTGGACTTCGAAGACATGCTCATCGGCCTGCTGGAGAACAATCTTGCTTGGCTTTTGCTGGCTCTGCTGGTCGTCATCCTGATCCTGAAATCAGTCAAAATTGTCCCGCAGTCTGAACAGCACGTAATCGAACGCTTTGGCCGGTTGCGCGCGGTCTTGGGGCCGGGGATCAACATGATCGTGCCCTTTATCGACAATGTGGCGCATAAAATCTCGATCCTTGAGCGGCAACTGCCTACCGCCAGCCAAGACGCGATCACCCGTGACAACGTGCTGGTGCAGGTCGACACCTCGGTCTTTTACCGCATCACCGAGCCGGAGAAGACCGTCTACCGCATCCGCGACGTGGACAGTGCGATCTCGACCACCGTTGCCGGGATTGTCCGCGCCGAGATCGGCAAAATGGACCTCGACGAAGTGCAGGCCAACCGCAGCCAATTGATCACCACAATCAAGGCCAGCGTCGAAGACGCGGTGGACAGTTGGGGCATCGAAGTCACCCGCGCCGAGATTTTGGACGTGAACCTTGATGCAGCCACCCGCGCCGCGATGATGCAGCAGCTGAACGCCGAACGCGCCCGTCGCGCACAGGTGACCGAGGCCGAGGGCAAGAAACGTGCCGTGGAACTTGCCGCCGAGGCCGAGCTTTACGCGTCAGAGCAAACCGCCAAGGCGCGGCGCATTCTGGCCGATGCCGAAGCCTATGCAACGCAAGTGGTCGCCACCGCGATCAACGAAAACGGGCTGGCGGCGGCACAATATCAGATTGCGCTGAAACAGGTCGATGCGTTGAACGCCATGGGCAAGGGGTCGGGTAATCAGACGATCGTCGTGCCCGCGCAGGCGTTAGAGGCCTTTGGCGATGCCTTTAAGCTTCTGAAAGGCAAAGGTTGATGGCGGGCTGGTTGGCGCTTTGGTGGGTTTGGCTCTGCGCGGCACTGGCACTTGGCGTGGTTGAGCTTGTGTTGCCCGGCTCGATCTTTTTGGGCTTTGCCCTTGGCGCGCTCGCGATGGCGCTGATCGTGGCATTTTGGGCGCCCGTCAATGTTGCGCTGCTACTGGCCCTCTTTGCGGTCTTGTCGCTGATCGCTTGGGTGGTGCTGCGTGTGTTGTTCAAACGCCAGTCCAGCGGGGCGCGGATCGTCACCCGCGACATTAACGACGGTTAATGGCGCCCAGATTGATCGCGTCCATTCGCGGCTTACATCACCTCGCGGCCTTGAATTGCGAAAACCCCCGCTACATTGCGCTATCCATGCAGTGGATTGCCTTACTCCCACGCGCTTTCGCGTCTGTGTTTCCTCGTCTCGTGGGAGCATTTGTGCTGGGACTGGCGCTTTTTCTGGGCGCGGCCGTCGGGCAAGCGCAAGAAGGATGGTTCGAAACCACTGAGCTAAACCCCGGTCTGCCGCCCCCGCCTGAGACATTGGATCGCGGCACACCGATGGCCGCACTTGAGAGCTTCATCTACCTGACCGACAATGGCCACTATTCAAGTGCTGCACATATTCTCGATCTGTCGGATCTGCCTCAAGGGGACCAAGCGGCCATAGGCGCAGAGCGTGCTTTTCAACTTTCGGTCCTGATGGAGCGTAAGGTCGTCGTGCCATGGGGGAAGCTGGCGGATCGCCCCGACGGTTGGCTCTCCGGCTCTGCTGAAAACAATGACACTGGACGCGTGCGCCGCTCTTTGCTGATCGACCGACTGGAGCTTGGCGGCCATGAGGTGCCATTGCGGCTGAACCGGATCAAACCGGGCAAAGATGCTGAACCCGTTTGGGTTTTCTCACGCCAAAGCACGGACAACATCCCGCATCTTCACGCCCAATACGGCCCAACCGACCTTGAGACGATGCTACCCGATTGGCTTAGGATCAGGGCGTTTTGGGGGATGTATTTATGGGAGGTGCTGTTTCTGCCCCTTCTGCTGGTGGGGGCATTAACCGCAGGTTGGTTCGCCTTCGGCATCATGCGCCGTCTGGGTGAGGTCGCCAAGCGCCGCTGGATGCGTTTTGTGCTGCGGTCCTTCCGTTGGCCTGCGGCTATTGCACTCTGTGCTGCCATCATCGGCACCGCGACCAGCCGGGTCTTGGTCGTGTCAGGCTTTATTGACGCGGTGCTCAGCCCGATTTTGCTGATCGCCTATGTGACGGCTGGCACCCTCGCCATCGTCTTTACCTTTGATGAGATTTTCGACCGGATCAGCCCCAACAACGCCTATGAGCTGGCCGATCCGATGAACGCGCACATGCGGTCGATCGCCACCACAATCGCGGCGGCGCGCAAAGGGGTGATCGTGATCGCGGTGCTGGTGGCCTCTGGTGTGATCCTGGTATCGAGCAACGCCGATAACACGATTGGCCTATCGTTGCTGGCCTCTGCGGGTGCGGTAACCATCGTGCTGGGTTTTGCCGCGCGCGAGGTTTTGGGCAATATCCTCGCCTCTATCCAGATCGCGCTAAACCGCTCCGCTCGGATTGGGGATCAGCTGATTTTTGAGGGGCATTTTTGCACCGTGGAGCGTATCCACTTCACCTATGTGCAACTTCTGAACTGGAACGGCACGCGGCTGATCGTTCCGGTAAGCTATTTCGTTTCTGACGCCTTTGAGAATTGGTCGATCGAAGACCATGCCATGATCCGGCCCATCATCCTGACCCTGTCGCAGAATGCTGACGTCGCGGCCCTGCGCCGGGTCTTTTTTGACCTCCTCGCGCGGGAAAACCCCGACGACGTGAAGCCAATGGACAAGGCGAAGGTCCATGTGCTTGAACAAGACGCATTTGGCATCAAAGTTCGGTTTGAGCTGCCGACCGACAACGCGGCGACCTTTTGGGACATCGAATGCCGCGTGCGCGAAGAACTGTTGGCCGCGGCAGCAAAGATGGAACGAGAAGACAACATTCGCATGTTGCCTCCGGCCCCTGCGGATATGGGCAAACCCTAAAACAGCACCACAGCACCGCTTGAAGCAAACTCTGCCGCAGGTTAGGCAGGCAGACCAATGATCCAAGGAGCAGGCAATGGAAAAACTAACATTCGGCTGGGAAGAATGGGTTGCCCTGCCCGATCTTGGCCTGCCCGCCATCAAAGCCAAAGTAGACACCGGCGCGCGCACCTCGGCGCTGCATGCCCATGATATCGAAGTTTTTGGCCCCGCATCGAAACCCAAAGTGCGTTTTAACGTGCATCCCATTTCGGGGCGCGAAGATATCTCAATCACCTGTTCCGCGCCAATTATTGACCGGCGCGAAGTGACATCCTCCAACGGTGAATCTGAACATCGCTTCGTCATCGCCACAACCATTGAGGTTAACGGCCAAAACTGGCCCATTGACGTGACCCTGACCAACCGCGCCGGGATGACCAGCCGCATGTTGCTGGGCCGTCAGGCGCTGACTGAGCATATCAACATCTCTGCAACCGAGCGGCGTTTGCAGCCTGACCTGAACTATGATGTCTACCATACCGCGAGCCTGCGCCACACCGCGCCACAGCGCGCGCTGCGCATCGCCGTCCTCAGCCGGGAAGACAACTACTCCACCCGCCGTCTAGTTGAGGTTGGAGAGGCGCGCGGCCATGTGGTTGAGGTGATCGATACCACGCGCTGCTATATGGCGATCAACCAGCTAGCCCCCGAGGTGCATTACGACGGCAAGCGCCTGCCCCGCTATGACGCCGTGATCCCGCGCATCGGCGCGTCAATCACCCCCTATGGCACCGCCGTGATCCGCCAGTTTGAGACGATCGGCACCTATTGCGTCAACGGCTCTGCCGGGATCACTGCCAGCCGCGACAAGTTGCACGCGCATCAGGTGTTGGCCGCGAAAAAGATCGGCATGCCCACCACGGCCTTTGCCGCCTCGCCGAAAGATACGTCGAACCTGATGGCGCTGGTGGGCACTGCGCCACTGATCGTAAAGCTGCTGGAATCGACCCAAGGTAAAGGCGTTGTGCTGGCCGAAACCAAAAAGGCCGCCGAGAGCGTTATCGACGCCTTCCGGGGCCTGCGCGCCAACTTCCTTGTGCAGGATTTCGTCAAGGAAGCCGCCGGTGAAGACATCCGCTGTCTGGTGGTTGCAGGCAAGGTCGTGGCCTCAATGAAACGTACCGGAGCGGACGGGGACTTCCGCTCGAACCTGCACCGGGGCGGCTCGGCCAAGGTCGTGCGCATCTCGAAAGAAGAGCGCGACACCGCCGTGCGCGCGGCGCGGGCCTTTAGCCTTGGTATCGCCGGGGTGGACCTGCTGCGCTCTGAGACGGGGCCAAAGGTGCTTGAGGTCAACTCCTCTCCCGGGTTCGAGGGAATTGAGAAGGCGACAAGCAAAGATATTGTCGGTAAGGTCTATGATGAGATCGAAGCCCGTGTGAAGCCGCAACCTGCGCGGCGTCGCAAGGGAGTATGACGGGGCAATGCCTGCCCCGCGTGCTCTGGGCCACTTTACGCCCCCGCCCGCAATCCCTATATAAAACGTCGAGAATGATGCGAGGCTAGAGATGACCGAACAGACCCAACCGCTCGAAGGGACGCCGCTGATTGCGCCCTCTTCCACCGATCACCCGCTTTATGAGCAGGTCGTCGAGGCTTGTCGCACGGTCTATGATCCTGAAATCCCGGTCAATATCTATGAACTGGGGTTGATCTATACCATCGACATCAATGCTGAGAACGAAGTCGACATCAAGATGTCGCTGACCGCGCCGGGCTGCCCCGTCGCAGGTGAGATGCCCGGTTGGGTAGCGGATGCTGTCGAACCGCTTGCTGGCGTCAAACAAGTCGAAGTGGCGCTGGTTTGGGAACCGCCATGGGGCATGGACATGATGTCTGACGAAGCGCGGCTTGAACTGGGCTTCATGTAAGCGCCTGCTTCACAATGCGAAGAAATAGCGCCGTCAATGCACGACATTGGCGGCGCTTTCTGTTAGCCATATCCCGCCGATTACACCCGCAGTCCATTGTTCATTTGACTGACATCACGCTGTCGTGAAACCGTTACAGAGGCACCTCATAGAAGCCCCAGAACTTCATTCACGAACGGATAACATCATGCGTAAACTTATTTCTTTTGCCGCTCTGGCCCTCACGCCCGGTATGGCGCTGGCCGATGCCCATGCCGCCGCCACGCCTGTCGAATACGGCCCCCGTCCGGCCTATCTGGTGGATAAGCTGCCCGACGGCGCGTTGAAGGACAAGCTGGCGTCCTGCATGGGTCAAGATGCCTCCAAGTCTGATTTCTCCATCGGTCACCGTGGCGCGCCGCTGATGTTTCCCGAACATACTGTGCAATCCAACGTCGCTGCGGCCCGCATGGGCGCAGGCATTCTGGAATGCGACGTGACCTTCACTGCCGATCATGAACTGGTCTGCCGTCACGCGCAGAACGATCTGCACACCACCACCAACATCCTCGTCTCCGATCTGGCTGAAAAATGCACGACTGGCTTTACCGCTGCCGCGGGCGACACGCCCGCCAGCGCCGAATGCCGCACCTCTGACATCACCTTGGAAGAGTTCCGCACCCTGACCCCGAAGATGGACAGCGCCGACAATACCGCCACGACGGCCGAAGACTATCAAGGCGGTGTGGCGACCTTCCGCACCCAGCTTTACAGCGACAAAGCCGATCTGATGACCCATGCGGAATCCATCGACCTGTTCAAATCCTTGGGCGCCAAGTTCACCCCCGAGCTAAAATCCGCTTCCGTCGAGATGCCCCATGATGGTTTTTCACAGGAAGATTACGCGCAAAAGCTGGTCGATGAATATGTCGCCGCTGGCATCCCCGCCTCTGATGTCTGGCCACAGTCCTTCAACCTCGACGATGTGCTCTATTGGGTTGAAAACACACCCGAATTCGGTAAGCAGGCCGTTTATCTGGTGCAGTGGGAAGATGGTTTTGACGAACAGAACCCCGAAACATGGGCCGAAGATTTCGCTGACCTCAAAGCCAAGGGCGTGAATTATCTTGCCCCATCGCTTAACATGCTGCTGACCAACAAGGACGGCGCGATTGCGGGCTCCGATTACGCCATGGCCGCGAAAGAAGCGGGCCTGACCCTGATCGCCTGGACGCTGGAGCGGTCCGGCCCGCTGGCCTCCGGTGGCGGTTGGTACTTCCAGTCGGTTAATGACATCGTGAAAGATGACAGCGACTATCTGGTGGCACTGGATGTGCTGGCCCAAGACGTGGGCGTGGCCGGTGTCTTCTCCGACTGGCCCGCGACTGTGACCTACTACGCGAACTGCATGGGCCTCTGATCCGCCTCACGCTTTTGACCATGTGGGCTGCCCCTCATCGGGCGGCCCTTTTCATTGGCCGGGCTTGCATGGGTTTCGCCTTCCTGCGACATTGTGCGAAACAAGAGGCAAGCCATGGAAACTTGGGCAATTTTTACCGGCGATATCGTGAAATCCACCGCGATGACACGCGCGGAATTGGACGCGGTTTTCGCCCGTCTTGAGGAGGCCGCCGACGCCGTCGCAACTTGGCAAAGCCAGCCCACCCGCATGACCCGCTTTCGCGGTGACGGCTGGCAAATGGCCGTGGCGCCTCAGTTCACCTTTCGCGCGGCCCTCGTGCTGCGCGCAGCCGTGCGCCGGTCCGGCAAGACAGCAGACACACGTTTCGGGATCGGATTGGGTGATGCGCATTTCGCCGGCGATGACCTCTCCCGCGCCGATGGGTCGGCGCTGGTTCGCTCCGGTCACGCGCTTGATGCCATGCCCCGCGCGCGGCGGATGAATGCGCCGGATGCCGCGCTCGGCCTGCGCGCGGCTCTCCCCCTCGCCGACCGGATCGCAGGGAGGTGGACGATGAGGCAGGCCGATGTCGCGTACTATATGCTCGCGCCCGAGCCCCCTGTGCAGGCCAGCCTCGCGCAGCAGTTCGACCTCACCCAGCAAAGCGTGCAGGGCCATGTCGACGCGGCGGGGATCGATGAGTTGCGAGAGGTCTGCGACATACTGGAGGAACGGATGACAGCCCATTGAAGCTGTTATATCTAATTACAGCCAAATAAGACTGTATTTACTTTTGAGATAGACCCTTGTCATAGCCCGCTGCAGCTTTTCAAATGACCCCCACCCCCAACTGCCGGAACTCATATGACCGAACAGGCCATCACCACCGCCCTCGCTTGCCTGCTCGCCCATCTGTTGGCAGATTTCGTCTTTCAGACAAATGCGATGGTGACTGCCAAACGCAAACCCCAAGTGCTCCTGCTGCACGGCGTCATCGTCTTTACCCTGACGGCACTGGCCCTTGGCGGCAGCCTCATCCCCGCCGCCCTTCTCGCCCTCGCCCATGTCGCGATTGATGCGGCCAAAACCTACGCCGTGCCAGAGCAACACCGCGAACGACTTTGGCCCTATCTCACCGATCAGGCCGCGCATCTCGTCACCATCACGCTGCTCGCCTTCTATGCGCCTGAGGCTTTCGCCAGCGGCATCTGGGCCGCCCACAGCACAACGCTCATTCCGCCCGCCCTCTTTCTTGCGGGGCTGATCACCGCCACCCTTGCGGGCGGCCCAGCGGTGGGGGGCCTGATGCTGCCTCATAAGGCGCAGGCCCAGCCCGATGGGCTTGATAATGCGGGCCGTATCATCGGCTTGCTGGAACGTGCGCTGATTTTCCTCATGGTTATGATTGGTGAGCCTGCGGGCATCGGCTTTCTCATCGCGGCAAAATCAATTCTGCGGTTCGATACGGTGAAAAAGAACCAGAAGATCAGCGAATACGTCATTATCGGTACGCTGGCCTCTTTTGGCTGGGCGCTCATCGCGGCCTTTGCCACCAAGGCTGCAATGAATTCCCACTGACGGCTTGAGATCGCCGCCCCGCACCCTTATCTTGGCGGCATAGGAGAATTTCTGATGTTTGGCATACCCGGCAAGCAAGCCGTCACCATGACCCCCAAAGCCGCTGGCCAGATTGCAAAGCTGATGCAATCGGCGGGCCATGCGGGGCTGCGCATTGGCGTCAAAAAAGGCGGCTGTGCAGGCATGGAATATACCATGGATTACGTCGAAGCGACCGACCCTAACGATGAAGTCGTTGAGCAGGACGGCGCGCGGGTAATGATCGCGCCGATGGCGCAGATGTTCCTTTTCGGCACTGAAATCGACTATGAGACAACGCTGCTCGAGTCCGGCTTCAAGTTCCGCAATCCTAATGTGACCGAAGCCTGCGGTTGTGGCGAATCCATCAAGTTCGACGAAAGCCTCAACGAAAGCCTCGGCGCGAAGTAACCGCGCTGGTCAGGGCCACGGCCTTGACGAAAGGCCACGGGCCTGCGAACTGATCTAGCAATATCAACAGATCAGGACGGATCCGATGCGCCCCAAAATCGCCGCCGGCAACTGGAAGATGAACGGCACCGCCGCCTCTTTGGCGGAGCTTCACAGCCTTGCCACTGGCCTGCCCGAAAACCCGCCACAGGTCGTGATCTGCCCGCCCAGCACCCTGCTGTTCCGCGCAACTGACGCGACCCACGGCAGCCCGATCCGGATCGGCGCGCAGGATTGCCATGCCGAAGATGGGGGTGCTTATACGGGCGATATATCTGCCTCCATGGTGGCCGACACCGGGGCGAGCCATGTGATCCTTGGCCATTCCGAACGCCGCGATGCGCATCGCGAGACCGACGCTGATGTGCAAGCCAAGACCTGCGCCGCTTGGGGTGCAGGCCTCACCGCCATCATCTGCATTGGCGAGAGCGAGGCCCAGCGTGACGCAGACCAAACGCTCGACATCATCGGCAGCCAGCTTGATGGCTCCCTCCCCGATGCCGTTGACGCTGAGAATACCGTGATCGCCTATGAGCCCATCTGGGCCATTGGCACCGGTAAAGTGCCCAGCATCGCACAGATCAAAGAAGTGCATGACTTCATCCGCACGCGCCTCATCGATCGTTTCGGTACAGAGATCGGCAATGCGTTGCCCCTACTCTACGGCGGCTCGGTGAAAGCAGCAAATGCGGTCGAGATCTTTGCAGTAGAGAATGTCGACGGCGCGCTTGTCGGCGGGGCCAGCCTCAAGGCTGCGGATTTCGCGCCCATCGTCGCAGCGCTCGCGCAGTCCTAAGAACAACCGGGGCGGCCATCTGAAAAGATGCGCCGCCCCGCGCTTTTACAACGGCAACATTGTCGTCGATTTGATCTCTTCCATCGACAAAAGCGCTGTGACGTTGTGCACCTTCACCTCTGAGATCAGCGCCTGATAGAACACGTCATAGGCCCGCGCATTCTTCACCCGCACCTTCAAAATATAGTCGATATCCCCCGCCAGACGGTGCGCTTCCTGCACCTCGGGCCGGTCCTGTAGCGCCTTGAGAAATGCCGCCTGCCAAGCCGCCTCATGCTCTGACGTGCGGATCAGAACAAAGAAACACGCCTCAAACCCAAGCGCCTCTGAATCCAGCACTACTGTCTGCTGGCCGATCACCCCGGCCTCCCGCAACTTGCGAATGCGATTCCATACAGGGGTCTTCGAAGAGCCCACTTCGCGCGCAATATCGTCCAATGATTGGCTCGCATCGCGCTGAAGCTGCGCCAAAATCTTCCGGTCGGTCTCATCTATTCGGACAGTCATTCTCTTCTCTCTCGCCCTGGCAGGACGTTCATGCTCAACCCTCGGCTAAAGCGAACGCACGTTCTTATCTGCGCCGGTATATAGCCATTTGACGGGAATATTTCCTATATATGAGGTCAAGTCAAACGAGAACAGGGCGCATCATGGATCACTTTCCCATCTTCCTCGCCACTAGCGAGCAAACGATCCTCCTCTCCGGCGGCGGCGAAGCGGCGCTGGCCAAGCTGCGCCTGCTGATGAAGACGAAAGCGGAGCTGCATATCTTTGCGCCGGACGCTGCGCCCGAGATCATGGAATGGCAGGCGGCAGGCAAGCTTACCCTGCACCGCCGCGCGCTCAGCGCTGCCGACCTCCCCGGCGCATTGCTGTTCTACGCCGCCGATGAAGACGACGCATTGGACGCCGAGAACGCAGCCCTTGCCCGCGCGGCAGGCGTCTTGGTCAACATCGTCGACAACCTGCACGACAGCCAGTTCATCACCCCCGCCATCGTCGACCGTGACCCGGTGACCGTGGCCATCGGCACCGAAGGCGCAGCGCCAGTGCTGGCCCGCGCCATCAAGGCTGATCTGGAAGAGCGCTTGCCCGTCACCCTCGGCCCCCTTGCGCGGATCGGCAAAGGCTTTCGCAAGCTGGCCGATGCCCTGCCCATGGGCCGCGCGCGCCGCGACTTCTGGCGCGACTACTATTTCGCCGCCGGCCCCCGCGCCATGGCCGAAGGCAAAGTTGCCGTGCGCCCGGCACTGAAAGACCTGCTGCAAGCTCACCTCACCCGCGAAGCCCGCGAGGGCCATGTGGCCTTTGTCGGCGGCGGCCCCGGCGATCCGGAACTGCTGACCCTCAAGGCCCGCCGCGCGTTGGATGAAGCTGATGTGGTGATCTACGACCGCTTGATCAGCCCCGAGATTCTCGAACTCGCCCGCCGCGAAGCGCTGATGATCGACGTGGGTAAAGAGGGCTTTGGCCCCTCCACTGCCCAAGACCACATCAACGCGCTGCTGGTCGAACACGCCCAGAGCGGCGCGCAGGTGGTGCGGTTGAAATCCGGCGATGCCACCGTCTTTGGCCGCCTCGACGAAGAGATCGACGCGGTCGACGCCCATGACATCGGCTGGCACATCGTGCCCGGCATCACCGCGGCCTCTGCCGCCGTGGCGGGCATCGGCCAAAGCCTGACCAAACGCGGCCGCAATGCCTCGGTCCGGTTCCTGACTGGGCATGACATGAAGGGCTTCGCCGATCATGATTGGGCCGCCCTTGCACGCCCGAACGAGGTCGCCGCGATCTATATGGGCAAAAAATCCGCCCGCTTTGTCCAAGGTCGCCTGCTGATGCACGGTGCTGACCGCGCCACGCCCGTCACCGTGATCGAAAACGCCTCGCGCGCCGATCAACGGGTGCTGTCCACCACGCTCAACGACCTGCCACGCGATCTGGCCGATGCCGAAATGACCGGCCCCGCGCTCACCTTCTACGGCCTCGCCCCGCGCGCCGCCGTCCAAGCTGCCCATGAAACCCCGCTAGAGGAGCTGGCCTGATATGCCCAAGCCTTTCACCCCCAAGGTCATCACCGCCAACGCGCTTCTCGAAGGCGATGTCATCTATCAAACCGCCACAGGCTGGACCCGCAGCCTCGCCGAGGCCGAAGTGCTGACCGATGAGGCCGACGCCGACCTGCGCATGATCGACGCGCTGACCCAGCATGAACTGGTCGTCGGCGTCTACCTCGCCGATGTGGCCCCCGAGGCGGGCGGCCCCAAGCCCACGCACTTCCGCGAAGAGTTCCGCGCCAAAGGCCCGTCGAACTACGCCCACGGCAAACAGGAGACCCTGTGATGTATAGCTATACCGAGTTCGACGACAAATTCCTCGCCGAGCGCAACGCCCAGTTCCGCGCCCAAGTCGAGCGCCGCATCGACGGCTCGCTGACCGAGGATGAGTTCAAACCCCTGCGCCTGATGAACGGCCTCTACCTGCAGCTGCACGCCTATATGCTGCGCGTAGCGATCCCCTATGGCACGCTCAACAGCGCCCAGATGGACCAGCTCGCCTATGTCGCCGAGAAATGGGACAAGGGCTACGGCCACTTCACCACGCGCCAGAACATCCAGTACAACTGGCCAGAACTGCGCGACGTGCCTGACATGCTCGACGCTTTGGCTGAGGTGAAGCTGCACGCGATCCAAACCTCCGGCAACACGATCCGCAACGTAACCGCCGACCATTTCGCCGGTGCCGCCGCTGATGAGGTGGCCGATCCCCGCCCCGTGGCCGAGTTGATCCGCCAATGGTCCACCGACCACCCGGAATTCCAGTTCCTGCCGCGCAAATTCAAGGTCGCCGTCACCGGTGCCGCCGCTGACCGCGCGGTGATCAAAGCCCATGACATCGGCCTGCGCATTGTGGAGCGTGACGGCGAGCAGGGTTTCGAAGTCATTGTCGGCGGTGGCCTTGGCCGCACCCCGATGATCGGCAAGGTGCTCTATGATTTCGTCACCGCCGACGATCTGCTGCCCACGCTCGAAGCCATCGTCAGCGTCTATAACGTGCTGGGCCGCCGCGATAACAAATATAAAGCGCGGATCAAGATCACGGTCCACGAGAACGGCATCGAAGACATCCGCGCCCGTGTCGACGCGCAATACGCCCTGATCCGCGGCCAGTTCACCGGCCTCGACCAGCAAATGCTGTCGCGCATCGAAGCCGATTTCGCAGCACCCGAATTCAAAACCGCCCCCCTCGCAGCTTACGAATCCGCCTATACCAACGATCCCGTCTTCCGCGCCTGGGCCGACACCAACCTCGCCGATCACCGTGCACCGGGCTATGCCATCGTGTCCATCAGCCTCAAGGCCCATGGCGCCACGCCGGGCGACGCCAGTGCCGACCAAATGCGCGTGATGGCCGACCTCGCGCGCCGCTTTGGCCATGACGAGCTGCGCATCAGCCATGAGCAAAACGTGATCCTGCCCCACGTCCACCGCAACGACCTGCCAGAACTGCACGCCGTCTTGAAAGCGGCCAAACTCGCCACCGCCAACATCGGCCTGATCTCGGACATCATCGCCTGCCCCGGCATGGACTATTGCGCGCTGGCCACCGCCCGCTCGATCCCCATCGCCCAAGAGATCGCCACCCGCTTTGACGAGCTGAAGCTGGAGCATGACGTCGGCCCGCTCAAGATCAAGATCTCTGGCTGCATCAACGCCTGCGGCCACCACCACGTGGGGCACATCGGCATCCTCGGCCTCGACCGCGCGGGCGTGGAGAACTACCAGATCACGCTCGGCGGCGACGGCACCGAAAACGCCAGCATCGGTGAGCGCGCCGGCCCCGGATTCTCGGCAGAGGAAATCATCCCGGCCATCGAGCGTCTGGTGCTGGGGTATCTCGACCTGCGCAACGATCCTACCGAGACCTTCCTGCAAGCCTACCGCCGCCTTGGCCTCGCGCCGTTCAAATCCGTGCTCTACCCCGAAGCGGCGGAGAAGGATCGGGCCAATGCCGCTTGATACCCCTAAATTTCATCCTTTCTCAAATACCGCTGCGCGACCCTCTGAGGGGTTGCGCGCGGTCGAAAAGAAGGTGGCACAGCTCAACGCGGATCTGCGCCACCACGGCGCGACCGATGTCATCCGCCGCGCCTATGCTGAGATCGAAACCCTCACGCTGGTTTCCAGTTTCGGCGCCGAATCGGTGACGCTGCTGCATCTCGCAGCCATGGTCACGCGCGATATCCCGGTGCTTTTCATCGACACCGAGATGCTGTTTGCCGAGACCCTGGTTTATCAGCAAGAACTCAGCGAACGCCTAGGCCTGCGCAATGTCACCACCCTGCGCAGTGATGAGATCGCGGCGCAGGATCCAGACGGCACGTTGCACCAATATGACACCGACGCCTGCTGCGCCCTGCGCAAAACGCGGCCCTTACAAAACGCGCTGGCCGGGTATGACGGCTGGATCACCGGGCGCAAACGCTTTCAATCGGGCAGCCGCGCGACGCTGGACTTCTTTGAGGTGGAAATTCCCAAAGACGGTGCCGCCCCACGCATCAAGGTGAATCCGCTCGCCTATTGGGCCACGTCTGATGTGGCTGACTATATCACCGAGAACCGCCTGCCCCGGCATCCGCTGGTCGCTAAGGGCTACCCCTCAATCGGCTGCGCGCCCTGCACTTCGCCCGTCGCACCGGGCGAAGACCCGCGCGCCGGGCGCTGGCGCGATCAGAACAAAGAAGAATGCGGCATCCATTTTGTGAACGGCAAAGTGGTCCGAACAGGAGACAAGACATGAGCGTACTCGTAACCGACAAAGGTTTCACCGCCGACGATTGGACCCATGGCTATTGCGGCGATGGTGCGGCGAATGACTGCCGCGCCGTTGATCTGGCTTCTGACGCCGATGCCCATGCGCTGACCCTCACCCCGGCGCTGGAGATGATCCGTGTCGCGTTTCCCTCTTTCGCGGACGGACGTGGCTTCACCATCGCGCGGACCTTGCGGCTGCGCGGCTACAAGGGTCGTTTGCGCGCCAAGGGGCATGTGCTGGCCGATCAATATGCGATGGCGCGGCGCGCGGGTTTTGATGAGGTCGAAATCGACGATGATCTTGCCGCCCGTCAGCCCGAAGACCAGTGGCTCGCCCGCGCCGACTGGCAAGCGCATAACTATCAGGCTCGCCTGCGTGGCTGACCCATGGGCGCGATGATTGCCCTCACCCCTTTCATGCCATAAGTAGAGGCCGCAATCCGATTTGCGGAAACCCATATGACCGAGCAAACCAAAGTGAACCAGACCGCCGCCAAACCCGTCCCAACGTTGCCTGACGCCCAGAGTGTGACTTCCGTCACCCATTGGACGGACCAGCTGTTTTCGTTCCGTGTGTCGCGGCCTGCGTCCTTGCGCTTTCGCTCGGGCGAGTTCGTGATGATCGGCCTGATGGGCGACCCGCATCCCGAAACGGGCAAGCAAAAACCGCTGCTGCGTGCCTATTCTATCGCCTCGCCTGCGTGGGATGATGAGTTGGAGTTCTATTCGATCAAGGTGCAGGACGGGCCTCTGACCTCGAAACTGCAACACATCCAACCCGGCGATCAGATCATTCTGCGGCCCAAACCCGTGGGCACGCTGGTGCATGACGCGCTGCTGCCCGGCAACCGGTTGTGGATGTTCGCAACAGGCACCGGCTTTGCGCCCTTCGCCAGCCTGCTGCGCGAGCCAGAAACTTACGAGAAATTCGACGAAGTCATCGTCACCCACACATGCCGCGATGTGGCAGAGTTGGAGTATGGCCGCCAGCTGATCGAAGGGCTGAAGTCTGACGAGCTGATGCAAGAGCTGATCGGCACCGAAAACCTCGCTAAGATTCGCTATTATCCGACCACCACCCGCGAAGAGAGCCCCAAGATGGGCCGGATCACCAATCTCTTGCAGGATGGCAGCGTGTTCAAAGATCTGGGCGTGCCGCAAATCAACGCCACCCACGACCGCGCCATGGTCTGCGGCAGCCTTGGGTTTAACAAAGATATTATGGAGATTCTCGAAGGCTTTGGTCTGACCGAGGGTGCTAACTCCGACCCCCAGCATTTCGTCGTTGAAAAGGCCTTTGTTGGCTAATCTAAATTAAGCTTTCCGAAAGGTCGCAACGTTACACCAAGCATCGTCGGCGCTGCGTTGCCGACGATCAGGCAGAACCCTGCGCATCTAAAATCCGCCCCCTTTCGCCGCACTGCGGCAAGGGTTAGCTGACGGCTTGCACGCGCGGGGGACTGCCGCGCGGAACGTAACAAGGCGAAAGGCATATCATGGCGAGCACTGGGACCCCGACCCCTAAGAAAGTCACCGATCTGGCAACCGAAAAAGCCGACCTGTCCAACACGGCGCTGATTGGCATCTTTGGCAGCGACTCCACGCCCGGCGCACTGATCCGCGAAGGCGGTGGCAAAATTTCTCGCGTCGAAGTCGGCGATCAAGTTGCTGGCGGCGTTGTGGCGGCGATAGGACAGGGCACACTCGTCCTCTCCAGCCGTCGCGGCAACAAAGTCCTGCGCTTGCCGCAAGGCTAATGCGTCCAAAGAGGCGCGACACCGCGCCTCTTGACCTGCCGCGCGGGGCAGTGCACATCGCGGTTATGAGCAAGACAGCATTAATCACCGGCGCGTCGCGCGGCCTTGGGGCCGCATTGGCAGAGGCTTTGGCCCCTACCCATCACATCATCGCAGTGGGCCGTACGACCGGCGCGTTGGAAGAATTGGATGACCGTATCCAAGCCAAGGGTGGCAGTGCCACATTGGCTCCGATGGACATCACCAACGCCGATGCGATGGCCGTGCTCTGCCGTGGTATCCACGACCGTTGGGGCGGGCTTGACCTCTGGTTCCACTGCGCAGTTCATGCCGCGCCCTTAACGCCGACCGATCACATCGACACCAAGGATATGGAAAAATCCATCGCCGGTAACATCACGGCTACCGCGCGGCTGATCACTTTCGTCTCGCCACTTTTGGGGGCGGATGGCACAGCGATCTTCTTTGACGACCCGCGCGCTGGCACGAAGTTCTTTGGCAGCTACGGCGCCACCAAGGCCGCGCAAATCGCACTGGCAACCTCTTGGCAGGCTGAGACCGCGCAGATCGGCCCGCGCGTGCATATCGTCACGCCCGAGCCGATGCCCACCGCCACCCGCGCGCGTTTCTTCCCCGGTGAAGACCGCGCCGCGTTAAGCGATACTGCCACGCAGGCCGCTGCGGTATTGGCGCAACTTTCGGAAAACTCCGCCTCCTGAACCGCGCGGCACCGGCGCGCTGCGCTTGCCGCCGGTCCGCCCCTCGCCTATCAAGGCAAAAAGGGGCCTTTCATGCGTATTCTGATTACCAACGATGACGGCATTAACGCGCCCGGTCTGGCCGTGCTGCGCGCCATTGCCGAAGAATTGGCCGGGCCCGAGGGCGAGGTATGGACCGTTGCGCCTGCGTTTGAGCAATCCGGTGTGGGCCATTGCATCAGCTACACCAAGCCGATGATGATCTCGCAATTGGACGACCGCGTCTTTGCCACCGAAGGCTCTCCTGCCGATTGCGTGCTTGCCGCGATCCATGACACGATGACGGCAGCGCCCCCCGATCTGGTGCTTTCCGGCGTGAACCGGGGCAATAACGCCGCTGAGAACGCGCTTTACTCTGGCACTCTTGGGGGCGCGATTGAGGCCGCTTTGCAAGGTTTGCCCGCCATCGCCCTGTCGCAATACTATGGCCCCGCCAACCGCGATCTTGCCGATCCGTTTGAGGCGGCAGCCCAACACGGCGTTGAAACCTGCCGCCGCATTCTGGACCACAGCCCCAGCGAAGACGCCGCCTATGGCCTGTTCTACAACGTGAACTTCCCCCCCGTCGCGGGTGCCGACGTGCGCGGCATCCAACTGGCCCCTCAAGGCCGTCGCCCCGGCACCGGTTTTTCGACCGAAGCGCATCTGTCGCCCTCGGGTCGTCGCTTTTTGTGGATCAAGGGCGGCGATCAGCGCGTGCAAACAGCGCCCGGCAGTGACGCCTGCGTGAACCTTGATGGCTATGTTTCGGTCACCCCGATGCGCTGTGACCTGACGGACCACGCAGCGCTTGAAACATTGTCAGGCATCAACGGATGAACGAAGAGCCGATCTCTGAGGCGGAACGCAAGATGCAGTTCCTCTACGCGCTACGCTCCAAAGGCGTGACCGATGCGCGCGTGCTGACAGCGATGGAAGCGATCGACCGCGGCCCCTTTATCCGCGGTCTCTTTGCCAGCCGCGCCTATGAGGACATGCCCCTGCCCATCGCCTGCGGCCAGACCATCAGCCAGCCCTCGGTCGTGGGGTTGATGAGCCAGGCCTTGCAAGTATCGTCGCGCGATAAGGTGCTCGAAATCGGCACCGGCTCGGGCTATCAGGCGGCGATCCTGAGCAAGCTCGCGCGGCGGGTCTATACAATCGACCGACACCGCCGTTTGGTGCAAGAGGCGCGTGGCGTGTTTGAGGCGATGGATCTCAACAACATCACCGCGATCACCGCCGACGGCAGCTTTGGCCTGGCCGAGCAGGCGCCATTCGACCGGATCATCGTGACCGCCGCCGCCGAAGACCCGCCCGGCCCCCTGCTCGCCCAGCTTAAAGAAGGTGGCATCATGGTGCTGCCCGTGGGCCAATCCGACACCGTGCAACACCTCATCCGCGTGCGAAAGACCGCCGATGGGCTGGAATACGACGAATTGCGTGCCGTGCGCTTTGTCCCCCTGCTGGAAGGCTTGGGCAAGGACGGTTAATAGGTTAGAGAGACAGCGCCCCATACCATTCAGGGGCGAAGATGAGGACATGCAGATGCGCCAAACACGATTGCGCCGCCCCACGCGGCTGACCCTAATGGCCGGATCCAGTGCGATATTGCTGGCCGGTTGCGAAAATCAGCCGCTTGATTACGATATGCGCAGTACTTTTGGCGATGGTTTTTCAACTGCAGAGGCCGCGCGCGGCCCGCTTGCCGACCGACCCAAAGCCGATGCGCGGGGCGTGATTGCTTACCCCAATTACCAAGTCGCCGTCGCGCGCCGGGGTGATACGCTGGCGGATGTGGCCGCGCGCGTGGGGACCGACAGCAACGAATTGGCCCGCTATAATGGCATCGAACTGGGCGTGCCACTGCGCCAAGGAGAGATCATCGCCCTGCCGCGCCGCGTGGCCGAACCCGCGCCCGGCACCAATGGCAGTGTTGATATCACCACCCTCGCGGGCAGTGCCATCGACCGCGCGCCTGCGACCCCCAATGTGCAAACCCAAAGCCTGCCGCCCGCAAGCAGCAGCATCAGCACTCCTGCGCCTCGTCCAGCACCATCGCCCCAGCCCGCACCATCGCCATCGACAGAACCGGTGCGCCACCGGGTCGAACGGGGCGAGACGGCTTATACCGTTGCGCGGCTTTACAACGTACCGGTTAAGGCGCTGGCCGAGTGGAATGGCCTTGGCCCTGATTTCGCGATCCGTGAAGGGCAATTCCTTTTGATCCCGGTTGAGAAACAAGCGCCCCCACGTCAAGCAACAAACACCGCTTCCAGCGCCACTGCATCGCCTCCCCCGCCACCGGTCACCAGCGCGCCGGGCGCGGGCAGCCCCACGCCGACGCCACCGTCGGCGGCCAAGCCGCTGCCGCAGGATGAGGCCGCCAAACCTCTGCCGCCCAAGATCGAACCAAAAGAACCTGTCGCCGATGTCGGCAAGCCGACTGCACCTGCCAAAGCCTCCAAGATGACACCGCCCGTCCAAGGCTCGATCATCCGTGCCTATTCGAAGGGCAAGAACGAGGGCATCAACATCCAAGGCAGCCCCGGTGCGCCGGTGAAGGCCGCCGAAGGTGGCACTGTCGCCGCCATTACCAAAAGTGCCGAGGGCATCCCGATTGTCGTGGTGCGTCACCCCGACAACCTGCTGACCGTCTATGCAAATGTGGATGGCGTGAACGTCGCCAAAGGCGACACTGTCAGCCGCGGCCAGCAGATCGCCAAGCTGCGCAGCGGATCGGAATCGCATGTGCATTTCGAGGTGCGCAAAGGGTTCGAAAGCGTCGATCCGACGCCCTACATTCAGTAAGACAACAAACAAAGGGGTCTGCAGATATTGCAGACCCCTTTGTTACACTCCGACAGATCGCGGATCAGCCGCCTGAGACGGCGACACCCTTTCGGCCAGCCAAGTCCACAAAATATTGCCACGCCACACGGCCTGAACGCGCACCGCGTGTTGCCTGCCATTCTACCGCTTCCGCGCGCAGAGTGTCGTCATCGATCTTGACGCCAAACGCATCGCAATAGCCGCGGATCATCGCCAAATATTGGTCCTGATCGCAGGGGTGGAACCCCAGCCAAAGCCCGAACCGATCAGAGAGAGAGACCTTCTCTTCGACCGCCTCGGAAGGGTTAATCGCACTGCCACGCTCATTCTCGATCATATCACGCGGCATAAGGTGACGGCGGTTGGAGGTGGCATAGAGCACGACGTTATCAGGCCGCCCTTCGATACCGCCATCAAGCACGGCCTTCAGCGACTTATAATGCGCGTCATCATGGCCAAAGCTGAGATCATCGCAGAACAAGATAAACCGCTGCGACGCACCGCGAAGTAGGCTTAGCAAACGCCCGACTGAAGGCAGATCTTCGCGCTGCAACTCTACGATCCGCAGGCCTTCATGTGATGCTTGAACATCCGCATGTATCGCTTTGACAAGGCTTGATTTCCCCATACCGCGCGCGCCCCATAGAAGCGCATTATTGGCGGGCAATCCGGCCGCAAACTGGCGCGTGTTGGCCAGCAACGTATCCCGCGCACGGTCGACGCCAATCAGCAGCGGCAGATCAATTCGCGCAACCTTTGCCACCGGAACCAGACGGTCGGGGTCTGTATGCCAGACAAAGGCCGTCGCCGCGTCAAAGTCGGGGGCTGAAAGCGGCGCCGGAGACATACGTTCCAGCGCCGCCGCGATGCGGTCCATAGGATCATCAATCACAGCAGGTCTTCCTCGTCCTCATCATCGAAGTAACCTTCTTCGCGCAGTTTTTCGTCGCGCTTTGTCTCTACACGGCGCACGAGGAAAATCGAGATTTCGTAGAGGCCGTAGACCACGACGAAGAGGATCACCTGCGTGATCACATCCGGCGGTGTGACAAGAGCTGCCAGTAGGAGGATCGCCACCACAGCATATTTACGTACGTTTCCCAAACCCTCGGAGCTGACCAGTCCGGCCTTGCCCATAAGGGTCAGCAAAACGGGCAGCTGAAAGCACAGACCAAAAGCCACGATAAACTTGATGGTGAGCGACAAATACTCCTGCGCCGAGCCTTGGAAGGCAATGGCCGCAATGCCGTTCTCACCATCCGGTCCCTCACCGACGAGCGTGCCCGCCTGCTGGAACCCGAGGAAGAAATCGAACGCCAGCGGGGTGACGACGTAGAAGGCAAAGGAGGCGCCGAGGAAGAACATAGCCGGCGAGGAGATCAGGAAGGGCAGGAACGCGCCCTTCTCGTTTTTATAAAGCCCTGGCGCTACGAAGCGCCACAGCTGGTAGCTGATGAAGGGAAAGCCCAGCACCAGCCCGCCCAAAAGCGAGATCGAGATCGCGACAAAGAAACCTTCCTGCAGTTTGATCAGGATCAGCCCGCAATCTTCTTGCCCCCTCTCTGCCATGGCCGAGCACAGGGGCTCAGTCAGGAAGTTGAAGATCGGGTTCCAAACGGTAAAGCAGATCACCATCCCAATGATGAAAGCGATGACAGAGTGGATGAGCCGCGTGCGCAGCTCGGCCAAATGCTCGATCAGCGGGGCCGAGCTGTCGTCGATATCGTAATCGTCAGAGGCGCTCATTTAACTTACTCTTTTTTCGCAGCGGGTGTGGCCGCCGCTGGCTTCTTGGCGGCAGGCTTTTTCGCAGCGGGTTTCTTAGCGGCAGGTTTCCTGGCGGCGGGCTTTTTGGGCGCTGCTTTGGCATGGGTCGGTTTGGCCGCCTCTTTTTCGATCACGGGCCGCGCAGGTGCCGTCTTTTTCGCAGGCGTCTTGACAGTGGCGGTCTTGGCCCCTGTCTCTGCCGGGGCCGCGTCAGACAGTTTCGCCTCCGCAGCATCGGCCTGCGCCATGGCCTCTGTCGCCTCGCGTTGCTTGCGTTCTGCTGCCGCGCGGGCGGTGCTGGCTTGGATCTTTTTCACATCCTCCGCCTTTTGCGCTGCCAGTTTGCCCGTTTCGCTCTCGGGGTCGAAATTCGTGAGCGAGCGGGTCGCGTCTTTTACCTCGTCCATGGCACTGCCAAGCGGGTTGGTCGCGGTTTTCAGCGACTTGTTCAGCGACGAGGACATCTCGCGCATGCCGCTATCATCGGCGGCATCGTTCATGGCTTGGCTGAATTCACGCGCCATGCCCTTAGCTTTACCCACGAATTGCCCGACGCGCCGAAACAGCACAGGCAGGTCCTTGGGGCCGACCACGATCAAGGCCACGACGCCGATGACCAGCAGTTCCGTCCAACCCAGATCGAACATGCGGTTACACCCGGTCTTTGTCGGTCTTCAGGTCGGTGCGAGGATGCGTGCCCTGATCGGTATGCTCTGGCAGGTCAGCGTGATGTACTTCGTCGACGTGTTTGATGTCGTCTGTGTGCTTGGTCTCTTCTTCGCCTTCGCTGATGCCCTTTTTAAAGCTGGTGATGCCCTTACCGACTTCGCCCATGAGCGAGGAAATCTTGCCGCGGCCAAAAAGCACCAGCACGACAACCGCGATCAGCAGCAGGCCCGGCAGTCCGATATTGTTCAACATGTCTGTTCTCCCATCATGTTTAGCGCAGATCTGTGGCTGCGCCGGTCCTGCCTGTGATAGCGGGCCGCGCCGGGACCATGAAGGGGCAAAGCGGCGTGGCGGCGGTTCCGCGCGTGTCGGGACGTTAAATTTCCGGCGTGCAATTTCCCTTGTGACATGTTTTTGTCAGGAACGCTAAATGGGAGCCGATGGTGGCAGTAAAGACCGAAGACCGCCTTGTGGCGCTGATCGACCGGCTTCGGAACGGACAGGTGCACCGGGCCGAGGATCTGGCCCGTCGCTTTGGCGTCTCCACCCGCACGATCTACCGCGATATGGACAAGCTCAGCGCCTCAGGCCTCCCCGTTGCCGGGACGCGGGGCGAAGGCTACCGGATCACGCCCGCGATCACCCTGCCCCCGCTGACCCTGACCCCGGCAGAGCTTGAAGCGCTGAACCTCGGCCTTGCGGTGGCGGCGGAGGTTGGGGATCCCGCCCTGCAAGATGCGGCAGAGACTTTGGCGGCGAAGTTCGACGCGGTATTGCCGACCGAGACCATCGCCGAGGGGGCCGCATGGTCACAAGCGCTGAGGTCGCAGGGCAAGGCCACACGGGTCTTCGCCCATCTCCCGGTGCTGCGTGCGGCAGTTCAGGCGCGGCAGAAGTTACGGATCGGGGTGGCAGACAGCGGCAGCCAAGTCGTCCGCCCCCTCAAGGTTGAGAATTGGGGCAGATTCTGGGTGCTGACCGCGTGGTGCGAGGGTACAGAGCGCCTTGCCACCTTCCGGCTCGACCTCATCGAGAGCGCCGAGGCCCTGCCCGAACTCTTCGTCGATGAGCCGGGGAAGACCTTGGCGGACTACCGCCCCTGAAGGCGGGTTAACGCTTGAGCCGCCAACCCTCTTGCTGCGGCAAGAACGCCTCGACACTCGCCTGTGCCACGACGATCGTATCCTGCCCCGTCGGCACATTGAGCCCGCCCTTCACGGCACGCACCTCAGCCCGACCGCGCGGCAGTTTTGCCACCAATGCGTCGACATCCACCTTCTCAGGCTCCTGCACCGCCACGGTGACCTGAACGCGCATTTGGTCTGGCGTCACATCCAGCGCGCCGAATAGCGGCAGGGAGGAATGGCGCAAAGCGTCTTCAATCGCGCGGGCGGCGGCTTTGGTATAGTCCATCCCGTGCAGGTCGTTGCCCATGCCCATCTCGATGATGATCCGTTGCTCAGCCATCGGCACGCTCCATGTCGAAACCCACTGACAGCGCCACATTGGCCATGACGGTCGCGTTGCCCTCCCCTTCGGGGCGCGGCACGTCTAGCCCGCCGTGGTGTAGATTGACCGTCACCTCGCCATAGGGAAAGACTGCCCGCAGCGCCTCAGCATCGACCAGATCGGGCCGCTGCACGCCCACGTCGAGGGTGATGCGCATGGCGGATTTATCAAAGCCAAAGAGCTCTGCCAGATTGATCGAATTATGCCACAGCGCGTCCTGCACCGCGCGTTTTGCGGCCTCGGTATAATCGGCGCGGCGCAGGGACGAGCCCATGCCGAATTCAATCATCAGTGGTTTCATGTCGTCACCGGAAAGACAAAGCAGCGATCGCGGCGCACGGTCAGCCACATGACAGCGCCGGGCTGCGGGAGGAAAACATTGGGCACCGTCGCTTTGAGCCGCGAGCCGTCTTGGTCGAGGACAAATTCCACAAGGCTTTCGTTGCCCATAAAGCGCGCCCGTTCGACCACCGCGCGCGCTGGCGTGCCATCGGTGGAGGTGGGGCGTGGGCCTTGCCCGGCGCGGTCAAAGTCGATCCGCAGGTGCTGCGGACGGAACACGATATTCACCTTGGTGCCATCCGGCAGACCGGGGGCGAGAAACTCGCCGAAGACCGTTTCGGCCAGCGCACCGTTCACCGTGGCCTCCAACACATTCGCATCGCTGAAAAACGCGACCGAGGCGCGGTCCAAGGGCCGGGTATAGACGTTATAGGGCGCGCCCTGCTGGACGATCTTGCCGTCGCGCATCAGGGCGATTTCATCGGCCATGCGCATCGCCTCGTCCGGCTCATGGGTAACGAGCAGCACGGCGGTGTCTTCTTCTTTCAGGATGCTCAGCGTCTCGTCCCGGATGCCGTCGCGCAGGCGGTTGTCGAGGCCAGAGAAGGGTTCATCCATCAACATGATGCGCGGCTGCGGAGCCAGCGCACGCGCCAGCGCCACACGCTGCTGCTCACCGCCGGAAAGCTGGTGCGGGTAGCCATCGATGTAGCGCAGCAGGTCCACCCGTTCGAGCAGCAATTCGATCCGGGCACGCTTCTCTGCCTTGGTGCCCGTCTTGAGGCCAAAACCCACGTTGTCGGCCACGCTCAGATGCGGAAACAGGGCGAAATCCTGAAACATCAGACCAATCTCGCGCCGCTCAGGCGGGACACGAAACACCGTGTCGCAGATCAGCTTGCCGTCGACATGGATCGTGCCGCTGTCTTGCATCTCAACCCCTGCGATCATGCGCAGGGTCGTGGATTTGCCGCAGCCCGAGGGGCCGAGCAGGCAGGTCACCTGCCCCGGCATGATCTGCAGGGACACGTCGTCAACCACCTGCCGCCCGCCATAGCTGCGGCGCAGGTTCTTGATTTCCAGTCGGGGGGTGGGGTCACTCATGGAAGATGCAGTATCCGATTAAATCGCTCGGAAACCCAGCTATCAGCCTCGCCGCGCCCCCGCAAGCACCGCTGCGAAACCAGCGATGAGTACAAGCACACAGATTGCCAGCAATTGCTCGTATTTATGCCCCTCTGGCAAAAGCGCTGCGACGGGCGCCCAGCCCTGCGCAAAGTAGACCGCCGCTCCGAACATCGCAGCAGCGAAGGCAGCGAGATAGCTCCAAACCGCAATCCGCCGTCCGGCCACCAGCCCCACCAACAGCACCGGGGTAAGGAACATCGACGCCGTCCCGCTGACCGCCACCGCGTCAAACAGCGTGGCATTGCCCCAAAGCGTCAGCAGCGCGCCCAAGATCATGAACCCCGCCATCACCAGCCGCCCGCCCATCAGGCTGCGCGGTGCGATGCGCCATTCCTCAACCATCAGCCTCGCGGCAGAGGCCAGCGCGGAGTCGAGCGTGGAGAGCGCCGAGACCAGCAAAGACAGCATCAGCGCCACGAAAATCCAGCCCGGAAACATCAGCCCCCATGTGCCGATCAACTCGCCCTCATAGGCCGCGCCAGTCAGGCTGGCTTGGATACCAAAGAACCCAAAGCCGATGATACACAGCGTTGAAATCCAAAAGGCATGGAGGAAGGAGGCCCGCGTCGTCGCCTCATCCGCAAGAAAGCCGCGGTCCATCATCACCGGATCATGGGCGGGGTAGGAGAAGACTTGCAGCAGCGCGACACCCAAAAGCACCCAGCCATTATAGGGCCCCGACACCCCCGGCGCGCTGAGTACCGCGCCAAGCTCGAACCCCGGGCTCAGCAGCAGCGCACCGAGGGCAAGGCCGAAGACCACGAGAAAGACCAGCATCTGCACAACATCCGTGCGCAGTGCCGCGGAAAGGCCGCCCCATGCCGAATAGCCAAAGCCCAAAGCCGCCACGATCAGCACTGCCAGCGTGCCCGACCCCGGCCAGACAGCCTCAAAGATCAGCGCGACGACGAGAAGGTTGGCAAAGACTTCGGACAAGAGCCGCAGCCCGATCACGAGGTTGTAGGCCGCCGTGCCCGCGCCCCCGAACTGCCCGCTCAGCCAATCCTGCACCGACCGCGCCCCGCCGCGGCGCAGATGGCCGACGATAAAACCGCCCGTCAGAAATGAGCCATAGTAAGCTGCATAAGCCAGCGTGCCGGCGATGCCATAGAAATAGCCCAAGATCGCCGCGTTCATTAGACTGCGGGCGAAAATCCATGTGGTGACTTGGCTCAGCACCAGCACCCAAAGCCCCGGCGCGCGGCCCGCTGCGTTGGCACCGCCAAAGAACCCTTCGACCGTGGCACGGCGCGGCGCGACCAGCAGGCTGGCAAGGATGACAGCGGCGAAGAGGACAATTAAAACGGTGCTTTGCATGGGGCGAGCCCTTTTGGTGAGAAGACCCCTCTAGCGTTAGCCGCGCGGCCTGAAGCGGGCTAGTCCCGAAACATGCGCTGTCAGAAACGTGATAGCCCGGCCGCGTGGCAAAGGCCTGCCTGCGCCATGCGGCCGGATCAATCCGCGCTAAAGCCCGATCCCGCATTTGCGGGTGATTGGCACCAGATCGCGCTGAAAGCCAATCCCTGCATTGCGATGGATCCGCGCCGCCAGACCGCCAAAATCCGCAGCGTGGGTCAGCCGGTTGGCTTCGTCGATGGCATATTCGACCTCGCGCACATAGGCTTCGGCCACGGCGCGGCCGCGTAACCGCGCAAGTTCGGCCAGCGCGCAGGCGGATTTGCCGCGCCGCTCGGGGCTCCAACGGGCCTTGGCAGGATCACTTCCCATCACGCTCAGCATCCGCCCGTCCAGCGCGACCTGCGCCGCCTCATAGCGCGGCAGCAGGTCTTGGGCGCTGGCCGAAGTGGCGAAGAGGCCGACCAGCATCGCTGCGGCTTTTATTACCATTTCGGCCCCCTCTTCCGCTTACATCGTGATGTTGGTGCCGCCGCCGTCCAGCAGCAGGTTTTGCCCCACGATGAACCCAGCATGCTGCGAACAAAGGAACGCACAAGCCGCGCCAAATTCCTCGCGGGTGCCATAGCGGCCTGCGGGGATGCCAGCCTGCCGCTCGGCGCGGGCCTCATCCAGCGTGATGCCCTTAGCCTTGACCACACCCGCATCCAGCGAATCCGCGCGGTCGGTTGCATGTATCCCCGGCAGAAGGTTGTTGATCGTGACCCCCTTGCCCGCCACCTGACGCGAGGTGCCCGCGACATAGCCCGTAAGCCCGGTCCGCGCGGAGTTGCTGAGACCCAGAACCCCAATCGGCGCGCGCACGGATTGGCTGGTGATATTGACCACCCGGCCCCAGCCACGCTCCATCATGCCCGGCACCAGTGCTTTGATCAGCGCGATGGGGGCCAGCATATTGGCGTCGAGCGCTTTGATGAAATCTTCGCGGTCCCAGTCATGCCACATGCCCGGAGGGGGGCCGCCCGCGTTGTTGACGAGGATGTCACAGCCCTCAGCGGCTTTGATGACCAGCTTTTGCCCCTCTTCGGTGGCCACATCCGCCGCCACGGTGACGACCTCGACGCCATAGTCCTGACGGATACGCTCCGCCGAAGCCTCAAGCGCCTCGGCGCCGCGCGCGTTCATCACAAGGCTGACCCCTGCCGCAGCAAGCGCTTCGGCGCAGCCAAGGCCAAGCCCTTTGGACGAGGCGCAGACAAGCGCCTTCTTACCCTTAATACCCAAATCCATTATGCGATTCCTCCTGTGCATTTGCATATGCCTACCACGGCCTGCCGCCAATGCCAGCAAATCACCCGAGCCTTGACCCATGGGGGCCACAATTCTACCTTATCCCGTTGGCGAAAGCCCCTAAACCAAAGGCCCGTCATGTCCAGCACCCGCACCGCCCCCGCCCAGAGCATCGCCGTTTACCGCGCTGAGGAATTGCGTGCGAGTGATGGCGCGAATCTGGGGGATACGCTGTCTTTTGCCGCTGAACTGGTGCTTGACGATACCTATGAGCTGGACCGCGCAGCAGTGCCACGGCGGCTGTCATTGCAGACCCTTCCAGGCAATCAACTGCGACTTGCCGAGGATACCGACGTGGGCAGCCCCGGTGCTGATCTACACCTCGACAGTCTGCTCACGCTGATGTCGCCCGAAGGCCAGACCCAAGAGGCGCTGCTGCTGGTCGAAGTCGATGGCCAAGGGCGCGCGGCAGAGGTTTATCTTTTGCCACTAGGGCCGCTGAACCCGCAAACGGGGTATTGCATTGTCGGGATTGACACCCAGACCGCGCAGCAGAAATTTGGCCAACTGGCCTGCGTCTCATTCACCCGCGGCACCCATATCTCGCTTAGCACCGGAGAGTTGCGGCCCATCGAAGAGTTGCGCGTCGGGGACCGTATCCTGACCCGCGATGACGGTGTTCAGACCCTTCGTTGGATCGGCCAAAGCACCCTGCGCGCGGTAGGGGATTTCGCGCCCATCTGCATTCGGGCGGGCACCTTGAACAATGAACACGACTTGATCGTCAGCCCCGATCACCGCCTCTTCATCTATCAGCGCAGTGATGAGATGGGCGCGGGCCGGTCGGAATTGCTCGTGAAAGCGCGGCATCTGGTGAATGGCGACAGCGTGACGGTGCAAGACGGCGGGTTTGTCGACTACTTCCAACTGCTCTTTGACGGGCATCAAATCATCTATGCCGAGGGGATCGCCGCCGAATCCATGCTGGTCGACAGCCGCACCCGCGCGGTTCTGCCGCCGGAAATGGCCGCAGCCTTGGGCGAGGTGATCCCCGGCCATTCCGATCTGCCCCATGCGGGGCTTGATCTGGCCGAGGCGCTGCTCAACCGCCCCAATGCGGCGGAGCTGCTGAGAAAAGCCTCAACCCGTTAGGGTGCCTCAACGGCGTAGTGAAACTCTTCCCGGACGATTTTGCCGTCTTTCACGTGGTACACGCCGATCTCTTCCATCTGAAAGCGATCGCCGCTCTGCTTGTCGGTGGCGTCAACCTTGAAGACCGCGCTGAACTGGTCATCGCCGAAATAGAACGGGCCTGAGACTTCGGTCGCGTGTTCCTCCATCGCGTTTTCCCACCAGTCGTGTTTGCCGTGGATTGCTTTGATCCCATGGGTCTCACGCCCCTGTCCGCCCATATCAGCGGCCTCTACCGATACGGCATCTTCGGCATATAGCTTATCAAGGTTCTCGCGCACCTTGGCCGCACCGGCACGGCAGCCGTTAACCAACTCTTGTGCAATCTGTTTCAGTTCCATCGCAAATTCCTCCATGTACCACTTATGTTCTCATGCTAGGCCTACGGTCGATTCGCAGCAATGCCCAGATTGCGCCCGGCCACGGCGCAGCCTATATGGGGCGGATGTTGGACACGCCGCAAAACCGCCCCGCCCTGCCCGCCGAGATCGCGCGCCGTCGCACCTTTGCGATCATCAGCCACCCTGACGCGGGCAAGACCACGCTGACTGAAAAGTTCCTGCTGTTTGGCGGGGCGATTCAGATGGCTGGCCAAGTGCGCGCCAAGGGCGAAGCGCGGCGCACGCGGTCCGACTTTATGGCGATGGAGAAAGACCGGGGGATTTCGGTCTCCGCCTCGGCCATGTCGTTCGATTTTCACAGCGGCGATACCAATTATCGGTTCAACCTCGTCGATACGCCCGGCCACTCGGACTTTTCCGAGGATACCTACCGCACGCTGACGGCGGTGGATGCCGCCGTGATGGTGATCGACGGCGCCAAAGGTGTGGAAAGCCAAACGCAGAAGCTTTTCGAAGTCTGCCGGATGCGCGACCTGCCGATCCTGACCTTCTGTAACAAGATGGACCGCGAAAGCCGCGATACCTTTGAGATTATCGACGAAATCCAAGAGAACCTCGCCATTGACGTGACGCCTGCAAGCTGGCCCATCGGCGTGGGCCGCGATTTTGTCGGTTGCTACGACATGCTGCGCGACCGTCTGGAGCTGATGGACCGCGCCGACCGGAACCGTGTGGCCGATAGCATCAAGATCGAAGGGCTGGACGACCCCAAGCTGGCCGAGCACGTCCCTGCCGCCCTGCTGGAAAAGCTGCGCGAAGATCTGGAGATGGCGCGTGAACTGCTGCCGCCTCTGGACCTCAAAGCGATGCACGAAGGGACGCTGACGCCGATTTGGTTCGGCTCTGCCATCAACTCTTTCGGCGTGCGTGAACTGATGGAAGGCATCGCCAAATACGGGCCGGAGCCGCAGATTCAGGCCGCCACGCCGCGTAAGATTTTACCTGAAGAAACAAAGGTATCCGGATTTGTCTTTAAGGTGCAGGCAAATATGGATCCCAAACACCGTGACCGCGTGGCCTTTGTCCGCCTCGCTTCGGGGCATTTTGAGCGGGGCATGAAAATGACCCATGTGCGCACCAAAAAGCCGATGACGATCTCCAACCCTGTCATGTTCCTCGCCTCCGACCGCGAGCTGGCCGAAGAGGCTTGGGCCGGCGACATTATCGGCATCCCCAACCACGGCCAGTTGCGCATCGGCGACACGCTGACCCAAGGCGAAGCGCTGCGCGTCAGCGGCATCCCCTCCTTCGCGCCGGAACTGCTGCAATCTGTCCGTGCGGGCGATCCGTTGAAAGCCAAGCACCTCGAAAAAGCGCTGATGCAATTTGCCGAAGAAGGCGCCGCGAAAGTGTTCAAACCGTCCATCGGATCGGGCTTTGTTGTGGGCGTTGTGGGCCAATTGCAGTTCGAAGTGCTCGCCAGCCGTATTGAGCTGGAATATGGGCTGCCCGTGCGATTTGAGGCGTCGCAATTCACCTCTGCCCGCTGGGTCAACGGCACCAAACAGGCCGTTGATAAGTTTACCGAAAACAACAAGCAGCACATCGCCCATGACCATGATGGCGACATCGTTTACCTGACCCGTCTACAATGGGACATCGACCGTGTTGAGCGCGATTACCCGGACGTCAAGCTGACAGCGACCAAGGAAATGATGGCCTGACGCAGACGCCCCACGTTGGCCAAAAGCCTTGATTTTGCGGTCAATAATGACATGCTGATCTCAGCTGGGGAGATGCAATGACGGAGACGAGGAAATGGGGCCTTGCCGCTACGATCTTGGCCCCTGCAGACGAAATAAAGCGCTTTGCCGCCTACCATCTGGAGGCGGGCGCTCATCGGCTTTACCTCTATCTCGACGCCGAAAACCCTGAGGCTTTTGCATCCCTAAAGGGTCATCCAAAGATACGCGTCACCACCTGCGATGACGCCTATTGGCAAAAGCTCTGCGGTAAGCTCCCTAAGAAACATCAGGTGCGTCAAACCCATAATGCGACCCATGCCTATCATCGCGCGGATGACGTCGATTGGTTGATCCATATGGATGTTGATGAGTTTTTGGTCGCGGATCGCGATGTTGGCGAGGTGCTGACTGACCTGCCCGCTGATCAAAGAATCGCCCGGATCCGCCCGATGGAGGCATTGTCGGGTGATGCGACTGCTTTCAAAGCCTTTATCCCGAATGGTCCGAACCGCGCCCAGATCGTATCTGAGCTTTATCCTACCTATGGCAACTACATCAAAGGTGGTTTCCTTAGCCATCTGGCGGGAAAGGTCTTTGTGCGGACCGGTATGGCGGGCATTCGTGTACAAATCCATAACGTCTTTCAGAAGGACGCGATCATTAATGGGCCTGAACAGAACCCCGACATTGATCTTGCGCATCTTCACGCCAAAAGCTGGCCCGAGTGGCAGGCCGCCTATCGCTACCGCATAGAAAATGGGTCTTATCGGTCTGAATTGGCCCCGAACCGTCCCCGCGATCGGGGCGGTCTGTCGATGCATGAGCTGTTTGCCATGATCGAAACCGAAGGGGGCGAGCCGGGTTTGCGCGCCTTCTTTGATGAGGTCTGCGCCGACACGCCAAACCTACGGGCTGCACTTAATGCCCACGGCCTGCTGCGCCATGCCGATCTTGATCTTGATGCAAAGATGTTGCGCCAATTCCCCAGATAAGCGTCTGAGGGGTCAAGTGTTTGACGACGCAGCCGCAACTTGCTATGCGCTTTTGGAACACGCCGCGGCAGTTGCCGCCTTTAGGGCCAATCGGGCCGGCTTGTATTGCTGCCGCGGGCCAAGTCAGTGTCCGCTCAACCCGGACGCACATGACAAAATTTACCGATCTGAACTTGAACGCCAAGGTTCTCAAAGCTGTTGTAGAAGCTGGCTACGAATCGCCCACGCCCATCCAGGCGGGCGCCATCCCCCCTGCCCTAGAAGGCCGCGACGTTTTGGGCATTGCCCAGACCGGCACCGGGAAGACCGCCAGCTTCACGCTGCCGATGCTTTCGCTGCTTGCCCGTGGCCGCGCCCGCGCCCGGATGCCGCGCAGCCTTGTGCTGTGCCCGACCCGTGAATTGGCGGCACAGGTTGCTGAAAACTTCGACACCTATTCCAAGCACCTCAAGCTGACCAAAGCGCTGCTGATCGGCGGCGTGAGCTTTAAGGAGCAGGACAAGCTGATCGACAAAGGCGTCGACGTGCTGATCGCCACCCCGGGCCGCTTGCTGGACCATTTCGAGCGCGGCAAACTGATTCTCTCGGACGTGAAAGTCATGGTCGTGGACGAAGCCGACCGGATGCTCGACATGGGGTTCATCCCTGATATTGAGCGCATCTTCGGCCTCACGCCCTTCACCCGTCAGACGCTGTTTTTCTCGGCCACCATGGCGCCTGAGATTGAGCGGATCACCAACACATTCCTCAGCAATCCCGAGCGGATCGAAGTCGCCCGTCAGGCGACAACGAGCGAGAACATCACCCAAGGTGTGGTGATGTTCAAAGCCTCGCGCAAGGATCGTGAAGCCACCGAAAAGCGCAAGCTGCTGCGGATGCTGATCGACGCTGAAGGCGAGAAATGCACCAATGCGATCATCTTCTGTAACCGCAAGATGGACGTGGATACCGTTGCCAAGTCGTTGAAAAAACACGGCTATGACGCGGCCCCGATCCACGGCGATCTTGACCAAAGTCAGCGGACCAAGACATTGGACGGCTTCCGCAATGGCGAGCTGCGATTCCTTATTGCTTCTGATGTGGCCGCCCGCGGCCTTGATGTGCCAAGTGTGAGCCATGTGTTCAACTTCGACGTGCCCAGCCACGCCGAAGACTACGTTCACCGCATTGGCCGGACGGGCCGTGCCGGGCGTGATGGCAAAGCGATCATGATCTGCGTGCCGCGCGACGAGAAGAATTTCGAAGACGTTGAGCGTTTGGTGCAAAAGGAAATTCCGCGCTTGGAGAACCTGCTGCAAACCGACGCGCCTGCCCCAGAAGAGGCAACCGCCGAAGCGCCAGCCAAGGCCGACGACAAGCCCAAGTTTGCCGACAAGCCCAAGCGGACCCGTTCGCGCAGCCGCAAATCTGACGCGCCGCGCGCCGACAAAGCGGCCGCCGAGCAAGTCACTGCAGACAAACCTGCCGAAGATAACCAGCCGCAAGCGCCAAAGGTCGAACCCAAGGCTGAGCCGACTTCCGAACCTGCCCCGCAGGCAGAGGTCGCTCCAGCGCAGGATGCTCCGGCGCAGGATGCTCCGTCGCAAAATGACCGCCGATCGAACCGTGGGGGCAACAACGACAAGACCCCGCGTGGCCGGGGACGCAATGACAAACGCGGCGGCAACGACAACCGCGTTGTAGGACTGGGCGATCACACGCCTGACTTCATCGGTCTAAGCTTTCGTGAACGTATCTAATCCAGCCTAACCGCTGGCATGAATTCGCCGCCGATCCTGACCGGGATTGGCGGCTTTTTCGTCTGTGCTATGTGAGATTTGAACCCTCTCAGATAGGACCATCATGCTGCGCCCTGCCCTCATCACCCTTGCCCTTACCCTCACGACACTTCTGGCCACCCCCGCCAGTGCCGAACGCTGCCGTGCGTTGGTGAATGGCGCCGAAGTCGTCATCGAGGCCGAGAATTTTGCAAATTTCGCAGACGAGGTCGGCACCCGCGAACGGCTCATGAACTGGCCCGCCCGCAAATGGAGCAACCTGTGGGGTGCGCCGCCCGCGTGCAACAGCGGCGTTCTGTTTGACTACCTTGCAACGACCGTACCGCTAGATCAGATCAACGGCTATTGTTTGACCGCCACAGATGAGGATGGCCACTTCCTGATCCCCGGCGAACGGAACTATCGCGGCAATTGCAAAAAGACTTTTTGTGAGAGGGTGAACACCACCAAAGAAGAAACCGTCAGCATCAGCAAGAGCATCGCACGCTCTGCCGTGGATACGATCAGCCAGCCAGACAACCTACGCGCCGTGGCGCATAAGTCTGGGGCGTTCATTCTGACGGGAGGGGCATCTGCCCTGAGCGCCAATCTGGCGACCACCGGCACGACGCTGGCCACTGCACTGTCGACCCCCGCCGCCCTTGCGGCCACGGGCGTAAGCGTGGTTGCAGTGGGCGGCGCGGTCTATATGTGCAGCGGTGGGGAAGAGGTCAGTTCAGACGACTGACCACCACGGTGACTTCGGGCTTTTTGCCAATCTCATCATACGATGACTGACGCGCGACTTTTTTAAGACCATCGTTCAGCTTGTCATCGTCACGCAATGTTGCGGCCTTTTGACGGTTCAGCCACTGGCTTAGGTCTTGCTCCAACACGTCGACCAAGGGCGCGTTAGAGCGGCCTTTTTCTGGCAGACCCATCAGATCAACCCAAGGATCACCCAACGGCTCATCATCCGCGTCAAGGATCATCGTCACGGTCGCATGACCGTTCAGCGCCATGCGGATACGGTCGCGGATCACACCATCGAGTGCGCCGACCTGCACCGAGCCGTCCAGATACATGCGACCGGTGTCGACATGCTCTACCACCTTAGGCTTGTTGCCCGACAGGTCGATCATCATGCCATTAACGGCCAGAACGCCGGTGATGCCTTTGGCATTGGCGATCTTCACATGCTCGCGCAGATGGCGGTGCTCGCCATGCATCGGGATCAGCACCTGAGGCTTCACAATCGCGTGCAGCGTCTCAAGGTCCGGACGGTTGGCGTGGCCCGAGACGTGGTAAAGACCCGAGGAATCATCCACCACATCCACACCCTTTTCAGAGAATTGGTTAATGATGCTGATCACACCGCGCTCGTTGCCCGGAATGGTTTTCGAGGAAAAGAGGAAGAGATCGCCCTCTTTCAACTCGATGCCCTGATACTTACCGCGTGCAAGCTGCGCAGAAGCCGCGCGGCGCTCACCTTGGCTGCCGGTGACCAGCAGCATCAGGTTCTCACGCGGAATCGCGCGGGCGTTCTCGGGGGAGATCACAGGCGGAAAGTCTTTCATCACACCTGTTTGGATCGAAGCTTCGACCATGCGGTTCATCGCGCGGCCCAGCAGAACGATCGACCGCCCTGCCCGTGCGCCAGCCTCTGCCAGCGTTTTGACCCGCGCCACGTTGGAGGCGAAGGTCGTGGCGATAACCATGCCTTCAGCGCTGCTGACCAGTTTTTCGATCTCTGGCCCAACGGTCGATTCCGAACGGCCGGGATGCGCGGAGAAGACGTTCGTGCTGTCGCAGATCAGCGCATTGACGCCATCTTTGCAAACATCGGCCCAGAGCGCGTCGTCAAAGGCTTCGCCAACGCCCGGTGTACGGTCAATCTTAAAGTCGCCCGAGTGGATCGTACGCCCTTCGGGCGTGTCGATGACCATAGCGGAAGACTCGGGGATCGAATGCGAGATCGGCAAGAAGCCCACTTTGAACGGACCGGCTGTGATCTGCTCAGGCCATGTGCTGACCGTGGTGATCGCGTCCTCAGGATGGCCATGCTCTGACATCTTGCGGCGGGCGATATTCGCGGTAAAGGCACGCGCATAGATCGGTGCCTTGAGCGCCTCATAGGAATGGGCGACCGCGCCAATGTGGTCTTCGTGGGCGTGGGTGATGAAGATCGCTTCGATCTGATCGCGGCGTTTCTTCAGCCATGTGATGTCGGGCAAGATCAGATCAACGCCCGGCGTGCTGTCCATATCCGGGAACGCCACACCAAGGTCGACGACGATCAGCCGCTCTTTACCCGGTTTGCCGTAGCCGTAGACATAGGCGTTCATGCCAATTTCACCCGCCCCACCGAGGGGCAGATAGATAAATCGTTCGCTGCTCATATTATTCAGCTTTGTCCTTATTATAATCGTGGATCACGGTCAGACCGTGCATCGTCAGTTCATCTTGATAATCATCGAACAGGTCGACTGCCTGCTGAAACAGCGGTGCCAGACCCCCCGTGGCAATAACGCGCATGGGTCTCGCACGTTCCGCCCTTATTCGCTCACATATCTCACGAACCAGTCCGACATAACCCCAAAAGACACCAGACTGCATGCAGGCAACCGTATTGGTGCCGATGACATTCTGAGGTTTAGAGATATCGACATGCGGCAGCGCGGCCGCAGCGTTGTGCAGCGCTTCAAGGCTGAGGTTCACGCCGGGCGCGATCACGCCCCCGATATAGGCCCCATCATCGGCTACAACGTCAAAGGTGGTGGCGGTGCCAAAATCCACCACGATCAAGTCGCCGCCATAAAGGTCAAAGCCTGCCACGGTGTTTACCAGCCGGTCCGGCCCCACCTGCGTGCCTCCATCTACGCGAACGTCAATCGGCAGATCGCAGCCCGGTTTGCCCACCACGAAAGGACGCGTGTTAAAGTAACGATCGGCCAGCACCCGCAGGTTGAACACCACCCGTGGCACGGTGGAGCTGATGATCATATCGGTGATATCTGCGTCTATATTTTGCAGGCGCATCAACGTGTTGAGCCAAACGTAATATTGGTCCGCCGTCCGTTTCCATTCGGTCGAGGTGCGCCAAGTGGCGATGAACTCTTTCCCGTCCCAGATCGAGAAAACCGTATTGGTGTTGCCGCAATCAATTGCCAGAAGCATGCTGCCTCCCTCCCCCGATTTTAGAAAAACACATCCGCTGCGGTGATGGACACCGCGCCGTCGCGGGTGCGCAGGATCAGATTGCCTGCGCTGTCTACATCTTCAAAGACGCCGGTGATCTCATCGCGCATGGTACGGGCGGTGATGACCTCTCCCAACCGCGCGGCATGGGCGAGCCACGCGCTGCGAATCGTGGCGAAACCATAGGTGGTGAACTGATCTTCAAGACCGGCATATTCTTGCGCAAGGACGTTAAGGAAGTCTTCGGCGGTCACATTGGCCCCCGCTTCGCGCAGGGTCACCGCAGGCAGAGCGCGGGCCTCCAGCGTGCCAGCTTCAGGCGCATGAGCAAGGTTCACACCAATCCCGATCGCCAGATGATCGCCAACGCTTTCCAGAAGGATCCCTGCCACCTTGCCACCGCGCAGCAGCACATCGTTCGGCCATTTTAGGGCAAAGGCATCCTCGCGCCCTGTCACTGCAACAAAGGCGCGGTAGAGCGCCAGTGATGTCACGAAGGACCGCAGCGCGGCAACGCCCGGTGGCTCTTTACGGGGCATCATCAGGGTTGCCGCAAAATTGCCGCGCGGGGTGGTCCAACTGCGGCCACGGCGGCCACGCGCGGCGGTCTGCTCCAGCGCCAGGATCCAAGTCGGCGCGGTCAGCTCTTGCTGTAACCGCGCCGCCTCTGAGAGGGTGGAATCGAGCGTGTCATAGACGCGCCGGCCATAGCCTTCCGGCCAGTCGGTCATGCGGTGGTCCGGCCAGTCTTGCGCCGCACTGCTCAGTTCACCAGCGACGCCGCAGCCGAGGCGGCCATGCCTTCGACACCGAACATATTCGCAATCCCGACGATCATGATCACAGCCGAGGCCATCAGCACCACGGTCAGCACGCCGCCGTTCTGGTGATCCAGCGTGTCAGAACGCTCCTCGCCGAAGTACATGTAAAAGACGATCCGCAAGTAGTAGTACGCACCGATCACACTGGCGATCACGCCCGCCACGGCGAGCCACGCCATATTGGCGTCATAGGCCGCGCGCAGTACGTAGAACTTGCCAAAGAAGCCCAGCATCGGTGGCACGCCTGCAAGGCTGAACAGCAGCACCAGCATCGCCAGCGCCCGGCCCGGATTGGTCTTGGCATACATATTCAGCAGGGTGATATCGGTCACCGGCGCGCCGTCTTTCTGCATCAGCAGGATGAAAGCAAAAGTGCCGAGGTTCATGGTCACATAGATCGCCATATAGACCAGCATCGCCTGCACACCGAAAGCCGTGCCCGCAGCCAAGCCCATCAGCGCATAGCCCATGTGGGCAATCGACGAAAAGGCCATCAGACGTTTGATGTTGGTCTGACCGATCGCGGCGACCGAGCCGAAGAACATCGACAGCACTGACAGCAGCGCCACGATCTGGCTCCAATCGCTGACGATCTGGCCGAAGGCGTCATGCATCACCCGCGCAAACAGACCCATGGCGGCGACCTTAGGTGCCGTGGCAAAGAAGGCCGCAATTGGGGTCGGCGCGCCCTCATAGACGTCCGGTGTCCACATGTGGAAAGGCACGGCAGAAACCTTGAAGGCGAGGCCCGAAATCAGGAAGACCAGACCAAAGAGCAGCCCAAGCGAGGTTTCACCGGTTTGCGCAGTGGTGATGATCCCGGCAAAGGCCGTGGTCCCGGCATAGCCATAGACAAGCGACGCACCGTAAAGCAGCAGACCCGAGCTGAGTGCGCCCAGGACGAAATACTTCAAGCCAGCCTCAGTCGATTTAACCGAGTCGCGGCGCAGGGAGGCGACAACGTAAAGCGCCAGAGATTGCAGTTCCAACCCCATGTACAGCGCCATCAGATCGCCCGCGCTGACCATCACCATCATGCCGACAACCGCCAGCGAGACCAGAATGGGATACTCAAACCGCAGCAAGCCGCGCAGTTTCATGTAGCTTTCCGACATGACCAACACAGCCGCCGCCGACAGCAAGATCGCCACCTTGGCAAACCGCGCGAAACTGTCGTCGATAAACATGCCGTAAAAGGCGATATTGGTGGTGCCGTCGCCCGACATGGCGACCCAACCGGCCAGCAGCACCATCACCACCGCGGTCACCCAGACGAGCACCCCGGCGGCCTTGTCTTTCGACGTATAGACCGCGCCAAGAAGGCCAAGCAGGGCAAACCCCGCAAGCACAATCTCGGGCAGAATGATGTTCAGATCAGCGGAAATCATGCGCCAAGTCCTTCTTAATGCGAGGCATCGGCGGTCTGCACAGCGGTATCAGCCGCCTCCAGCGCCATGTCGTAATTTTCAACGAGAGCAGCCACCGACGGCCCGATCATATCCAGCACCAGTGCCGGGTAGACGCCCAAGATCAGGGTCATCGCCACCAGCGGGGCAATGATCCATTTCTCACGCGCGGTCATATCGGTGATCGCCTTGAGGCTTTCTTTGATCAGGTCGCCCATCACCACGCGGCGATAGAGCCAGAGTGCATAAGCCGCCGAGAAGATTACCCCGGTCGTTGCTACAGCAGCGACCCAAGTGTTCACTTGGAACGTCGCCATGAGCGTCAGGAATTCACCCACGAACCCAGATGTGCCCGGCAGGCCCACGTTCGCCATGGTGAAGAACATGAAGACCATTGCATAGGCCGGCATCCGGTTCACCAGACCACCATAAGCGTCGATGTCACGGGTGTGCATACGGTCATAAATCACGCCAACGCTCAGGAAGAGCGCGCCAGAGATGAAGCCGTGGCTGATCATCTGGAAAATCGCGCCGTCGATCCCCTGCTGGTTCGCAGCAAAGATACCCATGGTCACAAAACCCATATGCGCGACCGAGGAATAGGCGATCAGCTTTTTCATGTCCTGCTGCACGAGTGCCACCAGCGAGGTATAGACGATGGCGATGGCCGACATCCACAGGATCAGCGGCGTCATCACCTCGGCCCCCACGGGGAACATCGGCAGACTGAAGCGCAGGAAGCCGTAACCACCCATCTTCAGCAGGATCGCCGCAAGCACGACGGAACCGGCTGTAGGCGCCTGAACGTGGGCATCGGGCAGCCATGTGTGGACCGGCCACATCGGCATCTTGACCGCAAAGCTGGCAAAGAAGGCGAGGAACATCAGTGTCTGCATGCCACCAACGACTTGGATACCCAGAAGCTCGAAGTTGTCGGACCCGAAGTTATGCGTGAGCAAGCTAATCTCGCAACCACCGATGCAGGTTGTGCCTGCTTCGGTAAACATTGCCACCATTGCCACCAACATCAGCACCGAGCCGAGGAAGGTATAGAGGAAGAACTTGAAACTCGCGTAGATACGCTCTTTGCCGCCCCAAATGCCGATAATCAGGAACATCGGGATCAGACCTGCCTCGAAGAACAGGTAGAAGAGCACCAAGTCCAGCGCCATGAAGACACCGAGCATCAGCGTTTCCAAAAGCAGGAAAGCGATCATGTATTCTTTGACGCGGTGCTCGACATTCCAGCTCGCCGCGATGACCAGCGGCATCATGAAGGTGGTCAGCATCACGAAGAGGATCGAGATGCCGTCAACGCCAAGGCGGTACTTCAGACCCAGCAGCCAATCGGCCTCATCCACGAACTGGAAGTCAGTGTTGGACGGGTCAAATTCGAACAGTACGAAAAGCGAGATCAGGAAGGTGACTGTCGTGGTGATGAAGGCCAGCCATTTCGCGTTGCGCCCGGCGGCGGCATCGTCACCGCGCAGGAAGACCGCGAGGATGAGCGCAGCAAAGGCTGGTACGAATGTGATGATTGAAAGCAGATGCGTATCCATCAGTTCGCTCCTCCGCTCATCGTCATCCATGTCACCAGTACGGCAATCCCGATCACCATCGCGAAGGCATAGGTAAAGATATAACCCGTCTGTGCCTTACCCGCGAGGCGGGTGAAGAAGGGGATGATGCCCATGGCGATGCCGTTCAGCGTGCCATCGATCACATTGCCATCGCCGCGTTTCCACAGGAACCGGCCGATCGTCTTGGCGGGACGCACGAAAATCACGTCGTAAACCTCATCAAAGTACCATTTGTTTTTCAGGAACAGGTAAAGCGGTCGTTGATTGGCCGCCAAACGTCCGGGGACAGTCGGGCTCCAGATATAGAACCACAGCGCCATGAGTAGACCGGCCAGCATCGCGATGAAGGGCGAAACCTTGACCCATGTCGGTGCGGCATGTGCGTCGTCCAGCACATGATTGTCAGGCCCAAAGTACAGCGCTCCCTCACCCGGCGCACCGCCGAAGCTCTCGTGATGCGCGGCCGCGTCCTGATGGCCCTCAACCAGCGCCTCGGCACCTTCGTCCCCATCGACCGGACCCGTAGCGCCGTGGTCGTCCTCGGCCCCTTCAACATGAGCGTCTCCGCCTGCGGCCATCTCAGCCATCGGGATGCCGTAGAACTTGCCGACTTGGTCGGCATGGCCAAAGAAGCTCCCGTACCAGACCATCCCGGCAAAGACCGAGCCAAGCGCCAAGACGCCAAGCGGGATCAGCATGACCATCGGGCTTTCATGCGCATGCTCATGCGTATGTTTGTTGCCGCGGGGCTCGCCAAAGAATGTGAGGAAGATCAGACGCCAGCTGTAGAAGCTTGTCATCGCAGCGGCGATCACCAGCAGCCAGAAGCCATACATAGACCCACCACCCCAAGCGCTCTCGATGATCGCGTCTTTGGACAGGAAGCCGGCGAAACCGATATGCGTCAGCGGAATGCCGACGCCAGTGATGGCCAGCGTGCCAATCATCATCGCAGCAAAGGTATAGGGGATCTTTTTGCGCAGACCGCCGTAGTTGGTCATGTCCTGCTCGTGGTGCATCGCATGGATGACCGACCCCGCCCCCAAAAACAGCATCGCCTTAAAGAAAGCGTGTGTGAAGAGGTGGAACATCGCGGCCGAATACATGCCAACGCCTGCTGCCACGAACATATAGCCAAGCTGGGACATAGTCGAATAGGCGATGACGCGTTTGATGTCGGTCTGCACAAGGCCGATGGTCGCCGCGACAAAGGCGGTGGTCGCACCGATCACGGTGACGAATGCCATGGCTTCGGGCGCGAATTCCATCACAGGCGACATGCGGCAGACAAGGAAGACACCCGCCGTCACCATGGTCGCCGCGTGGATCAGCGCCGACACGGGTGTCGGACCTTCCATCGCGTCCGGCAGCCAAGTGTGCAGGAATAGTTGCGCCGATTTACCCATCGCACCGACAAAGAGCAGGAATGCGATCAGGTTCGCCGCGTTCCAGTCGGCCCAAAGGAAAGTGACGGACTGCTGCGCAAGATCAGGAGCCGCGGCAAAGATGTCGTCAAAGCGGATCGAGTCCGTCAGCATATATAGGCCAAAGATGCCCAGCAGGAACGCAAAGTCCCCTACCCGGTTCACGATGAAGGCCTTCATCGCCGCGGCATTGGCGCTTGGCTTGCGGAAGTAGAAACCGATCAGCAGGTAGGACGCGACACCAACGCCCTCCCAACCAAAGAACATCTGCACGAGGTTGTCGGCTGTCACCAGCATCAACATCGCGAAGGTAAAGAAGGACAGATAGGCAAAGAACCGGGGGCGATAGCTCTCGTTATCGCGGAAGTTCTCATCATGCGCCATGTAGCCGAAGGAATAGAGGTGCACGAGGCTCGAAACCGTGGTGATCACGATCAACATGATCGCGGTCAGACGGTCCATGCGGATCGCCCAATCGGTGCTAAGCGTGCCGCTCTCGATAAAGCGCAAGATCTGGATTTGCTCGGTCGGGCCGTCCAGCGTCAGGAACACCACCCAAGACAGGAAGGCCGCGAGGAACAAGAGCCCTGTGGCGATCCACTGGGCGGCTTTCTCGCCGATGATCTTCCAGCCGAAACCGCAGAGGATGGCGCCCAGCAGCGGGGCGAATAGGATCGTGGTTTCCATTGCCTCAGCCCTTCATCACGTTGACATCTTCCACCGCGATCGAGCCACGGTTGCGGAAGAAACAGACCAGAATGGCGAGGCCGATGGCGGCCTCGGCGGCGGCGACGGTGAGTACGAAAAGCGTAAACACCTGCCCCGTCAAATCACCAAGGAAACTGGAGAAAGCGACGAGGTTGATGTTCACCGCGAGCAGCATCAATTCGATGCTCATCAGCAGAATGATCACGTTCTTGCGGTTCAGGAATAGCCCGAAGATGCCGATGACAAACAGCGTCGCCGCTACCGTCAGGTAATGCTCAAGTCCGATCATGTCGTCCCTTACGTTCCCGCCCCTTAATGGGCTTTGGTCGCGCCCCATTTGATGGGGCTTTTAGTATCACTTTGCCCCGGCTGCCACCGGGATTGACCGGGTTTTAGCCGATAAAGCTGTAGCCGCCGAAGAATACGACGATCAAAACCACGACCAGCACCACGATTGTTGTTCTCGACATCTCGACGTCCCTTTTCTCTCTTGGTTGAGCCGTTTTCTTGGAAAGAAAACGGCCACGGAATTTTCAAAAAATTCCGGTGATTACAGGCCCTGCCCCGACTTCACATCGCGCAGTTCCATCGCCTTTGCCGGGTCGCGCATCATCTGCGCCACCACGTCTTGGCGTTTCACGTCCTTACGATGACGCAGTGTCAGCACGATCGCACCGATCATCGCGACCAGCAGGATTAGACCCGCCAGCTGGAAGAGCAGGAAGTAGCGATCATAAAGCAACAGACCTAGCGCTTCGGTGTTGAAGCGGTCCGGGTCAATCGTATTGAGACGCAGCCCCTCAGCCGCCGCACTCTGCTCCCATGCGCCAAAGGCCATCACGAACTGCATCAGGATCACCAAGGCGATCAGCAGCGCCAGCGGCATGTAGCGCGCCATCTCGGCCTTAAGCTCGGCGAAATCCACATCGAGCATCATCACGACGAAGAGGAACAGAACCGCCACCGCGCCCACGTAGACGATGACCAGCAGCATCGCCACGAACTCGGCCCCCAGCAGAACGAACAGCCCCGCTGCCGACAGGAACGACAGGATCAGCCAAAGCACCGAATGCACCGGGTTGCGGCTGATCACCGTGAACAGCCCGCCGGTGATGACGCTGATCGCGAAGAGGTAAAATGAAAAGACCGTCATGCGCCGTCTTCCTTCTTGGTATCTTTGTTCTCGTCCAGCACCGATTGCGCCAATTCCAGCGCTCGGGTCATCGCTGGGATGCCAGCAAAGGCGGACATTTGGCCGATGGTCTCGACGATATGTTGCTTGGTGGCGCCTGCTTCGAGCGCGTGACGGACCGTCTGTCGCACGCCCATGTCATTCTGCGCGCCCTGCATGGTCAGACCGGCCAGCGTGAGCAGCAGCCGCGTGCGGGCATCAAGACCGCCCTTGTTGACAGTGTCGCCGAACCAGAAATCCATCATTTCCTTGGGCATGGTGCCCATCATCGCCTCAAACCCTTTGGGCGAAAAAGCCTCCATCGCCGGAAAGGCTTTCGCCATTTCCTGCGCCTGTTTCATCATCGCATCAAAGGGGTTTGTTGGATCACTCATCGGTAGGGTGCATCCATTTCGAGGTTACGGGCGATTTCTGATTCCCACCGGTCGCCGTTGTCCAGCAGTTTGGCCTTGTCGTAATACAGCTCTTCGCGGGTCTCGGTCGAGAATTCGAAGTTCGGCCCTTCGACAATGGCATCCACTGGGCAGGCTTCCTGACAGAAACCGCAGTAAATGCATTTGGTCATATCAATGTCATAGCGCGTGGTGCGGCGGCTGCCGTCCTCGCGCGCTTCGGCATCGATTGTGATGGCCTGCGCGGGGCAGATCGCTTCGCAGAGTTTGCAGGCGATGCAACGCTCTTCGCCATTGGGATAACGGCGCAACGCATGCTCACCACGGAAACGGGGCGACAGTGGCCCCTTCTCATGCGGGTAGTTAATGGTGGTCTTCGGCGCAAAGAAATAGCGCATCCCCAGCATGAACGCCTTGGCGTAATCAGCCAGCAGGAAGTATTTCGCGGCGCGGGTGTAATCCATCTGTGCCATATCAGCCCCCTACGGTCCAACGGGCATAGATGCCCCAGAACCAATCGAATTTTGCAGCAAAGGCCACGAAGACCACCCAGAAGAGCGAGAACGGCAGGAAGACTTTCCATCCCAGACGCATCAGCTGGTCATAGCGGTAACGCGGCGTGATCGCCTTCACCATGGAGAACATGAAGAAGACCATCAGCATCTTGATGAACATCCAGAAGAAGCCATCGGGCAGGAATGGCACCGGAGACAACCAGCCACCGAAGAACATCAGCGACACCAACGCGCACATCAGCACCACGGCCACCAGTTCGCCAATCATAAAGAGCAGGAACGGCGTGGAGGAATATTCCACCTGATAGCCCGCCACCAGTTCAGATTCCGCTTCCGGAAGGTCAAACGGTGGGCGGTTGGTTTCGGCCAGTGCCGAGATGAAGAACAAGATTAGCATCGGGAAGTGCGGCAGGAAGTACCAGTTGAACAGACCCCAATCACCATCCTGCGCGGCCACGATGGACGAGAAGTTCATCGAGCCGGTCGAGAGGATCACACCGATGATGATCAGGCCGATTGAAACTTCATAAGAAATCATCTGCGCGGCAGAGCGCAGCGAGCCAAGGAACGGGTACTTGGAGTTCGACGCCCATCCGCCCATGATCACGCCGTATACCTCCAAAGAGGAGACAGCGAAAACATAGAGGATCGCCACATTGATGTCCGACAGGATCCAGCCTTCGTTGAAGGGGATCACCGCCCAAGCGATCATTGCCATGACGAAAGAAATCATCGGCGCAAGGAAGAAGACCCCCTTGTCAGCGCCCGCAGGGACCACCACTTCTTTAACGATGTATTTAAGAAAGTCCGCGAAACTCTGCAGCAGACCAAAGACGCCAACAACGTTCGGGCCGCGACGCATCATCACGGCGGCCCAGATTTTGCGGTCGGCATACATGAGGAAGGCCAGCGCCAGCAAAAGCGGTACAACCAGCAGCAACACCTGCCCAACCGTCAGCAGGGCGATGCCCAGCCCGGTGTTGTAAAAGAAATCAGCCATAAGTCCTCACACCGTCGGAATGCCGCGTTCCGCGCATTGAAACGCGGTCACTTCGGCATCAATTGTCTTCAAGCCTTTCGGCAGGCTCGGCGAGATCGTGTAAACAGCATCTGCCCGCCATATGCCACCCTCTTCGGTGACATTTGTCCGCACATGACGTGCAAAACCGTAGCCCCGGATCAGCGTATATTGCGCGGCG